>NZ_QYBB01000187.1 GCF_004137685.1 Lichenibacterium minor | reverse complement strand
CTCGCCATCGCGCTCGGCAAGACGATCGGCGGCGAAAGCGTCATCGTCGACCTCGCCCGCATGCCGCACCTGCTCGTCGCCGGCACCACCGGCTCGGGCAAGTCGGTCGCCATCAACACCATGATCCTGTCGATCCTGTACCGGCTGAAGCCGGAAGAATGCCGGCTGATCATGATCGACCCGAAGATGCTGGAGCTCAGCGTCTACGACGGCATCCCGCACCTGCTGACCCCCGTCGTCACCGACCCCAAAAAGGCCGTCACGGCGCTGAAATGGGCGGTGCGCGAGATGGAGGACCGCTACAAGAAGATGTCCAAGGTCGGGGTGCGCAACATCGACGGCTTCAACGCCCGCGTGGCCGAAGCGCTGGCGCGCGACGAAAGCATCACCCGCACGGTGCAGACCGGCTACGACGGCGAAACGGGCGAAGCCGTCTACGAGCGGGAAGAGATGAGCCTGTCGGTGCTCCCCTACATCGTCGTCATCGTGGACGAGATGGCCGACCTGATGATGGTGGCGGGCAAGGACATCGAGGGCGCGATCCAGCGGCTCGCCCAGATGGCGCG
>NZ_QYBB01000186.1 GCF_004137685.1 Lichenibacterium minor | reverse complement strand
CTCGCCATCGCGCTCGGCAAGACGATCGGCGGCGAAAGCGTCATCGTCGACCTCGCCCGCATGCCGCACCTGCTCGTTGCCGGCACCACCGGCTCGGGCAAGTCGGTCGCCATCAACACCATGATCCTGTCGATCCTGTACCAGATGCGCCCGGAAGAGTGCCGGCTCATCATGATCGACCCGAAGATGCTGGAGCTCAGCATCTACGAGGGCATCCCGCACCTGCTGACCCCCGTCGTCACCGACCCCAAGAAGGCCGTGGTGGCGCTGAAATGGGCGGTGCGCGAGATGGAGGACCGCTACAAGAAGATGGCCAAGGTCGGGGTGCGCAACATCGACGGCTTCAACGCCCGCGTGGTGGAAGCGGCCGAGAAGGGCGAGGTCATCACCCGCACGATCCAGACCGGCTTCAACCGCGAAACGGGCGAGCCGATCTTCGAAACGGAGGAGATGGAGCTTTCCCCGCTCCCCTACATCGTCGTCATCGTTGACGAGATGGCCGACCTGATGATGGTGGCGGGCAAGGACATCGAGGGCGCGATCCAGCGGCTCGCCCAGATGGCGCG
>NZ_QYBB01000185.1 GCF_004137685.1 Lichenibacterium minor | reverse complement strand
GGACGTGCGGGTGGTGGGTCAGGGCCGAGCCCCAGGTGTGAAGCACGGCCGTGATGCCGATGCGAGCGCCGAGGTGGCGCGGGTCGGCGGCGATCGTCAGCATGGTTTCCGATGCCGCCCGGAACAGCAGGTCGTAGACCGGGGCCTTGTTGGTGAAGGCGATGTCGGCGATCTCGGCCGGCACCGTGAACACCACGTGGAAGTAGCCGACGGGCAGCAGGTCGGCCGCCCGCGCGGCCAGCCACTCGCGCGCGGCCGCGCCCTGGCACTTGGGGCAGTGCCGGTTGCGGCAGGAGTTGTAGGCGACGCGGGTGTGGCGGCAGCCCTCGCAGGCCTCGACGTGGCCGCCGAGCGCGGCGGTGCGGCAGGTCTCGATGGCCGACATCACTTTGAGCTGGTCGAGGCTGACGTGGCCGGCCTGGGCGGCGCGCCAGGCCGCACCGTGCCGGCGGAGGATGTCGGCGATCTCCAGATGAGGACGCGACACCGGGTCAGGCCCCGGTGTCGGCGCCCTCCATCAACAGCTTGAGGCGCTCGAGCGAGCTCGTCACCGCCCGGATGGTGCGGG
>NZ_QYBB01000184.1 GCF_004137685.1 Lichenibacterium minor | reverse complement strand
AAGGGCTTCCACCGCATCCGCCACTACGGCCTGCTCGCCACGGGCCGGTGCAAGGCCAACATCGCCCGCGCCCGCGAGTTGCTCGCCGTCCCCGCACCGCCCGTGGCCCCCAAGCCGGCCTCTTCGGCGGAACGCCGCACCCCATGCCCCTGCTGCGGCGGGCGCATGCTGGTGATCGAGAGCTTCGAGGGCACGGTCCGCGCCCGGGCTCCGCCCCCGCACCGATGGAGAGCCGGATGAAGGCGCCGTGACCCGGCACGGCCAGATCCAGCACAGGGCCGAAGCGACACCGCTTCGGCCATCGGACACGCTCGCCCTCACGGCGTCCGGCATCGTCCGCAGCGAGCCCGGCACAGCACCATCGCCTGCCGGCAGCGGCGGCGAACCTCGATGGCATCACCTGCTGACCGATCTCACGCCTCGTCCGGCTACGGGTCCGCCAGTCTGGACTGGCCGCGGCGCCTCCGCGCGCTCGCCCGTTTCGCCAAATCCCCATAGCGCGAGGCGACCCCCGCGCGTTCGTCCTTGGGCGGCTTACCGACGGCGGCCCTCAGCCTAGACGCTCGGCCAGTGCCGGCCGCCGTCCGTAACCCTTCACC
>NZ_QYBB01000183.1 GCF_004137685.1 Lichenibacterium minor | reverse complement strand
GTCGAGGTCAGGTCCGTCGCCCTCGCCATGGCGACGACGGAGCAGACGACGCTGACCACGACCGAGGCCGCCACGTAGTTGCGGTCGAACATGAGGAAGCCCGAGAACGTCATGGCTGCGACGCCGACGTAGTGCATACCCGAGATCGCGAGTCCGAGCAGCATGCCGGAGAGGGCGACGCGGGCTGCACGCGCGGCAGGCGCCTTCCAGGCGAATAGGGCCATCAGGGCCCCGCCGACCGCGACGAGGATGGACAGCGCCGTCAGGCCCAGGTCGTAGGCCATCTCCAGACCGGGCATGAACGCCAGCATGGCGACGAAGTGGAGCGACCACACGCTGCAGCCGAACACGATCGCCGCCGCCGCGAGCCAGGGGCGTCCGCTTCGCCTCGCCGTCTCACCTGCCTTCGCCAGCAGCGTGGTGGTCGTGAGGCAGCCTAGGACGCAGATCACCGCCGAGACGGCCACGAGCCGAAGGTCGTGTTCATGCACGACGCAACCCAGGACCTTCAGCATGCCGACCTCACCGGGAAAACGGAGAGGTCATGCGTCGCACGCCAGACCTAACGGACCGTTGTGTCGAGGCTGAAAAGGCCCAGGGTTG
>NZ_QYBB01000182.1 GCF_004137685.1 Lichenibacterium minor | reverse complement strand
CTCAGCCCCGGAACCCCGCCGAAGGCCGAGCGCCTTTGGGAACCATGTTCCAAGAAGAGGCTCATCATGGACCAGGTTATCGGCGTTGACATCGGCACGCAGAGCACCAAGGCGGTGCTGGTCGGGCGCGACGGCGCAATTCTGGCTCAGGCGTCGCGCGCCTACGCGCCCGACACGCCGCGCCCTAACTGGGCCGAGCAGCACGCCGACGTCTGGCTCGATGCCGTCGTGGCCTGCCTCGCCGAGGTGGCCCGAGCCGTGCCGGAAGGCGACATCAAGGCTATCTGCATCTCCTCGCTCTACGGTGGCTCCGGCATCCCGGTCGACGCGGAGGTGCGGCCGCTCCACCCGTGCCTGATCTGGATGGACCGCCGCGCCGAGGCGCAGGTCGCTTGGGTCAGGGCGAACCTCGACCTCGCGCGTCTTGGCCGCATCACCGGCAACGGCGTCGACAGCTACCACGGCTTCACCAAGATGTTGTGGCTGCGAGACGAACGGCCCGACGTGTGGGGGCGTACGGCGCTGTTCCTGCCGCCCAACGCCTACGTGATCCAGCGCCTCACGGGCGAGATCGCGGTCGACCATTCCTCGGCGGGCAACATCGGCGGGGTCTA
>NZ_QYBB01000181.1 GCF_004137685.1 Lichenibacterium minor | reverse complement strand
CTCAGCCCCGGAACCCCGCCGAAGGCCGAGCGCCTTTGGGAACCATGTTCCAAGAAGAGGCTCATCATGGACCAGGTCATCGGCGTTGACATCGGCACGCAGAGCACCAAGGCGGTGCTGGTCGGGCGTGACGGCGCAATTCTGGCCCAGGCGTCGCGCGCCTACGCGCCCGACACGCCGCGTCCTAACTGGGCCGAGCAGCACGCCGACGTCTGGCTCGATGCCGTCGTGGCCTGCCTCGCCGAAGTGGTCCGAGCCGTGCCGGAAGGCGACATCAAGGCTATCTGCATTTCCTCGCTCTACGGTGGCTCCGGCATCCCGGTCGACGCGGATGTGCGGCCGCTCTACCCGTGCCTGATCTGGATGGACCGCCGCGCCGAGGCGCAGGTCGCCTGGGTCAGGGCGAACCTCGACCTCGCGCGTCTTGGCCGCGTCACCGGCAACGGCGTCGACAGCTATCACGGCTTCACCAAGATGTTGTGGCTGCGAGACGAACGGCCCGACGTGTGGGAGCGTACGGCGCTGTTCCTGCCGCCTAACGCCTACGTGATCCAGCGCCTCACGGGCGAGATCGCGGTCGACCATTCCTCGGCGGGCAACATCGGCGGGGTCTA
>NZ_QYBB01000180.1 GCF_004137685.1 Lichenibacterium minor | reverse complement strand
TCACCGAGGGCTGCGAGCCGGTGACCGGCCACGCCAGCGAGGTGCGGGAGGGGCTGCGGGGGTAGGAAGCTCACGACACCACCCCGCTGCGTTCCGCCATGGCGATCACGTCGGCTGTGACCTGCTTGGCCCAGACCTCCGCGGTGGCCTTCGGGAGCTCATCCCACGATGCCCACCGTGCCTTCGCGACGAGCCCGGCTGTCGTCGCCGGCATTGTCGACAGGATGGCCTTCTCGACCTCCCACAGCGCCTGGCAGGCCTCCTCCTCAGCCTCGTCCGCCGCGTCCATCCCGAGCCGGTCCTTCACGGCCTGGCGCTCGACCATCCACGCGTCATGCGCGGCGATGACCTCGGCCCGTCGGGCGATGGCCTGCTCGTTCGGCACCGACACCCAGCGACCGACCTGCTCACCGTTGCCCCAGGGCGCCGGCTCCCCGACCCACTCCGACCGCCGAGGCAGCGGCATGCCCTGCAGCTTCTCGACGTCCTGCAGCCCGTAGAAAGTCACGTGCCGGCCGTCGCTCAGCCGCTCGACCTCGAAGCCGCAGTTCAGCCCGTCGGCGCCGCTGAAGTGCAGCGCGGCGGGACGCTCCGGCTCCAGGTCGATGAACTCCAACCATAGAGCCTCGGATCGGTCCTCAGCGGTATCGGCCG
>NZ_QYBB01000179.1 GCF_004137685.1 Lichenibacterium minor | reverse complement strand
GAGCTTGCCGAGCGCGCCGCCGCTGCGGGCTGCCAGGACGAGGCGTGCCCCCCGCTTCGCCGCCATGCGGGCCGTTGCGAGGCCGATGCCGGACGAGGCACCGGTGATGATGATGACCTGCTCGGCGATGGGCTTCAATCTCGGGGACATGCGGCCTCCTTTGGTTCCGTTGCGGTTGGTGATGTTCCCGGGTGCCCGGGGGCGCTGGACCGGCCGGTACGCCGTGCCGTCCTCGGCCCTGGCGGGCCGGTCGAGGTAGAGGCCGTGCTCCGGCACCGCGACGCGGTCGAAGTCGCGGGCCAGGCCGTGGAGCGCGTCGCGCATCTCCGTCCCTCGCATGGCGCGGCCATGGCCGGTGATGACGAGATCGGGATCGAGCTTGGCCAGGGCTTCGACCGAAGCGCGCGCCGCGTCCCAGTCCGTCGTGTAGTAGCGCGGCGGCCCGTGCAACTCCGGCGCCTGAGTGATGGTGGCGTAGGCGGATTCGGCGGCCGTGGTCACGAAGGCGTCGCCCACGATGAGGGCGCGGTCGCCCTCGCGCCACAGCGAGACATGACCGGCGGAGTGGCCGGGCGTGTGGATCCAGCGCCAGCCCGGCATGTCCGGCACCGTGCCGTCCTCCGGCAAGGCGCGCAGGCGAGTCGACACGTCGACGGGCTTCGTGGGGTAGAGCGGCGACAGCTTGGCCATCAAGCCGCCCCC
>NZ_QYBB01000017.1 GCF_004137685.1 Lichenibacterium minor | reverse complement strand
CGCAGCGCTCTCATCCTGCCGCGTGATCGCGATCCCAGCCGCCATGGTCAGCCTCCCAGCAAGGAAGCCAAACCGAACCAGAAAGCCCGCCCCCTGTCCACGTGAGTCACGACTTCAAGCGATTGGTATTATCCGAGAAACAGCCGCGACTTGAGACACCTCGATCTGTCGAAGAAGCGTGGGCAGTTCGACTCGCCCCCGACGTCGTGGACGAGGTAGTCGAGGGCTTGAACGTGAGCCGTGACGGCTGCATCGAGCACCACGAAGGCCCGCGCCGCGGGCGTCGTGCCCCGGTCGACGTCGGCCAGACAGGGCCGGAACTCGTCCAAGACGGCGCGGGACGGCAACCGCCCGGTGATGAAATTTCCCAAGCCGATCCCCTCCGGCACGATCACGACCGGGAAGCTTCATGGGAGGGTCGAGGCCTTTACGGCTGGTGGCAGATATCTTTTCGCCACGGCGCCGGGCGCGGATCGCGAATCTAAGAGCGCCGCGGCCAGTCCGTCCGTCGAGACGAAGCGGGTCGGGCTGGGAAGACGTCCACGACGGGTCCCACGGTGCACAGACAGGGCGCGCCCGCAGTCGATGCCGGCAAGCGGCGGGTGCCCCGAGCCACATCCTGCACCGTCGGAAAAGCCCGAGACGAAGCCCCTTAAAAATAGTTGGGGCTTCTTTCGCTCTCCCCTCGGGACAGCCTCATCCGGAACCGTCGAGCGCCGTCACCCACCCAGCACCACGTCCGGCACCGGCGCGGCCCTCGATCTCCATGCCCCTTCCAGGGGCAAAAGAGGGTAGAATTCGCTCTCCTCCGGATGAAGCCTCCTCGACCAGGTCGAGGGTCACCCGACCGGCCCTGCGCCACATCCTGTACGCCCGTCCATGTCCCCGAAAGAAGCCCCTTAGATAGATGTTTTTGGGGCTTCTTTCTGCTCGTCTCCGGATGCTCCACATCCGGTACCGTCGAAGCTCGGCACCCGGCTGACCCAGGCTCGAGGTCGAGGATCACTCCCAAGGTAGCGGTGATCTGAGGATCCGCGCGATCAGGATGGAGCGCTTCTCCTCCCGAAGGCGGCGGAGCATGGAGACCTGTTCCTCGGTCGCGGCCACCACCTTAGGATCGGTGAGGTTCGTGGTTATCCTCGTCCGCTTGCCCGCGATGAAGCCCGAGCGGTTGTAGATCATCCAAGGATGCTTGCCGATCGTCTCTTTGCTGGCGGCCTTGAGAAGGTAGTTGAGCGCAGAACCGATCCGTTCACCGTCGATCTGTTCCTCCTCGTCGACCTTCCTGACGACGATGTCGCGGCACCATATCCGATCGTCCTTCCGAGCCATCGCATTCAAATGTTTTCGAAGGTGACGAAGCTCCTGATTGTCAGGGACGTGAATGAGCGTGTGGAAGTGCTCGCGTAGATGGTTGTGACGCTGTGACTCGCGGGCGCCGATGAGCACGAGCTGCCACCACGACGGCGGCTTCCCGCGGGCGTCCCGACGGGATGCGACATAAGACCTGATGTTGACCACGAGGTCGGCCCAAAACCTCACCCTCGCTGCATCATCGAGGTGGTCGATGCCGGGATTGAAGTCGAGGGCGACGTTGAACGGGTAGCCGAGTGCGTGCGCCACGAGGTACGCCGTCTCTATGTCCTCGTGGTCCGCGAAGGGTATAGTCTTGAGCTTCTTGAGCTTGGCTTTCCCCTTGCCCTTCCGAGGTGTGGAGGGGCGGCGACGGCGCGTGCGCTTCGGCTGTGACGATTGGGACCATTGATCGGTTGGATCGGCGCCGCCCTTACCTAATAAAGAGGGGGTGGAGGTCGGCTCCAGCACAGGCGAGGCACCCACACCCGGCAAAAGTTGAGCAGTGACAGGCTCTTGCGGCCTGTTTTCGATAGAGTCCGACGCGGGAAATTGCATTGTGGCTTTTGTGCGACGAAGCGCACCCGCGATCTCGCGATCTGCTCCCTGAGGGGTAGGTGAGTTGTCCTTGAAGGCGGAGATTGGCTCTTCGGACGGGATAGCTAGTGGATGAAGCTGAAGGCGAAAAACCTCGGCCGGCGCCACGCCGACTTCGAGCGGATCGGCAGAGCGTAGCTCGCACGCTCTGATCCGCGCCGACGTTCCATCCGGACGGAAGTAGTCGCCCTCGGGCTCGACCTGATCCGCTGACGGATCCATACCGGTCGGCGCGGGTTCAGCACCTCCCGTCGCCGACACTCCGATAGAGGCTTTGGATTTTGCGAGGATAACCTGCGCGAGATTCCAGAAACCGGCTTTCGTGAGCGCGGTGACTAGATCGCGCCTGCTCTTCTCCGCCGCAAATTCTGCGCGGACTTCGTCGAGAGTCGGAGCCGGATCAGATAGCGATGCGGGATCTCGGTCGAGGACACGGCGCCAAAACTCGGCCTCGGCCGGATCGCGCCGTTCATGGTAGAACATAAGTAGCTCGCAGACTTGGCGGCGAGCGGGCGCGGACCGGCGTTGTCGGCAGAGCCGACTTCGTTTCACCCTTGTGCAGATGAAGGCGAGGTACTACAAGAGTGTCGTCACACGCTCTTGGTAACGGCCTCGGCCGGCACGCGCCCACCTTTGCATAGGTGGGCGTTTGCATTCCGGCAAGCGGGATGCACTCGGTCGTTATTGATCGTGCGGATCCTCCTCAGCCTCGCAGCGAGTGAGAATTCCTGGATTGTGGAGATCAGAGGGCGTGCGGGCTCAAGCCCGGCGGAGCGACCTCTGCATCACACGCGTCGGCGTCACCGAGGGCTCAGAAGTGCTCCGGTACCGGTGCTGCTGAGCCCACGCCCTGAGATCGTCGGGGTGGTACAGAATGCGACGACCGAGCCGCATGAACACGGGACCGGTGCCATCAAGGCGGTGACGTTCGAGGGTCCGCGTTGCAAGGCCCAGGAAATCCGCTGACTTGGTCGTGTTGAAGTACCCGCCCGCGCTCTCGTGCGGGGTCGGGGTGCGATGAAAAACGGGAGGCGCTTCCACTTACCTGCTCCGGGATACCGTACTCATGGCGGTTCCGGGAAGAAGCAGTTTGGCAGGGTAGGGAGGAAGAGGCAGACAGTTCGGCACTGTCTGCCGGAGTGCTCCGCACTCTCCTCCTCCCTGCAAACCGGCTCCAGGAAGCGGTTTAAGAACTTCGACCGCGGGGGTACTCAACCCCGGCAAACGGCTTCTCCGGGTTCTGACTGCGACGGCCTTCCTCGTCCGGAGGTGGCGGCCTCCTGTCCCACTTGGGATTGCCGATCAAGGTGATAAGCACTCTGATAATGTTGTCGCTGAACTGGTAACCCCGTCCTTGCTCAGCCAAAAGCTGCTTTGCCAGGGACAAGGCCGCTTCCCTGTTGAAAGGGTAATCGAGCCAAAGATCAAACCGCTCTTGGAGCTCACGCGCGAACGCGAAGGCCACCGCCAAGCGATCGTTCGGAGCGACGATCTTCGCCGTGTCTACCGGGAATGCTGTGGCGTCGACGAGGCCGAGGTCACTGGATATGCCCTCCTCGAAAGCCTTCCGGTCCAAGACAAGGAAGCCGGGAACTAACCCAAATTCGGGGCGGATGGGGAGCTGGCTCTGATCCCACAGCGTCGCGAACCACGTCCCGTCGTCTCTGAAGGCAGCCTCATGGACGTCGCGTGGTGGAGAGCCGTGTGGGATACACGTCACCTTCACCCGACCTTTAACGAGAAGGTCCCGCACCGGCTGAGCGAGGTGAGCGACCTCTGGGCCGATCAATCGCTCGTGCGGCAAACCGCTCACTCTCGCGCAGAAGGATCGCACGGCATCGGCAAGCCCGATCTCCCCCGGCGCGACGTACGGCGGCGGGATGTCGGCGGGGCCAAACGGAACGCCGTCCCTTTTCCACGAAGGATCCTCGTCCATCTCGGAGGCGCGGTCAGCGGCGACCCTTTCCAACGTCTCGGTAGCCCAGTGGTAGCCTGGGCGGGCCATTTCATAGTGCCCCAGGATGTAAGTGATTGGTTTCAACGATGAAAACCTTGATACCCGAGGTTAGAACCTCCGCCTTCACCGGGCAGGCATCGGCGTCGACGTAGACGGCGATCGGGCCCGCCTCGCTCACGCGCCGAGCCGCCCGAGGGCGAACACCTGCCCGTGGGTCGCCACGAAGCCGTCGCCGTCCGGCGTCGCCCAGCCGCGGAACATGCCGCCGGTGTTGAAGGGCATGGCGACCCGGCCGGCGGCGTCGAGCGCGATCAGCCCGGCGCCGGTGCCGCGCGGCGTGAGGTCGGCGATGACGCCCGCCGTCGCGGCGTCGAGCGCGTCGCCGCGGTAGCGCATCCGCGCCGCCACGTCGTGGGCCAGCGCGTGGCGGATGAAGGCCTCGCCCTGGCCCGTGCCCGACACCGCGCAGACGCCGTCCTCCGCGTAGGTGCCGGCGCCCGGGATGGGGCTGTCGCCGACGCGGCCCGCCGGCTTGTTCGTGTAGCCGCCGGTGGAGGTCGCGGCGGCGAGGTGGCCGTCGCGGTCGAGCGCCACCGCCCCCACGGTGCCGTGCTTCTCGGCTTCGGAGGCCGCCGCCCCCGTGCCGGCCTGCCCCCGTGCCTTCATCGACAGGAGGTTGTCGCGCCGCCGCTCGGTGGTGAAGTAGGAGGGGTCGACCAGCGCCGCGCCGCGCGCCCCCGCATAGGCGTCGGCGGCCGGGCCGGCGAGGATCACGGCTTCGCCGCCGTCCAGCACCGCCCGGGCGGCCCGCACGGGGTTGCGGGCCCGGCGCACCCCGATCACCGCGCCGGCGAGCCGGCCGGCGCCGTCCATGATGGACGCGTCGAGCTCGTGCTCGCCGTCCGCGTTCAGCGCCGCGCCATGGCCGGCGTTGAAATGGGGGCTGTCTTCCAGCACCACCACGGCGGCTTCCACGGCATCGAGCGCGCGGCCGCCGGCCGACAGCACGCGCCAGCCGGCGCCCAGCGCCTCGGCCAGGGCCGCGCGGGCCTCGGCCCACTCGGCCTCGGGCTGGCTCCCGGGGCTCATCACCCCGCAGCCGCCATGGATCGCCAGCGCCATCGTGCCCATCGGCGGTCCCTCAGCGGTGGGTGAAGTTCGGGGCGCGCTTCTCGACGAAGGCGGCCATGCCCTCGCGGCGGTCCGCGGTGGCGAAGAGCGCCTGGATGGCGCGGCGCTCGAACAGCAGCCCTTCCGCCAGGCTCGCCTCGTCGGCACGGCCGAGGCATTCCTTCAGCGCCATCAGGGCGGGCAGCGACATGGCGGCGATGGCTTCCGCGGTCTTCATCGCCTCGGCCATGAAGTCGCCGGCCGGCACCACGCGGGCGACGAGGCCCGAGCGCTCGGCCTCCTGGGCGTCCATCATGCGGCCGGTGAGGCATAGGTCGGTCGCCTTGGCCTTGCCGACGGCACGGATCAGCCGCTGCGATCCGCCGATGCCCGGGATGATGCCGAGCTTGATCTCGGGCTGGCCGAACTTCGCCGTGTCGGAGGCGATGATCATGTCGCACATCATGGCGAGTTCGCAGCCGCCGCCGAGCGCGAAGCCCGACACGGCGGCGACGATCGGCTTGCGCACGCGGGTCAGCGCCATCCAGCCCCCGAACCCGTCCTCCATGTACATCGCGATGGCGTCGGCCTCGGCCATCTCCTTGATGTCCGCGCCGGCCGCGAAGGCGCGCTCGGAGCCGGTGATCACCAGGCAGCCGACCTCCGGGTCGGCGTCGAAGGCTGCGGCGGCATGCGTCACCTCGTGCATCACGCGGCGGTTCAGGGCGTTCAGCGCCTTCGGCCGGTTCAGCGTGACGAGGCCGACGCGGCCGCGCCGTTCGACCAGGATCGTGTCGTAGGGGGCGGCGGCTTCGGTCATGGGGGGCCTTCGGGTGGGAGCGTCCGGCCTTTCTGCCGCAAAACCGCGGCCTTGTCCCGCATCTCCACCGCCGCGCGAAAGCGGGGGGCGTTAACGCCTCCGCAAGGACCCGCGCCGATAAGGGACGGAGTGTTTCGTTAACCATGCCGGACGGGGACGACGGGGATGCATCGCAGCCGCATGGCGGTGCGCCGCAAGGCGCGGTCGCGGTCCCGCCTCGCCTGGGCCGGGCTGACGGTGGTGCCTTGGGCGCTGGCCGGCGGGCTCCTCGTGTCGATGGGCGCCGAAGCCGGGCAGGAGCCCATGCAGGCCAGCACGCGCGTCGGCCTGACCGACGCCGGGCCTGCCATGCCGGGCGACCTCGTCCCGCTCGCCGCCGCGACCGAGGGTGCCGGCTTCGCCCTGCCGCCGGGCGACCTGCTGGCCGTCGGCGCCGCACCGGCCGCCGACGAGGTCGAGCCCCGCATCGCGATGAAGGCGGGCGGGTCCCCGGGCGTCGTCGTGGACCGCGCGCCCCGCCGCGACCCCGCCGTGCCGGTGCGGCCGACCTTCGCGGCGCGGCTCGGGGCCGCGGGCGCGCTCGCGCGGTTCCGGGCCGCCGCGGCCGCCTTCGGGCCCGGCGACGAGGGGGCCGAGGGCGCGGGCTTCGCCGCCGTCCCGGTGGACTCCGCCTGGGCGGACCCGAGCCGGCTGCAGCCGCTGCCGCACGACCTCCCCGTCACGACGCGGCGCACGCGGTCGGCCAACTCGCCCCAGGCCGAGGCGGGCTCGACGACGCCGCACGCCGAGGACGGCTCGACGCCCCCGGTCGGCCGCGCCGTGTCGCTGGCCTCCACCACGCCGGCGCTGGCCGACGGCACGCCGATCGAGATCGCGGCGCTGCCGAAGTTCTCGCGCGGGCCGCACGGGCTCATCACCGGCGACCGCACCGTCGTGGGCGTGGCCCAGGTCCATCCCGACTATGCGGCGCTGCTCGACCGCGCGAAATCCGCGCCCGAGCAGCGGTGCCTCGCGCAGGCGGTGTATTTCGAAGCGCGCTCCGAGCCCGAGGAGGGGCAGGCCGCCGTGGCCCAGGTGGTGCTCAACCGCGCCACCAGCGGCCTCTACCCGGGCTCGGTCTGCGGCGTGGTGTTCCAGAACCAGCAGCGCCGCAACGCGTGCCAGTTCTCCTTCACCTGCGAGGGCCACGCGCTGCGGGTGAGCGAGGGCGAATCGTGGAACCGCGCCGTGCGGATCGCCCGCGAGGTGACGGACGGCACCACCTACGTGTCGGACGTCGGCGGCGCCACCCACTACCACGCCACCTACGTGCGCCCCGGCTGGGCGCGCGCGCTGACGCGCACCGAAGCCATCGGGCACCACATCTTCTACACGCTGAAGCCGGGGCAGACGTGAGGGGGCGCTTCCGTTCCGCCGCGACCCTCGCGCTTCACGACCCCTTGCGTCGCAGGTGCTCGTCGAGCCGCGGCAGGATCTCGACGAAGTTGCAGGGCTTGGCGCGATAGTCGAGCTGGTGGGCGAGGATGCCGTCCCAGGCGTCGCGGCAGGCGCCGGGCGATCCCGGCAGGGCGAACACGAAGGTGGTGCCGACGAGGCCGGCCGTCGCCCGCGACTGGATCGTCGACACGCCGATCTTGTCGTAGGAGATGCGGTGGAACACGGCCGAGAAGCCGTCCATCCGCTTGGTGAACAGGGCTTCCACGGCCTCGGGCGTCACGTCGCGGCCCGTGAAGCCGGTGCCGCCCGTGGTCAGCACCACGTCGACCGCGGGGTCGGCGGCGTAGCCCGACACGGCGGCGCGGATCGCGTCCACGTCGTCCTTGACGATCGCGCGCCCGGCGAGCCGGTGGCCCGCCGCCCCCAGCCGCTCGGCCAGCGTGTCGCCCGAGCGGTCGCCCGCGAGGTCGCGCGTGTCCGACACGGTGACGACCGCGATGCCGAGGGCCACGAAGTCGCGGTCGGGGTCGAGCTGGCTCATGGGGCGGTGTCCTTGCGGCGGCGGGCCGGCGCTCCCCCGGGCCGGGGTCGCGCGGGCGGGCCCGTGAAACCCCGCTCGATGCCGGGACGCATCCGGGCGGCATCGCGCGGGTTTCTTCGGTGCGCCCTTGCTTAGCAGCCGCGGCGATTCCGGCGAAAGCGCGGCGCCGCGCATCCTCGCGCGGTCGCGGCGCGTTGTCGCGACACGGAGGATGCGATGCTCGAACACATGCCCAAGATCGTCGGGGAAGCGCTGCGGGGCGTCGGCCCCGGCCTCGACAAACTGATGATCAACGCGGATTTCCAGGGCGCGCCCGGCGGCATCGCGGTGTCGAGCCCGGCCTTCGCCGACGGGGCGCCGATCCCGGCCGACCACACGGAGGACGGCCGCAAGGTGTCGCCGCCGCTCGCGTGGCGCGGCGTGCCGCCCGCCGCCGCGGAGGTCGTGGTGGTGATCGAGGACGCCGACAGCCCGACGCCGGCCCCGCTGGTCCACACCATCCTGCTCGGCCTGCCGGGGCGCGACGGCGCCCTCGCCGAAGGCGAGCTGAAGAGCGCCGGGGCGCAGGGTCGCGCCCACCATCTCGGCAAGAACTCGTTCCTGAAGGCGGAATACCTGCCGCCGGACCCGCCCACGGGCCACGGCCCGCACCGCTACGCCGTGCAGGTCTTCGCGCTCGACGCGGCCCTGTCGCTCGACGCCGAGCCGGGCCGCGGCGCGCTGGTCGAGGCGATGCAGGGACATGTGATGGCCAAGGGCCTGCTGATCGGCACCTACGAACGGGCGTGAGGCAGCGCCGGGGCTCGCGACGTTGCGTCGCAGCCCGTTCCGTGGTCCACCGCGGCGGGCGGCCCAGCGATCCCGCGGGCCGACCCGTCCCGCGCCCCTCCGGCGGCCCGACGCCGCACGGCGCGGCTCCGGCGGGGACGGTTGCCGAACCCGAAGGTCAGCATGCGTCGCCCCCACGTCTATGAACGCTCCGCCCCCCGGCGCCGCCGCGACGAAGGCGTGGCGCCGGGCGTCGACCCGGCGGAAGCGGCGCGGGGCGTCGCCCGCGCCCTGCCGGCGCTGGTCGCCATGGCCGAATCCGCCAACCTCGCGGGCCTGGCCAGCCTGCTCGACGCCGCCTGGGCCGAGGCCGAGCGGATCGAGGACGAGGCGGGCCGGGCCTGAGCCCCGCTACCTGGCGCAGGACACCGTGAGCCGGGCCGATGCGGCGGCGTCGGCCGGCGCCGGGCAGGACGCCTTGCCGTCGTCGCCGATCGTGGCGCCCGTCGAGCAGGTCGCCGCCACGATCTGCTCCCCCGCCTGACACGCGGCCGAGACCGCCTGTCCGGGCTGGCCGGCCGTGCTGCGCAGGGTGAAGACCGCCTTCGCGGCATCGCTCGCGGGGCCGGCCGGGCCCACGGCACCGACAGGGCCCGACGGGCCGACGGGACCCGCCGGGCCGGCGTCGCCCTTGGGGCCGGGGATGCCGGGGCTGCCTCCCTTGCCGTCGAGGCCGGCATCGCCCTTGGCGCCCGCCTGTCCGGCCGGGCCGGCCAATCCCTTGGCGCCGGGCGCGCCCTGCGGCCCCTGGGGACCCGCGGGACCGGCCGGCCCCGCCTGGCCCATCGCGCCCGCGGGGCCGACGGGGCCCTGCGCGCCGGCGGGACCGGGAGGCCCCGCGGGGCCGGCCGGCCCGGTCTGCCCGGGTTCCGGCTTGGAGCAGGCCGCGAGGGCGATCAGCCCGGCGAGTGACACGACGGCGAGGGACGGACGCATGGCTGCTCCTGATTCGGTGTGCAACGCTACTTTCAATCCCGGAAGCTGCAAAGCGCCCCGTTCCGGCGCGGCCCCGGATTTCACCCCGCGACGGCGCTGCCGCACCATCCTCACGCCGGCAGCGGCTTGCCGGTGGTTTCGGGCATGAACCAGGGCGCCACGAGGCCGATCACGAACACGCTGCTCATGATCAGGGCGGCGTTGGACACGCCGCCGAACTCGCCCACGATCTGCCCCGCGATGATGGGGAAGACCCAGGCCACCAGGCGGGCGCCGTTGAACACGAAGCTCGACGCCGTGGCGCGCACCGGCGAGGTGAACAGCTCGGCGAGGTAGATGGCCATCCAGCAGAACGAGAAGCCGAGCGTGAAGAACCCGTTGGCGAAGGCCAGCACGGCGAAGGCTTCGAGCGAGCCCGTCCAGGTGTAGGTCAGCGCCGTGACGACGAGGCAGCCCGCGTAGGTCATCACCAGGAACATGCGGCGCCCCATCGCGTCGGCGACGAAGCCCGCGATCAGGTAGGCGAAGATGGCGCCGCAATTGTAGATCACGCCGATGCGGGGGCCCCACACGGCGGGGTCCTGGCCCGCCGCCCTGGCGAGGCCCGCCGTGTAGATCGGCAGCCAGGACGACACGGCCCACCAGCCCACGGTGGCGGCGAAGGAAATGGAGGTCGCCAGCAGCACGCGGCGGCGGCTTTCCGGTTCGCGGAAGATTTCGGCGAGCGAGAAGGGCCGCGCGGCCCGGGACGGCGCCGCGCTTCCGGCGTGCTCGGTGGCGGCCCAGCGGTGCTCGCGCACGGCTTCCATCCAGCGCTCAGATTCTTCCATCGAGCCGCGCAGGTAGAGGCACACGAAGGCCGGCAGGGCGCCCAGCGCGAACATGATGCGCCAGGGCTCGATGCCGCCGATCCCGCCGGCCGGGATCAGCAGCCACGCGAGGGCCGCCAGCAGCGCCCCGAAGCCGAACCCCGACTGCAGGAAGCCGCAGCCCTTCGGCCGGGCGCGGTTGGGCCAGGTTTCGGCCACGAGGGCGATGCCGGTCGACCATTCGGAGCCGATGGCGAGGCCGGTGACGAAGCGCAGGGCCGCCAGCGCGGCGAAGCTCGTCGCGAAGGCGGTGAGGCCGGTCAGGAGCGCGTAGCCGAGGATCGACACCAGCATCATGCGCTTGCGGCCGATGTAGTCCGCCGCGACGCCGCCCGCGAGGCCGCCGATGCCCCAGCCGAGCAGCGTGATGCCGATGGCGAGGCCGAGATACCACGGCGTGGTCTTCGCCTGGTCGGGGGTGAGCAGCGCCTTCAGCGCCGGGCCGAGCGCGTAGACCAGCGCCACGGCCTCGTAGCCGTCGAAGATCCAGCCGAGGTACGCCCCCCACAGGATGCGCCAGTGGCGCGGCGTCAACCCTTCCCACCAGGCGCCCACCGGCGCGCCGGGGCGCAGCAGCGGGTTCTCGATCTCCATCGCCATCCTGGTGTCCTTCCCCCAGCGCGGCCCGTTCGCCGGGCCTGCGTTCCGCTTCGTCGCCGATACCGGGCGACGGAAACGCCGATGCATCTC
The DNA here is from genome assembly GCF_004137685.1 of Lichenibacterium minor. GTDB lineage: Bacteria > Pseudomonadota > Alphaproteobacteria > Rhizobiales > Beijerinckiaceae > Lichenihabitans > Lichenihabitans minor. The sequence goes on along the minus strand of NZ_QYBB01000017.1, from coordinate 84,697 downwards.
CGTCGCGTTGCGCCGCACGGGCGGCGGCGCGCGTTCGCGCTCCCCGGCGGTCCGGATCGTCGACCGCCGCTCTTACACGGTCGGCGCGGTCCCGCACAGCCGGTCGGCCGCCGCCAGCGCGGCCCGCACCCGGCCGCCCGCGGTGGCGCCGGGCAGCGCGGCGGCGTCGCGCGCCACCGCCACCAGCCGGTCCATGTCGATGCCCGTGGCGACGCCGCGGCGCGCGAACATCCAGGCCAGGTCCTCCGTCGCCACGTTGCCCGTGGCGCCGGGCGCGAAGGGGCAGCCGCCGAGGCCGGCCACCGAAGCGTCCATCACCCGGACGCCCGCCTCGTAGGCGGCGTGGACGTTGGCGGTGCCGAGCCCGTAGGTGTCGTGGGCGTGGAACGCGAAGGCGGTGCCGGGCAGGCGCGCCACCGCTCGGCGGAACAGCGACGCCACATGGGCGGGGTCGGCGCGGCCCGTGGTGTCGCAGAGGCACACTTCGGCATCGGGCAGGGCCGGCACCAGCCGGTCGAGCATCGCCAGCACGGCGGCTTCGTCGACCCGCCCCGCGAAGGGGCAGTCGAAGGCGGTGGCGAGGTTCAGCCGCATGAAGGTGCCGGGCGGCAGCTCCGCCGCGAGCGCCTCGTATTCCGCGGCGGATTCGTCGGGCGAGCGGCGCACGTTGGAGCGGTTGTGCGGCTCCGACACGGAGATCACCCAGGCGAGGCAGCGGGCGCCGGCCGCCAGCGCGTCCGACGCGCGCCGCCGGCTCGGCACCAGCACCTGGGGCACGAGGCCGGGCAGGGCGTCCCCGCAGTGGCGCAGCAGTTCCGGCGTGTCGCGCATCTGCGGCAGCGCGGAAGCGCTGACGAAGGAGCCGATCTCGATGCGCTTCAGGCCGGCGGCGTGCAGCCGCTCCACCATGTCGACCTTGGCGGCCGTGGGCACGAAGGGGCCGATGCCCTGCAGCCCGTCGCGCGGGCCGACCTCGACGATCTCGACGGCGGCGTTCGTCGCCATCACAGGACCCCCTCGGCCCGCAGGGCTTCGACGTCGTCGCGGCCGATGCCGAGCTCGCCCAGCACCTCGGCGGTATGCGCCCCCACGGCCGGGCCGGGCCAGCGGATCGTGCCCGGGTCGTCCACCACCAGCGGCACCACGCCGGCGTGGAGCACCGGCCGGGCGAAGGCCGGATCCTCGACCTCGCGCACCATGCCGCGCTGCCGGAACTGCGGGTCGGCGGCGACCTCGGCGGCGGAATAGATCAGCGTCGACGGGATGTCGGCCTGTTCGAGCGCACGGTCGGCCTCGACGGCGTCGAGGGTGCGGGTCCAGCCGGCGATGAGCCGGTCGAGCTCCTCGACGTTGGCCAGGCGGGCGGGGTTGTCGACGAAGCGCGGGTCCGCGGCGAGCTCCGGCCGGCCCATCAGCGCCGCCAGCTTGGCCCACAGCGGCTGGGAATTCGCCGCCACGACGATCCACTTGCCGTCCCGGCACGGGTAGGCGCTGGTCGGCGCCGCCGTGGGGATGCGGGAGCCGACCGGCTCGCGCGACGTCCCCAGCACGCCGTATTCGGGCAGCAGGCCTTCCATCATCGACAGCACGGAATCGGTCAGCGCCACGTCGAGCGTGCGGGCCTTGCCGTCGCCCGCCTTCGCGGCGTCCCGCCGCCACAGCGCCGCCATGATGCCGAAGGCCGCGTAGAGGCCGGCGAGGGAATCACCGATGGAGATGCCGATGCGCACCGGCGGCAGGTCGGTCGTGCCCGCCGGATGGTTGCACAGGTGGCGCAGCCCCCCGACGGCTTCGCCGATGACCCCGAAGGCGGCGCGGTCGCGGTAGGGCCCGTCGAGGCCGAAGCCGGAAATGTGGGCCACGACGAGCCCGGGGTTGTCGCCGCGCAGCGCGGCGTCCCCGAGCCCCATCCTGTCGAGCTGGCCGGGGCGGAAGTTCTCGACCAGCACGTCGGCGGTGCGGGCGAGGTCGAGCACGATGCGCTTCGCCTTGGGGTGCTTCAGGTTCAGCGTGACGGAGCGCTTGTTGCGCCCGTGCATGGACCACCACGGGGCGGCGCCGTCGACCTGCTGGCCCCACTGCCGCACCGGGTCGCCGCCCGGGGGCTCGACCTTGACGACGTCGGCGCCGAGGTCGGCGAGCAGCCGCGTGCAGAAGGGCGCCGCCACGAAATGGCCGAGTTCCAGGACGCGCAGGCCGGCGAGGGGGCCTCCCCCCTGCGGGGCGGGGTTGGGGCGATCGTCCATGCTGGTCCTCCCGGGGCGCGCGCCGTGCGGCGTCGGGAGCCGTTTACGACGGCGGGCGCGCCGCGGGAACGCCTTTCGGCGGGCGGCCCGCCCCGGCTAAAGGCGCCGTCACCCCCGCGGCACGGCGGGATGCCGCGACAGGCGGTTCTGCACGGCGAGCCGGATCGCGGCGTTGGGGGCGCCGAAGCCCGTGTAGCCGCGCCGCTCGACGATCTCGAAGAAGAAGCGGTCGTCGAAGGTGCGGGTGAAGAGCTGGAAGAACTCGCCCCCGTCGGCGTCGCGGTCGTAGAGCACGCCGTTCGCCCTCATGCGCTCGAGCAGCCCGTCCTGGAGGACGAAGCGGGCGTCGAGGTCGTCGTAATAGTTGCCCGGCACCGGCAGCACGGCGAGCCCCGCGGCCCGCACCCGCTCGGCGGTGGCGAAGATGTCCGACGACGCGAAGGCCACGTGCTGCACGCCCGAGCCGAAGCTTTCGGTGAGGAAGCGCGCAGCGCCGGTGCGGCTGCTCTGCGAGCCGTTGAGCACGAGGCTGAGCGAGCGGTCGGCGTTCTCCAGCACCACGCTGTGGACGAGCCCGCCCGGGTCCGCGATGTCCTGCCCCGGCGTCTTCGCGAGGTCGAGGATCGACGAGTAGAACAGCAGCCAGGACAGCATCTCGTCGTAGTCCATCGACTGCGCGACATGGTCGATGGCCGTGAGGCCGGCACCGGCGCCATCGCCGAGGACGGGTTCGAAGTCGATCTCCCACAGGCGGCCGAGGTCGCTGGCGGCGTCGATGAAGTAGAGCAGCGACCCGCCCACGCCCCGCACCGCGGGGATGTCGAGCTGGCCGGGCGCGACGCCCTGGCGGAACGGCGTGGCGAGCAGCGCCCCGGCCCGGTCGAACACCGCGCGGGCATCGTCGACGCGGACGCACAGCGCGCAGACCGACGGCCCGTGGGTGTTGAAGGCGGCGGCGGCGAAGCCCTGGGTTTCGGCGTTGATGAGGAGGTTCACGCCGTCCTGCCGCCACAGCGCCACGTCCTTGGTGCGGTGGCGCCCCGCCGGGCTGAAGCCGAGCGCGCCGAGCGTTTCGGCGAGCCGCGCCCCGGCGGCGGCGTCGACGGCGAATTCCACGAACTCGACCCCCGTCGAGCGCGGGCGGGGCGGCAGCGGGGCGCCCCCGCCGATGGCGATCAGCGAGCGGCGCCCGTCCACCGCGATCGTGTCGGCCGAAGCGGCGCGGAACAGGTCGTTGAAGACTTCGAGGCTGAGATACCCGTCGTAGCCCGTGGCCCGCACGGCTTCCACGAAGGCCCCGACCGCGAGGTCGCCCTGGCCCGGCATGTTGCGGTAGTGACGGCTCCAGCTCAACAGGTCCATCTGCAGCTTCGGCGCGTCGGCGAGCTGCACGAAGAACACCTTGTCGGCCGGGATCGACCGGATGCTGTCCGGGTCGATGCCGCGCGACAGGGTGTGGAAGCTGTCGAGGATGATGCCGACGGCGGGATGGTCGGCGCGGCGCACGATCTCCCACGCGTCGCGGTGGTCGGCGACGAAGCGGCCCCAGGCGAGCGCCTCGTAGCCGACGCGCAGGCCGCGACGGGCGGCGCGCTCGCCGAGTTCCCGCAGGTCGGCGGCGCAGCGGTCGACGCCCCCCAGCGCGTGCGGCGACACGGCCGAGCAGACCAGCACGAGGTCGGCGCCCAGCTCCGCCATCACGTCGAACTTGCGCTCCGCACGATCGAAGGCCTTGGCGCGGAACGGCTCGGGCAGGCCCTCGAAGTCGCGGAACGGCTGGAACAGCGTCACCTCCATGCCGGCGTCCCGCACCATGCGGCCGACATCGCGCGGCGAATGGTCGAAGGCGATGAAGTCCTGCTCGAAGATCTCGACGCCGTCGAAGCCGGCGCGCGCGATGGCGGCGATCTTGTCCTCCAGGTCGCCGCTGAGCGACACGGTCGCGATCGAGCTCTTCATGGGTGCCGGCCTCCGCGCCGGACCCTACAGCCTGTCGGGCCGTCGTTGAAGCGAAGCTTCGACCCGAGCCCGTGCACGGGTTCGCGTTTCGACGCCGGCGTCCGTCGGCCGGCGCGGGAGGCGGCCGCGAAGGGCCGGGCGTTGCGCCCCGGCAACGTTCGCCATGGACGCTTACCGTGATCAAACGTCGCGGTGGACGGTCGACGTCGAAACCTGCACATTGTCGCCATGCGCGGACCCCTGCTCATCCTCCTCGCCTTCACGGCATCGTTCGCCGCGCCCCCCTGCGTCGCGGCCCCGCAGGCCGTCATCCCCGACGCGCTGCAGCAGGAAGCCATGACCTGCGTGGGCGAAGCCATGCAGATCTGCCCCGACGTTTGGACCTCCGAGGACCACGGCCTGGCCTGCATGACCGGCAGGCGGCAGAGCTTCAGCCCGCGCTGCCGCGTCATCTACGACAAGGTCGCTCACGTCCTCAACCGGTAGTCGGTCGCGCGGGCTTGCGGCCGACGGCCTTGAAGAACGTGTAGCAGAAGGTGCCGCCGGGCCCGGCGCTCCGGGCGAGGGCGGCCAGCCCCGCGTGCCGCCGTCCACCGCGATGCCATCGTGGATCTCGCCCGGGTTGACCATGATGCAGTCGCCCGCGGCCGCCTCGACGGTGCCGGACCCGCTCCAGGACCGATGACCCCCGAAGGCGACGACCCCGAAGCCGAGGTGATCGTGAGCATGGCGCGGGAAGCTGCGGTCCGTGCTCAGCGTCACGGCCTCGATGCCCGCCGCGGCGGACCGGTGCTGGACAGCGCGGTGACGGTCCTGGGTCAATCGCGCTTGTTTCCCCAGCCTCGGGCCACGTCGGCAGCTCCCGATCCCGGCAGCATGGCTCCGTTTCGGCGCATCGGCAAGCTTCGCCGCCGCACCGTCGCCGCGATGCCGTCGATGTGACTCGATGTGTGGCTCAGTCTTCTGGACGGCTTGTTTCTCGACTGTATCCGTCCTGCATGGACGAAGCTTCATCTGAAGATGATGGAACAGGGCGGGCTCGTCTACCGTTGATGCCGAAACATCGACACGGTGATCCCATGCCCATTCTGTTCCGCAACGCGACCGCTTCGGCCGCCGCCCTCGCCCTCATGGCCGCCGCCCTGGCCGCCTCGCCCGCCGACGCGCAGGTGCGCCGGCGAGGTGGCGACGGGGCTGGGGTGGCGGCGGGTGTGCTCGGGGGCCTGGCGGCGGGCGCGCTGGTCGGGGGCGCCCTGGCGGGGCCGGGCTATGCGGACCCGGGCTACGGGCCGGACGGCATCGACGGTCCCTACGCCGACGAGGGCTGTCCGCTCGTCCGCCAGCCCGTCTACGACGGTGCGGGGCGCTTCGCCGGCTACAGGGCCGTGCCGGCCTGCTGAAGTTGGAGATCGCCGGGCCGGCCGAGCGGTCGTGAAAGCGGGCGCGGTGCTGGCGTCCCACCCCGCCCGCGCCCTCACCCCTCCTCGCCGTCCAGCGGCCCGCCCGCTTCCACCACCTCCACGCCGTGCGCCCGGCACAGTTCCGCGGCGGCGGCGGGCAGGCGGTCCGTCACCAGGATGTCGACGTCGTCGAGATGCGCCACGCGGGCCGGGGCCGAGCGGGCGAACTTGCTCGAATCCGCCACCAGCACCACGCGCCGCGCGTGCTCGATGATGGCGCGCTGCGCCTGCACCTCGCGGATGTCGAAGTCGAGCAGGGTGCCGTCGGCGTCGATCGCCGACGTGCCGATCACGGCGAGGTCGACCCGGAACTGCGCGATCAAGGCTTCCGACTGCGCACCCACGATGCCGCCGTCCCCGTGGCGCACGCTGCCGCCGGTGATCACCACCTCCATCCCGCTGTTCCGGTACAGTTCGGCGGCGACCTGCAGGTTGTTGGTGATGACGAGCAGGCCCACGTGGTTGCCCAGCGCCCGCGCTACCTCCTCGGTGGTGGTTCCGATGGTGAGGAACACGGAGGAATGGTCCGGCACGAGCCGCGCCGCCGCTTCCCCGATGAGCCGCTTGTGCGGCCCGGCGATGAGCTTGCGCGCCTCGTAGGCGAGGTTGACCACCCCCGACGCCACCATGGCGCCGCCGTGCACCCGAACCACCATCTGGGCGTCGGACAGGTCGTTCAGGTCGCGGCGGATGGTCTGCGGCGTGACGGCGAAATGGCCCGCGAGGTCCTCGACCGTCACGCGGCCCTTCTCGCGCAGCAGGTCGACGATCTCGACCTGGCGCCGGGTCGGCGCCTTCGCGGCCGCGAGGCTCATGCCGGCAGGCTGAAGTTGAACGCCACCGAGATGCGCGTGCCCGCCCCGCGATAGGGCCGCACCTGGTGCATCAGCCAGGACGGGAACAGGATCAGCAGCCCCGGCTTCGGCCGGATCGTTTCCGCCCCGCCCACCGACGCGCCGTCGCCGGTGAACTTCAGCGCCGGCGCGTACATGCCGGGGCCGGGCCCGCGGGGGTCGAGCATCTCGAACTCCCCGCCGAGCGACGGGTCCGCCGCGCAGCCGCCGTCCTCGACGTAATAGGTCCCGGACCAGAACGCGCCGGCGTGGTAGTGCGCCACGTTGGCATGGCCGGCCGTGTTGACGTTGGCCCAGGCCGAAACCGTCCAGGCCGGGCGGATCGGCGCGCCCGCGCGGTCCGCCGTGAGCTGCGCCGCCACGCCCTTGGCGAGTTCGATCACCTCCGCGGCTTCCGCGCCGCCCCAGCCGAGGATGTCGCGGTCCGAATGCCAGCCGCCGGCGTTCGACGCCTGGACGGACGGGTGCGCGTCGCGCCGGGCCAGGATGGCCCGCGACAGCGCCGCATTGATGCGGCCGGCGTCCGGCACCTCCAGCGCCGCCACGGGCGTGGCGAAAAGGCCGCGGACCGCGAGGTTGAGCCGCACCGCCATGGTTCCCCCCGGGCTTCGCCGCGATTCCCGCGGCGTTCGTTGTCGGTTCCGCGGGGAGCCTAGCCGATCGCGCGGTCCCGCGACACCGCGCCGTCGCATTTTCGTTTCGGTGTTCGTCCTGATCGCTTGCCGGTGAACGATTTTCGTTTATCGTCGCCTCCCAGAGGCGGACCACGCCGCACCCGGGAGGACGGCCTTGGACACCAGCTATGATCTCGCCGTGATCGGCGGGGGCGTGAACGGCTGCGGCATCGCGCGCGACGCGTCCGGGCGGGGCCACCGGGTGCTGCTGTGCGAGCAGGACGACCTCGCCTCGGGCACCTCGTCGGCCGCCACCAAGCTGATCCACGGCGGGCTGCGCTACCTCGAACACCGCGAGTTCCGGCTCGTGCGCGAGGCCCTGATGGAGCGCGAAGTGCTGTGGGGCATCGCGCCCCACATCATCTGGCCGCTCCGCTTCGTGCTGCCCTACCAGAAGGGCCTGCGCCCCGCCTGGCTGCTGCGCCTCGGCCTGCTGATCTACGACAACCTCGGCGGCCGGAAGCGGCTCCCCCCGACCCGGACGCTGGACCTCCGCGCCGACCCGGCCGGCCTGCCGCTGAAGCGCGGCGCCTACACGATGGGATTCGAATATTCGGACTGCTGGGTCGAGGATTCGCGCCTCGTGGCGTTGAACGCGCGCGATGCCGCCGACCGCGGCGCCACGGTGCTCACCCGCACCCGGGCGGTCGCGGCCGAGCGCGGCGCCGACGGCTGGACCCTCACCCTGCAGGACCGCGGCACGCGCCAAACCCGGACGGTGCGCGCCGGCGCCGTGGTCAACGCCGCCGGCCCCTGGGTGGGGCAGGTGCTCAACAACACGCTCGGGCAGAACGCGGCCGCCAAGGTGCGGCTCGTGCAGGGCTCGCACATCGTGGTGCGGAAGCTCTACGAACACGACCGCTGCTACTTCTTCCAGAACCCGGACGGGCGCATCTTCTTCGCCATCCCCTACGAGACCGACTTCACCCTGATCGGCACCACCGACCGCGACTACGAGGGCGACCCCGCCGACGTCCGGGCGACGCCCGAGGAGGTCGCCTACATCTGCCGCTCGGCCAGCGAATATTTCGCGCGGCCCGTCACCGAGGCCGACGTCGTGTGGAGCTATTCGGGCGTGCGCCCGCTCTACGACAAGGGCGACGGCCAAGCCCAGGCGGCCACGCGCGACTACGTGCTCGACCTCGACGCGGGGGCGGGCCGGGCGCCGCTGCTCAGCGTCTTCGGCGGCAAGCTGACCACCTACCGCAAGCTCGCCGAACACGCGCTGGAGCTGATGGGGCCGCACCTTCCGGCGGCGGCGGGCGGGTTCGGCGCGGGCTGGACGGGGCGCGAGCCGCTGCCCGGCGGCGATTTCCCGGTCGACGGCTTCGAAGCCCTGGTGGCGGAGATCCGAGCCCGCTGGGCCTTCCTGGCGCCGGCCCACGCGCGGCGCCTCGCGCGCCATTACGGCACGGCGGCGCGCGCCATCCTGGGCGATGCCGCCTCGGCGGCGGACCTCGGCCGCGACTTCGGCGCGACGCTGACGGAAGCCGAGCTCGACCACCTCGTCGAACGGGAATGGGCCCGCACCGCCGCCGACGTCGCGTGGCGCCGCACCAAGCTCGGCCTGCGGCTCACCCCGGCCGAAATGGAAGCGCTCGACGCAGCCCTCGGCGAAAAGGCCGCCGCAGCGCGGAGCCTCGCCCCGACGCGCTGACGGGGACGCCCCGTCGCTCAGCAGCCCCGGCAGATGTCGGCGATCCTGGGGATGTCCGGCAGCGCCCTGCGGCTCGGCGCCGGGCCGAGCGAGGCCGCCGGCACGGCCGGCGCGGCGCCCGGGTCGGCGATGCCGCCCGCCGCCGCCACCTGCAGCGTGCCCGCCTTGCCGAGTTCGGCGGCCAACGCCTTGAAGGCCGGCGACCTTTGCCAGGCGCCGGCGCTCCCGACGTCGTCGAAGACCAGGACGGCGAGGTGGGACGGCGCGGTCCCGGCCACGGCCGTGGGCTCGTCGGCGTCGACGAGCAGGCGGCCGCCCGTGCCGGCCAGCGAGGGGCCGAGCTTCGCCAGCGCGGCCTTCAGCGCGGCGGGATCCGTGACGGCCGACACCGCCACCACCTCGTAGATGGCGGCCCGGCTCCGCCCGACGGCGCCCCCTCGTCCCCCGCCGCCATGGGGCCGGTGCGGGCCGCCGAAGCCGTGCCCCTGTGCGCCGGCGGGGCCGGCGCCCGCGGCGATCAGCAGGGCGGCCAGGCAGGCCGATGGGACGCGGTGGCGCATGGAACGCTCCTCGGGAGTCAGGACCGGCCCGCCGTCGGCGGCGGGCCGGGGACGCCGTCGCCCCGCGGGAGGCCGGCCGGCACCCTCCCATCCGACGTCGTCGGCCCCGTGTCGATCCGGTTTCGGATCGGTGGCGCCGGTCCCCGGTCCCGAAGCCGACCGGGGCCGTGCGGTCAGGCGCCCGACGCGGCCCGCGCGTTGGCGTCGCCCTCGGCGATCTGCGAGAAGCGCTCGTCGCCGGCCTTCATCTCGTCGAGCATGCGCGTGATGGCCCGGGCGTCCTCCTCGCGGCCGAGGTGCTTCGCCGTCGAGGCGAGCGTGCCGTAGGCGGCGATGAAGTAGTGCGTGGCGATCTGCGCCGCGCCCAGCACGCTGGCCAGGCGCACCTCGGGGTCCTTCGCGGCCGCGATCATCTGGCGGCTGCCGTTCTGGATGCCGTCCATGAAGGCGTTGGGGCGGTCCGACGCGGTGCCGCCCGCCGCTTCGAGGAGCGCCGTCAGCGTGTCCGCCTGCTCGGCGAAGCTTTTCGCGCCGGCCTCCATCATCGACCTGATCTCGGGCGTCCCGTCGCGGCCCGCATTCGCCGAAGCGTCGCGGGCCGTGTCGGCGGCGGTCTTCAGGGCCTGCAGCCCTTCCACGTAGAACTGTTCGTAGTCTCGCTTCGCCATGGCGTGTGTCCCGCTGGCGCGGCCGCGGGTCGTTCCCGGCCGACGCAGGGCACCAACGCGGCCGATCCGACGTGCCGCCGCGGGGCTGCTGCACCGCGACGCAGGGCAGAGGGACGCGGGGCAGAGGTAGGCCCGGGGGGCTGCACCGCGCCGGCGCTTCGGACCGGCCGGCATCGTCGAACCCCCGTCCACGTCGGACGGGTCGACGTCGGACGGGATGGCGCCTTCCGTCTTGCGGCGGATGCCTCTACGGATCGTCGGGGAAGCGCGACCGGGGTCGCGCGGGGGCTGGACGCATCGTGCCGCGCTCGCTGGTGGGACGCTTGATCGCCATCCTGGCGTTGCTGCTGGCCGCCGCCGTGGCGGCCGGCTTCGTCATGGTGTCGCTGTTCCAGCAGTCGGCCGCCGCCCGCATCGGCCAGGCCGGCGCGGTCGCGGGCCAGTCCTGCGGGGCGGTGGCGCGCGCCTACCGCGTCGCGTCCGCCGGCGGGGCGGACCCCGACCTCGCCGCCGTGGTGGCGTCCGCCCTCGGCGACAAGCCCGGCATCGAGGGGGGGCTGTGGCGGGCGGGGGGCGGGCCGCTCGCCTACGGTTACCCCACCTACGAGGGCGGCGCGCCCAAGACGGACGTGCCCCAGGCCGAATCGGCGCGCATCGCCGACGCCGTCGCGGCGACGCTGGCCGAGGACCATTCCCGCCTCGCCCGCTTCGACGCCCGCTCCGAAACGCTGCTCATCGCGACCTGCCCCGTGTCGGGCCCGCTGCCGGGTTTGAGCGCTTGGACGATGACGCGGGTGCACAGCTTTTCCGGCGGCACCTACGCCCAGCTGATGGCCGGGCTCGCCATCCTGTCGGCCAGCGTCGTGGGCGCCACCGTGCTGGCGGGGCTGCTGGCGGTGACCTGGGCGCGCCACGTGGCCCGCATCGAGGCCGCCTTCGCGGCGACGGCCGGCGACGACCTGCCCCGCCTGCCGGCGACGGGCGAGCGCGAGCTCGACCGCATCGTGCTGGCGCTGAACGACGCGGGCCGCCGCCTCGCCGGCTCCCGCGAGCGCACGGGCGCGTTGTCCCGCCAGGTCGCCGAGGCCGAGCGCCTCGCCGCCGTGGGCCGCGTCGCCGCCGGCGTGGCCCACGAGATCCGCAACCCGATCGCCGCCATGCGGCTCAAGAGCGAAAGCGCGCTGCGCGGGGGCGACGAGCGCCGGGTGCAGGCGCTCGGCCTCGTCATCGCCCAGGTGGATCGGCTCGACCGCCTCGTCGGGCGCCTGCTCGCCGTCGCGGAGCGCGACCCACCCCGCCTCCGCGACGTCCCGCTCGCCGCCTTCCTGGCCGAATGCGCCGCCCCCCACCCCGACGGCGCGGTTTCGGCCGCCCCCGGCACCCCGGCCACCGCCCGCTTCGACCCCGACCAGATGCGCCGCGCGCTCGACAGCCTCGTCGCCAACGCGCTCCAGGCCGGGGGGGCCCCGGTCGAGATCGCCGCCGCGCGGGACGGCGACCGCCTCGTCCTGGCCGTGTCGGACCGCGGGCCCGGCCCGCCGGACGACATCGCCGCGACCCTGTTCGAGCCCTTCGTCACCGGCCGCCCCGAGAACGCCGGCCTCGGCCTGTCCATCGTGCGGGAGATCGCCCGGGCCCACGGCGGCGGGGTCGAGTTCGCGCGCCACGGCGGCGCCACGACCTTCCGGATCGTCCTGCCATGCCCCGCGTCCTGATCGCCGACGACGACGAAGCCTTCCGCGAGGCCCTCGTCGAGGCCGTGACGGACCTCGGTCACGTCGCCGTCGAGGCCGCGACCGGGACGGCGGCCGATGCCGCCCTCGCGGCCGGCGGGCTCGACGCCGTGCTGCTCGACCTCCGCATGCCGGGGATGGACGGGCTGGAGGTGCTCCGGCGTGCCCGCGCGCGGCCCGATGCGCCGCCCATCGCCATCGTCACCGCCCACGCCACGGCCGCCAACACCATCGAGGCCATGCGGCTCGGCGCCGTGGACCACCTGACAAAGCCGATCGGCGGGGCGGACCTCGACCGCGTGCTCGGCGCCATGCTGGCGTGCCGCGCCCCGGCCGAGCCCGCCGCCCCCGCCGAAACGGAAGCCTTCGTGGGGTCGAGCGGCGTGCTGCGGGCGGTGCAGAAGACCATCGGCCTGCTGGCCGACCGCGACGTCACCGTGCTGGTCACGGGCGAAACGGGCTCGGGCAAGGAGGTGGTGGCCCGCGCCCTGCACGACCACGGCCGCCGGGCGGCGCGCGCCTTCGTGGCGGTGAACTGCGCCGCCGTCCCGCGCGACCTGATGGAAAGCGAACTCTTCGGCCACCTCCGCGGCGCCTTCACGGGTGCGACGCAGGACCGGGCCGGCGCGTTCCGCGACGCCGACGGCGGCACGCTGTTCCTCGACGAGATCGGCGACATGGACCTGTCCCTGCAGGCCAAGATCCTGCGGGTGCTGCAGGAGCGGGTCGTCACACCCGTCGGCGGGCGGCCGGCGCCGGTCGACGTCCGCATCGTGGCCGCCACCCACCGCGACCTCGCCGAGCGCGTGCGCGAAGGCACGTTCCGCGAGGACCTGCTCTACCGCCTCGCCGTCGTCCCCATCCACCTGCCGCCCCTGCGCGAGCGCATCGCCGACATCGTGCCGCTGGCCGAGCATTTCCTGCGCGGGTCGCGCGGCCCCGGCCTCACCGCGGACGCCGCCGCCGTGCTGGTGCGCCATCCCTGGCCCGGCAACGTGCGCGAGCTGCGCAACGCCATGCTGCGCGTCGCCGCCCTGGTGCGGGCGCCGCGCGCCGACGCGGCCGACCTCGCCTTCCTGGGGCAAGCCGGGGCCGGCCCGGCGGGGATCGACTGGCCCGACGAGGACCTGCCGAGCGCGGTGGCGCGGCTCGAAGAGTTCCTGATCCGCCGGGCGCTGGACCGGAGCCGGGGCAACCGGGCCGAGGCGGCGCGCCGGCTGAACATCCGCCGCCAGTTCCTGTACGCCAAGCTCGAACGCTACGGCCTCGCCCTGTCCGCGGATCGGACGGGCGATGTGCGCGAAGACGACACCGGCGGCTGAGCCGGGACGCCGTTCCCCTCGACGGCGGGCGCGTGGCGCCGTGGCACGGGGGGTGCAGTCGGGACCGTCGGCGGGCGGCGCGATGGGCGTGCGGCGCGGCATCGGGAGCATCGCGCGTGGGCCGGTCGGACGTGGGGGAGGGGCCGCGGGGCCTCTGGCCCCTGATGAGCCTCAACTTCTTCATGGCCGACATGCAGGCCGGCATCGGCCCGTTCCTCGGCGTCTTCCTGCTCGCGCACGGCTGGGGGAGCGGGCTCATCGGCACCGTGATGACGGTCGGCGGCGTCGCCGGCATGGTCATGACGGCGCCGGCCGGCGCGCTCGTCGATGCATCGCGCCACAAGCGCCTCCTCGTGGTGGTGCCGGGCATCTGCACCGTCGCGGCTTCGGCGCTGATCCTGCTGTCGCAGCAGTTCTGGCTCGTGGCCGCGTCCCAGGTCGCCACCGCGGTCGCGGGCGCCGCCATCGGGCCGGCCGTCGTCGGCATCACGCTCGGCATGGTGCGCCAGGCCGGCTTCAACCGGCAGAACGGCCGCAACCAGGCCCTCAACCACGCGGGCAACATGGTGGGGGCCGCGCTGTCCGGCCTGCTCGGCTGGCGGTTCGGCTTCACGGCCGTGTTCTGGCTGGCGGGCCTGTTCGGCGTCGTGTCGATCGCGTCCGTGCTGATGATCCCCGCCAGCAGCATCGACGACGACGCGGCGCGCGGCCTCGCCGCCGGGGCCAGCGACCGCGACGGCGCCGGCGGCCTCGCCACGCTGCTGCGCTCGAAGCCGCTGCTGGTGCTGGCCGCGGCGCTCGCGTGCTTCCACCTCGGCAACGGCGCCATGCTGCCGCTCTACGGCCTCGCCGTCGTGGCCGCCAAGGCGGGCGACCCGTCGCTCTTCGTCGCCACCACGATCGTGGTGGCCCAGGCGGTGATGATTGTCGCCTCCCTCGCCGCCATGCGGGTGGCGGAGGGGCGGGGCTACTGGCTCGTGCTGCTCGTGTCCTTCGCGGCCCTGCCGATCCGCGGCCTGCTGGCGGCGAACATGATCGACAGCTGGGGCGTGTATCCCGTCCAGGCGCTGGACGGCATCGGGGCGGGGCTGCAGAGCGTCGCGGTGCCGGGCCTCGTCGCCCGCATCCTCGACGGCACGGGACGCGTCAACGTCGGGCAGGGCGCCGTGATGACGGTGCAGGGGCTCGGCGCTTCGCTCAGCCCCGCGATCGGCGGCTGGATGGCGCAGAGCCTCGGCTACAGCCCCACCTTCCTCGTCCTGGGCGGATTCGCCCTCGCCTCCATCGCGCTGTGGCTCGGCTTCGCGGGGATCGTGAAGCCGGCCTGCGCCGGCGCGCCGAACCGTTCCATCCCCGACGCCGCGGCCTCAGGAGCCCCCGCATGAACCACGACGATGCCGGCGCGGCGGGGGACGGCGTGCTCGCCTTCGCCCATATCGGCGACCTCCACCTCACGGACGCCAAGCAGCGCAACTTCGCCGACCTGCTCGCCATCGTGGCGCAGATCGAGACGCAATGCGGGCGGAACCTCGATTTCGTGGTCCTGCCCGGGGACAACGCCGACCAGGGGCTCCCCGAACAATACGCGCTGGCCGCCACCGCGCTGAAGATGCTGAGCGTGCCGGTCCACGCCATCCCGGGCGACCACGATATGGAGCAGGGCGGGCTCGCCGCCTTCTACGGCGGCCTCGCTGCCGACCCCCTGCCCAAGGCCGTCACGGTGCGCGGAACGCGCTGCCTGTTCCTCGACATCAGCGGACCCGGGTCGGGCGGCCCGGATTTCCGGCTCGGGGACGACCAGACCGGGTGGCTCGCGCGCGAACTCGACGCGGCGAAGCGCGAAGGCCGGACGAGCCTCGTCTTCATGCATTCCTACCCCGACGACCTCAGGGGCCAGGGCGAGACCGAGGCCGTGAACGGCCTCTTCGCCGCCCACGACGTGGCCCTCGTGGACATGGGACACACGCATTACAACGAACTCGCCAACGACGGCCGCACGGTCTTCGCCGCCACCCGGTCGACCGGGCAGATCGAGGAAGGGCCGGTCGGCTACGCGATCGCCACGCTCGACGGCGGGGTCGTGAGCTGGCGCTTCAAGGCGCTCGACGACGCCTTTCCCTTCGTCCAGATCACAGCGCCGGCCGACCACCGGCTCCTGCGGGCGGACGGCCAGCGCGTCGCCGGGCGCTCGACCGTGCGGGCGCTGGTGTTCGGCGCCGACGCGACGGCCCGGGTCGAATGCCGGGCGGGCGGCGGCGGCTGGGTTGCGATGGCCCGCGCGCCGGGGCAGCGCGCGTGGAGCGCGGAGCTGGACGTGCCCGGCGACCGCCTCGTCGACGTCGAGGTCCGGGCCGTGGACGCGAAGGGCCGCCCCGGGATGCACGCGATCCGCGCCGCCGGCCCGGGCTATGTGCCGCCGGCCCGCACGGCCCGGGGCAGCGACGCGGATGCGGTCGGGGCCTGGCCGGAGAACGGCATCTTCGGCACGCAGCTCGGGCCCAACCGCAACGGCGCCTCGTCGTCCTGATCCGCTTTCCTCCCTTCCGTCGTCTTTCGCCGAGGCTCGTTTCGTGACGCAGATACAGATGTGGACCTGGGGCATCGCCGCCCTGGCCACCGCCGGGGTCATCATCCGCCCGTTCGACTGGCCCGAGTTCATCTGGGCCGTCGCAGGGGCGGCGGTCCTCGTGGTCGCGGGGCTGCTGCCCTGGCATGACGCGCTGGCCGGGATCGGCAAGGGGACGGACGTCTACCTGTTCCTCACCGGCATGATGCTGCTGTCCGAGATCGCCCGGGAGGAAGGGCTGTTCGACTGGCTGGCCGCGGTGGCGACGAAGCGCGCCAAAGGGTCGCCGCAGCGCCTGTTCCTGCTCATCTACGCGGTCGGCACCGTGGTGACGATCTTTCTGTCCAACGACGCCGCCGCCGTGGTGCTGACGCCGGCCGTGGCGGCGGCGGTGAAGACCGCCAAGGCCAAGGACCCGCTGCCCTACCTGTTCATCTGCGCCTTCATCGCCAACGCGGCCTCCTTCGTGCTGCCGATCTCCAACCCCGCGAACCTCGTGATCTACGGCGCCCACATGCCGCCGTTGCTGCAATGGCTGCCGCGCTTCGCCATACCCTCGGTCCTGTCGATCGTCGCCACCTACGCGGTGCTCCGTTTCGCCCAGCGCGGGGCGCTGGCCGGGGACAGCATCGAGTCCGAGGTCGAGGTCCCCGAGCTGAAGAACACCGGCAAGCTCGCCGGGGCCGGCATCGTGGTCACCGCCCTGGCGCTCCTGGCGTCCTCGGCGCTCGACATCCAGCTCGGCCTGCCGACCGCGGTCTGCGGCATCGCCACCGTGGCGGCCGTGCTGATCCTGAAGCGCGCCAATCCCTGGAACACCGTGACGTCCGTGTCCTGGGCGGTGCTGCCGCTCGTGGCCGGCCTCTTCGTGCTCGTGGAAGCGCTCGACAAGACGGGGCTGATCCGGATGATCAGCGACGCCCTGCACGATGCCGCGCGGGCTTCCGCCGGGGAAACCGCCTGGGGCGCCGGCGTGCTCATCGCCTTCCTGTGCAACATCCTGAACAACCTGCCGGCCGGCCTGATCGCCGGCAACGCGGTGCAGAGCGCCCACGTGTCCGACCAGGTGACGAGCGCCATCCTGATCGGCGTGGACATCGGGCCGAACCTGTCGGTGACGGGCTCGCTCGCCACGATCCTGTGGCTGACGGCCTTGAAGCGCGAGGGCGTCAGCGTCGGCGCGGGGCAGTTCCTCAAGCTCGGCATCCTGGTGATGCCCCCCGCGCTGATCCTGGCCCTCGCCGGCCTGATCGTCCTGCACTGATCGCCGCACGCCCGTTTCGCGGGCCGGCCCCGCAAACCTTCCGCCGCCCTCGGGCGTCCACCCCAGGTCCGCCGTCACGGTGGCCCGCCCACGAGCGACCCTCATGACAGCCACGCTCCTCTACCCCTTCATCATCGTCGCGGGCCTCCTCCAGGCCCTCGGCAATTCCATGAATGCCCAGTACCGGTCGCGGCTCGTCAATCCCTGGCTGACCGCGGTGGCGTCGTTCCTGCCCATCGTCTTCGTGTTCGCGACGCTGTTCTTCCTGATGCCGACGCCGCTCCCGACCCTGGCGTCGCTGGGCGGGATGCCGTGGTACGCGCCGCTCGGCGGCGTGGCGGGCGCCGTGGCGGTGTTCGGCGGGCTCGCCTTCGTCGACAAGGTCGGCGCGGGCCCGTTCAACGGGCTCACCATCACGGGCAACATCCTGACCTCGCTGGCCCTCGACGCCTTCGGGCTGTTCGGCCTGCAGGCTTCGGGCTTCAAGCCGTTGCCGTGGCTGGGCGGGCTGCTCATGGTGGGCGGCATCATCCTGATCGCCCGCACGAGCGCCGGCGACGGCGGCGAAAAGGACGAGGGCTTGGCGGGCAAGCTGCTGTATCCCTTCATCCTCGTCGCCGGGGTGCTCCAGGCGGTCGGCGTCGCCTGGAACGCCCAGCTGAACCATGCCTTGGTCAATCCGTGGCTCGCCGCCACGGTGTCGTTCCTGCCGGTGGTGTTCGTCTTCGCCCTGGTCTTCCTCGTCCGCCCGAGCCCGCTGCCGAACCGCGACGACATCGCCGGCGTGCGGTGGTGGATGCCGCTCGCCGGCCTCGCGGGCGCCGTGGCGGTGTTCGGCGGCCTGCTGTTCGTCCACGAGGTCGGCGCCGGCGCCTTCAACGGACTGCTGATCACCGCCAACCTCCTCACCTCCATCGCGCTCGACCACTTCGGCCTCCTCGGCATGAAGCAGGTGAAGATCGGGCGGGAGCGGCTGGGCGGCGCCGGCCTGATGGCCGCCGGCATCGTGCTGATCTCGGTGTTCTGAGGGCATCGGCGCCGGTTGCACCCGACAGGGCGGGGTCGGCAGCCCTGAACAGGTCGGCGTCCCGGTTCCGCGAACGTCGTCACGCGGTCGGGTGGCCCCCCGTCGCGGTCGGCCTCATGCCTCCTTCCACCAATCGGGCAGGTTCCACAGGTCGTTGTCCCAGCCGCTCTGCGGCGCGTGCAGGCCCTTCACGACCGCCGACACCTTGGCGCGGTGCAGCAGGGGCAGCACGTTGTCGCCCACGGCGAGATCGTTCATGCGGATGTAGGTCGCCGCGCGCTTCACGGGGTCGAGTTCCGTCGCGGCCTCGTTGTAGAGCCGGTCGTATTCGGCGCTGCGCCATCGCACGATGTTGCGGCCCTGCCATTTGTTGATCTTCTGCGCCACTTCCCAGGACGCGTATTGCAGCATCCAGGTGGTCGGGTCCGGCTGCGTGGCGTTGGTGGTGTACATCTCCAGATCGGCGGTGAAGTGCGGGAAGGTGTCGGTGTTGCCCACATCCGACGAGAAGAACACCGAGGCGACGACGGACTTCAACTCCAGTGCGATGCCGGCCTTCGCGGCCGCCTGCTTGATGATGGCCTGGGTCTTCTGGCGCGGCGCGTTGATGGAGGTCTGGAACACGAGGCGGAGGCGGCGTCCGTCCTTGGCGCGGATGCCGTCCGCCCCCCTCGCCCAGCCGGCGGCGTCGAGCAACGCGTTGGCCTCGTCGACGTCGAACCGGCGGACGACGTTCTTCGACACGAAGCGGGCGGGGCCGTTGATCGTGTTGTGGGTGGCGCGGCCGGTGCGGCCGTAGATGAAGCGCTGAATCGCGTCCCGGTCGATCAGCAGGTCCATCGCCCGCCGCACGGCGGGATCCGAGAAGGCGAAATGCCGGGTCTCGACCGACGACCGCTCGCCGTCGACCTCCGTGTCGGGATCGGTGGCGTTCAGCAGCACGAATTCGAGGTTGCCCCCGTAGACGAGGTCCACCCGGCCCTTGCCGCCCTCCTCGAACCTTTGCAGCACCTCGTCCTCGACCTGCAGGTTCCAGGCGTAGTCGTATTCGCCGGTCTGGAGCACCGCGCGCGCCGCCGATACGGCGTCGCCGCCGCCCTTCATCTCGATGGCGTCGAAGAAGGGCCGGTTCGGCAGGTGGTAGTCCGGGTTGCGGGCGCCGCGGAGCATGTCGCCCGGCCGGAACTCGACGAACGTGTAGGGCCCGGTGCCGATGGGACGGAGGTTGGCGGGCGCGTCGCGCGACTTGGCGCCCGCATAATCGGCGAAGACATGCTTCGGGATGACGCTGCCGGCCGTGCCCACGAAGGCGTCTGCCCAGAAGGGCGTCGGCTTGGGGAACTGCAGCCTCACGGTCAGCTCGTCGACCTTCTCGACCGTGATGTCCTTGTAGGAGCCGGTCGTCACCGCCGCCGTGGCGGGGTCCCTGGCATAGGCCCAGGTGAACACCAGGTCGTCGGCCGTGACCGGCACGCCGTCGGCCCACCTGACGCCCGGCTTCAGCTTCCACACCACCGATCGGCCGTCGGGCGCCACGCCGCCGTTCTCGACCGAGGGGACCTCGGCGGCCAGCACCGCCACGAGGTTGCCGTCGTCGTCCCAGGCCCCCAGGGGCTCGTAGAAGATGCGGCAGGCTTCCTGCTCCTTGGTGCCGACCGCGAAATGCGGGTTCAGCAGCGTCGGTCCCTGCCACCACAGGAGCTTCAGCGTCCCGCCCCCGCCGGCCTTCGTCGGCCTGTAGGCGCCCCGGGCGTCGGCCGCCGCGAGCGCCGGGACCCCGTGGGCCAGCATGGCGGCGGCGAGCGGGGCGCCGAGCCCGAGGCCCACCATGCGCCGCACGAAGCCGCGGCGCGACAGGCGACCGTCCCTGACGTCGTCGATGAGGTCCCTCAGGTCCCGCTCGAACATCGCATCGTCTCCCGTGGTCGCCGCCGGGGGCAGGCAGCAAGGATCGCGCCAGCCGGCGGCGGCCCCCACCCCGCGCGTCGCTCGAAAATTCTCGACAGGGGCGCGCGGGCACCGTCCAATGTGCCCGCAGCGCGGCGTCGTCCCGCGGCATCGGGAGGCACGCGATGGCGGCTCGGCGCGAGATGGTCCTCAACGCGTTCACGATGAACTGCGTCGGCCACATCAACCACGGCCTGTGGACCCACCCGCGCGACCGCTCGGCGGACTACACGAGCCTCGACCATTGGACCGCGCTCGCCCGCACGCTGGAACGCGGGCTGTTCGACGCGGCCTTCATCGCCGACGTGTCGGGCGTCTACGACGTGTACGGCGGCGGCATCGGCGTCACGGCGCGGGAAGCCGTGCAGCTGCCCGTCAACGAGCCCACCCTGCTCGTGCCCGCCATGGCGGCCGTGACGCGCCACCTCGGGTTCGGCGTGACGGTGAACATCGCGGGCGAGCACCCCTACACCTTCGCCCGCCGCATGGCGACGCTCGACCACCTGACGGGCGGGCGCGTGGGCTGGAACATCGTGACGGGTTACCTCGACAGCGCCGCCCGCGCGGTCGGGCGGGACGGGCTCGACGGGCACGACACCCGCTACGACCGCGCGGACGACTGCCTCGACCTGCTCTACAAGCTGTGGGAGGACAGCTGGGACGACGATGCCGTTCGCCGGGACCGGACGGCCCGGGTCTACGCCGACCCGGCGAAGATCCGCGCGATCCACCACGAAGGGCCGTTCTTCCGCTCCGCCGGCGTCGCCCTGTCGGCGCCGTCGCCCCAGCGCACCCCCGTGCTGTTCCAGGCCGGCAGCTCGGGCCGGGGGCAGCTGTTCGCGGCGCGCCACGCCGAATGCGTGTTCATCTCGGCGCCCGATCGTGCGGCGGCCCGGCGCGCGGCGCGCGGCCTGCGGGAAGCCGCGGCGGCGGCGGGGCGCGACCCGTCGGGCCTGAAGGTGATCATGGGCCTGACCGTCGTAGCGGGCGAGACGGCGTCGGCGGCGCGCGACAGGCTCGCCGACTACGTCCGCCATGCCAGCCCCGAGGCCGGCCTCGCCCACTTCGGCGCGGGTTCGGGCATCGACCTCGCCCCCTACGGCCTCGACGAGCCGATCTCGACGGCGCCCAGCAACGCCATCCGGTCCACCACCGAGGCCGCTCAGCGCCGGGGCGCGACGAAGCGGCAGCTCCTCGCCGAGTTGGCGCTCGGCGGCCGCTATCCCCTCGCGGTCGGCACCGGCGCCGAAGTGGCGGCGGAGATGGAGGGCTGGATGGACGAAGGCGAGGTGGACGGCTTCAACCTGACCCGCACCGTCGAGCCGGAATGCTGGGAGGACTTCGTCGCCCTCGTGGTCCCGGCCCTGCAGGAGCGCGGGATCCACAAGACGTCCTATCGGGAGGGCACCTTCCGCCGCAAGCTGTTCGGCCGCGGCGACCGGCTGCCCGCGGGCCACGCCGGCCGCCGAAGCGGCGCGTGACCGGCTCGACGCGTTCGCCGGGGCGACGCGGTCAGGCGCGTCGCCCCGCGGCCCAGTGGGGGAGCTCGTCGCGGGTGCGCTCGCCGGCGATGACCCGCGCCACGCCTTCCCCCATCAGCGCGCCGAGCTTGAAGCCGTGGCCCGAACAGGCGCTGAGCACGTAGCCGCGGGCGCCGATCGCTTCCGCGATGAAGCTCTCGTCCTCGGTGACGGTGTAGAAGCAGGCCTTGCGCTCCAGCACGCCGTAGCGGTCGAAGTCGCGGTACGACAGGGCGGCGGCGGCGAACAGGCGCGCGACGTCCTCGTCCGTCGCCAGGCGGTCGCCGTCCGGGTCGCCGCGGCGGGTGAACTCGTGGTCGCCGACCTTGAGCCGCGTGCCGGGGCGGGGCGGCAGCGTGTAGGTGCCGGACGCGAGGCCGAGGTCGATGAACACCGGAGCCCGGGACCAGGCTTCGGCGAGGTCGGGCGGCGGCGCCACGAAGGCCACGGCCTGGCGCGACGGCACCGCGACGCCCTTGAGCCGCGGCACCAGCCGATCCACCCACGCGCCGGCCGCGACCACCAGCACGTCCCCGCGATGGGTGGCGGCGCCGACCCGGACCGTGGCGGTCTCGGGGTCGACGGCGTCCACGCGGGCGCCGGCGTGGAAGCGCACGCCCCGCCCGGCGAGGTGGACCACGAGGTCGGTGAGGATGCGGATGGGGAACAGCACGCCCGCGCCTTCGGCCTCGTAGGCGCCGGTCAGCCCCTCGGTCTCCAGCATCGGGTAGCGGGACGCGACCTCGCCGAGCGGGATGTCGCGGTGGGCGACGTCGAGCTCGTCCATGGACGCGCGGCTGGCGTCGAACCAGGGCACGTCCTCGCGCTTCAGCACGACCAGGGGCAGCGGCTCGAAGTGCCGGACGCCGAGGTCGGCCCACAGGTCCTCGTAGACCCGGAACGCGTCGGGCATCATCCGCGCGTAGCCGTCGAAGGTCCCGTAGGCGTGCCGGGTGATGCGGTGCTCGTCGTAGGACGAGGCCTTGGCGTTGGGCACCTGGCCCTGCTCGAAGACCTCGACGGCGAAGCCGCGGCGCGTCAGCGCCCAGGCGGTCGACAGGCCCGCGATGCCGCTGCCGACGACGAGGACGCGGGGAAGGGCGGAATGGGTCATGGGGGATCCTGGCGGACGACGGGGATGCGTTGTGTTTCCATCACGTCCCTCGTCCCGGGCAGGACCCGGAAGGGTCCGTGCCGAGGGGCGAGGGCGGTCGGGGCCGGATCAGGCCGCCCGTTCCGCCGCCGGCGTCACCCAGCCCTGGCGCTCGCGCCAGTCGGCCGGGAGGTCGCGGAAGCGGTCGAGGCCGAGCTTGCCGATCTCGGCGAAGGAGCAGCGGCCCTCCACGACGAGGTCGCGCACCGCGTGGCCGCTGGCGGGCGACAGCCCGAAGCCCACCCCCGACATGGTGCAGACCGTGACGTTTCCGGGGTCGGCCGGTCGGTCGATCACCGGGCGGCCGTCGGGCGTGTTCTCGACGATGCCGGCCCAGGAGCGCAGCACCCGGGCGTGGGCGGCCTTCGGGAACAGCTCCGCCAGCCGCCGCGACAGGTTGGCGAGCAGCGGCGAGGCCGGGCGCCCGCGCGGGCCCGCGGCCTCGGTGTCCAGCCATTCGTGCGGGCCGCCCCCGTAGGCGAGGTTGCCGCGCAGGGTTTGCCGCCCGTAGAGCCCGTTGCCGTCCGTGCCGCCGACCCGCAGGGGGGGCAGGGGCTCGGTGACGATCATCTCGGCGCGGGCCGCCGCCAGCGGCAGGCGGATGCCGGCGGGCAGGAGAAGCCCTTCGGCCTGCGGGCCGGCCGCCACCACGAGGTGGTCGCAGCCGATCTCGCCCGCCGGCGTGGCGACGCCGACGACGCGGCCGCCGCGCAGGACGAGGCCGAGCGCCGGCATGTGCTGGAGCACCCGCCCGCCGAGGTCCTGCAGCGCCCAGGCGTAGGCCTGCACGGTGCGCTGCGGGTTGGCGTGGCCGCCGGTGCGGACGTGGATGGCGCCGACCGCGTTGTCGCCGGCCAGCGGCACGGCTTCGCGCGCCTGGGCGGGGTCGAGCTCGTCGACCGCGAAGCCCTGGGACCGGATGATGCCGGCGATGCGCCGGTACTGATCCCACTGCCCTTGCGTCACCGCCAGGATGATGCGCTCGGGCCGGTGCTCCGTCGGGTAGCCCAGCAGGGCGTCCATCTGCGGCCACAAGCGCTGCTCTTCGAGGAACAGCGGGCTCTGGTAGTGGGAACAGCCGCCGCCGTTGCGGCCCGAGGCTTCCCAGCCGACCACGCCCTTGTCGATCACCAGCACGTCGACGCCCGACCGCGCCAGCCACCAGGCGGCGCTGAGCCCGGTGACGCCCCCGCCCACCACCACCACCTCGGCGCCCTTCGGCGCCGCCGCGTCCCGCAGCCCGTCCATGTCCATCACCATGCCGTCACAGGTGCATGTTGCCGCGGAGGTGCTCGGCCTCGCGCTCCGTGCCGATGTCGTCGTAGGGCACCCACTGGGTCGGGATGCCGAACCACACGTCCCAGCCGTCCCGCATCTCCGGCCGCTCGTCGAGGCGGCCGAGCAGCCCGAGCGGCAGCGGCCGGACCGGCGCCCGGTAGCCAGCGAGCGGCACGGCCTCGACGGGGATCTGCGCGCCGAGCGCCAGCAGCAGCGCGACCTGTTCGCGGCAGCGGCGCGCCTGGCAGGCGCCCATGCAGGCGCGGGTGAGGCGCTTGATCTGGTCCTGGTTGACGGGGCCGTCGCCGAGCAGCGTGTCGAGCGCGCGCGGACTCGCCGGCGCGCCCAGGTAGCGCGGCGGGCGCACCCCCAGCACGTCGCCGCGCGTCACGTCCTCGCACTGGCAGGCGAGCACGTCGGGCGTGCCGACCGCGAGCAGCCGCCGCATCCAGTCGAGGCGGTACGGGTTGCGGTCCCGCCCGGCCGCGGGGGCGGGGGCGGGGGCGTCGTAGCCGAGGGCGGCCCGCGCGGCGGCGACGCCCCAGGCTCTGGCGGCCGACGCGTCGCCGGCCGGACCGGGCGCGACCCCGGCGGCGTCGCCGGCGACGAACACGCCCGCGATCGACGAGGCGGGGCCGACGAGGCGGGGCGCGAAGCCGCCGCGGGCGCCGTCGGCCACCAGCGCGCCGCCGGCGGCTTCCAGCAGCTCGACGGCCGGCACGCGGTCGACCGCGAGGCAGACCGTGTCGCAGGGCACGCGCCGCTCGGCGCCGTCCGGCCCGACGAGCAGCGCCGCCGCGACCCCGAAGGGCCCGCGTTCGGCGGCGCGGATCACCGTGCCGGTGAGGACGGGGACGCCGCGGGCGAGCAGCGGTGCCACGTCGGCTTCCGGCGCGTCGCGCACCTCCACCATCGCGGCGACCGCGACGCCGCGGTCGAGCGCCAGGGTGGCGGCCGCGACGGCGAGGTCGCCGGTGCCCAGGATCACCACTTCCCGTCCGTCGAAGGCCTCGTAGCGGCCGAGCAGCGCGTGCAGCGCCTGGGCGCCCATGACGCCGGGCTGGTCGGCGCCCTCGAAGAACAGGACGAGGTCGCGCGCCCCGGTGGCGAGGATCAGGCGGTCGAAGCCGCAAAGCCAGGCGTCGCCCTCGTCGGCGAGGCCCACGACCGGGCCGGGCAGGGTTTGGAGCCCCGGCCCGTGCGCGAAGAGGCCCCAGGCGGTGGTGCCGAGCGCCAGGTCGACGCCGGCCTCGAAGGCCTCCTCGAGCTTCGGGTCGGCCGCGAACACCCGTTCGAGCATGCGTTGGCCGTTGCCCAGCGCCGCGCCGGCGCGGCCGCCGAAGAACAAGGGCACGTCGAGGCCGGCGAGCCCGCCCGACACGGGGTTCTCGTCGACGAGCTTCACCTTGGCCCCCAGGCGGGCCGCCGCGATGGCCGCCGCCGTGCCGGCCGGGCCGGCGCCGACGACCAGCACCTCGACGTGCTCGCGCGAGGCCGGGAACTTGCCGTGGAGGGACTTGGGATCGACGGTCGCCATCACGCCGCCTCCAGCGCCTGCCGGAGGTCCGCGACCAGGTCGTCCGGGTGCTCGATCCCCACCGACAGCCGCAGGGTGCCGTCGTCGACCCCGCCGGCCTCGCGCCGCTCGCGCGGCACGGCGTAATGCGTGGTGGTGGCCGAATGGCAGATCAGCGTTTCCGTGCCGCCGAGGCTCACCGCCATGCGGATCACCCGCAGCCTGTCGAGCATCCGGAACGCTTCGGCTTCGCCGCCGCGCAGCCGGAACGAGAAGGTCGAGCCCGTCCCGGCGCATTGGCGCGCCAGCATGGCGCCGGCGCGGCTTTCCGGATCGACGTGGCCGAGGAACGAGGTCGAGCGCACCTTGGGATGCGCCGCGAGGAAATCCGCCACCGCGCGGGCGTTGGCGCAGGCCCGCGCGGTGCGCAGCCCCATGGTTTCGAAGGAGCGCAGCAGCGTTGCCGACACGTGGGGGTCGAGGCTCGTGCCGAGAAAGGTGCGCAGCTTCTTCAGCGGGTCGACCAGCGCCCGCGCGCCGCTGACCCCGCCGGCGAGCAGGTCGGAATGGCCTCCGGCATATTTCGTCAGCGACGTCACGGTGAGGTCGGCGCCGTGCTCCAGCGGGCATTGCAGGAAGGGGCCGAGGAACGTGTTGTCGACGACGAGCAGCGGGCGCCGGCCCTGGCGGTCGCCCATCTCGGCCGCCACCGAGGCCACCATGGCGATGTCGGCGACGGCGCCGGTGGGGTTGGCGGGCGTTTCGAGGTGGATCAGCGCCAGTGGGCCCGCCGCCGCGGCGTCGCGCGCGGCGGACAGCACCGCATCGCGGTCGAGCCCGTCGCCGAACCCGAAGCTCTTCACCCCGAAGCCGGCGAGCAGCCCGGTCAGCAGCCCGTCGGTGCCGCCGTAGATCGGCCGCCCGTGCACCACGGCGTCGCCGGGCCTGAGCGCGGACAGCATCACGGCCGAGATCGCCGCCATGCCGGAGTTGAAGGCCGCCGCGTCCTCGGCGCGGTCCAGGGCCGCCAGGCGGCGCTCCACCATGTCGAGGTTGGGGTGGCCCAGGCGCGAATAGATGTGGCCCGGCTCCTCGCCGCCGGGCAGCGGCACGCCGTCGAAATAGGCGCGGTGCACGTCCTTCGCGTGGCTCGCCGAGCGGTACATGTAGGTCGTCGACGGGTAGATCGGCGGCTTGGCGGCGCCGTGGTGCCGGTGCGGGTCGTAGCCGTGCGACACCGCCAGGGTGTCGGGATGGAGGGCGTCGGGAGGGAGATCGCTCGAACGGGTCATGCCGGCTTCACTCCGCGGCGGCGAGGCGGCGCGTCGGCCCCGCCACGTCCTGGGACAAGTGGTCGAGGAAGGCGCGGGCCTTGTCGCAGTACCAGTCGGTAAAGCGGGCGCAGAGCGCTTCCGCTTCCTCCGAATAGGGACCCGGGCGGTAGCCGGCGCCCTCGACGCCGCGCTGGTTGTTCTCGACGAGGTCGCGGTCCTGCAGGTTCGTGGCGGTCCACAGCCCGGCGAGTTCGTCGAGGCGGTAGTCGACGCCCTCGACCGCGTCCTTGTGGACGAGCCACTTCGAAGTCACGACGGTTTCGCGCGCGCCGGTCGGCATGGCGGAGAAGGTGAAGGCGAAGTCGCCGACCGCGTGGGCGAAGTGGTGCGGTTCCAGCGCCCAGCGCATCGAGCCGATGTCGCCGCCGCCGACGCCGCACAGCGGCTTCGCCACGCAGGCGCGCCCGTCCGCCGTCATGGACACGCAGCCCTCGTTGAGGGGGAAGCGGGCCGCCTGGTACCAGTCGCCGTCCCTGGGGCCGACGGGCAGGCCCAGCGCCGCCATGCGGGCGTCGAAGGCGTCCCGCTGCGGGTCCCCGCCGTGCTCGAAGTTGCCGCGCGCCTTCGTGGGGAAGGTGAAGGACAGCTCGGGGTGCTTCGCGTCGCAATGGTAGCACTCGCGCGCGTTCTCCATCACGAGTTTCCAGTTGCCGCGCTCCACCAGCGTGTCGACGTGGGCGACCCTGGCGTCGGCGAAGCCGTGCGGGGCGAGCAGGGGCTCGAGGTCGCGGCGGAAGGGGGCGAAATCCGGCGCGTCCTCGGCCACGCAGGCGTAGACCGTGCCCGCCACCGTTTCGACGCGGATCGGCACGAGCGCGTGTTCGGCGGGGTCGAAGCTTTCGCCCATGCGGGCCGCGCGGGCGAGGCGGCCGTCGAGGCCGTAGGACCATTGGTGGTAGGGGCACACCAGCAGCGAGCGGCGGCCGGTCCCTTCCGCGCAGATCTGCGCGCCGCGGTGGCGGCAAGCGTTGTGGAAGCCGCGCACCTGCCCGTCGCGGTCGCGCAGGACCACCACCGGGGACGCGCCGACCTTCAGCGCCATGTAGCTTCCGGGGCGGGGGATCTCGCACTCGAAGCCGACCATGACCCAGGACCGGCCGAACACGGCGTCGAGGTCGAAGGCGAGGATGTCCGGGTCCGTGTAGAACGGCTGCGGCAGGGTGTGGCCGGGACGGCGGGCGTCGAGCAGGGCGCGGATTCGATGGTGATCGTGCACGGCGGGCTCCGAAGGATGCCGCGATGGTGCACGGGGATTCCGGCGCCCGACACCGCAGAATATCGATGCGGCCATCGAATAAAGCGGTGCGGCCGGGGGCCGGGCTGCGGAGCTCCGCACCGCCCATCTCGAAGCCCCCGCGCCGGGGGGCGCGAGGGCTTCGAGATGGGCGGCCCGGGCGACGCTTCAGATGGCGCCGTTGATCCACTGCTGGAGGGCGCCCTTGGGCTTGGCGCCGACCATCTTGGCGGCGACCTGGCCGTCCTTGAACAGCAGCAGCGTGGGGATCGACTGGATGCCGAGCTTGCCCGGGATGCCGGGGTTCTCGTCGATGTTGAACTTCACGACCTTGACCTTGCCGTTCATGTCCTTGGCGATCTCCTCGAGCGCCGGGGCGATCATGCGGCAGGGGCCGCACCATTCGGCCCAGAAATCGACCACCACGGGCTCGGACGACTTGAGCACGTCCTGCTCGAAGCTCTGGTCGGTGACTTTGTGGGTGGCGGAACCGGCGTCGGCCATGGCGTTGAACCCCTTTGGATGCGCTGGCCCCGGGCCCGCGCTGTGTCGGAACAGCAGTTGGTGACGGGCCGGGATGGCGTCAAGCCGTCGCGCGGTGCCGGGCGGGGGCGCGGCCCGGCGCGCCGGCCGGTCAGGCCGTGGCGGCCTCGCCGACCAGCGCGGGCGACACCGCGTAATGCGCTTCCGTCTTGGCCGCGATGTCGTGGATCGTCACGCCGGGCGCGAGCTCGGTCAGCACCATGCCGCCGCCGTGGCGGTCGACCGTGAAGACGCCGAGGTCGGTGATCACCATGTCGACCACCCCCGAGCCCGTCAGCGGCAGCGTGCAGCTGCGCAGCAGCTTGGCGTCCTCGCCGCCGGTCTTGGACTTGGCGGTATGCTCCATCAGCACCACCACCTTCTTGACGCCCGCCACGAGGTCCATGGCGCCGCCCATCCCCTTCACCATCTTGCCGGGGATCATCCAGTTGGCGAGGTCGCCGTTCTCCGCCACCTGCATGGCGCCGAGGATCGACAGGTCGATGTGGCCGCCGCGGATCATGGCGAAACTGTCCGCCGAGGAGAAGAAGCTGGTCGTCGGCAGGGCCGTGACGGTCTGCTTGCCGGCGTTGATCAGGTCGGCGTCCTCCTCGCCCTCGTAGGGGAAGGCGCCCATGCCGAGCATTCCGTTCTCGCTCTGCAGTTGCACGCTGATCCCGTCGGGGATGTAGTTCGACACGAGCGTCGGGATGCCGATGCCGAGGTTGACGTAGAAGCCGTCGCGCAGCTCGCGCGCGGCGCGCTCCGCCATCTGGTCGCGATTCCAAGGCATCAGATCACTCCCTTACCGGCCGTGCCGACCGCGAAAGACCTGTCCCACGCCATCAGACTTCCTCCCCCGCCGCCGCCGGCACCGCAGGGGCGGCGCGCTTGCGCGTGGTGCGCTGCTCGATCTTCTTCTCGTGGTTCGGCACGTGGACGATGCGCTTCACGTAGATGCCGGGCGTGACGATCATGTCGGGGTCGAGCTCGCCGGGCTCGACGAGGTGCTCGACCTCGGCGATGGTCATGCGAGACGCCGTCGCCATCATGGGGTTGAAGTTGCGCGCCGTCTTTCGGTACACGAGGTTGCCCTCGGTATCGCCCTTCCAGGCGTGGACCAGCGCGATGTCGCCGAAGATGCCGCGCTCCATGACGTAGTTCTCGCCGTCGAACGCGCGGATCTCCTTGCCCTCGGCGACCTGGGTACCCACGCCCGTCTTGGTGAAGAAGGCCGGGATGCCGGCACCGCCGGCCCGGCACCGCTCGGCCAGCGTGCCCTGCGGCGTGAACTCGACCGCGAGCTTGCCGGCCAGGAACTGCTGGGCGAAGAGCTTGTTCTCGCCGACGTAGGACGAGATCATCTTCGAGATCTGCTGCGTTTCGAGCAGCAGGCCCAGCCCTTCGCCGTCGATGCCGGCGTTGTTCGACACGCAGGTGAGGTCGGTCGCGCCCGTGTCGCGCAGGGCCCGGATGAGGCTCGACGGGATGCCGCAGAGCCCGAAGCCCCCCGCGAGAACCGTCATCCCGTCCTTCACCAGGCCGGCCAGGGCCGCGTGGGCGTCCTCGTAGACTTTCTTCATCGTTGTGCCCGAAGCTCGTCGATCGCTGGTGACGTCACCATGCCCCAGGGCAGCCGCATTTGGGAAGGGCCGGGGGACGGGTTTCCCGCCTCCCGCCCCGGATCAGGCCGGCCGGGCTTCCCTGGCCCGCACGGTTTCGCGCCAGGCCGTGTAGACGCCGCTCGCCGCGATGATGGCCGCCCCGCACAACATGGACGGGCCCGGGACGGTGCCGAAGGCGAGGAACCCCAGGCCCGCCGCCCACATCAACTGCGTGTAGGTGAAGGGCGCCAGCAGCGAGGCCGGCGCGTGGCGGTAGGCGAAGACCTGCATCAGGCTCGCCACGGTGGCGAAGAAGCCCGAAATGCAGCCGACCGCGACCTCGTTCCAGCTCGGCACGTGGAAGTCGAAGGCCGTCAGCGCCGTCACGACCAGGAAGCCCACGACGGCCTGGAACAGCATGGTGGTTTCGGGCCGCTCGTCCTTGGCCAAGCGGGTGCCGATCACCGCGGTGGCCGACGCGATGCTGCCGCACAGCGGCACGAGGCTCGCCAGCGTGAAGGAGCCGCCGCCCGGCTGCACGATCACCATCACGCCCGCGAGGCCGACGAGCGCCGCCGCCCACCGGCGCAGCCCCACCTTCTCGCGCAGGAACAGCGCCGCCATCGCGGTCACCACCACGGGCGCCAGGAACCCGATGGCGGTGGCCTCGGCGACCGGCATCATCCCGAAGGCCACGATGAACAGGGCCGTCGACAGCGCGCTCGCCACCGCCCGGCCGGCGAGCAACCCCGGTCGGGCGGTGCGGATCAGCGACGGATCCCGCAACAGCAGCGGCACCGTCATCACCACGAAGACGAGGTAGCGCATCCAGGCCACTTCGATGCCGGGCAGCGTCGCGGTGAGCATCTTGGACGCGACGTCCGACACCGGGAACAGGGCCGTCGAGGCGAGCAGCGCCAGGATGCCGACCGTCGTGCGCTCGGGCTTCGCCGCCCCGGCTTCCACGGCCTGCGCCGCGCCGCGCTGCACCGCTCCGCGATGGCGGGCGCGCGAGGCTTCCGGGCGCAGCGCTTCGGGGCGCGAGGGTTCGGGATACGTGCGGCGGGCGCCGGGCGACGTTTGGCGGAGGGCGAGGGCCAAGGCCGTTTCCTCTACGGGATGATAATTGTCAGACGTTGGTTAGACCATCACGGTCAACGGTTCCTTAAGGAAGCCGACCCGCAAACCTGCCTTGAAGCCAGCGCATGGCGGTTCATGGCGCCGCCAGCGTCTGGACCCCGTCGATCGGCACGATCCGCCGCCCGAGCCGTAGCAGGGGGCGTTCCACCGCAAGGTGGATGACGACGCTCAGGGCGACGACGCCCGCGGCGGCGATCAGCATCAGCGACAGGAGCCGCCCCTGAGAATGCGCGCCCTGCATCGCGTCCGGCATGAGCAGGGTGAACAGCACGAAGAGCACGATGCCGTGCAACATGTAGACGTCGTAGCTCACCTCGCCGAGGAACACGACGGCGCGCAGGCGCAACAGCCCGAAGATCGAGTTTCCGGCCGCGACGGGCACGAAGAAGGCGAACAGCACCACGTTGGCGCTGACCGAATACGCTGTCTCGAATGCCGCGAAGAGCGTGGCCGCTGCCGCCAGGGACAGGCCGGCGCCCCATGCGCTCCGGGCGAGGCGCCTCACCATGGCGAGTCGGACGACCTCGCTCGCCAAGCCGCCCAACAAGAAGGGGGCGAACAGCCCCGCGCTGAGCCCGAAATACGGAACGACCTGACCGTTCCGCTCGAAGTAGAGCGCCAACATCGCCCCGAGGGCCAACACCCAGGGACGCAGGTTCAGCTTGAGCCAAAGGAAAGCGATGGCGGGGATCGAAAAATAGAAAACCCATTCGTAGGCCAAGGTCCACACAACGCCCGCGTTGATGAGGGGCGAGAATGGATAGCCGTTGATCGGTGCCGCGGTGAAAAAGATCCAGCTGTCGAGGCTCGCGGCGAGCGGCGGGTCGAGGTGGGCGCCGGTGACGACGAGTGTCGACAGGTAGACGAGGGCGACCGACACCGCGTAGACCGGCACGATGCGGAAAACGCGCCCAATAAAGAAGCGATCGAGGTCGAGTGCCCCGCGGACGGCCTTGATCTTGCCGAAGAACAAAAAGCCGGTGATCATGAAAAACGTCGTGACACCGGCGGTGCCGAAGATGTTGTAGATCGGCGATCGCGGCCCCACCCACTGTCCCGTCAGCTTGTAATGGTGGGTGATGGAAAAGTGATGGAAGAAGACCGCGATCGCCAGCAGGCCGCGCAGACCGTCGATCGAGGCGAGCCGGCCGCTCCCGGTCGCCGCCAGCGCCGGCAACCTTGAAAGCTGGACGAAGGCGAGGCAGGCCAGGACCGTGATCACGGCGAGCCAAGGTGAGGGCGAGTCGATCATCGGCATGTCCGGTCCGTCCCAGATGCTGGATGCGCAGGCCGGCCACGGCAGGCCCATGCGGTCCCGTTGGGTCCGGAGAACGCCGCCGCGGTTCGGGTGAACCCGCGAGCGCCGCGCTCCGGCTCAATGCATGTAGAAATAGCGGATGACGACGCCCGGTACGGCGAAGAGGTCGGCGGCACAGGCCAGAAGTGGCATGGCCGTCAAGGCGGCGCCCAGCGCCGTCGGCCGCCACAGGCTCGGCAAGGCGAAGGCCACGGCGGGGAACAAGGGCAGCCAGTAGCGTCCCTGCGGCCCGACGATGTGCCGGTCGCCGACCGTGGTCCACGACAGGTACTGGGCGAGGTAGATGGCGATGAGGGCGGTCAGGGCGCAGAGGAGCGGTATCGGCGCCTGCCAGACCGGCAGCACTTCGGCATCGTCCCGGCGTTCGACCGTGTCCGCCGCTGCGGCCGACACAAGCGCGACCTTCCAAACGGCGTACAGCCAGGCCGGGAGGAACAGGCTGAGGTAGGCGAGCACGCCGATGGCTTCCTCGAGCATGAAATCGTCGTGCCGGATCGACTCCCAGGGCAGCGTCAGGAAGCGGACGGGCTTGGCCATCAGCACGCTCATCTGTGCCGCCATGTCGGTGCCTGGAAATTCGGCGGGGCGCGGCCCCGGCCATAGAGGACCGGCCATCTCCGGCGGACGTACGACCGGCGTCGCGACGAAATGGACCGTAACCCAGGTCCACCCCACGGCCGCCACCGCGACGAGCGCCACGAGGGCAATTCGGCCCGCCCAGCTCGATCCATCAGCAAGGCGGGGCAGCGGCAACAGCAGCAGGCCTGCCAGCGGGAGGTAGGGCGGCTTTGCCAGGGCCACGGCGACGAGGAGCAGGGCAGCCCCGATCCGCGCGCCCTCACGCCGGACGAATGACGGCCCTGACGCTCGTGGCCGCGTGAGCAGCGCGATCCCGAGGGCGCTGGCGGCGATCACCAGACCGTCCTGGTTGACCGACGCGCCGAGAGACAAAGCCATCGGCATGCTCAAGCTGCAGAACAGCAGAGCCCGAGCGCGCCGCGCCATCGCCAGAGCCGCCGTCGCCATCGCGAGATAGACGACGAGGTTCGCCACGCGGGCGCTGAGAAAGGCGTAAAGCGGCGACGCGCCGGCGGCCTTGGCCAGCCCGAGCGCCAGGGCCGCCGGGACGTAGAAACCCGGCCAATAGCCGGCGATGGTTCCGATGGCCAGGAACGCCCTCTTCCCCCACGGGATCGCGCCGAGGGCGTTCCAATGCTCCGTCGTCACGAGCGCCGGCGAAGGCTCGCTGGCGACGACCATCACGCCGGGCTCGGCGTCGACGCCCTGCTGGAGGCGTTTGCCGGCGCTCGTATCGATCGTTTCGCGGCGGCCGAGCCACTGGCCATCGAGGACGCTCTGGGCCTTGGCGATGTGTCCGATCTCGTCGGCGATTTGACCGGGGGAGGTTTCGACGGCGAGGAAGATGCCGAGCGGTGCGCAGAGCGCGAGGAAGGCGAAAGGCAGGACCCACTGCGCCGTCCACAAGCGCGCGAGTCCATCGAATCCGCGCCTCGCCTGCGCCGTGGGCGGATGTCTTGCGTCCGTCACGCTTCCGCGCCGGTGGGCTCGTCGAGCGCCAGTTTGATGAGCCGGCCCACGCGGGCCGTGAGGAGCGCCGTGGCGGCGAAGCCGACCGCGAGCAGCGTCCAGCGGAACGGGCCCGCCCCGGCTTGGCCGGCCTGGAGGCCGGCCTGGGCGATGCTGCCCAGCACGACGTAGCCCAGGAGCGCTGGCATGGCGGCCAGCGACCCCGCCATGTAGGCGCCGGGCGACACCGACGATAGGCCGAGCGTGTAGCTCGTCACGGCGAAGGGCATCACCGGCGACACGCGCAACAGGCACACCAGCCGCCACGTTTCCCGGCCGAGCCGGGCATCGAGGTTCCGCAGCCTCGGCCTGTCCGCCAGCAGCCGCTCGACCCGTCCACGGAACAGCGACCGCGCCAGGTGGAAGGCGATCCAGGCGCCCGCCAGGGTGCCGGTCGCCGACAGGGCGAAGCCGCCGCCGACGCCGTAGACGGCCCCGGCCGCCATGCCGAGCAGCGACGCCGGCAGGATTCCGCTGACCGCGATGCCGACCTGCAGGAGGACGAACAGCGCCGTGCCCCAGGGACCCATCGCGCCCGCGACAGCCACGCTCCGGTCGATGAGGCCCGTGGCGGCGCCCGGCGCCATCGCGTTCAGCGCCGCCGCCGACGCCAGGACGACGGCCAGCCCCAGGGCGGCGATGGCGAGGCGCGACGGCGCGCGCACGCTCACGGGCGCGGCCCCGCCGCCGGCATCAGCACGCCGGTCCCGTCGCCGGGAAACAGCGGCGACGGCCGGATGCCCCATCGGTGCAGCCTGAAGTCGACGGCGGTCTTCAACACGCCGAGGCCGTAGACGACGCTGCGCCGGAAGTTGATCGAGGACGCTTCCTCGAAATATTTCGTCGGGCAGGAGATCTCGCCGATTCGGAAATTCTGTTGCACGGCCTGCGCCAGCATCTGGTTGTCGAACACGAAGTCGTCCGAGCACAGCCGCAGGGGGAGCTTCTGCAGCACGGTCCGGCTCCAGGCCCGGTAGCCGGAGTGATACTCGCTCAGCTTCTGGCCGAGGAGCAGGTTCTCGACGGCCGTGAGGCCCCGGTTGGCCACGTACTTGTAGAGCGGCATCCCGCCCTCGAGCGCGCCGTTGCCGAGGATCCGCGACGCCATCACGGCGTCGTAGTGCCCGGACGCGATCATCCCCGCCATCGCGGGGATCAGCCGGGGCGTGTACTGGTAGTCCGGGTGGAGCATCACCACGATGTCGGCCCCGCGCGCGAGGGCGGCGGCGTAGCAGGTCTTCTGGTTTCCGCCGTAGCCGCGGTTCCGGTCGTGCTGGATCGTGTGGAGGCCCATCGCGCGGGCGAGGTCCGCGGTGCCGTCCCGGCTGGCGTCGTCCGTCAGGATCACGTCGTCGACGATGTCGCGCGGGATCTCCTCCACCGTCCGCTTCAGCGTCAGCGCCGCATTGTAGGCGGGCAGCACGATGGCGACGCGATTTCCGGCCAGCATTGGGAGCATCTCTGTGGGTCGACGACTGCCGGTCGCAATTAGGCGACCCCGGTCGTCAGCGGCAACCCCGACCCGACCTGCTGGCCGCAATCGTCGGGTGCTGTGTCGGGGCGGCCACACCGGGGTGGGGGGTGCCGGTCGCGGGTGGGCTTGGCGGCCGACCCGTCGCGGGCATCGACAGCTTCGACCGGATGGCCCACCCTGCCGCGGAACATCGAGGGGAGCCGACCGCATGAGCACGGGAACGCAGGACTACGTGGGCGACGCCCGCAACGACGACGTCCTGGTGTCGGTCGACGGCGAACTGGTGCACCGCGACCGCGCGACCGTGTCGGTGTTCGATTCCGGCTTCGTGCTCGGGGACGGCGTGTGGGAGGGCCTGCGGCTGATCGAGAACAGGATCGCCTTCCTCGACGCCCATCTCGACCGCCTCTACGACGGCGCCCGCATGCTGATGATCGACATCGGCATGAGCCGCGACGCGCTGGCGGCGCGCCTCTTCGACTGCCTCGACGCCAACGGCATGGCGGACGGCGTGCACATCCGCCTGATGGTGACGCGGGGCCGGAAGCGCTCGCCCTACCAGGACCCGCGCCTGACGATCGGGCCCGCCACGGTCGTCATCGTGCCGGAATGGAAACAGCCGAAGCCCGACGTGTACCGCCGCGGCATCACGCTGTTCACCGCGCACGTCCGCCGCACCGGCCCGGCCGACCAGGACCCGAAGCTCAACTCGCATTCCAAAATCAACGACATCCTGGCCTGCATCCAGGCCACGGCGGCCGGCGCCGACGAGGCGTTGATGCTCGACGACCGCGGCTTCGTGGCGACCTGCAACTCGACCCATTTCTTCATCGTGCGGAAGGGCGAACTGTGGACCTCGGGGGGCGGCTTCTGCCTGAGCGGCATCACGCGCGACGCCGTGATCCGCGCCGCCCGCGCCGCCGGCGTGCCGGTCTTCGAGCGCGACTTCTCGCTCTTCGACGTCTACTCGGCCGACGAGGCCTTCGTCACCGGCACTTTCGCGGGGCTGACCCCGGTGTCGACGGTCGACGGCCGCGGCTTGCCGGCGCTGGGCGGCGCCGACGACCTGTCGGGGCCTGTCACGCGCCGCCTCCGCGAGCATTACTTCGCGCTGCGCGACGCCGAAGCGCGGGGGCGTGCATGACCGGGGCCCCCCTCCGCATCGCCATGTGGTCCGGCCCGCGCAACATCTCGACCGCGATGATGCGCGCTTTCGAGGCCCGCCCCGACTGCGCCGTGTCGGACGAGCCCTTCTACGCCGCCTACCTGGCCGCGACGGGCCTGATCCACCCGCAGAACGACGAGATCCTCGCGTCCCAGTCGAACGACCCCGGCGCGGTCGCGGCCGAGGTCGCCGGGCCGGTGCCGGGCGGGCGGGCGCTCTGGTACCAGAAGCACATGACCCACCACATGCTGCCCGGCTTCGACCGCGGCTGGATCGACGGCATGGCCAACGCCTTCCTGATCCGGGCGCCCGAAGCGGTGCTGCTGTCCTACGTCGAGAAGCGCGCCGACGTGACGCTGGACGAGATCGGCCTGCCCCAGCAGGTCGAGCTCTTCGATCGGGCGGCGGACCGGCTCGGCCGCGCCCCGCCGGTGATCGAGTCGCGCGACGTGCTGGTGGACCCGCGCGGGACGCTGTCGGCCCTGTGCCGCGGGCTCGGCATCGGCTTCGACGAGGCCATGCTGTCCTGGGCGCCCGGCCGGCGCGCCACGGACGGCGTGTGGGCGCCGTCCTGGTACGACGGCGTCGAGCGCTCGACGGGCTTCGCGCCGCCGAAGCCGGAGCGCGCCTTCGACGACCTCCCGGACGGCTTGAAGCCGCTGGCGGAGGCGGGGCGGCCCCTCTACGAAAGGT
The DNA here is from genome assembly GCF_004137685.1 of Lichenibacterium minor. Classification (GTDB taxonomy): domain Bacteria; phylum Pseudomonadota; class Alphaproteobacteria; order Rhizobiales; family Beijerinckiaceae; genus Lichenihabitans; species Lichenihabitans minor. The sequence goes on along the minus strand of NZ_QYBB01000017.1, from coordinate 47,222 downwards.
TGGCGCGGCACAAATTGGCGTGATCGAAGGGTTCGAGCCCTGATCCCGCGGCCGGACAGGCTTTCCAGCCAGCTCCCGGCCTCGCCGATCTTTCTCGTCCCGAAAGCGAAGGGAGGCGATGCCTGCCTGAGCGCCGCTCGGTGCAGCGGCTCATCGTCGGTGAGCAGCACCGCACCTTCCGTACACGGCGCGGGTCGCGCCGCGTCGGTGAGACCGGGAGCGGCGTGGTCCGATCGCGAACCGAGCTCGTTGCAAGCTTGCGGCCCGCTGCGGCGCGAAACGCCGTAGAAGCGTGGGTCATGGGGGACCGCCGGATGGACGACCACGACACCTTTTCCGCCGCCGCGCTCGCGGCGCCGCACCCGCTCGCCGCCGCGGCGGGGCGCGACGTGCTGGTGGAAGGCGGCACCGTCGTCGAGGCGGCGCTCGCCGCCGCCATGGTGTCGGCCGTCGTGGTGCCGGACCGCGCGGGCCTGGGCGGCGACGCGCTGTGGATGATCCGGGAGCCCGGTCCCCGCGGCCGCGTGCGGGTGCTCGACGCGCGGGGCACGGTCGCCGCGGCGGCGCGCCTGTCGTTCTTCCGCGGAAGAGACCGTGACTCCATCCCGGTCCACGGGCCCGAAGCGGTGCTGGTCGTCCCCGGGGCCGTGGCGGGCTGGATCGAGGTCCATGCCCTGTCGGCCGCGAGCGGCGGCCGCATGCCGGTGGCGCGGCTGCTCGCGCCCGCGATCGCGGCGGCACGGGGCGGCTGGGACCTGTCCGTGCCGGGCGCCGAAGCCCTCGCCCGGGCGGCGCCCGCGCTGTCCGCCGTGCCGGGCTTCGCGGCGGCCTTCCTGGACGGGGGCGAGCCGCCGCGGGCCGGCGACCGCCGCCGGGCCGCCGCCCTGGCGGCCACGCTCGACCACCTCGCCGACGCGGGCCTCGACGACGCCTACCGCGGCGACGTCGCCCGCGAACTCGCCGCCGACCTCGACGCGCTCGCCTGCCCGCTGGGGCGCACCGACCTGCGGCGCGCGGAAGCGCGCTGGCGCGAGCCGCACGCGCTCGACCTCGGCCGCCACGCGCTGGCGGTGCCGCCGACCCGCTCCGGCCTGCGCGCCGCCGCCGCGCTGGGCCTCGTCGACGGGCTCGCGGCGGCGGGCTTCGACATGGGCGGGGCAGACGGCTTCGCGCGGTGGCACGGGCTGATCGAGGCCTGCCGCGCCGCCGACGCGATCGTCGCCGATGCCGATGCGGCCGGGCGCGACCCCGCCGACATCGTCGACCCCGCGCGCCTGGCCCGGTTCAGCCTGACGCTCGACCGCGGGCGGGCGCGCCCCGCCGCGGCGCCGCCCGCGCCCCTGCTGGCGGAAGCGGCGGCCTGGATCGGGGCCGTCGACCGCGACGGGGCCGCAGTGTCGGTCGTGCTGACGGCGGGGGGCCCGTTCGGGTCCGGCGTGGTGTCGGGGCGCACGGGGATCCTCATGGGCAACCGCGGCGCCGCCCTGGCGGTCGACCCCGACTTCGGGCCCGTGCTGCGCCCCGGCCGCCGGGTGCCGCTCGCGAGCCTGCCCGTTCTGCTGGGCAACGCCCGCGACGGCCGCGTGGCGGCGCTCGGCTCCGTCGGGGACCACGCGCCCGCCGTCGCGGCGCAGCTGGCGGACCGCGTCATGCGCGGCCGGCCGGCGGGCGACGCATCGGCGGCGGCCCGCTTCGCCCTGGGAGCGACGCCCGACGGGCGCGAAGGCGCGGTGCTGGTCGAGCGGGACCGGGAACCCGGCCCGGTGGCGCCGCTGCGCTCGGCGGGGCACCAGGTCGTCGAAGCGGGAGGCTCGCCGGTCGGGCTCGCGGGTGTGGCGCTGCGCGACGGCGCCGGACGGATCGCGGCCGCGGCGGACGGCGGCACGGTGTCGGGCCTTTGAGGCCTTCGCCCGTCAGCGCCCGATCGTGCACTCGATCTGGCCGTGCGGCTCGTCGGTGGCGACGAAGACGCGGTTGGGGTTGTCCATCCCGAACGGCGCGAGGTTGACCGGCAGGTAGTGCTTGTTGGGGCAGGCGAGGCTGATCGTGTCGATCTCCGGCACGGCCGCCAGCGCCGCCTCGCCCATGCGGTACAGGCTGTCCTGCACGCTGTGGGAATAGGTGGTGGCGAAGACGCGCAGCATGGCGTCGAGCACGCGGGCGTTGGCCTGCGCGAAGTCGGCGGGATCGCGCTCCCAGCCCCAGCTCGCCTCCATGGCGGTCGCGGCGATGCGGTCGTGCGTTTCGGGGATCGTCGTGTAGGGATCCTTGACGTAGCCGGCCCAGCCCGACGCGGTCGCTTTCAGGAAGGTGAAGCCCGACAGGCCCGACGACATCCGCCCGCCCGAGCGGTCCGTCACGGCTTCCGCGGTGCCGACGCCGTTGCCGTCGCGCGTGAAGGCGTGGGGGTGGGGGGCGCCGTCGATCCCCATGCGGTTCCAGCGCGTTTCGCGGGCCGACACGGTGGCGGAGCGCATGCCGGGATAGCGGTCGAGCAGGCGCGCCGCGACGGCGCGGCAGAACACCTCGGCGCCGGCGTCCAGCTCCTCGCGGGCGACGATGTTGACCACGTTCTTGATCGTGTCGGTCGACACCGTCGTGGAATTGTCGGCCTCGGTGAAGGCGCGGTCGATGTCGCCGGTCAGCATGGCGCGGACCTCGAGTTCGCGCACGTCCCGGTGCTCGCCGTCGCCCGCCAGCCGCATGACGCGGACGCGGCCCTTGCCGTAGGTGCTGCTCAGAAGCGTCATGGCGGGGCTCTCGCGACGTGAAGGGGCGACGCGGAAGATACAGGACGCGGGCCGCGCTGTGAAACCGCCCGTGCGGGACGGGGCCGGGACCTGTAGGGTGGCGGGATGGATGTCGAGAAGTGGGGTGCCGTGAAGGGGATCCTGTTCGCCGGGCTGGCGGTGATCGCCGCGCTGGTGGGCGGCACGGTCTGTTTCGTCTTCGACCAGGCGCGCCGGACCCACGAGGCCGCGGTCGACCGCTGCCACGACGCCGGAGGCGCCTGGGTGGCGTCGGGGGAGCGCAGCTATTCCGGCACGTGCCTCCGCACGCCGGAAACGCCGCCCTGGCCGCCGGCGAAACCGTGATCTAGCCCGCCCTCGCCACGATGCGCTCGGCGCGCAGCCGCACCGGCGCGTCCACCATGGCGCCGTCGACCGCGACGGCGCGCCCGTCCGCCGCCGCCGCGAGGACGCGCTTCGCCCAGGCGACCTCGGCGTCGGACGGCGCGAAGCCGGCGCGCGCCGGGGCGATCTGGGCCGGGTGGATGAGGAGCTTGCCGCCGAAGCCGAGCCGCGCCGCGTAGCGCGCGTCGTCCTCCACCGGCGCGCCGTCCCGGTAGCCCGGTGTCACGCCGTCGAGCGGGGCCGGGCGTCCGGCGAGGCGGCTCGCCAGCACGATCTCGGCGCGGGCGAAGAGCAGCGCGTCGCGCTCCTCCGCGCAGCCGAGGTCGGCGGCGAGGTCGATCGCGCCGAAGAGCAGCCGCTCCGCCGCGTCCGCGACCTCGCGCGCGCCGGCCACGCCCCGCGCGCTTTCGATCAAGGCCAGCACCGGCGCGCCCGCGCCGCGCCGCGCCGCCGCCACGGCGCTCGCCGCCTCGGCCTTGGGCAGCACGAGGGCCGCCAGCGGCAGCGATGCCGCGGCGGCGAGGTCCTCCTCGTGCCAGGGCGTGCCGGGCGCGTTGACGCGCACCAGCACCGGGCAGCCCGCCGCCGCGATTGCGTCCCGCGCCGCGAGCAGCGCCGCCCGCGCGTCCGCCTTCCGCCCCGGCGCGACCGCGTCCTCGAGGTCGAGGATGACGGCGTCGGCCCCGGCCGCGAAGGCCTTGGCGAAGCGCTCCGGCCTGTCGGCCGGGACGAACAAGGGCAGCGTGACGGCGTCGAGGGTCGAGGTCATGGGGGATCCGGGCGGAAACGCCCGGTCTCGATGCCACCGGGCCGGGCCGGCCGCCAATCACATTCGGCTCTGGCGGCGATGCCGGAGCCGCCGCGGCGCGGCTTCATCCCGGCCGCCGCACGTCGGAAAAGACCCGCCCGTCCGGCATCCGGCACTCGACCTGCTCGGACAGGCCCGCGGCGCGCACCCGCACGGCGCTCGGCCGCACGAGCTCGTCCCGGCGCTCGACGAGCTCCGCCGCCGTCATCGGCGCGTCGGGGCCGCCGCCGAGGCCGCGCCACCAGCCCACCGCCTTCTGGCGCAGGTAGCCGCTTTCTTCCGGGTGGAGCCGCACCCGCACGGAGCCGCCGTCGCAGGCGAGGACGAGGTCCAGCCCGCGCGGCCCGGCCCCCGGCGGCGCGAACTCGAAGCGCCAGTCCGGCACCGGGTGCCAGGTGGGGCGCCGGTCGGGCGGAAGCTGGTCCGACAGGATCGGCAGCGCGTCCTCGGCTTCCGGGTCGTGGGGCGGGTCGCCGGGCTCCGGCTCGACCCAGCAGCGCTCGCAGGTCGAAGCGTTGAGCGGGATCAGCACGCCGCAGTCCGGGCAGGGCTTGGCCCTGACCTCGTCCTCGCGGCCCCGCACCGCCGCGGCCGTGCGCGCCGTGACGATGTCGACGGGGCCGTGCATGCGGACCAGCCCCGCATAGTCGAGCACCAGCGCGTCCGCTTTGCCGGGCGCGCGGCGCAGCGCGCGGCCGACCTGCTGCACGTAGAGGCCCGTGCTCTGCGTGGGGCGCAGGAGCGCGATGAGGTCGACCTCCGGCACGTTGAAGCCGGTCGCCAGCACGCCCACCGAGGTCAGGCAGCGGGTCTTCCCGGCGCGGAACGCCGCCACGATCCGGGTCCGCTCGCGCTTGGGCGTGTCGCCCGACACGGTTTCGCAGGTGAAACCCTGGGCCCGCACGGCGTCGCGCACCGCGTCCGCATGGGCCACGCCGGCGCAGAAGGCCAGCCAGGCGCGGCGCTCGCGCCCGTAGGCGACGAGCTCGGCCACGGCGGCCTGCGTGATGCCGTCCCGGTTCACCGCGGCTTCGAGCAGGGCCGGCACGTAGTCGCCGCCGCGCTTCGGCACGTCGGCCACGTCCAGCGCCGTCAGGGTCGCCTTGCACACGAGCGGCGACAGCCATCCGCGGTGGATGAGGTCGCCGACGTTGGCTTCGTAGACGATGCGGGTGAAGAGGCGTCCCGGCCCCTCGTCGAGCCGCCCGCTGTCGAGCCTGTAGGGCGTCGCCGTGAAGCCCGCGACGCGCATCTCCGGGCGCAGGGCCCGCAACCCGGCGAGGAGGCGGCCGTAGCGCGTTTCGGACGAGCGGGGGATGAGGTGGGCCTCGTCGACCACCACGAGGTCGCGCGGCCCCACGGCATCGAGCTTGTCCCACACCGACTGCACGCCGCACACCAGCACCTGCGCGTCGGCGTCGCGCCGCCCGAGGCCGGCCGAATAGACACCGGCCGGCGCTTCGGGCCAAAGGCGGGTCAGCTCGGCGTGGTTCTGGGCGATCAGCTCGCGGCTGTGCGTCACCACGGCGACGCGGGCGTCCGGCGCCCGCGCCAGCGTTTCGGCCGCCAGCGCGGCGATGACCAGGGATTTCCCCGCCCCCGTCGGCAGCACGACGAGGCTGCCGTCCTCGCCGGCCCGCCACGCGTCGGCGAGCGCGTCGAGGCTCCTGCGCTGGTAGTCCCGGAGTTCGAGCATGCGGGCCGCCGTCAGGCTCCGGCCGCCGCGAGGGCGCGCGACACGTCGGCCAGGGCGGGCCGCGCCCGCGGGTCTGGCGCCGTGCAGGCGCGCTCCAGGTCGCGCAGCGCCGCGAGCCCGTCGCAGCGGTCGAGCACTTCGCCGAGCAGGATGCCGAAGGCGCGGACCTCGATGCGGGCCCAGCCGGCGCCCGCGTCCCCGGGGGGCAGCGCCGAGGCGGCGCCGAAGTCGCTCAGGACCGCTTCGCCCGCCGCGCCGTCCCACAGCACGTTGTGGGCGTAAAGGTCGCCGTGGCTGAGCCCCCGCGCGTGGAGGTGCGCGGCCGCCGATGCGATGCCGCGCGCGATGCGCAGGGCGACCTCCGGCGCGAAGCGCAGGCCGGGGTCGTAGACGTCGCGGCTGCAGGACGCGAGGCTCGGCGGACCCGCGAGGGGGCGCCAGCCCGGCGGCAGCAGCGGCATCACGAGCGCGTCGGCGCCGCCCGGGTGGCCGACGACACGGCCGAGCGCGCCGGCCAGGTGCGGGTGCGCGCCGGCGGCGAGGCAGGCCGCCATCTCGCGCTCGGGCAGCCCGTCGCTGGTCACCGCGCCCTTGAACAGCTTCACCGCCACGGGCCGGTTCTCGCCCCCGTCCCGCCACACGGCGGCGTGGATGCGGCCCGACGCGCCTTCGCCGAGCGGCGCGCCGATCTCCAGCCCCGCCCAGGGCACCGCGGCGGCGGCGGGCGGGGCCGCGCCGGCCTCGCACGGGTTGCCGCCCCAGGCCGCCCAGGCCAGGCACGGCAGCTCCGGCAGCCAGGGCGGCAGGGCGTCGAAGCGGTTGGCGGCGAGGCGGATCAGTTCCAGCCTCGGCGCGCCCGCGAGCGTGGGGGGCAGGGCTGCGAGGCGGTTGCCCGCCAGCATCAGCTTCTGCAGCGCGGGCCGTTCCCCCAGGGCTGCCGGCAGGGCCGCGATGGCATTGTCGGTGAGGGTGAGCCATCGCAGCCGCGGCGGCAGGGCTTCGGCCGGCACCTCGGCCATGCCGCAGCCGCGGAACCCGACCTGTTCGAGGCCCGCGCAGCCGCCGAGCGCGGGCGGCAGCCGCGCGAACGGGTTGCCGGAACAGAACAGGGCGCGGAGCCGGCTCAGCCGGCCCATGTCGTCGGGCAGGGCGGACAGGCCCGTGCCGCCGAGGTCCAGCAGTTCCAGCGTGTCGGCGAGGGCGAAGACGTCGCGCGGGAAGGCGTCGAGCGGCTCGTCGATCCGCAGTTCGCGCGCCCCGGCGAGGTCGCCGCGGCGCAGCGCGGCGAGCGTGGAACCCCGTCCCGTCACGGGGCGCCGACGACCAGATGCGCGACGGCGTAGCCGGGCAGCGTCATGGGGCCCTGCACGGCGGCATGCGCCACCGCCACGGGCTGGGCCGAGGCCGTGTTGACCTGGCCCGGGTCGCCGTTCGTCGGCGCCAGCACGTCCACCTGCAGCGGCGCCGACACGGCCTGCCCGTCGACCACGAGCCGGACGAGCTTGGCATCCGCACCCTTGTTGGTGACGATGACGTGGGTGCTTCCGTCGCGGCCCCGGTATCCCTGCGCGAACACCGCGGGCAGGGTGGCGCTGCGGGTCGGCACCGAGCCGGTCGCTCCCGTGACGGTCGTGCCGAGGACGCGGTCGCTGGCATTGACGGCCGCGTCGGCGAGGCTCAGGCCCAGGATCTGGGCGGTGTAGAACAGCCCGCGGATGCGCCCGGTGGTGTCGAGCACCTGCCCGGCCTGGCCGGCTGCCGCGAGCTCGGCTTTCCAGTCCCCCGCGCCGTCGATGGCGGTGGACGGCACGCCGACGCCGTCCCTGGACGAGAACAGCTCGTGCAGCATCACGTCGGCGGTTTCGGGGAAGCGCGACATGCGGGCCACGTATTCGGCGCTGAACACGCCCGCGTAGACGCTGCCCTCGATGGTGCGGTCGTTCAGCGTGACGTTGAACTCCGTGAGGAGCAGCGGCTTGCCGGCGCTCCAGTTCATCGCGCGATAGCTCGCGACGAAGGGGTCGGTGCCGGTCGCCAGGCCGTCGTTGGCGTAGGTCATCTTGGTCGCGAAGTCGTCGGCCTTGGATTCCGGCGGGTAGAAGTGGAACGCCACCGCGTCCCACCAGGCGCCGTGCGCGCTCGTGTAGGCGGCGAGGTCGGCCATCCATGTCCGGTTGCGGCTGGACGTGTCGCCCGCGTAGCCGCCGCCGATCGCCACGAGGGCGCGGCCGGGGTCGACCCCGGCCGACACGAAGGCGCGCTTGATGGCGTCGCGGTAGGGCTTCATCTTCGCGAGGTAGTCGCCGCCGTCCGCGAAGGCGCCGCTCACGCGGAGGGCGCCCGGCGGCAGGGCGATGGGACCGTCCGAAGCCGGGACCTGGAGGAAGTACGGCTCGTTGACGAGCTCGAACCCCACCACGGGCAGCCCGCGCCGGGCCACGGCGAAAGCCAGGCGCTCCGCCGCTTCCGCGGTGTCGGTCGTGGCGTTGACCACCACGACGAAGCGCGCCCCGAGCGCGGTGGCGAAGCCGGCGAACCCGTGCTCGCGGTCGCCGAGCGGGTTGCCGCCCTTGCCGTCGAGGATCGGCTGCAGCTCGTCGGTCGCCCGCGCCACCTCCCTGTTGAAGCCGATCGCGGGGTAGGGCGAGAAGACCGCCCTGGCGATGTCGATCGGGGTCGGCACGCCCGGCCGCGTCCTCGACGTCGCCGAGCCCGCCGGCGCCGGGATGCGGCCGGTGTTCCACACGAAGAAGTCGTTCACCGTGCCGCCGGGCCAGCGCAGCACCCCGGGCTGGAGCGGCTTGACGAAGGCGCGCACGGCGGGGTCGCCGAACGCCACGGGGGTGTCGGGCGAGGAAATGTTGGCCCCGCCGAAGTTCGACGCCAGCGCGGTGAAGCTCGTCCGGTCGACCGAAACCGTCACCGACTGCGCGCGGGCCGCGCCGGCGCAGAGCAGGGATGCCGCGACCGCGGCGGCGAAGGCCAGGCGCCGGGGGGTGCCGGGTCCGGCGCCGATGCGTCGTGTCATGGTGGCGGCTCGTCCCTCGTGGCGGGGCGCGGCTCCCCCCGGCGTCCGACCCTGGCCGGCGGGCGTGGCGCGCGTGTCGGGACGGCGCACTTCTGCCACGAGGCGCCGCGCGGCCGCAATGCGGCAGGAGCGGCCTCCGGCCACCGCGCCTGCCGTCAAACCCCGAGCAGGTCGATCAGCGGCGGGATCAGCGGTTCGTCGGCGGGGGGCATCGGGTAGTCCCGCAGCTTGCCGGCCCGCACCCACTTCAGCGCCTGCCCTTCGCGCGGCGCCACGGTGCCCTCCCAGCGGCGGCACACCCAAAGCGGCATCAGCAGGTGGAAATCCGGGTAGGCATGGCTGGCGAAGGTCAGGGGCGCCAGGCAGGCCTCCTTCACGGCGATGCCGAGCTCCTCGTCGAGCTCCCGGATCAGCGCGGCTTCGGGCCGCTCGCCCGGGTCGAGCTTGCCGCCGGGGAACTCCCAAAGCCCGGCCAGGGCCTTGCCTGCCGGCCGCTGGGCGATCAGCACCCGCCCGTCGGCGTCCACCAGGGCGACCGCCACGACGGTCAGGATCTTCAGGGTCACGGGCGGTCTCGCTGGCCGGAGGCACGGATCCGCCCGGTCGGTGCTCCGGCCCGACGAGGCTTCCGGCCCGCCTTATGCCGTGATACGGGACGCGGTCAAAGACCCGTGCCGATCCCCGTTGCGCGGCTGAAGAAGGTTCTCGTCTTCATGGGCGACAAGCGCTCGAGCTTCGATCACGGCGATCTCCTGGCCTGCGGGCGGGGCGAACTCTTCGGACCCGGCAACGCGCAGCTTCCCCTGCCGCCCATGCTGATGTTCGACCGCATCGCCGAGATCGCCGAAGAAGGCGGCGCCAACGGCAAGGGCGTCATCCGCGCCGAGCTCGACGTGAACCCGGACCTGTGGTTCTTCGGCTGCCACTTCCAGGGCGACCCCGTCATGCCGGGGTGCCTGGGGCTCGACGCCCTGTGGCAGCTCGTCGGCTTCTACCTCGGCTGGCTCGGCCTGCCGGGCAAGGGCCGCGCGCTCGGCGTGGGCGAGGTGAAGTTCACCGATCAGGTGCTGCCGGGCGTGAAGCGCGTGGTCTACGGCATCGACATCAAGCGCGTGTTCAAGGGCCGGCTCGTGCTCGGCATCGCGGATGGCTGGCTCGAAGCCGACGGTCGCCGCATCTACGACGCCAAGGACCTGCGCGTCGGCCTGTTCAAGCCCGAAGCCGCCTGAACCGCGCCGCCCTGGAGAGATCAAGCATGCGTCGCGTCGTCGTCACCGGGATGGGCATCGTCTCGTCCATCGGCAACACCTCCGCCGAAGTCCTGGATTCGCTGCGGAACGCCCGCTCGGGCATCGTGCGCGCGGAGCGCTACGCCGAGCTCGGCTTCCGCTCCCAGGTCCAGGGCGCCCCGACCCTCGACCCCGAAACCGTGCTCGACCGGCGCGCCCTGCGGTTCCACGGCGGCGGCAGCGCCTGGGCGCAGGTCGCCATGGAACAGGCGATCGCCCAGTCGGGGCTGCAGCCCGAGGAGGTGTCGAACCCGCGCACCGGCATCATCGTCGGCTCGGGCGGCCCGTCCACCCGCACGGTGGTGGAATCGGCCGACATCGCCCGCACCAAGGGGCCGAAGAAGGTCGGGCCCTTCGCGGTGCCGAAGGCCATGTCGTCGACGGGCTCCGCCACCCTCGCCACCTGGTTCAAGATCAAGGGCATCAACTATTCGATCGCGTCGGCCTGCGCGACCTCGAACCATTGCATCGGCAACGCCTACGAGGCCATCAAGTACGGCAAGCAGGACGTGATGTTCGCGGGCGGCTGCGAGGAACTCGACTGGACGCTGTCGGTGCTGTTCGACGCGATGGGCGCCATGTCGTCGAACTTCAACGACCGCCCCGCCGTGGCGTCCCGCGCCTTCGATCGGGACCGCGACGGCTTCGTCATCTCGGGCGGCGCCGGCATCCTGACCCTGGAAGACCGCGACCACGCGGTGGCGCGGGGCGCCAAGATCCTCGGCGAGATCGTCGGCTACGGCCTGGCCAGCGACGGGCACGACATGGTGGCGCCGTCGGGCGAGGGCGCGCGGCGCTGCATGCGCATGGCGCTGGAGGGCGTGAAGGCGCCGGTCGACTACATCAACCCCCACGCCACATCGACCCCCAAGGGCGACGAGGCGGAGATCGACGCGCTGCGCGACGTGTTCGGCAGCGGCGACAAGTGCCCCCCCATCGCCGCCACCAAGAGCCTGTCGGGCCACGCCCAGGGCGCCACCGGCGCCATCGAGGCGGTCTTCTCGCTGCTGATGATGAACCACGGCTTCATCTGCGAAAGCGCCAACATCGACACCATCGACCCGCTCTTCGCCGACATGCCCATCGTCCGCGAGCGGCGGGACGGGGTGCGGCTCGGCACCGTCCTGTCCAACGGCTTCGGCTTCGGCGGCACCAACGCGTCCCTCGTCTTCCAGCATCCGGACCTTTGATCATGGCGCAGGCAACCACGACGGCCGCCTCCGCCACCGGTGGCCTGATGCGCGGCAAGCGCGGGCTGATCATGGGCGTGGCCAACGACCACTCCATCGCCTGGGGCATCGCCAAGGCGCTCGCCGCCGAAGGGGCGGAGCTGGCCTTCACCTACCAGGGCGAAGCGCTGGGCAAGCGTGTGAAGCCGCTGGCGCTGTCGCTGGGGTCCGACCTCGTCGTGCCCTGCGACGTCGAGAAGCTCGACACGGTGGACGCCGCCTTCGACGCCGTGCGCGACCGGTTCGGCGGGCTCGACTTCCTGGTCCACGGCATCGCCTATTCGGACAAGAACGAGCTGAAGGGCCGCTACGCCGACACCACGCGCGACAACTTCGTCCGCACCATGGTGATCTCGGCCTTCTCCTTCACGGAGATCGCCAAGCGGGCCGCGCCCCTGATGGCGCCGGGCGGGTCGCTCGTCACCCTGACGTTCGGGGGCGCCACCCGCGTCACCCCGAACTACAACGTCATGGGCGTCGCCAAGGCGGCGCTGGAAGCCTCGGTGCGCTACCTCGCGGCCGACTACGGCGCCGTGGGCCTGCGCGTCAACGCCATCTCGGCCGGCCCGGTGCGGACCCTGGCGGGCGCCGGCATCACCGATGCGCGCTTCATGTACAACTACCACCGCGCCCACGCGCCGCTGCGCCGCCCCGTCACCATCGAGGACGTCGGCGGCTCGGCCCTCTACCTCCTGTCCGACCTGTCGCGCGGCGTCACCGGCGAGGTCCACTTCGTCGACGGCGGCTTCAACATCGTCGGCATGCCGCGTTCGGAGAACCTGCGCTCGGGCGCCGAAGAATCGGAAGCCGCCCAGTAGGTCGCTCCGGCATGCTGGTCTTCGCGCTGACGGGGGCCGGCGTGTCGGCCGAAAGCGGGCTCGGCACCTTCCGCGACCCCGACGGGCTGTGGGAGCGGCACGACCCCCGCCGGCTCGCCACGCCCGAAGCCTTCGCGGCGGACCCGGTCCTGGTTCACCGCTTCTACGATTGGCGCCGCCGCACCGCGCTTTCGGCCGAGTCCAACGCCGCCCATGCGGCGCTGGCCCGGCTGGAGCGGGGCCTCGCGGCCCGGGGCGGCGCGCTCTTTCTGTGCACCCAGAACGTCGACGACCTGCACGAGCGCGGCGGCTCGGCCCGTGTCCACCACCTCCACGGCGAGCTGTTCCGGGCCCGCTGCCTCGGCTGCGGCACGGCCTCGGACTGGCGCGGCGACATGGGTCCGGCCGATCTGGGGGTCGAGGCCCGCTGTCCCGCCTGCGCGGCGGCCCGGCTCCGTCCCGACATCGTGTGGTTCGGCGAGATGCCGCGCGGGCTCGACGCGGTCGCGCGCGAGCTCCGCGCCGCCGACCTCTTCGTCGCCATCGGCACGTCGGGCGCCGTGTACCCGGCGGCCGGCTTCGTCGCCGAAGCGCGGTTGCGCGGCGTGCCGACGCTGGAGATCAACCTGGGGGCGGCCGACAACGCCGGCCTGTTCGACCGCGCCGCCTACGGGCGGGCGACCGAGGCGGTGCCGGCCTGGGTCGACGAGGTGCTGGGGAGGGCCGCGTGATGGGATCCGTCATCGTCGAAGCGTCGCGGGCCGACCTGTCCGCCGTCGCCGACCTGGTCAACGCCGCCTATCGCGGCGACGCGGCGCGGCGGGGGTGGACCCACGAGTCGGACCTGCTCGCCGGCCAGCGCACCGACGCCGCGACGCTGCGGGACGAGCTCGACGCCCCGGACCCGAGCGCGATCCTGGTCCTGCGCGAGGCGCCGGGCGGCCCACCCGTCGCCTGCGTGATGACGCAGCGCTTCCGCGACGACGGCGACCGGCTCCTCTGCCACTTGGCCATGCTGACGGTCGACCCCGCCCGTCAGGGGCGGGGGCTCGGGGCGGCGCTGATCGGCGAGGTCGAGCGGCGCGCCAGGGAGGCCGGCTGCGCCGCGGTCGAGATGACGGTGATCCACTCCCGCGCCGAGCTCATCGCCTTCTACGGGCGCCGCGGCTATGCGCCGACGGGCCGCACGAAGCCATTCCCCTACGGCGACGAGCGCTTCGGGCGGCCGCTGCGCGACGACCTGCATTTCGTGGTGATCGAGAAGCCTCTGTCGGCGTGACGCCCAGCGCGGCGCCCGCGCCACGGTGCCCCGGGCGACGGGGTGCCGGGGCGGCCCCGCTCGCGCGCGGCGCCATGCGGCCGACCCGCCCCCCGCCGCGTTGACGCCGGAGAATCGGAGGACGGGCACATGAAGACCATCGTGGTGACGGGCGGCACGTCGGGCATCGGGCTCGCCGGTGCGCTGGAGCTGGCGCGCGGCGGCGCCCGCATCGTGCTGGTGGCGCGCGACCCGGACCGCGCCGAAGCGGCGTTGCGGCAGCTCCGCCGCGCCAACCCGGGCGCCGACCACGCCCTGCACCTGGCCGACCTGTCGCGCCTGAGCGAGATGAAGCGCGTCGGCGCCGCCATCGCGGCCGCGGAGCCGCGGATCGACGTGCTGGTCAACAACGCCGGTGCCCTGTTCGATCGGCGGGACGAGGTCGAGGGCGGCTTCGAGAAGACCTTCGCGCTCGACCACCTCAGCTATTTCGTGATCACCGACGCCCTGCTGCCGTCGTTGAAGGCCGCGGCGCCGTCGCGCGTGGTGTCGACCTCGTCGGAAGGGCACCGCTTCGCCACGCTCGACTTCGACGACCTCCAGGCTCGCGGCGGCTACAAGGGCTGGGTGGCCTATTGCCGGGCGAAGCTGTGCAACGTCCTGTTCACCCGCGAACTGGCGCGGCGCCTGGCCGGCACGGGCGTGACGGCGACCTGCTTCCATCCCGGCTTCGTGGCGTCGCGCTTCGGCGACGAGACCGGCGGCCCGCTCCGCCCGGTCTTCGGGCTCGCGAAATCGCTCTTCGCCGTCACGCCCGAGAAGGGAGCCGAAACGCTGGTCCACCTCGCGACGTCGCCGGAGGTGGAGGGGCGTTCGGGCGGGTACTACAGCAAGCGGAAGCCCGCCAGGACCAGCCGCGCCGGTCAGGACGACGCCGCCGCCCGGCGCCTGTGGGAGATGTCCTCCGAAATGACGGGCGTCGGGGGCTGATCCCGCCACATTAAATCTGGCGGCCGTGTGGACCCTTCGTTCCACGCCCGCGCTTCACCTGCCGGATGCGGGGCCGCGCAACGCGGGTCTTCCCCCATCGACGGGCGCCGCCACCGGGGCGACGCCGTCCCCACGGAGACCAGCATGCGTGAAACCTCGCTCCTCCGCCGCGTCGCCCTCGCCGGCGCCCTGGCCCTGTCGCTCACCGGCCTGACCGCCGGGGTGGAGAGCGCCGAGGCCATGCCGATCGCTCCCGCCATGGGGCAGTCTTCCGATGCCGGCGCCGTAACGGCCGTCCAGTACATGCGCTACCCGCACTACCGCTATCGCCGCTTCAACCGAAACCGCCGCGCCGGCCTTTATCGCTGCGGCCCGGGCGGCTTGAACACCCACCTGGAGCGCAAGGCCTGCCGCTGAGGCTCCCGGGTCGGGATGGGACAGGGGGCGGCGCGCCGTCCCGGCCCTCATCCCTCCGCTTTGAACAGGAAGGGCGCCACGTCCTTCACGCCCGGCGCCTTCTCGACCGCGAAGGGCATGGGCCGGCACACCGCCATGGCGGACAGCCCGACGCGGGTCGTCAGCATGCCGTTGAGCACCCCTTCGCCGAGCCGCGCCGACAGCTTCGCCGCGATGCCGTGCCCGACCACCTGCTGGACCAGGCTGTCGCCCACCGCCATGCCGCCCGTGACGGCCAGATGCGCGCCCACCGACCTCGCGAGCTTGAGAAAGCCGAGCAGGCCCGGCCGACCGCTGTAGCGTTCGGCGATGCGGCGGATCAGCCACACGATCTGCCCCGCCACGAAAACGAGGTCGATCACCGCGCGGGGGCTGATGGCGGTGACGAGCGACACCCGCTTCGCCGCCGCCGCGATGTCGGCCGCCACCGCCCGGTCGATGGGCCGGAGCAGGGCGCTTTCGGCGATGTCGATGAGGTCGCGCCCGTCGACGATCTCGCCCGAAGCCTGCCGCAGTTCGGCCCGGCCCCGCGCGGTTTCGGGTCGCGCGGCGTAGAGCGCCGCCACCTCGGCCACGAGCCGCCGCGCGGCGTCCCGGTCGTCGGCGAGGCGCGCCGCCGCCAAGGCGCCGTGCAGGCGCGCCACCCTGGCCTGCCGCAGCACGCCCACGGTTTCCTTGACGAGCAGCGCCGCGGCGGCGACGCCGGCCAGCGCCAGCAGGCCGAGGCCGAACCAGCCCAGGGCTGGCGTGCGGGCGAACAGGTCCTCGACGAGGCGGTCGACCCAGAGCCACAGCCCGAGCGACGCGAGGGCGCCCAGCGCGGACACGAACAGCGTGCCCCAGCCGCGCCGGCCGCGGCGCTGCATGCCGAGCGCCTGCGCGTCCTCCACCGCGGTTTCGTCGGGCCCCAGGGCGGCGCGCGCCGCTTCCCGCGCGAAGGGGTCGTCCTGCGGCTCGATCACGGCCGGCGCCCGCGGCGGGAGCGCGACGGCGGCCGGGTCCGGCGGTTCGGCGGGCGCGAGGCGGAACGCGCGCGGGCGCGTGCGGGGACGGTCGTCGGGAATCGTCACGCGAGCTTGTCCCCGAGCAGGAACTGCAGGGCCCGGTCGAGCCGGATGTGGGGCAGGGCGGCGTCCGGCTCCGCCGACACGGCCGGGGGGCGGAAGCGCACGAAGCGGTAGTCGTTGTCGCCCTCGGCCAGGGCCAGCCCGTCGCCGCGCAACGCCAGCTTCGGGTCGGGCGGAAGCTCGCCCGGGAACACCGCCGCTTCGGCGAGCCCGTCGAAGGTTTCGCCGTCGATCACCTCGCCGGCGAGGGGCGTGCCCACGATGGCGTCGAGCGCGTCGCGGCCCTGCTTCACCGAAGCTTCGCGCGTCGCCCGCACGGCGGCCAGCGCGATGACGTCGATGTCGGCCCCCACGGCCTCGCCCCGCGCGATGGCGCGGGCGACGAGCAGCCGCAGGATGGCTTCGAGCCGGTCGTGGCTGGTGTGGTGGAGGTGGTCGGCCTTGGTGGCGCAGAACAGGATGCGGTCGATGCGCGGGCGGAACAGCGTCGCGAGCAGGCTCGACCGGCCCGCCCGGTAGGCGCCGAGCACGTCGCCGAGCGCGTTCTGCAGGTCGCGCACCGCGGCGGGGCCGGAGTTCAGCGCCGACAGCGCGTCGACCAGCACGATCTGCCGGTCGAGCCGGCTGAAGTGGTCGCGGAAGAAGGGCTTCACCACGTGGGCCTTGTAGCTCTCGTAGCGCCGCTCCATCGTGGCGGCGAGCGAGCCCGGCCGGGGCGGCCCGGACACCGGCAGGGGCGCGAAGGTGAGCATCGGCGAGCCTTCGAGGTCGCCGGGCATCAGGAAGCGCCCCGGCGGCAGCGTCGACAGGGCGTAAAGGTCGGTGCGGCTGGCCCGGAGATAGCTGGTGAACAGCTCGGCGCAGCGGCGGGCCTCCTCCTCGGAGGCGGGCGGGTCCTCGCCCAGCAGGGCGGTGTGGCCGCGCCAGGCCGCCGCCAGCGGCGCCCGGGCCGCCGCCGCGCTGGCGTCCAGCGTTTCGGCGGACCATTGCGCGTAGGACTTGCCGAGCAGCGGCAGGTCGAGCAGCCATTCGCCGGGGTAGTCGACGATGTCGAGCGTCAGCGAGGCCGGCCCGGCCCGCCAGCCGGCGCGACGCTCGTAGTCGATCGTGACGCGCAGCTCCGAGATGCGCCGCGTCGAGTCCGGCCAGCGGCGCTCGACCGTCAGCGCGGCGAGGTGGTCCTCGACGGCGAAGCGCGGCACCGCGTCGTCGGGCTGCGGTTGCAGGTAGCCGCGCACGATCCGCCCTTCGGCCGCGGCCCTGAACACGGGGAAGCGCCCGCCCCGCGCCGTCAAGGCCTGCACGAGCGCGGTGATGAACACGGTCTTGCCGGCGCGCGACAGGCCGGTGACGCCGATCCTGAGCCCGTTGCCCGACACGTAGTCGGCGACGCTCCGGGCCGTGTTGCGGGCCTCGAAGGCGAGATCGGACAGCAGGCTCAAGGACGCGGCTCCGGACGGCGGGCCTCATCTAGGCGGCCGGCGGGCGGCGCGCCAGGGGCGGGCGGGCGGCGCGCCGCCACCATCTCCGCCGCGCGGGCCACGGCGGCGTCGACGAGGCCCGGCCCGGCGCCGAGCGGCCCGATCTCGACCGCCGCCATGTTGCGCATCAGCCGCGCCAGATGCGGGGTCGGCCGGCCGTCACCGTCGAAGAGTCCGAGGTCCGCCTCGGGCGAAGCCGCGATGCCGGCCGCCGCGCGGGCGGCGTAGTTGGCGATGCGGACCGCGTCGCCGCCGCAGGCCGGGCCGGGCGACGGGAGCGCGCGGGGCGCGGCCAGCAGGACCTCGGGCAGCGACGCCGCCGCGCCCACCGGCGCCGCCCCGAGGCCCAGGGCGATGGCGGGTGCGGGCAGGGCGGCGCCGATGAGGGTGTCCGGCACCGAGGACGCGCGGCCGCGCGGCCGCCCGAAGCCGGCGACGCGCCGGCCGTGCGCGGCGAGCCACCGCGCCCGCAGCGTGCCGCCGATGCCGCGCCGCGCCGGCCCGCCCGGCCCCCGGCTCCGGGCGGGGCGGGGCGCGGGGGCGCCGCAGGACGCCGGCGCCCAGCGCGACACGATGGCGGTGGCGGAGTGGCGCCCGTAGTCGACGTAGTAGCGGCGCAGCAGCAGCGCCGCGACGGTCGCCCCTTCGGTGGCCGACGCGAAGGCGACGTGCCCGTCCGCGTCGGCGGCGATCTCGCCCGCCCAGCCGCCCCGCTTGATGCACCAATAGTTGTTGAGGCGGACGCAGCGCTTCACCGCCGCCGGGTCGCGGCCGAGCAGGATGGCGGCGCGCATGCCCGGCGGCGCGTCGAGGCCGGCCGCCGCCTGCCAGCGCCAGTTTCCGACCGCCCGCTCGCGCGGGTGGAACGCCGGGTCGGGGGCCAGCGCGCCCGGCATCCCGAGGAGGAGGGCGAGCGTCAGCCCGATCGCGTCGAGCGGCACGTCAGGGCCGGCGACGGCGCGTCATTCGCCCGAGCGCTCGTCCGCGGGCAGCAGGAACCGCAGCCGGCCCGGGGCGCCGACATCGGTCCATCGGTCCGCGTCGAGGTCGATCACGGCGAAGCAGGAGGTGGGGAAGCGCTCGGCCAGCGCGGCGAGCGCTTTCGCGTCGCCCGTGCCGGCGAGCCGCCGCGCGAGGTCGCCGATGCCGGGGTTGTGGCCGACGACCAGCACGGCGGCGGCGTCGTCCGGCGCGGACCGCACCTCGCCCAGGATCGTTTCGGCGCTGGCGGCGTAGACGGCGCGGGTTGAGCGCCGGGGCAGGGCGGGCGCGAAGGCCGGCGCGAGCGCGTCCAAGGTTTCCCGCGTCCGGGCGCTGTCCGACACGAGTGCCAGGGCGGGCGTCGCCACGGCGGCGAGGCGGCGGCCGGCTTCGGCGGCCTCGGCCCGGCCCCGGGGCGACAGGGGGCGGGCGTGGTCGCCCCCGCCCGACGCCGGTTCGGCCTTGCCGTGGCGCATGAGGATGAGCTGGCGCATGGGTCACCGATCCTGCCGGGGGCGGCCGACGGCGGCACGCCGGCCCTCTTTAACGGGTCGCATCCCCGCCCGATGTGTCTTCGCGGCCCGGGTCGAAAAGAATCTGCCGGGGGATGCAACCCAGCACGGCAAACCGGCGCGTTGGCCACTTGCGTCCGACAGGCCGCCGTGGCAACCACTCGCCACATGGGTGCAGTTATGCGCTGGGAGTTTGGCACGCATGACATCGTTTGATGCCATCGAGGCCTCGTACAGGCCTACGGACGACGAAGTCTTCATGAGCGAGCGCCACCGGAACTATTTCCGGCGCAAGCTCATCGGCTGGCGGGACGAGCTCTTGCGGGAAAGCCGCGAGACCCTGACCACCCTCCAGAGCGAGAACGAGAACCATCCCGACATCGCCGACCGCGCCTCGTCCGAAACGGACCGCGCGATCGAGCTCCGCGCCAGGGACCGGCAGCGCAAGCTGATCTCCAAGATCAATGCGGCATTGTCCCGGCTGGACGACGGGTCCTACGGCTTTTGCGAGGAGACCGGCGATCCGATCGGGCTGCGCCGCCTCGACGCCCGGCCGATCGCGACCCTGTCGGTCGAGGCCCAGGAGCGGCACGAGCGCCGGGAGCGCGTCTACCGCGACGAGTGACGCCGCTTCCGGCCGGAACGGCGCGCCCCGCATCCGAACAGTCCGGCGCAACCCCGGCTCGCCACCCTGTGGGCCCGGCGTCCTGGCAAAGGCCGCGCCGACGTCCGAAACGGTCCCGCATGCCCATCCAGCGCAAGCTGCTCGCCGCCCTCGCCCTGTCGTCCTTCCTCGGCGCCTGCGCGCTGACGCCGCGCGAGCCCTTCACCGCCGCCGAGCAAGCCGCCGCCGCCGTTCCGGGCTTCGGCCCCGTGCGCGCCTGGGGCGACGCGCCGGCGCGCGACCTCGCCCGAGCGGTGCTGGGCCCGATCCCCTCGCACGACGTCAACGTCCTCGCCCTGTCGGGCGGCGGCGCGGGCGGCGCCTTCGCGGCCGGCCTGCTCGACGGCTGGACGCGGCGCGGCACGCGGCCGAGCTTCGACGTCGTCACGGGCGTGTCGACCGGGGCCCTCATCGCGCCCTTCGCCTTTCTGGGGTCCGCCTACGACGCCACGCTGGCCCGGCTCTACACGGGGGACGGCGCGGGCGGCGTGGCGGAGCCCGCCAACCTCATCGCCATCGCGACGGGCGACGGCCTGCTCGACTCCGGCCCGCTCCGCCGCATGGTGGACAGCTACGTCACGCCGGAGTTCCTGGCCCGGGTGGCGGCCGAGCACCGGCGCGGACGGCGCTTGCTCGTCGTGTCGACCAACCTCGACGCCCAGCGCCCCGTGGTGTGGGACATGGGCGCCATCGCGGCGAGCCCGAATCCTGAGGCGGCGGCGCTGTTCAGGGACGTCCTCGTGGCCTCGGCCAGCGTGCCGGCGGTGTTCCCGCCCGTGATGATCGCCGCGGCGGCGGGGGGCCGCGCCATCCGGGAAATGCATGTCGACGGCGTCGCCACGGCGCAGATCTTCATCCGGCCCGACATGATCGCCGCGGCCGCGCCGCGCCGGCGCGTCCACGTCTGGGCGGTGGTCAACAACACGCTGCCGCCGGAGTTCGCCGTCACCGCCAAGGGCACGCTGCCCATCGCCTACCGGTCGCTGTCGACGGTGTTCAAGGCGCAGGCGGCGGCCGAGGTGACGGCGGCCTCCGAAACGGCGCGCCGCCTGGGGCAGGATTTCGAGCTCGCCTACATCGACCGCGCCGTGCCGTTCGACCCCGCGGCCCCCTTCGGGGCGAGCTACATGGACAAGGCGTTCGCCATCGGGACGGGTGAAGCCGCGGACGGCAGCGTGTGGCACCGGGACCTCGCGGGGCTGGGCGAGCCGGCGAAGCCGTCCTGAGCGGGCATCCGCGGGTCGACCCACGGACGTCTGCTTCACCCGTCGTCGTCGCCCATAAGCTCGTCGAGTTCCCGGGCCACCCCGCGGGCGTCCTCCTCGGAATGGCCGAGCTGGGGCATGTCGTTGACCACGGCCGGAAGGTCGGTCGCGGTGTCGACCACCGTCCAGCTGCCGTCGTCCTCCCGGCGAACCTCGTAGCGCGGCGTCATGCATCCTTCCTCCGTGGGCCCGGCGGGGATCCTGCCCCGCCGGGCCGAAGCCATCAAGCTCAGGGTGCCGGGTTCTGGTGCACCTGGTGGATCGCGTCGATGCGGTCCTCGAGCTCGGGCGAGATCGCGACCTTCGCCGAGTCGAGCGCGGTTTCGAGCTGCGGGAGCGTGGTCGCGCCGATGATGTTGGAACACACGAACCGGCGCGACGTCACGAAGGCCAGCGCCATCTGCGTCGGGTCGAGCCCGAACTCGGCGGCGAGCTTCAGGTAGGCCCCGATGGCCTCGGCGACGCCGGGCTTCTCGTAGCGCTGCCCGCGGTTGAACAGGGTCGTGCGGGCGCCGGCCGGGCGGGCGCCGCCCTGGTACTTGCCGGTGAGGTAGCCCTGGCCGAGCGGCGAATAGGCGAGCAGCCCCACGTCCTCGCGCAGGCCGATCTCGGCCAGGCCGAGCTCGTAGTTGCGGTTGACCAGGTTGTAGCTGTTCTGGATCGAGGCGATGCGCGGCCCGCGGCCGGCATCGGCTTCGGCGAGGAAGCGCATCGTGCCCCAGGGCGTCTCGTTGCTGAGGCCCACGTGGCGGATCTTGCCCTCCTCGACGAGGCGCGCGAGCGCCCCCAGCGTGTCGGCGATCGGCACGGAATCGTCGGGGCGGGGCAGGTCGCGGAACACGTTGCCGCCGGCGCCGAAGAGGCTCACGGCGCGGTCAGGCCAATGGAGCTGGTAAAGGTCGATGTAGTCCGTCCCCAGGCGCTCCAGGCTCCGCTCCACCGCGTAGCGGATGTTCGCTTCGTCGAGACGGGCGGGCTTGCCGCCGGGGCGCAGCCACTCGTTGGACGAGCGGCCCGACACCTTCGACGCGATGACGATGCGCTCGCGCCCCCCGCGGGACTTCAGCCACGTCCCGATGATCCGCTCGGTGGATCCCTGGGTTTCGGCCTTGGGCGGGATGGAATACATCTCGGCCGTGTCGATGAAGTTGATGCCGCGGCCGATCGCCAGGTCGAGCTGGGCGTGGCCCTCGGCTTCGGTGTTCTGCTGGCCCCAGGTCATGGTGCCGAGGCAGATCGACGTGACGTCGAGCCCGGTGCGGCCGAGCTTTCGCATTTCGAACATGGGTGGATGTCTCCGCCGGATCGTGGTGCCCGGCCTGGGGCGGCTCTTAAGCCCGGCGGAGGAGGGTGTCGAGCGCGGTCAGCCGAGGCCGCCCGCCACCACGACGAGGCGCTTCACCTGTCCGTTCTGGTAGGCGCGCAGGAACGCCTGGTAGTCGCGGAACGACACGCAGCCGTTCGACTGGCCGTTGGCGCCCAGCATGTATGTGTGGGCCAGCAGCCCGTCGCGGCCGTAGACGCCGCCGCCGCCGACGGGGCTCAACCGCAGCGCCTGCACGCCGTGGAACAGGGATTCCCGCAGCGTCAGGTCGTAAAGGTGCGGCGGCGTCGGGCCGGTGTTGCGCGCGGTGACGTGGCGCGGGTCGTCCATCATGCCGCCCAGGCCCGAATGGGCTTCGAGCTTGGTGCCGTCCGGCATGTAAACGGTGTGGGCCGAGATGTCGTAGACGGCGGTGTAGCGGTCGTGGGGGGTCGCGGGGCCGCCCGGCAGGCCGGACCGGCCGAACAGCCCGTCCTCGGCCGACGCGTAGCCCAGCGCCTGGCCCGACGGCCGGAAGGCGCCGAAGAACTTCTCCAGGAAACCGCGGTTGTCGGACGGCGCCGCCGACGCGACCGGGCCGGGCGCCGCGGGGGTCGGGGCCCTGTCGGTGTTGCGCGCGACGGCGCGGCGGGTCTGCCGGTCCTGTTCGGGCGCCGCCCAGGGGAGGGCCGGGCGCGGCGTCGGCAGCGGGACGGCTTCGAGCTGGGGTTTCTGTTCGGCCGAGGCCGTGAGCTCGGCCGGGGGCAGGGGCGGCGTCGGCGCCTCGTCGTGCAGGCCGGGCAGGGGCACGATCATGGCGAAGCTCGGGCCCGCCGCCGGGACCACCGCCACGACGGGGCCGGGCTGGGGCTTCTCGACCGCGCCGGCCGGTTCGGCGGCGGCGAAGCGCGCCGCCAAGGGCGCGCCGCCCGACAGCGCCACGGGGGCGGGGCCGCGGGCGAAGCCGGGGTCGAGCAGCGACGCGCCCCCGGCGGAAGGGAGCGCCGCGACGGCGTCCGGCGTCGCCGGCTTGGCGGGCTGGGCGCGCGGAAGGGCGGGCAGGGCGGGGGCGGGCGGCGTGTGGAAGGCGGCGGCGAGGCGCGCGGTGCCGGGGTCCATGTCGACGGGATGGGCTGTGCCGGCGCGGTAATCCAGCAGCCAGGAGCCCACCAGCACGCCGAGCGTCACGGCGCCGGCCCCCGCGATGGTCAGGGTGGAGTGCCGCTGGGACAGGCGGCCGTGGTCGAACGGGGCGACATCGTCGGGGGTGAACGTCGCGTCGGTCATTCGCCTCGCTTTCGGGATGGGCTCCCGCGCCCGCCGCCGCGGACGTTTCGAAGGGAACCACGCCAGTCCTGTGACGTCACATTGGGGCCGAGTTTGGTTAATCGGCGCTTAAAACCGGTGCAAAGATGCCGCGCTTCCGGGGCGCGACGGCCCCGCGGCGGCGCCCGCGGGGCCCGCCGGCGCCATCGTGTCGCCACCGTGGCGGCGCGGCGGCGCGGCCGGGCCGATCGTGGCCGAAACCGCGGCGAACGAACCTGCCGGACCCCGCGCACCCGAACGGCCCCTCCGATCGTTGGAGGCAGGACGCGCGGCCGACCCCGCTGCGGGCCAGCCGCCGAGCCCGGAGTTTCCGACATGACCGACGAGACCGACTACGTTCCCCCGCAGGTGTGGACCCCGAAGCAGGGCAACGGGGGCCGCTTCGCCAACATCAACCGGCCCGTGTCGGGCGCGACGCACGACAAGGAACTGCCCGTCGGGCGCCATCCGCTGCAGCTCTACTCGCTGGCGACGCCCAACGGCGTGAAGGTGACGGTGATGCTGGAGGAGCTGCTGGCGGCCGGCCACGCCGGCGCCGAATACGATGCCTGGCTGATCCGCATCAACGAGGGCGACCAGTTCGGCAGCGGCTTCGTGGGCGTCAACCCGAACTCCAAGATCCCGGCCCTGATGGACCGGAGCGGGCCGGAGCCGGTGCGCGTCTTCGAGTCGGGCGCGATCCTGCTCTACCTGGCGGAGAAGTTCGGCGCCTTCCTGCCGAAGGACGCCAAGGCGCGGACCGAGGCCCTGTGCTGGCTGTTCTGGCAGATGGGCAGCGGCCCCTACCTGGGCGGCGGCTTCGGCCACTTCTACGCCTACGCGCCGACCAAGATCGAATATGCGATCGACCGCTTCGCCATGGAAGCCAAGCGCCAGCTCGACGTGCTCGACAAGCGCCTGGCCGAGGTCGAATATCTCGGCGGCGCCGAATATTCCATCGCCGACATGGCGGTGTGGCCCTGGTACGGCGCGTTGATGCAGGGCGCCATGTACGGCGACAGCGCCACCTTCCTGCAGGTGGAGGAGTACCGCAACCTGAAGCGCTGGACGGACGCGATCGCGGCGCGGCCCGCGGTGAAGCGCGGCCGCATGGTCAACCGCGTGATGGGCGAGCCGTCGAGCCAGCTTCACGAGCGCCACGACGCCGGGGACTTCGACACGAAGACGCAGGACAAGGTGGGAGCGGAGAGCGCGACTTAGGAACGCTCCGGAGCGGCAGGATCGTCAAACACCCCGCTCCCTGCGGGAAGGTCGCCGAGCCGGTTGGACGTTTTCAGCCCAAGCTCACGAGGCCGATCCGAGGCTGAAATATGAACCCCGTCGAGATGTGCGGAATTTTCTACGGCCGCGTCTCGGCAGGGTTTGCTCGTGTGAGAGTCTACCGAGGTGGTGGATGGGGTCGGCGTGCGCGCGTCGTTATCGCTGGTACGGCGCCTTCGCACTACGCCGGCCCAAGCTGCGACGAGGCGCTCGGCCGCCTCGACATCCACCAGACGAAGATCAGCAGAGTGACCTGCGGCACGATCGAGATGACCCGAACCGTCGAGACATTGAAGACGGTGCCGGTCGCCTTGAACCCGAAGAGAAGCAGGAACCCGACCCCGTAGAATGCGGCGATACCGCCCAGGAACCCGTAGAGGCCGCGCGTACCCGCATCCCTCGCTCGGCACATCGCGAGGACGGCGACAGCCAGGCACAACATGTCGGCGTCCAGGGACAGTCGCGTGTAGGTGGGCGTGCCGATCAAGACGACTGTCTGCGTCACCACATACAGGACGAACTTCAGCGCGCAGGCGGCGAAGGCGAACCTTGAAAACGGTCCGCTCCCAATCCTGGCCGTCGTGAACAGGCACATAATAAGCCGGCCCATGTCCTTCAGCGATGTCTTGCCGCCAGCGCCCATCCCACATGCTCCGACTACCTCGAATTTCATCCGAGATGCTGAGATCGACCTATGCGCTGGGTGCATTTCGACCGCAAGTGGCGCGTGACCGAGACTGCGCTGATAGCAACAGGCTCAGGCCATGGCGGGCTCGGCCGTCGACGCTGATGGATGATGGGCGCACCCGAAACGAACCCGTTCAGGCGGGCAGCGCCGGCCTAACCGAGGAACCTCCGGTGAGCCCGTGGGTGCCGTAGGTGGGTCGAGCACCGCTACTTCCGACATCGTGAGCCGCCCCAGCGAGACACGCCGTCTGGCCGCTCCACCCCTTCCGAGGCCGCTCGCGCCCTCACCCCCACAGCCCCCGCGCCGCCGCCTTCGACGCCACGAGCTTCAGCCGCACGAGCCGGGTCAGCACCGCTTCGGGGGCCTTGCCGGTGGCGGCGCAGATCTCGTCGAGGTCGCCCGCCATCGCGAAGCTCGCCTGGAGCTTCGCGTCGTCGCGTGCCGTCCACTGCGCCGCCGCCGCGTCGGGGTCGGGCGCATAGGGGGCGACGTCGGCGGGATCGACGGCATAGTCGCGCTTCGCGCTCCCCTTCGCCCCGTCCCGCGCCCGGCTCGCCGCCGGGCCGGCCGGCACCGTTTCGGCCGCCGCCGCGCGCTCGGGCCGCGGCGCCATCGGGCGGGGCTCCTTCTGCCAGGGCAGCCCCAAGGGCATCAGGGCGTCGGCGTCGGGGTGCTCGGGGTCGGTGCCGACATGGGCGTCGCCGGCGAATTCCGCGACGAAGCGCGAGCGCTTGGACTTGGCTCCGCCCCGCTCCGCCGAATAGGACAGGCCGAGGATGCGCTTGGCGCGCGTCACCGCCACGTAGGCGACGCGCCGCTCCTCCTCGATCTCGGCGCCCGCCACCGGCATCACGCCCTCTTCCAGCCCGACCACGAAGACCGCTTCCCATTCCAGCCCCTTGGCGGAATGCACGGTGGACAGCACCACGGCGTCCTCGGACGGGCGGCGCAGGGCGCGGCTTTGTTCGGCGATGCGCTCCATCAGCGTGTCGAGCCCGTCGCAGTCGGCGGCGAGGGACGCCAGGGCGTCGCACAGGTTGGTCCAGTCGCGCTGCTCGCGCTCGGCCGACTTCTTCGGCAGCGCGTCCCCCACCACGCGCCGGGCATGGCGGCAGGCGTCCGCGAAGGACCGCGCGGGCGGCACCTTGTCGAGCCGCCGCCGCACGCTTTCGCCCCGCTTGCCCGTGCCCATCTTCTCGATGGCGCGGCGGTCGTCGGCGTCGATGAGGTAGAACAGCGCCCCCAGGAACAGCTTGGCCGCCGCGCTCTGCCACAGGTCGCCGGCGCCGCGCACGTCGAAGGGGATGTGAAGCGCTTCGAGGGCGCCCTGGAAGGCCAGGCCCGTCGACCCCGCGCGGTACAGGACGGCGATCTCGCCGTAGGGCATGCCGCCCTGCAGCAGGGTTTGGATCGCCCGCACCACCTGGCGCACCTCGGCGTCGGGGGTGGAATAGCCGCGGATCGCCACCGAGCCTTCCGCGTCCAGCGCCGGCCCGTAGTCCTTGGTGAAGCGGTCCCGGTTCTTGGCGATGAGGCGCTTCGCGCCGGCCACGATGGCGGGCGTCGAGCGGTAGTTCCGGTCGAGCAGGTGCAGCACGGCGTCGCCGTGGCGGCGCTTGAAGTCCAGCGTGTAGCGGATGTCGGCGGCGCGGAAGGTGAACAGCGTCTGGTCGTCGTCGCCCACCGCCCACAGGTGCACGCCGCCGCCGCGGAAATGCTCGATCAGCCGGTGCTGCCCGAGGTTGATGTCCTGGTACTCGTCGACGAGCAGGTGGTCGACGGCGCCCGCCACGGCGCGGCCGTAGGCGGGGTTGTCGCCCATGGCGCGCAGCAGCAGCGGCACCATGTCGGCGAAGTCGATGGCGCCGGCTTCGCGCAGCGCGTCCTCGTAGACGGCGAAGAACTCGGCCGCCCGGTGGCCCGCCTCGTCGTCCCGCGCCAGCGCCCGGCGGTAGGATTGCGCGTCGAGCAGCTGCTCCTTGGCGCCCGCGATGATGTCGAGGATATCGCCCTCGTCGTTCCAGTACATGCGCCGCGCGCCGAACACGGCGCGGCCCTGGTGGGCGCCCCACACGTCGATGCGCTCGGGCAGGCCGGCGAGGTGGGGTTTGCGCTGCAGGCAGCG
This sequence comes from Lichenibacterium minor, assembly GCF_004137685.1. Taxonomy (GTDB): domain Bacteria; phylum Pseudomonadota; class Alphaproteobacteria; order Rhizobiales; family Beijerinckiaceae; genus Lichenihabitans; species Lichenihabitans minor. The sequence continues at coordinate 19,844 of NZ_QYBB01000017.1, read as the reverse complement.
CAGCGCCAGGCTGTGGAACGTGTAGACGCGCAGCTCGGCGGGGTTGTCGAGGTCGAGGTCGCGCGCGATGCGGACGCGCATCTCCTCGGCGGCCTTCTTGGTGAAGGTCAGCGCCATGATGCGGTTCGGGTCCGTGCCGGCGTCGCGCAGGTGGCGGAAGCGCCCCACCAGCGTCGACGTCTTGCCCGAGCCGGGCCCCGCCAGCACGAGCTGGATCGGGTGGTCGGCGCTGGCGGCGCGGCGCTGGGACGGGTCGAGGTCGGACATCCCCGGTGTCATGCCACAGGCCGCACCATGGGGGAATGCGGCGACTGCGGCGCTTCCCCGCGGCGCGGGCGCTTCGCGCGGCGATGCCCTATATCGGCTCGGACGATCGAGACGCCATGACGACCTTCTTCACCGCCGACACACATATCGCCGACGCCCACATCCTGCGCATGCGGCCCTTCGCCGACATCGACGCGCACGATGCCGCGGTGATCGCCCGCTGGAACGCCCGCATCGGCCCCGACGACGAGGTGTGGCACGTCGGCGACGTGTTCGGCGGGGTGGGGCGCGAGCGCTGCGCGGCGCTGTTCGCGCGGCTCAACGGGCGCAAGCGCCTCGTGATCGGCAACCACGATTCCAACCGCGTGCTCGAGCTGCCCTGGGCGGCGCCCCCGGTGGAGCACGCGCGGGTGACGATGAAGTCGGCCTCGGGGGCCGAGGTGCGGCTCTACCTCGCCCATTACCCGATGCGCTCCTGGCCCGGGCTGTGGCGGGGCACGCGCCACCTCCACGGCCACACCCATTCCATGCTGCCGGGCACGAGCCAGTCCTGCGACGTCGGCGCCGATGCCTGGGACTACACGCCCGCCACCATCGACGAGATCATCGCCCGGCAGGACGCCACGCCGGTGCTCCCCGAGGAGCTGGCGGTGTGGGCGGCGCGGCGGGCGGGGGAATAGCGAGCCCGCGTCCCGCCGGCGCGCCGGCCTTCACCGCCCGAAGCCGCGCCGCAGCACCGCCTCGATCGCTTCCGCCGCGGCCAGCACCGCCCAGTCGTCGCCGTTGCGGCCCATCACCATCAGCCCGGCGGCGAGGCCCTCCGGCCCGCTCATCGGCACGGTGGCGGCGCAGCCGTCGACGAGGTTGACGCGGGACGGGTTGCGCAGCACCAGCGCGTTCAGCCGGTCGAAGTCGCGCTCGACGGCCGCGATCGTCGGCGCCACCACCGGCACGGTCGGGCCGACCAGCACGTCGAAGCCGCGGGCGACCGCATCGTAATCCGCCACGGCCTCCGCCCGGCGCGCCTTCGCGTCGGCCAGGGCTTCGGGCGTGACGGCGGCGCCGGCGCGGATGCGGCGCAGCACGCGCGGATCGCCGACCGCGTCGAGCCGGTCTAGGTGCCCGCGGTGGATCGCATGGGCTTCGGCGGCCACGATCGTGGCGTTGACGTCCGACGCATGGGCGAAGCACGGCACCGCCACGTCGCGCACCTCGGCCCCGGCGCGGGACAGTTCGGCCAGCGCGCGGGCGTAGTGGTTCCCCACCGCGTCGTCGAGGCCGTCGGCGAGCACGGTCGACACCGCGCCGATCCGCAGGCCCGCCACGCCCCGGCGCCGCGCCGCGGGCCGGTCCTCGCCCGACAGGGCGGCGTGGACGGCGGCGCAGATGGCGATGTCGGGGGCGATCGGCCCGAAGCTGTCGTAGGTGCCGCTGAGCGGGAAGCCGCCGGCGAGAGGCACGGCGTTCTGGCTCGGCTTCCAGCCCGCGAGGCCGTTCAAGGCCGCCGGGATGCGGATCGAGCCGCCGGTGTCGGAGCCCAGCGCCGCGTCGCAGAGCCCGAGGCCCACCGACACGCCGCCGCCCGACGACGATCCGCCGGGGATGCGGGACGGGTCGCGCGCGTTGCCGGGCGTGCCGTGGTGCGGGTTGAGCCCCACGCCCGAATAAGCGAACTCGCTCATCGCCGTGCGGCCGAACGGCACCGCGCCGGCGGCGAGCAGGCGCGCCACCGCGGGCGCGTCCGCGACCGCCGGGGCGCCGTCGCGCAGCAGGGCCGAGCCGGCCGCCGTGACGGCGCCGGCCTCGTCGAACAGGTCCTTGATCGACACCCGCAGCCCGTAAAGCGGCAGGTGATCGCCCGCGCGGCGCCGCGCTTCCAGCCCGCGCGCGACCGCGTAGGCGCGGTCGGCGTCGAAACGGGTGAAGATCTTGGAAGCTTCGGCGAGGCCCAGCGCCATGACGCGGTCGATGCCGGCGCGGGTGGAATCGGCGGCGCGGAAGCGGAAGCGCTCCGGGTCGGCGCCGAAGAAGGAAGTTTGCGGCGAAACGGTCAGGGCCGCACCCGCTTCACGGCCTCCACGGCCGCCTTGGCGTTGCGGGTGATGTCGGCCCAGCGGCCCTCGCGGATGTCGTCCGTCTTGGCGATCCAGGTGCCGCCCACGGCCGCGATGACGTCCATCTTCAGCCATTCGCCGAGGTTGTCCACGGTGACGCCGCCCGTCGGGATGAAGCGCATGCCGAGGTGGGCGAAGGGGGCCGAGATGCCGGCGAGCGCCTTCGGGCCGCCCGCCGTGCCGGCGGGGAAGAACTTGCACAGCTTGACGCCGCGCCGCACCGCGGCACTCAGCTCCGAGGGCGTCATGATGCCGGGCGCGAAGGCCCAGCCCGACGCCATGGCGCCGTCGACGATCGCGGGGTCGAAGCCCGGCGCCAGGCCGAACCTGGCCCCGCTCTGCCGCGCCGCCGCGAGCGAATCGAGATCGAGCACCGTGCCGGCGCCGACGAGGAAGTCCGGGCGCTCGGCCGCCATCTTCGCCATGGCGTCGGCCGCCGCCCTGGTGCGGAACGTCACCTCGGCGACCGGGATGCCGCCCTCGGCCAGCGCGTCGGCGAGCGGGATGGCGTGGGCCGCGTCCTCGATGGCGATGACGGGCATGACGCCGTAGCGACAGGCCCTGGCGAAGACGTCGTCGGTCACCGTTTCGGTCATGGTGCGGGCCCCCTCGTTGGCGGGCCCGAGTCGTAGAGGCTCGCACGAAGGGCGGCAAGCCGTAGCGTCGCGGCCCCCGCCGGAGGGCCGCACCCGCCGCCGGCGGGGGCGAGCCTGGAGGACGCGCGCCGGAAGCGTGACGCGCTGCCGCGACCAGCGCCGCGCCCGCGTGCCGGCGTGCGGGACGGCGTCCCGCAGGCTCGCCGTAGGTCCTGTACGGGCGGCGGCCTTTCGGCCCGCCAGCCGCGATCAGCGAGATGCAAGCGGCTCACACGTCCATCGTCGAGGACCATGTCGCTCTGATGCCGGGCGGCGGAGATGCAGACGCATCTCCACCGTGCTGCGCCGCGCGACGGCGGTGCTGTCGTTCGAACCCAGCAACACTTCCCGTGTCGCGGCGAAGTGCGGTCCTGCCCCGCCCGAGGTCATGATCCATGACGTTTCTGCCGGCCCCCGAGCCGTCGATGGCGCTTTCCAGGCAGGCGAGCGCGGCGGCGAACGGGGACAGGCGCTTCCGATCCCGCCGGGTCGAGGTCGCTGGAACCGTCGGATGCGGGCACGACGACAGCCTTCGCCAGCGAAAGCCCGGCCTCGAAGCGGTTCTTCGAATCATTCTCCCGTCGGAGCAGCAGGCACGGGCCGGGGACACATCGTCGTGCGGATGGAGACGGCCGCCTCCCTGCCGGCCGCATCGCCGGCGTCGGCGCCGCGATCCATTCCCCCGGCCTGCCGGGACCTGCAGACCCCGGGAACGCGCTGGATCGTCCGATGACATCCCGCAGCGTCCTGAGAGCGGGCATTCTGCTCCCCCTCCGTCGAACGCTCGCGTCGACGTCACGCGGGCAGGTCAGAGGTGACGTTGAAGACGGCTATCAGCCAGCTTCCGGCGAGGCGCGCCGGCCCGAAGTTTCGCGCGGCAGAAACGCACCGTAGCCGGCCTCGGCCACGACGCGGCCGCCGTCGAACACCACGCGCCCGCGCACCATCGTGGTGACAGGCCAGCCCGTCACCTCCAGGCCCTCGTAGGGCGTGTAGTCGCTGCCGTGGTGCATCAGGTCTTGCGTGATCGTCACGCGCCGTTCGGGGTCCCACAGCGCGATGTCGGCATCGGCCCCGATCGCGATCGAGCCCTTGCGCGGGTAGAGGCCGTAGAGCTTGGCGTGGTTGGTCGCCGTCAGGGCCACGAAGTCCTGCAGCGTGATGCGGCCCTTGACGACCCCCTCCGAGAACAGGATCGGCAGCCGCGCCGCGACGCCCGGGATGCCGTTCGGCACGGCGCGGAACGAGGCCCGCGCCTTGGGGCCCGTCTTGCCGGCGGCGTCGTCGTAGCGGAACGGGCAGTGGTCGGAGGAGAAGGTTTGGAACGTCCCCCCGGCGAGGCCGCGCCAAACGGCGGCCTGGGATTCCGCGTCGCGCGGCGGCGGCGAGCAGACGAACTTCGCGCCTTCCGTCCCCGGCCGGTCGAGGTCCGCGGCGGTGAGGACGAGGTATTGCGGGCAGGTTTCGGCGTGGACCGTGAGGCCGCGCCGCCGCGCCCATTCGATCTGCTCGATGGCTTCCCGCCCCGACACGTGCACCACCATGATGGGGATGCCGGCGAGCTCCGCCAGCGCGATGGCGCGGTGCGTCGCTTCGCGCTCCACCACCTCCGGCCGCGATGCCGCATGGGAGGCGGGTTCGGTGCGGCCCTCCGCTTCCAGCCGGTCGGCCATGAACCTGATGGAATCGAAGCCCTCGGCGTGGACCATGACGAGGGCGTTCTCCCGCCGCGCCACGTCGAAGACGTCGAGGAGCTGGCGATCGGTCAGCACCATGTCGTCGTAGGTCATGAAGACCTTGAAGGACGGGTACCCGTCCTTGACGAGCGCCGGCAGCTCCTGGCCGAGCACGCCGGGGGTCGGGTCGGTGACGATCAGGTGGAAACCGTAGTCGACGAGCGCTTCCCCGCGCGCCTTCGCGTGATAATCCGCCACGGCCGCTCGCAGGCTTTCTCCGCGCCGCTGCAACGCGAAAGCGATCACGGTCGTGTTGCCGCCTGCCGCCGCGCTGACGGTGCCGGAGCGGAACCCGTCCGCCATCGCGATGCCCTCGCCCTGGAACTGGTCGAGATGGACGTGGCTGTCGATGCCGCCCGGCAGCACGAGCAGGCCCGCGGCGTCGATGGTCCGCGCGGCCGGCCCCACGTCGTCGCCGAGCGCCACGATGCGGCCGTCCCGCACGCCGACGTCGCAGCGCATCGTGTCGGCCGCGGTGGCGACGGTGCCGCCGCGGATCGCGAGGTCGAGCGGCGCCGACGATCCGGTCACGGCGGGCCTCATCGGCGCAGCGCTTCGTCGAGGGCGGCGACGAGCCGGTCGACTTCGCCAAGCGTGTTGTAGTGGACCATGGACACCCGCACGACGCCCCCATCCCCCGCGAAGCCCAGCCGCTCGACGAGGCGGCGGGAATGGAAGTCGCCGAACCGGATGCCGAGCTCGTGCCGGTCCACGGAGGCCACCACCGCGGCGCTGTCGCGCCCCTCCACCTTGAAGGAAACCGTCGGCACGCGCTCCGGCCCGGCGCGCCGCCCCCCGATCACCCGGACGTCGTTGCGCGAGCCGAGGTAATCGAGCAGCCTCGCCCCGATGGCGGTCTCCTGTTCGGCGATGTCGTCGTAGGCCCGTTCGATCGCGGCGCGGTCGCCCGTGCCGCCGCCGAGCTCGTCGAGGTAGTCGACGAGGCCCGCCGATCCCCAGGCCAGCTCGTAGTTGGTGTTGCCGGGCTCCAGCTTCGCCGGGACTTTTTCGCGCCCGTAGAAGTAATGGTAGAGGCCGTCGAGCTCCAGCAGCTTGTCGTGCTTGCCGTAGAGCACGGCGAAGTGCGGCCCATAGGTCTTGTAGAAACTGAACACGTAATAGTCGACGTCGAGCGCCCGCACGTCGACGGCGCGGTGGGGCGCGTAGGCGACGGCGTCGACGGCGATCTCGGCGCCGCGGGCGTGGACGCGGCGGGCGATCTCGGCGATCGGGTTCACGGTGCCGAGGATGTTGGAGCAATGCGTCACCGCCACGAGGCGGGTGCGCTCGGTCATCAGGGCGTCGAGTTCGTCGAGCGACACCTCGAACGTGTCGGGATCGAGCCCCCAGGTCCGGATGACGATGCCGCGCTTCTCGAGCGCCCGCCACGGCCCGATGTTGGATTCGTGGTCGAAGTCCGTCACCACGATCTCGTCGCCGGGGCGCAGCCGGCCCTCCATGGCGCGGGCGAGGAACTGGAACATCACGGTGGTGGACGGCCCGAGCACGATCTCCTCGAGGCGCCCGGCGTTGAGTAGGAGAGCGATGCGGGCGCGCGCCTCGGCCAGGCGCTCGACGGCGCGGCGCGACTGCGGGTAGGAGGCGCCGGTCTGCACGCTGGTGGTGAGCAGGTAGTCGCGCACGCGGTCGGCGACGCGCTCCAGCACAAGCGAGCCGCCCGCGTTGTCGAGGTAGCCGAAGCCGTCGGCGAGGGCCGGGAACTGACGGCGGACGTGGTCGATGTCGAGGGGCATGGGGTGGTCTCGTTCGGGATCAGGCGACGACGAGGAAGGGCGAAGCGAGGCGGTGTTCGACGGTGTCGCTTCGGCCGCGTTCGAAGGCGATCATCAACATGTCGCCGCCCGCGTCGAGCGCCACCATGGGGGCGTGCCACTGGCCGCGCGCGTAGCGCAGCGCGGTGCCCCGCTCCCCGACGAAGGCGCGGGCACCCGCCGGGTCGGGCGAGCCGTCCGGGCCGGAGGGCGCCACCACGACGAGGAAGCGCGTGACCGTGAGGGCGGCGAAGACCTGCGGCGACCCGGGATGGCGTTCGAACAGGCCGATCGGGAGCGGCAAGCATTGCGGCGCCAGGCGGTAGACCGCGAAGGCAGGCGCCGTGCCGGCGGCGCGGTCGGCGAAGCCGTCGAGATCGGTGCGCCAGGCCGTGCCGGCGTTGACGGTGCGGGCCACCGCCCCGTCGTGAGCCAGCACGGCGCCAAAGGGCGCGAAGGCGGAAGCCGTGAGCGGCATCGGTCGCAGGAGCAAGCGGGAGGGTTCTCCTCGTCGGTCATCGGGCTCGCCGCCGGAGCCGGCCCTCGTAGAGGCCGACGAAGCGGACGCAGGGCAGCAGCAGCGCGATGTAGATGACGGCTGCGCCGATCAGCGGCGTGGGATTGGCGGCCAGCGCCTGGGCTTGGGTGGCCTGTTTCAGCAGGTCCGGCATGGCGACGACCGAGGCGAGGGCCGTGTCCTTGAAGACGTTGATGGCGTTGGACGTCAGCGGCGGCACCACGAGGCGGACCGCCTGCGGCAGGACGATGCGCCTCATCCACAGCGGCGGCGGCATGCCGAGCGCGCGCGCTGCCTCCACTTGCCCCGACGGCACGGCTTCGATGCCGGCGCGCAGGATCTCGGCCGAATAGGCGGCCGACACCAGGCTCAGGGCGGCCGTCGCGGAGGTGAAGGGTGACAAACGCAGCCCCAGGAAGGGCAGCGCATAATAGATCACGATCAGCAGCACCAGCACGGGGATGGCGCGGAACACGTCGATGTAGGCGATCGCGACAAGCCTCGCGACCCGCCCGCCGTAGAGGCGCAGCAGCACCAGAGGCAGGCCGCCGGCGAGGCCGAGCGCGACAGCGGCAGCGCCGAGCCCCAGTGTCACCCAGAGGCCGGTGAGCAGCAGCGGCAGCGCGTCCCGGAACACGCCCCAGTTCAGGAAGGTGTCGAGGAGCGACACGGGGAAGCGAAGCCTTCACGCCCGCGTCAGGGCTTCGGGATCTCGGCCTTGGCCACGGTGCTGGTGGAAGCTTCCGGCGCGACGCCGAACCATGTCTCGTGCAGCTTGGCGATGTACCCTTCCGACTTCAGGGTCGTCAGCACGGCGTCGACCTTGCCGACGAGCGGGCTGTCCTTGGCGAACATCACGGAATAGCGCTCGCCCGTGGGGATGCGTTCGACCACCTTGTAGACCGGCTTGTCCTTCACGTAATACTGCAGGGCCGGGATGTCGCTGACGTAGCCGTCGATGCGGCCGGCCGCGAGGTCGAGCATGGCGGGCGCCAGACCCTCGTAGCGACGGATGTCGGCGAACTTGTCGTCGGCCCCGTGCTGAGTCGCGTAGATGTCGCCGGTCGACCCCGTGTCCACGCCGACGGTCTTCCCGGCCATGCCCTTCAGGCCCGAGATGCCGGACTTCGCCATCACGGTCAGCGACTGGTCGCTGTCGTAGTAGGGCTGCGCGAAGGACACGCTGGCGAGGCGCTTCGGCGTGATGGTGATGGACGAGACGGCGGCGTCGATCTGCCCGGACTGCACGGCGGCGAACAGGCCCGTGAAGGGGATGTTGATGAAGGTGACGTCGTCGCCCAGGCGCTTCGCCACCTCCTTCATCAGGTCGACCTCGAAGCCGACGGTGTCGCCGTGCGCGTCCTGGAACTCCCAGGGAAGGTTGCCGATGTTGGCGCCGACCTTCAGGGTGTCGGCGGCCCGGGCGCCGGGCGCGCCGAACGCGGTGGCGCCGAGGGCCAGCACGAGGGCGAGGCGGCGGGTGACGGGACCGGGGGCGAAGCGCATGGACGATCTCCTGAACGGCGGGCGCTCCGCGGCGATCGCGCGAAATCGGCCTGACCGGTTTGACCGATGGAAAGGTGCATGGGATCCCCGCCCGGGGCAAGCCGCCGTGGGTCCGGGAACCGCGGAGATGATGGGCACGGACGCGGAGATTTTCGGCGTGGCGCCCGGCGCGACGGCAGGTCGTGGTTCGGCGGGTGCCCGCCGATGAACTGGACGCCGCTGTCCGAGCCCGCGCCGGGCGACCGCGTGCCGGTTTCGCGCGGCATCGCGGAGCGCCTGCAGGCCCTGATCCTACAAGGCGGCCTCGCGGCCGGAGACAGGCTGCCGTCGCAGAGGGACTTGGCGGCCAGGTTGGGCGTCAGCCGTCCGAGCCTGCGCGAGGCCATGGCGGCGCTCGAAACCATGGGGCTCGTGGTGGTGCGGGTGGGCAGCGGCGTCTACGTGGCGCCGCCCGCCCTCCGGGCGCCGCCGTGGCGCTTCGCCGACCGCTGCAGTCTTCGCGACGTGTACGAGGCGCGCCTCGGGCTCGAAGGCTACGCGGCGCGCCTCGCCGCGGGGCGGATGGACGGAGCGGGTGCACTGCGGCTCGACGAGGAGGTCAACGCCATGGCGAGTTCGCTGGAACGGGGCGACGTGGCCGCCATGGCGCTGGCGGACGCGCGCTTCCACGACCTCGTGGTGGAGTTCGCCTCCAACCCAGTGCTGATCGGGATGGTCGGTCCGATGCGCGACATGATGGTCGAGAGCCAGCGATTGCCGATGGCGCGGGCGGACCGGCTCAGCGAAACCCTGGTCGAGCACCGCGCCGTCGCGTCCCGCCTCCGAGAAGGCGACGCCGCCGGGGCCGAGCGGGCCATGGCGTCCCACATCCGGGGCGCGGCGGACCGATACGGCGTGTCCCTGGCCTGAAGCACGGGGGCGGCGGAATGCCCTGCTGGCACGGAAGCGGTCGCGGGCACGCCCCATCCGCGGTCTGTCGACGAGGACTGCCAATGTCCGCATCGCCCGGAACCTCGGGTTCTCGTCATGGCAGTCGAGCGCTCCGAACGGTCGGACGTCAACTCCGACCACGGCTCGATTCGAACCCGGCCATCCCGCCGTCGACCCGGCCTCGCCGTTTGACGGCGGCGGCCTGATCGACTCGACCGAACCCTAGTGCACCGCGTCCTAGCTAGTGGGCCGACTTGAGCAAGCGGATGCATCGTCCGTCCGGGTCGGACCACGAGGGCCGTGGTGCCATGTCGGTCGAAAACGAGCGCACCATCTGCCTCCTCGCCCTGGTTCGCCGGTCGTCGGCGATCGGATTTCGGTCCGCGGCGGATGACCGCTCGGAACGCGCCTTGCATGCGATCCGGGCGCAGGACATGCGGCGCCGATGGAGGCGCTGCCTCGCCTCCTGCCGCCCGTGGAGTCCATGCTCGACCGTCTCAACCCTCCCGCCCTGCCTCCGCCTTTCGCTCGCTACGCCCACGGTGTGGCGGTGCCGCCCGGCGCCCGGCTCGTCTTCTGCTCGGGGCAGCTCGGCATGGCGGCGGACGGCACCGTGCCGGAGGGCGCCGAGGAGCAGGCCGCGCTGTGCTTCGCCAACGTGGCGGCCATCCTGGCCGAAGCCGGGATGGCGCTTTCCGACATCGTGCGGGTCAACGCTTACGTGACGGCGCGCGAGCACATGGCCGGCTACATGCGCGCCCGCGACCGGGCGGTGGCCTCGCCCCCGCCGGCCTCGACCCTGATGATCGTCGGCGGCTTCACCCGGCCGGAGTTCCTGGTCGAGGTCGAGGCCGTCGCGGCGAAGATGGATTGAGAGGGCGAATGTCGTTCCGCACCAGATACTGGGCCGAGATGGCCTGGACGGACTTCCGCGACGCCGACATGGCGTCCGCGATCGCCGTGCTGCCGGTCGCGGCCATCGAGCAGCACGGGCCGCACCTGCCCGTGGGCGTCGACACGTTCATCATGGAGGGCTACCTGCGCGCCGCTGCAGCGCGGGTGCCGGACGACCTCCCCGTCCTGTTCCTGCCCGTGCAGGCGGTGGGCAAATCGAACGAGCACCTGGAGTTTCCCGGCACCCTGACCTTTTCGGCCGAGACGGTGATCCGCGCCTGGCGCGAGATCGGCGAAAGCGTCCACCGGGCGGGGGTGAGGAAGCTCGTCCTCGTCAACTCGCACGGGGGCAACATCCCAGCCCTCGACATCGTCGCGCGCGAGCTTCGCGTCCGCCTCGGTATGCTGGCCGTGGTGGTGAGCTGGAACCGCTTCGGCACCCCGGACGGGCTGTTCGGCGCCGGTGAGAAGGTGCATGGCATCCACGCGGGCGAGGCCGAAACGTCGCTGATGATGGCCTTCCGGCCGGAACTGGTGCGGCGCGAAGCGATCGAGGATTTCGTGCCGAACTCGGTCGCCATCGCGGAAGAGTTCGCCCACCTGCGCGTCACCCAGCCGATCGGCTTCGGCTGGATGGCGCAGGACGTCGGGCCGAAGGGCGCCATGGGCGACGCCGCGAGCGGGACGGCCGCGAAGGGCGAGGCGGCGCGCGACCATGGCGCCGAAGCCTTCATCGCGCTGCTGCGCGATGTCCAGCGCTTCGACGTGGGGCGGCTCGCAAAAGGGCCGCTCGCCGCCGGTCAAAGCTCCGCGTAGCTCGGCGCCTTCGCATCGATCCTCCGGCCGCCGCGGATCACCGTGCGGTCGCCTTGCGGCCGCGCCATCACCTGATCCATCGACCAGGCTTCCAGGACGATGAGGTCGGCCGAACCGCCGACGGCGATCCGCCCCGCATGCGGGAGCCCCATGATGGCGGCCGGCGCCGGCCCGCAAAGGGCCGCAGCCTCGCCGAACGGGTGGTCGAGGTGGGCGATCCGCACGGCCTGCCGCCACGTGTCCAGCATGTCGCCGTCGCCGTAGGCATGGAACGGGTCGCGGCAGTTGTCGCCCGCCACCGCGACGCGCACGCCCGCGGCTCGCAACTCCTCCAACGGCGCCACGCCGCGCCAGCGCGGGGTCCGGCCGGGCGCGCGGTCCTGCAGGTACATGTTCACCGTCGGCAGGCTCACCACCGCGATGCCGGCATCGCGCAGCAGAGCGGCCTGCTCGCGGAACGTGGGCTCGTCCTGGAGCGCCAGCGAGCAGCAGTGGCCGCAGGTGACACGGCCCTCGTAGCCGTGGCGGATCGCGGCCCGAGCCACCGCCGGCAGAGCCGCGGCCGTCGGGTCGCCCGACTCGTCGACGTGGAGGTCGACGTCGAGGCCCCGCTCCCGCGCGAGCCGGAACAGGCGGTCGAGCAGGTCGGTGAGGTCGGAAAGCTCCTCCTCGTGCAGGCCCGCGGTGGCGCGGGTCACGCCACCCATCAACCCGCCGCTCGCCGCCACGAGGTCGGCGAGGTCCGCGCCGAAGGGCGTGCGGTACACGTCGAGCGCCACCAGCGCCACGGCCTGGAGCGCGACCCGCCCCGCATAAGCGTCACGCAGCGCTCGGAAGGCGGCCCAGCTGTCGGGCGCCTGGCCCTCGTAGGAGTCGAGGTGGGTGCGGATTGCCGCCACCCCGTGGGCCTCGGCGCAGCGCAGGCCGAAGCCCATGCGGCGGTCGAGGTCGGGCCGGCGCCAGTTGGCTTCGCGGTCGGCCCTGGTCGCGTCGATGGCGCCGCGGAAGTCGCCAGGCCCGTTCGGGGCGCGATCGACGATGTGGCCCTTGTCGAGATGGGTGTGCACGTCGACGAGGGTCGGCCAAAGGTGGCGGCCGCGGAGATCCACTTCGCCCGGTGCCGGGGCGTCCCCCGCCGCGGCCCGAACCGCGGCGATGCGCCCGCCCACGAGGACGACATCGACCAGCGCGGCGCCGTCGCGGTCGACAGCGGCGCCGTCCGGCACCCGATCGAGGAAGGGAGACGGCACGCGGGCGCTTCTCAGCGTCGCCGTGCCGTCGAGGGCGGCGAGGTCCGGTGTGGGGATCAAGGCGTCGTACTCCGGGCGGGGCGGGTCGAGGGGCGAGCCAGCCACGGCGGTGTGCCGCCGTCGAGCGCGGAAAAGCGTGCGCGCCGTCGCCTCGGAGGCAACGGGACATAGCGGCAGCATGGGCGACGGGCGGTCAGGACTCGTCGGGGCGCGGGGCGAGCGCCGTGCCGAGATAGGCCGCCACCGCGCTGACCACGGGGTCAAGCGGCCCGGCGGCGCGGTGCACCAGCGACACCGACTGGCGCGCCGGGCTGCCCTGGATCGGCACGAAGGCGAGGCGGCCGGCGCGCAAGTCCTCCTCGACCTCGAAGGCGCACATGAAGGTCACGCAGGGGCTCGCCCGCGCCATGCGCCGCATCAGCTCCAGCGAGTTCGTTTCCAGCGCGGGGCTGAGGTCGACGTTGGGCGGCACTAATTGGTCGGTGGCTTCGCGCAGCGACATGCCGCGCTCGGCGAGCAGCAGCGGGTGAGCCAGGCAATCCGTGAAGCGCAGGCTGAGGCGGGATGCGAGCGGATGGTCGGGGGCCATCACGGCCCCGATGGCGTGCTCGAAGGAGGCGGCGCGGAACAGGCGGGGGTGTGACGGCAGGTTGAAGGCGAGGCCGAGATCGGCCTCGCCGGCCAGCAACGCCCCTACGATGCCGTCCTTGTTGAGCACCCGCACCGCCAGCCTGACCCGGGGATGGGCGGCGCGGAAGGTGCCGAGGGCGGGACCGAGCTGCGTCGCGGCGAGGCCGCCCATGGTGGCGATCACCACCTCACCCTGCTGCAGGCCCTTCAGCGCCGCCATGCGGCCGAGCGCCCGCCCGTGTTCGCGCAGGGTTTCGCGCACGTGGGCGACCAGGACCTCGCCCGAGGCGGTGAGGCGCAACCCCCCGGGCATGCGCTCGAACAGGGGGGTGTCGAGCTCCGCCTCCAGCGACAGGATCTGCCGGTTGATGGCCGATGCCGCGACGTTCAGCCGGTCGGCCGCCTTGCGGATCGAGCCTGCGCGGGCGACCTCGTCGAGATAGCGGAGCATGCGTCCGTGCAGCATGGAGGGTTCCGGGCTGCGGGAACTGCCGGTCCCGCGAGCAGGTGGTCAGATGTTCGCCAGCGTCCGCTTTTTGCGGACGGGACGCGCGTCAAACGATGCTCGCACGCAACGTGCCATCGTGGAAGTCTCGCGGCGTCCCGCACCGACGCAGACGCGAGGTCCCATGTCCGCCGCGACGCTTCTCCGCTCCGCCCTCGCCGCAGCCCTCGCGGCCCCGCTCCTCGCCGCGCCGGCCGGGGCGGCGGAGAAGTTCTCGTATCTCACGAGCTGGTTCGCCCAGGCCGAGCACGGCGGCTTCTACGAAGCCCAGGCCGAGGGCCTCTACGGCAAGGCCGGCATCGACGCCGACATCCGCCAGGGCGGCCCGCAGGTCAATGCCATGCAGCTCCTGCTGGCCGGCCAGGTCGATGCCGTCATGGGCTACGACTTCCAGGTGCTGAACGCGGTCGAAAAGGGTCTTCCCGCCGTCACGGTGGCGACGACCTTCCAGTACGATCTCCAGGGCCTGATGACCCACGCGGACGTGAAGGGTCTCGGCGATCTGAAGGACAAGACGGTCCTCATCGCCTCGTCGAGCCACACGACCTTCTGGCCCTGGCTCAAGGCGAAGTACGGTTACACGGACGCGCAGACCAAGGCGTACACGTTCAACCTCCAGCCCTTCTTCGCCGACCCGAACGCGGCCCAGCAGGCCTACCCGTCCTCCGAACCCTTCCAGGCGCAGGAGAAGGGCGTGCCGGCGAACTTCTACCTCATGGCGGCGGACGGCTACCCGCCCTACGGCTCGACCATCGTCGTGACGCGCAAAACCCTGGAGGAGCGGCCGCAGGTGGTGCGGGCCTTCATCAAAGCCTCGATGCAGGGCTGGCGCGATTACATGAAGGATCCTGCGCCCGGCAACGCCCTCATCAAGGCCGCCAACCCCAAGATGGGCGACGCGCAGATCGCCTTCGGCATCGCCAAGCTGCGCGAGCTTCACGCCCTCGACGGGAAGAACGGGGTGCCGATCGGCGCGATGACCGAGGCGCGGTGGAAGGCCACGGACGACTACATGGTCGGGGCCGGGCTCCTCAAGCCCGAGGTCGACTGGCACAAGGCCTTCACGACCGAGTTCGTGGGCGACCTCGACGCCAGGCTGAACTGAGGATGCCGGTGCGCGCCGCCCACGCCGGGCCGGCCGACCGGCCCGGCGATGCTCCTCCCGGCGCGCCGGCGGTCGAGATCCTGTCGGCCGACAAGGTCTTCGCCAACGGCGCGCGGGGCCTCGCGCCGCTCAGCCTCGCTGTCGGCGAAGGCGAGTTCGTGTCCCTCATCGGCCCCTCGGGTTGCGGCAAGAGCACGCTGTTGTCGCTGATGGCGAACCTCCAGCAGCCGACCGATGGGCGCGTGCTGTGGTGGCGCGGGGGCTTCGACGCCGTCGGGCGCGAGGGCCGCCGCTTGTCCCTGGTGTTCCAGGACGCGACTCTGATGCCCTGGGCGCGCATCGCCGCCAACGTGCGCCTGCCGCTCGACCTCGCGGGCGTGCCGACGCCGCAGGCCGACGCGCGCGTCGCCGAAGCGCTCGCCCTCGTGGGCCTTGCCGACCGCGCGCGCCACTACCCCCGCCAGCTTTCGGGTGGCATGCGCATGCGCGCCTCGATCGCCCGCGCGCTGGTGACCGAGCCGAACCTGCTGCTGATGGACGAGCCCTTCGGCGCGCTCGACGAGTTCACCCGCAACCGGCTCGACGCCGATCTCGCCGCGCTGTGGTGGCGGCGGCGTTTCGCGGCCGTCTTCGTCACACACTCGATCTACGAGGCGGTGTTCCTGTCGACCCGCATCGTGGTGATGGCCGCCAACCCCGGCCGGGTGTTTCGCGAGATCGATGTGCCCGAGCCCTTCCCGCGCGGGGATGCGTTCCGGACGAGCGCCGGGTTCGCCGACCAGTGCCGCGCGCTGTCGGTGGCCCTGATGGAGGCGTCGCTGGCGAGCGGGCAGGGAGCTGCCGCGTGACCCCGCTCGTCCAGTCCGCGCGCTTCCGCGAGGTCGGGCCGCCCGTGCTCACCGGCCTCGTCCTCCTCGGCCTGTGGGAGGGCACCTGCCGCCTGTTCGGGATACCCGAGTTCCTGCTGCCCGCGCCGAGCGCGGTGGCGCGCGTCTTCGCGACGGACGCGCCGACGCTGCTCCGCGCGCTGCTGTCCACGCTGGAGGTCACCGTGATGGCCTTCGGACTCGCGGCCGTGGTGGGCACGCTGGTGGCCTTCGTCTTCGTGCAGAGCCGTGCCGTCGAGCGGAGCCTGTTCCCCTATGCGGTGATGCTGCAGGTGACGCCGGTGGTCGCCATCGCGCCCCTGATCATCATCCTGGTCAAGGACACGCGGCTGGCCCTCGTCGCGTGCGCGGCGCTGGTGGCGCTGTTCCCCGTCATCTCCAACACGACACTGGGCCTGCGGACGGTCGACCCCGGCCTCGCGAACCTGTTCGCGCTGCACAAGGCCGGGCCGCTGCAGACGCTGGTGCGCCTGCGCATCCCGAGCGCGCTGCCGCTGTTCTTCGCCGGGCTTCGCATCTCCTCAGGCCTCGCGCTGATCGGGGCCGTGGTGGCGGAGTTCGTGGCCGGCACGGGGGGCACGGGCTCGGGCCTCGCCTACGAGATCCTGCAGTCCGGCTTCCAGCTCGACATCCCCCGCATGTTCGCGGCGCTGTTCCTCATCACGGCGGCGGGCGTCGCGCTGTTCCTCATCATGGCCGGGCTGACGCGGCTCGCCCTCGGCGACTGGCACGAGAGCGAGCGCCGCCCCGAGCGATGATGCAGATCGCTATCAGGCGATCTCGCCCGATCGCGCGACGGTGCTCGACAGATTCGCAATCCCTGAAGGGATCACCCATGCTGACCACGCGACAGCCCGTCCTGCGCCGCTTCTGGTACGCCACCGAGAAGCTCGACGCGCTGCATGACGGCCCGAAGCCCTTCACGCTGATGGGCGAGAAGCTCGTGCTCTTCCTCGACGCCGAGGGTGAGCCCGCGGCCCTGATGGACCGGTGCTGCCACCGCACCGCCAAGCTGTCCAAGGGCTGGTGCCACGAGGGGCTGATCACCTGTGGCTACCACGGCTGGACCTACGACCGCACGGGGCGGCTCGTCGACATCCCGCAGTTCTCGCCCGATCAGGTGGTGCCGCGCCTGGGCGTGCGCGCCTACCACTGCAAGGCGCGCTACGGCTACGCCTGGGTGTGCCTCGGCGAGCCGCTCGGCGACATCCCCGACATCCCAGAGGAGGCAGACCCCGCCTACCGCCGCATCATGCAATTCCACGAGGACTGGTCGACCTCGGCGATCCGGCTGATGGAGAACTCCTTCGACAACGCCCATTTCGCCTTCGTGCACCGGGCGACCTTCGGTCTCGCGGACCAGCCGGTTCCGGAGAAGTACGAGCTCGTCGAGACCGAGTTCGGCTTCACGGCCGAGACGGTGGTGACCATCGCCAACCCGCCGATGGCGCATCGCATCTCCGGCACGGACGCGCCGACCACGCGCCGCCACATGCGCAATGCTTGGTACATGCCCTTCTGCCGCCGGCTCGACATCGAATACCCGGGCGGCCTGCGCCACATCATCTTCAACTCGGCGACGCCGATCGGCGACGGCCGCATCAAGCTCGTTCAGATCCTGTACCGCAACGACACGGAAGCGGATTGCTCCACCGCCGAGCTGATCGCCTGGGACAAGGTGATCACCGACGAGGACCGCGACATCCTCGAATCCACCGACCCCGACGCCACGATGGACATGGGCCGCAAGGTCGAGTCCCACATGCCGTCGGACCGGCCAGGCATGATCATGCGGCGGCGTATCCTGGCGCTCCTCCGAGAGCACGGCGAGGAGGAAGTGTCCGAAGCCGTCCCTGCCGTCTTTGTGCCGACCCTCGTCCCCCATGAAGCTCTGCTGACCCAGGAAACCGCCCGATGAGCGCCCTGCCTCACCCCCAGATCGGCGCGCTGCTCGCCGCCATCGACGGCGTACCGGTCACGACCGAACCCTCGACGGTGCGCAAGCGCTCGCGCGACTTCTTCTGGTACAGCCCCATCCTCGACGCGCAGCTCCGCGGCAAGAGCGCCGATATTCTGGTGTCGCCGCGTGACGAGGGCGAGGTAGTTCGGGTGGCGGCTGCCTGCGCGCGGCTCGGGGTGCCGATCACCCCGCGTGGCGCCGCCACGGGCAACTACGGGCAGGCCGTGCCGCTGCACGGCGGCGTGCTGCTCGACATGGCGGGGTTGAAGGACATCGCATGGGTGCGGGACGGCTCCGTGCGCTGCGGCCCCGGCCTCGTCATGTCGGAGCTCGACGCGGCGCTGGCCCCGCACGGGCTCGAGCAGCGCATGCACCCTTCGACCAAGCGGCGCGCCACGGTGGGCGGCTTCGTCGCCGGCGGCTCGGGCGGGATCGGCTCGATCACCTACGGCGGCCTGCGCGAGCCTGGCAACATCCTGGCGGCGCGGGTCATCACCGTCGAGCCCGAGCCGCGCGCGATCGAGTTGCGCGGCGATGCGGCCCAGAAGGTCAACCGCGCCTACGGCACCACCGGCATCATCACGGCGCTGGAGTTCCCCCTCGCCCCCGCTTGGCCCTGGGTCGACCTGATCGTCGCCTTCGACAGCTTCGCGGAGGCCATGGCGTTCGGCCACCGCGCGGCGCTCGCCGATGGCATCACCAAGAAGCTGCTCAGCCCCATCGCCTGGCCGCTGCCCTCGCACTTCGCCGAGGTGCGGCCGCACTGCCCCGAGGGCAAGGCGGTGCTGATCGCCACTGTGGCGAAACACTCGGTCGACAGCTTTCTCGCGCTGCTCGGCGACGCCGGCGCGGTCACGCTGGAGCGGCCCCTCACCGACGCGCCGGGCCAGACGCCGCTCTACGAGTACACCTGGAACCACACCACGCTGCAGATGCTGAAGGCCGACCGCGGCGTGACCTACCTCCAATGCCTGTTCCCGCACGACGCCGTGCTGGAGAAGGTCGCCGAGATGTGCGCCTTGTTCCCGGACGAGCTGCTCGGCCATTGCGAGTTCATCCGCTTCGGCGGCCGCATCACGGCGAGCGCGCTGCCCGTCATCCGCTACACGACGCCCGAACGCCTCTCCACTATCATGGCGGCCCACGAAGCGGCAGGCGTGATGATCGCCGACCCGCACGTCTACACGCTGGAAGACGGCAGCCGCCACAAGCGGGCGGAGGCCGACCAGCTCGGCTTCAAGCGCGAGGTGGATCCTCGGGGACTGTTGAACCCCGGCAAGATGCGCTCCTACGTGCCGGCCGCAGCTGCGACCTGATGCGCGTCCTCTACGTCTACTGCCACCCGCTGCCGGAAAGCTTTCACGCGGGCCTGCGCGCCGAAGCTCTCGCCGGCCTCGCCGAGGCGGGGCACGACGTCGACCTTCTCGACCTCTACGCCGAGAAGTTCGATCCCGTGCTGACCGAGGACGGGCGGCGCCACTATCACGACCCCGCGGTGAACCGGCGCGGCCTCGAAACCTATGTCGAGCGGCTCCGAGCCGCCAAAGCGCTGGTGTTCCAGTTCCCCACCTGGACCTTCGGGCCGCCCGCCATGCTGAAGGGCTTCTTCGATCGCCTGCTGATGCCAGGGGTCGCCTTCGACATCACCGACCCGAAGCGCGTCCGCCGGCTGCTCACCGACGTCAGGCGCATCGCGGGCGTCGTCACCTACGGCCGGCCGTGCCACATGGTGTGGTGGATGGCGAACCCGTCGAAGAAGATCGTCACGCGCTACCTGCGCTGGTTGACCGGCGGCGCACGGGCCGACTTCCACGCGCTCTACCACATGAATGTGGCAACGGCAGCCGATAGGGATCGCTTCAAGGCGCGGGTGCGCCGTGCCATGGCGGATTTCTGAGGGGACGCGAGTGTCGCGCGAGGCCGCGTGCACATCCTGGGACGCCACCGATCTCGGTTCACCCGGCACTTGGCGGCTGTGCGGTCTGCGCGCATGGCCGGACCCACCATGCCCGTCTCGGCTTCGTCGGCCGCCTCGGCTTGCTCGACTTCATTCCGCTGGAGTTGGAGATGTTCGGATGGCAGGCCTTCGGCCCGGGGACCGAAACGTCGGCGCTGCAGAACAGGAGCCGGGTCGCAGAACGGGGCGGTGCCCAGCCGTTCGCGCCCCGCGATGGCGAGGCCGTCCATGGTCTTGCGGAGGCCTATGACGGGTGGTCGCCTTGACGCGCGAAAGCCCCGAGGTGTGGGCCTCGGGGCTTTCGGGATGGTGATGGTTGGTTGCGGGGGCAGGATTTGAACCTGCGGCCTTCAGGTTATGAGC
>NZ_QYBB01000178.1 GCF_004137685.1 Lichenibacterium minor | reverse complement strand
ACCGGGCCCGCGGCGATCGTCGGCGTCGTGGACCGGTGGCAGGACTACGCGCGCCACGACGGCGGCGTGGTCGGGTATTTCAAGTCGCACACGACGGTCGCATTCACTGGCGGGTTCAACACCCCCGGCGGGGGCTACAGGGACGCTTGGTCGTTCACGGTCGACCGGCACACCCGGGTGGGGACCCTGAACCGGAAGGACCGGCCCAAGGTCGCGTTCTCGTGCATGGGGGCGATCTGAGGCCGAAGGACGCTCACCGGCACAGTGGGTCGGCACTGGCCGCGTCGCCCAGCGCCTGGCAAGCCTGAATCCGAGCGATCTCGGCCGCGACCGACGCGGGCAATTGGTGAAAGCGCACTGCCATCCTGTCCTCGTCGCGCTGCATCAGCGCCTTGGCTCGATCCTGGGGCGACAGCCCGAGTCCGACGATGTCCTGGTCCTGCGCGAACAGCTCGGCGTCGACCGCGACCTCGCGCAGCACCGAGGCGCACTCGGCCGGCGTGAGGCGGCACGCCGGCGGGGGCGCATCGTCGGCGGCCGCGGCGGGCGCTGGGGAAAGGATAGAGAGGAGGAAGGCGGCGCCGCAGAGAGCGCCACCGTTGGATGCGGTGACGATCAATTCGCTCGATCACCGACATAGCGCGAGAACACCCACCCGTAGCGGCACGGGCCCGTGTAGGGCAGGCGCGTGCGCCACTCGTGCTCGAC
>NZ_QYBB01000177.1 GCF_004137685.1 Lichenibacterium minor | reverse complement strand
ACCGGGCCCGCGGCGATCGTCGGCGTCGTGGACCGGTGGCAGGACTACGCGCGCCACGACGGCGGCGTGGTCGGGTACTTCAAGTCGCACACGACGGTCGCGTTCACAGGCGGGTTCAACACGCCCGATGGGGGCTACAGGGACGACTGGTCCTTCACGGTCGACCGGCACACCCGGATCGGGACCCTGATCCGGAAGGGCGGGCCCAAGATCGCGTTCTCGTGCGCGGGGGCGATCTGAGGCCGAAGGACGCTCATCGGCACGGTGGGTCGGCACTGGCCGCGTCGCCCAGCGCGTGGCAGGCCTGAATCCGAGCGATCTCGGCCGCGACCGACGCGGGCAATTGGTGAAAGCGCACTGCCATCCTGTCCTCGTCGCGCTGGATCAGCGCACTGGCTCGAACCTGCGGCGACACCCCGAATCCGACGATATCCTGGTTCTGCGCGAACAGCTCGGCATCGACCGCGACCTCGCGCAGCACCGAGGCGCAACCGGCCGGCGTGAGGCGGCACGCCGGCGGCGCATCGTCGGCGGCCGCGGCGGGCGCGGCGGGCGCTGTGGAAAGGATAGAGAGGAGGAGGAGGGTGGCGCCGCGGAGAGCGATACCGCTGGATGCGGTGATGATCAGTTCGCGCGATCGCCGACATAGCGCGAGAACACCCACCCGTAGCGGCACGGGCCCGTGTAGGGCAGGCGCGTGCGCCACTCGTGCTCGAC
>NZ_QYBB01000176.1 GCF_004137685.1 Lichenibacterium minor | reverse complement strand
AAGGCGCGCAGGCGAGTCGACACGTCGACGGGCTTCGTGGGGTAGAGCGGCGACAGCTTGGCCATCAAGCCGCCCCCTACCTCGGGATCGCCGGGCGGGTAAGCGGCGCTGCCATTGAGGTAGGGTTGCTCGATCTTGTGTGCGTAAACGGGGACGTCCCATTCGGCGGCGAGGTCTTCGAGGGCGCCGACGTGGTCGAAGTGCCCATGCGTCAGCACGATGGCCGAGGGCCGCGCGCCCTTACCGAAACGCGCCTCAGCGGCGCTCACGATGAAGCTCTTGGTGCCGACTACGCCGGTGTCGACCAGCACCCAGCCTCGATCACCCGCATCCGGGCTGCCGTAAAAGACAACGTTGACCATGACGAGCCGTCGATAGGCCAGGTCGGGCGCAATCTCCCGGATTCCGTCCTCCAGTACAGCTTCGTCGGCCCGACCGGACTGGCCCAAGGATATCTGTTGCGTCATGAGCGGTGTTCCTCTCCGAGGTCGTCGCGGTGGTAATCGTCCAGCGCGGAACCAAGTTCGCAAAATGGGGATCGCCGCGCGGTCCACGCCGATGAACGCCTTGGCCAGCAAACTTCAAAGACAGATGGGCAACCGCGAGGTCGCCCATCCTGTTCGCTGTCGATCACTTTGCCTGGGGCTTGCCTGCGAAGGCCTCACGCAGGTCCTGCGCGGCCGCGTCCTGGGCCTTTTCGGCGTCGGACACGACGGGCGCC
>NZ_QYBB01000175.1 GCF_004137685.1 Lichenibacterium minor | reverse complement strand
AAGGCGCGCAGGCGAGTCGACACGTCGACGGGCTTCGTGGGGTAGAGCGGCGACAGCTTGGCCATCAAGCCGCCCCCGACCTCGGGATCGCCGGGCGGGTAAGCGGCGCTGCCATCGAGGTAGGGTTGCTCGATCTTGTGTGCGTAAACGGGGACGTCCCATTCGGTGGCGAGGTCTTCGAGGGCGCCGACATGGTCGAAGTGCCCATGCGTTAGCACGATGGCCGAGGGCCGCGCGCCCTTACCGAAACGCGCCGCAGCGGCGTTCACGATGAAGCTCTTGGTGCCGACTACGCCGGTGTCGACCAGCACCCAGCCTCGATCACCCGCATCCGGGCTGCCGTAGAAGACAACGTTGACCATGACGAGCCGTCGATAGGCCAGGTCGCGCGCAATCTCCCGGATGCCGTCCTCCAGAACGGCTTCGTCGGCCCGACCGGACTGGCCTAAGGATATCTGTTGCGTCATGAGCGGTGTTCCTCTCCGAGGTCGTCGCGATCGGTACTCGTCCAGCGCGGAACCAAGTTCGCAACATGTCGATCGCCGCGCGGTCTGCGCCGATGAACGCCTCGGCCAGCGAACTTCAAAGACAGACGGGCGACCGCGAGGTCGCCCATCCTGTTCGCTGTCGATCACTTCGCCTAGCGCTTGCCTGCGAAGGCCTCACGCAGGTCCTGCGCGGCCGCGTCCTGGGCCTTTTCGGCGTCGGACACGACGGGCGCC
>NZ_QYBB01000174.1 GCF_004137685.1 Lichenibacterium minor | reverse complement strand
GCCTCGGCCATGTGGGAATGGCAGGTGGCGCCGCAGGTGACGCTCACCAATGCCGTGCGGGTCGACGCGCTGTGGCTGTCCCACCAGGGACCGCAGTTCACCATCCCCGGAGGGGGGGCGCTCTACCGCGACGTCGACCTGGTCGAGCCGAGCTTCAACAGCGGCATCGTGTGGAAGCCGACCGGGGCCGACACGGTGCGCCTGTCGGCGGCCCGTGCCGTCCAGCTCCCGAGCCTCGTCGATTTCGGCCTCAAGGCGGACTACGGCCCTGCCGTGCTGGTCGGGAACCCCGGCTTGCTCCCGTCCGCCGTCACCAACTTCGAGGTCGACTACGACAGGAGCCTGGCGGTGCTGCCGGCGATCCTGCGACTGGCGCTGTTCGCGCAGAGCCAGGACAATTCGATCGGATCCCCCTTCGGCTCCGGCGTGAAACTCCTGCCGACGGGACAGGTCCTCGAGACGGCACAGAACTTCGGCTCCAGCCGGGAGCTGGGCGGCGAACTCGGGATGCGCGGCAGCACGGGCTTCGGGCTGCGGTGGAACGCGAGCTACGCGCTCGCGGCCGTGCGCGACGACACGCCGGCGAGCGTCACCGCCATGGCGCCGGCCATCGCCTACCAGCGCCAGACGCCCGTGCACTCGGTCATCGCCGGGCTCGGCTACAGCTGGGGGCGCTTCGACGTCGACCTGCAGGCGCGCTGGCAGTCCGAGTACCAGGACTTCCACACC
>NZ_QYBB01000173.1 GCF_004137685.1 Lichenibacterium minor | reverse complement strand
CCGGACGCGCGGCCGGGCTTCAGCTCCTCCGTCACCCGCCGCTGCAGCCGGGCCACGGGGTGGCCCGTTTCCGCCGCGACCGCGACGGGGCCCACGTCGTCCCCGGTGCGGAAGAACGCGATGGCGGCCTGCAGCTGCTCGGCCTGGCCCGACAGCTCCTCCGAGGTCGACGACACCTGCTCGGACGCCGCGGCGTTCTGCTGCGTCACCTTGTCGAGCTGGCCGATGGCCTGGTTGATCTGCGTCGTCCCCACGTCCTGCTCGCGGCACGCCGCCGTGATCTCCTCGACCAGCTCCGCCGTGCGCCGGATGTCGGGCACCAGCTTCGACAGCATGGCGCCGGCGCCCTGCGCGGCCTTCACGGTTTCGCCCGACAGCGCGCCGATCTCGGCCGCCGCCGCCGCCGAACGCTCGGCCAGCTTGCGCACCTCGGACGCCACCACGGCGAAGCCGCGGCCGTGTTCGCCGGCCCGCGCCGCTTCGACGGCGGCGTTGAGCGCCAGGAGGTCGGTCTGGCGGGCGATCTCCTGCACCACCGTGATCTTGCCGGCGATCGTCTGCATGGCTTCGACAGCCTTGCCGACCGCGATGCCGCTGGCTTCCGCGTCGGCCGCCGAACGGCGGGCGATCACCTCGGTCTGGCCGGCATTGTCGGCGTTCTGCTTCACGTTGGCGGCCATCTGCTCCATGGACGCCGAGGCTTCCTCCGTCGAGGCCGCCTGCTCGGTCGAGCCCTGCGACAGCTGCTCGGCCGACGCCGAAAGCTCCTGGCTGCCCGACGACACGTTCCGCGCCGCC
>NZ_QYBB01000172.1 GCF_004137685.1 Lichenibacterium minor | reverse complement strand
CAGCTCACGCTGGAGCTGTCCATCCTGTCGGAGAAGAAGAGCGCGAAGATCATCGAGCTGCTGGAGGAGCTGCGCCGCGACCTGCCGGCCGTTCGAAACCGAGTCGACGAGGAGGCGAGCGAGATGGCAAAGCCGGCGGACCCGCAGGCGGTGCTGCAGGCGATCAACGAGACGCATGACGCTGAGCGGGAGGGGTGATGTTCGTCGATAGGCTCGTGACCGCCAGCAAGCACTCAACGTACGAGGGAGCCATGGCGGCGGGCACTTGCACGGCACGCAATCCTATGGCCTCGTGCGACAAACGGCGATCAAACGCGCCGCAACCACAATCACGGCCGTCCCGCGTCGATCCTCAACCCCGGGGCCATGGCTCACCCCCTCACAGGCAAGGCTCTACCCCTATGTTGACGCCTAAGGTCGAGCGACTGCCGCCAGTCACCATTGAGTTCCTGCGCGTCGTCGGAGGAGTAGAGACAGTCCGCCTCCACTGCGATGGATGCAAGGCGGTTCAGGTCGCATCGTGGGCCGACCTTGGCTTGCCGGACGCTTCCCCGTTTCCGCCGACATGGAAGACGTGGAAGTGCAGCAAATGCGGAGAAACTGACGTCGTCGCGACGCCCGAGTGGCCTGTCGAGGCAAAGCGGGCGACCGTGACGCTACCCGAGCCCACTATCCCAACCGAGCCCCAATACACCTTGTCACACGGCTTGGGTGCTATCACTCCTGATCTCCGGGACCATTTGGAGTCCATGCTTGCCCGTCTTGGTCCGTTGGAAACGTGAGGACGGCTTCATCGAACTAAGCC
>NZ_QYBB01000171.1 GCF_004137685.1 Lichenibacterium minor | reverse complement strand
CCGGCCGCGGCCTGCGCGGCCCTGACGCTCGGCGTCGCGGCGATGTCCAGGAAGCCATAGGGCATGACGGTGTTCCTCGGGGGCCGGCCGGTCCAGTGCACGACAGCTAGTCCCTCTCAACGGCGTGGGGTATGCCCTCCGATTGAGAACGGAGTTTCCGGAAACCGAGAGGGCTCGCCATGGACCGCCTCGACGCTATGCGGATGCTGGTCGCCTCCGCGGAGGCCGGATCGCTGTCCGCCGCGAGCCGGCGCCTGGGCGTGCCGCTGCCGACCCTGAGCCGCAGGATCGCCGACCTCGAAGCGCGACTGGGCGCCAGGCTGCTGGTTCGCTCCTCCCGCGGCCTCGTGCCGACGGAGGCGGGCGCCGCCTATCTCGTGGCGGCTCGGCGCATTCTCGACGATGTGGAAGACGCCGAGAGGGCCGCGGCGGGCGAGTGGCGCGTGCCGCGCGGCGAGCTGGTCGTCACCTCGCCGGTGGTGTTCGGCCGCCTCCACGTGCTGCCGGTCACGGTTGCGTTCCTGGCCGCCTATCCGGAGATCGACGTCCGGCTGGTGCTGTCCGACCGCAACGTCGGCATCGTCGACGAGCACATCGACGTGGCGCTGCGGATCGGTCCCCTGCGGGACAGCGCGCTCAGGGCGATCCACGTCGGCGACGTGCGCCGGATCGCGGTGGCGAGCCCCGACGTTCTAGAGCGCGACGGCGTCCCGCTGGTGCCGTCGGACCTGGCGTCCAGGCCCTGCATCGGCTTCGAGGGCATCTCGGCGGATCGGGAGTGGGTGTTCTCCACTCCGGATGGCGAGG
>NZ_QYBB01000170.1 GCF_004137685.1 Lichenibacterium minor | reverse complement strand
ATGCGGACACCATCCCAGCGGACAAACGGAAGCCGACGTGACCACCATCCTCTACGCTCGCGTCTCGACGGCCGAACAGACCATCGGTCACCAGCGCACCCAAGCGGAAGCGGCCGGGTTCCATATTGATGAGGTGGTGGCCGATGATGGCGTGTCCGGCGTCACGACGCGCCTTGCAGAACGCCACCAGGGCCGCAGGCTGTTCGACATGCTCCGCAGGGGCGACGTGCTGGTGGTCCGGTGGGTAGACCGCCTGGGCCGGAACTATGAGGACGTGACGGACACCATCCGCGAGTTCATGCGTCGTGGCGTCGTGGTCCGCACCGTCATCAACGGCATGGTCTTCGATGGCGCTACCACAGACCCCGTTCAAATGGCCGTGCGAGACTCACTCATCGCCTTCATGTCCGCCACCGCCCAGGCCCAGGTCGAGGCTACGAAGGACGCCCAGAGGGCTGGCATCGCCCATGCAAAGGCCAACGAGGGCGAGAAGTACCGGGGCCGCAAGCCCTCGTTCACGGCCGACACGCTGGCCCAGGTTCGCGACATGCTGGGGCAGGGTGCCAACCCGTCCACCATCTCCAAGGCCACGGGTCTGTCCCGTCAGACCGTCTACCGCATCAAGGACAACCCCGCGGAGGCAGAGGCCTCGCTGGCCACCTGGGCCGCCTAAAATAAGAGGGGACCTAACGGGGTTTTTCAGGCCTCCCAGGCTCGCCAGCCGCACCAATGCACGGCCGGGGCCTCCTCCCGGCACTACGTTTCCCGGAAGACGTAGGCCGCGCGGCCCGCCGCGACCGTCCCGAGGCCGACGAAGGTGAACCCCAGGCGGGCCGACGTGGCGAA
>NZ_QYBB01000016.1 GCF_004137685.1 Lichenibacterium minor | reverse complement strand
GAGTTGCGCGGGCGTGATGGCCACGCTCTCGCCCGCCGTCGCGGGCCACACGAACCGGCCCCGTTCCAGCCGCTTGGTGTAGAGCGACAGGCCGAGCCCGTTGTGCCACAGGCACTTGATCAGGTCGCCGCGCCGGCCTCGGAACACATACAGGTCGCCCGCGAACGGATCGCGCTTGAGACCTTCCTGCACCAGCAGCGACAGGCCGTTCATGCCGCGACGCATGTCGGTGTGGCCGGCCGCGATCCACACCCGGACGCCGGACGGGACCGGGATCATCGCCGATCCAGCACGTCGAGCACGCGCGCGAGCGCCTCGGCGTCCACGGCGCCGTCCACCACCACGCGACGGCCCCGCCCCACCTCGATCACCATGCGGCCCTGCACGGCCTGCCGAGGCCTTCCTCGACGCGTCGCTGCCTTGGCTTCAGCGGCCGGCTCCGGCACCAGGACGGCGGGCACGAAGGCCGGCGCCGGGGGGGGGGAGACGCGCTCAACCTTCAACGCCCGGCGCTACGCCATCAACTGAGACCGGGTAATGCCGTGACGACGCGCCGTCGCCGACACCGGCCGCGGCGCCTCCAGGCACTCCGTCACGATGCGGAGCTTCTCGTCCTCGGACCAGCGACGGCGGCGGCCGAGTTCGACAACGTTGAGCTACTGAGCCAAGGCTCTGATTTTATGAACATTAATAAGGGCAGATCTTAGCCGCGAGACGCTCCTCCCACAAGGCGGCTTTCACCGCAGGGATCCGGCGGATCTGTCGGACGAGACGGTCAGCGTGCATGAGCACCTTGAGTTGCCGGAGGCAAAGCCGCTCGTCGAGCAGCACCAGCGCCTCGCCATTGTGTGTCGCCGACACGGGCTACAATGCATAACAGATCTTTGAGCCGCAGCGGGCAACGGGCTGCGGCTGGAGGTGGTCCGCCGCAGTCCCAACGCGGTCGCCTTGGAGGTGATCGAGCTACGTTGGAGAATCGAGCGGACCTTCTCCTGGCTGTGTCGGAGCCAGCGCTTGGCCAAGAACTTCGAGCACCTCACCTCAACCCTGCTGGCCTTCATCGCGCTCGCCGCCATCTAGCAACTCGTGCGATCGTGAGCTTTTGAGTTAGGCTCTAAATCTTTTAGCTTTTCGAACTGCTTTCCAGAATTTTCGACATATTCTCATCGATTTTGTTCAGCCGATCCTCGATAGGATTTAGTAGAGCACCGACTGCGTCGACATAGCTATTTCTGATTTCCTCGTTGAGTCGAACCGCAGCCGATTTGAATAAGTTGTTATTGTCTGCGATCGCAAAATCCGTGTCTGCTAATTTTTCATCAATCGATCTGTCTATATTACTCAAAATGCTATCCAATTTTTTCGGAATATTGTCTTGATAGCCAGATATCGCTGCCGAAAACGCTGATATCAACTGTTCATGACGATCTAAACGCTCTGTAAGACCTTTGACATCCAAGTCGAAACGATCAAGACTTTTCAGGATTGCAGCACAGAGGTATTCCATTCTCGCGTTCTGATCCATGAGTTAGCTTCCACTTCAAACTTAACCTCCCGACAGTGAACGAAACCTATGAATCCGAAGTTACGCCTCAGCATAAAATCGAGGCTGCAACCTTTTAGGTACTAGAAATTTTCAATATTCCTAAGGAAATGTTAAATTTATATGGAATTAGAGCTTGACTAAGAACCGTCAGCCACCGAAATTTCCTAAGACGTACTGATCG
Organism: Lichenibacterium minor; assembly: GCF_004137685.1. Classification (GTDB taxonomy): domain Bacteria; phylum Pseudomonadota; class Alphaproteobacteria; order Rhizobiales; family Beijerinckiaceae; genus Lichenihabitans; species Lichenihabitans minor. Next base: position 97,406 of record NZ_QYBB01000016.1, on the reverse strand, counting down.
TACCTTGGAAAATGTCGACACGTCCCACACGGGATCGTTGATGCTTAGCACGATAAACTAGCGGATCAGGAGACAAAAATCGATGTGCTCCATATGCTGTCACTCGGAGTGCATCGAGTGTAAGGCCTTCGACAGCATTGCCCGCAGAAGCTGCTCGGGCGGGATCGAGGGACGGCCGATATCCGAGTAGATCTCGCCGAAGCGCTTATGAAGCGACACCAGCGCCTCGTTCGCCGAAGTCCAAATCATACGCAGAGAATGATCTGTGCGGACGCGCTGCCTCAGGTCGACGTAGGGGAGCAGCGTACTCCTGCAGCGAGGGCTGCCTTGTAAGCTCGACTTTGTCCTTTGCAGGCTGCGTTGCAGAGGGCGTAGGCCGAGGCTGGCGGCAGCCTGAAGGGGACTTTTCGGCGGTCGGTGTGCCGCGGTAACGTTTGGAAATGCTGTTCGCGCCAGCTCGCGCGGCGCACGGCCGCGAGGGCATCGGAGAAGGTGGGACGGGCCTTGGGGTACCATGCCGCTGTCATGGCAGAGCCGCGCTTCACGCTCGCTTCGTCAACCCGATCCGACCAGACCGCCCGATTGGCCAAAGTCGAGCTGAGGCACCGGTTGAGCCGTCACCATGTCCCCCTACATCACGTCACCGCGGGTCCGGCATTCTCAAACCTCAGACTGCCGGGTCTGGGCACCGGCGATATGACGCGCGCCTGATACCAGCCGCAATCTGCTTCGCCGATGCCGACGTCCTGCTCACTCGCGACGGAGACTCTCCTCGATGACATCCACGGCGATGTCGCCCACCTCGACGACCATGCTCGGATTCCAATCGGCCGCCTCGCTCCCGCGACCTCGCCCGTTGGCGACGATGCGTGTCGAAACCTCGCGGTGGTCGACATGGTGATGGACGTGGCCGTGGATCCACAGGTCGGGCCTGTGCCGCTCGATGAACGGCCGGAGATCGCTCGCGTAGCAGTGCCGCAACGGGTCCCAGGGATCTGCCAGACACTGCGGGCTCGGCGCGTGATGGGTGACCACCACGGCCGGGCGCGGGCGCGGTAGACCGTCGGGCGTCGTCAGCGCTCCGTCGAGCCAGGCGAGGTCGCGTCGGTGCCACTCGCGGGTGTCCTCGGGACGGATGTAGTGATGTCGGCCGCTCGGACGCCTGCGGATGCGGCGATAATCGTTCATGCCCCGCCGCGCCATGCCGGTGCTGTGACCGAGGTCGCCATATCCCAATCGCAGATCGGTCCACAGCGTGCAGCCGTGGACCGTCACACCGCCGACCTCGACGCTGCCGCGGTCGAGCCAGTCGATGCCGTAGCGCGCCGCGACCTCGCGCCCGCTTTCATCGTGTTCATCATGGGTGACACGCTCGAGCCTCGCGGACCATCGATCGTGGTTGCCCGGGACGTAGATCATCCGGCAGCCCTGGAAGCGCTCCGCGAGCCAGAACAGGGCGCGGCAGCTCGGCGTATCGACATCACCGGCCACGACGATCGCGTCGAAGGACGTGGGTGCGCCGCGCAAGATATCCACCTCGCCTTCCGTTTCGAGATGAAGATCGCTGAAAACCCAAAGTCTAGTCCGCATGACGGCCTCCGCGTCCCGAGCTGATCCCGTCGAAAGCCATGACATGCATCTGTTACCGATTGTGAGCTGGCGATTCTCGATATCGAACTATTGCCTCGCGTAACGGATGGTTGACTCTCGTTTACCTGATTTGATCGCGCCAGCTCACGGCGACGCAACGTTTTTCCGGCATACCGAAGCGGTCGTCAGGGGAACCGCTTTTGTCCAGCTTGCCGCACAGCTTCGTCGCCGCCATCCGCTCAGCACAGCGGGTCGCCATGCAAGTCGCCGCCGAGGAGGATATCCCGCCTCCCGAGCCGGTGCCGCCGACCACTTGGCTCGGCGCCGTCTTCCTCGATCGCGCCGGCGTCGACCCGCAGGTGCTGCGCCGGGGCACGACCTGCGTGATCACCGGGCAGGACGCCCTCATCAACCCCGTGGCGGAGGCCATCCGAACCGCGATCCAGGACTGCGTCGGTGGCCGTCACACGAAGCCGGGACCTGGCATCCTGGTCGTGGGCGAGGACGGCGTGGTCCTGCCCGGATGGTACGCCGCCGCGCTGCGCCGCGGCGCGCCCATCGTCGCCGTGACGGCTGACGGTCGAAACATGACGCCCCGCGAAGCCGTGACGCTGGCCGACCGCACGATCACGATCCCCATGGTGCCGCGCGGCGACGTCATCGCTTCCGTGGTCGAGGCCGCGACGGGCAACAAGATCCGCGTCAAGGACGAGGATGCCGCCCTGCTCGGCTGGGACGACCTCATTCTCGTCGTGCAGCCCGACGGCGATCACATCGACGCCGGCAACCGCATCCGCAAGCTGGCCCGGGATCGCGCGGAAGGCCCGTCGAAGGCGAAGGATCGCCGCCCCGGGGCCACGCCTGGGGCCAAGCCGCCTGCAGCCGACGGCGTCGTGCGCCGCCTGTCCGAGATGACGGGGTTCGGCGATGCAGGACACTGGGGGGCGAGCCTTGCCGCCGATCTCCGCGACTATCGCGCCGGCAGCCTGCCCTGGAGCGACGTCGATCGCGGCATCCTTCTGTCTGGCCCGCCCGGTTGCGGCAAGACGACCTTCGCCAAGGCTTTGGCGCTCGAATGCGAGGTCGACCTCGTCCCCACGACCTACACGGACTGGTCCGCCGCCGGCGGGTCGGCCGGCGACACGATGAGCCGCGGCATGACCAAGCTCTTCGATCAGTGGCGCGCGAAGGCGAAGTCGGGCCCGTTCATCCTGTTCATCGACGAGGTCGACACGATGGGCCGGCGCGGCGAGAACGGCCATAACGAGTCCTGGTTCACCGCCGTCATCAACGGCTGGCTCGCGTTCCTCGACGGCGCCGCGCCGCGCGATGGCATCGTGGTCGTAGCGGCCACGAACCATCCCGAGCGCGTCGACCCGGCGCTGTGCCGTGCGGGCCGTCTCGACCGCCACGTGGTTCTGCCGGCGCCGGACATCGGTGCCCTTTCCGGCGTGTTGCGGCTGCATCTCGGTCCCGAGGCCGGCCTTGATGGCCTCGATGCAGCGGCGCGGCTGTGCCGCGGGATGAGCCCCGCCGAGATTTCGCTCCTCGTCAGGGATGCGAGACGGACGGCGCGTCGCGTGTTCGGACGTGCAGTCTGCGCCGACGACGTTTGCGCGGCGCTGCGGTCGCGGCGGCAGGCGACCGGTCTCGATCCCGCCGAAGACCGTGTCATCGCCGTTCACGAGGCCGGGCACGCGCTGGTCATGCTTCGGAGCGGGGTCGCCCGCCTCGAAGAGGTCGACCTCGACCGGCGATACGCGCGCTCGACGCGTTCGACCGTGGCCACGCTGGCGACGGTCGAGGGGCGGCTCGACATCCTCGTCGCCGGGCTTGTGGCCGAGCAGGTCCTTCTCGGCTCGCACAGCGCGGGTTGCGAACAGGACCTGTCGGACGCCACGGCGCTGTCGATGTCGGCGCTCGGCCGATGGGGGATGGGTGCGCGAGGCCTTCGCGCGCTGGACGCCAGCCACATGCTCGACGACGCCTGGCTTTCGGCGACGATCGACGAGATGCTGAGCGCGTCGCACCGACGCGTGACCGCGCTCGTCGCGGCGCATCGCGGCAGCGTCGAGCGCCTGGCCGAGGCGCTCATCGAGCGCCGCTATCTCGATGCCGACGAGGTTCGCGTTGTCGTCGAGGGCGAAACGCTCGCGCCAGCCTGCGGAGACCGTCGATGACGCTTTGGCTGACGAGCGACACGCATTTTGGACATGCGTCCGTGATCGCCATGTGCGACCGGCCGTTCGCCGACGCCGAGGAGATGGACGCCGCCCTGACCGAGCGATGGAACGCGCTGGTGCGCCCGCGCGACACGGTGTGGCATCTCGGCGACTTCTCGCTCGGTCCGAAGGGCACGGCGGAGCGCCGTTTCCGTCGGCTGAACGGCTCCATTCACCTCGTGCGCGGGAATCACGACGGCGACGACGTGGTCAAGGGTTGCGCCTGGGCCTCGGTCCGCGACCTGGCGAGCCAGCGCGTCGCGGGTGTGAGGTTGACGCTGTGCCATTACCCGATGCTGGCGTGGCCCGGATCGGCGCATAACCGGGACGGGCGGGTCGCGACCGTCATGGCGCACGGCCACGTACACGGCACGCCGAGGAACGCACGGGTGCCTCACCTCGACCCCTGCCGCGTCGACGTCGGGGTGGACATGCAGGGCTATCAGCCGGTCGCCGCGGAAGCTCTCGTCGCGGCCGTTCAGATCGCGGTCGACATCCAGTCGACTTGATCGTCCGAGGATCGCGCGCCTGGTCGTATCGGCTGCGGGCCTTCACCGCTGCGCGGCTCGCACCTCAGCCCGAGCCGGCCGACCGCCCGACGAAGCTCCGTCAGTCGCGGCCCCGGTCGCCTGACCGCCTCACATGCCGACGACGCCCACCAAAAGCAGACGATGGTCACTTCTGACACGCGCGCTTCGCCGTGAAACTCGGCTGTCGCATCGCCAAAGACCAGACGGTCGCCCAGGAGCGGCATATGCAGCGCGCAGTCGGCACGGCGCGTCTCGCCTGGAACCGAGCGTCCGCCGAGCATCGCGCCTTGTCGGACGCCGCACGCGCCGAACCAGACGAGGCGAAACGGAAAAGCGATGTGGCCACCACGGCACGCCTGTGCGCCAGTTGAACGTTGCGGCGCAAGACCGACCTGCCCTGGACCTTCGCGTTCACCCTTTGCGCGGGCGCCCAGGCGACCATCGACCTCGGTGCCGCCTCCGAGCGATTCTTCGAGGAGCGGCGCAGTGCCAAGCGCGAGGGGCGCGAGCCCCGAAGCTCATTCGGCAAGCCGCCATTCAAGTCGCGCCGTCGCACGACACCAGTCTTCGCATCGTCAAAAGACGGGTTCACCGAAGGCCAGCTATCACCGCTTCGACGCGGGGCCGCGAGCGACCATGCTGGTGCTTCTCATCGGCGAGGCGCCGCTACGCGAGGCCGTTCCGGGGGTCGGCGGCATCCTGGGCTGCCGCATATCGCTACGTCGAGATGATGGTACGCGTGCCTTCAATTCGACACGGATGAACCGATGACGAGCGATCCCATGCAGGCCGGGGCGATCGTTCGGGCCAAGGCCAGAAAGGCCGCGCCTGCGACAACCCACACCTCGATGGTTCGACCGCGCGGGTTCCGACCGACACGAGCAAGGTGCACGCCTGCTTCGCGTGCGACCACGCCACTCCCGCCCGGGTTCGGTCGCCAGTGTGGATGTCGGCCTCGTCAACGCCCTCGTGGTGGCTACCGGCGAAGAAGCTACCGCGCGCCACGCCGCTCCGAACCGCACGCGCCCAACCAAACCTGTTGCGGTGAAGCGTCTCGTCGCGCGGCGGCAGAAGCGGCTGGCGCGCTCGATCGGGAGGGCCAACTTCGCCACGGGACGTCCACCGTGCCGAGGTGCGATACAGCCGGCGGCAGGAGCGGCCCTCGCGATCCATCTCTCGCCTGATATGGCGCGAGGCGGACCGCCGCGACGATTCACCTCCAAAAGGCGCGCGACCGCGGTCGCACGACCGGACGAAGCGGTCGTCGTGGAAACGGTGATCCTCGCCGGATCGCGCAATGATTATCACCTCGCCCGCAGCCTGTCGGAGGTAGCACTGGCGCAACTGCTCGGCATGGTGGACTAAAAGGAGAAGAAGCTCGGCGGCTTGGTGCTGCCTGCGCGGCGGTCTTTTCCGTCGACCAAACGCTGCGCTGCCAGCGGCGTGGTGAACGACGAACTGACGCTCAAGAACCGCTCCAAGATGTATAAGTTCGGAGGAACGGTAAGGGACCGTGTGGGAACGCGGCTGACAACCTGCGCCAGCTCGGATTTGTGGCGGTGATGGATAGGCTGGTTCCGGAAAGCCGCGAAGGGTGGACCAGACAGGTCCAGGACGCGCTTGCGTCCATGGACCTGAGGCGCACGAACCGCGACGGGTCAGAGAACGCGGGTAGGGGCGGCTCGATCCGAAATGACGCGCGGGGAGAGGGTCCATCGGGCCGAGCCGGAAAGCGTGTCGGTTCGGTTGTGGCGGGTCCACCCCAGCTGAAGCAGGGAAGCCCTCGACGAACCACAAACCAGGACGGCGCCGCTTCAGCGAGGTCGGGATGACGGAGTGTGTTGTCCCTGTGCTTGCTCAGAGCGTTCAAATTCACTCGTCATCCGGAGAGCGGATGAACGACTACGGCATTGTGCCCGTGGTCGACGGCATGCTGTCGCGCAGGGGCTGAGAGGTGGCCTACCTGGTCCTGCACCCGCTGATGTTTTGTGACATCGCACTCCGGCGGTCGGCGCGAGATCTCACGCGGCCGTGGCCGCGTGATGGCGGGCCAGTTCCCGGTCGCGGATCTTAGCCCCCTCCTCGTCGTAGACGAAGGGCAGAAAGGCGTAGCGCCGGCCGTAGGTCACCTTCGAAACGGCATGGAGGATGGCGGCAGGAAACACGACGGCCCAGCCCTGCGGGGCCTTGATGCCGCGCTGGCTGTATTCTGGAAAGCTGACCTCGCCGCCATCGAAGTCTTCGCTCAGGTTGACCGACACGGCGTAGCGGCGGTGCGCCGTCAGCCCCGGGCCGTTGTCGCGGTGTGGGCGGAAATGCGCGTTGTCCTCGGCCGCGTAGCAACCGACGATGTAGCGTTCCATCCGGGTGATTTTGGTAAAGAAGATCCGCTCGATCTCAGGCGAGACCCGCCGCGCGATCATGCCCTGGAGCCGGCGGATCAAATCGGCATCCTCGATCGTGTAATCCCTGCGACGCTTGAAGGAATGGTCGTTCACGCCCGCGCCGTTGCGGTAGATCCCCGACTCCGAGCCCCCGTCGGCGTCGTAGAGCCCGACGAGATGGCGGCATAGGGCGCGATCGAAGACGTTCGGCAGCAGCAGCACAGGCACAGGCAGTTCAAAGCCCGCGAAGGCGCCCGGCGCCGGCAAGTCGCGCACCATTTCCAGGACGGCGTCGTGGTCGCGAGCCTCAGGGCCGAGCGGAATGTTGGCCAACACATGCAAGGTCGGATCGACGACGAGCCAGAAGGCCCGCGACGTCGCCCCCGCATCGACAGGGCCGGGCCCCTCGGGCAAGGCTCCGCAGATCCTGGCCGCGACGCCCAGACTGTCATCCATGAACCGGATGCCCGGCATCGTGTCGGCGACGCGTCCCTGCGCTTTGTCCGATGCGTCGCGTCCCATACCGAAGAAGCAGCCACGCTCATCGTCGAAGCAGGCGCGATGTCGATAAACGACCCCTATGGCCTCCTGCACGGCGGGATCCGCGGCGGAAGCGTAGAACAGGAAGACGAGGTAACGGCCGGCCGTCGTATGATAGCCGAACGTGACTTCGGGGGCATCGCGCAGCGCCGCCCACGGAAACAGGTCGCCGCGAGACAGGCTCACGAACGATGTCCCGTCGATCCCCGTCATAGCCCGCCCCCTCCGTCACGACGTGTGCGTCTTAAGCGTCGCTAAGCTCTTTGCCAACCGCGACGTGGTGCCGAAAAAGGCTGAGGACGCCCGTCATCGCGCCGTGCGGACCGCGAGGCACGCAGCGGTGTGGCGCCCACGCAGGTCGAACTGCCCGGCCGTTGATCCGCCACATCGGACCTGCATCCTGGTTCGATGAAACCGTTCACCGTCCTTTTGGCCCTCGCAGCGGCCTGGTTGTTCCCTGCCCCGGGGCGGGCCGAGGTCGTCCTCGATTGGCCGGTCGCCTGCAGCGTCGGGAAGACCTGCGAGATCCAGCACTACGTCGACCACGGCGGGGGCGGCGACGCCAAGGACTTCCGCTGCGGGACGGTGACCTACAAGGGCCACAACGGCACCGACATCCGCGTGCTCACCATGGCGGACGAGCGGCGCGGGGTCGACATCCTCGCGGCGGCGCCGGGCCGGGTGCTGCGCGTCCGGGACGGAATGGACGACGTGTCGGTCGCCGTTCTCGGGCACGACGCCATCAAGGATCGCGACTGCGGCAATGCCGTGATCATCGCCCACGCCGACGGCTTCCAGACGGACTATTGCCACATGGCGAAGGGCAGCGTCGCGGTGAAGCCCGGCGACAGCGTCAAGGTCGATCAGGTCATCGGCCGCGTCGGCCTGTCGGGCGACACCGAGTTCCCGCACCTCCACATCACTGTGCGCCACGACGGGCGGGTCGTCGACCCCTTCGCCTATGGCCAGCCCGAAGGGGCCTGCGCGGGCGGGACGTCCCTGTGGCGGGCCGACCTGCAACCCTCGCTGGCCTACAAGAACGGCACCGTCCTCAACTTCGGGCTCGCCCCGACGGCGGTGACGGTGGAACAGGTCGACGACGGCGCGGGTCGCGACCCGCTCGCCCCGGACTCGCCCGCCGTCCTCGCCTATGTGCGGGCGATCGATCTCAGGCGCGGCGACATCCAACGCCTCGTCGTCACCGGCCCCGGCGGCGTGCTGGTCGACCGGAGCGAACCGCCGCTGCCATCCAACAAGGACCAGGTCTTCATGGGCATCGGACGCCGCCGCCCGCCGGGCGGTTGGGGTCCGGGCATCTACGCGGCGCATTACACCGTCACGCGGGACGGCGCCGCGGTGGTCGACCGCTCGGTCGAGACCCGCATCGGCTCCGCCCCCACGGGCCCGTCCGGACCCTGATCGGTCCGCGGGGTGGCGCGCGGTTGTCTCCCCGGGACGCTTGACCTAAACGGAACCGTCGTCGCCTCCCTCGCGACGGCGCCCGCGTGCGATCCCTTCCGGAGAAAGCCTTGACCCGCATCGCCGCGATCACCCCCGCCCATCGCGAGCACCTCCGACAGCTCAAGGCCGATTTCGAACAGGCCTACGACGCCATCCCGGACGTGTCGGATCGCTCGAGCCCCGCCTTTCGCGCCGCCGAATCCCTGTACCGGGCCTGGATCAAGGCGATCGACGCCCAGGCGATGGCGCTGCTGGACGACCTGGACGCGCTCGACATCGGCGGCGGCGGCCCGAGGCCGGCGCCCTCGGTGCAACGCTTATATTCCCCGATCGCGCCGGTCCGCGCCGGCGAGGTCGATCACGTCTTCTCCGAGATGGAAGACATGCTGCACGCCCGCGACCTGATCGAGGACGAGGACAGCGATGACGACCTGCTCGAGGTTCTGGGTGCGCCCGGGGCGCGGCCGGGGCCCCTTCGCTGAAGCGCCCGACTCCAGGTCCGCGCATGAATCGAACTTGTGCCCGCGTGAGATACGCCGACGCTCGAGCATCCGTGCCCGTCTTCGATCCTTGAGGCTTGCTTTCACAAGCTTTCGTTCGTCGACCCGGTCCAATCGGTCGGGTCGCGTCGTCCCGCGTTGTGGGATGGGCCCGGTCTCCTGTAGATTGACCCCACGCCGATGTTCGCGGCTGCGTGTCGACGACCGTGCGTCGCTCGTGTGGGAAGGGGCTCGTCATGGCCGTTGATCGGAAAACCGAAGCGCGCGGAACCGCGCCGTCACCGCAGGAGGAGGCGCCTTTCCTCCTGCCCGTCATCATGTGCGGCGGCTCGGGCACGCGGCTGTGGCCCGCGTCGCGCGAAAGCATGCCGAAGCAGTTCATCCCGCTACTCGAGGACCTGTCGAACTTCCAGCTCACCGTCAGGCGCTTCGGCCACCCCGCCTTTCTGAAGCCCCTCGTCCTCGCGTCCAACGACGTGCGCTTCATCGTGGCCGAGCAGCTCGGGGCGATCGGGGTCGAGGCCGACATCGCGTTGGAGCCGATGCGCCGCGACTCCGCCGCCGCGGTCGCGGTGGCGGCCTGCCTGGCCGAGCGCCGCGGATCCCGCACCGTCGCCGTCGTGGTCGCCGCCGATCACCTCATCGCCGACACGGAGGCCTTCGTGGCCGCTTGCCTCGCGGCAGCCGAAGGCGCGCGCGACGGCCTCGTCATGACGCTCGGCGTCACCCCGACGGCGCCCGCCACCGGCTACGGCTACATCCAGCCGGGCGGCCCCGTCGCCGGGACGAACGCCCGCCGCGTGGAGCGCTTCGTCGAGAAACCCGATGCCGCCACCGCATCGCGCTACATCGATGCGGGCTACCTTTGGAACAGCGGCAACTTCCTGTTCCGCTCCGACGTCATGCTGACCGAACTCGAAGCGCACACGCCCGATGTTCTGGCCGCCGCCCGCGCCGCCGTCGCGGGCGCGACGGTCGACCTCGACTTCCTTCGGCTCGACGCCGACGCCTTCGCGCGCGCGCCGAAGATCTCCATCGACTATGCCGTGATGGAGCGCACGACCCGGGCTGGCGTTCTGCCCGTCTCCTTCGCCTGGTCCGACATCGGCACCTGGGGCGCCATCTGGGACGCGTCGACGAAGGACCGCAGCGGAAACGCGCTGAAGGGCAAGGTCGAGGTTTCGGATACCCGCGACAGCCTCGTCCATTCGGACGGCGTGCTCACGACCGTCGTGGGTCTGAACGATGTCGTGGTCGTCGCCACGCCCGATGCCGTGCTGGTGACGTCGCGCGAGCGCTCGGATGCCGTGAAGGATCTCGTCGGCAAGATGAAGACCGGCGGGCGCCCGGAGGTGGACGACCACCTATTGATGTACCGCCCCTGGGGGTCCTACCAGCGTATCGACATCGGCTCGCGCTTCCAGGTCAAGCGCATCACGGTCAAGCCGGGCCACAGGCTGTCGCTGCAGAAGCATTTCCATCGCGCCGAGCACTGGGTCGTGGTGCGCGGCACCGCCGAGGTGACGATCGACGACCAGGTGATCCTGCGCCATGAAAACGAGGCCGCCTACCTGCCGATCGGGTCCGTGCACCGGCTGGCCAACCCCGGCAAGATCGACCTCGAGATGATCGAGGTCCAGGTCGGCAGCTACACGGGCGAGGACGACATCGTGCGCTTCGAGGACGTTTACGGGCGGTGATCGGACGCCCTGTGACCCGGCATCCGGCCGAAACGGCCCGGTCCCGGATCACTGGTGGGCGCCGCGCACGAACGCGGTCTCGTGCCGCGTCGCGGACCTGTAGGTGATGCCGCGACACGGCCGCGTTGCAGCGGCGAAACCGGGAAAGGCGCGGCCTCGCTCGAAGCCGTGTTAAGGCCTTCCCGTTTCGGGCCTCAGAGAAGCGACAATGATCGAATCACCGTCCATGCGCATCAGCGATGTCGCCAACGTCACCGAGCGTCTGCACGCCGAACTCCAAACTGCCAAGTCGTCCAACGATCCCGACATCGTCCATGCCGGGATCATCGCGGCGGTCGAGGGCCTGCTGCTGTGCACGAGGGCAGTGGCGTTCGAACTCCTCAAGGTGGAGATCGAAGGTCTCGACAAGCCGTCCCTCTGAGCGGGATCCTCGGCCTCTCCCGTCGTCGCAGCGGTCGACGCGATCGGTCGCCGGCCGTTGCGGATGCGCGGCGCCGACGTGACGCGGGACACGACCTCGAGGTGCCATCGTCGACGACCGGCCATGAGGACGCGAAAGCCGCATGACGAGGCTCGACCGAAGGGTTGCGACGTGGCGCAGCCAAGCGCGCAGACCGGCCGGCCACGACCGTGCCGGTCTCGACATTCGGCCGTCGCGTGAAACTCCGGTGTCGGCGGCCCGTATCTCCTCCCGACGCCGAGCCTCGGGGACATCTGTCCGGGCGGCGACGCACGGGAGAGAAACGATGACGTCCTTCACCCACGGCCTGCGCGGCCTCGCGCTGGCGGCGGTCCTCGCGGCCGGCACCGCGTCGCTCGCCTATGCGGCCGACCCCATGGTCGGCGGCGCGCCGATGTCGCCGAGCAAGACGGTCGTGCAGAACGCGTCGGCGGCCAAGAACCTCACCACGCTGGTGGCGGCCGTCAAGGCGGCGGGCCTCGTCGACACGCTGTCGGGTGCCGGCCCCTTCACGGTCTTCGCGCCCACCAATGCCGCTTTCGACAAGCTGCCGCCCGGCACGGTCGAGAAGCTGACCCAGCCCGACATGAAGGCCACGCTGACCAAGATTCTCACCTATCACGTGGTGCCCGGCAAGATCGATTCGGCGGAGATCGTCAAGGGCATCAAGGCCGGCGGCGGTTCCTTCAACATGAAGACCGTCGAGGGCGGCACGCTCACCGCCAAGATGGACGGCGACAAGGTCGCGATCGTCGACGAGAAGGGCGGCGGGGCCATCGTGGAGACCGCCGACGTGTACCAGTCGAACGGCGTGGCCCACGTCATCGGCAGCGTGCTGATGCCCAAGTGAACCGATGACCCGCCGCTCGGAGCGACGGCTGCGACCCGGAGCCGCCCGTGAGGGCGGCTCCCCCATCAACCCCGGGCGCGCTGGCGGATCATGAAATTGTCGAACGTGTACTCGCTGACCTGCCACCACAGGTACTGGTCGGCGCGAAACGCAATCGCGGCGTCCAGCATGGATTTGAAACGCGGGTTGGCATCCGAGATCTCCTTGTAGACCTCGCCGGACGCCTTGTAGGCGGCTTCCAGCAGGTCCTGCGGGAAGGCTCGCAGTTCCGCCCCGCCGATGACGAGCTTCTTCAACGCTCCGGGGTTGGCGGCGTCGTAGGAGGCCAGCACCTGGGCGTGGGTGGACAGCGCCGCCGTCCTCAGCGCCGCCTTGAACTCCTCCTTCAGGGCGTCGTGCTTCGCCTTGTTGAAGACGACGTGGACCATCGACCCGCCGCGCCACCAGCCCGGGTAATAGTAATAGGGCGCGACCTTCTGCAGCTTGCCGCCCTCGTCGATGCGCGCGTCGTCGTAGGGCCCCACCCAGGTGACGGCGTCGAGCGTGCCCGCGCCGAGCGCCGCCACGATCTCGCCGCGCGGCGTCTGGGCCGGCACGGCGCCGAGCTTCTGCAGCACGCGGCCGGCGAGGCCGCCTGCGCGGATCTTCAGGCCCGCCAGGTCGCCGGCGGACCGGATCTCGCGGCGGAAGAATCCGCCCATCTGGGCCCCCGTGTTTCCCGCCGGGTAGGCGATCGCCCCGTAGTCGGCCAGCAGCGCGTTGGTGGCGTCGAGGCCGCCGGCGAGCGCGTAGGCGGTCTGTTCCCGTGCGTTCATGCCGAAGGGAAAGGCCGTCGGCAGCGCGAAGGCCGGGTCCTTGCCGTAATAATAGTCGAGCTCGGTCTGGCAGGCCTCCACGGTGCCGGCCCCCACGGCGTCGAGCGCGCCGAGGCCCGGCACGATGTCGCCGGGCGGGAACACGTCGATGCGGAAACGGCCGCCCGTGATGGCGCCGACTTGGCGGGCGAAGAGTTCGGCGCCCCCGTACAGCAGGTCGAGCGACTTGGGGAAGCTCGACGTCAGGCGCCACGTCACCTCCGCCGCATCGGCGGACGCGGAGCCCGCCGCCACGCCGGCCGCGCCCAGCGCAGCCGCCGCCACGAAACGCCGCCGCCCGATCCCTTCGCGCATCACGGGTCTCCCGTTGGCCCGGCGCAGCGCGCCGATCGTCCGCAAGATTGCAGGACCTCCGGCCTACACGCCGAAGATGAAGGTTTCGGAGGACACGCGGTCCCGGAGCGAGAGTCCGACGCGGGATGCAGCGCTCGTCCCGCAGCCCCGCCCCGGCCTTCGCGAGGCGGCGGAGGCCGCCCGAAACCGGGCTATTCGGTGACGATGCGCGGCGCGGGCCGGCTCCGCGAGCCCTGCAGGGTCGCCATCAGGCGCCGCGCGATCTCCATATAGGCCTGCGCGTGCGGGCCCTGCGGGTCGGCGACCACGATGGGCCGGCCGGCGTCCGAGGTTTCGCGGATCGGCAGCGCCAGCGGCACCTCGCCGAGGTAGGGCACCCCGAGCCGCTCCGCTTCGTGCTGGGCGCCCCCGTGCGAGAAGATGTCCGTCCGGGTTCCGCAATGCGGGCACACGAAGGTGCTCATGTTCTCGACGATGCCGAGGATCGGCACCTCGGTGCGGCGGAACATGGCGATGCCGCGGCGCGCGTCGATCAGCGCGAGATCCTGGGGCGTGGACACGATGACGGACCCGGCCAACGGCACCGATTGCGCCATGGTGAGCTGCGCGTCGCCGGTGCCGGGCGGCATGTCGACGATCATCACGTCCACGTCGCCCCAGGCGACCTCGCGCAACATCTGCGTGATGGCCGACATGACCATCGGCCCGCGCCAGATCATCGGGGTCTCCTCCTCGACGAGGAAGCCGATCGACATGATCTTCAGCCCGAAGGCTTCGAGCGGCCGCATCGTCTTGCCCTCGATCACCTCGGGCTTCTGCTTCAAGCCGAAGAGCCGCGGCATGGAAGGGCCGTAGATGTCGGCGTCGAGCACCGCGACGCGCTGGCCGAGGTTGCGCAGCGCCAGGGCGAGGTTGGCCGAGGTCGTGGACTTGCCGACGCCGCCCTTGCCCGACGCCACCGCGATGATGGTCTTCACGCCGGGGATGCCCTGCGCGGTCCGCGCCGCCTGGGCCTTGGGGCCGGGCGCGGCCGGGACGTGCGAATGGCCACCGTGGCTGTGGCCGTGGCCATGGTCGTGCGCGTGGGGCTGCGGCGCCGGGCCGGCCTTGCGGGTGGAGCCGCCCGCCGACTGCGACGTCAGCGTCACGAAGGCCTTGCCGACCCCGGGCAGGCCGGCGACGGCCCGCTCCACCGCGGCGCGCAGCGGCTCCGCGTCGGCGGCGCGCGCCGCCTCGACCTCGAGCGACACGAAGACGCGATCTTCGCGCACCACGACGCCGCCGAGCGCGCCCGACTGCGCCAGCGGCGTGCGCCCGTCGGGGCCCATGATCCCGGCCAGCGCGGCGACGACATCCTCTTGAGACGGCATGATGTTCCATTCACGTGAAGGCCCGCCCGGGGGGACCCCGGACGGGCGATGGTGGGGCGACCCTACAGGACGGGACCGCGCCGCGCGAGCGGCGGCGGCCCGCCGCTCACTGCAGCTTCAGCGGCACCTTGGGCACCGAGCCGCCGCCGCCGGCGTCGGACGAGGGGGCGTCCGGCTCGCCGCCATCGTCCTCGGCATCGTCGGCGTCCTGGGCCGCGGCCCGCTCCCGCGCGCGCTTGCCGTCGGGGTCCCGCTTCTTGCCGGCCTCGACGAATTCGCGCTCGGGGCGCGGCAGCACCGGCCCTTCCGGGTACACGAAGCCCAGCGTCTTGGCGCCGGCCTCGTCGGTGATCACCACGACCTTGACGGCGCCGCCGTTCTTCAGCTTGCCGAACAGGACCTCGTCGGCCAGCGGGGTCTTGATGACCTTCTGGATGACACGGGCCATCGGGCGGGCGCCCATCGCCTCGTCATAGCCGTGCTCGATCAGCCAAGCGCGGCTCTCGTCCGTCAGCTCCACCGTCACGTTGCGGTCGGCGAGCTGGGCTTCGAGCTGCAGGATGAACTTGTCGACCACCTTGGAGATGACCTCCTCGGGGAGGCGGCCGAAGGGCACGATGGCGTCCAGCCGGTTCCTGAACTCCGGCGTGAACATCTTGTTGATGGCTTCGAGATCTTCGCCCTCGCGCTTGGCCCGCGTGAAGCCGAAGTTCTCGCGCGCCATGTCGGCGGCGCCGGCGTTGGTGGTCATGATCAGGATGACGTTGCGGAAGTCGACCGCCTTGCCGTTGTGGTCGGTCAGCTTGCCGTGGTCCATCACCTGCAGCAGGATGTTGTAAAGGTCCGGATGGGCCTTCTCGATCTCGTCGAGCAGCAGCACGCAATGCGGGTGCTGGTCGATGCCGTCGGTCAAGAGCCCGCCCTGGTCGAAGCCGACGTAGCCGGGAGGGGCGCCGATCAGCCGGCTGATCGTGTGGCGCTCCATGTATTCCGACATGTCGAAGCGGATCAGCTCGACGCCGAGCGAGGCGGCCAACTGCTTCGCGGCTTCGGTCTTGCCGACGCCCGTCGGCCCCGAGAACAGGTAGGAGCCGATCGGCTTCTCCCCGTCGCGCAGGCCGGCGCGGGCCAGCTTGATGGCCGAGGTGAGGGCGTCGATCGCCTTGTCCTGACCGTAGACGACGCGCTTCAGGTTCTCGTCGAGGTGGCCCAGCACCTCGGCGTCGTCCTTGGACACGGTCTTGGGCGGGATGCGGGCCATCGACGCGATGGTGGCCTCGATCTCCTTGATGCCGATCGTCTTCTTGCGGTTCTTCTCGGGCAGCAGCATCTGGCTGGCGCCCGTCTCGTCGATCACGTCGATCGCCTTGTCGGGCAGCTTGCGGTCGTTGATGTAGCGGGCCGACAGCTCCACCGCGGCCTGCACGGCCTCGGTGGTGAACTTCACCTTGTGGAATTCCTCGTAGTAGGGCTTCAAGCCCTTCATGATCTCGACGGCGTCCGGGATCGAGGGCTCGTTGACGTCGATCTTCTGGAAGCGGCGGACGAGCGCGCGGTCCTTCTCGAAATACTGGCGGTATTCCTTGTAGGTGGTGGAGCCGATGCAGCGCAGCGAGCCCTGCGCCAGCGCGGGCTTCAGCAGGTTCGACGCGTCCATGGCGCCGCCCGACGTGGCGCCGGCGCCGATCACCGTGTGGATCTCATCGATGAAGAGGATGGCGTTCTTGTGCCCCTCGATCTCCTTCATCACCTGCTTCAGCCGCTCCTCGAAGTCGCCGCGGTAGCGCGTTCCGGCCAGCAGCGTGCCCATGTCAAGCGAGAACACCGTGGCCTCGGCCAGCACCTCGGGGACTTCGCCCTTGATGATCTTGCGGGCGAGGCCTTCGGCGATCGCGGTCTTGCCGACGCCCGGCTCGCCCACGAGCAGCGGGTTGTTCTTCTGCCGGCGGCACAGGACCTGGATGGTGCGGTCCACCTCGGCCGAGCGGCCGATGAGGGGATCGATGCGGCCATCCTTGGCCTTCTTGTTCAGGTTGACGCAATAGGCGTCGAGGGCGCCGTCCTTCTTCTTGGACTCGGAGCCGTCCTTGCCCTCCTTGCCGTCGCGGTGGTCCTCATCCTCGGCGCCGCGGGGCGTCTTCGACGAATCCGACATGCCGGGGCGCTTGGCGATGCCGTGGCTGATGTAGTTGACGGCGTCGTAGCGCGTCATGTCCTGCTCCTGCAGGAAATAGGCGGCATGCGACTCGCGCTCGGCGAAAATGGCGACCAGCACGTTGGCGCCGGTGACCTCCTCGCGGCCCGACGATTGGACGTGGATGTGGGCGCGCTGGATGACGCGCTGGAAGCCGGCGGTAGGCTTGGCGTCGTCGCGGCCGTCCGACACGAGGTTCTCGAGTTCGTGCTCGATGTAGTCGACGACCTGCTTCTTCAGCACGTCCACGTCGACCGAGCAGGCCTTCAGCACGGCCGCGGCGTCGGTGTCGTCGGTGAGCGAGAGCAGCAGGTGCTCCAGCGTGGCGTATTCATGGTGCCGGTCGTTGGCCAGGGCCAGGGCGCGGTGCAGAGACTGTTCGAGTGAGCGGGAAAACGCTGGCATGATGGCGACCGCCTTTCACTTCTTTTCCATGATGCATTGCAAGGGGTGCTGGTGCTTGCGGGCGAAATCCATCACCTGCGTGACCTTGGTCTCGGCGACCTCGTAGGTGAACACGCCGCATTCGCCGACGCCGTGCTGGTGCACGTGCATCATGATGCGGTTGGCGTCGTCCGACCCCTTGTTGAAGTAGATGCGGAGCACCTCGATGACGAACTCCATGGGAGTGTAGTCGTCGTTGAGGAGCAGCACGCGATACATGCTGGGCCGCTTGGTCTGGGTCTTCGGCCGGGTGATGACCGCCGTCCCCGACCCGTCGCCGCCCCGTCGCGGCTCCTTGGGGCCGGCCGGCCCGGCGCCGCTCGTCTGAGCGGCGGTCCGGACACGGTGCTGGTCGGTCGAACGGGCAGGCACGTTCCGGATATCCTCGTGGTCGATGGGCGGCGCCGTGGGGCGACGCACCGTCGTTTCTCAATGTACGGCTCGGATTCCCGCTTCGCCAGGGGTCTCGGAGAGACGCTTCGTCATCCTTGACAAACCCGTGACGGAAACGGGAACCCGCAGTCGCCCGGGATGAGGGTGCCGCGACGGCGGCCCGGCCGCCGCCGCGCCGCCCCCGGCGACACCCGTTCGCCCGCATCCCGAGGCCCGCGCCGCGGGACCCGGGCGGGCGATGCAGGGCCCGTGCCGGGCCGGCATGGCGGTTCGGCCGCAGGGGTCGGGAATGCGCCGCGGGTCCGGATCCGGTGCTGTCCGGAAGCCGCCGGCGGGGTCCGGGAGCGCCGGCCGCCGAGGGATCGGGAGCGAAGGGGCCGGGAAAGGAGGGGCCGGGAGGGATGTCTCGGCCACGCTCTCCGGTGGGCCGCGATGGGCGGCGCTGCACGCAGGACCGCGGGGTCGCCGGGGGCGATCGGCGGGCCGGTGTCGATGTCCCCCGACGCGCGCCGGCGGCGCGACGGGCGGGACCGATGGGGGTGGCCGCGGGGACGTCGCCGTCCGCGTCGATGGGGTCGTGCCCGGCGGGCCGGACCCGAGATGTCGTTGCCGGCTCATGTCGTCAGCGGCTGCGGGTCTCGCCGAAGCCGATGGGCATCACGGCCCTGAAGGGCTCGGCGACATCCTTGCCGACCGCCATCACGAGCGCGTTCATCCTGCCGGCCTGCGCCATCATGCCCGCGAGGGTCGTCCTGGCGTATTCGGCCTGCACCTTCACGGCCCCGTCCAGGTTCGTCACGCCCATGAGGCGGGTGGTCGCGGCCGAGCCGTCCTCGATGCTGCGCTTGGCGTAGGTCGAAGGCTCGGCGGCGATCTGCTGCACCCCGCGCCAGACCGCGGCGGCGAACGCCGTGGCGGCCTCGATCTGGCTTTTGCCGAGCTTCTGGACGTCCTCGAAGCTCTTGAACGTGGTGCTAATTCTGCGGGGATGGGGCGCCCGGGCGGGCGCCGCACGCTCTAGGTGCGCCGCAAAACGGCGTCGACGGAATTTATGCAGTGCAACATGAAGCCGCGATCCGAGCGGTTCGAGCCACCTCCCGTTAACCCCCATGTAACCGCGATCCCCTAGCCTCCCCGACTGTGCCCTTTCGATCACGGGTCGATCGCCGACGGCGATCGCCGCCGACGGTCAAACGCGAAAACCAGACGGGCCCGCGACGTCGACATGTCGCGCGCCGGTTCGGAGCGGGGATGAGTTTCATGGTGTTGCGTGGCGTCGAGAAGCGGATCGCGGGACGTATCGTCCCGGCCGCCATGGCCCTGGCGGTGCTGGCGGCGGGACAGCCGGCCGAAGCCCGCGGGCGACATGCCTTCCAACGCTTCGCCCACAACCACCACGTCGCCCATTCGGCCCGCACCGCGCTCGGCGGCGCTGCACCGAACTTTTCGGCCATCGTGATCGACGCCAATTCGGGGCGCGAGCTTTACGGCGTCAACGAGGACGCGCCGCGCCACCCGGCCTCCATCACCAAGGTGATGACGCTGTACCTGCTGTTCGAGCAGCTCGAAAAGGGGCGGATCGCGCTCGACACCCCCCTGCAGGTGTCGGCCCACGCGGCCGGCCAGTCGCCCACCAAGCTCGGCGTGCCCGCGGGCTCCACCGTGCCGGTGGAGATCGCCATCAAGGCCATCGTGACCCGCTCGGCCAACGACATGGCGGTGACGGTGGCGGAGAACCTGGCCGGCGACGAGCTGACCTTCGCCAAGGTGATGACCGAGAAGGCCCACGCGCTCGGCATGCGGCACACCTTCTACCACAACGCGTCGGGCCTGCCCGACATGCGGCAGATCACGACGGCCCGCGACCTGACGATCCTGGGCCGCGCCATCCACGACCGGTTCCCGCGGTATTACCGATACTTCTCGACCCCGAGCTTCGTGTACCGCGGCGAAACGATCGGCACCCACAACCACCTGATGGCCCGCATGCAGGGCATGGACGGCATCAAGACCGGCTACACCAACGCGTCGGGCTTCAACCTCCTGTCGTCCGTGCAGCGCGGCAACCGGCACGTGGTCGCGGTGGTGATGGGCGGCAAATCCGCGGCGAGCCGCGACAACGTCATGGAAGGGCTGCTGCAGTCTCATTTCGAGGAAGCCCAGGCCGGCCCGGGCACCCACGTCGCCGAGGGCAGCCCGGTGGAGGACGCGGCCGACACGCCGCACCGCACCGCGCCCGCGCCGGAGCCCGTCGAGCGCGCCGCGCCGGAACCCCCGCGCCGGCCCATGGCCGAGGTGGCGGACGGCGACGACGACGCGGCCGAGAACGCGGCCGACGACGATGCCGCACCCGCGCCGCGTCGTGCGCCGCGAGGCCCAAGCCTGATCGCCCCCGAGATGGCCGTGCCGGTGCCCGACCGCGCGCCCGAGCGCGTCCGCCTCGCCCGCGCCCCGGGCGACAGGGCGCGGCCGGCCTTCATCGCCGGCGCCCCGAGGATGGCCGAGGACGGCCGCGACGCGAACCGCCCCGCCATCGACGGCTCGACCAACCGCCGCTCAGCCGCGGCCTCGTCGACGAGCGTCGCCGTCGCGACCGCGACGCCGTCGAGCCTCCGTTGGGTCACGGGACCGCAGCCCGTGCGGCTCGGCCCGGCCGCGACGGACACGCGGGTTGCGGCGGCCGGCAGGTCGGGCGGCATCTCCTTCAACGCTGCGTCCGACGACCGCACCGACACCACGCCGGGTCCGCGCGGCCGCGTCGAGGACGGCCGCCCCGCGGACGCGAAGAGCGGCGTGGTCATCCAGATCGGCGCCACCGCCGACGCCAGCTCGGCCGCCGAACTGCTCAGCCGGGCCCGCAGCGAGGGCCGCTCCGCGCTGGCCTCGGCCAGACCCTTCACCGAAAAAGTGCAGAAGGGGGATTCGACCCTCTACCGCGCCCGCTTCGCCGGCCTCGAGCCCGCCGAGGCCGAAGCCGCCTGCAAGACGCTGAAGCGCTCCGGCTTCGCCTGCTTCGCCACGCGCGATTGACCGGCGCGCCGGCGCCAGTCCCCGTCGCCTGTCCCATCCCTTCAGCGGAACATCACTGATGTCGTCGCATCAGGACGTCTTTGGCTTCATTCACCCGGGCCGCCAGATCGGTGGATCCGCCGTGGTCGGGGTGGGCCTTCTTCATCACGCTCCGGTGCGCGCGCGCGACCTCCTCCCGGCTCGCGCCCTTCGCGAGGCCGAGAAGCTCGTAGGCCTCGTCCTCCGACATCGCGCCCGAGCGGGCAGCGCCGCGCGGGCCCGCGCCCGCGCCGCCGCGCCCCGCGTTGCCCTTGTGCTGTGCTGCTCCACGCCAACCGGGGAAGCGGCGGTCGAAGTAAGCTTCTAGGAGGCGGGCGCCCTCGACGTCGGCCGACAGGCAGAAGTCGTGCAATGACGCCAGGCTGTCGCGGTCGAGCTGGGCCAGGGGCGCACCCTCGAAGGGGCCGGCCAGCACGCTGCCGCTCATCACCCCGCTGACGTGGTCGAGTTCCATCTCGATCGTGGCGGAGCGGACGCGCGACACGCGCCCCTTGCCGGGCCGCGCGCGCCGCATGGCCCGGGCGGCGCCCCAGGCGGAAGCGCGGCGGCCCGTCATAAGCCAAAACCCGAGCCCGGCGAAGCCCAGGGCGAGGCCGATCTGCCCGCGCACCAGCAGCAGCAGCGCGAAGACGACCAGCACCGTGCCGCCGCCCTGCTTCATGCGGCGCGCCACCACGGCGGGCCGGGCGCGCAGGAACTCGCGGACCAGCATCGAGCCGATCCAGAACAAAACGACGCCGGCGACGAGCGGGACCATCGGTGCAGCCTTCACCGGATCTGCGACAGGAGCAGGCGCGCGGCGTCGCGGTCCGCCCCCGTGCCCTGCCCTTCCAGCGCCGGCGTGCCGCCAGCCGCATAGGCGGCGGCGGCGGCGAGCAGGCTGCCGAGCCTGCCGGGCGCCGACGTGTCGAAAGCCGCGTAGGCCCCCCCCGTCAGGCGCGCGATCTCGCGGAACGCCCGCTCGGCCCCCTTGTCGTGACCCTCGTGGAACATGAAACACTTCAGGCCGAGCAGCGCGAGTTCGCCCGCCGCGGCGCAGAGCGGGTCGACCCGCTCCTCCACGGCGTCGCCCACGTAGACCAGGGCGCCGGTGCGCTCCTTCCGCGCTTCGTCGCGCGCATGGGCGAGGACGCGGCCGATCTGCGTGTTGCCGCCCTCGACGCGGATGCGGCTCATCAGCCGGTCGAGCCCGGCCCCGCCCGACACGAAGGACGACGCCCTGCATTCACGGAAGCCGCGGAAATACACCAGCTGGACGTCGAGCCCGCCGAGCTTCGCCGTGGTGTCGAACATGCGCCCCTGGAGCGCGATGGCGGCGTCCCAGGTCGGCTGGCGGCTCATGGTGGCGTCGAGGGCGAAGATGAGGCGACCACGGCCCGGGCCGGTCCGCGGCATCGGCGTGCGGCGGGAATCGTCGAGGAAGGCGTCCACGGGTGAACCCGACGGGGCGGAACGGTTGATCGCGCGGCGATCGTCGAACGGCGGCACGGCGGATCCTCGAAGGGGCAAGCGGGGTCACTCCAACATCGTGCAGCGCCGCCCCGACCGCAAGCGGCCCGCCGCCGCACGCTCCCGCCCGTTCAGATCAGCCCGAGGTCGCGCAGTTCGCGGCGCAGCGCGTCCGGCAGGGCGGACAGTTCGGGGCCGAGGCCGCCGGCGTCGCGCGGCGCCGTCGCGGGATCGAGGTAGCGCCAGCCCTGGAAGGGCCGGCACGGACGCGTTTCGACCGGCACCACCTCGGGCTCCAGCACGAGGTGGCAGCGGCCGACGCCGTCGGCGTCGATGAACGGCCGCACGTCGAGGAAGCGCTGGCGCGCCGCGACCTGCCCCTTGATGACCCAGAACAGGGAGCCGCCGTCGAGCAGTTCGGCCAGTCGCTTGGGCACCATGCGGGTGGTGTGGCGCTGCTCGGCCGACTGCCCGAGGCGCCGCTGTTCGGCCAAGCGCTCGGCGATCCAGCCTTCGAGGTCGGCCACGGATTCGGCACCGACGCAGAGTTTCAGCAGGTGGAGAGGCATGGTCCCTTCATCGTGCGCCGGGACGAAGGGCGCAAGTCGTCACCTGTCACGCGGAAGACACGCCCGCCGCGAAGCATGCAGCCACAGCAACCTCGCCCCCAGCATCCGTGTTATGCTCGCCAAGACGTGCTCAGACTGCCAGGAGGCCGCTCCTCCCCGGAGGCTGGCACCAGGAGAGATGTCGATGCTGAAGCACAGTCGCCGGTCCATGCTGCTGGGAGGTGTCGCGCTCGCGGGCTTCGCCGCGCTGCCGATCCGCGCCGCCTTCGCCCAGGAGGTCGAAGCCGAAGAGATCTACGGTCCCGTCAAGGACGAGCCCTATCCCGTGAAGGGGATCGACGTGAACCGCGTCAACCCGCGCTTCCTGCGCACGCTCGTCGACTACCCGACCGAACAGCCGCCCGGCACCATCGTGATCGATCCCAAGGGCCACTTCCTGTACCTGGTGATCGACAACGGCCAAGCCATCCGATACGGCGTCGGCGTCGGCCGCGAGGGCTTCCTGTGGTCGGGCCAAGCGCAGATCGGCGCCAAGCGCGAATGGCCGGATTGGTATCCCCCGAAGGAGATGTTCGCCCGCCAGCCCGAGATCGTCGGCGCCATGTCCAAGCTTCCGAGCGGCCTCGGCATGCACGGCGGCCCGGGCAACCCGCTCGGCGCCCGCGCCATGTACCTGTACCGCGACGGCAAGGACACGCTGTTCCGCATACACGGGACGGTGGAGCCCTATACGATCGGCTCCAGCGTGTCGTCGGGTTGCATCCGCATGATGAACCAGGACGTGCTCGACCTGTATTCCCGCGTCGACGTCGGCACCAAGGTGCTGGTGCTCGGCGACGCCCAGCCGACCAACCAGCAGGTCGCCGAGGAGCGCTCCAACGCCACCACCCGCGCCCGCACGCGCCGCATCGCGCGCCCCGAGCCGGTAGATGCCGAGGACGCCGGCGTGCCGGCCAACCCGCGCCCCACCTACGGCAACGGTCAGGTCCCGGACGACCCGAACTACTGATCGCTGCCGGCTCCACCTCGTAAAGTGCTAACGGCCGCCCCTCGGGGCGGCCGTTTCGTCGAGAGGGGCGCGGCGCGGCCCCCTGCCCGTCGCACGCCCGGAGCCGCCGTTTCAGGCCCGCGACGCCGCCGGTCAGGCGGCCTCGTGGCGGACCCGGAAACCGCGATCCGCGGTGGAAGGAGAACCGCCGTCCATGGTCGTCGTGAGCTGGCAGGTCTGGTCGCGCCCCGCCAGCTTGGCACGATAGAGCGCCGCATCGGCGGCTCGCAGGAGGGCGTCGGACCCATCGATGCTCGTCGGGACGACGGTGGCGATCCCGATGCTGACGGTGACGACCGGGTGCGTGCCGGCTTCATGGGGGATCGCGAGGTTTCGGATCGCTTGGCGCAGGGCTTCGGCGAGGAAGGCCGCGCCCGCTGGGTCGGTGGACGGCAGAACCAGCGCGAACTCTTCCCCGCCGTAGCGCGCCGCCATATCGCCGGGCCGGCGCGCGCTCTCGTCGATGCACCGCGCCACCCTCCTCAGGCAGATGTCGCCCTCCTGGTGGCCGTAGCGATCGTTGAACTTCTTGAACTCGTCGACGTCGATCATGAGGATGAACAGCGGACGCCCATCGCGCTGGGCTCGCCGCCATTCTGTCGTGAGGCTGGCATCGAAGTGCCGACGGTTCGCGACGCCGGTCAGCCCATCGACATGGGCCAGATCTTCGAGGAGCCGGTTGGCTTTCGCGACCTGGCTGTAGAGCCGCGTGATGTCGACGAAGAGCGACACCAAGACCACCGTGGACGTCACCAAGCTGGCGATCCTGCCGACATACCATCCCACGCTGAAGCGGGCTCCGGCCCGAAGGGTGAGCCAAACGTCCAGGCAGGCCGCCACCATGGCGATCGTCAGCCAAAGGTCCTCCGCCGAGCGCAGGCGGCGTTTGACGAGGACGAGGGCGAGCGCCGCCACGTTGGCTGGCATCACGACAGCCTGCATGATCAGTGCGAAGGTGCCGAAGCCATACGACTTGCCGGTGACGATAGGGGGCAGGTAGGGCAGACCGGCGGTGGTGAGACACGTCAGCACGGCCACGATCGACACGGCGACCAGGACCGCGCGGCGGATCGTGGAAGCCTCGGCCTGCGCTTGGCGCCCCGTAGCGTAACGGACGATCGCCACCGCGAACCCGGTGTGCCAGAAGGCCCAGAGCCAGACGGCGGTGGCGGATGTACCGATCAGGGTATCGGGGACGAGCGCGCCCGGGAATGCCGCGATGTGGGGCACGATGATCAGCGCCGCGAAGAGGTAGGCCGTCCCGAGCCGGATCGGTGAAGCGCGGCGCGCGATGGCGCCCTTGCTGAACAGCAGCACCGCCAACACGAGATCGATCACCACCATGGCGCCCGCGAAGGCCGGCATGAATCCGGGCAGGACCGGGCCGGGCAGGTCTGCGCGGGGCGTGACGAAGAGGCCGACCAGGACCAGAAGTGACGCGAAGCCGAACCCGGCCATCGTCTCGCGCCGCCCCGCCTTGCGCTCGGTCGTCGTGGTGGCGGTTCGGTCCATGATGGGCCCTCGCGGGGCGGCCCACCGGGCCGCGCCTGTCCCAGGAGCCTAAGGAGGCTTCGCTGAAGAAACACTGACGATCGGCGGAAGAGTCGGACCGATTGCACAGATTCAGGCCAAATGCCGGCCCTCTCCCGGGTTCCCTGGGTCGGAAACCGTCGCCGCACCGGAGGCGCGGCGACGGGTGGCGATGTCGCGAAACCGCGGGCGGTCGATCCGGAACCCGGACAGCCACTGGCGCGGCGCCGCGACGCGCTTCGGCCGGGGCCGGAGCTGCGCGTGGACGGCCCCCTACTCCGCCGCCTGGGAATAATCGGGCCGCCCCACGATGCGGGTGTTCCCCGCGGCGGCGAGTTCCGGCTCGTCCTTGTCGCCGACGAAGCGCCCGAGCAGCCGCCCGAGCAGCCGCCCCGCATCGTCGAGCACGGTGAACACCGCCGGCACGAAGACCAGCGACAGCACGGTGGACACGATGAGCCCGCCGATCACCGCGATGGCCATGGGCGAGCGAAACTCGCCGCCGTCGCCGAAGGCGAAGGCCGAGGGCAGCATGCCGGCCACCATGGCGATGGTGGTCATCACGATGGGCCGGGCGCGCTTGCGGCCCGCCTCGACCAGGGCTTCGCGCCGCGGCGTGCCGCGCCGGATCTCCTCCACGGCGAAGTCGACCAGCATGATGGCGTTCTTTGTCACGATGCCCATCAGCATGAGGATGCCGATGACCACCGGCATGGAGATGGGCCGCCCCGTCACCAGCAGCGCCAGGATGGCGCCGCCGATCGACAGCGGCAGCGAGAACAGGATCGTGATGGGCTGGGTGAAGCTGCCGAACAGCAGGATCAGCACGCCGTAGACCATCATCAGCCCCGCCCCGATGGCGAGCGCGAAGCCCGAGAACACCTCGGCCATGATCTCGGCATCGCCGGACTGGCGGAAGCTCACGCCGTCGGGCAGGTGCTTCGCGGTGGGCAGCGCCATCACGGCCGCGATGCCCTCGCCGAGGGGGTGGTCGCCGGCGAGGTCTGCCTCCACGGTGACGCGGCGCGACCGGTCGTAGCGGCTGATCGCGGTGGGCCCCTGCCCGTTCTTGAAATCCGCCACCGCCGACAGCGGCACGCTGCCGGACAGCGTGGGCACGCGCAGGTTCCGGAGCACGTCGAGCTTCGAGCGCGCCGTCTGTTCGAGTTCGACCCGGATGGGGATCAGCCGGTCGCCGGCGTTGAACTTGGCGAGGTTGGCGTCGATGTCGCCGAGCGTGGCGACTCGGATGGTTTCCGACAGCGCTTCCGTGGACAGGCCGAGGTCGGCGGCGAGGCCGGGCTTCGGCACGATCTCAAGCTCAGGCCGGTCGAGGTCGGCGGTGGACCGCGGGTCCACGAGGATCGGCACGGTCCGCATCTCGCTGGCGAGCTGGTTCGCCGTGTCGTCGATGAGCCGCGTGTCGGTCCCCGCCAGCGTGAGTTGCAGGTCGCGCTGCCCGTTGTCCTTCAGAAACCAGAAGCGGATGTCGGGCACCCGCCCCATGTCGCGGCTGATCTCCGCCTGGATGGCCTTCTGGGTGAGGGCGCGGCGGCTCTTGTGGACGAGGTTGATGACGAGCGTCGCTTTGCGGACCTCGGCCGAGTCGCCCAGCACCTGGCCGCCGTAGACCAGGACCGATTTTATCTCGGGGATGGCGCGCAACGTGTCGGTGATGCCCCGCGTCACGGCCTCGGTGTCGTCGAGGCGCGAACCCGGCGGCAGCTCGACGGCCAGCAGCGACCGCCCCGTGTCCTCGGCCGGCAGCAGGCCGGAGGGCAGCAGCTGCGTCGACCACAGCGACAGCACGAAGAGCACGAGCCCGGCTGTCACCGTGATCCAGCGGTGGTCGACAGACCAGCGCACGAGCGCCGTGTAGGCGCGCAGGACAGGTCCCTCGTCCGCCCCCCCGTCGCCGTGCGGTTTCAGGAAGTAGGCCGCGACGACCGGCGTGACGAGGCGGGCGACGATCAGCGAGAAAAAGACCGCGATGGCGACGGTGAGGCCGAACTGCTTGAAGTACTGGCCCGGGATGCCGCCCATGAAGGACACGGGCGCGAACACGGCCACGATGGTCATCGAGATGGCGATGACGGCGAGGCCGATCTCGTCGGCGGCTTCGAGCGACGCGCGGTAGGCGGACTTGCCCATCCGCATGTGGCGGACGATGTTCTCGATCTCCACGATGGCGTCGTCGACCAGGATGCCCGTCACCAGCGTGATGGCGAGCAGGCTCACGGCGTTGAGCGAGAAGCCCAGCATTCCCATGATCCAGAAGGTCGGGATGGCGGACAGCGGCAGCGCGATGCCGGCCACGATCGTGGCGCGCACGTCGCGCAGGAACACCAGCACGACCAGGATCGCCAGCACGGCGCCTTCGACGAGCGTTTCCATCGCGGAATGGTAGTTGCCGACCGTGTAGTCGACCTGATTGTCGACCCGCGCGATGGCGTAGGACGGGTGGGCCGCCTCGAGCGCCTTCAGCTTCGCCGCCACCTTGTCGGCCACCTCGGCATCGCTGGCGCCCTTGGCGCGGGTCACCCCGAAGGCCACCACCGGGCGCCCGTCGAGGGACGCGAAGGTGCGGGGCTCGGCGGACGCGTCCGACACGGCCCCGAGTTCGTCGAGGCGCGCGTGCCGGCCGCCGCCGAGCACGATCGGCAGGGCGGCGAGGTCCGCCACCGCGCGGGTGCCCGCCAGCGTGCGGATGGCCTGCTCCTGGCCGGCAATCTCGCCGCGGCCGCCCGCGAGGTCGACGTTGGTGGCGCGGAGCTGCGCCGACACGGACGCCGCCGTGACGCCGAGGGCGAGCAGCTTGCGGGGGTCGAGCGCCACGCGGATCTCGCGGTCGACGCCGCCCGAACGCGTCACCTGGCCCACGCCGTGGATGGACTGGAGTTCGCGCGCCACCGTGTCGTCGACGTACCAGGAGATCTGCTCGGTCGAGCGATCGTGCGACGACACAGCGTAGGTGACGATGGGCAGCCCCTCGACGTCGAAGCGCTGGACGATCGGCTCGTCGATGGTGCGCGGCAGCTGCACGCGGATCTTGGCGAGCTGGTCCTTCACGTCGTTGAGGGCGCGGTCGACGTTGGTGCCGATGTCGAATTGGATCGTGGTGACGGAAGAGCCGTCCGACACCGCCGACAGGATGTGCCAGATGCCGGGCACGCCCGCGACGGCATCCTCGACCTTCCGGGTCACCTGAGTTTCAAGCTCGGCCGGCGCCGCCCCCGACTGGGTGATGGCGATCTGCACGATCGGGATATCGATGTTGGGCAGGCGGGTGACGGGCAGCGAGCGGAACGCCACCAGCCCCAGGATCACCAGCACCGCGAAGGCGACCAGCGCCGGCACGGGCCGGCGGATCGACATGGCCGAGATTGGCAGGCTCATCGGCTGGCCTCCCGGTCGGGCGCGGCGACCCCGCCCAGCATGGGCCGGACGAGGTCGCCGGACCGCAGGAAGGCCGAAGCGCGGGCCACCACGAGGTCGCCGGGCGTCAGGCCCTGGCGGATCTCGACGTCGTCGCCGTCGGCCAGGCCGCGCACGACGGCTCGGCTTTCGACGCGGTCGCGCGCCGCGACGGTTTCGACGGACCAGCCGCCGTCCTGCCCCGACAAGGCCGAAGCCGGCACCGCGACGCCGTCGCGCCGGCCGATCTCCACCACCGCCGTCGCGAAGGCGCCGATCCGCGCCACCGCGTCGGCGCCCAGCGCGATGCGGACGTGGCCGAGCCGGCTCGCGCGGTCGATCTCGCTCGACACGAGGCGGACGCGCCCGGGGATCGGGTTCGGGTCGCCCGACACCGTGACCGTGGCCACCATGCCGAGGCGGACGCGGGCGAGGCCGTCCTCCGGCACCTCGGCGTCGAGGTCGACGGCGCCGTCCCGGGTGACGCGGAACAGGGCGTCGCCGCCGCTCGCCGACAGGGCGCCGAGGCGGGCCGAGCGGCGGGTGACGACCCCGGCGACCGGGGCGCGCACCTCCGTGCGGGCGATGCGAACGTCGAGTTCGCGGCGCTGCGCCTGCTGGGCGCGCTTGTCCGCCACCGCCACCGCCAGCGCCGAACGGGCGCCGGCGAGCTGGGCCGTGGACGAGCGGGCCGCGGAAGCACGGCTGTCGAGCGCCGACTGCGACATCACACCGGATTCGAGCCGCGTGGCGCGGGAATAATCGGCCTGGGCCTGGGCGTTCGTGGCCTCGAACTGAGCGATGGCGTTCTGCGCCTGCGCCACGGATGCGTCGGCGCGCGCCAGCGCGGCGTCGCTTTCCGCGGTCAGGGCGTCGAGCTGGCTGCGGTCGAGCCGGGCCAGCACCTGGCCTTCGGCGACGCGGTCGCCGTCGTCGGCGAGAAGTTCGGTGATGCGCAGCCCGTCGAGCTGCGGGCCCACCATGGCCTCCTCGCGCGCCACCAGGGTGCCCGACACGTAGAGCCGGTCGCGGAACTCGCGGGCGGACGCGCGCACCACGCTGACGGCGGGCGGCAGCGGGGTCGCGGGTGCCGACGCCTCGGTGCGGGCGGCCGGGCCACCGCCGGGCAGCCACCGCTCCGCCGGCGCGGACAGGCCGGCGCGGTCGAGACCGGCCCGGAGCGCCGGGCGCGACGCCGGCACGAAGGTGCCGAGCGCCGCGGCACCTCCCGCCAGGAGCGCGACGGCCAGGACGAGGCGGACGAGGAGCTTCACGCGGCGGCCTCCGCACCCAGGGCGGCGCGGGGCCGGACGGCCCCCGCGAAGAGCGCGTGGTAGACGCCAAGCGCCAGCGCCACCTCGGCTTCGCCGTCGAAACGGGCGTCGGTGGCGTGACGCTTGAACAGCCCGGCCGTGACGGTGAATATGACCCGCACGGCGAAGTCCGGCGCGATGCCGGCCGCGCGGCAGGGCCCCTCGACCAGGGCGGCGAGGCGCGCCTGGACGTCGTCCTCGATCGTGCGGCAGATGCGGGCGACGTCGGGATTGCGGCCCGACTCGGCCCAGATCTCCAGGGCGAGCTGGCTGCAGCTCTTCGGCGCTTCTACGAGGTGCTTGCGCAGCAGCACGCCCATCGCCGCCAAGGGGTCCTCCGAAACGTCGAGCGTCGCGAAGTCCTCGGCCAGCGCGGCCTGGTCGCGCTCGGCCAGGCCCGACACCAGAGCCTCCTTCGAGGAGAAGTAGCGGTACAGGTTGCCGGCGCTCATGCGCGCTTCCGCCGCCACGATCTGCATGGTGGCGCCGCGGAAGCCGTGGCGCGCGAAGGCGCGCTCCGCCGCTTCCAGGATGCGGGTGCGGGGCGCATCCTCAGCTTCAACGGCGAGTGCCGTGATCGACATGGGTCAGCCTCGAGAATGAACGTTCATTCCCGGATAGACTCCGATCGCGACGGGATCAAGGCGCCGCGGCGCCGCGCCGAAGGGTTGCGGCGATCCGGCCCCGGCACGGCGCCGCGCCGTCACGGCACGGCCGGGGCGATCGTGGCCCCTTGTCCAGTGTCGCGCTGGGCGGCGGCGATAAAGGTTTGGTCCGCATGGCGCCGGACGACAAAGCCGTCGGCACGAGCCGGCACCCCTCTTTTCGGCGAGAAGGCGGCGCCGCATCCCGAAGCCGGCAGGGCCGTCGCTGACCGCCGCCCTTCCCCGGCTGCCGCCCGTCCCCGGCTGAAGTCTGCGAGCGCCGGCGCGATCGGCGAGAACAGGATGCGACCGTCCGCCGGGCCTTCGATGATGTCCGCGCGATCCATGCAGACGCGCTTCGCGTCGTTCTCCTGGGCCCGCACCGGCGCCGCCGCGGTCCCGCCATCGTGCGGCGCGACCGCCATGGTGGCAGGACGCCGCAGGCCCAGAAAGGAAGCGCGCGCCCTCGCCATGGGAGGGCTGCGAGCGGGCCCGCGACGGGCCGGGACGCTGCCCCGCGGTCCATGCTCTCGGCTGCGCCGGCAGGGCGGGAGCGGCAATCGTCCCGCATCGGGGCGAAGCCCTCAGATGTCGTCGTACCCGGTGTGGTGCCAAGGTTCGGCCTCGGCGCCGGCGATCCAGGCCCGCCAGGACGGCAGCGCCATGACGGCGTCCATGTAGGCGCGCGACGCCGGCGACATCGGGATCGCATAGGCGTGGAAGCGGTTGACCACTGGGGCATACATGGCGTCGGCGGCCGAGAAGGCGCCGAACAGGAAGGGGCCGTGGTTCCCGAACCGCGCCCGGGCGTCGGCCCAGATCGCCTCGATGCGCACGACGTCGGCGCGGACCCCCTCGTCGATGGCGATCGCCTTCGGCGTGCGGCGGAAGTTCGTCGGGCAGGTCTGCCGCAGCTTCATGAAGCCGGCGTGCATCTCGGACGAGATCGCCCGGGCCAGCGCCCGCGCGGCGCGGTCCCGCGGCCAGATGGCGAGGTCCGGGTAGCCTTCAGCGAGATATTCCACGATAGCCAGCGACTCCGGCACCACGACGGCGCCGTCGTGCAGCGCCGGCATCTTGCCGTTGGGGCTCACCGCCAGCATCTCGGCCCGGGTTTCGGGCCGGTACATCGGGATCACGGTCTCGTCGAAGGGGATGCCGAACTCGGTCAGCAGCAGCCAGGGCCGCAGCGACCAGGACGAATAGGCCTTGTTGGCGATGAAGAGGCGGGGCGTCACGGGGCGGATCTCCGAAGGCGGTACGGGCCGCATCGGACGACGCCGGGCCGGATGGGACAAGCGAAGATCCGTGATGGGATCGATGCGCGGCGATGATGGGTGGCGCGCGGCGCTCCCGCGCCCCTATAAGCCCCCCACCTCCCCGAAGCGGAAGCCGCCATGCTGCTGTCCCCCCTCGACTACGCGGCCGTGGCCTTCTTCCTGTTCGGCTGGTTCGCCTACCACCTCCTCGTCGAGCGCTCGCCCTTCGGCCGGCTGGCGTTGAACAACCGCATGAACGAGTACCGCCTGCGCTGGATGCTGGAGATGCAGGCGCGCGACGCCCGCATCGTCGATGCCGCGCTGATGGCGACGCTGCAAAGCGGCACGTCCTTCTTCGCCTCGACGTCGCTGCTGGCGCTCGGCGGCTCGCTGACGCTGCTGCGCGGCGCCGACGACGCCCTGCGCATTCTCAACGACTTCCCGCTCGGCACGGTGGCGAGCCGCACGCTGTGGGACCTGAAGGTCGTGGGGCTGGTGGTGATCTTCGGCTACGCCTTCTTCAAGTTCGCCTGGTCGTACCGGCTGTTCAACTACGCCTCGATCCTCATCGGCGCGACGCCGGCCGCGAAGTCCGGCCGGCCGGACCAGCGCCGGCTGACGGCGCTGCGGGCCGCCGAGATGAACATCGTGGCCGGGCGCCACTTCAACCGGGGCCAGCGCGCCTTCTTCTTCGCCCTCGCCTATCTCGGATGGTTCGTCGGCCCGATCGTGCTGATGGGAACCACGGCCGTGGTGGTCTTCGCCATCCTGGTGCGGCAGTTCTCGTCGGACGCGCTGCGCGCCGTGTCGCTGGAACTGCCGCCCGAGGACCAGGTGCCCGAGCCTCAGGGCCCCGGGACGAGGTCGGCGATTCTGCCCGAGGCCCGATAGGCCAGCAGCCCGATCCATTCCCGCGCCGCCACGTCGAGCCGCCCGAGGCCGGCGCTGATCTCGGCGGTGGGGGCGAAGTCGTGGGCCGTGCCGGTGCTGCGGTAGTCGACCGGAAACGGCAGGACGTCGAAGCCCGCGGCGCGGAACAGGCCGACCGAGCGCGGCATGTGGTAGGCCGACGTGACGAGGATCCAGCGCTGCCCCGGCTTCGGGTGGACGAGGTCTCGGGTGAAGCGGGCGTTCTCCTCCGTGTTGCGCGATGCGTCCTCGATCAGCACGCGGGCGGGGTCGACGCCGAGGTCCACCCACAGCCGCTTGGCGTCCGCGGCCTCGCCGCCGACCTCGGACAGCAGCGCGTTCGACCCGCCCGTGTAGACCAGGACGGCGCCCGGGAAGCGCCGCGCCAGGGCGGCGCCCGCGGTGAGGCGCGTCGCCGCGTCCCGCAGCGTGACCTGGCCGCGGGCGGCGCCGGTCACCTGGTCGATGGGGCCGCCGAGCACCACGATGCCGGCGGGCGCCGTGCCGTCGAGCGAGGGCTGCGGGAACCGGTCCTCCAGCGGGCGCAGCATCAGCCGCCCCACGGGTAGCACCCCACAGCCTACGAGCGCCAGCACGGCGGCGAAGGCGACGCGCGGCGCCCAGCGCCGCCCCGCGAGCGCGCCCGCCGCGCCGAGCACCGCCAGGCCGAGCAGGAGATTGGTGGGCGCCGCCGCGATCCACAGCACCTTGGACAGGACGAAGAACATGGACGACGCTCGCCTGGAGATGATGGGACCGATCGGGGCGGCGGGCGTTGGCGCGGTCGTGGTCGAGCGAGGGCGGTGCGATGGGCGGGCGATGGATCGAGATCGGAATGGCCGTCGTGCTGGTCGGGGCGCCGCTCGCGGCCCGGGCCGACGACCCACCCGCCCCGGCGAGCACCCCCGCCCTGGCGGGCGCCGCCGCTTGGGCCCGCGTGGTCGGCAACACCGTGACGGGCACCACGCCCGACGGCCCCTATTCGGAGCTATTCGCCCCCGACGGGACCCTCACCATCGTGGACAACGACGGCAAGGCGGACGGCCGCTGGGCGCTGAAGGGCGACAAGATCTGCACCCGGGTGGACGACGAGGAGGAGGAATGCCGCGCCGTCGAGGCCCAGGGCGCCGACGGCGCCTTCGTGGACGAGGGCGGCACCCGCTACCCCTTCACGATCCTTCCCGGGAATCCGAAGGGCCTGTGACCCCGCTCCCGATCGGGCGCCGTCACAGCGGCAGGTCGATGCCCTGCAGGAAGTCGGCGAACTGGTCGGGCGAGCCGAAAAAGGCGTTGCGGTCGACCTTGCCGCGGATGCCCGCCACATGGGCGTCAGACTGGTACTGCCAGAAGTGCCACTTGCGGCCGGGATAGCGGACGTTGGGGTGGTACTTGGTGGAGCGCACCCAGATGGGGAAGTCGTTGAGGGCGCCGCCCGCCAGGATGCCGGCGTAGAAGTCGACGGTGGCGTAGATGACCGGCTTGCGCCCGTAGAAGCGCTCCATCTCCTGCAGCATGGTGCGGATCTCGCGCACGGTCTGCTCCCGGTACAGGGTCCGTTTGCAGGTGGGCGAGGTTGGGGTGAGTTCCACGTCGAGCACGGGGGGCAGCATGCCGGGCTCGTTCGGCACGTTCTGCTCGAACCAGCGCATCTGCTCCATGGGGGAGCGGCACCAGTAGACGAAATGATAGGCGCCGCGCGCCACGCCGGCTTCCCGCGCGCCGTTCCAGTTCTGGTGGAACCGGCTGTCGAGGTCGGCCCCGCCCTCGGTCGCCTTGATCCAGGCGAACTGCACGCCGGAGTCCCGCACCGAGCCCCAGTCGATGGTGCCCTGGTACTTCGACACGTCGATGCCGTGCACCGCGAAGGCGTCGGGCAACGGGCCGCCGAAGCTCGTGGTGGGGGGCAACGGCGCCCCGGAACAGCCCGCCAGGGACAAGGCCGCCAGAACGATGCCGAAAGCACGCTTGAGGTTCATGGAGGGACCGCAACTCGCTTCGTCGAGACGGCTCGCGCGGTTCCCGGCCGTGCGGAGCCGCCTGGCCCACCAGGAAGCGCGCGAGCGGGATCGCAGGAGCATCATGGTCCCGCACGGACCCATGGGAGCCGGGCGGGTGATAATCCGAAGTTAGATCGATCCCCGTAATGCCTCCTTAACGGGGCGGCAAGCGGGCGGGGCGTGTCATAGGAATGCCACGCGGCCTCGGCAAACCGCGCCCATGGTTACCCGATCCCGAACCGTCCTGGCCGCCCTGGTCCTCCTCGGCAGCGTCGGGGACGCGGCAGCGGCCGAGCCCCCGTCCGCCCAGGGGCCGGCCCAAAGCTGTCACAATCCGGACGCACTCGGTGTATCCCGAACGATCGAGGTGGGGGGAGCACCGGAACTCGGGCTCAAGACCTATCCGCGCACGCTCGACCTGCGCGACCACGAGGTGGTGCTGACCTTCGACGACGGCCCCTGGGGCCCCACCACGCCCGACGTGCTGGCGGCGCTCGCCGCCCAATGCGTCAAGGCGACGTTCTTCCTCATCGGCCGCAACGCCCAGGCCCATCCGGAACTGGTGAGGCGCGAGGTGGCCGAAGGCCACACCGTGGGGCACCACACCTTCGACCACCCTGGGGTCACGCTGCGCAACATGAGCGCCGAGGCGGGGATCGAGGACATCGAGCACGGCATGAGGGTCGACGACCGCGCGGCGGGTGACGAGCCCTGGACGGGGACGCCGCGCGTGCCCTTCTTCCGCTATCCCGGCTTCGGGGACTCGCCCGGTTCGCTCGCCTGGCTCAAGGCGCGCGGCGTCGCGGTCTTCGGCGCCGACCTGTGGGCGTCCGACTGGATCCCCATGACGCCGGACGCGGAGCTGGACCTCCTGATGGGGCGGCTGCGCGGCGCGGGGCGCGGCATCATCCTGCTGCACGACATCAAGCGGCAGACCGCCGACATGCTGCCCCGCTTCCTGTCCGCCTTGAAGGCGGAGGGTTTCCACGTCGTCCGCATCGTGCCCGGGGGCACCGCCACGCCGACGCGCGACGCCCCGGCGGGTTGGAGCTCGGAAACGGACCGCACCCTGGCGCATCTGTGGCCCAAGGCGCGGGCCGAAATCCGGGCCGAAGCGCGGCCGGTGGCGCCCAGGGCGGCGGCGCCCGCCGGCGACGCCGCCGCGGGCCTGAAGCCCAGCGTGGAGTGAGGCCCGCTGCCCGAGCTTGAACGGCGTGCCATCGCGGCGGCGCTTCGCGGCCGGCGGCCCGTCCGGCGGTTCCGCCCTTTTTCCACGCGCGGCGAAGCCCTTGTGCCAACGGCGGCGCTCGCCCGCCGCATCGGCGACCGCACAAGTCCGTTCAAGTCGAAACGGATGATTATGTAGTATAATTGTGTTAACCCGCATCGTCGATACTCGGATCACTCCGAGGGTTGCTCGATGCCACACCATATCCCGCGATGGATCCTGGATCGCCGCGGCGCCACGGCGGTCGAGTTCGCCCTGGTGATGCCGATCCTGGTCATGCTGCTGTTCGGCATCGTGGCCTTCGGCGCCGTCATCGGCGTCGACAACGGGATCCAGCAGCTCGTCGCCGAAGCGGCGCGCGCATCCGTGGCCGGCCTTTCCGACCCGGAGCGGGCGCAGCTCGCGCAGGCCTTCGTGTCGGCCAATGCCGCGAGCTACCCGTTCATCGACCCGACCAGGATCGCGCTGTCGACGAGCGACCCGACCGCCACCTCGTTCCAGGTGACGGTGAGGTACGACATGTCCGGCCTCTTCGCCTACCGCATGCTGTCCGGCCTGCCGCTGCCCAGCCCCGCGGTGGCCCGCTCGGCCGTGGTGCAGCGCGGGGGGTTCTGAGCCGTGGCGCCCCTGCCCCGCCGCTTCCGGCGCGACCGGTCCGGCTCCGTCGCCGTCACGGCCGTGATGGCGCTGGGCGTCACCTTCGGCATGGCGGCCATCACGATCGACGCGAGCCGCTTCTACCTCGTGAAGCGTCGGCAGCAGGGGATCACCGACCTCGCCGCCGTGGCGGCGGCGGCCAACATCGCCGACGCACCGGCCGCCGCCGCCGCCAGCCTCGCCGCCAACAGCGTGCCGGCCGCCACCCTCGCGTCAGTGGAACTCGGCACCTATGCGGCCGACCCCGCCGTGGCGGCGCCACAGCGGTTCACCGTCGGCGGCACCGCGCCCAATGCCGCGCGGGTGACGCTGCGGAGTGCGCCGACGGCGGTGTTCGGCGCGCTGCTGGGGACCGCCGTCGCCACGGTCGGGACGCGCTCGACCGCTGTCAACGCCAACGTGGCGAGTTTCGCGCTGGGCTCCACCCTGGCCCGCGTCGACGCCGGGCTCGCCAACGCCGTGCTGGGCGGGCTGACCCGATCGACGCTGAGCCTGTCGGCCGCCGACTATGCCAGCCTGGCCGCCGCCCGTGTCGACCTGTTCGGGGTCGCCAACGCGCTGGCGGCGCGGGTCGGCGCCACGGGGACCTACGCTTCGCTGGCGGGCGCGACCGTGAGGGTCGCCGACGTGATCGGCGCCGCGGCGGACGCGCTGACGGCGGACGGCACGTCGCCCTCCGCGGTCGTGGCGCTGCGGGCGGTCGCCACCGCCGTCGGGTCGTCGGGGCCGAGCCTCGCCTTCGGCAGCCTCGTGGCCTTCGGCGCTTTCGGCACCCTCGCCGTGGGATCCCCGGCGCCGGCCGCGGCGGCGCTTCCGCTCCTGCCCCTCGTCGCCGCAGCGGCACGGCTCGGCGGCGGCACGGCGGAAGTGTCCGCCAACCTCGGGGGGAGCGGCACGGCCATCGTGGCCGCCACGGTCAAGGTCGCCATCGGCGGCCCCACGGCAGGGTCGAGCTACGCCGCCATCGGCCCCGTCGGCACCACGCTTCACACGGCGCGGACGCGGGTGCTCCTCACGCTGCAGCTCGCGCAGTTCGGCGCCGTGTCGGGGTTGAACCTGCCCCTCTACGTCGAGGTCGCGCCGGCCACCGCGGCGTTGTCGGCGATCGGCTGCTCGGCAGGCGCCCCGGTCGACCCCGCCGCGACGCTGAGCGTGACGCCGGGCGCCGTCGACGCCTGGATCGGCAACGTGTCCGACGCGATGCTGGTCGACATGACGGTCGCCCCCAGCCCGAGCGCCGCCTTGCTCACCAACCTGGTCGTCGTGTCCGTGTGGGGGCGGGCCCACGCCACAGTGTCGAACACGGGCGCCACGGCGGTGCCCTTCGCGCGGGCCGACGTCGCGGCCGGCACGGCGAAGACCACGTCCACGACGGATGTCACGTCGTCGCTGCTGTCCAGGCTGTTCGGCGACCTCCAGCTCGGCGGGAGCGTGCTCGGCGCCAACGTGACGCTCCCGGCCGGCACCGCCGCCGCGATCGGCGCGCTGCTGCAAGCCGACCTCCAGCCGATCGACGCCGAACTGTCGAACATCCTGGCGGCGCTCGGCCTGACGATCGGCGACGCCACCACCTGGGTGCGCGCGACGCGCTGCGGCCAGGGCGTCGTGGTGAACTGACCCCGCGCCGCGGGCCGACCCGACGGGGACCGGAGGCGGGCTCTCGCCTTATTCCGCCGCCATCGCGGCCGAATGGGCCGACAGCGCCGCGCAAACGTCGTCGACGACGGTTTCGACCAGGAGCCGGTCGTCGCCCTCCCCCATGACGCGGATCACCGGCTCGGTGCCGGACGGGCGGATCAGCAGGCGGCCGTCGCCGCCGAGGCGCTCGCGGGCCCCGTCGATGGCGCGGATGACGTCTTCCTGTGCCAGCGTCCGCCGGTCCACGAAGCGGACATTCTTCAGCACCTGCGGCAGCGGTTCGAAGCGGTGGCACACCTCGGACACGGAACGGTCCCGCCGCTTCACCACGGCCAGGACCTGCAGGGCCGCCACGAGCCCGTCCCCCGTCGTGGAATGGTCGGACAAGATGATGTGGCCGGACTGCTCGCCGCCGACGTTGAAGCCGTGCTCGCGCATGTGCTCCAGCACGTAGCGGTCGCCCACCGCGGTGCGGACCATGGACAGGCCCAGGCCCTCGATGTAGCGCTCGAGGCCGAGGTTGGACATCACGGTCGTGACGAGGCCGGGCTTGCTGAGCCGCCCGTCCTCCAACCAGCTCTGGGCGATGACGGCCATGAGCTGGTCGCCGTCGACGATGTCGCCCTTCTCGTCCACGATCAGCAGGCGGTCGGCGTCGCCGTCGAGCGCGATGCCGACGTCGGCCCGCATCTCGCGCACCTTGGCGACCAGCGCTTCCGGCGAGGTCGAGCCGACGTTGTTGTTGATGTTGAAGCCGTCCGGCGACACGCCGATGGAGAACACCTCGGCGCCGAGCTCCCACAGCGCTTCGGGCGCCACCTTGTAGGCGGCGCCGTTGGCGCAATCGAGCACGATGCGCAGCCCTTCGAGCGACAGGTGGCGCGGCAGCGTGCGTTTGGCGAACTCGATGTAGCGGGCCTGGGCGCTGTCGACGCGGGTGGCGCGCCCGAGCGCCGGGGACTTCGACAGGCGGCGGCCGAGGTCCTCGTCGAGCAGGGTCTCGATCTCGCGCTCGACCTCGTCCGAAAGCTTGTAGCCGTCCGGTCCGAACAGCTTGATGCCGTTGTCCTCATAGGCGTTGTGGGACGCCGAGATCATCACGCCGATGTCGGCCCGCATGGAGCGCGTCAGCATGGCGATGGCGGGCGTCGGCATGGGGCCGAGCAGCATCACGTCCATGCCCACCGATGTGAAGCCCGCCACCATGGCGTTCTCGATCATGTAGCCCGACAGGCGCGTGTCCTTGCCGATCACCACGCGGTGGCGATGGCTGCCGCGCTGGAACAGGAGACCCGTCGCCTGGCCGACCTTCATGGCGAGGTCGGGCGTGATGACGCCGTTGGCCCTGCCACGGATGCCGTCCGTCCCGAAATACCTGCGACCCATGAGGCTCCCCAGCGATGACTGCCGCGCCGTCCCCGGCGCGAGCACGCTTAATGGGCGCAACCTTCGGCAGCAAGGGTTGACATGGGGTGAAGCGGCAAGGCTTCGCTCCGCAGATCCGGGCCCACCGCCGCCCTTGTGCCGCCGCCCGCGGCCGCTCACATGCGGGCTGCCGCCGGGGTCGTCCCGGCCCGCCCCGGAGCTTTCCCGATGCCCGACAGCGTCGCCACCCGTTTCATCGGCGGCTCGCCGCTCGCGGTGCTTATCCGCCTCGTCGCCGTGTCGCTGATCGTCGGCGCCCTGATGTCCTGGCTCGGCATCGACGCGCTCGACCTGTTGGACGACCTCCAGCGCGCGGTCGGCCACCTTTACGGGTCGGGCTTCGCGGCGCTTCGCGGCCTGGGCGGCACGGTGGCAGCAGGCGCCGCCGTGGTGCTGCCGGTGTGGCTCGTGCTCCGCGTCCTGAGCTGGCGCGGGCCGCAGCCGCGCCTGGCGCCCGACGACGCCCGCCGCGACGCGCGCCCCGAAGCGCCCTCGCGCTGGTCGAACCCCGAGCGCGCCCGCGACTGAAAGCGGGCC
Source organism: Lichenibacterium minor (assembly GCF_004137685.1). Taxonomy (GTDB): domain Bacteria; phylum Pseudomonadota; class Alphaproteobacteria; order Rhizobiales; family Beijerinckiaceae; genus Lichenihabitans; species Lichenihabitans minor. Next base: position 56,913 of record NZ_QYBB01000016.1, on the reverse strand, counting down.
CGACCGGGCCGCGCCGCGATCCTCACATCCCGTCCGGGAAAGCGTGCGCCCCGTCGGCGCCGAGCGGCAGGGGCGCGACGCTCCGCACGGCGGCGAGCGGCAGCGGGCCATAAAGGTGAGGGAACAATGCGCCGCCGCGCGACGGCTCCCAGCGCAGCGCGGCGCCGAGCGCGGCGGCGTCGACGGCGACGAGCAGCAGGTCGCCCTGCCCGGCGAAATGCTTCGCCGCGGTTTCACGCGCCTGGGCGGCCGTCGAGAAGTGGATGAAGCCGTCGGCCGCGTCGACCGGGGCGCCGCGGAACTCCCCCAGGGTTTCGGCCTCGCGCCACAGCGAGGATGGTGCGATCTTGTAGACGAGGTCGGTCACGGGCGGGCTCGCGGCGAGGGTTGCGGCATCCGCCCTCCTACGACGGACCCCGGTCGAAAGGCGAGGCGGCATGCGGGACGAGGACATCGCGGCGATCTCGACCTGGCTCGTGGGCCAGGGCCTCGCGGGGACGTCGGAAGCGGAACTCGTCGCGGGCTTCTGTTCGCGCTGCGCCGCGGCGGGGCTGGCGCTGTCGCGCGGGCTGGCGCTGGTCGACACGCTCCATCCCGTCTACGAGGGCCGCGCCTTTCACTGGCAGGACGATCTCGGCGGCACCGTCGAAAGCGTCTACGGCCGGACCGACACCGGCGAAGCCGCCGAAGATTGGCGGCGCAGCGCCTGGCACCACATCGTCGAAACCGGCTGCGGCGAGCTCCGGCGGCATTTCGGGCGCGGCGACCCTTGCGACTTCCACCGCCTCGTCGGGCTGCGCGACGAGGGGCACCACGACTTCTTCGCTCTCGTGACCCCGTATTCGGACGAGGACGCGTTCGGCCTCATGGATTGCGTGTACTCGCAATGGCTGACGCGGATGCCGGACGGCTTCTCCGACGCCCACATCGCGGCGCTGCGCCGCCTCGTGCCCGTGCTGGCGCTGGCCTTGAAGGGACCGTCGCTGGCCCGCATCGCCCGCACGCTCGTCGAGGTCTACCTCGGGCGCGACGCGGGCGAGCGGGTGCTGAGCGGGCGCATCTCGCGCGGGGTCGCCGACGAGATCGACGCCGTGCTGTGGTTCTCGGACCTGCGCGGCTACACCACCATCTCCGACACCGCGGCCCCGGGCGAGATCATCCCGCTGCTGAACGACTATGCCGAGGCCGCGATCTCGGCGGTCGACGCCGCGGGCGGGGACGTGCTGAAGCTCATCGGCGACGGCATCCTGGCGATCTTCAAGGCCGACGACCCGGCCGAAGCCTGCCGATGCGCCCTGGCGGCGGAGGCCGACCTGCGCGCCCGGCTCGCGGCGCTGAACGCGCGACGCGCCGCGGCGGGGCGGCCCGTCACCACCTTGTCCCTCGGGCTGCACATCGGGGCGGTGTTCTACGGCAACATCGGCGCCGAAAGCCGACTCGACTTCACCGTGGTGGGGCCGGCGGTGAACGAGGTGAGCCGCATCGCCGCGATGTGCCGCTCGGCCGACCGCGGCGTGCTGCTGTCCTCGGCCTTCCACGACGCCGCGCCCGGGGACGCGCGGGCGCATATCGTGTCGGTTGGCCGCTACGCGCTGCGCGGCGTCGGCCGCGCGCAGGAACTGTTCACGCTCGACGAGACCGCGTGAGCCGGGGCGCACCCCGGGTCGTTCAGGCGAGGTCCGCCCGCGAACAACGCGTGACGTAGGGCATCGGGACGAAGCCGCCCCCGTCGAAGCCCGGCTCACGGGCAATCAGCGCGCGGACGTCGTCGAGCACGGGCGCCTTCTCGGCATCCGGCAGGACAATGAAATAGCTGCGCGACGCGACGAGGTCGAGCAGCTCCGCCGCATCGATCGGCTGGGACCAGCGCATGTCGCGTCGCTCGACCGGGCCGAAAGGGAGCCCGACCCGGGGGGCGCGGCTGCCGTCCTCCATGGAGCCGAGCCGCGCCAGGAGGGCGCCGAGCTTTCGCGTCCAGCCTTCGCTCTCGTCGCGGTGGTTCCACAGCAGGCCAAGCCGGCCGCCGGGCTTCAGCACGCGGGCGACCTCCGGGACGGCGACGGCCGGGTCGACCCAGTGCCACGCCTGCGCGACCAGCGCGACGTCGACCGAGCCGGACGGCAGGGGGATCGCTTCGGCGGTGCCGCGCAGGGCCGTCACCCCGGGCACGGCCAGGCGGAGCCGGTCCAGCATCGCTTCGGACGGGTCCACGGCGACGACGTCGAGGCCGCGCGCCGCCACCTGGCGCGTGAGCTTGCCGGTGCCGGCGCCGAGGTCGAGCACGCGGCGCGCGCCGGGCGGCAGCAGCCAGTCGAGCGCCGCCTCCGGATAGGAGGGACGCCCGCGCTCGTAGGCGTCGGCCGCCGCGTCGAACGAGGCCGCGTGCCGCGACAGCAGATCCCGGCCGGACGTATCGGGCATCGTTCAGCCGCCCGATTTCGCCGGGGGGGCCGCGGCGTCCGGGTCGGCGGAATTCGCCGGCACGGGGCCGCACAGGCGGTACCAGGCGCGATCGTGGATGAACTCGCGCCCGACCACGCGGAAGTCGAAGATCCGCTTGTCGCTGGTGCCGGCCGGATTGGAACACAGTTCCGACTGCAGGTGGTCGGCGGCGATGATGGGGAACGAGCACACGAGGTGGTCGATCTCGACCCGGTCGCGGGCGACGTCGACCACGATGCGCGCGTCGCCCGGCCCGCAATAGGTGCCGGCCTGGAGCGGGATCGGCTGGGCGGCCGCCGCCGCGCCGGCGAAGCCGAATCCCAGAACGGCGGCGAGCAGGCCGGGGAAGCGCGAGCCGCCCCGCGCCGCGTCGAGGGTCCGGGTGCTCATGGCGCCTTCCCGGTGCTGGGGTCGATCGGCTTCATCGGCGGCTTGCCGTCGTCCGGCGTCGCATCCCTGTCGACGGGAGGCTGGACCACTGGGCCCGGCGTCCCCTCGGTCGAGGTCGACACGGGGGCGCCGATCCTGGCCGGCGTCACGCCGGTCTGCTCGCCCGTGGGCGTCACCACGGCCGGGCCGACCTGCACGCCCTTGACGGTGGGCACCGCACCCGACGCCACCGGCGCGGGCGCCGGCCAGGCGGGGATCGACACCTCCACCACCTTGGCGGTCGGGTCGTAGGCCGGGCCGATGACCTCCGTCGGCCGCATGATGTCGCGCAATCCCTGGTCCGGGCCGGCGGACACGCCCTTCGGCGCCAGGATGCCGTAGTGCTCGATGACGTTGTAGCCGCCGAGCGGCTTCTGGTGCTGCAGGTGGCAGGTGTAACAGTCGACCTTGCCGATATCGCCGACCTGCCCGAGCATGTTTCGAGGGAACAGGTTGGTGGCCGGGATCAGGAAGTTCTTGTTGATGTCCTGAGTCATGTACTGGCCCCACAGACCGTCCATCCGGTAGGGGGTCGATTCGTGCCAGCTTTGCAGCGCGCGGGACGCGTGGCACAGGTCGCAGTTGGCGTCGAGCGCCTGCGACCATTGCATCATCATCACGTAGAGGCTTTCGGCCGTCTGTTCCGCCGCGACGCCGCTGCCGCGCTCGCCCACCATGGCGGCGTTGGAGGCGAGGTTGGCGTCCTCGTCGTCCACGAGCCATTGCTGGTTGCCGGCCGTGGGGAAGAAGTCGCGGATCATGCGCGCGTTGGTCTGCCAGTCGCGCGGCTTGCCCAGGATGCCGGAATGCTCGGGCGTGGGCTGCTTGTACCAGACGCGCGGCGGCACGTTCTCGCCGCGGTGGCAGGTGTAGCAGACGACGCCGGACGGGGCGACGTGATTGCCCCAATCCGTGTTGATCTTCATCGTCATCTGGATCATGCGGCGCGCCACCTTGTCGGTGTACATGGCGTCGTCGGCGTAGTTCACGGCGCCGTCGGCGCCGGGCTTCAGGTTGTGGCAGAAGCCGCAGCCCTGCTTGGGCGCCACCCATTGGGTGATGGCGACCATCAGCCGGTCGAACTCCGCGGCGGGGACGTCCCCCAACACCTGGACGTTCCTGTACACGTCCTTGGCCAGCGGGCCGCCGGCGGGCGCGGCGGGCAGCGCGGCGGGGATCACGTTGTAGGGGATCACGCGCCGCGGGTCCTTCAGGGCCACGAGCTCCTGGCCGGCGGGGCCGAAGTTCTCGGCCACCAGCGGGGGCCGGTCCCATTCGGGGAACAGGACCAGGAAAGCCCCGACCGCGAGAGCACCGCCGACCGCGACATACGGCAGATATCTCATTGGACACCGTCCTTGAAGGCGCTGGGCGGCAGCTGGTAGGCGGGATAGGCGGCGGGATACTGGCGGGCGATGCCGTGCTTGACGCCCCACAGGTACCAGTTGTCGACGACGGTGCCGGTGAGCAGCACGCCGATGCCGCCGCACAGGGTGGTCAGGATGGCGAACCACCAGGCCCAGCGGTGGATCGATTCGTAGGTGGCGTTGAACCCCATGGTCCAGCGCCAGAACAGGCCGGCGCGCTCGGCCGCGGTGCCGCGGTCGACGATCTCCTCCGCTTCCCGCTCGCCGCCGAAGCGCGCCACCGCCAGGATGGTGGAGCCGTGCATGGCGAACAACATGGTCGAGCCGTACAGGAACACGATCGAAAGCATGTGGAACGGGTTGTAGTACCAGTTGCCGTAGAGCACCGAGATCGTGGCGGTCCAGTTCAGGTGCGTGATGATGCCAAAGGGCGGCGCTTCGCCGAAGTTGCCGAGGATCATCGGCCGGATGTAGCCCAGCGACAGGTACAGGAAGATCGCGGACGCGAAGGCGTAGGACACATGCATGCCCATGCCGAGCGCCCGGGCGCGCCGGAAGCTGCGCAGCCACCAGAGCAGGATCGAGGCCGTGAGGCAGAACCCCGCGATGAACCACCAGCCCCCGTCCTGGAGGGGCACGATGGGCGAGCGGCCGTATTTGGCCGCCGGCGGGTCGAGCGTCAGGAAGGGCAGCAGGCGAACGAACTGGATCGGGTCCCAGTTGACCTGGGCGAACATGTTGAGCCCGATCACCTCGATGGCGGTGATGCCGAGCACGATGGAGATCAGCCCTTCCCACCCGAGGTAGAAGGGCCCGACCTGCGGGTCGCCGATGGCGCCGAGCCAATAGGAGAAGAACTTGGAGCCGACGCGGCCCTCGGTCGGGCGCACGGGCGACACGCCGGGGTCGAAGGGGCCGCGCACCTGCACCTTGGTGTAGATGGTCTCGAAGTTGGCCATGGCGCGGTCCTCAAAAGCCGGCGGCGTTGCGGATGTTGAGGCTCAGGAACCAGTTGTACCAGAACGGCCAACCCTCGGTCCAAAACGGCCCGCTCAGGATGATGCAGATGGCGCTCCAGAAGCCGGCGCTGAGCGCGAAGAAGGCGCCGAGGCGATGCAGGCCGTAGGCGCCCACCGAATAATAGATGTAGTCGCGGAAATACGCGTTCTCGTGTTCGGTGGCCTTCACGGGTTCGCCCTTCTGCGCCGGATTGACGGTCGACAGGATCAGGCCGGCGTGGAGGCCGAGGAACATCGTGGTCGTGAAGAAGAACGTCACGGCCAGCATGTGGGCCGGGTTGTAGTGGAAGTGCAGGAACTGGTAGCCGACGTTCGACACCCAATCGAGATGGCTGGTGATGCCGTAGGGGAAGCCGAAACCCCAGGCGCCGAGCAGGATCGGGCGGATCACCACCAGCGACACGTAGGCGAAGACCGCGGTCGAGAAGGCGATGGGCGTGTGCCAGCCGATGGCGAGCTTGCGGCAGATCTCGATCTCGCGCAGCACCCAGGACACGAAGGCGCCCAGCGCGCAGATGGTGACGAGCTGCCACAGCCCGCCTTCGCGCAGCGGCGCGAAGCCGAGCCCGTATTTCAGCGGCGGCGGGTCGACGGTGATCTGGAAGGGTTCCCAGGACGGGCCGATCGCGGCCGTCCAGAAGATCAGCAGCGTGCCGAGCAGGGAAAAGAAGATCGTCGTGACGCCGAAGAACCCGACGTAGAACGGGCCGACCCAGAAGTCGAACAGGTCGCCGCCGATCAGCGTCCCGCCGGCGATGCGGTATTTCCGCTCGAATGACAACAGGGCCATGGGGCTCAGCCTTTGATCGCGATCGGGCGCGCGAAGGGTTCTGGACGCCGCGCTGCGGGCGCGGAAGGGAGTGCGGAGGCCGCGCGGGCGCGGCCTGCCGCCGTCGCGTGGGGAGCCGCGCCGGGGCGCGGCTCCGGATGCGTCACTTGGTGGCGCCGGCCGGGGCCGTGTTGGTCGTCGTCGTCGGCACGGCGGGCGGGGCCGTCATCTTGGTGCCGATGATCGACGGCGCCGGGCCGTCGATCCAGTTGTACCGGCTCGTCGAGAGCAGGATGAAGTGGATCAGCAGCGCCAGCACCAGCAGGAAGGTGAAGAGGCCGATCAGCGCGCGGCGGGGATCGAAGAGAAGCCAGACCTGATACATCGCGCTTTCCTCAGCCCAGCATCGACAGGAGGGGGCGAACGGCGTCGATCATCGACGTGTTCACCGGCGCGCCGCCCTGCGCCCAGGGGCGCCACATCCACACGAGCACGTGGGCGATGACGGCGATCAGCGTGAACACCAGGAAGCTGGTGAGGAAGAACTTGTTGAACTCGGCGGCTTCGGGCCGGGTCAGGCCGGACAGGGAAATCCTGTCGCGGTCGACATAGTCGACGGGTTGTTCGGGCATCGTCCTGGAGTCCTCATCGTTCGGGGAAACGGTGCCGCGTCCGAAGGTCAGCGCGCAGCGGGTCGCGGCGGGTTCAGCCCATGAAGGCAAACGGGATCACGGCGGCGGCGCGGGTCCGCACGGCGGCGATGAAGGAGGCGGGGCGGACGGGATCGGCCGGCAGCAGCCCGACCCGGCGCAGCGCCACGCCGGCGACGAAGAGGGGGTAGGTCAGGCCGAGGAGCACGCGGTAGTCGCGGTGGGCGGAGGAGCGGGACGCGGCGATGTTGGACGTGATGGCGCTCATGACACGGTCTCCGGTTCGCGGTGGTGGAGGGGCGCGGCGCGACCGCCGGCCCGCAGCAGGTGGTCGAGGCCGACGCGGGGGGAGTTCCCGCGCCTGGCTTCGCGTTCGGCCGCGTCGCGCAGGCGCTTGGCGGCGGAGATGCGGACGATGACGGGCTGCGCCTCGACCGTGTGGTCGAGGCCCGCGCGGGCGTCGTCGTCCCAGGGAAGCTCGGCGCGAACCGTTTCCGCATCGCGCCCGCCCGCGGGCCGCGCCGCCGGAGTCGCCTCGACGGCGTCCATCTGCCCGGCCAGCGGGATGATGTGGAACAGCGCGTCGAACAGGGCGTTGCACACCTCCTGCACGAGGTAGGTGGCGCCCGAATAGCCCATGTAGGGCGTGCCCGTGTGGCGGCGGATCGCCGTGCCGGGGAAGGACGCCGGGATGAACATCGCCCGCCCGCCGCCTTCCGCGAGATACATGCGCTCGTTGACCGAGCCGAACACCACCAGCGGCGGCGCGGCGGTCAGCGCCGCCTTGATGGCGGCGTTGTCGGTTTTCGCGCCGGCGCGGCGCGGCACCGCCAGGGTGCAGGGCAGGCCCATGTCGCCTTCGAGGAAGGCGCGGATGCCGCGGGTGTAGGTTTCGTTGGCCACGACGGCGAAGGACGCGGTGGTGAAGAAATCCTGCGTCACCGAGCGCCACAGGTCCCACAGCGGCTTGATGGTGGTGTGCTTTTCCCGGGCGATGAAGGGCTCGGGGTCGAGGCCCAGCACGCCCCCGAGCGCGCGAAGGAAGGCCGTGGTGGCGTGAAGCCCGATCGGCGCCTGCAGGTAGGGGCGGTCCAGCGCCTCGCAGAGGCCGCGGCCGAACTCGCGGTACAGGCACACGTTGGCGTCGGCATCCGCGAGGAACGGCACGTCGTCGAGCGTCGAGCCCAGCGGGAAGCTGAGGTTGACCTCGGCGCCGATGCCCTCGATCAGGCGCCGCACCTCGGCGAGATCGGATGGCATGTTGAACATGCCGTAGCTCGGGCCGACGATGTTGACCCGGGGCTTGGCGCCGTCCGGGCGCGGCGGCCTGTCGGTCGACCCCTTCTTCGGGCCGAACTCGCGCCACAGCCACACCAGCGAGCGGTCCGCCGCCTGCCACTGGTCCTCGTCGATGGTGCGGGGCAGGAACCGCCTGAGCTTCGTCCCCTCCGGCGTGACGCCGCCGCCGATCATCTCGGCGATGGAGCCCGTCACCACCACGGCGGGGCGCTTCGGGTCGAGCACCGCCGCGGCGCGCTTCATGGCGCCCTCGGTGCCGGTCTGGCCGAGGTTCTCCTCGGCGAGGCCCGTCACGACGATCGGCAGCTCGTGGGGCGGCAGGCCGTCCGAATAATGGAGCACCGAGGTGACGGGCAGGTTCTCGCAGCCGACGGGGCCGTCGATGACCACCTGCAGCCCCTTCACGGCGCAGAAGCAGTAGACGGCGCCCCAATATCCGCCCGCGCGGTCGTGGTCGAGGACGAGCATCAGGCGGCCCCCCGCTCGATCTTGCCCGCCACCGCCTTCACGGCGACGCGCGGCGGCGCCGAGCGGCGCGGCCGCGGCGCTTCGGGCCAGATGCCCGCGGACGCCCCCTCCCCCACGCCCTCGAAGAAGCTCCTCATGGCGTCGAAGCGCGGCTTCGACGCCAGCGCGGCGTTGACCACGGCGGCCAGCGAGCCCGGGCCGGCCGGGCCCATCAGGGGGCGGGCCGAGATGAGGTTGGTGAAATACAGCGCCGGGGTGCCGGCGCTCTTCGCGTGCTGCACCACCGGCGTGGTCCCGATGGCGAGGTCGGGCTTGAACTCGCGGAAGGCCGCGAGGTCGTGCTCCAGCGACGCGCGGTAGCGCACCAGCACGCCGCGGGCTTCGAGCCAGTCGCGGTCGGCGTCCGATTGCGCTGTGCGCGGGCACGCGGTGCCGACGTAGCGCAGGTCCGCGCCGCATTCGACGAGCAGCCGCGCCACGATCAGCTCCGATCCCTCGTAGCCGCTGAGGGTGATGCGCCCGGAGATGCGCGACGCCGCGAGCGCGCCGCGGATCGCGGGCAGCACCGCGTCGCGCGCCTTGGCGATGTCGGCCGCCGACGCGCCGGCCGCGTCGCCGACCGCGCCGAGCCATGCCGCCGTGCCGTCGTGGCCCACCGGGGCCGAGCCCACGATGGGCCGCCCGGCCGCCGCGAACTCGCGCATCGACGCCGTGTAGAAGGGGTGGATGGCGGCCGCGACGGCGCAGTCGAGCGCGGCGTAAAGCTCGCGCCATTCGCGCGTCGGCACCGTCGGCCCGGCGGCGAGGCCCATCGGCTCCAGCATGCGGCCGATCACGACGGGGTCGGCCGGGAACACTTCGCCGAGCAGCGCCACGGTGGGGCGCCGGTCGGCGGGATCTTGGCGGCCGGCGCGCGGCGCCTGCACGGGGCCGGCCTCGGCTTCGCGGCGCGCATAGGCCAGCATGGCGCCGGCGAGCACGTCCTTGGCTTCGGCGTGGGTCGGGACGCCGAAGCCCGGCACATCGATGCCGATGATGCGGACGCCGTCGATCTCGGGCGGCAGCAGGCGCAGCGGCACGCCCGACGCGGTGGGGACGCACAGGTTCGTCACCACGATCGTGTCGTAGAGGGCGGGGTCCGCCATGGCGAAGACCGCTTCGCGGATGTCCTCGAACAGCTTGCCGGTGACGAGGGATTCCGAGTTGAACGGCACGTAGCCGACCGAGCGCCGCGCGCCGTAGAAGTGCGACGTGAAGGTCAGGCCGTAGACGCAGCAGGCCGAGCCCGACAGGATGGTGGCGGTGCGGCGCATGCGCAGCCCGACCCGCAGGCTCCCGAAGGCCGGGCACATGCTCTGCGGCTGGTCGTGCGGGCCGAGCGGGTAGTCGGCGGCGAGCCGGTCCATCACGTCCGAGGACCCGGCCGCCGCCGCGGCCCGGCGCATCTCGTCCCGGCCCGCGTGGCAGGAGGAGGTTTCCGTTTCGGGGGCCATCCCCGCACGATCTTGGCCGATGTCCTGCACGAAGCCGTCCGAAGCGTCGCGCAGCGTCGCGTCGCGGTCCGGAAAGTCGTCGCCGATGCGGTCCGTCATCGGGGCGGCCTCAGGCGGCGTCGTAGACGATTTCGAGCGACGGGCGCTCGACGTGGGCGACGCCCCGCATGTCCGCCATGGTGGCGGGGACCAGGGCCACGTCGCGGCCGACCGTGTCGCCGTCGAACAGGCCCAGGAGCCCGTCCTGCGACAGGGGCCTCGGCTGCACCGGCGGGGCCGAGCCGACGGCCTCCGACAGCGCTTCGAACAGCGGAGCCCAGCGCCCGCCGGGGCGGCCGACGATTTCGTAGTTGGCGCTCTTCTTGCGGATGTCCTCGTCGGCCGGGATGGCGGCCAGCACCGGGATGCCGGCGGCCTCGGCGAAGGCCTGGGCTTCGCCGGTGCCGTCGTCCTTGTTAATCACGAGGCCCGCCACCCCGACGTTGCCGCCGAGCTTGCGGAAATACTCGACCGCCGAGCACACGTTGTTGGCGACGTAGAGCGACTGGAGGTCGTTGGAGCCGACCACGATGACCTTCTGGCACATGTCGCGGGCGATCGGCAGGCCGAAGCCGCCGCACACCACGTCGCCGAGGAAGTCAAGCAGGACGTAGTCGAAGCCCCAGTCGTGGAAGCCGAGCTTCTCCAGAAGCTCGAAGCCGTGGATGATGCCGCGCCCCCCGCAGCCGCGCCCGACCTCCGGGCCGCCGAGTTCCATGGCGAAGACGCCGTCGCGCACGAAGCACACGTCGCCGATGGCGACCTCCTCGCCGGCGAGCTTCTTCGCCGAGGACGTCTGGATGATGGTCGGGCAGGCCTTGCCGCCGAACAGGAGCGAGGTCGTGTCGCTCTTGGGGTCGCAGCCGATCAGCAGCACGCGCTTGCCGTTCTGCGCCATCGAGTAGCTGAGGTTGGCGAGCGTGAAGCTCTTGCCGATGCCGCCCTTGCCGTAGATGGCGATGATCTGGGTTTCCTTCTTCACCGGGCCCGTCGCGACGGCGTCGGGCTCGATGGCGGCTTCGGCGCGCAGGTCGGAGAACTGGCCGGGCGCCGCGAGGCTGAGGTCGTTCATCGCATGTCGCTCCAGTCGAGGATCATCTTGAGGCAGAGGGCATCGCCGAAGGCCGTACGGCAGGCCGCGTCGGCGGCCGCGGCGGGCTCGCGATGCGTGACGAGGCCGTCGAGCGACAGGCGCCCGGCCGCGATGTGGTCGAGCACGGCCGCCATGTCGGCGGGCTTCCATTCGGCGGCGACGCGGAACCGCGCTTCGCGCATGAAGGCCGGCGGGAACGCGAAGGACACCCGGTCCTTGTAGAAGCCCGCCAGGACGACCTCGCCGCCCGGCGCCAGCCGTTGCACGAGCCCGTCGACCAGGGACGCGTCGCCGCTGGCGTCGTAGGCGCTGCGGTAGTGGCGGCGATCGTCGTCGGCGGCGTCGATCGCCGGGTAGCCGGCGGCGCCGGCCCGGCGGCCGGGCTCGCGCTCCCACACGGTCGGCGCCGGGGCCCCTGCCGCCAGCGTCAGCCGGGCCAGGAGGCGGCCGAGCACGCCGTGGCCGACGATGAGGTCGGGCGGGGTGCCGCCCGCGATGGCGTGCTGGGCGGTGGCGGCGAGGGCCAGCAGCGTCGCCGCCGCGGCGGGAAGCTCGCCGACCGGCACGGCGCGGCGCGCCGGCACCACCAGCCGGGCCGCCGAAGCGCCGAAGAGCCCGCGGGCATCCCGGTAGCAGGATGCGCCCGGCACGAAGACGCGGGTGCCGACGGCGAGCGTTTCGTCGTGGGACGCGACCACGCGCCCGCAGGCCTCGTAGCCGGGCACCAGCGGGTAGCCCAGGCCGGGAAAGGGCGGCATCTCGCCCGACCAGAGCAGGCGCTCCGTGCCGGTCGACACCCCCGAAACCTCGACGTCGACGACGACGTCGCCCGCCGCGGGGGGGATCAGCGCGAGGGAAGCAACCCTGAGGGCGCCGGGGCGCTCGAGGAGCACTGCATCGGTCCGCATCCGCCCCTCCCGTCCGTTCCCGCCCCGACTGAGCCGAAGCTGTATAGGAGATTGGACGCTCGAAAGTGTCAAGACAGATTTACACTCGCTCTAGGGTGAGGGCACCCGGGCGAGGATCACGCCGGTGACGATGGGCAGCGACGTCGGCCGGCGCTCGACGCCCACGAAGCCCGCCTCGCCCAGCATGCGCGACAGTTCCGCGAAGCTGCGGGCGCGGCCCTGCCCCATCGCCAGCAGGTAGAAGCCGAAATAGGCCCCGCCGACGCGCTCGGCCCCGGCCGTTTCGGCCAGGGGCTCGGCCACCAGCAGCGTGCCGCCCGGCGGCAGCGCGCGGCGGACCGCCGCGAGGAGCGACGCCACGGCCTCGTCGTCGTGGTCGTGCAGCACGCGGACGAGGGACACGAGGTCGGCGCCCGCCGGGATCGCGTCGTGGCGGAAGTCCCCGCCGACCGCCCGCGCGCGCGCCGACAGGCCGGCGGCGGCGAAGCGCGCTTCCGCTTCGGCGGCGACCGACGGCAGGTCGAACAGCGTGAGGTCGAGGGCCGGCGCCACGGCGGCGACGGCCTGCAGGAACGTCCCGTCACCGCCCGCGACGTCCACCATGCGGCGGTGGCGGGCGAAGGGATAGGCCCGCACCACTTCGCGCGACACCATCGCCTGGGAGGCCGACATCAGGCGCGTGTAGGCGAGGGTGCGCTCGCGGCCGTGGCCCGAAGCCGCCTCCGTCCCGCTGTAGGACCAGAAGGCTTCGAGCGCGCGCCCGGCCCCTCCGCCCTTCAGCAGCGCCACTGGGTCGGCGAGGTCGCGGTAGAGCATCGCGTGGTGCTCCACCATGGCGGCGATGCCCGGGTCGAGCAGCACGGCGCGGCCGAGCGGGCCGAGGCGGTAGCGGTCGCGCCCCGCCCGAGCGACGAGGCGCAGCGACGCGGCGGCCTCGAGCAGGCGGCGGGCTCCGGCTTCCGGCAGGCCGAGCGCCGCGGCGAGGTCGGGCGTGGCGCGCGGGCCGCCCCGGAGGTGGCCGAACAGGTCGAGCCGGACGCAGGCGACCAGCACCTGCGAGTAGACGAAGCCGGCACAGAGGTCGAAGACCGCGCCGGCGCGCGCCCTCGCGATCGGCCGGCTGAGGGGAAAGCGCACCGCGAAGGCGACGAGCCCCGGGTCGAGCCCGGCGCGGTCGCAGGCGGCGTCGACGCGGTCGCGGATCCCGCGCCAAAGCCGGCCGACCGCCGCCCGGGGCCGATGCGGCAGGATCGTGGCGAAGGGGCGAGACGGAAAGGGCATGTCAGGTTTTGACACCCGAAAAGTGTCATGTAAACTGGACACATCGGCGGCTCCTCGCGGCCGAGTTCCGGGCGGACCGCCTCATGTCGGATCTTCACGTCGCCGTGGTGGGCGCGGGCATCGGGGGCCTCGTGGCGGCGCTCGAACTCGCTCGCCGCGGCGTCCGCGTCACCGTCGTGGAGCGCGGGGCCGGGCCCGGCGGCAAGCTGCGGCAGGTGAAGGTCGGGGACCGGCTGGTCGACGCCGGCCCGACGGTCTTCACGTTGCGCGACGTGTTCGACGGTGTGTTCGAAGCCGCGGGCGAGCGGCTCGACGACCACCTGACCCTGACGCGCCAAAGCCTGCTCGCGCGCCACCATTGGCCGGACGGCACCAGCCTCGACCTCCACGACGACCCCGCCCGCTCGGCCGACGCCATCGGGCGCTTCGCGGGCGCCGACGCGGCCCGCGCGTACCGCGACTTTTCCCGGCAGGCGGCCGACGTGTACGCCGCGCTCGAGCGGCCGTTCATCCGCGCCGAGCGGCCCGCCAACCCCATGGCGCTGATGGGCCGGGCGGGCGTGTCCGGCTTCGGCGGCATGCTGCGCATCCAGCCCTACACGCTGCTGTGGCGGGCGCTGGGGGAGCTGTTCCCCGACCCGCGGCTGCGCCAGCTCTTCGGCCGGTACGCAACCTATTGCGGTTCCTCCCCCTTCCAGGCGCCCGCGACGCTGATGCTCGTCGCCCACGTGGAAGCGCGGGGCGTGTGGTCGGTCGAGGGCGGGCTTGGCGCCCTGGCGCGCGCGCTCGCCGCGCTCGCCGAAGCGCGCGGCGTGCGGTTCCGCTTCCACGCCGACGTCGCCGAGGTGCTGGTGTCGGGCGGCCGCGCGGCGGGCCTCCTGCTGCGCGGCGGCGAGCGCGTTTCCGCCGACGCCGTGGTGTGGAACGGCGACGCGGCGGCGCTGGCGGCCGGCCGGGCCGGGCGCGCCGCGATGTCGGCCGTGCCCGCCACGGCGCCCGACGCGCGCTCGCTGTCGGCCTTCACGGTCGCGGTCGCGGCGCGGATGCGCGGGCCGGACCTGGTCCGCCACAACGTGTTCTTCTCGGACGACTACCCGGCCGAGTTCGAAGCGATCCGCCAGGGCCGGGTGCCCGAGCGGCCCACCGTGTACCTGTGCGCGCAGGACCGGGGCGACGGCTCGGCCCCCCTGCCGGCGGACGCCGTCGAGCGCGCCCTCACCATCGTCAACGCGCCCGCGGACGGCGACCGCCACCGCTACACTCCAGAGGAGACCCGATCATGCGAGGAGCGGACTTTCCGCCAGCTGGAGCGCTGCGGGCTCACGGTGGAGCGGCGTCCCGGCTCGACGCTGCCGACGGCGCCGAGCGATTTTTCGGACCTGTTCCCGGGCACGGGCGGAGCGCTCTACGGGCCGGCCTCGCATGGGTGGATGGCTTCGTTCCGTCGCCCCGGATCGCGCAGCCGGCTGCCCGGGCTCTTCCTCGCGGGCGGGAGCGTGCATCCGGGCTCGGGCGTGCCGATGGCCGCGCTGTCGGGCCGGCTGGCGGCGTCGAGCCTCATGCAGGACTTCGCTTCGACATCCAGGTCGACCCGAACGGCTATGCGTGGTGGTACGTCGACGCGCTGAGCGAGGACGGCCGCGAGGGCCTGACGCTCATCGCCTTCATCGGCAGCGTGTTCTCGCCCTATTACGCCTGGACGGGCCGGCGCGACCCCGCCGACCATTGCGCGCTGAACGTCGCCCTCTACGGCACGCACCGCCGGTGGGCCATGACGGAGCGGAACAGCGGCGCGCTCCGTCGCGACCGGACGAACCTCGCCATCGGCCCGAGCGCGCTGCACTGGGACGGCACCTGCCTGACCGTGGCGATCGACGAGGTGACGGCGCCGATCCCGCGGCGCATCCGCGGCCAAGTGCGGCTCTACCCGCAGGCGGTGGTGAACCACCCGATCGTCCTCGACGAGGTGGGCAACCACCGCTGGTGGCCCATCGCCCCCTGCGCGCGGGTCGAGGTCGAGATGGAGAAGCCGGGCCTGAGCTGGTCCGGCACCGGCTACTTCGACCACAACCGCGGCGACGCGTCGCTCGAATCGACCTTCCGGCGCTGGGACTGGTCGCGCGCGTCCACGCCGGACGGCACGGCGGTGCTCTACGACCTGGAAACGCGCGGCGGCGACACCTGCTCGCTCGCCATCCTGTTCGACCCCGAGCGCGGCGTGGTCGACTTCGCGCCGCCGCCCGAAGCGAAGCTCCCGCGCACGCTGTGGGGGGTGGGGCGCGGCACGCGGGCCGAGGCGGGGGGCGCCAGGGTGGTGAAGACGCTGGAGGACGGGCCCTTCTACGCGCGCTCGATCCTCGACACCACGCTGCTCGGCCACCGCTCCGAGGCGATCCACGAGAGCCTGTCGCTCGATCGGTTCCGGAACCCGATCATCAAGACCTTCCTGCCGTGGCGGATGCCGCGCAAGGGGTGGTGAAGCGAGGCGCTCACCGCCGGCAGGGACGGCCGGCCGAGGAGCGATCGACCGCCGTCCGGCCCGACCCTGACGCACCGCGATCGGAAAGGCGCCCGGGAGGGGGCGAACAAGCAGCGCCACCGTAGCTTCTGCCAGCATCCGAGAATCGCTTCGTTATGGATGGGTCGGTTGAAAAACCTCGCTTTGGATACCCCGTCATGAGACTCAAAGCGAACCAGCCTGGACGGTTCGTTTAGGGTACACCCAAAGCGAAGCGAAGGCAGATGCGAGACACACCCGCACACACGAGCCTGTAAGGCTCCGGGGTCGTCCGCTGTCGCCCTGTTCCGTGCTGAGACCCGGCCTCCCACTCCCGATCCAAAGCCGTCGGTCGCCTCCAGCCCTTTCCGCAGTCGATCATGGCAGGCCGGTGGACAGTCCCCCCCGGACGGCCGACTCTGCCGGACCGGGAGGCCCCATCCCGCGGCGCCGGGGACGCGATTCGCATGAACGACGGACTGAAACTCGGCCTCGCTGTCGCCTGCACGCTGGCGCCGCTGGGCGCACAGGCGCAGACCGCCACCAACCTCGCGGTGTTGAAGGGGCTGGCGCCCGTGACGGTGCTGGCGAGGACGGCGGCCGGGCGGGCCGCGCTGGGGGCAAACTTCGCCGTCACCGGCGGCATCCAGACCGGCACGCTGCGCCCGTCGACGCCCCTGCCCTTCGCCGAACAGCAGCAGCAGGCGCTGCGCGACGCTTTCATCACCGACGGCGACCTGTCGGAGCTCGCCGATGGGCTCGGCACGACGCTCGGCGCGGCTTACCAGGCCCGCGCCCACTATCTCGACCGCGAACACTTCACGTCCCTGTCGCCGGCCGTGGCCGACCTGATCGCCTATACCAACGCCGTCACGGGTGGCGGCTCCCAATCCGGCAAATATTTCTTCGCCAACGCCACCAGGGACGGCAAGGCGCCCGTGTCGGACGACGCGGCGGCGATCCTGAAGGCGAGCGGCGGCGCGACCGACCCGTTCGGCCGGGCCTACGGCCGCCCCGGCGGCAGCCCCGGCGCCGACGCCTTCGGCGACTCCCGCCCTTTCCAGACCGAGCCCAACGTGCTGCAGATCACCGGGCCCGACTATTTCGGCGTGCCGGCGAACAACGACGTCTACAACCGCGGGCCGATCTCCAACCTGATCGACAGTCCCTCCTTCCCGAGCGGCCACACCACCTACGGTTACATGGGCGGGATCCTGCTGGCGGTGCTGGTGCCGTCGCGCTATCGGCAGAGCATCGCCAGGGCGGCCGAATACGGCCACGACCGCATCCTGATGGGCGCCCATTACGCGATGGACGTGCTCGGCGGCCGCACCCTCGCAACCTACGACCTCGCCCACCTCCTCGCCAACGATCCCGCCTACGTCGGGCAGACGCTCAAGGACTATGCGGCGCCCTTCACGCCGGGCCAGCCCCGCCGTGACGCCCCCGTCCTCACTGACTACCGGGCCGCCGTGAAGGCGGCGCAGGCCGACATGGCGGCGGCGCTCGCGGCGGGCTGCGGTGACGCGGTGGACAGCTGCGCGCGCCAGGACATCGGGCGGTTCAGCGACCCGACGGCGAACCGGGCCTTCATCGCCTCGACCCAGACCTACGGCCTTCCCGTGGTCTATCCCGAGACGGCCGGCCGGCTGGAGGACGTCGGCGCGCTGGCGCCGGAGGCCGGGTATCTGCTCACGGCCGCCTTCCCGGCTCTCACGCTGGAGGAGGCCGACCGCATCCTGACCGAGACGGAGGGACCGGGCGGCGGGTTCCTCGACGACGGCTCCGCCTTCGGCGTCTATTCGAGGCTCGACCTCTCCGCCGCGGCGGCCCGGGCGGCGCCCGCCGACCGGAAGTGAGGCGGGGCGGCGCTCACCGCCGGCGGGGACGGCCCGCTGGGACGCGGTTGCCGCGCGGGCCCGTGGCGGCCGGCGTGTTGGCGCGGTTCTCCTCGGTCAGGCGGCGCCAGCGGGCGACGCGGTCGGCATCGAGGCGCCCGTCCGCGACGGCGGCCCGGACCGCGCATCCCGGCTCGTGGAGGTGGGTGCAGTCGCTGAAGCGGCACGCGGGGGCGAGTTCCACGATCTCGGCGAAGAGGGTGTCGAGGCCGAAGGCCGCGTCGCCGATGTTCAGCGTCCGCATGCCGGGCGTGTCGATGACCCAGCCGCCCGCCGCGATGCGGTGGAGGGAGCGGGCCGTCGTGGTGTGGCGCCCCTTGGCGTCGCGCTCCCGGATGGCGCCGGTGAGCTGCGGCGGCGCGTCCCCGGCGCCGACCAGCGTGTTGACCAGCGTCGACTTGCCGACCCCGGAGGACCCCACCAGCGCCACGGTCCGCCCGGCGCCGCACCAGGGCGCCAGCCGGCCGGCCGCGTCGGGCGAGCGGGGGTCGAGCGTCAGCACGGGGAGCCCGCGCTGCAGCGCCGCGGCGCGGCGCTCGCATTCGGCCGCGTCGGCCGCCCCATCCGCCTTCGTCAGCAGGATCACGGGGTCGACCCCGCCCTCGTTGGCCATCGCGAGATAGCGCTCCAGGCGGTCGGGGTTGAAGTCGGCGTTGTGCGACGTGACGATGAACAGCGTGTCGACGTTGGCGGCGGCGAGCTGCGGGACGGTGGATCCCTCCGTGTGGCGGGCCAGCACGGTGCGGCGATCGAGGCGACGGGCCAGCGCCCGCGTCGCAGGTTCCACCAGCACCCAGTCGCCGACCGCGAAGGCGCCGGTGTCGGCGAGCGGCGGCAGCACCAGCTTCGCCGGACCGTCCGCGCCGAGGCCGGCCATGCGCGTGCGGTGGACCTTGGCGACGCGCATCGGCACGAGGTCGGCCTCGTCGGGCCGGCGCTGGTCCGCGAAGAAGGCGGACCAGCCGAGGTCGGCCAGGGACGAGGGCCGCGCGACCGCCGGGGCCGGCCCGTCGGGAAGCTCCATCATGGCAAGACCGTCATGGAAGCACCGTCATGGAAACACCGTCATGGAAACGTCGTCACGGGGACGGTGCGGGGCATCGGCACCGTCATGGGGCGGGCGCGGGCAGCAGCCCGTCCCGCCGGGCGAGATCGAGCAGGACGTCCGCCACCAGGGCCGGCTTCTCCTCGTGGGCGAGGTGGCCGACGCCCTTCAGCGCCACGATGTCGGCCGACGGCAGGATCTTTCTGACCGACGCCGCCGTGGCGGGGGGCACGGCGCGGTCGGTCGCGGCCGTGACCAGGGTCAGCGGCACGGGAAGGCGCGGCAGGTCGCCGGCGAGGCCGTCGAGGTCCCAATGGGTCATCATGCCGAGCGCCGCCGCGACGTGGCCGGGGTTGCCCATCAGGGTGCGGTACTGGCGGACGCCGTCGCGGTCGATGCGGGAGCCCATGTTGCCGACGAGGCGCTTCACCGCGTCCTCCCCGGCGAAGAAGGCGAAGACGCGGGGCGCGATCGGGTTGGCGTAGAGCGCGCGGGCGAGGCCCGGCGCCACCTTGCCGGTGAGGCCGTCGAAGGGCAGGAGCGCGCCGTTGAGGCTGACGATGCGCTTCGGCCGGAAGTCCGGGGCGTCGAGCGCGGCGCGGCACAGCACCGCCGCGCCCGCCGAATGGCCCGCCGCCATCTCGGGCGCGAAGCCGGTGGCGCCGAGCAGCGCGCGCAGGAGGTCGCGCATCACCGGCAGCGACAGCCGCCCGCCGGGGGGCATCTCCGTGAAGGCGTGGCCCGGCAGGTCGGGGATCAGCAGCGTGAAATGGGGGGCCAGCAGCGGCGCCAGGCCGCGGAACGAGTGGGTGGAGGCCGCGGTGCCGTGCAGGAGGAGCAGGCGGGGGCCCTGTCCCATCTCCTGGACGTGCCAGGAGATGCCGCCGGCGCGCAGGAAGCGGCTGTGCTCCCGGTTCGGCCAGGCGCGCCCGTCGCTCGTCCAGTCCAGCCTGCCGTTCATGCGCGCGTCCCCGGTCGTGTGGCGGCGGCCCGCACCGCGCCGGCGATGCCGCGCGCGTCCGCGGCGGGCAGCGGGAGGTAGGCGGCGCCCATCTCGGCGGCCAGCCGCGCCGCAGCGGCGCCGGGGCGCGGCGACACGTCGATCACCAGGGCGGCGACGCCGGCGGCGCGCAGGCCGCGCGCCGCCGCGTGGGCGTCCTCGGCCGCGCGGGCGCGGTCCGCCGCGCCGTCGCGCGCGACGTTGCCGCGGCCGTCCGTCAGCAGCGCCACCACCGGGCGGCGCCCGCCCCGCGCCGCGGCGGCGGCGAGGTCGAGGGCCGCCGCGATGCCGGCCGCCAACGGCGTCGCGCCGCCGCCCGGCAGGCTCGCCAGCTCGCGCTTGGCCCGGGCCGGCGAGCGCGTCGGCGGCAGCAGGACGTCGGCGGCCGTCCCCCGGAAGGCCACGAGGGCGACGTCGTCGCGGCGGATGTAGCATTCGGCGAGCAGCAGCTCGACGGCGCCCTTGGCTTCCGCGAGGCGCCCCAGCGCCGCCGAGCCCGAAGCGTCGACGGCAAAGATGGTGGTGGTGCGCT
The DNA here is from genome assembly GCF_004137685.1 of Lichenibacterium minor. Classification (GTDB taxonomy): domain Bacteria; phylum Pseudomonadota; class Alphaproteobacteria; order Rhizobiales; family Beijerinckiaceae; genus Lichenihabitans; species Lichenihabitans minor. The sequence continues at coordinate 36,684 of NZ_QYBB01000016.1, read as the reverse complement.
GCCGGTCGCGGTGCCGCTTCACGCGGATGTCGTCGCGCCGGATGCGGACGGGGCCGCGCGCGTCCCCCCCGCGCAGGCCCTGCCAGGGCGCGGCGGCGCGCAACGTCGCCAGCACGTCGATCCGCGCGCCGCGGCCGGGCTCGCCGCGGCGCGACCCGACCGGCCGGCCCCGCTGCCCGGCGCGTGCGGCGGGGCCCTGCCGGGCACCCGATGCGCCGGGGCGGGGCGGGGCCGCGGCGCCGGACAGGAGCGACGCCAGCACGTCGGTCGGCAGCGCCGCCGCGGCCGCCGCCACGGCGACCTCGCGGAGGTGCCCGCCCGACTCGGCCAGCCGCTCCCCCTCGTCCGATCCCGGCGCCGGCGCGCCGTCGGCCGCATCGGCTCCGCCGTCGGCAGGCTGAGGGTCGCCGGGCGCCGCGGCTTCGGGCGGGACGGGCGTTCGCGTGGCGCGCGGGCCGAGCACGAGGCGCGCCGCCGCCGACACCTCGTCCGGCCCGACGTGGTCCCGCCCGGCCAGGGCCGCGCAGCCGCGGGCGACCTTGAGGGCCAGCAGCGGCGCGCGCAGGCCGGCCACGCCCAGCGCGTCCGCGGCGGCGCAGAAGGCCTCGACGACGTCGGCGCCGGCCGCGACGCCGGGCAGGCGCGCGCGCGCCGCCGCGACCGCCTCGGGCTCGGGCGGCATCGGCCCGCAGTCGCGGTGCCCGACGCCGGACAGGTCGAGCCGCAGTGCGACGCGGTCGAGCAGCGCCGCAGTCACGCCCTCGTCGGGCCCCCGGCCGTCGTCGATCAGCACGGGGCCGAGCCGGGCTTCGGCGGCCGCCGCGATGCCGTCCCGCTCGATCCGGACGAGGCCGGTGTCGAGGGCGGCGCACAGGTGCGATGCCGCCCCGGCGTCGAGCCGCTCCGCCGAGGCGACCACCAGCACGCCGCCGTCCGACTCGGCGAGCAGGCCGCGCGACGCCACGAGGCGTCCCGTCGCCAGGGTGGCGGCGAGGTCGAGCCCGCCGAGCAGGCGCGCGTCCGGCGTGCCGGCCGGCCAGCGGCGCCAGGGCGTCGCGGGCGAAAGGTGGCCGCGCAGGCCCGCCAGCCAGCCGTCGAGCGCCGGGCCGGGGGACCCGCGCAGCGCGATGCCGAGGGCGGGGTCGAGGGCGACGAGCCGCGCCGTCAGGCAGGCGTCGGCCCAGCGGTCGCGCGGCGCGGCGCCGTCCGTCACGCGGGCACGAGCCCGGCGGCCGTCAGCACCTCGTCGACCGCGCGGGCGACGCGTGCCGTCGAGCCGACGGAATCCAGCGGGTCCCGCCGCAGGCGATGGCGCAGCGCGAAGGGGGCGACACGGCGCAGGTGGCCCTCCGTCACGCTCCGGTCGCCGTCGTGCGCCGCGAGCGCCCGGGCGGCCCGCAGCATCGTCAGTTCGCCGCGCAGCCCGTCCGTGCCCAGCGCCACGCAGAGCCGGGCCGAGGCTTCTAGGACGCCCCGCGGCACCTCGACGGCGGCGAGCCGCGCCCGCGCCTCGGCGAGGCCGGCGCGGAGGTCCGCGTCGCGCCCGGCCCAGTCGCGCGTGAAGCCGGCGCGGTCGGCGTCGAAGCGGTCGCGGCGCAGGACGATCTCGACGCGGGTGGCGATGTCGGTCGGGGTGCGGATCTCGACCGACAGGCCGAAGCGGTCGAGGAGCTGCGGGCGGAGCTCCCCCTCCTCGGGGTTGCAGGAGCCGACGAGCACGAAGCGGGCGGGGTGGCGGATGCTGAGCCCTTCGCGCTCGACGACGTTCTCGCCCGAGGCCGCAACGTCGAGCAGCAGGTCGACGATGTGGTCCTCCAGCAGGTTGACCTCGTCGACGTATAGGAAGCCGCGGTTGGCGCGGGCCAGGAGGCCGGGCTGGAAGCGCGCTTCACCGGCCACCAGCGCGCGTTCGAGGTCGAGCGCGCCGGCGACGCGGTCTTCGGTGGCGCCGAGCGGGAGGTCCACCACCGGCACGGCGGCGTCGCGCGCCCGGAGCGGGCCGAGACGCGCGGCTTCGGCGCAGATGTCGCAGTGGGGGGCACCGTCGGCGGGGTCGCAGCCGTAGGGGCACTCGGCCGACACCGCGATGCGGGGCAGCACCGCCGCCAGGGCCCGCACCGCCGTCGACTTGCCGGTGCCGCGGTCGCCCAGCACCAGCACGCCGCCGAGGCTCGGGTCGATCGCCGCGAGGGCCAGGGCGAGCTTCATCTCGTCCTGGCCGACGATGGCGGAGAAGGGAAACGGAGCGCTCATGGGCCGACCTTAGGGGCTCGCCCGGGGGAGCGCCAGGGCGCGGACGGGCCCACGCCCCGACGGCGGGACGCGTGCCACCTTTCCGCCTTTCGCCCGTTGGGCCTTCCGACAGCGTTCAGTTCGGAATGATTCCATGACCCACGACAATGGCTACGCCCCACCCCAGGGCGGCGGAGCGCACGACACCGCGACCCACGATGCGGTCGAGACCGCCAAGACCGTGGCGCTGAAGCACGACACGGTCGAGCCGCGAGAGGTCATGACCTCGAACCAGGGCCTCAAGATCTCGGACGACCAGAACTCCGAGAAGGCCGGCGTGCGGGGCGGGTCGCTGCTCGAAGACTTCCTCCTGCGCGAAAAGATCACCGCCTTCGACCACGAGCGCATCCCCGAGCGCGTCGTCCACGCGCGCGGCGCCGGCGCCCACGGCTATTTCGAAGCCTACGAGGACCTGAGCGCGCTCACCATGGCGGCGCCCTTCTCGGAGAAGGGCAAGCGCACGCCCGTGTTCACCCGCTTCTCGACCGTGGCGGGCTCGCGCGGCTCGGCCGACACGCCGCGCGACGTGCGCGGCTTCGCGGTGAAGTTCTACACCGATGCCGGCGTGTGGGACCTCGTCGGCAACCACATCCCGGTGTTCTTCATCAACGACGCGATCAAGTTCCCCGACCTGATCCACGCCGTGAAGCCCGAGCCCCACGTCGAGATCCCGCAGGCGGCCTCGGCCCACGACACGTTCTGGGACTTCGCGTCGCTGAGCCCGGAGGTCAGCCACATGATCATGTGGGTGATGAGCGACCGCGGCCTGCCGCGGTCCTTCGCCAACATGGAGGGCTTCGGCGTCCACACCTGGCGCCTGGTCGACGCCAAGGGCGGCAGCCGCTTCGTCAAGTTCCACTGGAAGCCCGTCAAGGGCGTGCAGTCCCAGGTGTGGGACGAGGCGCAGAAGACGGCCGGCAAGGATGCCGACTACCAGCGCCGCGACATGTTCGAGTCGATCGAGCGCGGCGACTTCCTCGAATGGGATCTCGGCATCCAGGTCGTCGAGGAAAAGGACGAGTTCGCCTTCGACTTCGACCTGCTCGACGACACGAAGCTGATCCCCGAAGAGCTGGTCCCGGTCCGCATCGTCGGCAAGATGGTCCTGAACCGCAACCCGGACAACTACTTCGCCGAAACCGAGCAGGTCGCGTTCTGCGTCAGCCACGTGGTGCCGGGCATCGATTTCACCAACGACCCGATGCTGCAGGGCCGGCTGCACTCCTACCTCGACACGCAGCTGCGCCGGATCGGCCCCAACTTCGCCGAGCTGCCGATCAACCGGCCTCTGAACCCGGTTTCCAACAACCGGCGCGACGGGTTCGCCAAGAACACCATCAACAAGGGGCGGGTCGCCTACTTCCCGAGCGCGCTCGGCGGCGTGCACCCGATGCACCAGCCGCAGGCCGTGGACGCCTTCCGCTCCTATGCCGAGAAGGTCGACGGCCACAAGATCCGCGCCCGGTCGACGAGCTTCACCGACTATTTCACCCAGGCGACGATGTTCTTCAACTCCCTCGCCGACTGGGAAAAGAAGCACCTGATCGAAGCGATCGCGTTCGAGCTGAACCAGTGCGAAACCAAGGCGGTGCCGAAGGCCGTGATGGCAAACCTGCTGGTCAACATCCACCCCGAGCTCGCGGCCGGCGTGGCGGAACAGACCGGCCTCGACATCGAGGAGTGCAAGCGCGTCGCCCCGAAGCCCGTGGTGACGGAGGTCGCCGCGCCGAAGGAGATGCCGAGCGGGCGGCTCAAGGTCGAGCGGTCCCCGGCCCTGTCGATGGACAAGGTGACCAAGGGCATCAAGGGCCGCAAGATCGCGGTGCTGGCGGGCGAAGGCGTGGATGGCGAGCAGCTCGGCGCGCTGCGCTCCGCGCTCGAAGCGCAGGGCGCCGTGATCGAGGTCATCGCGGATCGCGGCGGCACCATCACCTGCTCGCTCGGCAAGAGCGTCAAGGTGGACCGCCCGGCCGTGAACGCACCGTCGGTGATCTACGACGCCGTCGCGGTGCCGGGGGGCAAGTCGGCCGAGAAGCTGGCGAAGACCGGCTTGGCGCTGGCCTTCGTGGCCGAAGCTTTCAAGCACGGCAAGCCGCTGGTGTTCATGGGCGAGGGCCAGGCGCTCATCGCCAAGGCGCACCTGCCGGTGCCGGCCGCGGGTGCGCCCGAGCAGGGCGTGACGGCGGGAACCGCCCCGGCGGCCGTCGCCGCGCTGGTGACGGGGCTGGAGAAGCACCGCTACCACAACCGCGACATCGAGGCCGTGGCGGCCTGACCGCCCCGGCCTGACGGAACGGAAAGGGCCGCGCTCCGACGGGAGCGCGGCCCTTTTTTCGATCGGATGTCCGGGGAACCGGCCTGTCGGGCGGCCCGGGCGAAAGAGGTCAGGCCTTCTTCACGTCCTCGGGCTTGTGCACGGCTTCCTTGCCGGATTTGGCGCTCTTCACCAGGACCTGCGGCTCCTCCTCCGTAGCCTTGGCGGTGTGGCCTTTGATCTTGGTGGTCGAGGTGACGATCTTCTCGACGGTGCCATGCGTTTCGCCGCCCGACGTCCCCCAGATCACCTCGTCGCCCTTCTTCGGCAGCTTCGTCATGACGCCCCATCCTCCGTTTCGCCGTCAACGCCGCGGACCCGCGGTGGATCCCGGGCGCCCCGGAAGCGTGACCGTCCAGGCGTCGGGGGTTTCGTCGTCGGCCGGCGACGGGTTCGTGACGATCCGCACGGCTGAGCCCCGGTCGATCTCGTCCCCGGCCGACGCCCAGGGGATCGAGGGATACGGCGCCTTGATCCAGGGATCGACGGCGGCGAGCATCAGCACCAGGCCGACCAGACCCGCCACGGAGGACGGGCGCAGCCGCAACAGGCACAAGGCCAAGGTCCACAACACCACGAGGCGCGGGCCGTAGAAGTAGCGCTCCGCCGCGAAGGGCATGTCGAAGTAGCGGTTGTCGCCCATGAAGCGCGAGAACGTGGCGAGCAGCTCCAGGCCCGCAAACAGGTAGAGCTTGGCGGCCAGCCGGGGAAGCGCAGCGGCCGCGACAGCCGCGGCGACCACCAGCGCGGCGACGTCGCGCGCGTGGGCCGGCCGGAGCGTCATCCCGGCATGCGCAGCCTGGCCGATCCAGCGGTCGAGCAGCGTGAGGGCGAAGTGGAGCGGTGCTTCGGCGTCGGGCGCGGCGGCGGGTTTGGGCTCGACGGCGATATGGGCGAGCTGCACCGCCGCGCCGGCCAGCACGAGCCCGCAGAGCAGCCGGGCGAAGCGGTCCGTCCGATCGTCCCGGAGGCGCCACAGCGCCAACGGGGCGACGAAGATCGAGAACGGGCCCGTGAGGCTCGCCAGCGCCGCGAAGGCGAGCTGATTGGAACGGGCGAGGCGGCCGAGCGGCGTCGCGGTCGCCACCACCAGCGCGAGCGCCGGCCCGGTCACCCATTGCACGTTGGTCAGCGTGCCGAAGACTTCGCCGTCCGTCGGGACCAGAAAGGCCAGCGGCGCCAGGGCCCAGGCGTGGCGCTGCCCCGCCGACGCCACCGTGGCGGACGCCCACCCGACCACGAGGGTGGCGAAGACGAGGAACAGATCGGGCGCCAGGCGAGACGGGAAGGCCGAAGCCGCCAGGGCGGCGAGCCTGGGCAGGAGGTGGAGGTAGCCCGAATAGGGTGTGACTATGGCGCCGAGCCCCATGAGCTTGGCTTCTGTGAAGAAGACCCGTCCGTCCTCGGCCACGAACTGCGGATGGGTCGCGGATTCGCCGCTGCGCCACAGGTGGAGCGCCACCGCGACCGCGGTCGCCAGGGCGACGAGACCCGGCCCGGCGCGCTCCGGAAGCAGCCCGGCACCCTGGGCGACGGGCGCCCGCCGGGCGCTCCCGCCGCGGCGGGCGAACGGGGCGGGCCCCTCGGCTTCGAACATCGCGGCCTCTCATCCCGTGCGCGGCCGTGTCGGGCTCGCCCCGAACACGCCCTGCGGACGTGCTTGCAGGGCGGACGCGCCAGGGCCGGTGTTTCGGCGATAACGGATGCACCGGGCGCCCACAAGGCATGCCGCCGGACTCTCCTGCGGCCGTCGCGCGGATCCGGCGAGGACGCCCCCGGCCCCTGCGGCAGGGCCGGCGGTGCGCCACCGCGGTCGGGCGCTTCACTCGGTCGGCGCCGCGCGTCGCCTCACTCCCGCTTCGCTGCCTTCGCCGAAGAGTTCGAAGCCGGCGGCCTCGATGGCGCGGCGGATCTGGCGCACGCGATCGAGCTGCACCGGACATTCGCCGTCGGTCATCTCCGCCAGCTTCAGGATGGCGTGGGGCACGCCGGCCTTTTCGGCGAACTTCGACCGTTGCAGGCCCATCAGGGCGCGGGCTTCGCGGATCTGCTTGCCGGTGATCATGCGGCCGACGGCCTCCTCGGGCAGGACCGCACGCGGCACGTCCGTCAGCTACGCAGCGTTTCCCGCGAGGTTTCACCGGCGTCGCTCGGCCGCCACGCGCCGGACGTCCGGCCGACGGCGGCTGTCGCCGGCGCGACGGCGTCCCGGTCCGAGATCGCAGACGACCTGCCCCGGCACGGCGCCGCGCCCCTGCCGGGACGACCCTTCGCGGCCGGACCCGCGCCCTTCCCAAGGGCGGGCCGCCGTGGTTCCCTGCCGCCGAACGGAGAGCGACGATGCGACGACGGGTCCTGACGATGGCGGTGGTGGGCGGCGTGCTGGCGGCGGGGCCGGCCCGGGCCGAGTTCGCCAAGGGGCAGGAGCTGGTGCTGCTCACCGCCCATTCGGCGGTGCTGGCCGCTCAGCACTGCCCCTTCCAGCTCGACGAGCGGCGGCTGCAGAGCTTCCTGTCCCGCAAGGGGCTGACGCGGGCGAGCCTGTCCTCGGGGCCTTTCTCGCCCCTCCTGCAGGAGGACATGGCGGCCGACGACGCGCGCTACGCGAACGACACCGCGGCGGCCTGCGACCAGGCCTGGGCCTCCTTCGGCCCGGGCAGCCCGGTGAGCGGGTTGCTGCGGAGGAGGTGAGCCGCCGGCGCCATCATGCGGCTTCCGCGAGATGGCTTCGCGGCGCGGAAGCCGGCTTCGCTCGAGCGCCGCGCGGGCCTGCGATGCGGCCCCGGCCTGTTCAGCCGGGTGCCGTATCAGTCGATCCACAGCCCCCGCGCCCTGTGCCAGTCCTCGATCGACTGCGCCGGGTAGCTGTCGAAGCAGCCGTCGGCGGCGCCGCGCTGCGGCGCCACCCAGGCGGCCCGCGACTCCAGCAGGATGTGCGCGTTCTCCGGCGGCACGGGCAGGTCCGAGTCGACCGCCGACGCGAAGGGGTGGATCAGTTCCGGCCAGCGCGGGTCCCACAGCCACAGCGCCGAAGCGCAGCGCGAACAGAAGCTCCGCTCCGCCGACGAGGTGAAGGGCCCGCCCTCCGCGTCAACGAACTCCGCGCGGTAGACGCGGCGCGCGCCGTCGGGGTCCTCGACCCGCATCGACGACGCCACGGCCATGATGTTGACCGCGTAGCCGCCCCCGCCCGCCGTCTTGCGGCACACGGTGCAATAGCAGCGCTGGTAGGGCTGCGGCGTGTGGCTGTCGCAGGAGAAGCGCACCGCGCCGCAGTGACAGGACCCGTCGAGCCGTATCGGCACGGCCTCACTCCGGCCGGATCGACGACTGGCTCCGCCACAGGTCGATGCCGCCCTCGGTGGCGTGACGGTCGATGGCGGCGAGCTCGTCGGCCGAGAAGCCGAGCGTGTTCAGGGCGTCGAGCGAGTCGTCGAGCTGCGCCACGGAGCGAGCGCCGATCAGCGCGGACGTGACGCGCGGGTCGCGCAGCACCCAGGCGATGGCCATCTGGGCCAGGGTCTGCCCACGCGACCGCGCGATGGCGTCGAGCGCCCGGATGCGCGCGAGGTTCTCCTCCGTGACGAGGTCCGCCGAGAACGAGCCGCCCTTGGCGGCCCGCGACCCGTCAGGCACCCCGCCGATGTATTTCGACGTCAGCAGGCCCTGGGCGAGGGGCGAGAAGGCGATGCAGCCGGTGCCGATCTCCTCCAGCACGTCCAGCAGCCCGTCCTCCACCCAGCGGTTCAGCATGGAATAGGACGGCTGGTGGATCAGCAGCGGCGTGCCGAGCCCCTTCAGGATGGCGTGGGCGCGGCGCGTCAGCTCGGGCGAATAGGAGGAGATGCCGACATAGAGCGCCTTGCCCGAACGCACGAGGTGATCGAGGGCCCCCATCGTCTCCTCCAGCGGGGTCTTGGGGTCCGGCCGGTGGTGGTAGAAGATGTCGACGTAGTCGAGGCCCATGCGCTTCAGCGACGCTTCGCAGCTCGCGACGAGGTACTTGCGCGAGCCGAAGTTGCCGTAGGGCCCCGGCCACATGTCCCAGCCGGCCTTCGACGAGATCACCAGCTCGTCGCGGTGCGGGCGGAAGTCGAGGTCCATCCAGCGGCCGAAGTTGCTTTCCGCCGATCCGTAGGGCGGACCGTAGTTGTTGGCGAGGTCGAAGTGGGTGACGCCGCGGTCGAAGGCGCGGCGCAGCACGGCCCGGCCCGTCTCGAACACGTCGGCCCCGCCGAAGTTCTGCCACAGCCCCAGCGACACCGCCGGCAGGTCGAGGCCGGAGCGGCCGGTGCGGCGGAACCGCGCCGCCTCGTAGCGGTCGTCGGCAGGCAGGTAGGTCATCGCGCGTCCCTCGGTTTTGTCCGACTTTATGCGGACGCGCGGGAAAGGTTCCACGCCGGGCCGCTCGGGATCCGCGGATGGGTCGCGTTCTCATCCGAATGCCCGTCGGAGTTGCCGGGACGCTGCGCCCGGTTGCCCCCTCGGAGCCTGCGATGGCGGCCTTCAGGACGCCAGCCCCGAGAACAGCGTCGCGGTCCGCCCGCCGATCCACACGCGGCCGTCCCCGTCCCGCTCGGCATGGACGCGGCCGGTGCGCCCGAGCCGGGCGCCCTGCGCCGCCACGTAGCGGTCCCGCGCGCGGCCGCTCGCGAACAGCCACTGCGCCACGGACGCGTTGAGGCTGCCCGTCACGGGATCCTCGACGATGCCCCCGGCCGGGCCGGTGAAGAAGGCGCGGAGTTCGAAGGCGGCCTCGCTGCCCGGCGCGTGCGGGCCGACGAGGCCGACGTCGATGGGTCGCGGATGGTGGCGCGCGGGCTCCACCGCCAGCACCGCCTCGGCCGAGCGCAGCATCAGCCCGAGCCAGCCCGGACCGTTGTCGACCCAGCGCGCCTCGACCACGGCCGACGGGTCGAGCCGCATCACCGCCAGCGCCTCGTCGAGCGCGGCGGCGTCGGGCGGCCCGTCGCGGAGCAGCGGCGGTGCCGCGAAGGCGAGGTGTTCGCCCGCCGCCCGGATCGGGATCAGCCCCGCGCCGCATTGCTGCACCACGAGGGCCGGGTCGCGCGGGCGGCCGCCCCCCGCCAGCCAGGCGTGGCAGGAGCCCAGCGTCGGGTGGCCCGCGAAGGGCAGTTCCCGCACGCTCGTGAAGATGCGGACGCGGTAGTCGGCGCCGGGATCGGTGGGCGGCAGCAGGAAGGTCGTTTCGGACAGGTCGAGCCAGTTCGCGATGCGCTGCATCTCGTCGCCGGACAACCCGTCCGCCGCGGCCACCACCGCCAGCGGGTTGCCGGAGAACGGGACGGTGCCGAAGACGTCGACGAGGCTGAAGGGGCGTGACATGGCGGCGGGCTCCCGATGCAGGCGAGGCGGCGACGCTGGCACCGCGGGACCGGCCGCGACAGGGACAGTCGCCGCCGATCCCGCCGGACTGTCCGGGTCGCCCGAGCGGTCCGCTTTCGGCCGGTTCGGCGCGGGCGGGCGGCGGCTTGACCCCGCACGGCGATCCGCGCCACCCTGCCGCCACGATCCCCGTCTCGCTTCGTCCGGCGCCGCGGGGCTGACCAGAAGGCGTGGGAGCCCGCGGGTGAACGAGAAGGCTGACGCCCGGACGAGGCGGCTCGACCTCGCGGCCCGCGCCGCTTGGCTGTACTACATCAAGCGGCACACCCAGGACGAGATCGCCGCCGACCTCGGCGTGTCGCGCCCCAACGCGCAGCGCCTCGTGGCCCTCGCCATCTCGGAAGGGCTGATCAAGTTCCGGCTCGACCACCCGCTGCTGAAGAGCATGGAACTCGGCGAGCGCATGCGGGAGCGCTACGGCCTCGACACCTGCGAGGTCGCACCGTCGGGCGACGGCCAAAGCGAGCGCGCCGGCGTGGCGTTGCTGGCCGCGCAGTTCATCGAAACGCTGCTCGCCTCGCCGACCCCGCAGATCCTGGCGCTCGGCACCGGCCGCACCCTGCTCGCCACGGTGCGCGAGGTGACGTCCATGGATCGGCCCGACCACAAGGTCGTGTCCGCCGTCGGCAACCTCACCCGCGACGGCCGCGCCAGCCCCTACGACGTCGCGATCCGCCTGGCCGACCGCGTCGGCGCGCAATGCTATCCCCTGCCCCTGCCGGTGCTCACCGACACGCGCGAAGAATGCGAGTTCCTGAAGGCGCAGCGGGGCTACGGCATCGTCGACGCCCTGGTGCGCGACGCCGACGCCGAAGTGCTGGGCGTGGGATCGATCGGCGCGACGGCGCCCCTGCTCATCGACGGCTTCGTCACGCCCGACGAGCTGCACCAGCTGGAAGCCGCGGGCGCGGTGGGCGAACTGCGCTCGCACCCGATCGACGCCGCCGGAACCCTCATCGACGACGCCGTGACGCGTCGCCTCACCGCCGTGCCGCCCGTGAGCAGGCCGCGGCGGCCCACCATCCTGGTGGCGGCGGGCCGCTCCAAGCTGACCGCGCTGGCGGCGGCGCTGGCGGGAGGCTACGCCACCGGCCTCGTCATCGACGAGCCCACGGCGGTGCGCCTTCTCGACGGCCGCCCCTGACCGCCGGCGCGTTCGCGTGGACGACCCACAATCGCGCTTGACAGCGAGGCCCGCAAGTTCGAGCATTTGCTCTCACGCTGAGCAAAGTTCGCGGTCGACGAACGGCCGCTTGAGGGAGGAATGGGAATGCGTTCTGCTCGTTTGGGCGGGCTCGTCGCCGCGCTGCTGGCTTCGACCATCGCCGCCAGGGCCGACAATGCCACGCTGACGATCGCCACCGTGAACAACGGCGACATGATCGTCATGCAGAAGCTGTCTCCGCAGTTCGAAAAGGAGACGGGCATCAAGCTGAACTGGGTCGTGCTCGAGGAGAACGTGCTCCGCCAGCGCCTCACCACCGACATCGCCACCAAGGGCGGCCAGTTCGACGTGATGACCATCGGGGCCTACGAGGCGCCGATCTGGGCCAAGCAGGGCTGGCTGCTGCCGCTCGACGACCTCGGCGACGGCTACGACTACAAGGACCTGATCCCGCAGGTGAAGGAGGCCACCACGGTCGACGGCAAGATGTATGCCGCGCCGTTCTACGCCGAGTCCTCCTTCACCTATTACCGCAAGGACCTGTTCGACAAGGCCGGCATCACCATGCCGGAGAAGCCGACCTACGCGCAGATCGCCGAATACGCCGACAAGGTGTCCGACAAGAAGAACGGCATCTACGGCATCTGCCTGCGCGGCAAGCCGGGCTGGGGCGAGAACATGGCCTTCCTGAGCACGGCCGTAAACGCCTTCGGCGGCGAGTGGTTCAACATGAAGTGGGAGCCGCAGCTCACCACCCAGCCGTGGAAGAGCGCCATCGACTGGTACCTCGACGTGATGAAGAAGGACGGCCCCCCCGGCCCGACCGCCAACGGCTTCAACGAGAACCAGGCCCTCTTCGCCAACGGCAAGTGCGGCATGTGGATCGATGCCACCTCGGGCGCCGGCCGCATCTACGACCCGAAGCAGAGCCAGGTCGCCGACAAGACCGCCTTCACGGCCTCGCCCGTGACCGACAAGGACCCGAAGGCGTCCGGCTGGTTCTGGTCGTGGAACCTCGCCGTGCCGGCTTCGACCAAGCAGGGCGACGCGGCGAAGAAGTTCATCGCCTGGGCGACCTCCAAGACCTACGTCGGCCTGGTGGGCAAGTCCGAGGGCTGGGTGGCGGCACCTCCCGGCACCCGCCTGTCGACCTACAGCAACGCCGACTACCAGAAGGCGGCGCCCTTCGCCGCCACCGTGCTGAAGGCCATCGAGACCACCGATCCGAAGCACCCGACCGTGGACCCGGTGCCCTACACCGGCGTGCAGTTCGTCGCCATCCCCGAGTTCCAGGCCATCGGCACCAACGTCGGCCAGGACATCTCGGCGGCCCTCGCGGGCCAGGATTCGGCCGAGGCCGCCCTCAAGAAGGGGCAGTCGACCACCGAGCGCACCATGAAGCAGGCCGGTTATCCCAAGTAACGCCGCAAGACGCGACCGCCGGGGCTTCACGCCCCGGCGGTTTCGGTTCAGGATGACCGCAAGACCGAGACGGGAGGCCGCCATGTCGACTTCAGCCCTGCCGCGCGATGCGGTCGCGGCCCCCAGGGCCGGACGCTCCAAGCGCGGCGTCGACACGCGGCCGCTCGTGTGGCCGAGCATCGCGGCGCTGCTGGTGTGGATGATCGTCCCGCTCGCCCTGACGCTGTATTTCTCGTTCCGCAACTACAACCTCACCGATCCGACGGTGCAGGGCTGGGCGGGCGTGAGCAACTACACCTACCTGCTGACCGACCCGTCCTTCATCACGTCGATCGTCAACACCGTGTTGCTGGTCGGGGGCGTGCTGATCACCACGGTGGTGTTCGGCACCCTGTTCGCCGTGCTGTTCGACCAGGACTTCTACGGCCAGGGGATCTCGCGGCTCTTCGTCATCGCGCCCTTCTTCGTCATGCCGACCGTGGCGGCGCTGGTGTGGAAGAACCTGCTGATGGACCCCGTCAACGGCCTCTTCGCCTATATGGCGCGCGCCGTGGGGCTCGATCCCATCGCCTTCTTCAGCACGGCGCCGCTGTTCTCCATTGGCATCATCGTGGCGTGGCAGTGGGTGCCCTTCGCGACGCTGATCCTGCTCACCGCCATGCAGTCGCTCGACCGCGAGCAGATCGAGGCGGCCCGCATGGACGGCGCCAAGGCGGTCGCCCGCTTCCGCCACATCATCGTGCCGCACCTCGCCCGCCCCGTCACGGTCGTGGTTATGATCGAGACGATCTTCCTGCTCGGCATCTTTGCCGAGATCCTCGTCACCACCAGCGGCGGCCCGGGCGACGCGTCCACCAACCTCGTCTACCTCGTCTACAAGACGGCGCTGCTGCAGTTCGACATCGGCGGCGGTTCGGCGGGCGGCATCGTGGCGGTCGTGCTGGCCAACGTGGTCGCCATCTTCCTCGTGCGCACCGTCGCCCGCAACCTCGACAGCTGAGGGCTCGCCATGAAGGCCAAGCAGCGCAACAAGATCCTGATGACGTTCCTCGGCTGGGGCGTCGCCTTCCTGGTGTTCTTCCCCATCCTGTGGATGGCCATCACCTCGTTCAAATCCGAGATCGACGCCATCACGCCGTCGCTCGTCTTCCATCCGACGTTCGAAAGCTACGCCACGGTCAACGAGCGGGTGAACTACTTCGGCGCGGTCATCAACAGCGTCGTGGAGTCCGTCGGCGCCACGATCGTGTGCCTCGCCTTCGCGGTCCCGGCCGCCTACGCCATGGCGTTCTACCCGGGCCGGAAGACCAAGGACCTGCTGATGTGGATGATGTCCACCAAGATGATGCCGGCCGTCGGCGTCCTGGTGCCCATCTACATCCTGTTCCAGCAGTTCGGCCTGCTCGACACCTGGACCGGCATCATCGCGATGTTCACGCTGATGAACCTGCCAATCGTGGTGTGGATGCTGTATTCCTTCTTCCGCGAGGTGCCGAAGGAGATCCTGGAAGCGTCGCGCATGGACGGCGCGACGCCCCTGCAACAGATGCGGCTGCTGCTGCTGCCGCTGTCCCTGCCGGGCGTGATGTCGACGGCGCTGCTGTCGGTCATCCTGTGCTGGAACGAGGCGTTCTGGAGCATCAACCTGACGAGCGTGAAGGCGGCGCCGCTCACGCAGCTCATCGTCAGCTTTTCCAGCCCCGAAGGCCTGTTCTGGTCGAAGCTGTCCGCCGCCTCGCTTCTCGCCATCGCGCCGATCCTGGTGTTCGGATGGCTCACCCAACGTCAACTCGTGCGCGGCCTGACCTTCGGCGCCGTCAAGTAAAGGGCTCACCGCCATGGCAACCGTCACATTGAAGGACGTGCGCAAGAGCTACGGCGCCGTCAACATCATCCAGGGCGTGGACCTCGCCATCCAGGACCGCGAGTTCGTGGTCTTCGTCGGCCCGTCGGGCTGCGGCAAATCCACCCTGCTCCGCATGATCGCGGGCCTGGAGGAGATCACCTCGGGCGACCTCATGATCGACGGCGCCGTGGTCAACGACGTGCCGCCCGACGCGCGCGGCCTCGCCATGGTGTTCCAAAGCTACGCGCTCTACCCGCACATGACGGTGGCGGACAACATGGCCTTCGCGCTGAGGCTCGCCAACGTCCCCAAGGCCGAGCGCGACGCCAAGGTGATGGGCGCCGCCAAGATCCTCCAGCTCGAGAAGCTGCTCGACCGGCGGCCCGGCCAGCTGTCGGGCGGCCAGCGGCAGCGCGTCGCCATCGGCCGCGCCATCGTGCGCCAGCCCAAGGTGTTCCTGTTCGACGAGCCCCTGTCCAACCTGGACGCTTCGCTCCGCGTGCAGATGCGCATCGAGATCGCGCGCCTGCACGCGGAGCTGAACGCGACGATGATCTACGTCACCCACGACCAGATCGAGGCCATGACCATGGCCGACCGCATCGTGGTGCTGCGGGCCGGCAGGATCGAGCAGGTCGGCTCGCCGCTGGAACTCTACCACTATCCCGCCAACACCTTCGTGGCCGGCTTCATCGGCTCGCCGAAGATGAACCTCACGCCCGCCACCGTGAAGGCGTCTCACGCGAACGGGGTCGACGTGGTCCTGCCCGGCGGCGGCGTGGCGTCCATCCCCGTCGAGCCCCGCAACGCCACGCCCGGTGCCGCGTGCACGGTGGGCTTCCGGCCCGAAAGCCTGTCCATCGGGGCCGAGGGGCCGCTCGGCGGCAAGGTGGCGGTGGTGGAACACCTCGGCGGCGAAACGCTGGTCTACGTCGACGTGGGCGACGGCCATCTCGTGACGGTGAAGGCGGCCGGCAGCACGTCGGCGCGCATCGGCGACGTCGTGCGCCTCGCCGTCAACACCGAGGAAGCGCGGCTGTTCGACAAGGACGGCATGGCGATGACGCCGATGCACCGCCGCGCCATCGCCGGGATGTCGGTCGCGGCGCAGTGATCCGGGCCGCCACCGCGCGGCCCGGGCGTCTCCCTCCGCCGGCGCGGACGGGCCGCGTCGTCAGCTGAAGGCTGTCGTCGTGAACCGTGGAGGATGGCTCCGCTGGAGCCATCCTCGTGGGGTCGACGGGAGACTCGCGGAAAGAGCGGCCGCGCGGATCGACACCCCGAGCGACGAAGAGTGCCCAGCCTCTCAGGCATCGCGGTGCGACGTCCGCCCGGTCCATCGAAGCTTTCGCCGGGACGGACGGGCCGGCTGCAGGCGGCTCCTGCCTTTCGGCTGGTCCCGCAGCGAGACAACCGTCGCCCACCGTTCACGACGGCTTCTCGGCCGCCGGTCGCCGGGCTGCGGCCCGAATGCGGCGGAGGCCGATAGGGGCTCAGCGGCGGCGCGAGCCGCCGTCCGGCGACGACCTCGGCCCCGAAGCGGGGCGCGACGACCGGATATGAAAAATTTGCGACGGCAGCCCTGCAACCCCATCGCATTTCAGCCGTATCCCCTCGCATGCCGAGAAGGGATAGCACCCATGCGAGAACGACAGGGCCAGAACGACCGCGCCACAGGCCTGAGCGGCAAGGAACGCGGGGCCATCGAGGAGTTCCTCGTCTACATCGAGGAGCGCGTGAGGGACGTCGAGCCTGTCTGTGCCGAACTCGTGCGCATGGCTCGGCTCGCCCTCGCCGAACCCGACAGCCTGCAGGACCTCGGCAAGGTCCTGCACTGACGGGTCAGTTCGGGATGCGGAAGGACGGCCCGGGGGCGCGGTCGTGCAGCGCCAGGACGGTCGAGCGCACCTTGAAGCTCTGGCAATCGTGGTTCTTGGCGACGGCGTGCCCGGCGGTGAGCACGATGGCGCCGACGGCGACGGCGGTGAGCTTCACGCGGAGGGCGTGGATCGGGAGGGTCATCGAGCGTCCTGGAAGGCGAAAGGAAGTGTGTCTGTCCGGCGTACAAACGCCTTCGGATTGGGGCGGGAGCGCGGCGGGCTCCCGCCCGTGGCCGCCCGGCATGGCCGGGTTGCGCGGCATTTGCGATCTTTACTTTAAGAAGGCGTTGAGGGCGGGAAGGAAAGCGCCCGGCTGTTCGAGGTGCGGGACGTGGCCGCTGTTCTCGATCACCGAAACGCTGCAGTCCTTCACCTCGGCGCAGGCCGCCCGGGCCAGGACGGGGAAGTTCCCCATCGCGGCCGTCCTCGCCGGGTCGCCATAGGCCTTCATCACCACCGTGCGGTCCTCGGCGCCGACGGCGATCAGCACCGGCATGGCGAGATCCCGGTATTCGGAGCGGACCGGCTGGCGGTAGATCATCTGGTAGGCTTCCGCCGAGGACTTGGCCCAGCGGTCGTATTCGGCCGAGGCGGCGATGCCCATGCGCTGCGCGACGAAGGGCTCCTGCTCCTCCTTCGGGTAGACCACGAAGTAGCGGGCGATGAAGGCGCGGTAGGACTCCGGCGTCTGCTTCAGCTCCGCGGCGGTCAGCGTCGCCGTGGTCTGCGGCGGGATGTTCACCCTGTAGTCCTCGAGGCCGATCGGATCTTCCAGCACGAGCCGGCGGACGCGCCCCGGGTGCAGGAGCGCGAAGCGCACCGCCAGCATTCCGCCCGTGGAATGGCCGACGAGGTCGACCGGGCCCGCCACGCCGAGGCGGTCGAGCAGCGCGGCCGTATTGGTCGACAGTTCGTCGAACGAGTAATCCAGGTCGGGCTTGGACGACTTGTTGAAGCCGACCTGATCCGGCACCACGACGCGGGTGCCGAGGCCGGTCAGGTCGGAGATGACGTTCGCCCAATAGTCGCTGGAAAAGTTCTTGCCGTGCAGCAGCACGGCCGTGCGGCCGTTGGGCGGCGCCGTCGGGGCCACGTCCATGTAGGCCATGCGCAGCGGCTGGCCGCCGTTCACGACGTCGAAGAAATGGACGGGATACGGGTAGGGCCACCCCTCGATGCCGATGCCGAGCGGCGGCGCGGCCTCCGCCGCGCGGGACGGCGTGCCCGCCATCGCGGCTGCGAGCAGGCCCAGGCCTGCCACCAGCACCTTGGCTCTGGCCATCGTCGCTCCTATCGCGAAGCCGGGGCGTCTGCCCCGGCGGATTGCATGCAGATGGCCGAAGCCCGTCCGCCGATCAAGGGCGGCGATGGCGGCGGTGGCGCAGGACGACGCGGTGGGCGGGCCGGCGCGGCAGGCCCAGCACGCCGCGGACCCCGCCCACGACGCCGCCGACCGCTCCCCCCACCACGCCGCCCACGACGCCCCCGACGGGCCCCGCGGCCCGCTCGCCCGTGGCGGACCCCGAGCGGGCGCCGCCGAGGATGCCCTGGGCTTCGGCGGCCACGGGGGCGCACAGCAGGGCCGCGAGGCCGGCGAGGAGGGCGATGCGCTTGTTCATGGTGCGTGGATCTCCGCTGCGGTCCCGCCGCGCTCCGTCGCGCCTCGGGTGTCGCCGGAAACGCCGGCTGGGCGAAAGGGTTCGCGGCGGCGCGGAGCGGAGGTCAGTTCTGGGTCGCCTCGGCCGCCTCCGCCATGGCGATCTGCTTCGTCAGCCCGTCGATGATCGCGCGGGCCATGCCGAGATCGAGGCGGAGACGCGCCGTCACGACGTTGGCCATCGACGTCCGGTCGCCGTTCAGTTCGCGATGCACGGCCGCGCAGAGCGTGACGTCCAGCTTGCCGCCGACCGGTCGATGGAACGACGCTACATCGACGACCCGGATGGGCTCGTTGTTGGGATCGATGAAGGAGTGATCCCGCTGCTTGGTCCTGTCCTGCACTTCTGAGCCCTCGTGTTGGGGCGCCCGCGCCAGCGCGATAGGGGCGAGACGGCCGCGGCGCAGATCGCTCTGAGGGAAAAGGGCCGCGGCCATCCGAGCCGGCTGGGCCGGCTCGGCGCGACCATAGCGGGGATCGCACGGGATGGAAGCGCCGCCCGCCGCCGGAGCGCTATCGCGCCGCGTCGGGCGGCGCGGGCCGGCCCAGGCCGAGCCGGCCCACCACCTCATCCATCGCCGCCCCTTCCGGGACCAACGTCATGCGCCCCGGGGTGCTACCCAGCACGACCGCCACGGCGCGCTTCGGGCAGACGTCGAGGCAGCCGACCTCCACCACGGCGACCTCGCGCCGGAGCGCCTTGACCTTGCGCAGTTCGCCCTCGTCGAGGGAGCGGCGCAGGGCCTTGGCGAACGTGTCGTCGCCGTCCGGGCCGAAGCCGCCGTCGAGCTTCCTGGAGCACTTGCGGCACACCAGCACGACCTCGCGCCACTCGGCCCTGACCTCCTTCCACCCCTTGTCCTTGCTCACCCGATCCGTCCTTCGCGCTGCCGTCCCGACCGAGATGGCCCGCCCTGCCCCCGGCGCAAGGCGCGAAGCGCGCCGCGCAACCCACCCCGGCGGCGGGCGTTGCGTCCCGACGACGCCGAACCGAACCCTGGGAGATCCGCATGGCCAGCGAAACGACCATCCTGGTGTGGAGCGACTACGTGTGCCCCTTCTGCTACCTCGCCCTGCCGGTGCTGGCCCGCGCGCGGTCCGAGCTCGGCGTCGCCGTGCAGTGGCGCGCCTTCGAGCTGAGGCCCGAGCCGCAGCCGACGCTGGATCCGGACGGTGAGTACCTCCACAACGTGTGGGAAACCGCCGTCTATCCCATGGCGGCGCAGCGCGGCATGACGCTGCGGCTTCCGCCCGTGCAGCCGCGCTCGCGGCTCGCCGCCGTCGCGGCGGCCTTCGCACGCGACGCGGGCGCCTTCGACGCCGTGCACGAGGCGCTGTTCCGCGGCTTCTTCGAGGACGGGCTCGACATCGGCGACCGCTCGGTGCTGCTCGACATCGCGACGCTGTGCGGCCTCGACAGCGCCGCCCTGCACCGCGCCCTCGACGACGAGACGCTGACCGCCCGGGTGGTGGCCGAGGAGCAGCTCGCCGCGCGCGTCGGCATCACGGGCGTCCCCGCCATGGTGATCCGCTCGGCGGACCGCCACTACCTGCTGAGCGGCGCCCAGCCCTTCGACGTGCTCCAGCACGCCGTCGAGCAGGCCCGGGCCGGACAGTCCGACGCGTGACGGCGCACCCGCCGACCCACGACGATCTTGACCGCTGATTGAACCCAACCGCCGGTGTCGATCGTTGAACGGTCATGAGTCAGGGACAGGGAGATCGGCGATGAACAAGGGTGACGGTTCCATGACGTTCGACTGGATCTTCTTCGCCATCGTGGTGATCCCCATGCTCTTCGCGCTCTGGGAGCTGTTCAAGACCCCCAAGGGCCTGGATCGGAACCGGGGCTGACGCCGGGATCCGGCCAGGGCCCAGGGGGCCGGCCGGATCGATCCCCTGCCGCGGGGACGCCCTCCCCGCGCGCTTTCTCCGGCACCTTCGAAGGCGACGAAGCGTTGGGCCGCCACACTCGGTCCGAAAGCTTCCGCATGCGTTCCCTGCTCGCCGCCACGGCCCTCCTCCTCGCCCTGTCGCCCGTCGCCCGGGCCGCGGACGATCCCGGCAGGCTCGCCCCCGTGCTGCAATCGCGGCTGATCTTCAACGGCATCGCGACGACGAAAGACGGCCGCACCTTTCTGCCGTTCCAGCGGCAGACGCCCGGCGAGGGCATCGAGGTGGGCGAATGGGTCGACGGAGGACCGAAGCCCTTCCCGGACGCGCTTTGGAACGACTTCCCGGCGCGGGGCGACGCAGCCCACGCCTTCGTGGGGGTGAACGCGCTGCGCATCGGCCCCGACGGCCAGCTCTGGATCGTCGACAAGGGCGCGCCCGGCCCGGGCCAGGACGTGCTGCCCGGCGGCGCCAAGGTGGTGGTGGTGGACCTGTCCACCGGCAAGGTCAGCCGGACCATTCCCCTCGACGCCGTGACGGGCCGGAAAAGCTTCGTCGACGACATCTGCTTCAACGGCGATCGCGCCTACCTGACCGACGCGGGCCAGCCGGGCCTGATCGTGGTCGACCTCAAGACGAACCGGATGTGGCGCGCGCTCGACGGCGACAGGTCGGTGACGGCCGAGCGGACCCTGATGGCCGACGGCAAGCCGCTGGTGGACCCGCAGGGCAAGCCGGTGGTCATCCACGCCGACCAGCTGGAAGTCTCGCCCGACGGCAAGACCCTGTATTTCCAGCCCTGTTCGGGTCCGATGTACCGCATCGAGACCCGCTTCCTCGACGATCCCGACACCGCCGACGCCGAGCGGCGCCAGCACGTCGCCTTCTTCGCCGACACGCCCTCGACCGGCGGCACGGCGATCGACGCCGCCGGGACCATCTATTCGAGCGACACCGAGCACCTCCGCATCCTGAAGATCGCGCCGGACGGGGCGATCTCGACGCTGGTGGCGAGCCCGGAGCTCGATTGGGTCGACGCCATGTGGATCGACGACGCCGGCAACCTGCTCATGCCCGCCGCCCAGTTGAACCGCACGCCGGCGCAGAACCACGGCGTCGACGCCGTGAAGCTGCCGACGGTGGTGTACAAGCTGCCGATCGGGGCAACGCCGGTCCGGCGCTGACCGCGGCGCGGACAAGCCGGCCGGAGCCTGCCTGCCCGCGCGGCCCGTGGGCGCAGGCCCGGGTGCCGACCCGGGCGCGCCTTCGGCAGGGCGGGACGAATGTGTTACCGTGGTCCCCATCGACATCCGGCGCACCGCCGGCCGCTTCCCGCCGGAGTCCACGCCCATCGCCCTGCCCGCTTGGCCCGACGCGCTGCGGTCGCGCAGCCTGCGGATCTGGTCCGGCGGGGTGCTGGGCCTCTACCTCCTGGACCATTTCATCAACGTGGCGCTGGGCCTCGTATCGGTGCGCGCCATGGAGGCGGCCGGGCCGTGGCTCGGCGGGTTCTGGCACGCCCCACCCGGCTCCGCGCTGCTGGTGGCGGCCCTCCTCGTCCATTTCGGCCTGTCGCTGAGGGCGCTGTACCTCCGGCGCACGCTGCGCATGACTCTTCGCGAAGCGTCGCAGCTCGGCCTGGGACTCCTGCTGCCCTTTCTCATCCTGTCCCACGTCGTCGGCGCCAGGATCGTGCCGGCGCTGACCGGCGTGCCCTCGACCTACGCCGACCAGGTCCGCACCTTCTGGATCGTCAGCCCGGGGGGGGGTGCCCGGCAGGCGCTGGCCCTCGTGGTCGCCTGGGCGCACGGCTGCCTCGGCTTCTGGTTCGCCCTGCGCGCCCGGCCGTGGTTCGCCCGCTGGACCGGCGCCCTGTCGGCCGCGGCGCTGCTGGTGCCCGTGCTGGCGCTGCTCGGCTTCGCGGAAGCGGGGCGCGAGCTCGCCGCCCTGCCCTGGCACCCGCGCCCGCACGCGGGCGCCGCGGCGGTGAGCCCGGAAGCGCTGAAGAACTGGCTCACCCTCGCCTTCGCGGCGCCGATCGCGGGCGTGCTGCTGGCGCGGGGCGCGCGCGTCTGGCGCGGCCGCCACCGCCGCATCCGCGTGAGCTACCCGGACGGCCGCACCGTGTCGGCGCCCCGCGGCTCGACCGTGCTCGAGGCGAGCCGCATCGGCGGCGTCCCGCACGTGTCGCTCTGCGGGGGACGGGGCCGCTGCTCCACCTGCCGCGTTCGGGTGACGGACGGGCGGGACGGCCTCCCAGCCCCGAGCGCCCAGGAGCGCGCCACGCTGCTGCGCTCCAACGCCCCGCCCGGGATCCGCCTCGCCTGCCAGCTCCGCCCGACCGGCGACCTCGCAGTGATGCCCGTCTTCGCGCCGCCGCGGCCGCGAAACCCCGGCCTGCCCGCGCCACGGCTCGCCTCGGCGAGCCGGGAACGCGAGCTGGCGGTGCTGTTCTGCGACCTGCGGGGCTTCACCCGCCGCGCGGAGCACTGGCTGCCCTTCGACACGGTGTTCCTGCTCAACCGCTATTTCGAGATCGTCGGCGAAGCCGTCGAGGCGGCGGGCGGCTACCTCGACAAGTTCATCGGAGACGGGGCCCTGGCGCTGTTCGGCCTCGATGCCGCCCCCGATCTCGCCTGCCGGCAGGCGCTCACCGCCGCGGCCGGCGTGGCGCGCGGCCTGCGGGCGATGAACGACGCCTACGCGGCCGAACTCGGCGAACCGCTGCGCATCGCCATGGGCCTCCACTTCGGCCCGGCCATCGTCGGCGACATGGGCTACGGCAACGCCGTGGGGCTGACGGCCGTGGGGGACGGCATCAACGTGGCGAGCCGTCTCGAAAGCGAGGCCAAGGAGCGCGACGTCGAGGCCGTGGTGTCGGCGGCCGTGCTGGTGCGCGCCGGCCGCGACGTGCCGCCCGGGAGGGTCCGCGCCATCGCGGTGCGGGGCCGCGTGGCGGCCGTCGACGCCCTGCTGTTCGCCGCGGCCGAGGAGCTCGGCGTCCCGCCGGAGGCCGCAGTGCCGGGGCGCAGCGGCCCTCAGGCCGGCTGCGGCTCGGGACGCGGGTAGCGGGCGGCGACGCGCTCCCCGCCGCTCGACCTGTTGCGGCCGTCGCGCTTGGACCGGTACAGCTCGGCATCCGCCGCTTCCACCAGGATCCGGAGGTCGGGCGGGGTGCCGGCCTCGGCCGAGGCGAGGCCGGTGCTGACGGTGACGATGCCGGCCGTGGCGCGCTCGTGCGGCTCGGCCATGCGGGCCACCGCGCCGCGGATGGCTTCCGCCACCGCGAAGGCCTCGCGGCGACCCAGCCCCGGCAGCAGCACGATGAACTCTTCCCCGCCGTAGCGCGCCGCGACGTCGACCCCGACCCGCATCTCGCCCTCGATGGCGCGCGCGAGGGCGACGAGCACGCGGTCGCCGGCGACATGGCCATAGAGGTCGTTGAAGCTCTTGAAGTGGTCGGCGTCGATCATCAGCACCGACAGGGGGACGCCGTCCCGGGCCGCCGCGTCGCAGCGCGCCGCGGCCCGCTCGAAGAAGCGCCTCCGGTTGGCCAGCCCGGTCAGCGGATCCGTCGACGCCAGCACGTCGAGCGCCCGCTCGGCCGCCACGCGATGCTGCAGTTCCCCCTTCAAGCCGAACAGCAGCGCCAGGATGCCCGAGCACAGCGCGGCCATCACGGCGCCCAGCACGGTCGCCTTGATGCGCCAGCCGGCGTAGACGGCATCCGTCGTGGCCGCGACGGCCTGGATCAACGGCAGGATGCCGACGCGGCGGAAGGCGAAGAGGCGGGACTGCCCGTCGAGGCTCGACACGCCCTCGAAGGCGCCGGTGTCGGGCCCGATCATCCGGTCGAAGACGGGGTTCCCCTTGAGGGACCGGCCGATGGCGCCGCGCAGCTCGGGTTCGCGCACCAGCAGCGTGCCGTCGGCATTGAGCAGCAGCAGGACCCCGCCCGGCCCGAGCGGCAGGTGCTGGTAGGTTTCGGTGAGGTAGCCGAGGTTGAGGAAGCCGACCGCCACCCCGCCGAAGCTGCCGTCGTCGGCCGTGATGCGGCGGCTGAAGGCGACGTGCCAATCCGGCTTGCCGGGGACGTGCATGGGCCGGCCGATGTAGAGGCCGACGTCGCGGGACGCCTGGGCCTTGAAGAAATCCGCCTCGCGGAACTCACGCGTGGGCGGCGTCGCGGAATGCGAATCGGCCACCACGGCGCCGGTGCGGTCCACCACCAGGATGGCGTCTATGAAGCTGGCCGTGGCGGAATGGTCGAAGACCACCAGCTGGCGCAGCTCCGGGTCCAGGGCCCGGATGCGCGGGTCCGACCAGGCATCGCGCGCCGCCTGGATCGACAGGTCCAGCAGCTCGACGTTGCGGTCCAGGTCGCGCGCCAGCGCGGTCGTGAGGTTGCCTTCGGCAGCCTCGGCGGCGCGCCGGGCATCGGCCCGCGAGTCGGCCAGCACGACTGCGAACACCACCACGATGGCGGCGACCGCCGAACTGATCAGGAGGAACAGGCCCCGGCGCGGCGCCGAGCGTCAGGAGGCGGATGGCAGCGGTGAACGGAAGGATCATGGGGCTGGGGTGCGTTCCTGCGGCCGCCAGGAAGCCACCTCCCCCCTACGATCGCGTTAAGTCCGCGCCATCGACGGGATGGAAGCATGCAATTGTCGCCGGAAGCACCGGACCGTGCCGGCGATGCCCGGCCGTCACGGGTCGGTGCCGCGTTCCCGGACGATGCTGGGCGGCGGCGGGGGATCGAACGGGTTGCGGCCCTTGGGGGTGGGGGCCCGACCCGGCCGGGAGCGCAGACGACCGAGCGGGCCGCCCTCGGCGCCGAGGTCGAGCGGCGGGTCGGTGGCCTGGAGGGCGCGATCGATGAAGCGCTGCTTGTCCGCCTCGTCGCGGGCGGCCCGGTCGCGGATGGCCTGGTCGCGGGCCGCCGACTCCACCTGCGCCTGCATGCGGGCGTCCTCGGCCTTCTGCCGCGCCGCCTCGGCCCGGCGCGCCTCGAGGGCCTGCTTCTGCGCTTCTGCGGCCGCCCGCCGGAGGTCGGCCGCGGCCTGTGCCTCTGCGGCGGCGCGGGCCGCTTCCGCCTGCCGTGCCGCTTCGGCCTGCTCCCGCTCGGCCTGCCGCCGCTGCGCGGCGGCCTTGAGCTGCCGGTTGAAGGCCGCGCGCTCGCGGATGTCCTGCTCCATGACGTCGATGCGGTCCTGCGCCCGCGCGATCGACCGGGCCTGAACGGCCGCGACCAGGCCGGCCACGTCGATCCCGCGCGGCGGGTCGACGCCGAAGGGGCCGGAGCGCGTCACCACCACCTCCCCCTCGGCCGGCACCGCCCCGAGGGCGACGCGCGTCGTCATCGTCAGGGCGCGCAGGTCGGAGGCGACCTCCGTCGCGGCGGTCCAGCCTGCAGCGGCCGAATTGCCCGGAAGCGGCGAAGTCCCCGTCCGCCGCACCGGCCCGACGCGCAACACTCCCCCGGCCAGGGTCGCCGGCGCTGCCGCGCCGCCGAGGTCGAGCGGTGCCGCGTCGAGCGCCGCCGCGACGTCGCGGCGCAGGGCGTCGGGGTCGGGCGGCGTCGGCAGCGCGGAACCGCCCCGCTCCGCGGCGGCGTCGCGCGCCGTCACGGCCGCGAGCACGCGGGCCGGGGCGGCGGGATCCGTGCGGGCGAGCGCCGCGCCGGACAGCGACACGGTGCCGGTCCCGGACAGGGACGCCACCAGCGCGGCGCGGCTGGTCCCCGATGCCGCGACCTCCTCGTCCCCGCCGAAGCGCCCCGACAAGCCACCCTCGTCGAAGGCCACGTCGTGCCAGGACAGGTGCCCGGACAGGGTCGCCCCGGGCCCGTCGCGGCGGATCGCCATCCCGCCGCCGACCGCGCCGCCCCGGAGGCCGCCGGCGAGGTCGGATAGCACGACGCCGCCGGGCGAGGTGCGCAGCGTCGTCGACACGTCCCGCGCGTCCAGCGTTCCCCGCAGCGGCAGGTCGGCCACCGTCAAGGCCAGCTCGGCCCGCGGCAGGGCGGCGGCCGGTGCGAAGGGCCGCGTCGACCACCCCGTGTCGCCGGGCGCCTCGGCCGCGGGCCCGAGCGCCAGCCCGAGCAGGGCATCCGCCGGCAGGCGGTCCACCGCGAGCCGGCCGGTCAGCACGGGGAGCGGCTCGCCACCGACGGCGCGGCGCGGGACGAGGTCGACCGCCAGGTCGCCCGCGACGGCGACCTCGGCCACCCGGGCCGACAAGCCCCGCCAGCGGACCGCCGTGCCGTCCCACGCGACCTCGCCGGCGCCCTCGCCCGGGACGGCCGCCCCGGGCGGCATCAGGCCGAAGCCCGCCATCGCGGGCCGCAGGTCGGGCGAGCGGATCGACAAACGCCCGGCCCCTCCCAGGCTCCCCGCCCGGCCCGCGTAGGACAAAGCCGTGTCGCCCAGCGAGGCGTCGAGATCGCCGGTGAAGCCGTCGGCCAGGGTACCCTGCGCGGTGCCCGTGGCGCGCGCGGCCGCCGGATGCGGCATCGCGAAGCCGAAGCGGCGGAACAGGTCGGCGCCGTCCGGGGCATCCGCGGTCAGCGTCAGCGTGAGGGGGCGATGGAAGACGTCGCGGCCGGCGGCGGGCCCGGAGGGTCGGAGGGTCGCGTCGACATGGGCGCCGGTCGCGGCGCCGGCCAGCGATAAGGCCGTCGGCGCCAGCTCGCCGTCCGCCGCCGCTGCGGCGTCCACGGTCAGCGTCGCGTCCAGCGGCGCCAGCAGGGCGGCCCGCGCCCGCACGGTCGCGGCGGCGGGCGCGGGGAGGAACGGCGCGAGCGCGTCGGCCACCGGGCCCGCCTGCGGCGCCGACACATGGACCGCGGCGCGCCCTCCTTCGGCGTCGCGCGACGCCGTGGCGTCGAGCCGGCCACCGGCGATCTCCAGGGAGAAGCGTTCCAGGCGGGCCCGGTCGCCCGTGCGGGTGGCGCGCAGCGAGACGGGACCGGCCGCCACGGTTCCCGCCGAAGGCGAGCCGACCGTCACGGCACGGGCCGCGAGCGACAGGTCGAGGTCGATGTCGCGCGACGCCGCGGTGGCGGCGGACAGGTCCGGCATCCCGTCGAGGACGAGGGCGTCGGCGGACAGGTCGGCGACGACACGCGCCCGCCCGGACCCGGCCGCCGGCGTGAACGAGGCCGCGCCCGAGACGGCCGAGCCGTCGAGGCGGAGATCGAGGCCGCGCGCCGCGACGCCCGTGGCGGACGCGTCGAGCGTGCCGCGCGCCGCGAGGCCCCGTCCGGGGATCACGGCGGCCAGCCAGTCGGCGACGCCCGGCGACACCGGGCGGAGCCAGGCGGCGGTGCGCGGCAGATCCTTCGAGCGCACCTCCGCCCGGCCCCGGAAGGCGGCGGACGACGGGACCGGCACGGCGCCGAACGGCCCCGCGACCGGCGGCGGCGGTCCGGGTTCGACGCGCCCGTCGAGCGCGACGTGCGCGCCGTCAGGCCCGTCCACGGTGAAGGCGAGGGCGGCGCCGGGCCCCGGGCCGAAGCCCAGCGTCGCCGCCGCTCCGAGCGCGGTCCGCCCGGCCAGGGTGACGGTGTCGAACGCGGCGTCGAGGTCGACGCGCAGGGGCAGGCCCGTGAAGCCCGCACCGTCGCCGACGCCGCGCATCAGCAGGGCAACGAGGTCCAGGCCCTTCGGGGGCGCGACGTCGGACGCCGCGGGAGACACCGCGAGCCCGTCCACGTCGAGCCCCGCCCCGTGCAGCCGCAGGCTCGCCAGCGGCGGCGCCGGGCCGGCGCCATAGGCGGCGGTGCCGTCCCCGGACGCGATGAGGGCGCGCAGGTCGGCGCCGGCGCGGACCTCGACGGCCGTGGCCTGCACCCCGTCGCGGTCGACGGACAGCCTGCCGGTGGCCCGCCACGGCACGGTGGCGGGCGTGCCGTCGAGCGTCACCTGCCCGACGACGGTCGCGGTGCCGTCGAAGCCGGGCCCGAGCCCGCCCGGGCGGACCGCCGCGGTGCCGTCGAGGTCGATGTCGGGCCGGGTGCCGGCGCCGCCGAGATGCAGCTTCACCCGGAGCCGGCCGCCGTCGAGCGCGCCGGTGCCGAGCCGGAACGGCAGTCCGCCGATCCGGCCGGCCGCCTTGAAGGGCCCGCGCAGGCTCGTGGCCTCGCCGTCGAGGTCGAGCCCCGTCAGCGTCGCGCGTCGCCCGTCGGCGAGGGTCAGGCCGAGCGTGCCGTCGCGGAGCGCGAGATGGTCGACGGCGACGCGGTCGGCGGCGGTCCCCGAGGGCAGGTCGAGGCCGAGGCCCCCGTCCTTCGCCTGCACGAGGTCGAGCTTCGGGCCGACCAGCGTGGTGTCGACGACCTGCACCTGTCCCCGCATCAGGGCCGCGAGCGACAGCTCGGCGTCGAGCGACCGGGCGCTGAGGCGGGGCCGCCCGCCCGCGCCGTCGCCCACCGTGACATCGCCGAAGCGGAACAGCGGCTTGGGGATCAGCTTCAGGTCGATCGGACCGGCCACCGACACCGGGATGCCGGCGGCCTCGGACAGCTTGCGCTCGATCAGGGCGCGGTGCCCATCCCAGTCGACGAGGTAGGGACCGACCAGGGCCGCGGTGAGGACGCCGATCAGCAGGATGGCCAGGACGGTCAGGCTGTCGCGCAAGGGGCTCGGGACGATCGCGGTTCGAGGCGACCGGCCGACATGGGCGGCGCTGGGCTCAACCTATCCCGAAACGGGCAGCGTGGGAACACGGCGCCGCGGCAAGACCCCCGCCACCCCGCCGAAGCCCCCCGGAGAATGAACCGGCCCTGGCATTTCCCGCTTGCGGTCCCGGGCCGGGCTGGCTATAGACCCGACATCGGCGGTGCAGCGCCCCGCACGATCCGCGCCCATCGTCTAGCGGTCCAGGACGTCGCCCTCTCACGGCGAAAACCGGGGTTCGATTCCCCGTGGGCGCGCCAGCGTTTTCAGCGACTTAGCTGGCCTTGCTTTTTTCGGTGTCCGGTCTGTGTCCGGTGGACGAGGCTGGATCGAGTAGGATGGGTGTGGACGATCCCCTGACGGAGGTGCTGCGGACCGGTGCCCGCCAGCTTTAGGGTCAGGCTGTGGAACTTGAAGCCGAGGCCTTCCTGACCGAGCGAGCGGATCTGAAGCTCCTCGATGGTCGGGTGCGTCTTGTCCGGCACGGGCATGGTCCCGAGCGCGAGGTCCAGACCGGGATCGGCGCCGTCCCGGTGTTTCGCCCGAAGGTCCGGGATCGCGGGGCGGGCGAAGGCTCTAAGCGCATCCGGTTCACCTCGGCGATCCTGCCGCGGTGGGCTCGGCGGACGCTCAGCCTCGACGCCCTGCTGCCGACGCTGTACCTGCGCGGCATCTCGAGGGCGACTTCCAGGAGGCTCTGTCGGCGCTGCTGGGCAAGGACGCTCCGAACCTGTCGCCCTCGGTCATCGGGCGCCTCACGGCTGATTGGCAGGCCGAGCATAATCGCTGGCAGGAGCGGGACCTGTCGGCCCGGCGTTACGTCTACGTCTGGGCAGATGGGGTCTACCTCCAGGCCAGGATGGAGGAGCAGTCCGAGTGCATGCTGGTCCTCATCGGAGCCACACCGGAAGGCCGAAAGGAACTGGTCGGGTTTCAGATCGGCGTGCGGGAAAGCGCCCAGAGCCGGCGGGAGCTGCTGGTCGACGTGAAGCGTCGCGGCCTCGCCATCGCACCCGAGATCGCGGTGGGCGACGGCGCGCTCGGCTTCTGGAAGGCGCTCGACGAAGCCCTGCCCACCACCCGCCACCAACGGTGCTGGCTGCACAAGGCCGCAAACCTGCTCAACAAGGTGCCGAAGTCCGTTCAGGGCGCCAGGAAGGCCGACATCCGCGAGATTTCAGCGGCGCCGACGCGAGCGGCGGCCGAGGCGGCGATTGCGGTGTTCGTCGAGAAATACGGGGCGAAGTCTCCCAAGGCGACCGAGTGCCTGACCCGAAACCGTGACGCCCTGCTGGCCTTCTTCGACTTCTCCGCCGAGCACTGGGATCACCTGCGGACCACGAACCCCATCGAGTCCGTCTCCGCCACGGTCCGACACCGGACCGTCCCCACCAAGGGCGCCCTGTCGCCACCACCGCCAGACTGATAGTATTCAAGCTCGTCATGGCTGCCGACAAGACTTGGCGCAGGCTGAGAGGAGAAACCCTGTTGCCGAAGATCATCGCCGGTGTCACCTTCAAGGATGGGACTGAAGTCATCGATGTCCTTGCAGACCGCGCCGCCTGATAACAGCCGTTACCCAGTTTCCATCATAGCTCATCGGCACTCCATCACACATGAAGCGCGCAACAAGCTCCGCATATTTGGCCCACCATATTCAGGAATGACAAAACGCTTGGCGATTTGCAATGATAGACACAATGGACTGACTGCGCTTCCTAGTTCAAAAACTTGCCTATCGGAGAAATTCATGCCTGATAATTACGATTTTTTAGGAAATGCAGCAGATAATTGGCTCAGCTATTGGGCTAAAATCCCGGGATGGAATATCAGTGAGACTGCGGCTCTTCTTTTGGGCCTCGATCCTGATGCTAAGGAAGAGCTCAACAAAAGCGAGCCTTTTTTTAGGCTCCGAAGACTGATGTTTAGAGCTCGTAGCATGGGAATAATCCAGAGTCCGGATACACCCAAAGAACGCGTAGAATGGGCACTCTCTGCCGGTCTTCCAGTTCCAGAAGCACTCAAGGAGTTAATCTATGCCGGTAGCCCCATCATTGATTGGAAAACCAAAGCGGAAAAGTATAAAAAGCTATACAGATCGAGAAAGCAAAAGAACTCCAAACTGGAAAAAGCCTTCAATGAAAATGCTAAATCGAGAAATTCCCTATCTAATCTTATTTATATAATGGCAGTTGAAAAGTACAATTTCAAGCGGAATTACAGTCCAGCCGCAGCCAACATCTGCCACGCTGCTACGAAAAGAGGCCTAGAGAACTTTCCAACACCTCAGGTCGTAGCGAACTGGTTGAAACTAGCCGCGGATGAGGTTGAGTAGAACGATGACATTTTTATGTCATACCAGATCCCCGAGATTAGACCGGGGCCTGATTTTTGGGCCACCAAGCGAAGTTGGTGCGGGAGCTGATCTCGGGTTGGCGGGTGGTGAGGTTGCTGCACCGCTCGGTGATGGTGTCGATGAGCTTGTCCAGGTTGGGGACGAACGTGTTGACGATGGGCTCGTCCACCAGCGTCCAGAGCGTCTCGGCGGGCTGCAGTTCGGGGCTATAGGGCGGCAGGTGGACGAGCCTGAGCCCATCGGGCACGGCGAGGTTGGGCAGGGTGTGCCAGCCGGCATTGTCGAGCAGCAGCACGACGCGCTTCTTGGGACCGGCTCCGACCGCCTCGGCAAAAGCGGCGAGCAGGCCGGCGAACAGCGGTTTGGACACGGTGTCGGTCAGGTACCACACCGTCTCCCCCGTGGACGGGCCCACGAAGGCGGTGACATAGAGGCAGTGGAAGCGGTGGTGGCCGAGGGCTGTCGGACGCTGCCCCTTGGGGGCCCACACCGAGCGCAGCACCGGCTTCAGGCCGAGGCGGTGCTCGTCGGTGCAGAACACCTCGACTGGCGTGCCGGGGTGGGCAGCCGCCTCCTCGGCGACGACGTCCGCCAGCTTTTTTTAAACGCCGCGGCCTCTTCGGCCGTGGCGGACTTCGGGTTCTTCGGCCGCGGCCGCTGCAGCGTGTAGCCGAGCGCCTTCAGCGCCTCCCAGCCGCGCTGGGGCAGGACGCGCTCGAGGCCGAGATGCGCCGCCATCACGTCGGCCACCTTGCGGCTCGACCACAGCCCGCCGTCGGGCGGCGGCTCGGCCAGCCGCAGTCGCACCGCCTCCAGCACCTCCGCGGTCAGAAGGCTCGGCTTGAGGCCGTTGCGCCGCCGCCCGTTGGCCAGGGCGTCGGGCCCGGACGCGTTGTAGCGTGCCAGCAACAGCTCGATCCAGCGCGCCCCGAAGGCCGTCACCTTCGACGTCGCTCCGACCGTATGGCCCTGCGCCAACAGCCAGATCACCTGCACGTGGCGGGCCTCGACCGGATCGGGGCAGGTCCTGAAACGTCGCTCCAGTTCCGGGATGTCTAGGTGATCCGCGACGCGCCCCATGCCACAGCCCTCCAGCAGAGCCTCTAGCCTAGGCGCATCTTGACGCAACGGGAGTCCGCTCCCTGCGAATCAGTGTCCCGGATCTCGTATCACATTTCCAAACTTGATTTTCAGTCCTTCTCAGATTTTGCGCTGTAGGTCAGTCCGACATCTTCTGTAGGAGTGAGAGATGGCTGAAAGCTGGTTTAAGCAGGGTGCGCTCATGCGTCTCTCACAGATTGTTAGGCCGAGTGGGCCTGTTCCTGTGAGCAAATCGACATGGTGGGCAGGCGTCAAAGCAGGGCGCTTCCCTCAGCCAATCAAGATCGGCTCACGGATCACATGCTGGCGCTCTGAAGACATCCAGGACGTCATCAATGGCGGTAGAATGTCAGCTCCTGAAACGGGAGCAAACGCAGCAACTGCTAAGCGGCGTGACGAAGTCTGCTGCCCTCTCTCGGCTCTGAGCACCACCACCTATGTCCAATCGGTTGAGCACGGGAGCGATCATCTCGATGTGGAAGCTTGAGCCGATTTCTGCAGCCGTACTCGAGGATCAACTCAGGGTATCGATCCTCAGGAGGCAGGCAAAACTGATCCTCCCCGAAAGCTCCTCGACTGATGCAGCAAAGGCTATGTCGAGGTTGGCTTCACGCATCGAAAAGAATACGCGAAAAAAAATCGGCTTTGAGACTCTCGCCTCTTCGCGATGCGCTAGACGCTGGAAAATCAGGCTCGGCGAAAGCGTGAGAGAAATTCTGTCAGTGTTTCCGAACGATCAAATAGCATTTTTCACGATTGTGCCAAACGCGCGATGGGAAATTGCAGGTCAGCAGCTAAGCGGGATAAAAGCAGCATCTTACCTGGAGAGGCTTCGCCAACAACTCATCAGAGTTGGCCTTTCAAGCTGCACCGGCATTATTATAGCTCGGCTGCATGGCGAGTACGATCCTACACGAGACGTCTATCAGCTACACGTGCATATGCTCGCAGCAGGAGATACCGTCGCAGTCGTGGAAAGACTGAGGAGGCTACCGGTATACCGTCGACCGAAGGATATGCGGTGCGCTTTCGTCAAGAAACCGATATTCAGACAGCCACTGCGAGACCTGAAGCGCCAGCTCTCCTACCATCTTGGCATGTCGTTTTGGCCTTCGAAGCCTTCCTATTATCGGGATGGCGTGTTGCGACGGGCAGCTGAGCGTCGCCGGTTGCCGAGTGTTCGATTGGCAGAGTTCCTTGTTTGGCTCGACTCTCAAACGCAGGAAACTCTAAACTTGTTCTACGGATGCAGGGGGTGCGGACAATCGATTGTCAGGACCAGACGCGAATACCCGCAGGGCGAGTGATCTGAATGAATCCCGGTATTCCCGGTTTTCCCGGCTCTCCCTCCTCCTCTCGTAGGTAGACCATGTGGCAGAGATGGAGTGTTGTTCATTTTCATCTGACAGTTTAGGGCAGGATGGGCGAATATCTGCTTATCACCCCGGCTCCTGATTAGGATCGTGCCCTGATCTCGTGTACGTTTTTGTTACCTGCTTATTCCCGCCCCTTCCCGGGTTCCCCACAAGGTCTTTCGAGGCTCATCATGGTGCAACATCTTCCAGGGCCATCGGTATCTTCTCAACCAGGAGCACCCTTAACACTACGAGTGCGTGGCTACACAGACCAGTTTAATGAGCGGTGGGTAGGCGTTCACGGCCAGAGTTGTCGTGGCTACGTCCGCCTCCAAGATCTAGGCGACACTCGCTATGCCTGGGCTGGTGATCTCACCCACCAAGGTGTGACGGTCATCACCTCCGCCACGCGAGCCAGCATCCTTCGCGAGGCTGAGCGAGCGTCTTTCACCCGTCCCCTACTCGCTGTCGATCGCTATGGCTGGGTCGGTGGTCGCTACTTCTGGCCCGGTGATACCGTTCCCCCTCGCCTTGGTGGTGATCCTGCCGTCGACGCTCGTGCGGGGCTGGACGCCGCCCCCCCTCTGTCAGGCTGTTTCGCTGATTGGGAACTGGGGGTGCGCGGGTTGATCGAGGGGCAGAGCCTGCCCATTTTCGCCCTGAGCTGCGCCTTTGCAGGCCTGCTGCTGCCCCTTGTCCCTGGAACAGTCGAAAACCCCGGGTTCGAGATCTGCGGGCCGTCCAGCAACGGCAAGACCACCCTGTTGCGTTTGATGGCCAGTGTGTATGGCGGGCCCGAGGCTTTGCGTACCTGGCTCACCACTGCCAACGCCTTGGAAGACGCCGCCGCCCGCTGCGGGGGCGCGCTCTTACTCGATGAGGTGGGGCTTTTCGTCTCGTCTGGTGATCGCAACGGGGCTCGCGACTACCGCAACGCCATCATGCGCCTGGCTGAAGGCAGCCCCAAGCGGCGGCTGGGTGAGGCCGCTGGGCTCCCGCATCGGTTTGTTTTCGTCAGCAGCACCAACACCGCCGTTACCGATCTGCTCGTGGGAGTCGCCCCCGACGAGGCGGCTGCCACTGCCGCCCGCCTTGTCACCGTCCAGGCCGACGCGGGTGCGGGGTTGGGGGTCTTCAGCCACCTCCCCGAGGGTGTGGACAGTGCGGCCGCCGCCGCGGCAGCCCTGGCCACTCTCGCCGCCCGTGACCACGGCTGGGCCGGGCGACGGTTTGTGCGCCGGCTGGAGCACCTCCTGGGCGCTCCCGGAGGGCGAGCAGCGCTGCTGCGGATGGTGGAGCGGCGGATGTCCCGCTTTCGCCGTCAGGCTCACAAGGGTGAGCCGCTGGCTGGAGTCGAGGCCCGTGTGCTCGCCAAATTCGCTCTGGTGGCAGCCGCGGGCCGCCTCGCGCAGCGGTGGGGCGCTTTGCCCGTTAACGGGGTGGAACAGGCGGTGCTGGCCGTCTATGCTCGACGTTGTCAGTTTCCCGTGCCCGCCGCCGGCCCCCAATTCGCCTCCGAGCGGGTCGCCGCCTACGTCCAGCGGCACCGTGCGGCGCTGCACGATCTGCGGCGGGCTCGCTATCCCTCGCTGACGAGCGCCCAACTCGACGCCGCCCCGGGGTTCGTCACGGAAAAGGCCGGGGCGACGTGGCTGCTCGTGCGCAAGGCTCGCTGGGCAACGGAGTTTGGAGCCGAGGCGGCAGGTTTGCTGCACCGCTTAAAGCGTGCAGGGCTTCTGTGGACCCGTGAGGGGCTGCAAACGCAAGAGCGCGTCCGGTTATCTCATACGAAGGACCGGGTCTACCGCATTCGGATCGATGTCAATAACAATCTATATCAGTAAACAGCAGCGTTGGCCTTCTTACAAAGAGGAACACGAAATGGGATAAGTCGCCACGGAAAACATCATCAAGGGAATGATCTACAGCGATCGACGCCATGAGGCTCGTTTGGTCGTACGTCGTGCCATTAGCGGTTTGCTCGACGAGCTCTCACCCACTCTGTCACGAGAGCACGCACTGGAGATTATCGTCGAGTCTGCCATGGGCTTTCGAGCATGGGATCAGCAATCTTCGGCTGAGATCTCGCTTCAAGTGGGTCGCTTGGATCGGCGCGTGCGAAGCGGAGAGCCGATTGAGATGTAGCCACCTGCGAGCGCCTTAATCCTGAAGGGCACTGCATGAACCCAGCACGGCGTGGTCCATTCCCGTTCCGAGTGGACGTGCCGTGTCTGGACCAGCGCAGCCATTCAAAGGCCCGCCACCGTCCCGCCGCGCCTGCTGTCGGCCGCTTCGATTGCCATCCAGCGCCAGCGAGCGAGCGTTGACGGCGGGCGACAGCACACGCGACACGGCGTCGGACGGCCCATGCGACATGTCTGGGAGCGCTGCACCCATCCGGGAGACCGGCACAGTGCCCGAATTTGCTGCTGACCTCTGGATTGCGCGCGCGTCATCGTGAGCGTCGCGGCGCGCCGCCAACGGCGACAACGGGTGGGAAGCGGAACGGCTGGTTACGGATGAATCCATGTCCAAAGCTGCCATTTGTGGTTCGAAAAAGATACCTCGGCACTGGAACGACGGCTTTCTGCCCCCACTCCCGCGGGCTGTCCTTCTCAAGGAGAGGCTCGGGTCATGGCCGGAGATGCCGCGGCGCTGATCCGGAACGCCAAATCGCGCCGTCATGACCCAACGGTCAGGAGAAGTGCTCGATCAGCATCGCCGCTATCGTCGCCGGCACCTCGCGGGTCGGGAAATGGCCGACGCCGTCGAGGAGCTTGAACGCGAACGGGCCGTTGAACTTCGACGGCACCTCCTGGCTGGCCTCGGGTGGGTTGACGCCGTCCACCGCGCCTTGGACGTAGACAGTCGGTAGAGAAAGCTGTTTCGTCGCCTTGATCCGGCCTTCGAGCGCCGCCGAGCGTGGGTCTGGGGCGGCCTCGTCCCATCGTGCGCGATAAGAATGCAGCGTGACGTCGGCCCAGTCGGGGTTGTCCCAAGACGTCGCAACGGCGTCGAACGTCGCCGCGTCGTACCAGCCGGGCGGGCTCCAGTTGTCCCACATGACGCGCGAGAACCCCTTGGGGTCGCGGCGCACGGCCTCCGCTCCCCTTTGGGTCGCCTGGAACCAGTGATACCATTGCCGCTGCGCCTGCGCGAACGGCGGCGTCGGTGCGCCGCCGAGGCGCGACGGCGTCGACAGCATGGCGATGCGCGTCACACGGTCAGGCCAACCGACCGCGAGAGCCTCGGCGGTGTTGGAGCCCCAGTCGTGGCCCGCCACGACGAAGCGTTCGATTCCGAGTGCATCCATGAGGTCGAT
>NZ_QYBB01000169.1 GCF_004137685.1 Lichenibacterium minor | reverse complement strand
AAAGGAGGTCGAGACCTCGACGATGACGTCGATGCCGATCCAGAACTGTGTTGAAGCGGAAGACGGAACGCGAGCGCCGTCGCGTTCGTGCTGTCAGGAGTGAATCAGGCTGGTACTCGCCACCTTTCTTCTCAGAAGAAACGTGCGGCAGGCATCGACCTCATTGGCGGGATGCATACATCCTGGTTTCCTAAGAGAACCTGTCCTTAATCTTAGACTCAGACCCAGATGAGCGGGTAGCTGTGTCCCTGCCGCAGCATGTAACCATCCCGATTTGTCAGGTTATATGAGCCTGCAACCCCTTGCGGCGATCCGTATGCGTGCGGTGAGGGCTGCCCTGCGGGAAAAGTGTCGCGCGGCTGAGATCTGACCTTATCGACGTCCATAAGGTCAGCGCCTTGCCCAACAGCTCAACGTTGTCGAACTCGGCCGCCGCCGTCGTTGGTCGGAGGAGGAGAAGCTCCGCATTGTGTTGGAGAGCCTGGAGGGCCGCGGCTGGTGTCGCCAACGGCCCGCCGGTACGGAGATCTCTCGATCGCTGCTGATGGCGTGGCTTCGAGCGCTGAAGGTCGAGCGCGCTGCTCCCGTGTCCGCCCCGGGCCTTCGTGCCCGCTATCGTGGTGCCGGAGCCGGCACCTGAAGCCAAGGCAGCACCGCGCCAGAGAAGGCCGCGACAGGCCGCCCATGGCCGCATGGTGGTCGAGGTAGGGCGGGGCAGGCGCGTGGTGGTGGACGGCGCCGTCGATGCCGAGGCGCTCGCCCGCGTTCTCGACGTGCTGGACCGGCGATGATCCCGGTCCTCTCCGCCGCCCGGGTGGAGATCGCGGCTGGCCACACCGTCTGATAGGGAACCGGCACGGCCGCGCTTCGACGGACCGTCCCAGGCGGTTCGCTATGGGTACACCCA
>NZ_QYBB01000168.1 GCF_004137685.1 Lichenibacterium minor | reverse complement strand
CCGTCGAGCCACAGCTTGAGCCGCAGGGCAAGGGTGTCGTCGCCGGCATCAAGCGCGTAGGCGACGTCGCGGGCGAGGTGGGCCAGGCAGGTCTGCTGTCGGTCGGCATGGCCCTGTTGGGCAGAATAGCGGTCTGACAGCCATACGACGGGCCGGTGCCCGTCCATGATCTCGTGCACCACGCACGCGCCCCGCGTCGGGGCCGCGTGGTGCACCACCGCTTCTTCGCAGCGGAAGACCCAATGAAAGCTGTTCGTGCCCTCGATGCGCACGCCCGTCTCGTCGGACGCCACAACGGTGGCGCGTCGCAGCGCCGACAGGGCCGCGTCGCGCCCAGCCTCGAAACGCGCCTCGGCCCGGCGCAGCATGTTGGTGAGCCCGCCCTGGCTGATGCGCAGGCCGAACAGGTCGAAGAGAGCCTTCTGCAAGCGCTCGTAGGACAGCGCCTGAAAGGTCTTCAGGTACAAAGCCGTGGCGTGCAGGCCTGGGCCGAACGGCGTCGCGGCGGCCCCGGTCGGCCGCGGTGCCGCCACGCGGGCCCGGCACCCCGGGCACACCACGGCGAGGCGCCGGTGCTGCTCGACGAGGGGCTTCACCTCCGGCAGTTCGATGTGCTCATGCACGCTGACCGTCTCGGCCGGCAGTTCGGGCGACAGCGCCAGCCCGCAGTCCGGGCATGCGCTCGGGCGGTGATCGACGACCGTGTCGGGATCTTCGGCGGCGACGCGGCTGTGGCCCTCGTGGCCGGGCTTGGCACCGCCGGGGCGGGACTGCTCCCGCCGCTCCTTGCGGTCGGTGGAGGGCGGTTTGGACGAGGTGCGCGACGTTTTGGCAGGGCGCTGCAGCTTCAGCACCAGTTCGATCAGTTCGTCCTTGCTCAGTCGCTCGAGATCACCGCGGCTCATGCCACT
>NZ_QYBB01000167.1 GCF_004137685.1 Lichenibacterium minor | reverse complement strand
TCTGCATAGGGGAAACCCAGCGCCGCGATCGTGTCGAAGCGCTGCTGGTCGGTGATGATGAGCACGATGTTGGGGCGGC
The DNA here is from genome assembly GCF_004137685.1 of Lichenibacterium minor. Classification (GTDB taxonomy): domain Bacteria; phylum Pseudomonadota; class Alphaproteobacteria; order Rhizobiales; family Beijerinckiaceae; genus Lichenihabitans; species Lichenihabitans minor. The sequence continues at coordinate 860 of NZ_QYBB01000167.1, read as the reverse complement.
CGGCAGGCGCTGCCGTTTCCTGCCCGACCGGATCGCCCGTGTCCCGCGCCGCCATGCTCCTCCCCGATCCACGCCGGCGCTCGACCGGCGCTCGTTCGACTTCGCCCCCAAGCTGGCATAGAGTGAGCGCTCACGCAACGCTCCTACGAGCGCGAGGGAGCCTTCCGCGGCGCATGACGGATGCGATCGACGAGCACCGCGGCCCTCGGACCGGCGCGACGCTCGCGCAGGTGGCGCTCCGGGTCGGTGTGTCGCTGAATACGGTGTCCCGCTCGCTGCGCGCGCCCCACACGGTGCGGCCCGAGCTGAAGCGGCGGATCGACGCCGTGATGGAGGAGGTCGGCTACGTGCCGAACCGCGTCGCGGGCGCGCTCGCGGGCACGCGCTCCGACCTCGTCGGCGTGGTGGTGACGTCCCTGTTCCATTCGGAATTCGCCGCCGTGGTGGAGGGGCTGCAGGCGGGCCTGCTGGAACGGGATCTCCAGGTCATGCTCGGCAACACGCACTACGACCCCGAGCAGGAATGGCGAATCGTCCGTTCGATGCTGAGCTGGAGGCCCGCCGGCGTGATCATCGTCGGGGTGGACCACCATCCGCGCACCGCGGGTCTCCTCGCCGCCTCCGGCGTGCCCGTGGTTGAGATATGGGACGCGGGCGGCGAGGCGATCGATTCGACGGTCGGGATGAACCACGACGCCATCGGCCGCGCCCAGGCCGACCACCTCCTCGCCCGCAGCTGTCGGCGTCTCGCCTTCCTGGGCAGCCTGCGCCCGCAGGACGCGCGGGCGCGCAAGCGCTGCCAGGGGGCCGCCGCGGTCGTCGCCGAGGCGGGGCTGCCGCCTCTCGCGATCCGCACCGCG
>NZ_QYBB01000166.1 GCF_004137685.1 Lichenibacterium minor | reverse complement strand
TCTGCATAGGGGAAACCCAGCGCCGCGATCGTGTCGAAGCGCTGCTGGTCGGTGATGATGAGCACGATGTTGGGGCGCCCAGCTGGCGCTGCCGTTTCCTGCCCGACCGGATCGCCCGTGTCCCGCGCCGCCATGCTCCTCCCCCGATCTGCGCCGGCGCTCGACCGGCGCTCGTTCGACTTCGTGACCAAGCTGGCATAGAGTGAGCGCTCACGCAACGCTCCTACGAGCGAGATGGAGCCTTCCGCGGCGCATGACGGATGCGATCGACGAGCACCGCGGCCCTCGGACCGGTGCGACGCTGGCGCAGGTGGCGCTCCGGGTGGGCGTGTCGCTGAACACGGTGTCCCGCTCGCTGCGCGCCCCCCACACGGTGCGGCCTGAGCTGAAGCGGCGGATCGACGCCGTGATGGAGGAGGTCGGCTACGTGCCGAACCGCGTCGCGGGCGCGCTGGCGGGCATCCGCTCCGACCTCGTCGGCGTGGTGGTGACGTCCCTGTTCCATTCGGAATTCGCCGCCGTGGTTGAAGGGCTGCAGGCGGGCCTGCTGGAGCGGGACCTCCAGGTCATGCTCGGCAACACACACTACGACCCCGAGCAGGAATGGCGGATCGTCCGTTCGATGCTGAGCTGGAGGCCCGCCGGCGTGGCCATCGTCGGGGTGGACCACCATCCGCGCGCCGCGGGTCTCCTCGCCGCTTCCGGCGTGCCCGTAGTCGAGATGTGGGACGCGGGCGGCGAGGCGATCGATTCGACGGTCGGGATGGACCACGACGCGATCGGCCGCGCCCAGGCCGACCACCTCGTCGTCCGCAGATGTCGGCGTCTCGCCTTCTTGGGCAGCCTGCGCCCGCACGACGCGAGGGCGCGCAAGCGCTGCCAGGGGGCCGCCGCGGTCGTCGCCGAGGCGGGGCTGCCGCCTCTCGCGGTCCGCACCGCG
>NZ_QYBB01000165.1 GCF_004137685.1 Lichenibacterium minor | reverse complement strand
ACCTTGACCAGGGTCGACTTGCCCGCGCCGTTGTCGCCCACCAGTGCCACGACCTCGCCGGCCTTGACGTCGAGGTCGATGTCGGTGAGCGCCGACACGGCGCCGAACTGCTTGCAGATGCCGCGCAGGCTCAGCACGGTGTCGTTCGGCGGTGGCAGTGGCGCGTCGGTCATGGGCATGGCCCTTTCAGGACTGATTTCCTTCTCCCCCCGCGGGAGAAGGTGCCCTGACGAGGTCAGGGCGGATGAGTGGGCATGGCGCCGCGCTCGGCGACGAACCCCTGATCGGAGGGGACTGCGCTAGGCCCCCTCGTTCTCTCGGCTTCGCGGGCGACCTGGGTTCTATCCCGGCAGGCCGGGATGGGTGTCCGATTCTACCACCAGGGAAGAAGGGGCGCCCGACGCGTATGGCCCTACGGCGTGATGCCGAGCTTCTTGCAGCCAGCGGCGTAGCGGCCGGTACAGAGCACGGAGGCGGGCTCGATCGGTTTGCCGTCGATCATCTTGTCGACGATCTCGGCCTTGAGGTTGTCGGCGGTGATCAGTGTCGGCACGAAGAGCTTGGAGGGCGTGCCGAACAGGGTCTGGTCGGCCTTGGGCGCCTCGCCCTGCAACAGGCCTGCGGCCACGTCGGCGGCAGCGGCGGCCACGATCTCGCTAGGCTTGGAGATCGTGTTGTATTGGTCGCCAGCGATGATGAGCTGCAGCCCCGCGATGGTGGCGTCGTTGCCGCTCACCGGCGGCACGGGGTCGACGCCGGCGGCCTTGAAGGCCGCGATCGAGCCGCCCGCAGTTCCGTCGTTGGCCGCCACCACGCCGACGATTTTCTTCCCGAAGCGCGAGATCTGCCCGGCGACCCACTGCTGGGCCTTGGCGGGAGCCCACTCCGGCGTGTCGTATTCGGCGAGCGTGGCATAGCCGCCCGTGCCGATGCCGGCGTGCATGCCCTTCTTGATGAGGCC
>NZ_QYBB01000164.1 GCF_004137685.1 Lichenibacterium minor | reverse complement strand
ACCTTGACCAGGGTCGACTTGCCCGCGCCGTTGTCGCCCACCAGTGCCACGACCTCGCCGGCCTTGACGTCGAGGTCAATGTCGGTGAGCGCCGACACGGCGCCGAACTGCTTGCAGATTCCGCGCAGGCTCAGCACCGTGTCGTTCGGCGGTGGCAGGGGCGCGTCGGTCATAGGCATGGCCCTTTCAGGACTGATTTCCTTCTCCCCCCCGCGGGAGGAGGTGCCCTGACGAAGTCAGGGCGGAAAAGGGGGCATGGCGCCGCGCTCGGCGATGAACCCCCAATCGGAGGAGACTGCACTTGGCCCCCTCATCCCCTCGGCTTCGCGGGCGACCTGGGTCCCATGCCGGCAGGCCGGGATGGGTGCCCGAATCTCCCGCCAGGGGAGAACGGGCGCCCGACGCGTGTCGCCCTACGGCGTGATGCCGAGCTTCTTGCAGCCCGCGGCGTAGCGGCCGGTACAGAGCACGGAGGCGGGCTCGATCGGCTTGCCGTCGATCATCTTGTCGACGATCTCGGCCTTGAGGTTGTCGGCGGTGATCAGCGTCGGCACGAAGAGCTTGGAGGGCGTGCCGAACAGGGTCTGGTCGGCCTTGGGCGCCTCGCCCTGCAATAGGCCTGCGGCCACGTCGGCGGCAGCGGCGGCCACGATCTCGCTAGGCTTGGAGATCGTGTTGTATTGGTCGCCGGCGATGATGAGTTGCAGCCCCGCGATGGTGGCGTCGTTGCCGCTCACCGGCGGCACGGGGTCGACACCGGCGGCCTTGAAGGCCGCGATCGAGCCGCCCGCAGTTCCGTCGTTGGCCGCCACCACGCCGACGATTTTTTTCCCGAAGCGCGAGATCTGCCCGGCGACCCACTGCTGGGCCTTGGCGGGAGCCCATTCCGGCGTGTCGTATTCGGCGAGCGTGGCATAGCCGCCCGTGCCGATGCCGGCGTGCATGCCCTTCTTGATGAGGCC
>NZ_QYBB01000163.1 GCF_004137685.1 Lichenibacterium minor | reverse complement strand
CCAAGCACCTCCTGCACCAGCAGCGACAGGCCACCGATCCCCTTGCGCATGTCGGTGTGGCCCGTCGCCAGCCACACTTTGGTGCCGCTCGGCAGCGGGATCATCGCCGATCCAGGGCGTCGAGGACGCGCCGCAGCGCGTCGCCGTCGACGTCAGGGCCCACCCGCAGGCGGCGCCCCTGCGACAGCTCGATCTCGATCAGCCCGGCCGACCGCCTCGGGCGCGATACGCTCGGTGGCGCGGGGGCCGGCAGCGCAGGAGCGGGAACCACGATCTCGACCGGAACCAGCGCCGGCACGCCCCGCCCCAGAAGGCCGTCGCGCGCCAGGCGACGCCATCCAAACACCAGGCTGGCACTCACCGCGTTGCGACGGGCCACCTCGGCCACCCGCGCCCCCGGAACCAGGGTCTCCTCGATGATCCGGGCCTTTTCATCGTCCGACCACTGACGCCGGCGCTCGACCCCGCTCAGAACCTCGACCCGCATCGACCTGATGACCTTTAGGCTAGCCGTAAGCCCGTAAGGTCGGCCGCAAACCCATCACCCCGCTAGGCGGTCTTCGTCGGACGCGTACGCGACGCCTCGTCCTGACGCGCTACGCCCAGAAGCTGCCGACCGTGCTGAACGTCGAGGAAGTCGGGCGGCTGCTCGAAGCGGCACGAGGGCCGAAGTACAGGGCAGCACTCGGGGTGGCCTACGGGGCCGGCCTGCGTGTGTCCGAGGTGGTGGGGCTCAGGGCCGGCGACATCGACAGCACCCGCATGCTGATCCGCGTCGAGCAGGGCAAGGGGCGTAAGGACCGCAACGCGATGCTGTCGCCGCAGTTGCTGGAGCTGCTCCGGCAGTGGTGGCGCGAGGGCCGACGCCGCGGCGTCATGCTGCCCCAGGGCTGGTTGTTCCCCGGCAAGAACAGCCTGGAGCCGCTGTCGACGCGCCAGCTCTGCCGCGCCGTCCACGAGGCCGCCGAGACG
>NZ_QYBB01000162.1 GCF_004137685.1 Lichenibacterium minor | reverse complement strand
TCAAGTTCGTGGACATCGAGCCCGGGGACGAGGGCAAGTCGAAGCGGTCGGAGAAGGCCAACGCGCCTGCTGTGGGCGGCGAGCCTCGCGGCATGTGGCCCACTAGTCAACCAGCAGGAGCTCCGACGACCGACCTGTGGGCGTCGATGGACGACCTCACATGGACTTGCGCATGCGCTTCACAGAGTGCTTCACGTGCCGCGAGCTGACTGTGGAGTCGCCGGCGTTGGACGAAGGCCCGACGCCGCCAGCCTGGGAGTTATGAGCCGTGGCGGCGATGGCTGAACCCGACACGAGGGCGAGCGGTGAGACGCATAGGACGACGGTGGCGAGTTTGAGAAGGCGCATGGATGTATTCCTCTGTTCGATGTCAGGGAGAGGACTGATTGCCGATTGCGGAAGTTGCATTTATCCGTGAAGGACTGGTTTTGAGGGCGGCGATCACGTTGCGCTGAACATGCTCGCGACGTGCAGGGAAGGTAACAATCGACAGGGAACGCCTGTCTCACACCAGCCAATCGGAGCTATATCGACCCCATACTGAGACCCCGGAAGACGATCGACGCCGCAAGTACGGGAGCCAAGCTCAACGTCCACGCTGGGGCCGTCCGGCGCGAGGCAGAAGGCGCGGAGGCTGACCCGTCCGACGACGCCATGCTGGCGGCCTGGCTCGCGGCGCTCGGATCGGTATCAACCCGCCGTCAACCATCCCGACCCATGGTGCTTACATCCGCCGTCAGCCTCTTCGGCGGTAGTGTCGGGGGAGGCGCGCCGCGAACAAGCCCCCCTGGACGCTCATCTGAGAGATGCCCCCGCTCGATGCCGGATATTCGCAACCAATGATCCAACCCCGCGATCTCGTGGTGATCGGCGCTTCCCGTGGTGGATTAGACGCGCTGAACCAACTCGCGAGCGGACTGGCCATCGATTTTCCGGCCGCCGTGCTGATCGTGCTGCATACGTCCCCGGATAGCCCGAGGATGTTCGCCAGGATCATG
>NZ_QYBB01000161.1 GCF_004137685.1 Lichenibacterium minor | reverse complement strand
CCGGGCGCGGCGGGGCGACCCGCGCGGCCGGCCTGCGGCCCGTCTCCGGCGCCGCCCCGTTCCCCACCTGGAAATGCCCGATCAGGCGCATCAGCTCGTCGGTTTCCGCCGCCAGCGCCCGGCTGGCCGCCGTCGACTCCTCCACCATGGCGGCGTTCTGCTGCGTCACCTGGTCCATCTGGTTGATGGCCGTGTTGACCTGGTCGAGGCCCGACGCCTGTTCCTGCGCCGAGGACGCGATCTCCGCCACCGCGGTGGCGATCTCGGCCACCTGGACGGCGATGCCGTCGAGCGCCGCGCCGGTGCGCCCCACGAGCTCGACGCCCCGCTCCACCTGCCCCCGCGACGTCGCGATCAGGCCCTTGATCTCCTTCGCGGCCTCCGCCGAGCGCTGCGCCAGCGCCCGCACCTCGGACGCCACCACGGCGAAGCCCCGCCCCGCGTCGCCGGCCCGCGCCGCTTCCACGCCGGCGTTGAGCGCCAGCAGGTTGGTCTGGAACGCGATCTCGTCGATGACGCCAATGATCTGCGTGATCTGAGCCGACGAGGCCTCGATGCCGTTCATCGCCGCCACGGCATCGCGCACCACGCGGCCCGAGTCCTCCGCCCCCGTCCGGGCGCGCAGCACGGCGGCATTGGCCTGGCGCGCGCCTTCCGCGGTCTTGCGAACCGTCGCGGTGATCTCGTCGAGCGCCGCCGCGGTCTCCTCCAGCGACGCCGCCTGCTGTTCCGTGCGGCGGCTCAGGTCGTCGGCCGCGGTGGAAATCTCGCCCGTGCCCAGGCGGATCGCGCCGCCGTTCTCCGCCACCACGCTCAGCGTCTGCTGGAGCTGCGCCATGGCGCCGTTGAAGTCGCCCCGCAGCTTCTCGTATTCGGGCGAGAAGGCCCGGTCGAGGCGGGACACGAGGTCGCCGCGCGACAGCCGGTCGAGCCCCTCGGCGATGCCGTCCACCACCTCGGCCTGCTGGCGGGCCACGTCGGCGCGCTGCGCTTCGGCATGGGCGCGCTCGGCATCCGCCGAA
>NZ_QYBB01000160.1 GCF_004137685.1 Lichenibacterium minor | reverse complement strand
GACATGCGCAAGCTGTTCGACACGAACTTCTGGGGCCTGATCCACGGCTCGCTGGAAGCCGTGAAGCACCTGAAGCACACGGGTGGCGCCCTCATCAACCTCGGCAGCGAGGTGTCGGAGCGCGCCGTGCCGCTGCAGGGCATCTATTCAGCCTCGAAGCACGCGGTGAAGGGCTTCACCGACGCGCTCCGCATGGAGTTGGAAGACTCCGGCGCGCCTATCTCGGTGACGCTGGTGAAGCCCGGCCAGATCGACACGCCCTTCACCGTCAACGCCAAGAACTACCTCGCCTCAGAGCCGCACCACGTACCACCGGTCTACGCGCCCGAGGCGGTGGCCGAGGCCATCCTGAGCTGCGCCGAGCGTCCGGTCCGTGACATCCTGGTCGGCGGCGGCGCCAAAGGCATGGCACAACTCGGCCACTTCGCGCCCGGCCTGACCGACGTCGTGATGAACCGGATGGTGATCCCCGGCACGCCCAGCGGTCGGCCGTCGCGGCGCCCACCCGACCAGAGCGGGCTCGATGTGCCCACCGAGAGCCTGAAGGAGCGCGGAAACTACGAGGGTCACGTGATGAGGACGAGCCTCTACACCCGCGCCGCCCTCCACCCCGTCGTGACCGGGGCGGCGGCTCTCGGCGTCGGGCTCGCCATCGGAGCGCTGATGCGTGGTTCTTCCCAGCGCTCCAACGGAGACAAGCGATGAACCTGATCCGCGTCGAAACGAAGCTCCTCGACGTGGCGCTCTTCGACGAGGGGCCGCGCGAGGGGCCCGTCGTCCTGCTGCTGCACGGCTGGCCCGACGACGCCACCACTTGGGCCGGAGTCGCGCCGGCGCTCAACGCCGCAGGCATCCGCACCGTTACGCCGTTCCTGCGCGGCTTCGGGACCACTCGGTTCCTGTCCAAGACGACACTGCGGTCGGGCAATTCCGGCATCCTGGCCCACGACGCCATCGACCTCATGGATGCACTCGGAATCGAACGCTTCGTCGTGGCGGGCCACGACTGGGGCTCCAACACCGCCGAGGC
>NZ_QYBB01000015.1 GCF_004137685.1 Lichenibacterium minor | reverse complement strand
CCCGCACCATCCGGGCGGTGACGAGCCCGCTCGAGCGCCTCAAGCTGTTGATGGAGGGCGCCGACACCGGGGCCTGATCCGGTGTCGCGTCCCGCGCTGGAGATCGCCGACATCCTCCGCCGGCACGGTGCGGCCTGGCGCGCCGCTCATGCCGGCCACGTCAGCCTCGGCCAGCTCAAGGTGATGTCGGCCATCGAGACGTGCCGCACCGCGGCGCTCGGCGGCCACGTCGAAGCCTGCGAGGGGTGCCGACACACCCGCGTCGCCTACAACTCCTGCCGCAATCGGCACTGCCCCAAGTGCCAGGGCGCGGCCGCGCGCGAGTGGTTGGCGGCGCGCGAGGCGGATCTGCTGCCCGTGGGCTACTTCCATGTGGTGTTCACGGTGCCGGCCGAGATCGCCGACATCGCCTTCACCAACAAGGCCGCGGTCTACGACCTGCTGTTTCGGGCAGCGTCGGAGACGATGCTGACGATCGCAGCCGACCCACGCCACCTCGGCGCCCGCATCGGCATCACGGCCGTGCTCCACACCTGGGGCTCGGCGCTGACCCACCACCCGCACGTCCATATGATCGTGCCCGGCGGCGGCATCTCGCTCGACGGCACGCGCTGGGTGTCCTCGCGGCCCGCCTTCCTGCTGCCGGTGCACGTACTCGGCAAGCTGTTCCGCCGGCTGTTCCTCACCGGCCTGCTCGCGCTTCACGCCGCGGGACGGCTCCGCCTCTTCGGCGACAGGGCCGGGCTGAGCGACCCGCAGGCCTTCGAACGCCACCTGGCGCCCATGAAAGCCAAGAAGTAGGTCGTCTACGCCAAGCCGCCCTTCGGTGGACCGGAGGCCGTGCTGGCCTACCTGTCGCGCTACACGCACCGTGTCGCCATCTCGAACCGGCGCCTGATCGGGATGGACGAGGACGGCGTCACGTTCCGCTACAAGGACTACCGCCGTGACGGCGACGCCCGCCACCGCACCATGACGCTGTCGACCGACGAGTTCATCCGCCGCTTCCTCGTGCATGTCCTGCCCAGGGGCTTCCACCGCATCCGCCACTACGGCCTGCTCGCCACGGGTCGGTGCAAGGCCAACATCGCCCGCGCCCGCGAACTGCTCGCCGTCCCCGTACCGCCCGAGGCCACCAAGCCGGCCTCTTCGGCCGAGCGCCGCCCCCCGTGTCCCTGCTGCGGCGGGCGCATGCTGGTGATCGAGAGCTTCGAGGGCAACGTCCGCGCCCGGGCGCCACCCTCGCATCGATGGAGAGCCGGATGAGGGCGTCGTGACCCGGCACGGCATGTCCCCGCACAGGGTCGAAGCGACGCCGCTTCGGCCATCGGACACGCTCGCCTCCACGGTGTCCGGCACCGTCCGCCCTAAGCCCGGGACCGCACCACAGGCCCCTCAGAGTCCGCGGCCATCCTCGATCGTAGCGCCTGTGGACCGCCGCGACGCCTCGCCCGACCACGGGTTCGCCAGCCTGGGCTGGCTGCGGCGCCTCCGCGCGCTCGCCCGTCCCGCCAAATCCCCATAGCGCGAGGCGACCCTCGCGCGTTCGTCCTTGGGCGGCTTACGGACGGCGGCCCTCAGCCTGGACGCTCGGCCAGTGCCGGCCGCCGTCCGTAACCCTTCACCACGTCGGGCACAGCGCCGATCAATACATGAACTCCGAAGCGGACACTCGCGTCACTGGCGCCACCCAGCAAGCGGTGAGCGACTGCCCTGAAACTCGTACCGCGGAGCGTCCTATGCTCATCCCGAGCGCATGTCGCTGTTCATGAGCGGCAATCCTCGCTCGAGACTCGGAATATTTAGGAGTGACGGGGTTGTCGGCATCCAGTTTCGGGCTCCGTGGATCGAGGAACAGCGATCCGCTTCCGCCTGAAGCCGGTGTTCATGCCGCTGGACGATCAGGAATGCTGCGACCATCGTGCCAGCCGCGACGACGGCCAGCGCGAGGCCGATCGGCCTCAGGATCCGGTGAGCCTGCCCTCCGAGCATCTAAACGCCCAGCCGATACACAGTGGCTCATAGAACTCTCGATGCGACGTTGAGTGTCAGGAAACCTCCCCATCCCATGTCGCTCATGCCGGCCAATAAACCCGCGAGCGCGCGCAGCATCGTCACGAACCGTCCGAAGAGCACCACTTTACCGCCAAGGCGGACGAAGAGGTAGCGACCGAGCCGAAGCCCTCGCTCTGTGATGCGCAGGCGGGCTCCATACCGCACGGTGAGCCGAGTTCCGACGGCGCGGCCGATCCAGAAGCCCAGGTTGTCGCCTATGGTCGCCGCAGCGATGACGCCCCGGAGGTCCAGGCGGTGCGACGCACCCGCGTAGGCCGCGACAGCGATCCAGAGTGCCTTCTCCGGGTAACGGCACACCCATGCTTTCGAGGGCGATCGCGAGGCCGACGGTGCCCTAGCCGAATCGATCGAGCAACCACCAGACCTCGGGCAGCATCAAGGCCATCATGCGTTCGCTCCTGTCACCGCCGAGCCCGCACCATCGCACTCACGGCCAGGGTGCCGGCGAGTCCGCCGAAGAGCAGCGCTCCGGACCAGGGCCCGAGCGCGGAGACGCGCGGGAGCACGAGCCACGCCAGCCCCAGCCAGATCAGGATGGCGAGCGCATAGCTGCCGTCATCGACGAAGAGGCCGAACACTTCGCGCACGGCTGTTCGCAGCCAAGACATGGATGTACTCCTCACCAGGGGACAGCAGGCTCACGCCGCATCGGCGGCACGGGCCGCGGGACGGCAGACTGGCACGAGGGCGAGCGCCACGGCGAGGAATCCGAGGCAGAGCCAGACGATGGACAGGTCCGCGCCCGGCCAATCGAGGCCGATGCCCTCGCCGATCCAGAAGGTGCCGAAACCAGACAGGAGCACGCCCACCCCGAATTTGAGGGCGTTCTCCGGCACGGTCGACAGGGGCCCGTGTACCGCGATGCCGACCGCGACCACGAGCACGAGCGCGGCCAGCGCCCCCGCCGCAGCCGGCAGTAGCAGTTGGGGTCCGCCAGCGCCCATGGCCACGACGATGAAGACGACTTCGAGCCCCTCCAGCATCGTGATCTCGAAGGCGGTCCCGACCGCGACCGCGTCCCAGGCGGTCCCACCCGGCGCCGTCCCTCGCAGAGCTGCGCTCGTCTTCGCGAATGCGGCTGCCTCGTCGTGCAGCGGGATGACGCCGGCTGAGCGGAGGACGGCCTTGCGTAGCCAACGCATCCCGAACAGCACCAGCAGGGTACCGACGGCGAGCTGCAGGGGACCGATTGGCAGCCGTGTCAGCAACGGCCCTAGCACGATCACCACCGCTGCGAGGCAGGCGAGCGCCACCGACGTTCCGGCGATCGCGCCGCGCCAACCCCGGACGACGCCGACCGCGAGGACGACCGTCAGCGCCTCGACGAACTCGACCGTCGAGGCCAGGAACGCCGCCAGCGTGGTCGGCCAGGCATGGATCAATGCGGACATGGTCGCCTCGTTCGCTGTACGTACGTCGTGAACATTACCTCCAAGAAAATATGTCGTTTTTACTACACCATTGGCCGGTGACGCGCCGTAGCGGATCCGTGTCGGCGTGCCCATGCGCCATGGAGGGATCGCGCCACCGGTGCAGACCTCAACTGCTGGCCTCCTCGACCTGGACGTCGGCCGAGACGACGCCGTCGAGGGCTGTCACGCCGCGCAGCAGCCCCGTCGGCGGCTCGGCTTGGGCCGGCCCCTCCCAGCCCAGCTTGTAAGCCGAGGTCAGCCGGGCGGTGTCGGCGTCGAAACCCTGCCTCAGCAGCAACGCCGTGCAGCGCGTCCCGCCGAGGACGTCGGCCCAGCCCGCGGGCAGGTCCCGGCCCGCCGTGACGACCGTCAGCGTCCCGTCGTGGTGTTGGGTGAGGCGGGCCTCGACGAACTTCAGCCCGTAGAGCGAGCCGAAGCACAGCGCGGTCGCGGCGAGGCCGAGCGCATATTCGCCGGCGCCGAACACGATGCCGATCACCGTCACGGCCCACAGCGTGGCCGCCGTGGTGAGCCCCTGCACGAGCTTACCCCGCTTGAGGATGGCGCCGGCGCCGAGGAAGCCCACGCCGGTGAGGATGCCGAGCGGCAGGCGCATCACGTCCATGGTGGAGAAGTCGCCCGCCACCTTGCCATGTGTCGACAGCAGCACGCCCGACAGCGCCGTGGCGAGCGATGCCGCCAGGGCCACCAGCATGGTGGTCCGCAGGCCGGCGGCATGGCCGTTGGCGCCACGCTCGCGGCCGATCAGGGCCGCCGCGGCGAGTGCCAGGAGGGGGCGGAGCAGCAGGTCGGGGAGGGAGGGGTTGATCGTCATGGAACCGTCATGTGAGAGGCGTGAAGCGGGTGGCTCGAGCGGGGTCGAGGACGGGCACACCGCGGCCGGGCGCGGGGCACCTCGGGAGTTCAGCGGGGCGCGATCACTCGGCCGCGACCTCCACCGGCGGACGGGCCGGCGCGCCGCGGCGGGGGCGCATTAGCCGGTCCGCGAGCGGGTAGAGGGTCGGCAACACGAGGAGGGTCAGCGCCGTCGCCACCGCGAGGTCGCCGATCACCACGGTGGCGAGCGGGCGCTGCACCTCGGCCCCGGCGCCCGTCGACACGGCCATCGGCAGGAAGCCCAGGGCCGCGACCAGGGCCGTCGTGAGCACGGGCCTGAGCCGCCGCTCCGCGGCCCGCCGAGCCGCCTCCGCGGCGGTGCAGCCCCTCGCGCGCTCGGTCTTGAGCGTCGAGGCCAGCACGACCCCGTTGAGGATGGCGATGCCGAAGGTGGCGATGAAGCCGATCGCCGCCGAGATCGAGAAGGGCAGGCCGCGCACAGCCAGCGCCATGATGCCGCCCGAGGCCGACACCGGGACGAGCAGGAAGACCAGGCCGGCGAGGCGCAGGTCGTCGAACATGGAGAGCAGCAGGAGGAAGATGGCCGCCAGCGCGACGGACGATGGAAAGGACGCTCGATGTTCGCCAACGCTCGACCTCCCCGATCTGGAACTGTTCCAGATCACACATGGGACCGATACGGGGAGCGTCAGCGCGGACCACCGTAAATTCGGGTTCACGAACTGCCTCCGCATTGAGCAGACGCGGACCGGACCCATCGCGGGAGCGCCGACAAGCATCGAAGATCGTTGCTGAAATGTGCCGCCTACGCCCGAGGGGCGACTCGCGCACGTCGGCTTGACGCAGGCCGTCGACACTCCGTAAACCAATCTTAGAAATGGAATCATTCTAAAAAAGGTGGGCCGATGAAGCGGTTAGACGATCTGACCGAGGCGGAGGTGCTCGCGCTCGCCATCTCCAACGAGGAGGAGGACGGGCGCATCTACGCCGACTTCGCCCACGCGATGCGCGCCGACTACCCCGACACCGCCCGCATGTTCGACGACATGGCGGCGGAGGAGAGCGCGCACCGCCGCCAGCTCATCGACGCCTTCGCGCGCCGGTTCGGTGACCACGTGCCGCTGGTGCGGCGCGGCGACGTGAAGGGCAACATCGCCCGCAGGCCCGTGTGGCAGACGCGGGCGCTCGGGGCCGGAGCGATGCGGCGGCAGGCCGCCGAGATGGAGCGCGACGCCGAGCGGTTCTACCGGCAGGCCGCGGGACGCTCGACCGACGCCGCGACCCGCCGGCTGCTGGGCGACCTCGCCGACGCCGAGGCCGACCACCAGCGCAGCGCCGGCGCCGCCGAGGAGAAGCGCCTGCCCGGCGACGCGCGCGGCCGCGAGGACGAGGAGGCCAAGCGCCGCTTCGTGCTGCAGGTGATCCAGCCCGGCCTCGTAGGCCTGATGGACGGCTCGGTGTCGACCCTGGCGCCGGTCTTCGCCGCCGCCTTCGCGACGCACGACCCCTGGAAGGCCTTCCTGGTGGGGCTCGCGGCCTCGCTCGGCGCCGGCATCTCGATGGGGTTCGCCGAGGCGCTGGCCGACGACGGCAAGCTGTCGGGCCGCGGCACGCCGCTGCTGCGCGGCCTCGTCTGCGGGCTGATGACCATCGCGGGCGGCATCGGCCACACGCTGCCCTACCTCATCCCCGACTTCTGGACCGCCACCGCGGTGGCGGGGGTCGTGGTGGTGATCGAACTCGCCATCATCGCCTGGATCCAGTGGCGCTACATGGATACGCCGCCGGTGTCGGCGGCCGCGAAGGTGATGCTCGGCGGCGGGCTGGTGCTGGCCACCGGCATCCTGATCGGCAACAGCTGACGGGGCGCCTCAGGGCACCGCGCCGGCCGGGCAGCGCAGCTCGACGCGGCAGCCCGGCCCGGCGTCGCCGAGCGTGAGGCGGAAGCCGTGGAGCCGGGCCACGGCCACGACCAGCGCGAGGCCGAGGCCGCTCCCTTCCGACGAGCGGCTGGCCTCGCCGCGATAGAAGCGCTTCAGCACCAGCCCGCGCTCCGCCGGGGCGATGCCGGGGCCGCTGTCCTCGACCAGGATCACCGCCTCGCCGCGCTCGGCCACGAGGCCGATGCTGCAGGCGCGGCCCAGGGCCGAGAACTTGACCGCGTTGTCGACGAGGTTGGACACGGCCTCGAACAGCAGCGCGCGGTCCGCCGCGAGATCGGCCTCCCCTTCGATGCGGAGCGCGAGTTCGACGCCCTTCTCCTCCGCGAGGGGCTCGTAGAGTTCGGCCACCTCGCGCAGGAGCGGCGCCAGCGCAACGCGGGCGAAACCGGCGCGCCGCCGGCCGTGCTCGACCTCGCCGATGCGCAGCACGGCGGTGATGACCGCGAAACTCGCGTCGAGCCAGGCGAGCGCTTCGTCGATGGCCCGCCGCCCACCGGCCGCGTCGCGCACGGCGTCCCGCGCGCGCTCCAGGCCGAGCCGCGCCCGCGTCAGCGGCGTGCGCAGGTCGTGGGCGACGCTGCTGCCGACGTCGCGCACCTCGCCCAGCAGCCGCTCGAGGTCGTCGAGCATGAGGTTGATGCCCCGCGCCAGCCGGTCGAACTCGTCGCCCGTGCCCCGCACCGGCAGGCGTTCCCCGAGCTGGCCGCCGGCCACGCGCGCGACCACGCGGTCCACGGCCGCGACGCGGTCGAGCGCGCGACGGCCGAGGAACGCGCCGACGCCGAGCCCGACGGCCAGCATCGGCCCGAGCCCGAGCAGGAGGGCCCGTAGGATCACGGCCCGGGTGTGGTCGAGCTCGTCGAGGTCGCGTCCCAGCACCAGGATGCGCCCGTCGTCCAGGCGGAAGGCGGCAGCCCGCAGCGTTTCCGGCCGGCCGTCGCCGCCGGGGTCGTGGGTCAGCACGTCCGCTGGCGTGAAGCGCGGGCGCCCGTCAACCGGCAGGCCGCGCGGGAGCCCCACCATGTTACCGCCGACGCGCCGGCCCGCAGCGTCGAGCAGCGCCGCGAAGCGCACGTCGTGGAGGTCCTCGGCGAGCCACAGGTCGAGGCGGCGCGACACGGCGGCGGCGGGGCCGTCAATCAGGAAGCGCGCCTCGTGCCGCACCGCGTGGTCGAGCTCGGCTCGCTCGTAGTCCGCGGTCTGCCATTACACGAAGGCGAAGAGCAGCAGCGACAGAAGCGCGAAGCTGCCCGCGATGGCCAGCGCCCACCGGAACGCGGCGGTGCGGACGAGGCTGAAGCCGTTGCCTCTCGCCTTGGCTCGTAGCTCCATCTTCAGCCTGTCTTTTCTTCGAGCGTCTTCACGCGATCGGGTGAGTCCACCCGACCGCGATCCGCTTTAGCGAGGTGCATGGAGGATGAAGCCGACGCCGCGGACGTTCTCGATGATCGGCGCCTCGCCGGGGCCGTCGAGCTTGCGGCGGAGGCGGCCGACGTGGACGTCGACGAGGTTCGATTTCGGCACGAAGCCGTAGCGCCACACGTCCTCGAACAGCATGGCCCGGGTGATCACCTGCCCGTGGCGACGGGCGAGGTATTCGAGCAGCTTGAACTCGCGCGGCAGCAGGTCGAGCGGCCGCTGGCCGCGCCGCGCGGTGCCGCCGCCAAGGTTCAGCTCCAGCGACCCGAGCCGCAGCCAGGTCTGCGGCAGCTCGGCGGGACGCCGCAGCAGGGCTTCCACGCGGGCCGCGAGTTCGACCAGCGAGAAGGGTTTGACGAGATAGTCGTCGCCCCCCGCCCGGAGGCCGTCGACGCGGTCGTCGACGCTGTCGAGGGCGCTGAGCACGAGGGCGGGCACGCGATCCCCCTCGCAGCGCAGCGCGTGGAGGATCGACAGGCCGCCGCGGCCCGGCAGCATGCGGTCGACGACCAGCACGTCCCATCGCTCCGCCCGCGCGCGGTCGAGCCCGAGGGGGCCCGTCGCGGCCCGCTCGGCCGCGAACCCCCGCTCGCGCAGGTCGCCGAGGATCGCGTCCGCGGCCACGTCGTCGTCTTCGATGAGCAGCAACTTGGCCATGGTGCGCCGCGTCGGGAGGGGAGCGGACATAGTTATACGAGCCACCGCTCTCGGCAAGCCTGCCTCAAAGATAGCCAAAGCATGAATTCGAATTTAATGGCGGTGCGGGGCCGACAGCACTGATCTAGGTTGTGCGCGATTTCGACGTCGGACGGCTCCTCACAGAGCACGCCGATGGGGCTAGGACGGACGAGGCGCGTCGAGATCGTGTACGGAACTTCGCATATACCGCCGGCTCGGAATCGAACACTGTGACTCCACGAACCGCGCAGGCGGGGCCTCCGCGCACCGCCTCCCATCCCGGCACGAACCGCGCGACCCCTTCCCGATGCTGAGGCAGAGCCCATGACCACCATCACGGCGACCCGCTACGACAGCACCACGATCGTGCTCCATTGGGCGACGGCGCTGCTGGTGGCCGCGCTCTGGATCCTCGGCCAGACGTCGGACTGGTTCCCGGACGGCGGCCTCGCCAACCGGGGCCTGTGGTCTACCCATGTCGTGCTCGGCTTCGCCCTCGCGGGCGCCCTGGCGTGGCGCCTCGCGTGGCGTTCCACCGCGGGCCGCGGCCTGCCGGCGGAGGACAGCGGGGCGCTGCACGTCCTCGCCAAGGCGACCCACATCGGCCTCTAACTCCTGCTGCTGACCGCCGTGACGCTGGGCCTCGTCAACGCCTTCGTGCGCGGCTACGGCATCTACGGCCTGTTCCATCTGCCGCAGATCGGGGACCGCGCGTGGCGCCACGCCGTCACGGACTGGCACGGGCTGGCCGCCAATGTCCTTCTCGGGCTGGCCGGCTTCCACGCCGCAGCGGCCCTCGTGCACCACTACGCGTGGCGCGACGGGCTCCTGCGTCGCATGCTGCCGAAGCGGGAGGGTGCGATCTAACGTCCCCGGAGACCAGGACAGGGCGGATGGCGGACGAGGACGGGCGACGGGGCGGGCCTACCTTCGGGTCGGCCGTCGAGGTGCTGGCAGTGTTCCTCAGGCTCGGCCTGACGAGCTTCGGCGGACCCGTCGCCCATCTCGGGTTTATCCACGACGAGTGCGTGGACCGCCGTCGCTGGCTGGACGAGGATGCCTACGCGGATGTTGTCGCCCTCTGCCAATTCCTGCCCGGCCCAGCCAGCAGCCAGGTCTGCGTCAGCCTCGGCATCATGCGGGCGGGCCTGCCCGGAGGCGTCGCGGCCTGGCTGGGCTTCACGCTCCCCTCCGCCGTCGCTCTGGTCCTCTTCGCCGAGGGCATCGGGCTGGTGGGAAACGGGCAGGTCGGAGATGTCGCGCACGCCGCTTGGCTGCGCGGCCTGGGCTCGGTCGCGGTCGCGGTCGTGGCCAAGGCCCTGTGGAGCATGGCGCAGCGGCTCTGCCCGGACCGCCGCCGCGGCGCGCTGGCCATCGGCGCCGCCGCGGCGGTGCTGGCCGTGCCGTCTCCACTCGCGCAGGGGGCGGTAATCGCGGCCGGCGCCGCCCTCGGGCGGCCCCTCGTCGGCGTCGCGGACGTGGCACCGCAGACCCGCCTCCACGCGCACATCGGGCGCCCCGCCGCGCTCCTGGCCCTCGCGCTCTTCGCGCTCCTCCTGGTCGCGCTCCCGGCCATGGCTTCGCTCACCGGCAACCACGGCCTCGACCTGGCCTCGCGCTTCTACCGGGCCGGCGCGCTGGTGTTCGGCGGAGGTCACGTCGTCCTGCCGCTGCTGCAGGACGCCGTGGTGCCGCCGGGGTGGATCGGCGAGCAGGGTTTCCTCGCGGGCTACGGCGCCACCCAGGCGGTCCCGGGGCCGCTGTTCGCCTTCGCGGCCTACCTGGGTGCCGCCATGTCGCCGGGGCCGAACGGGTGGGCCGGCGCGCTCCTGTGCCTGACCGCGATCTATCTCCCGTCCTTCCTCCTCCTGGTCGGCGTCTTGCCGTTCTGGGACGGGCTCCGCCGTCGGGGTGGCGTGCGGGCCGCCATGACGGGCGTCAACGCTACCGTGGTCGGGCTCCTGCTGGCCGCCTTCATCGCCCCCGTCCTGAGCCGCGGGATCGACAGCGCGCGCGATGCCGTGGTGGCGCTGGGCGCCTTTGGCCTGTTGTCCTTCCGCAACATCCCGGTCTGGATCGTGGTGATCGCGGGCGCACTGGCCGGATGATCGATATCGGCCGGCTTGACCTTGCCGCATGGCAATGTCGCACGGTGCCGGGCGATAGAGGTCCGGATCAGAGTTTCGGGTCGGTGAGGATCGCACGGTGCATCGAAACGCGAGACGTCCTGGCCCCACGCTCACCCGCCGCCGCTTCGTGGCCGGCCTCGGCGCCGCGGCGGCCGCGAGCCTGCTCGGGCCCCGGGCGGCCCGTGCCGCCTACGCGCTGAAGAGCCCCGGCGAGGCGACCGTGCCTGTGACGACCGCCTACGACCTCGTGGTGGCGCGCGGCACCACCGACGTGAGCGGCGCCGTGACGGCCGCCAACACCATCAACGGCGGCACGCCCGGCCCGACCCTGCGCTGGCGCGAGGGCAGCGTCGTCACGCTGAACGTGCGCAACGAGATGCCGGAGGTGACGGGCCTGCACTGGCACGGCATCATCCTGCCCAACGACATGGACGGCGTGCCGGGCCTGGAGTTCGCCGGCATCGCGCCCGGCGAGAGCTATCAGTACCGCTTCCCAGTGCTGCAGAGCGGCACCTACTGGTACCACAGCCATATGGGCTACCAGGAGCAGAAGGGGCTCTACGGCGCGCTGATCATCGACCCTGCGGGCCGGGACTTCGTGGAGGTCGACCGGGACTACGTCGTGATGCTGTCCGACTGGACCGACGAGGACCCGGAGGACATCCAAAACAAGACCAAGTACCAGTCCGACTACTACAATTTCGGCAAGCGCACGGTGACGTCCTTCTTCGCCGACGTCGAGCGCTCCGGCCTCGCGCCCGTGATGAAGGAGCGTTTCCACGAGAACGGGTCGCGCATGGACCCGTCGGGCCTGGAGGCGCCCTCGGGAGATACCTACACCTACCTGATGAACGGCCTGCCGCCCGACCGCAACTGGACGGCGCTGTTCCGCCCCGGCGAGCGCGTGCGCCTGCGCTTCATCAACGCCTCGGCGGCGACCTACTACGACGTGCGCATCCCCGGCCTCGACATGCGCGTCGTCAACGTCCACGGCAACGACGTCGTGCCGGTGGCGGTCGACCAGTTCCGCATCGGCGTCGCCGAAACCTACGACGTCGTGGTGCGGCCGACGGCTGACCGCGCCTTCACGATCTACGCCGAGGACCTCGGCCGCTCGGGCTTCGCGCGCGGCACGCTGGCGCCGCGCGACGGCATGCAGGCCGAGATCCCGGCCCACGACCCCCGCCCGCTGCGCTCCATGGCCGACATGGGCATGCAGGGCATGATGGGGAAGGACCAGATCGGTGCCTCATACCCGGACGGCTCGCGCATCGGCGGCATCATGGGCGAGCGCTCGGCCGAAGTCACGGGGAAGCGGAATCTCGGCAAGCTCGCCGGCCGCCAACCCGTGGCGAAGCTCCCGGACGGGGTGGCGCTCGACGACACCGGCGTCGAGGTGCAGATGGCACCCAAGACGATTACCGACAGGACGCGCACGCCCGGCGACGGGTTGAACTTCCTGCCCCGGCGCGAGCTGTCGTTCTCGGACCTTCGCTCGGTCCTGCCGGCCGTCGACGACCGGCCGCCGACGCGCACCATCACGCTGAAGCTCACCGGCAACATGCAGCGCATGATCTGGGGGTTCGACGGCAAGAAATACACGGAGGTCGCGCCCATCGACGTCACGGTCGGCGAGCGCTTCCGGCTCGTCATGATCAACGAGACCATGATGACCCATCCCATCCACCTGCACGGCATGTGGATGGAGCTGGAGAACGGCCAGGGCCGCCACCGGCCCTACCTGCACACGCTGAGCGTCCAGCCGTCCGAGCGGCTGTCCGCGCTGGTGACGCCGGTTGCGACCGGCCAATGGCCGCTGCACTGCCACATCCTGTATCACTTCGAGGCCGGCATGTTCCGCACGGTGCGCGTGCTGCCGCGGGAGGCGTGAAGATGCGCCGTCTCGCTCTCCTCCTCGCGCTGGTCCCCGCCGCCGGCCCAGCCCTCGCCCAGGGCCTGCCGAGCCTGCCGGTGTTCCTCAACGGCCCCGCCCACCTCGACACCGGCAACACGCTCGGGGGCGCGGCGCCCTATGGCAACCCTGTCGCCGACGACCGGCGCTACGCCAACGTGTTCTTCGACCAGTTCGAGGGGCGCCTCGCCAACGGGTCCTATTTCCGCTGGGACGGCCAGGGCTGGGTCGGCGACGACTTCAACAAGCTGTGGCTCAAGACCGAGGGGCGATACAACGCCGACGGGCGCGGCCTCGTGTCGGACGGCGACCACGAGCTGCTCTACGACCGGCCGGTGTCGACCTACTTCGACGTGCAGGCCGGCGTGCGCTCCGACATCGACAGCCTGCGCAACCGCACCTGGGCGGCCTTCGGCGTGCAGGGCCTGTCCTGGGGGTTTTGGAACCTGGAGCTGACCGGCTACGCCAGCGACGGCGGCCACTTTGCCTTCCGCTCCAACGCGTCCTACGACCTCTACATCACGCAGCGCCTCGTGCTGCAGCCGCAGATGGAGGCCAACGTCTATTCGAAGGCGGACCGCGGCCGGGAGCTCGGCTCGGGGCTCTCCGACATCGATTCCGGCCTACGGCTGCGCTACGAGTTCACGCGCGAGTTCGCACCCTACGTGGGCGTGGCCTATCAACGCTTCTTCGGCGGCACGGCGGACTACCGCCGCCGCGCCGGCGAGGACGCCGGCGACCTCCGGGCGCTCACCGGGCTGCGGTTCTGGTTCTGACCGGCCCGCGCCCTCAGAGCCTGTTTGAGTGGTATAAGGGGTCTACGTTGCCCGGCGATGTGCCGGATGACAGGAGAGGGGCGACGCCGATACGTCTATATCGGCGAGGCTCTCGACGCATCAAACGGCCATCGCCGGGCAACCCGGAGGGCTGCGCCCTTTTCGGCCCTCAGTTCGTCGACGTGCTCGACCGTGGCATGAGCCACGCTCTTCGCACGTCTCCTGCTGAGCGCACGAAAATGGCTGCAGCGTAGACCCCTTCTACCACTCAAACAGGCTCTCAACGCCGCGCCGCGGACGGGCTGTTGCCGGGCTGGTTGTGGAGCGAGCGGCGGAGCTGGCCGCAACGCGCGGCGAGCAGGGCCGGCGTCTCGCCCTCCTCCAGCGGCGCCGCCCCGCGGGCCGCGGCGTCGCAGCGCGCCAGCATGGCGGGCAGCGTCGGAGCCCCGACGGCCTTGATGCCGTACCCCTTGAGGTCCGGCTCGGCCGCGGGTTCGGCCCGTGCCGCCCCGGCGCACAGCAGGGCCAGCGCGCCCAGTGCGGCGGCACGCCCCATCCCGGCGGTCGGTCTCGCGCGCCTCGGCATCACATGGCCTCCTTCACGCCGGCCCGCACCAGCCACCAGTTGACGGGGTAGCTCGTGGCGAAGCCGCACACCATGGCGATCTGCATCACGAACCAGAACTCCGGCGTGTCGGCCTCCGCGCGGTGGCCGAGCAGCCGGCCGAACAGGTAGAACTGCGCGAAGGCCATGAAGCCGTACATGCCGACCTGCCAGGCCGTCAGCGACAGCGTGTCGGCCTTCAGCGACGCGACCAGTCCCTCGGACGGCGAAAGGTCCCGCATGGGGGTTATCGTGAAATACTGGAACGCGATGCCGAACAGGAAGGCGAGGACGTAGTCGAGCAGCCAGGCCGCGTACATCTTGTCGTCGAAGAGGCTGTGCCAGCCGAACCACACGGCGACGGCCGGGGCGAGGAAGACGAGCCATTCGGCGATGATGTCGCCGAGCACGCAGCCGCTGCCGCAATGCAGCGCGCCCTTGGCGACTTTGACCGGGAAGGGCGTGGCGGATCCGGCGTGCGGCTTCGCCCCGCCGTGCTTCGCGTGCGCCATCGCCTCGTGCGCGTTCATCCGACCATAACGGAAGTAGAGCCACAGCACCGCCGGGCCGGCGAACAGGGCCGTCGCGGGCCACACGGCGCCCATGATGGCCATGTGCGGCGGGTGGCGCCGGAGGTCGACGACCGCCACAGCCGCGCAGACGAAGCCGAGCGCGAGCGAAGCGATGGAAAGGGCATGGAGCCAGGATGGGAACATCGGGCGGGTCCGTGGGCGGGATAGGGGACGGCGGGAGGGCGCGCTCAGGGACAGGCCACGACGGCCTTCTCGGCGAGCTTGGCGCCGAAATCAGCGCCGGGCGAAAGGTTGGAGAAGAACGACTCGTTCAGCGCGCGGGTCTCGTTCGGGTCGAGCGCTTTCGGCTTGTAGACGGAGGACGAGCATCCGTTCGGCGCGCCCCGCAGCGCGACGGGGTCGTGCTCCGCGAGGGTGAAGGCGACGAAATAGGTCGGATCGTAGACCGACAGCGTGAGTGCGCGTGCCGCGCTGGCGGGCGCCTTCAGGGGCAGCGTGAAGTGGAGCGTCACCCGCCGGTCGAGGCTCTCCTCCGACCAGGCGTCGGTGGGCTCGCCGAACTCGCTGGCCTGGCCTTGCCGGCCGCCTTCACGATGGTGAAGTAGGCGAACTCGGCCAGGGAGGTCACGTTGGTCTTCGCGAGGGGCGCCAGTTCCTCGCGCGTGGCGACCTGCCCCGGCGTCCCCAGGCCCTGGGTGATGAAGGCCGAATACATGTCGTCGAAGGTCCAGGCGTGACGCACGCCGGACACCTGCCCGTCGGGCCCGAACAGGACCTCCTCAGAGGCGGTCACGAAGACGTGCGGATGGGCCGACGCGGAACCGGCGAGGCCGAGCCACGCGACGGCCACGGCGAAGAGCCGAACCGCCGACGTCATGGCATGTCCTCCCCGGGACGGGCCGCCTGCTGTCGCCGGCCCGAGGCCGCTCCGAGCCCCATGCGCCCGAGCACGCCGCGGCTCGTTATGGCGTGGCCGGCCACGGCTCCGAGGTGGAGCGCAACGAGCCCGAGCAGAACATAGAAGTGGGCCACGTGGAGGCGGCTCGCCGGCCACCACAGATAGGATGCGGTCGCCCCGGCCAGGCCCTCGGCGATCAGCACGCCGTAGAAGGCGGCGTGGACCGCCGAGGCGACCCGCGCGACCCAGCGCGGGCTTCGGCCCGCCGGGCCGGGCCGGGGCTGGGGCGCCGACGGCGAGGCGGAGCGCCAGGCGGGCGGCGACCAGCGCGGTCACCAAGAGGGCGAGCCTGTTGTGCAGCGCGTGGAGCACGAGGTCGGAGGCCGACGGCCTTTGCCCGATGAGGTGGATGGAATGGGTCCGGACGATGGCGCCGCTCGTCGCGTATTGGCCGACCACGAGGGCCGCGACGACCCAGTGCAGCCCGACCTGCAGGGCCGTGTAGGCGGGCGGCCGCGGCCGTCGCCCGCCCGCGGGCCCGGGATCCGCCTCGCATCGCCGCGCGGCAAGCGCGGCCGAGCCCGTCATCGCGCCGCGCCCGTCAGGCCGACGCGCCGACCGGGGCGGCGTCGTAGCCCGCGGCTCGGATCGCCGCGGCGATGCGGTCGGCCGAGCCGGCGTCCTCGGTCGCGACCGCCACCCGTCCGGCCTTGAGGTCGACGTCGACGTGCGCGCCCGCGTCGACCCCGTGCACGGCCTCCGTCACGGCGCGGACGCAGTGTCCGCAGGTCATCTTCTCGACTTTGAAGTTCAGCATGGCAATTCTCCCGTCCCGGCCGTCGGACCGGATGCGACATGAGCCGAGCGGCGCGGTTCGAGCCTGCAAGCTTGCCGCGTGGCAGGGTCAAGCCGAAATTCTCCGCCGCCCGCGCCTTGACCTTCCCACGGTGGCAAGCCCCATCTCCCGTCCTCAACAGCGCATGGGAGGCCAGCATGGCCATCGCAGCCGTCGAGACGCGGCGGAGGGAGGCGGCAGAGCCGATCGGGCCGGTCCCGTCTTTGGGCGACGCCGTCAGCTTCGACATCGAGGGGATGAGCTGCGCGTCCTGCGTGGGCCGGGTCGAGCGCGCCATCCGCGCCCTGCCGGGCGTAGCCGAGGTCGCTGTCAACCTCGCCACCGAGCGGGCGAGCGTGCGTTGGCAGCCCGGCACGGCGCTCGACGCGGCGGAGGTCGAGCGCGCCGCTAGAGCGGCCGGCTACCCGGCCACCCGCGTGCCGGAGGCTGCCGCCGCCTGGCCGGCCGAGGCGGAGCGCCAGCACCACCGCGAAGCGCTGGACCGGCGCGAACGGATCCACGCCGCCCTCGCAGCCGCGTTGTCGGCGCCGCTCGCCCTCGCCATGCTGCCCATGCTGGCGGGCGTCGGCTCGCCGCTGCCGGGCTGGCTGCAGCTCGCCCTCGCCACGCCCGTCCAGTTCTGGCTCGGGGCGCGCTTCTACCGCGCCGGCTGGAGCGCCGCCCGCGCGGGGACGGGCAACATGGACCTGCTCGTGGCGCTGGGCACCTCGGCGGCCTACGGACTCAGCGTCTACCTGCTCGCGACCGCGCAACTCGATCACGCGATGGGCGGCGCGCCGCACCTCTACTTCGAGGCGTCGAGCCTCGTGATCACACTCGTGCTGGTCGGCAAGTGGCTGGAAGGCCGGGCCAAACGCCAGACCGGCGCCGCCATCAAGGCGCTCGGCGCCCTGCTCCCCGACCGGGCCCGCGTGCGGCGGCCGGACGGCACGGTCGCCGAGGTCGCGGTCGGGGCCCTGCGGGTCGGCGACCTCGTCGTGGTGCGCCCCGGCGAGCGGATCGCGGTCGACGGCACGTTGCGCGAGGGCGAGAGCGAGGTCGACGAGTCCATGATCACCGGCGAAAGCCGGCCGGTCGCCAAGGGCGTCGGCGACCGCGTCACCGGCGGCGCGGTCAATGGCGACGGCCTCCTCGCGGTCGAGACCGTCGCGGTCGGGGCCGAGACCACGCTGAGCCGCATCGTGCGGGCCGTCGAGGCCGCGCAGGCCGGCAAGGCGCCGATCCAGCGCCTCGTCGACCGCGTCAGCGCGCTTTTCGTGCCGGCGGTGCTCGGCGTCGCGGCCCTGACCCTCGCGGGCTGGCTGCTGGCCGGGGCCTCGGCCGAGACCGCGATCCTCGACGCCGTGGCGGTGCTGGTCATCGCCTGTCCCTGCGCGCTCGGCCTCGCCACCCCCACGGCCGTGATGGCCGGCACGGGCGCGGCAGCCCGCGCCGGCATCCTGATCAAGGATGCCGAAG
Organism: Lichenibacterium minor; assembly: GCF_004137685.1. Classification (GTDB taxonomy): domain Bacteria; phylum Pseudomonadota; class Alphaproteobacteria; order Rhizobiales; family Beijerinckiaceae; genus Lichenihabitans; species Lichenihabitans minor. The sequence continues at coordinate 108,951 of NZ_QYBB01000015.1, read as the reverse complement.
CGCTGGAGGTCGCCCACCGGGTCGACACGGTCGCGTTCGACAAGACCGGCACGCTGACGGAGGGACGGCCCGCCCTGGCGGCGGTCGAGCCCGCGGACGGCGGGGATGAGGACGCGCTGCTGCGGCTGGCGGCGGCGCTCCAGTCCGGCAGCGAGCACCCGCTCGCGGGCGCCGTGACACGCGCCGCGGCAGAGCGGGGCCTCGACGTGCCGGCCCTCTCCGGCTTTCGCGCCCTGCCGGGGCGCGGCGTGTCGGGCCGGGTCGAGGGGCGGAGCCTGCGCATGGGCGGCGCGCGTCTGCTCGCGGAGTTCGGGCTCGACGGGGCCGCGGACCCGCGCGCCGCGGCGCTGGCCCGCGAAGGGCGCACGGTGTCGTGGCTGGTCGAGGACGGCGCTTCGGGTGCGCCCACGGGCGCCCGCGTGCTGGGCCTCCTCGCCTTCGGCGACGCGCTCAAGCCCTCGGCGCGCGAGGCCGTGGCGGCGCTGACCCGTATGGGGCTGCGCACCCTCCTGGTGACGGGCGACAACCGCGGCGCCGCCGAGGCGGTGGCACGCGAGGTCGGCATCGGCGAGGTGCGGGCCGAGGTCCTGCCTGCCGAGAAGAGCGAGGCCGTGGCGGCGGCCCGGCGCGGCGGGGCGGTGGTGGCCATGGTGGGCGACGGGGTCAACGACGCGCCGGCGCTGGCCGCGGCCGACGTCGGCATGGCGATGTCGACCGGCACGGACGTGGCCATGCAGTCGGCCGCGGTCACTCTGATGCGCGGCGACCCGCGCCTCGTCGCCGATGCCCTCGACATCTCGCGCCGCACCTACGCCAAGATCCGCCAGGGCCTGTTCTGGGCCTTCGCCTACAATGTCGTGGGCATCCCGCTGGCGGCGTTGGGCCACCTCGACCCGGTGGTGGCGGGCGGCGCCATGGCGCTGTCCTCGATCAGCGTCGTCGGCAACGCACTGCTGCTACGGCGCTGGCGGCCGTCCGCCGCCGCGGTCGCGGCCGCCGCGGGAGCGGGGAGGTCGGCATGAACATCGGCGAGGCTTCGAAGGCGTCCGGCGTGTCTCCGAAGATGATCCGCTACTACGAGGCGGGTGGGTTGATCGGCACTGCGGCGCGCACGGCCTCCGGCTACCGGCAGTACACGGAGGCCGACCTGCGCACGCTGCGCTTCGTGCGGCGCACGCGCGACCTCGGCTTCTCCATGGAGCAGATCGCGCAGCTGCTCGGCCTGTGGCGCAACGAGGGGCGGGCGAGCGCGGACGTGAAGCGCCTGGCGCTCAGCCACGTGGAGGCGCTCGACGCCAAGGCGGCGGCGCTGCTGGAGATGAGCCGCACGCTGCGGCGCTTGGCGGAGGTGTGCCAGGGCGACGCCGCGGCGGCCTGCCCCATCATCGACGAGTTCGCCGACGGCGGGGATGTCCGCCCGTCGCGGCCGCGGGCGCCCGACTTCGCACCGGCGCGGCACCGGGGAAGATGAGCGCCCGCTCAATGACGAAGCATCTGCTTCTCTGACTGCTCTCAGCCGCGATGGATGCTTGACTTTTGTGAGCTGGTGACGGCATCGTTACTATAGAGGATCATTGATGTTTCCGACGTGGATCAAAGCGGCTCTGCTCTGCCTCGCCCTGGTGGCGGGCAGCATTGTCGCGGGCCACGCGGGATCCGGCCTCGACCAGCACGGTGCAGCGTCCGTCCGCCTGTCCGACCGCGCCGCGGACGCGGACGTCGCGGCGACGCACCAGATGCAGCGGCACGCCGCCGACCATCACGGCCACGGCGCGCCCGACCGCGACTGCCCGACGGGGGGCGGCTGTTGCGACGCTTTCTGCCATGCGGTGCTGGCCACCGATCTGCCCATGCAGGGCACCGTCGACGTGAGCTTCGGCGCCTATCTCCGGCGCGACGACGCGGCCGCCGCTTCGCTGCCGGTCCGAGGGCCGGAGCGCCCTCCAAGATCCGCAGTGGCTGGATCCACCGCGGCCTGATCCACCGCGCGGGCGGATCCGCTCGGCGCCGAACTCCCGCCCGCGCGAGTCGCTGAACTGCCGGCCTTCGGACCCCTCGCACGACCCGTTCGCGGCATCGGCGTCCCGATCCAATCGGCTCACCGCGCGAGTTCGGGCCGCCGCGGATCGCGCGGGCCCTTGCTACTGCTCGGGTATCGACCCCCGCGCCTTCCATCAGCACAGCCGTGCGCCCCCCTTGGGCGCATCCCGAGACGATCCGGATCGAACCGCCTCCCCGGCGCCGGGCGGCGATCCGCGCACGGATCCGACGACATGAAACTTTCGATGACGGCGGCCGCTGGCCTGCTGCTCTGCGGTGCCGCGGCCGCCGCTGAACCCTATCCGTCGCTGCTCGCGCCGGCGGACCCCGCCAGGGGTGCCACCCGGCTCCGCTACGCCCCGGTCACGGCCGGCTTCCGGCGCTTCGGCGTGGTCGGGCCCAGGGACTGGGTCGCGCTCAACCGCGAGGTCGGGCCGAAGGCGGCCCTGGGCGCCGCCCCTGCCGCTCAGGAGGGTGTGCGATGAGCGCACGCTCCCGGCTTCGCGCCGCGGCGGCCCCCGTCGCCGGCCTGGCGCTGTCTGCCTGCGCGTCCTTCTCGCCCGATGGGGGCATGGACGCCGTGCAGGCGACAATCTCGACAGGCGTCGGGGCCGGCGTGTCCAAGGTGTCCGACGAGGCCACGGCCGGAACGGCACACCGTGCCGTCGCGGGGCTGCTCCGGGCGCATCTCACACCGGGCTCGGCCGTGCAGGTCGCGCTGCTGTCGAACAGGGGCCTGCAGGCGGCCTTTCACGATCTGGGCGTGTCGGAGGCGGCCTACGTGCAGGCCTCGCTGCCGCCCGTCCCGCGCTTCACCTACGCCCGGCTGACGGGGCCCGGCGAGATCGACGTGACCTACGCCGTGGTGGCCAGCCTGTTCGACCTCGCCACGCTCCCGGCCCGCAAGGGAATCGCGGAGCGCCGCTTCCGGGCCACGCAAGATCGCGCGGCCGAGCAGGCGCTGACGCTCGCCGCGGAGGCGCGCCGGCAATATTACCGCGCCGTCGCGGCCGACCAGTCGGTCGCGTTTCTCGAACAGGCGCTCGCCAGTGCCGAGGCAGCCTCGACCCTCGCGACCCAGCTCGGCGAGAGCGGCGCGCTGAACAAGCTCGAGCAGGCGCGCGAGCACGCCTTCACGGCGGAGATCGGCGCCCAGCTCGCCCGGGCGCGGGTCCAGAAGCGCGTGGAGCGGGAAGCGCTGGTCCGCCGCCTGGGGCTGTGGGGGCCGGAACTCGCGTTCAGGCTCCCATCCGCCCTCCCGTCGCTCCCGCGCCGGCCGCGGGACGGCGGCGCGCTGGAGGCCGAAGCCCTGCGTCGGCGCATCGACCTCCGCGTCGCGAGATCGGACCTCGCGGCTCTCGCGGGCGAGTACGACCTCGGCACCGCCACGCGCCTCGTCAGCGCCTTCGACATCAGTTTCCTCAGCAACCCGGAATCGACCGCCAAGGCCGGCGTCGCCCCGGACGGAACGCCCACGATCGCCCGCGACAACGTCCAGCGCCGCGGTCCGTCGATCGACTTCGCGGTGCCGATCTACGACTTCGGCGAGACGGCGGTGCGCGGCGCGCGGGAAAGCTACCTCGCCGCCGCGCACCGGCTCGCCGAGCGCGCGATCTCGGCCCGGTCCGAGGTGCGGGAAGCCTACGGGCGCTATCGCGGCGAATACGACATCACGCGCCACTACGCGGAAACGGTGCTGCCGCTCAACAAGACCATCCTCGACCAGTCCGTGCTGCAGTTCAGCGGCATGCTGGTCGACGTCAGCCAGCTCATCATCGACGCGCGCACGCGCATCCTGTCGAACATCCAGGCGATCGAGGCGCGGCGGGACTTCTGGATCGCGGCCGCCGACCTCGACGCGTCGGTGATCGGGGGCGGCTTCGGCCCCGGCGCCCCGGAGGCGGCCGCGCCGCTCGCCGACGCCGCGCCCGGCCCGACCGGAGCCGCGGGCGGATGAGGGCCGAACCACACACGACCGACGAGGAGGCTGGGATCATGACAGGACTATCGAGGCGCGGTTTCATCGGCACGGGCGCGGGCGGCATGGCGCTCCTCGGTGCCGCGGCGGTGAGTGGGCGGGCCGCGGCCGCCGCCATCTCGGAAGCGCCGACCGTGACGGACGGCACCATGCGCCCGCCGCTCGCGCCGACCTCCGGCACGGACTACCAGCCCGTGGTCACGCTCAACGGCTGGACGCTGCCCTGGCGCATGCGCGGCGACTGGAAGGAGTTCCACCTCGTGGCCGAGCCGGTCGTGCGCGAGCTCAGCCCGGGCATGAAGGCCAACCTTTGGGGCTACAACGGTCAGTCGCCCGGTCCGACCATTGAGGCCGTCGAGGGCGACAAGGTCCGGATCTTCGTCACCAACAGGCTGCCCGAGGCGACGGCCGTCCACTGGCACGGGCAGACGCTGCCGAACGGCATGGACGGCGTCGTCGGCCTGACCCAGCCCGGCATCCCGCCCGGCAAGACCTTCGTCTACGAGTTCATCCTGCGCCGCTCCGGCACCTTCATGTACCACCCGCACGCGGACGAGATGGTCCAGATGGCGATGGGCATGATGGGCTTCTTCGTGGTCCATCCCCGCGACCCCGCCGAGCGGCGGGTCGACCGCGACTTCGTGTGGCTCCTGAACGCCTTCGACATCGAGGCGGGGTCCTACGTCCCCAAGGTCAACACGATGACCGACTTCAACCTTTGGGGGTTCAACAGCCGCGTTTTCCCCGGCATCGACCCGATCGTCGTGCGGCAGGGGGACCGGGTGCGGCTGCGCGTGGGCAACCTCACCATGACCAACCATCCCATCCACGTGCACGGCGTCGACTTCCGCGTCACGGGCACGGACGGGGGCTGGGTGGACCCGCGGGCGTCCTGGCCGGAGGTGTCGGTGGACATCGCGGTGGGCCAGATGCGCGCGATCGAGTTCGTGGCCGACGTGCCGGGCGACTGGGCGGTGCACTGCCACAAGTCGCACCACACCATGAACGCCATGGGCCACACGGTGAAGACCTACATCGGCGTGGACATGCGCAAGACCGCGAAGGCGATCCAGCGCATCGCCCCCGGCTACATGCCGATGGGCTCGAACGGCATGGGCGCCATGGCCAACATGGAGATGCCGATCCCGGAGAACACGCTACCCATGATGGGCGGCGACGGGCCGTTCGGCTCGGTCGAGATGGGCGGCATGTTCACGGTGATGAAGGTCCGCCCCGGGCTCGCGCCGGGCGACTACGCGGATCCCGGCTGGTACCGCCACCCCGAGGGGACGGTCGCCCACGAATGGACCGGCGACGTGCCGGGCTCAGCTGAGGCCCCGGGCACCCCTGCGGCCGGGGAGAAGCCCGCCGCGTTCCGCGTCGTCGACCCGCGCCGCAGGTCCGCCGCGGCCGGCGGCATGGAGCACTAGCGGGCCGACCTACCAGCTTTGAAGCGGTGCACAGAGTCGCACCGAACGGATGCTGAAGCATCTGTTTGGTCCGGTGCACTAGAGCAGATCGCGATCGGGTGGGATCGCCAGATCGCGTGAAGATGCTCGTCAACACAGGGATCGAGAGCTGTCGCTGCGAGCCAGTGCGAGCAGCCACAGATCCAGGCCGACCACGGCCGATGGAAGTCGAGGGGCCGGAGCCGGACGCCGATGCGGACCGGGACAGCTGCGGCCCGCTCGCGATCGAAGACACGAGGCAGAGGAAGCCAGATGATGAGAAGATTTGCAGCGATGGCCGCGACGTTGGCCCTCGCGGCGTTGCCGGCCGTCACCGTCCTGGCGGGGCCGGGCGCGCCGGGGCACGCTCACGAGTTCGGCGCCGGCGAGCCGGGCGACCCGTCCAAGCCCGCCCGCTTGGTCCCAGTCACGATGCGCGAGACCGACGACGGCAGGATGGTGTTCTTCCCGGCCAAGCTTGACGTGAAGGCGGGCGAGCAGATCCGTTTCAAGATCACCAACGCCGGCCGGGCCGACCACGAGTTCATGCTCGACACCGTCGAGCACAACGCGACGCACAAGATCGCGATGGAGAAGCATCCCGGCATGGAGCACGACGACCCCAACGGCAAGACGGTCCCGGCCGGGCAGTCCGCCGACGTGCTGTGGAAGTTCAGCAAGCCCGGGACCTTTGAGTTCGCCTGCCTCGTGCCGGGTCACTACGAGGCCGGGATGCATTCGACCGTCGTGGTGCGCTGAAACGGCCCTGAAATAACGCTGAAGGAGAGACAGATGAACAGGATCTCGACGACCCTCGTCGCCCTCGCCGCCGTGCTCGGCTTCGCGGGCGCGGCCCTCGCCGCTACCGTGAACGGGGACGTGCAGAAGGTGGACGCCGCCACAGGCAAGGTTACGCTGAAGCACGGCCCGATCCCCGCGCTCGACATGGGAGACATGACGATGGTCTACACCGCCAAGGACCCCGCCATGCTCAAAGGTTTGAAGGCCGGCGACAAGGTCCGCTTCGACCCTGCCGAAGTCGACAGCAAGTACGTCGTGACCAAGATCGAGCGCGCCAAGTAGCGACTGACCTCCACGACCCTGTCCGGGCGGTCCGGCCAAACGGTCGGACCGCTACAGCCCCCTGAAAGGAAGTCGACATGAGACGCGAGGTTTTCGCCGCCGCGCTGCTGGCGTTCGCGGCCCCAGCCCTCTTCGAGCCGAGCCGTTCCGCACTAGCCCAGGCCGCGCGGGGCGCGCCAGCGGCTTTCGCGCGGGTGCGCGACGTGATGGTAGGCCGCTTCCGCGACGAGCCGCTGGTGGGCGACCCCGACCGTGACTTCGCCGCCCTCCTTGCCGCGGTCGACGAGGAGCTGGTGTTCCTGTCGAAGACGCAGCTCGAATACGGCGGCGACCGGCACCTGCGCGAGGTGGCGCAGCGCGTCGGGGACGACGCGCGCAGGAGCATCAACGACCTGCGGGATTGGCAGGTCAGGTCGCGCGAGGCCAGCTACCGGGCCCAGCCCGATCAGCCGCCGCCCGGCTCCGGCCCGCTCGACCGGCAGAGCGCCGCCGACCTGACCCGCCCGGCCGCGGCACCGTCGGCCCCGCCGGCCGTGGCTGCGGGCGTGCCCGCGACCCCGCCGGCCGCGGCCGCGCCGCCGTCGAGCGCGCCCCTGGTCGCCGGCACGGTCAAGAAGGTCGATGCCGCATCCGGCAAGGTGACGCTCGACCACGCTCGAATCCCGAACATCGACATGGACGCCATGACCATGGCCTATCGGCTCCGCGACCCCGCCGCACTGGCGGGGCTCAAGGCCGGCGACAGGGTGCGCTTCTCGGCCGAGGCGGTCGACGGCCAAACCCTGATCACGCGCATCCAGCCGGCCCGCTGAAGGCCGTACCGGAGATGGCCGCCGCCCGCCCCAGACGGGACGCCCGTCGCATGACACGCAGCCGCGTCATCCCCGCCCGGGCGTGGATCCTGGGCCAAGCTCTTCGTGGCTGTGCCCGCCTCGCCGCGCCGGCACTCCGCCGCCTCGCGGCCGTTCTGATCCTGTTCGGCGCGCTGGCGTCCACGGCCTCGGCCGGTGCGGCGATGGGTCGAGCCGCGTGCCATCCGGCTCCCAGCCCGGCCTCGGTCGCGGCTGCTCCGGCGGCGCGAGCCGCGCCGTCGCGTCCCCCGCCTCCGGAGCACGACGACCGCGGCGTCGATGACGAGCTGTGTTCCAGCCCCGGTCCCGCGCTCGCCTCCACCGAGGCCGAGGTGCACCCGGCGGCGCGCGGCGGCACGCCGACCCGCCCGGCTTGGCCAGACGGTCCGCATCCGGCCGAGTCGGCGTACGAGGCACCCGACAGGCCGCCGAGGCTCGCCTGAGCCGGCCCTCGTCATACGCCCTCGTCTCGACCTTCACCGCAGCGCGCTTCTCCGCGCCCGGCCGCCCGGCCGCGGCCGCCCGATGCCGCGTCGCGCGCCGGAAATCCTCGCCATGCTTCCCATCCACAGACCCGAGCCCGGCCCCGGGCCAGCCCGAAGCCGCCCCTCCCTCCTCGCGTTGATCGCGGCCGACCCGCGCGCCGCCGGCGCCCGGCACAGCCCCCTCGCCGTGGGCGATCGACTGACCATCGACGATGGCGCGCAAGCCCCCGTCATGCTTCTGGCGAGCGGGCGGGCGGCGATCGCCATGCCGACGGCGGGGGGCGTCGACGTCTTCCTGACGGACCTCCTCCCGGGCGAGATCGTCGGCGAAGGGGCGGCGCTGGACGCCGGTCCCACGACCTCGATCGTGACGGTCGAAAGCGCGGGTTCGGCCTGGGTGCTGACCCGGGCGCAGTTCAGGAGGCGCGCGATGGATTGCCCGGATTTCGCCTTGGCGGCGATGGACGCAATGTGCCGGAGGCTGGAGCGCATCAGCCTCCGCCTGGCCGAAGCCTCGACGCCGTCGACGCGCGACAGGATCCACGCCGAGCTGCTGCGGCTGGCGGATGCGCCGGGGCGGGATGCGCCGGGCGGGGACGCGCCGGTCGTGAAGTGCATGGTGACGCACCAGGCCTTCGCCGCGCGGGCGGGGACGCAGCGCGAGGCCGTCACCAAGGAGCTGAGCCGGCTCCGCCGGCTCGGCGTGATCGAGCTGAGCGGCCGGACCCTGTCGATCAGGAACCCGGACCGCCTCGGCCCCCGTGGCGCATGACGCCGACGGGCGCGGAAAAGCCGTGCCGGACGGGGGACGCGTCCCCCGTCCGGCGGATCGACGCCCCATCACCAAAGGGGCGACCCGGCCGGGGACACTGCGACCCGCGCGGGTCGGACTCGCGCCGGGGCGGGTCGGGGCGCCCTCGGTCAGCGCGCCGGGACGGCGCGGCCCGCAGGGGCATATTCGGCCCGCGCGTCACCCGCTTCACCGCCGGCATCCCGCGCGCGGCCCTGCTTCATGACATCGCGGTCCTCGTGCCTGTCGTAGTCTTTCCTCCGGATGCCGCTGTCTTCGTGCGGGTCGGCGAGCGCAGGAGCCGCCATACCGACGAACACCAAGAGGGCCAGAACAGCTTTCATCGATCATCTCCACTTGCTGACTCGCTCACGGCGAGCGGTGGGACGTTGCTCTCACCTGTCGGCGGGGTCTGTGGATTTTCCCACGCGGTGCCGCCGTCGGTCGCCTCGGCTGTCGATTTGGATCCTCTCGACGCGTGGACGGCTCTTGTCGTATCGATGACGTCTCCCTACAATGAGGTCATGAATACGACAGCGAGAGGGACCGCGACGGCTGACGGCTTCCGGGCGCGGCTCGACGGGCTCGGGGCGGGGCTCGCCCCGAGCCTGCTCAAGGTCGCGCGCTTCATGGACAGGCACCGCGCCCGCGTGCTCGCCGCCTCGGCAGCCGACATCGCCGGCCTCGTCGGCACCTCGGACGCCACCGTGGTGCGGACCGCGCGCGCCCTCGGCTACGCGGGCCTGCCCGAGCTCAAGCGGGCGCTCGCCGACGCGCTCGCCGAGGTAGGCGACGAGCCCTCGACTCCGGCCGACGAGATGCGCCGCACGCTGGGTGAGGTCGGGGCGGACGTCGGTCGCGCGGTCGACGCCGTGCTGGACGCGCAGGAGGCGGCGCTGCGGGTGCTGCGGGCGCCGGGCACCCGCGACGCCATGGCGGCGGCCGTCGCGGCGCTCGACCGCGCGGGGCGGATCGCGTTGTTCGGCGTCGGGCCGACCGCGCATCTCGTCCGCTACGCGGCCGTTCCGCTCGGCCGTGCCGGCCGCCGCACGCTGCTGCTCGACCGCACCGGCCGCGGCCTCGCCGACCAGCTCCTCGACCTTGGTCGCGGCGATGTCCTGCTGGCGCTCGCCTACGGGCGGCCCTATCGCGAGATCGCCGTCGTGCTCGGCGAGGCGCGTCGGCTCGGCCTGCCGGCCGTGCTGATGACGGGCGAGGGCGACCACCGCCTCGCGGCGCTGGCCGACGTGGTGCTGAAGGTGCCGCGCGGTGCCGCGGGCCGGGCTGCGCTGCACGGGGGCACGATGGCGGCGCTGGAAGCCCTCGTTCTCGGGTTGATGGCGGCGGCCGGCGACGGTTCGCTCGCGACGCTCGACCGGCTCGGCGCACTGCGCGCGGAGCTCGACCCACCGCGGGGGAGCCGGACCGAAGGAGGCCGTCGTGGTTGACGCGCCCTCATCGCGTGCCGCCCGCCGCCGCCTCGCACTCGTCCTGGCTGCGCTGCTCCTCGGGCCGCCCCTGTCGGTCGCGGGCTGGGCTGGCCTGCTCCGCGTGACCGGCAACGTCCACGAGTTCGAGCCGGGAATCTATCGCTCGGGCCAGTTCGGTGCCGGCCGCCTGTCGTCCTTCCTGGCCGAGCATGGCATCGCAACCGTCATCAACCTGCGCGGGGCCAACCCGGGCCGGTCCTGGTACGACGCCGAAGCGGAAGCCGTGCGCCGCGCCGGGGCCGCCTATCTGAGCGTGCCGCTGTCGGCCAATCACGAGCCGGATCCAGCGACGCTTGCAGCCCTGGTGCGCGATCTCGAGGGCGCGAAGGCGCCGCTGCTGATCCATTGCGAGGCGGGGGCGGACCGCTCCGGCCTCGCGGCCGCCCTCTACGAGCGCTTGGTACTTCATCGCTCACCCGAAGTCGCTGCCGGGCAGCTCTCCTTCCGCTACGGCCATTTCCCTTGGCTGCTCAGCCGGTCCGGCGCGATGGACCGCACTTTCGCGAGGCTCGTCGGCGAAGGCGTACCCGATTGAGGGGCTCGGGACAGGCCCGTCCAGGGCGCACCGGCTCGCCCTCGCGCCGAACCATCGTCGAGTCGACTGGGTTAGAGGCTGAAGTAAAGGCGGGCTTCGCGACGTCGAGGCCGACAGTTGAGGATCACTATGCTTCAGAGACGCGCCGTGAGCGCCGACGACAACCACCTCGCCGTCTTCGAGGTCGACGGAGAAGAACTGACGGCGGAAACCTGCGTGCCCTTCGCGCAGGTCGCGAACGACGCCGCGGGAATCATCGACGTCGTCTTGAAGGCGCCGAGCGGCCGCTTCGTCCGGGTCACGACAGTGGCCGAGGTGCCTGCCGGCCCCGGTTCCCTGCATCGGGGGTGGTACGTCGCGAAGGTCATCGACGCGTTCGACGCCAATCTGCTCAGGGAGAGTTGGGCCGTCCAGACCGAGCAGCCGCGGGCGCAGGCGGCTCACCCTCTCTTATGATCTTCCGGCCTCGTGGCCGAATCCGGCATGCCTGTGACGTCCTACGCAGTGATGCGACGAGGATCGCGGTCCGCCTCGATGCACTGAAGGGCCGCGTACCCCGTTCGTGGAGAAGTCCCTTTCGGAGCTGGCGCGGCGGGGAACCTCCGACGGCGTCATGGCGTTGCAGAAGCACTGGTCTTCGACCAGAGGGGATGGAGTTCCCCGCAATCGCCGCGAGGCTGATGACTCCTGCCGGACTGGAACCGGGAGCATCCGCCATGGACGAAGCGACTTCAACGACTCCGAGCTTTGAGCCCTCCTCTACAGTGTTCGTGAGCCTGCTCTGGCGAGCCGAAGCCGAAGCGAATGAGGCGGCTCGTGCGCCCGACTGCTTTCACGACCTCGCCCTCGAAGGCTTCGTGGCCGGGCTGATCGCGGGACGCGAGCAGCACACGCTGGCGCCGCTGTACTGGGCGCCGCTCATCGAGATCGGAGCCGTCCATCATCGGCAGGCAGTCGTGCGAGATCTTCTCGACGATTGGATAGCCCGCATCTGCGAGGCGTTCACCGACGCCATGCAACGGGTCCGTGATGGCTTCGTGCAGGCTGACCGGCATCGCCACGAGTTGCAGAAGCGGCGTCTCCTGCTCGCCGCGCTCGAACGTTATTGCGAGGGCGTCTCGACCTTGGCCGATACGCTGGGGCGGTGCTCCCTTTCATCGTCCGGCCTCCGCGCCCTCGACGATTTCCTGTTCGCTCTCGTCAGAAGCGATGCCTTCGGTGCCCTTCGCCGCGAGACGGAGGCCGTCGCGGCCGGCCTCGCCGCGGTGCGCTATGACGTCAAGGTCTACGGGGGCGGCCTGCGGGTCGAGAGGAGGGGGCAAGGCCACGATCAGGGCGCCGAGGTCGAGACGCTCTTCGCCAAGTTCCGCCAGGGGGCCCCAGCCGAACGGCCGCCCGAACCGCGCGACGCCCCCGGCCTGAACTCCATCGAGGAGGTGATCCTGGAGTTCGTGGCCCGCCTCCAGCCCGAACTCTTCGACCGGATGGCCGTCCTCGCTGAGGGCGCCCGGGCCGCGTTGGATTTGACGCTGTGCCGTATCGACCGCGAGTTCCAGTTCTTCCTCGCCTACCGCGACGCGATCGCGCCCCTGCGGCGCGCCGGCCTGCGCTTCTGCCTGCCCACCGTCACGCGCGAGAAGGCGGTGTCGAGCCGCGACGGCTTCGACGTCGCGCTGGCGACGCGGCTCGTTCGGGAAGGGACGCCCGTCGTCACCAACGGCTTCGACCTCGCGGCCGGCGAGCGCATCCTCCTCGTGTCGGGCCCCAACCAGGGGGGCAAGACCACTTTCGCCCGCGCGTTCGGGCAGATGCACCACCTCGCCAGCCTCGGGTTGCCCGTGCCGGGGAGCGCCGCCACGCTTCACCTCGCCGACGCCGTCTTCACCCACTTCGAGCGAGAGGAGAGCGTCGTGGACCAGCGCAGCAAGCTCGAGGACGACCTCGTCCGGGTGCGCGACCTGCTCGGGGCCGCGACGCCGGCCTCGGTCATCGTGCTCAACGAGATCTTCAGCTCGACCACCCTCGACGACGCAGTGTTCCTGGCCGGCGAGGTGCTCCGACGTGTCGTTGCTCTGGACGTGCTCTGCGTTCTCGTGACGTTCCTCGACGAGCTGGTCGCGCTCAGTCCGACGATCGTCAGCGCCGTCAGCACGGTGGTGCCGGACGACCCCGCGCGCCGCACCTTCGAGATCGTGCGGCGACCCGCCGACGGACGCAGCTACGCGCTCGCGATCGCCGAGAAGCACAGGCTGACCTATGCAGCCCTGAGCGACCGCCTCCACTTCTGAAGCACCGACGCGAGCCGAACGCCATGCAGGCCTTGCTGCTCCACTCCGACCGCGACTTCGAATGGGAACGCCCAGACCCCCCCGGGACCGGCGACCTCGTCCGCGACCTCGCGCTGACCACCCTCGTCGACGCGATGGCGAAAGGTGATGAGCGCCTGCACGACGCGGCGCGCGGCGTGCTGCTCGCTGGTACCCCCGACCTCGCCACCATCCGGCACCGCCAGGGGGTGCTGCGCGACGCCATCGCCCGCCCAGAGGTGATCCGGGAGCTCTACCGGCTGACGGTCGAGGCCATCGAGGCCGAGCGCAAGGGTGGCATCGGCGCCTTCTTCAGATCGCCCTCCATGGTGCTGACCCGGGCCGTCGAGCTGATGGGCGTGCTCTCGGGCTTCCTCCGGCGCCTGCGCGCCGTGGCGGACCGGGAAGGCACCGCCTTCCGCTCGGCGGGTCTCGCCACCCTGTTCTCGATGCTCCGCCGCGAGCTCGACGAGCGCTACCTCGCCGAAGTCGACCGCAGCCTCAAGCGCCTGACCTTTCCGGGCGGCGTGCTGATGAGCGCGCGCCTTGGCCCGGGCAACGCCGGGCAGGACTACACCCTGCGCCGAGCCGACCTGCGCCGGGACCGTCTGGCGCGGTTCGTCGGCCGCGCCCCCGAAGGCTACGACTTCACGCTAGCGCCGCGCGACGAGAGCGGGGCACGTGCGCTGGCCGAGCTGCGCGATCGCGGCGTGGCGGTCGCGAGCGGCGCCGTCGCGCGCTCGACCGAGCACGTCATCGGGTTCTTCCGCGCGCTGCGCTCCGAACTCGCTTTCTACGTCGGTGCGCTGAACCTCCACGAGGCGCTCGCGGTGGCGGGCAGCCCGACCTGCTTCCCGGATGCGAAGCCGCCCGGCGACCGCGCGCTCTCGGCCGATGGCTTGTGCGACCCCTGCCTGGCCCTCGGGCTCGGGCACGGGATCGTCGGCAACGCGTTGGAGGCGGACGGTCGCGACCTCGTCATCGTCACGGGCGCCAACCGGGGCGGCAAGTCGACCTTCCTGCGCAGCATCGGTCTCGCCGCCGTTATGATGCGCTGCGGCCTGTTCGTGGCGGCGCGGTCCTTCGCGGGCGAGGTGCCGGAGCGCGTGTTCACGCACTGGCGCCGTGAGGAGGACGCCTCGCTCCACAGTGGCAAATTCGACGAGGAGCTCGCGCGCATGTCGGCCACCGCCGACGCGCTCGTCCCCAACGCGCTCGTGCTGTTTAACGAGTCCTTCGCCGCCACCAACGAGCGGGAGGGCTCGGAGGTGGCCCGCCAGATCGTGTCAGCGTTGCTGGCCCGTGGCATCCGGGTCGCCTTCGTGACGCACCAATACGCCTTCGCGCGCGCCTTCCGGGACCGCGGTGGACGCGCAACCCTGTTTCTCCGCGCGGCGCGGGGCGAGAACGGGGCGCGCTCCTTCGCCGTGACGGAGGGGGAGCCGCTGCGGACGAGCTACGGTTCGGACCTCTTCGCCGCAGTCTTTCCGCCCATGGCGCCCGCGGTAGAACCCGATCCGGCACGGGCCGGACGGTGAGTCCTCCATGACGCTGGAACAGCTCCGCATCTTCGTGGCCGTGGCGGAACGCTGCCACGTCACCCGCGCCGCAGAAGCGCTCAACATGGCGCAGTCGGCCGTCAGCGCGGCCGTGTCGTCCCTCGAAGGACGCCACGGCGCCAAGCTGTTCCACCGTGTCGGGCGCGGCATCGCCCTCACCGAGGCGGGCGCGCTCTTCCTCGGCGAGGCCCGCGCCGTGCTGGCCCGCGCCGAGGCGGCCGAGCGCGTGCTGGCCGAACTGAGCGGGCTCAAGCGCGGCACGCTCAACGTCTACGCAAGCCAGACGATCGCGAGCTATTGGCTGCCGCGCCACATCGTCTCCTTCCGCCGCACCCACCCGGGGATCGACCTCCGCCTGCGGATCGGCAACACCGCCGAGGTGGCCGCGGGCGTCCGGGAGGGAGCCGCCGACATCGGCTTCGTCGAGGGCCACGTCGACGATCCCGCGCTGCTCGCCGAGGAGGTCGCGCGTGACCGGCTCGTGGTGGTCGTGGCCCCAGGCCACCCCTGGGCCGAACGGCCGGCCGTGGCGCCGGACGCATGGCCGGACAGCGATTGGGTGCTGCGCGAGCGCGGGTCGGGCACGCGCTCGATCTTCGAGGCCGCTGCCGCCGCGGCCGGCGTACTGGAAGGCCTGCCGATCGCCTGCGAGCTGCCGTCCAACGAGGCCGTGCGGGGCGCCGTCGAGGCCGGTCTCGGCGCGACGGCACTCTCGGCGTCGGTGGCGGCGCCGTCGATGGAGGCGGGGCTGCTGGTGCAGGTCGGCTCTCCGCTGCCGGAGCGCGCCTTCACGGCGTTGCGCCATCGCGACCGCTACCGCAGCCGCGCCGAGCAGGCCTTCCTCGACGTGATGCGTGGGAGGGGCACGGCGCCATGACGGCGCCGACCCGAGCGGGGCCTCCCGCGCGATATCTTAATGCCAGCGACCGCTGGAGGCGGCCTTCAGCGCCCGACACACCGGCGGAGAGCCCCGATGAACCGCATCTTTGCCGCCACGTCGACCTGGATCGCCAATGCGGCAGGGCGCCCGGCGGTGTTCGCGCTCGCCTTCGCGGTCGTCCTGCTGTGGTCCGTCGCAGGACCCGCCCTCGGCTTCTCCGACACGTGGCAGCTCATCATGAACACGGTCAGCAGCGTCGTCACGTTCCTGATGGTGTTCCTGATCCAGAACGCCCAGAACCGCGACAGCGAGGCTATGCACGCCAAGCTCGACACCTTGCTGGCCGTGCTCGTGGCAGCGGACAACCGATACATCGGCATCGAGCGCATGACCGATCGTGAGATCGAGGCGATCAGGGCGCGCTTCGGCCCGAAGCCGTGCACCGACCCGGAGGCATGAGACCGTCGTGACATCCCCGAACCGCGATCGGACCCCTTCGAACGACGACGCCGACCAGGGGGGGACGGATGCGCCCGACGCCGCGGCGCGGCGGCCTGGGGCCTTCGTGCTGCTGTGTGCCGTCGGCTTCCTCGGCCGCCTCAGCTACGAAATGGCGCGGAGCCCGCTCACGGCCTTGTACGCCGCGCATCTCGGCGCCCCGGCCGCGGCCATCGGCCTGCTGGTCGCGGCCGTCACGGTCACCGGCATCGTCGTCAAGCTCCCATCGGGCGCCCTGGCCGACCTGTTCGGTTTCCGGCGACTGATGCTGGCGGGCCTCTGCGTGAAGGCCTCGGCGCCGTTCCTCTACCCGCTCGTCACGGCTTGGCCGCAGCTCCTCGCCCTGCGCCTCTACCACGGCCTGTCGACCGCGCTCTACGCACCGGCCGCCTCGGCCCGCGTGGCGAGCCTCTACCCGGAAGCACGCGGGCGCCGGTTAGGCCTCTACGGCGCGGCCGAGAACGCCGGGGTCGTGCTCGGCCCGGTGGTGGGGGCTGCGGTGCTGGCGTGGGTGGGGTTCACCCCGGCCTTCGTCGTCTCGGGGCTGATCGGCGTCGCCGCCCTGCTCGCCCTGCTGCCGCTGCCAGGCGGCGGCGGCCCGAAGCCGAGCAGCCCGCCCCGGTACGTCCTCGCGGACCTCCGCCGCGGGCTCGCGCAGATTCTCGGCGATCCCGGCATCCGTCTCGCCAGCCTCGCCGAGGGCGCGCTCTACGCGGGCGTGGGCACGCTGCAGGCCTACCTTCCCCTTTACGCGACCGGCATCGGCATCCGCATCGTCGACGTGGGATGGCTTTTCGGCGTGCAGGGCGTCGCCTCCATCCTGCTCCGCGGGCCGATGGGCGCTCTCGGGGACCGCGTCGGCCGGCGTCCGGTCATCGTGGCGGGTATGAGCCTCTGCATCCTCTGCCTGGCATCGGTCCCGTGGTGCAGCGACTATGCCTTGCTCCTCGTCCTCTGCGCCGCGTTCGGGGCCGGCACCGCCATGGTGACGCCGTCCACCACCGCGCTGATCGGCGACCGTGCCGCCCGCGGCGGCTACGGCGCGGCGATGGGCGTCTTCGGCAGCCTGTGGGACATCGGCCACGCGGGCGGTCCCATCCTGGCCGGCCCCCTCATCGGGTGGCTCGGCTACAGGATCACCTTCCCCATCGTCGCCGCCGCCATCGCATCGGCGCTCGTTTGCTTCGTCGTCGGCGGAGAACGCGCGTTCGGACGAGGCGCTCGGTCGAAATAAGGTGAAGGGGGCTTGCAGGGAAAGCGCCGAAGCGCTATTTCTATCATACCGGGATGGAGTTCCCGTTTAACCGCCTCGTGGCTGATGACTCCTGCTTAGACCCGTTATGGGAAGAGCAGAGGTGTGTCATGCAGGCGAACTCCCTTACCCTCGATCAAATCTTAGATGAACCGATCGTCCGTCTCATGATGGCCGCCGATCGCGTCGACGAGCGTGACCTACGCGCGACGATGACCCGGGCGTGCGAGGCCGCTTTTGGCCTACAGTCCGAGGACCTGACCGCCGATTGCCGGCCGTCGGTCCGCCTTCTCCTCACCGGGGAGGCCTGAGATGACATCCCGCATCGCCGACATCCGGGCGCTGGAGATCCTCGACTCCCGCGGCAATCCCACTCTCGACGTTCAAGTGACGCTGGAGAACGGCCTCGTGGGCTCGGCCTCGGTCCCGGCCGGCGCGTCGACCGGCTCGGCCGAAGCGCGCGAGCGCCGGGACGGCGACGCCGCCCGCTACGCCGGCCGCGGCATGATCGGCGCGACGTCGAGCGTCGAGGACCGTATCCGCCCCAAGCTCGTCGGCCACGATCCCCGGCGGCAGGCGATGCTCGATCACATGATGTGCCGGCTCGACGGCACCCCGGACAAGCGGGAGCTGGGTGCCAACGCGATCCTCGGTACCTCGCTCGCCATCGCCCGAGCCGCAGCTCTCGACACCGGCCTTCCGCTCTACACCTATCTCGGCGGGGTCGCGGCGCGGCGCCTGCCGATGCCGATGCTGAACGTCATCAACGGCGGCGCGCATGCCGACAGCGGGCTCGACATGCAGGAATTCATGGTGGTGCCGGTCGGCGCGCCGACCTTCTCCGAGGCCCTGCGCTTTGGCGTCGCCGTCTATGCCGCGCTGAAGGCGCTGCTCGGGGCGGGCGGCCAGTCGACCGCGGTGGGAGACGAGGGCGGCTTCGCGCCACGCCTCGCCGGGGCCGCGGAAGCCTGCGATCTCCTCGTCGAGGCGATCCGCCGGGCCGGTCTGGAACCGGGTCGCGACGTCGGCATCGCGCTCGACCCCGCCGCGACGGGGTTCCGCGACGGCGACGGCTATGCCCTCCGGGACGGGGGTGGCCGGCTGTCGTCCGGAGCGCTGCTCGACCTCTACGGCCGGCTCGCCGCCGCCTACCCGATCGTGTCGATCGAGGACGGCTTCGCCGAGGACGACTGGGACGGGTTCCGTGGCCAGACGGCGGCGGCAGGCGATCGCCTCCAGATCGTCGGCGACGACCTCTACGCGACGAACCCGGCCCTCATCGCCCGCGGCATCCGCGAGCGGAGCACCAATGCCGCGCTGATCAAACCGAACCAGATCGGCACGCTGACCGAGACGATGACGGCTGTGGCGCTGTGCCGGGAGGCCGGTTGGCGCTGCGTGGTGTCGCACAGATCGGGCGAAACCGACGACAGCTTCATCGCCGACCTCGCGGTGGCGCTCGGCACCGGGCAGATCAAAGCCGGCGCGCCGTGCCGGGGGGAGCGGATCGCCAAATACAACCGTTTACTGGCGATCGAGCGCGAACTTGGTGATCCCGACTTCAGGAACCCCTTCGCGGTCTGACGGCACGGAACGGGCGATCATGCCCGATAATCTTTCACCTTCGACGGTCCTCGCGATGACCGCGGGAGAACAACATTCAGTAGAGGAGACTTCATCATGTCAAAGAACGAGATCAAGGAAGAGGTCGCTGGGACGGGCGATAAGGCCGAGATCGTCGAGATGGACAAGCTCGACGACGGCGAGTTCGAGGTGACGCTGCGCTACGTGCCGAGCGTCGACCCTGACTCGGACGAGGTCGGCGAAGCCCTGCTGTGCCGGCGCAAGTTCACGAGCCGCGATGCGGCCGAGACGCGCTACGCCGATGTCGTGGGCTGGATCCACAGCCTCGCGGCCCCCCGCTGATGGCGTCCCATCCCGTCTCTGCGCAGCCGGCCGTAGCGGCATGGTTGGCCCTCGTGGCCGGTGCCGTCAACGGCATCGGCGTCGCCGCGACGGGGCGGGATACGTCCCACGTCTCGGGCGTCACCACCTCCGTGATGGGTCACCTCATGCACGGGCGGGGCGATGCCGCAACGCTCGGCATCGCGCTGATCGCGAGCTTCCTCTCCGGCGCCGTCGGTTGCGGGCTGTACATCGCGATCCGAGAGGAGCGGTCGGAAACGGGCACGCTGCGGTCCCTGCTGATCGTCGAGGGCACCCTGGTCGCGTCAGCCGGTCTGGCCCTGTCGGTCTTCGGCCGGGGCGGAGATGCAGAGTTCGCGGCCGTGTTGCTGCTCGCCTTCGCCATGGGCCAGCAGAACGCCACCAGCAGCGCGCTGCTCGGCGACCAGGTCCGCACCACCCACGTCACCGGCATGGTGACCGACCTCGGCCGAGAGATCGGCCACCTCCTCTTCGACGTCGCGGGCGGGGCGCGCCGCAACGGCCTCCGGCGGACCGACGAGGTGCGGCTCGCCAAGTCGGGCTCCCTCTTCGCGGGCTTTATCCTTGGCGCGCTGGCCGGGGCCAGCGTGCTGCTGTGGTGGGGCGAGGCGGGGTTCTACATCGTGGCGGCGGCGCCGGTCGCGGCCGCCCTGCTCGTCAAGGCCGATGTGGGCAAGACCACCGACCGGAACCCGCCGTGATGGCCAGACCCAGACCACATATCCCACGCCGAGACATCAGGCGATGGAGTCCGCCTTCGACCGCCCCCAGGGCTGATGACACCTGCACGACATTGCTAATGGATGCGGAGCTTCGCCTTCCGCAACCGACCGACGGAGGGCGGAATGACTTATCGTGACATCATCGTCTACTTGGACACCGGTTCGGCGACGTCGGCGCGGGTCGATGCCGCTGTCGAGCTGGCGCGCAGGTTCGAAGCCCGCCTCACCGCCGTGAACCTCGTTCCCGCGGTGTCGTCCGACGGAGGCTGGCAGCTCTGCCGGGACAACCTGCAGGCCTCTTTCGAGGAGGTCGCCTCGCGGGCGGGCGTCGCCAACGGCCATCGCGCTGTTTCGCCAGACGCGAGTGCCGCGCGCGACTTCTTCGCCCACGACGCGGACCTGCTCGTCGTGACCCAGCCGGATCGGCGGAACGCCGGGGCGGTGCCGGTCGACTTCCCCGGCCGCCTCCTGCTCGCCGCTGGCGTGCCGCTCCTGATGCTCCCCGTCGGCTGGGACGCCGCCCGCGCGATCGGCCGACGTCCGACCGTCGCCTGGAACGGCACCGGCGAGGCGACCCGCGCGGCGCACGACGCGCTGCCCTTCCTGCGCGATGCCGAACGGACGGCCCTGTTCACCTTCGACGCCCGCTACGGCCTGGGAGAAACGGCGGTGGAGGGGTTCGCCGCCCACCTGCATCGACACGGCGCGGAGGTGATCGTCGACGGCTGGCGCGACGACGGCCGCGGCGACTGGCTGTCGGCCCTCTTCGCCAGCCTCGACCGCGAGCGCTCGGACCTCATCGTGGCGGGCGCCTACGGCCATCCGCGTATCGCCGAGCGCCTGTTCGGCGGCGCGACGCAGGACCTGCTCGGCCAGGACCTCCTGCCCGTGCTGCTGTCTCATTAAGCGGAACACCATAGGACGGGGAGGAAGCGGCATGGTCGTGGATCTGATCGTCTGCCTCGACTCGACGACGCTGGACGCTCCGGCGCTGCTGGCCAAGGCCGTCTCGCGCGCGGCCGTCTGCCGGGCGCGCCTCTGCGTGCTCGACCTGTGTGCGCCCGATGCGCTCGGCATGGCGTCGTCTCCGACCTCCCTCGAATTTGTCGAGGACATGCGGGCCGCGTTCCGCCTCGGCGGGGTCGATGGGCACCACGAGATGGCCCCGGCCGATCCGGCCGGGCTGCTCGAACGCACGCTGTCGGCCGATCTCGTGATCGCCGGACGGGGCGCCGCGACTTCGCCTCATCGTTCCGGCATCTCTGCACCCGCGCTCGGCGCCCTCGGCCCTCCCGTGCTGATCGAGGCCGACGGGGGCGCAGGGCCAGCGGGGCGGCGCATCCTCTTCCCTTGGCGGGCGGACCGCGCGTGCACGCGTGCGATCCACGACGCGATGCCGCTGCTGGAGACCGCGGACGAGGTCGTGCTCGTCCCGCTCGACGACGGGTCGCCGGCGACCGTGATGCGCCGCCTCGCCGGTCGCGGCGTTAGGGTCCGGGCGGAGGCGAGCGTCGACGATGCCGACAGCGCCCTCGCGCCGCTGGCGCGGCGGGTCGGGGCCGACCTGATCGTGGTCGGTCTCGGAGGGCCGGCCCGCTGGCGTGCACCGGCCGTGCCGACGCTTGTCGCCCGCCTGATCGACGATTCCTCGACGGCCCTGCTCGTGTCCCGCTGAGTTCGCGCCATCGATCGAGCGGAGCGAACGAGATCATCGGAGAAGCCAAGTGGATTTTCTTGCAGAGCAGGACTCGACTGTCGGCGTAAGATACGGGGGGAGGATCATGATCGACGATCGATACCGTAAGGGTGAACCCTTCGCCGTCGAAGAGGATGACCTGGAGGCGGATCTCGCGACGCTGCTCGTCGCGTTCCGATCCATGGCCCACCCCGTCTCGCTGTCGTCGGGAGGTACCGGCCCCGCCGACGGACGGGACGGTGCGGAACAGCGGAGAGACGCTCACCGGGCGCCGGCCGTGTTGCCGTCCCGCCACGGCGGGTGGAATACGATGTTTAATCGAACGGAGGCATAGACATGACGACGACCATCCTGGCCGTGCTGGCCGACCGGCACGGCGCCCGCTCCTGCCTGGAAGCCGCTCTCGCGGCCGCCGAGGCCGTCGGGGGCGAGGTCGCGGCGCTGCACGTCGCCGTCGATCCCGCCTCCACCATCCTGCCGACCGAGGAGATCCTCACCGACGACCGCCGCGCCGCCATCCTGCGCGAGGAGGCGGAGGAGCGCCGGGCCGTGCGGGACGTCTACGACGCGGTTGTGGCCGCGCTCGGCCCCGCGGGCTTCCGCTGGATCGACGCGGGGGGAACCGAGACGGCGGCCATCGACGCCCACGCCGCCGGCGCGACACTGATCGCCGCTGCGGTGCCCGAGCGGCATTATGCGGGCGAGGCGCAGGAAGCGCTCCACGCGGCCCTTTTCGACACCGGCCGCCCGGTGCTGGTGGTTCCACGCGGCTGCCGGCACCGGCCGGTGCGACGCATCGCGGTCGGCTGGCACGAGGACGCGGCCTGTCGCCGCGCGGTTGCGGACGCGCGACCCTGGCTGGAGCGCGCCGAGGCCATCCGGATCCTGGCTATCGACGGAGGCGACGACGCGGCCCTGGACGGCGCGCGAGCGCTGTTTCGCGATCTCGGCCTCGTCGCCGACTTTTTGGCGGTGGACGGTGGGGCGTCCTCGCGTGGTGACGCGCTGGTGTCGGCCGCCGGGGACGCGGATTGGCTCGTGATGGGCGCGTTCCGGCGCGGTCGCTTCCTCGACTGGCTGTTCGGCAGCGTCAGCGAGACCGTGTTGCGCGAGGCGACGATACCGGTGTTCCTCGCGCACTGACGGCGCGAGGCTTTGAACTGGGAGCAGCGGATGGAACGAGGTGGATGGAAATTCTGGTGCCGCCGGCAGGAGCGGCTGCTCTGCTACATCGTCGCGACCGACGACTGCGCGGAAGCCGAGAAGGGCTTGCGCAACCACGACCCCTTCGCAGAGGTCCTCGACGTCGAGCGCGTGCCCGACAAGGTGTTTGCGCTGCTCGACATGAAACCGGGCCAGGTGACGGGTTGGAGCACGATGAGCTGGTGAGAGGAAGAGTGAAAGAGGAGATCGGCATGCATGTCGAGAGGCGCGGGCCTGTCCTCGCCACGGAAGCACGGGCGGCATCCCGTGCGAACAAGGAGCATGCTGCTTGGATCCCGTGACGGTCATCGCTATCGGGCTCGGCGGCGCACTCGGCACGGTGGCTCGCTATCTGCTGGCGCTGGCCCTCGCGCCGATCAGCGGCACGCTGCCCTGGGGCACGGTGGTCATCAACGTCACCGGCTCCTTCGTCATCGGGCTGTTCGGCACGCTGACGCTGGCGCACGGCCGCTATCCGGCGCCCGAGGTCGCCCGCCTGTCCGTGATGGTGGGCTTCTGCGGCGGGTTCACGACCTTCTCGTCCTTCAGCCTGCAGACGCTCGATCTGCTGCGCGCCGGTGCCCTCGGCCGCGCGGCGGTCAACGTCGCGGCCTCGGTGGCGCTGTGCCTCGCCTCCGTGGCGCTCGGCCACCTCACGGGCGCGGCGCTGAACGGCGGCGCCGTGCCCATCGTCCAGGCCAGCATCGAGGAGGACTGACGCGCCCCACGGCGCCCGTCAGGCGACGCCCATGACGCGGATCAGAGCGAGGCTGACGAGGCCAAGCACGACCAGCGAGGCCGTCACCGCCGCGGTGACGCGGACGCCGGCCTTCGCCACGACCCGCACGTCGACGCCGAGGCCCAGCGCCGCCATTGACACGGTGGTGAGCGCGCTGGCTGTGGCGCCGATCGGCGGCAGGGCCGGTGCCGGGATCAGCCCGAGCGAGCGCAGGAGCAGCACGACGAGGAAGCCGACGATGAACCACGGCACCAGCTCGTGCAGCGCGGGGCGTCCGCGGCGCGGCCGGTCCCCGGCGGTGACGTGCGGCGCGGGCTCGTCCGGCTCGTCGCGCAGCCGGCGCGTGACGAGCGACAGGGCGAGCACCACGGGGCCGAGCATCAGCACCCGCACGAGCTTGACCACGGTGCCGACCTGGTTCGACAGCGCCCCGATCGGCAGCGTCGCGGCCAGAACCTGCGGCACGGCGTAGACGGTGAGGCCGGCCAGAACGCCGTATTGGGTCAGCGACAGAGCCAGCACCGGCACCAGCAGCGGCAGGAGCAGCACCACGACGACGCCGAGCACGGCCGTGAAGGCGATCGAGGAGGCGACGTCGTCGCCGTCCGCCCCGATCACCGGCGCCACCGCCGCGATGGCGGAGTTGCCGCAGATGGAGTTGCCGCAGGCGACCAGCACGGCCATGCGCTTCGGCAGGCCGAGCAGGCGGCACAGGGCGTAGCTCGACGCGATGGCGAGCGCCACCACGAGCGCGATGCCGCCGATCAACGCCGGGCCGAGCGCCAGGACCGTTGCGGCGCTGACCGACGCGCCGAGCAGCACCACCGCGACCTCCAGCAGCACCTTGGCCGAGAAGGCGATGCCGGGTGCCCAACGTGGACCCGGCGTCCACAGCGAGCGGATCGCGACCCCGAGCAGGATCGCCAGCACGAGCGCTTCGAGGTAGGGCTCGCCGACGATCCGCGTCTCGATGGCCTGCAACGCCACGGCCACCAGGGTCACGGCGACGCAGAGAACCAGCCCGGGCAGAAGGGAGGGGCGGATGCGGGACAAGATCTTCACCTCGTTGATTCGGGATGGGTCGACGCGAGGGTTGCGGCGGTCGCCCCCTGTCGGGTGACGGGAGATAGGAGACGGGCGGCCCGCGCCGTCCAATCTCCATTCCAGAACGTTCGATCGTGAGGCTCGATCGATCGCGTGGACGGCTCGGTGAAGGTCGGTGAGGGCCGCGAATCCCGAGAGGCGCGCGCGAGCCGGCACAGGCATCTTCCCGACTGTTCGCGCCTCCGCCCGTCTCCCGGGTCCGTCAGCGGCGGCGTTCGTCACAGGATCGATCGTGGAAAAGATGCATGAACGCCTCGTCCGTGGGTTTACGCTCTCCGCGTCGAGCGCTATGGATGCGTCCGGCAATGGATTTCTGCCTGACCCTTTCTTGGGTCGAACCGCCCCGTTCGGGGCTGATGATTCCTACCTTGCATGTCGTAAGGGGGAATCCGTTTGTCCGTTTCACTCATTCGTCGGCGTCAGTCCGCATCTGTGCAGCGGTCTTTTCGGCACCTACGGTCGTTCGTGGTGCAACGCGCGGTCCATGCGTTGCTGGCGATCAAGTGGATAGGCCTGACGGTCCCCATGGCGCTGGTCGTGGGGTCGTTCTGCGCCGCCTTTCTCTGGCTTCTCGACGGGGTCACGGAAGCGCGCTTCATGCATCCGTGGTTGTTATTCGGCTTGCCCGGCGCCGGTGCGGCGATCGGTGCCGTCTACGCCTGGGTCGGCCGACCGGCAGAGGGCGGCAACAACCTCATCGTGGACCAGATCCACGAGCCGGGCGGCGGCATACCGCTTCGCATGGCGCCCCTCATCGTCATCTCGACCCTGGTCACACACCTCTTCGGTGGCTCCGCGGGGCGCGAAGGGACCGCGGTTCAGCTCGGCGGGACGATCGCGAGCGCCATCGGCAAGCCTTTCGGCCTCGGGCCCGCCGACACCAGCATGCTCCTGACCACCGGAATCGCGGCTGGGTTCGGCGCCGTTTTCGGCACCCCGATCGCCGGCGCGGTCTTCGCGCTCGAGGTGCTGGCCGTGGGGCGGGTGCAATACAGCGCCCTCGTTCCCTGCGTGCTGGCGGCGATCGTCGGAGACTGGGCCTGCCACATTTGGGGCATCACCCATGTGGCGTACCACGTCGCCTTCTCCAGCGTCACGGACGGGCCGGCCGGCTCGTTCCATGCCGATCCCGTTCTTCTCGCCAAAGTCGCCCTGGCCGGGGTCGCCTTCGGCTTGGCGAGCCTTCTGTTCTCGGAAGCGATGCACTGGTGCGGTTCGGCCTTCAAACGGCTGTGCACGATACCCTGGCTCCGACCGGCCATCGGCGGTCTCGCCGTCATCGGTCTGACCTATGCGCTGGGCACGCGAGACTATCTCGGCCTCGGCGTCACCTCGCCCGATCCACACGCCGCGTCGATCGTGGCGTTCTTCGGGAACCATGTTTTCCCGTGGGCCTGGGCCTGGAAGATCGTCTTCACGGTCGCGACCCTGGCGACGGGCTTCAAGGGCGGCGAGGTCACGCCTCTTTTCTTCATCGGTGCCGGTCTCGGCAACGCTTTGTCGGGCTTGCTCGGAGCGCCGACCGACCTTTTCGCCGCACTCGGTTTCGTCGCCATCTTCGCCGGCGCCTCCAACACGCCGCTCGCCTGCACCATCATGGGCATTGAGCTCTTCGGTTCGGGCAACACCATCTACATCGCGGTGGCGTGTTTCGTGGCTTACCTCTGCAGCGGCCATTCTGGGATCTACCTCGCCCAGCGCCTGGCGGTGCCCAAGACACCCGGCGCCTTGATCCCGCCCGACATCGCGCTCCGCCATGTCCGGCAACTCCCCCGCGCGTCGCTCGACGTCTCCGCCCTGGGCTTGGGCTTCGGCAACGAGAACGCTTTCCGATCACCTCTGGACGACACCATGCTGCCATCACATCACGTCACGGCCGAAGAAATCGGGATGCTCCGCGTCTACCTCACGCCGAAGGAGCGTTTTCGCCAAGCCGGGGAAAGCCGATTAAAGGCTGCGTTCTCCGGCCGTCCCCTCTATCAGGAGATCGTCAACCGGGCGAAGCGGGCCGGCCTCGTCAACGCCGTCGCCCATCATACGCATTACGGCTTCAGCAATCACGGACACGTCCAGGTTCGTGAAGTCGAGGGCATGAACAGCGAACTGACCATGTGTGTCGAGATGATCGGCCCTAAGGCGACGCTGGAGAGTTTCTGTCGAACGCACGGCGATCTGCTGACCGACAAGGTGATGGTCTACAAGCATCTGGAGCGGTGGAAGCTCGGTATGACAGCTCCCGGCCGAGCGGAGCTCACCGAAGCCGACGTCTCGACCATCGAGGATCTGGACTCTGAGTGAAGAGCAGTGCCGAGATTGCCCAGTCGATTCCGGTCCCGCCCCGGAGCGTCGCTCTTTGATAGATATACATAGCGGAGGGGCGTAACAGCCCTTCCCGTCAGCGGCCGGGCTTCAATTGCGCGAGGTACTCGACCACCGCCGCGGCATCTTCGGGCGACACCGGCGCCTTGTACACCTTGACCATCTTGTTGACTTCGCCCTGCCACTCGGCACGGCTGAGCTCCGGCTGGGTCAGGACCATGCCGGCCGAATGGCAGGAAAGGCAGTTGCCGTTGATCGCATCCGCGTGAGGGCCGGCCGGGTATTCGCGGTCGCTGGTCGGCAGCGTGAAGGACACGCTGGTCAGCGTGACGCCGTCGGCCGAGGCCGTCTTCGGCGCCGCGGCTTCGGCGGCCGCAGCGACGGCAGCGGCGCGCGTCTCGGCGACCTGCCGGCGGCCACGCTCGTCGGGCGAACCGACAATGGCGAGAGTGAGGGCCGCCGCGACCACGACGCCGAACGCGACGGTTCCGAACGAGATCTGCATGATCGCCTCCTTCAGGCCGCTGTGAGGTCGAGCGTCTCGACCCCGTTGCGCATGAACCCGCCCGGGTTCCAGGGCTGCAAAATGGGCTGGACCACGTCGTCCGCGTTGGTGCAGCGCACCAGGGCTTCGAGCTTGCCGCCCGCCGCCGGCGCGGCCGCTCCGTCGAAGGTCCAGCGGCGGAACGAGTAGGTGCCCTCGTCGGCGCCGAGCTTGGCCGCCGCCCAGGTGGCACCGCCGTCGGTCGACACGTCGACGGCCTTGACGCCCCGGTCGCCGCCGAGCGCGATGCCGCGCAGCGGCGCCGACGCGCCGGCCTTCACCTTCGCCCCGTTCGCCAAGCCCGTGAACCAGCTGCGCGGCACCATGCGGTTGATCGGCACCGTGGGAAAGCCGGTCTCGCCGGGCCTGACGCTGGCGTGCGGCGTGTCCGGGATGCGGTAGGCCGTCTTCATCCAGAAACTCTCGTCCGGCTTGTCCAGCACCTCGATGTCGCTCAGCATCTTGACCCAGTAGGTCGAGTACCAGCCGGGCACGATCAGGCGCAGCGGGAAGCCGTTCAGGAGCGGCAGCTGCTCGCCGTTCATCCGGTAAGCGATCATCACCTCGCCGTCGCGGGCGTGGTCGAGGTCGAGGCTCTTCATAAAGTCGGGCGCGTCGGGCACCACGGGCTCGTCGAGCCCGTTGAAGCGCACCGCCACCGAGCCTGCCTTGACGCCGGCGCGGTCGAGCACATCCTTGAGTCGCACGCCGACCCACTTGGCATTGCCCATCGCCCCGTTGTCCCATTGGCCACCGGCGATGCGGGGCTCGAACAGGCCGCGCGAGTTGCCCGAACACTGATTGACGGCGGCGAGCTCGACGCTCGGCAAATTCAGCACGTCTTCGAGCGAGAGGCTGAGCGGCCGCTCGACGTTGCCCCGCACGGCGAGCCGAAACGCGGCGGCGTCGACGCTCTCGGGGATCACGGCCCAGTGCCAGCGCACGAAGAAGCGGTCGTTGGGGGTGAACACGCCTTGGTCGAACACTTCGAACGGCGTTTCCAGCAGCGGCGGACGCGTGCGCTGCAGGATCATCGAACCCTTCTGCGGAAAGGCGCCGGTCATCGGACGGTCGCGCGGGTCGCTCGGCAGCGGCAGGCGCACGTCGGCACCGAGGGCGCGGCCCGCCCCGAGCGTCAGCGCTCCGGCGCCGAGCCCCTGCAGCACGCGGCGTCGCGTGGTCCCTGTCGCGATGTCGGCGTCCGGCATATCGATCCTCCCCGTGTCCTCCATTTCACGTTAGGCGAGGTGTCCGCCGACCAACAATCTCGCTTTCCGTTCGAACCAATCGTCTTTCACGAACAGTTCTCGTCAGAGCGCAACGCGCGGTCCCGCCCCGCGTTCGTCCAGTCCGCAGCCGTCAGACTGCGTAGGACAGGAGACACGCGATGAGAACGATCACAGGCCCTCTCAGCCGCCGAGGTGTGCTCGGCCGCGCCGCCGCGGGCGGCGCTCTGCTGCTGCCCTCGGCTCTCTCCGGCGGCGCCGCTGCGGCGCCCGAGGCCGGCGCCGAGCCCATCGCTCCCGACGGCCCCTCCGGGCCTTTCCCGATCCCGTGGCTCGACGCGAACGGAAATCACAACCAGCCCGCCGGCCCGGACCTCGAACCCTCGCACGTGTACCACTTCAAGGGCCGCGTCGCCCGCTGCTCAGGCTTCGATGGTGCCGGCATCGACGGCGCGGGCGAACGCCTGCTGTTCGGCACCAAGACCACCGACTACGGCATCATGGACGGCGTTTACTGGGCGGCCCGCAAGCCGCAGCCCGCCGCCCTCACCCACATCTGACTGACGGTGTTCCGTGGCCAGTTCGGCCCGGCCAACCAGATCCACGACTTCCACCCGCCCATCACCGACGCCGGCCTCTACTGGGTGGTTCCGGTGCCGGCCGGCGGCCTCACCTGGGGCGCCGACGGCAAGTCCGCCACGCTCGCGGTGCGCGACGTCCCCGTGATCGACCAGCCGACCTGGCCGGCGATCGACTCCCGCGCCACACCGGCCCGCATGACGTTCCGCATGACGTTCGAGGCGACCGACAAGCCGGTCACCTACGAGGACAAGCTGAAGCGCTTCCGCGTGCAGGGCTTCCTCGCGACCTGCCGCATGGAGGCCGAGGTGTCTGTGCCCTCGACCGGCTTCACCTTCCGGACGGAGCCGATCGACAAGTGCCCGCCCGCCGCCTTCGCGGTGATCGGCGAGGAGGTGAACGGCAAGTACTACGACGAGCTGGCCTCGAAGTAGAGCGCCGAAACGTCGTGGGCTGTTCCGAGCGACGCGCTCAGGGCCGCCCCGATCGATCGAAAGGATAGATTGTTCCGTTCGATATCCTGCGTTGGATCGAATGATCTAATGGGCCGACATTGCCGTCATCGAGACAGCGAGGACGCCATGTCGGACCAGCCCCTCATCCCGCAGCGGATCACAGCCCACCCCCTGCCGCTGGCCGGCCTCGGCCGCGGCGCCCTCCGCGTGCTGCCCGGCCTGGCCCTCTGCGGCGGCGTCACGGCCGCGGCCTACGGGTTCGAGGCCGGCGAGGCCCACCTGTTCGGCCGCGCCTGGCTCGAAGCCCTCGTGCTTGCCATCCTGGTCGGCACCGCCGTCCGCACTGCCTGGACGCCGGGCACGCGGTTCCGCGCCGGCATCACCTTTGGCGCCAAGCAGATGCTGGAGGTGGCCGTCGCGCTGCTCGGCCTGTCCATCTCGTTCCGCACCCTCGCCGATGTCGGCCCGGGCCTCCTGTTCGGCATCGCCGGCGTGGTCACGCTCGCTATCCCGATGAGCTTCGGCATCTGCCGCCTGCTCGGCCTGCCCAAGCGCATGGCCGTGCTGGTGGCCTGCGGCAATTCCATCTGCGGCAACTCCGCCATTGCGGCCGTGGCGCCCGTGATCGGGGCGGACGGCGACGACGTCGCGGCCTCCATCGCCTTCACGGCCGTGCTGGGCGTCCTGGTCGTGCTCGGCCTCCCCTTCTTCGGCGCCGCCCTCGGCCTGAGCCAGCTCCGCTTCGGCGCGCTGGCCGGCCTCACCGTCTATGCCGTGCCGCAGGTGCTGGCCGCCGCCGCCCCGGTCGGCCCCGCCGCGGTGCAGATCGGCACGCTGGTCAAGCTGGTGCGCGTGCTGATGCTCGGGCCGGTGGTCCTCGTCCTGTCCATGCTGGCGAGCCGCCTGCGCGACGAGACCGACGAGACCGCACCCGCTGTCACGGCCGGCGACCGCCCGAAGCCCGGCCACGTCCCGATCCACCGCATGGTGCCGCCCTTCATCCTGGCCTTCCTCGCCTTCGCCACGCTGCGCTCGGCAGGCCTCGTGCCCGCCGCCGCCCTCGTCCCCACGGCCACCGTCGCCAACGTGCTCACCATTCTGTCCATGGCGGCGCTCGGCCTCGGCGTCGATGTCCGGGTGGTAGCCAAGGCCGGCCTGCGCGTCACCGGCGCCGTGACGCTGTCCCTCGCCGCCCTGGGCGCGCTGAGCCTCGGCCTGATCCGCGTCCTCGGTCTCGCCTGAGCCGCGACAACGAATAGGGCGCGAGCGGCCTGGGGAGCCGCCGCACCTTCGAACACCACCCCGGGAGCCTAACCATGAAGATCTCGCACATCGCCCTGCTGCCCGCCGCACTCGCGGCCCTGGCCACCCCGGCGCTGGCCGGTCCGGCCGCCGACATGGCGCAGGCCCACATCGCCGCCATCGCTAGCGGCGACGTCGCCGCCATCACGGCCTCGACGGCCCCGAACGCGGCGCTGCACTGGGTCGGCGGCCCGCTCGATGGCACCTACGCGGGCGCCGACACGCAGAAGGGCATCTGGACCAAGTTCACGACGGCGCAGGGCGAACAGAAGGCGACCGTGTCGGACCTCGCGGAGGCCGCCAATCCGAAGGGCGCCACCGTGACGGCCAACGTCGTCTTCGCCGGCAAGAACACCGTCAAGGTCCGCTACGTGATGCTCTACACGGACGGCAAGCTGTCCGACGAGATCTGGCAGGTCGACCCCAACGGTAAGTTCTGAAAACTGGGGAGGGCCGCAACCGCGGTCCTCCCCCATCGATTGCGGATACAGACATGAGGAGGATACCGTGCTCAACCCGTTCCGCAAACATCCCGAGCTGATCGTCCACGGCGCCCACCCGCTCAACGCCGAGCCGCCACTGCCGAAGCTGCGCGACAACTACCTGACCCCGCAGGACCTGCTCTACGTCCGCTCACACGGCGACCTCCCCGAGCTCGACGGTGAGGCTCACCGCGTCGCGGTCGAGGGCCGGGTGTCACGCCCGCTGTCGCTGTCGCTCGCCGACGTGCGAGCACTGCCGCCCCGCACCGTGCGGGCCGTGATGCAATGCGCCGGCAATCGACGCGCCGACATGCGCGGCGTGCGGCCCGTCAAGGGCGACCCCTGGGCGGCGGGCGCCATCGGCTGCGCCGACTGGACCGGCGCCCCGCTCGCGGCCGTGCTGGAAGCCGCGGGTGCCGAGACCGGCGACGGGCTGCATGTCGCCTTCACGGGCGCCGACACCTGCCAGCCGAGCGACGGCGGCGCGCATTTCGGCGCGTCGATCCCCATGGCGAAGGCGCTCGACCTCGATACGATCGTGGCCTTCGCCATGAACGGCGAGCCGCTCGCCGTCGAGCACGGCTTCCCGCTGCGCATCGTGGCGCCGGGCTGGGCGGGGGTGCGCAGCCCGAAGTGGCTCAGCACTGTCACGGTGCAGGACCGGCCCTCCGACGCCCACCAGCAGGCCGGGGACTACAAGCTGTTCCCGCCCGACATGCGGCCCGACACGGAAGACCTGTCGCGCGGCATCACCATCGACGCCATGCCGCTCAACAGCGCCATCACGGAGCCGGCACCGGGCGCGGAAATAAAGGCAGGGCGCGTGGCGGTGAAGGGTTATGCGGTCGCGACCGACCGGCCGATCATCCGTGTCGACCTGTCGGGCGACGGCGGCCGCACGTGGGTGCAAGCGACGAACGAAGATCACGGCGACGCCCGCTGGGGCTGGACCTTCTGGCACGGCACGCTGGACCTGCCGCCCGGCGAGCACGAGATCTGCGTCCGTGCCTGGGACGCCGCCGGCCAGACCCAGCCGGCCTTGCCCGACGACACCTGGAACTTCAAGGGCTACCTGTCGGCAGCTTGGCATCGCGTCCGCGTGACGGCCGCGTGAGCGCCACACCCCAGCCCAACGCCTCGGGCGACGACGGGCTCGGCTGGCGCTTTTGGTGCCTCGTGCCCGTCACGGGGATCGCGGCGGGCCTCGCCGTGGGCTTGCTCGTGCTGCTGCTCCACGCCGTGCAGCGCCTTGCCTGGGGCGAGGGCGATGCCGGGTTCCTGCGGGCCGTCGAGGCGGCCAGCCCGGCGCAACGCGTCGGCGTATTGGCCCTCGGCGGCCTCGTGGCCGGCCTGGGCCGGCTCGCCATCCGGCACGAGGGCACCCACGCGGGCGGCTTCACCGCCGCGATCTGGTTCCGCGCCGGCCGGCTGCCCTTCTGGCCGACCCTGTCGCAGGCGGTGCTGTCGATCGTCGTCGTCGGCCTCGGCGCCTCCCTCGGGCGCGAGGCCGCTCCCAAGCAGGCCGGCGCGGCCTTCGGCAGCCTCTTCGCGGGCCGGGCCGGCCTGTCGCCGAGCCACCGCCGCCTGCTCGCCGCCTTCGGCGCTGGCGCCGGCATTGCTGCCGTTTACGACGTTCCGTTGGGCGGCGCACTCTTCGCGCTGGAGGTGCTGCTCGGGAGCGTGAGCCTGCCGTTGATCGCGCCCGCCGCCCTGACGGCAAGCCTCGGGACCGCCGTGTCTTGGCTGATGCTGCCGGACAAGCCGACCTACGCGGTGCCGGCCTACGGCACCACGGCGGGCCTCGTCGCTTTCGCGCTGCTGTTCGGACCGGTCGCGGGTGCGCTGTCGGCGTTCTACGTGCGCCTGATCGCCCGGGCAGACCGCACCAAGCCGTCCGGCCGCGGCACCGTGTTGACGCCCCTCGTCGTCTTTGCGGCGCTCGGAATGGCCTCGCTCGCGGTGCCGCAGCTGCTCGGCAACGGCAAGGACATGGTCCAGCTGGCCTTCACGGGCGAGGCGGCACCGCTCGCGCTGCTCCTCGTCGCACTCCTGAAACCGCTCGCGACAGCGGCCTGCCTCGGCTCCGAGGCGCCGGGTGGTCTGTTCACGCCCACCATCGCCTTTGGGGCAGCACTCGGCGGCCTCGCCGGCGCCGGATGGGGGCTGGTGTGGCCGGGCGCGCCAGCCGGCGCCTTCGCTCTGGTCGGCGCCGCGGCCGTGCTGGCCGCCACCACCAAGGGGCCGGCCTCGGCCGTGGTGCTGATGCTCGAGCTGACGCGCACGCTCGACACCGCGATCGTGCCGGTGCTGCTCGCGGTCGGCGGCGCCATGCTTGTGGCGCGCTTCCTGGAGCCGCGCTCGATCTACGCCTGCCGCATCCACGACGGGATGCGGCGGGCCGAGGAGGCCGGCGCGCCCGCGATCTCCGCGGCGGCGCGCTACCCCGACCTCCTCCGCCTCCTCGCGCTCGGCGGAGCCGTGCCGCGCGTCGTGGGTGAGCACGGTGAGGACGTGGGCGAGGTGTCGGCCGAGCGCGCGCTCCACCCCCGCCGCGATGACGGCCCGCTGGCCACCGCGGCGGCCGGAGACTTCGTCCTCCGCCAGGTGCGTGGCTGACGGTCGAGGATGCGCCGGTGTCCGATCATCAATAATGCGCCTCCCCTCAAGGGCCGATGGAGATTGTTGCCGTGGTCGAGCGGAACGAGGGGGCGGACCGCTACCCGGCTGCGGCGCCGACGCGAATAGTCCGCAGGGGTCCAGGGTTCCCATCGGTCGCGTCGAACGATGCGATCGGAAACCGACGTTGGACGCGGGCCTCCTCGGATACGATCTCTGTGGCATTCCAGGAGGACGACCCATGCAGACCTTTCTCCCCCGCCGCACCGTGCTCCACGCTTTCGGGCTCGGCCTCGCCGGCGTCGCCCTGTCGGGCCCGGCCCGCGCAGAGGCGGCCGCTCCGCTGACGCCGCCCGGCGCTGACACGCTGCGCGACCTCATTGACCGCCTCGCGAAGGCGCCCCGCCGACGCGACTTCAAGACGGTCCCCATGATCCTAACGGACCGCGACCAGTGGGACGCCGAGGCGCTCGATGCCGTGCTGGCCTACAGGCCCAGCCCCAAGCAGGTCTGGGACAACACCGACATCGCGAGCCCCTGGCTCAACCTGATGCGCAACGCGCTCAACGCCCAGATCTGGTCCTTCAAGCACCCCGACTTTCTCGCGGTCTCGGCCACGCACGGCACGGCCCACCTCGCGCTCTACGATCAGCCGACCTGGGACAAGTACAAGCTCGGCGAGCTCACGGGGGGCAAGTTCAAGGATAACACGCTCATCCTGCAGAAAGGCGCTCAGTCGTCGGATCCGTCAGACTACGAGAACCCGGCCGGCGCGTTCTCGCCCGCCGACAACGCGATCCCCGCGCTGATGGCGCGCGGCGTCGTCTTCATGTCTTGCCACAACGCCATCTGGGAAGAGGCGGCAGGCCTGATCGAAAAGGGCGTCAACCCCGACAAGCTGAGCCACGAGGCGCTGGCGGCGGAGCTGACCAACCACCTCGTGCCCGGCGTCGTGCTGACCCCCGGCGCCGTCGGCACGATCCCCGAGCTGGAACAGGCCGGCTTCTCCTACACCAAGTGAAGGCTCCCCGATGACACGCACGATCCGAACCCTCCTGCTCGGCTGCGCCCTGGCGCTCGGCGCCTCCGGGGCGCGGGCTGCCGAGGGCACCACCTCGGGCTTTCCCGACTATGTGTTCCCGCCCTGGCAGGACGGGGCCAACAACGACGCGACCGACCGCGGCCTCGCCTTCACGGTGCCCGAGGTCGACGTGATGGCCGACTTCCACGGCAGCCTCGACGACCCGAAGCTCGTCCTGTTCGTGGGCGGGAACTACTTCTTCGCCATGGCGCCGCTTGTGAAGGCCTTCGAGGGGGAGCACCCGGAGTACAAGGGGCGCCTGTTCTGGGAGACGATCCCGCCGGGGCTCCTCGTCAAGCAGATGGAGGCTGGGGGCGTGATCACGGTCGGCAACATGACCTTCAAGGTCAGGCCCGATGCCTACTTTGCTGGATTGAAGAAGGTGCAGGGCCTGATCGACGACGGTCATCTCGCGGGCCCAGCCGTGCCCTACGCCACCAACACGCTCACCATCATGGTACCGAAGGACAACCCAGCCCACGTGGCCAGCCTTGCCGACCTGGGGAGGCCCGATATCAAGCTGGCCATGCCGAACCCCGAGTTCGAAGGGGTGGCGCGGCAGATCAAGATCGCCCTCGGCAAGGCCGGCGGCGACGCGCTCGCGGACGCCGTCTACGGCGCCAAGGTGAAGGATGGCTCGACGACGCTCACCCATATCCACCACCGGCAGACGCCGCTGTTTCTCATGCAGGGCGTGTCGCAGGCAGGGGTGACATGGCAGTCCGAAGCCGTGTTCCAAGAGCAGGTGGGACACCCGATCGCGCACGTCGCCATCCCGGCGGCCGACAATGCCACCGCGGTCTACGCGGGCGCGATGGTCAAGGGTGCGCCGCACGAGGAGGCCGCGCGGACCTGGCTGGCCTTCATCCGCTCGCCGACCGCCCTGAAGATCTTTGAGGGTTACGGCTTCAAGCCCTATGGGGCAAGCCCGTGAGCGCTGCGGCGCAGGGCGAGCCGGAGACGGATCGCCGGAGGCGGCCTCCGAAGGAGGGCGCGACGCCGGGACGGACCGGCCGGGCCGCGCGGGACGCACGCGTGACTCTCGAGCAATTGCGCGTCTTCGTCGCGGTCGCCGAGCGCGAGCACCTCACGGATGCGGCCCGTGCCCTCCACATCGCTCAGTCGGCCGTTAGCGCCTCCGTGGCGGCGCTAGAGGCCGAGTTTGCGGTGGCACTGTTCGACCGCGTCGGCCGCGGGTTGCGGCTCACGCCGGGCGGAGCCGTGCTGCTCGTGGAGGCTCAGGCCGTCCTGCGCCGGGTCGACCAGGCCCGCGAGCGGGTGAGGCGCTTCTCCCTCGAACTCGCCCGCAGAAGGCCGGCGGACGGCGAGGAGCCGTGAGATGGAACCGTTCCGATCAAACGATTGGACCGGTGGGGAGCGCCGGCCCACTGTCGACGGGCGCCGAGGCCCCGCCTTGTCGAGGTTCGGCGCCTGTTTTTCGGCAGTTCAAATGGGGGATAGGCGTTGAAGGTCGACGGGCTGCGCCATCGCGGATCTTTGGCTACGGCGAGAGCAGCGTGGGTGGCGCTGGTCGTGGCCGCTTGGGCCATGCCGAGCGGTGCGGCGTGGGCCGACGAGGCCACGGTCGCGGCCGGGGCCGCCATCGCGGCGCACGGCACGGTGGTGGGGCGGGCCGCCTGCTCGTCGTGCCACGGCCAGGACGGCGCCGGCCAGCCCGACGTCGGCATCCCGCGCCTCGCGGGGCTCTCGACCTATTATATCCACGAGCAACTCGGTTATTTCGCCTCCGGCGCGCGCCGCAATTATGTCATGTCGTCCTACGCGGCGGCGCTCACCCCGGCCGAACGCCGGGAGGTGGCCGACTATTACGCGAGTCTCCCCGTGCCGCGGAACCCCGACCCGCTGCCGGTCGCCGCGGCGGCCCTTGACCATGGGCGGACGCTGTTCCTCAACGGCGCGCCCGACAAGGGGCTGCTGTCCTGCTCGCAGTGCCACGGCACGGATGGGCTCGGGGTAGGGAGCTTCTCGCCGCGGCTGGCGGGGCAGTCCGCGGCCTATATCGTGGACCAGCTCCAGCGCTGGCACGGCGGGGCGGATCGCGACCCCAAGGGGCAGTATATGCGTGCGATAGCCGGGCGGCTCGACACGCCCGACATGCGCGCCGTCGCCGACTATGCGGCGTCGCTGCCGAGGGATGGGGGCAAGCCATGAGGATAGGATCCGCCCTGGCCGGGACCGCCGCGAGCATGGCGGCGCTCGCCGCGTTGGCGACGCTGGTCGGCGGCTGGGGGCTGCCGTGGTCCGGCGACGACGCGAAGCCGGCCGCCAAGACCTACGAGCCGCCACCCAACAGCGCCATCCCGGAGGGGAAGTTCGGCGACGAGGTCCGGCTCGGCCAGAACATCTTCCGCGAGCCCGGCACCTACGCGGCCCATTACGTCGGCAACGACCTCCGCTGCAGCAACTGCCACCTCGCGGCCGGGCGCCTCGCCGGTTCGGCCCCGATGGGCCCGGCCTACACGGCCTATCCGGCTTACCGGGCCAAGAACGGCCACGTGAACTCCTTCGAGGAGCGGCTTCAGGGCTGCTTCCGCTACAGCATGAACGGCAAGGTCCCCCCGCTCGGCGACCCCGTGCTGGTGGCGCTCGAAAGCTACTCCTACTTCCTCGCCAAGGGCCTTCCGGTCGACGAGAAGGCGCCCGGCCGCGGCTTCCCCGAGCTACCGAAGCCGCCGCTGCCGGCCGATTTCGCGCGTGGCGGGCAGGTCTACGCCCAGCACTGCGCGTCCTGCCACGGCCCGGACGGCCAGGGGCAGTCCTCGGGCGGCAAGATTGCCTTCCCGCCGCTGTGGGGGCCGCGCTCCTTCAACTGGGGCGCCGGCATGGGCTCTGTCAAAAACGCGGCCGAGTTCATCCACGCCAACATGCCGCTCGGCCTCGCCGGCTCGCTCAGCGATCAGGAGGCCTGGGACGTCGCAACCTACATGGACAGTCAGGTGCGCCCGCAAGACCCGCGCTTCACCGGCGACGTCCAGGAGACCCGCATGAAGTTCCACAACACGCCGACCTCGATGTACGGGCGGACCGTCAATGGCGCCGTGCTGGGCGATCCCGCCGTCACGCCGCCCGCCGGCACCGTGCCGCCTGCCGCGAGCGCGCCAACGCCGTCCGGGGAGGCGAAGTGATGGCGGAGGGCGGAACGAGGCGGACGGACGAGACGGTCGGCTCGGTGGACGAGCGGCCCGTGCGGCCGACCGGGACCTGGGTCGTGGCAGGCTTCCTCGTCTTCGCTATCACGGTGATCTGGTGGCTCACCGCCGCCGTGTTCCAAGCCCGCAGCTGAGAGACAAACGATGAGCGACATCGCCGGGCGTCCCGGCTTCGAGGATGCCTTCCACAAGGCCGCCGAGCGCCACGAGCGGGCCTGGGTTTTCGTGACCCTGGTCATGCTGATGGGCATCCTGGCCTGCACCATGTACTTCGTTGTCTATGACTATGGCGTCGTGGTCCGCACGGCCGCATATCGTTCCGACCCGACGGCGCTCGGCGGCCCGGCCCCGGGCGTCGTCCCGGCCGCCGATGCGGGCCTCGTCAAGACCGGGCCGAACGCCTACGCGGTCCATATGGTCGCCCATATGTGGGGCTGGACGCCGAGCCCGCTCCACATCCCGGAGGGCGCGACCGTGACGTTCTACGTCACGTCGATCGACGTGCTGCACGGCTTCGAGGTCAAGGGTACCACGATCAACGTCACCGCAGTGCCCGGCATCACGGGCGAGGTGACCTACATGTTCAAGCACGCGGGCACGCTCGACATCATATGCAACGAATATTGCGGCATCGAGCACCAAGCCATGCTGGGCCGCATCATCGTCGACCCCAAGCCCCCCGCGTGAGCATCGAGAGCCCCGCATGAGCATCGCCCTCGCGCCCACCGGCGCCCTGTCCCGCCCGGCCGGCGACGCCCTGGCGGCGCAGCGCCGCACCATGCTGGCCTTCCTGGTCTGGGGCTTCTCGGCCTTGATGATCGGCGCCGCCATCGGCCCGCTGCAGGCCCTCAACTACGGCGGAATCAACGTCTATCCGGCCCTCGCCCCGGTGCTGCAGACCTATTACCAGGGCCTGACCATCCACGGCGTGCTGAACGCCTATATCTTCACCTTCTTCGTGACCTGTGGGCTGCTGATCTACCTGCCGGCGCGGGAGCTCGGGCTCGCGCCCAACATGCTGCTGTGGCGGTCCTGCTTCGGCCTGATGGCCGCGGGCACGCTGATGCTGCTCTACGCCATGTTCGACAACAGCTCGAGCGTGCTGTGGACCTTCTACCCGCCGCTGAAGGGAAGCCCCTTCTTCTACTTCGGTATGACGCTCGTGGTGCTGGGCAGCCTACTGCCGCTGCCCATCCTGCTCGACATGCGCGCGCGCTGGAAGGCCCGCCGCCCGGGCGAGGTGACGCCGCTCGTGACTTACATGAGCACCACCACCATGCTCATGTGGGGCCTCGCCGGCGGTGGGGCGGCGATCGAACTCATCGTCCAACTCGACCCCTGGTCGGCCGGCCTCGTCGACACGATCGACCCTATCGTGGGCCGTACCCTGTTCTGGTGGACGGGCCACCCCATCGTGTATTTCTGGCTCATGCCAGCCTACGTGTCCTGGTACGGACTGCTGTCGAAGCAATGCGGCGGCAAGCTCGTGTCCGACCCCATGGCGCGGCTGACCTTCGCACTGCTGCTGGTCTTCTCCTTGCCGGTCGGCTCTCACCACCAATTCACCGACCCCGGCTTCTCGCCCGTGTGGCGCGGCATCCTCACCGCGTTGACGCTGTCGGTGGCGCTGCCGAGCCTCATCACGGCCTTCACGATCGGCCTCAGCCTCGAATATTCGGGCCGTCTTGCC
The DNA here is from genome assembly GCF_004137685.1 of Lichenibacterium minor. GTDB lineage: Bacteria > Pseudomonadota > Alphaproteobacteria > Rhizobiales > Beijerinckiaceae > Lichenihabitans > Lichenihabitans minor. Next base: position 68,881 of record NZ_QYBB01000015.1, on the reverse strand, counting down.
GGCGGGCGCGGCGTGCTCGGCTGGTTCACCGCGCTACCTTGGCGCAACCCGAGCGTGGCCGCCCAGGTGCTCGCGATGGTGACCTTCATCTTCGGGGGGGCCGGCGGCATCGTGAACGGCAGCTGGGAGCTCAACAACATCGTCCACAACACGACGTGGATCCCCGGCCACTTCCACATCACGGTCGGCACCGCCTCGGCCCTCACCTTCATGGGCGTGGCCTTCTGGATGATGCCGCACCTAACCGGCCGCAAGTTGCTCAGCCGTCGCTTGGCGCTCGTGGCGGCGTGGCTCTGGTTCGGCGGCATGTCGGTCTTCGCGCTCGGCATGCACTGGGCGGGCCTGCACGGCGTGCCGCGCCGCGCCTGGGTTTCATTCCTGCCGCAGACCGTCTACGACCGGTTCTACGGCGACGCGCATTTTCCGCTGACGATGGTAGCGGTGGGCGGCATCGTGTTGTGGCTCGCGACGTTCTGCTTCTACGTCGTGTTTCTCGGAAGCCTCTTCACGCGACGCCTGTCCACGCCGGTGCCGATCCCTTTCGCGCAGGCCTTCGGCGGCGCGGAAAGCTATTCGCTCGACGGCGGCGAGCCCATCGGCATCGTGGCGCACCGCCACCTGTCGCCGCTCGCCAAGGCGCTGGAACAACTCGGCCTCATCACGGCCTTCACGGCAGTCGCCACCGCGGCCGCCTACGTGCCGATCTTCTGGCCCTTCGTGAACAACATCACGCGCGCGCAGGGCTGGTCGGTCTGGTGAAGGCCTTCGGCCGGCGCTGGCTGCTTCGGTCGGCGCCGCTGCTCGCGATCGCCGCAGCACTGCCCTGGGCTCTGCGGGGAACGACCCCGGCGACGGCGGGCTCGCCGGTGCCGGGTGAGCCGCGCTTGCCGCTTGCACTCCCCGGCATGGACGGGCATCCGTTCGATATCGGGGCGGAGCGCGGGCGCGTCGTGCTGGTCTATTTCGGCTACACCCACTGCCCGGACGTGTGCCCTTCGACGCTTGCCGACCTCAGGGATGCCGTCGGCCGCCTCGGACCCGATGCCGAGCGGGTGCGCGTCGTCTTCGTGACGCTCGACCCGCGGCGTGATACCGGTCCGCTCCTCGCCGACTACCTCGTGAGCTTTACCCCCGAGGCGGGTGCCCCCTTTGTGGGGTTGGTGGCGGACGAGGCGGCGCTCGCTGCCTCGGCGAGGGCCTGGGGCGTGACGTGGCGTAGCGCGGAAGGCGGCGCCTATCTCGACCACTCGTCCGTGGTGACCGCTGTGGGGCCGGACGGGCGGGCACGTCTGCGCTATGGTTTCTCACAATCAGCGGACCCCGCCGCCCTCGCGCGCGATGTCGAGGGATTGATCCATGGCGCGTGACGGCGCGGCCCTGAGGGCCGCGGCCGGCATCGCGGGCCTCGCAGCCGCGGCCGCGGCCGCGGCCAGTCTGCGCGATCCCCTGGCCTCCATGGCGAGCTACACGGGCGCCCTGATGGCGCTGAACCAGCTCGTGCCGCCGCTGCTGCTGGCGGCCCTGCCGCGATCGCGTAGCGCCGCGGTCGGTGCCGCGGCCGTCCTGTTCGATCCGATCCTCTCGCTCGCGACCTTCGGAGCGCTCAGCGCGGCGGTGAGCTTGCCTGGCCTCCTGAACCCGACGCTGGCCGGAGCCCTCTACGCCGCGCCGCTCGGCGCGCTGGAGCTGCTGACGGGCCTGATGATCTGGGCACAGGTGATGCCGGCGACGCGGCGCATCCACGCCGACTGGCGCGTCGCACTGCTGGTCTGGGTCGGGACTCTCCCGATGACCGTCGTGGCGGTGGTCTGGATGATGGCGCCCGCCGTCATCTACACGCCCTACCTCGACGTGATCTGCCGCTGGGACGTGCCGCCACTCGTCGACCAGAAATGGGCGGGTTTCGTCATGCTGGTGGCCGGCATGCCGCTCCAGCTCGCCGCGGCCTGGGTGCTGCTCGGCCTGGGCGAATCCACGACGGCTCGGCGGCCAGGCGACACGGGTCGGTGTGCCGCTTGAAGGGCTGTCCCTCGGATCAGCAGCGAGATGCCCGATATCGCGTCGCGTGCCGTCGTGTCGCGATCAAGCGATCCGCCCGAGGGCGGGTCGCAGATAGTTCCAGGCCGGAGCGCCGATACCCCGGCCCGGTCGCACGATCAGCGAACCTTGTGCTGCCGCATGGCTTTCGCGCGAGCCGCCATCCCGGTCGGTGCAGAGTTGTTCGACACGGGGCCGTCGGCACCGAGCCGAGAATTGTGGGCCGAGGCGGCGAGCGCCGGCATCGGTACAGCAGCGAGAGGCAGGAGGACCAAAGCGGCAGCGGCGGCGATCTTGAACGTCGTCATGTTCACATCTTTCTTTCATCTCAGTTCGCATCGGATCTGACCATGTCGGTCGTCCTCTGGTCCCGAGCAGTCGGCGGATCATCCACCAAACATGACGTTGATGTGAAACTGAGCCGTCCATCGTTCCAACCGTCATTTCCACTGAGAACGATCGATTAAATCGATGTAATCGGATCGGAAGGCTACGGTCGAGAAGGCGCAAGAATCATCGGCCACCTCGATCGATTCGTTCGTCATCTTGCGTTGGATCGAACGGTCGATTGGCGCGACCTTGCTGTCACCGAGACAACGAGGACGCCATGTCGGACCAGCCCCTCATCCCGCAGCAGATCGGAGCCCGCCCCCTGCCGCTCGCCGGCGTCGGCCGCGGCGCCGCCAAGGTCTTGCCCGGCCTCGCGCTCTGCGCCGGCGTCACCGCCGCAGCCTACGGGCTCGAGGCCGGCGAGGCCCACCTGTTCGGCCGCGCCTGGCTCGAAGCCCTCGTGCTCGCCATCCTGGCCGGCACCGCCGTCCGCACCGCCTGGACGCCCGGCGCACGGTTCCGCGCCGGCATCACCTTCGGCGCCAAGCAGATGCTGGAGGTCGCGGTCGCGCTGCTCGGCGTGTCCATCTCGTTCCGCACCCTGGCCGAGGTCGGCCCGGGCCTCCTGTTCGGCATCGCCGGCGTCGTGGTCCTGGCCATCCCGACGAGCTTCGGCATCTGTCGCCTGCTCGGCCTGCCGAAGCGCATGGCCGTGCTGGTCGCCTGCGGCAATTCCATCTGCGGCAACTCCGCCATCGCGGCGGTGGCGCCCACCATCGGGGCGGACGGCGACGACGTCGCGGCCTCGATCGCCTTCACGGCCGTGCTCGGCGTGCTGGTGGTGCTCGGCCTGCCGTTCTTCGGCGCCGCGCTAGGCATGAGCCAGCTCCGCTTCGGCGCACTAGCCGGCCTCACCGTCTACGCCGTGCCCCAGGTGCTGGCCGCCGCCGCCCCGGTCGGCCCCGCCGCGGTGCAGATCGGCACGCTGGTCAAGCTCGTGCGGGTGCTGATGCTCGGGCCGGTGGTCCTCGTCCTGTCCATGCTGGCGAGCCGCCTGCGCGACGAGACGGACGAGCCCGCCCCCAACGTCACGGCCGGCGACCGCCCGAAGCCCGGCCACGTCCCGGTCCACCGCATGGTGCCGCCCTTCATCCTGGCCTTCCTGGCCTTCGCGACCCTGCGCTCGGCCGGCCTCGTGCCCGCCTCCGCCCTCGCCCCCACGGCCACCGTCGCCAACGTGCTCACCATCCTGTCCATGGCGGCGCTCGGCCTCGGCGTCGACGTCCGGGTGGTGGCCAGGGCCGGTCTGCGCGTCACCGGCGCCGTCACCCTCTCCCTCGCCGCCCTCGGCGCGCTGAGCCTCGGCCTGATCCGCGTCCTCGGCCTCGCTTGAGGCGCGACGAAACAGGGCGCGGGCGGAGCGACACCCCCAAGGCGGATGTCGTGATCTTTAGAACGCACTGAGTTGGAGTTTATGAAAGCATGAAGCTGATCGATTGTGAGGGATTTGTCGCTCCCAAGGCACGTATCGAGCGAGCCGGATGTCCTCCGGTCGACGAGGCGAGATCCGGATCCGCCCTGTCTCGCGCGGTTCGACCTTTCCTCCTCTCTCTCATCCTGATCGCCAGCGCCGGGATCGCGCCGGGAACCGACGCGGCGGAGAGGACCGTCGACGTGGGTCAGCTGATGTCGAAGCAGCCGCTGCCCGATCTTTGGATCGGCAAAGGCGACGCCCCGATCACGATCATCGAATACGCGTCCATGACATGTACCCATTGCGCGGCCTTCCATGCCGACGTCTGGCCGGCTTTGAAGGCCAAGTACATCGATACCGGTCGCGCGCGCTTCGTGCTGCGCGAGTTTCCGCTCGACCCGCTCTCGACCGCAGCCTTCATGCTCGGGCGGTGTGCCGGGGCCGAGAAGCGGGACGCGGTCCTCGACCTCCTTTTTACCAAGCAGAATGACTGGGCTTTCACGGACAAGCCCGTCACCGCGCTGGAAGAAACGGCCAAGCAGGCCGGCATCGCGCACGACGCCTTCCAAGGCTGCCTGCAGGATCAGGCCCTCTATTCTTCGATCAATGCCGAGCGCGATCGGGCAGCGTCCGCCTTTGCGGTGGATTCGACTCCCGTATTCTTTGTCAACGGCGTCAAGCATGTGGGCAGTCCGAGCATGGACGACCTCGACCGGATGATGTGATACCTGCGCGGGGATTAGAACGATGATCGATGCGTGTGGGCTCCGACCCGGTTTCGGCAGGGAGGCAGCGTCGTGGCTCAGCGGCGCGGGACGGGATGTTCCCGACGCGCGAGCGCTGCTCGAGGATTTCAGCGCACGTCTGATCCACCTCGGCCTCCCGCTGGTCCGGGCCACCACGCATGCGCCGACGCTGCATCCGTCCTATCGGTGGGTGATGCGCGTCTGGCACCGCGGCCGGCCGACGGTCGAACTGCGGAGACGTCACGGCGTCGAAGGGACGGACGTGTTCCACGGCAACCCCGTCGAGCACGTCGTGGCCACCGGCGAGCCGTTGCTGTGCCGGCTCGACGGCTTGGCGCCGCTGCCCTTCCCCATGCTGGAGGAGCTCAGGGCCGAGGGCCTCACCCACTACCTCATCGTGCCGCTCAGGGCTTCCGGAGGGCGGACCGGCGCAGCCTCCTGGGCGACGGACGCCGCGGGCGGGTTCTCGCCGGAGGCGGTCGCGGCGCTCGTCGCGCTCGCCGACCCGTTCTCGCTCGTCTTCGAGCTGAAGGGCCTCGACCGCATGCTGAGCGACGTGCTCGAAGCCTATGTGGGCCACGACCCGGCGCGCCGCATCCTGGCCGGCACGGTTCGCCGCGGCGACGTCCGCCCTATGCGGGCTGCCATGATGCTGACGGATCTGCGCGGCTTCGGCGAGCTGTCGGACCGGGTCGGGGCCCACGCGGTCGTGGCGAGCCTCAACCGCATGTTCGGCGCCCTCGTGCCCGCGATCGAGGCGCGGGGCGGAGAGGTGCTGAAATATACCGGTGACGGGGTGCTGGCGGTCTTCGACGCTGGCCGAGGCGTGGCCGAGGCGCGTCGCGCGGCCTTCGCGGCGGCCGAGGACGGCCTCACCGCCCTGTCGGACCTGCGGGACGAAGCCGGACAGCCCTTCGAGGTCGGCGTCGCCCTCCACGTCGGCGACGTCGCCTATGGCAACGTCGGAGGCGGCGACCGCCTCGATTTCACCGCCATCGGGCGCGACCTCAATCTGCTCAGCCGGGTCGAGCGCCTGTGCAAGTCCTACGCCCTGCCGCTGCTGGCGACCGACGCCTTCGTGGACGGGCTCGACCTCCCGCTCGACCTCGTCGACACGGTGGCGCTGCGCGGCTTCCCGGAGCGGCACGCGATCTATGGCCGGCCGGTCGACGCGCTCCGCGGCTTGACGGAGTACGTGCCTTGAGGGTGCCCCTTCGAATGGCCGGCGCGGCCCTAGCGGCGGGCGTCGCCGCCGACGCCCTCAACACGGCGATGCTGTGGGGCTTCGACGCCTTGGGCGTGCCGACCGCACACGGCGGGCTCCTGCGGCTTCTCAAAAGCTCCGCCGACGTTGCGCTGGCGACGGCCAGGATGGGTGCCCTGCCGGCGCCCACGCCCGCCTTTCAGATCGGCTTCCACGCCGCCGTGGGCCTCGCCATGGCGCTGGGCTACGCCGCCGTCGAGCCGCGTCTGCCGGGGCCGCCGTGGTGCAAGGCGCTGGCGACCGCGCTGGCGGTCTGGCTCGTCAACGCCGCCCTAGTCCTGCCGGCGACCGGCGAGGGCTTCGCGGGCTCGCGCCACCTCGGAAGCCTCGGCATCGCGGCCTTCGCGCTGGCCCACACCGCGTTCTTCCTCGTCCTGGCCGAGGCCTACGCGCGGGTGCGACCCGTCCACCATTCGCAAGAGGCGATTGGACCGCACCGCGCCCAAACGGCAAGGTGACGTAGCTTTCAGAGGACGGGGACGACATGCCATTCAACGCGGGCCGCCCCACGACGAGACGGGCGCTGCTCGGCCAGGCGGGCCTCGCCGCCGCGGCGATCGGCGTCGCCAAGGCGCGGGCCGCCGAGATCGCGTTGCCCCTGCCGAGCGATCCGCGTGATCGGGCCATCACCGATGCCTTTCCGGGCAAGAGAGCGATGATCCTGCAGCGCACGCGCCCCCCGCTGCTTGAGACGCCGCTGTCCGCCTTCAACGAGAGCGTCTTCACCCCGAACGACCAGTTCTTCGTCCGGTGGCATTGGGCGGTGATCCCGCAGATCGTCGACGTCGCGAGCTTCCGCCTGAACATCCATGGCCACGTGGAGCGTCCCGAAGCCATGACGCTCGGGAGCTTGCTCGGGATGCGTCACGTCGAGCTCGCCGCGATCAACCAGTGCTCCGGAAACTCGCGCGGGCTGTTCGAGCCGCGCGTCGCCGGCGCGCAGTGGCTGAACGGCGCCATGGGCAACGCCAAATGGGTCGGCGTCACGCTCAGGGACGTGCTCGACCGCGCCGGCGTCAAATCCGGGGCCGTCGCGGTCCGAACGCATGGTCTCGAGACGCCGGTGGTCGACGAGGCACCGCGTTTCATGAAGAGCCTCGCGATCGACCACGCCCGCGACGGCGAGGTGATGATCGCCTTCCAGATGAACGGCGACCAGCTTCCCGTGCTGAACGGCTTCCCGCTGCGCCTCGTGGTGCCGGGCTGGTATTCGACCTATTGGGTCAAGATGCTGTCCGACATCGAGGTGCTGGACAAGCCCGACGACAGCTTCTGGACCAAGAACGCCTACCGCATCCCGGACACGCCGCACGCCAGCGTGAGGCCCGGCGAGACCGGCTATCCCACGGTACCGATCAACCGCATGGTGCCGCGGAGCTGGTTCACCAGCGTGGCGCCGGGGGATCGCGTGCCCGCGGGTGCCACGCTGCCCCTGCGCGGCATCGCGATGGGAGGCGACAAGGGCGTCGGCAAGGTAGAGCTGTCGACCGACGGCGGGGCGACCTGGGCGGCAGCGAAGCTCGGGACCGACGAGGGCACCTACTCGTTCCGGCGCTGGACCGCCGAGCCCTCCGCGCCGGCATCCGGCTCGCTCAGGCTGGCGGTGCGCTGCACCGACACGGACGGCCGCTCACAGCCCTCGTCGCCGAACTGGAACCCGAACGGCTTCATGCGCAACGTGGTCGAAACGCTCGACCTTCCCGTGGCCTGACCCCGCGTCCCGACAGGAGACCGCCATGCCATTCCGACGCCACTCGACAGCACCCCGACGGCACGCCGCCGGCCTGCTGGTTGCCGCAGCAGCCCTGCTGCTCGGCGCCGGATCCGCCTCGGCCGCGGACGCGGCCGACGCGACCGTGTCGGGCGGCGGCGTGACGCTGAAGAGCGCCGTCGTCACGCTCCCCTCGAGCGACCGCGGCTTTCCGCCGGGTCCCCATGCCGACGCGATCGAGAGCAACTGCCTCGCCTGCCATTCCGCCGGCATGGTACTCAACCAGCCCGCCCTGTCGCGGGCGGAATGGCGGAACGAGGTCACCAAGATGGTCAAGGTGTTCAAGGCGCCCGTGTCGGATCAGGACGCCGACGAGATCGTCGCCTATCTCGCGGCCATGAAGGTCGACCGGTAGCCGACGCAGTCCCGGCTGGCAGCGGGGCGACGCCGCCGCGACGGGTGGCCCAGTCCATCTCAGTCACGGCCGCCCGGCGGATTCCAGCGCTGAAACGACCTGACTTGGCAGGCTTGCCCGCATGGCGTCCCCTCGATCGAACGGACCATGTCGGCCGTCGACCCATAGGCGCCGTCGGGCCCGCGGTAGTCGTCGGGCGGGATGACGAGCCGCTCCGGCGCAGCCAAATTGGCTGGCGGACGCGCGGGTCTTGCCTCCGCACCGCCCGTCCCCGAAGCAGCGACGCATGCCAGGGCGAAAGCTATCAGGATGGCGCTTCTCAGATGTGTCATGGTCGCATCTCTAGGTCAGGGGGCGGCATCGTCCGATGCCCATGCCGTAGAGATGATGGTCACTCAGTCCTGAGACCAATATCGATCGACGCTCGTTTCGATCGAGAGAACAGATCGGTTGCCCTGCTTTCTTCGCCCGACCTGCCGACCGCAACCGGCGCTCGGAGATGTTCCGATGGCGGGCGGGCGAAGACGCGATACCGATCGCGAACGACGATCGATTGCGGTCGTAACGCTGCGCGCTGGACCCACGAACACAGGACGACGTCCGCGGCTGCCTCGCGGACATTTCGAGCAACTGGGGATGTCGCGATGAAAGAGACCAACATGCGCACGTTGCGTCAGGCCGGTACGGCCGCGGCACTGGTTGTTCTCTGCTGGAGCGGCGCCGCGGCGGCCGCCGAGACTCTACACGTCTACGGGCCCGGCGGCCCCTTGCCCGCCGTCAAGGAGGCCGCCGCGGCCTACGGCAAGCAGGCCGGCGTCACGGTGGACGTGGTCGGCGGGCCGACGCCGGCCTGGATCGACAGGGCCAAGGCGGACGGCGATGTGATCTACAGCGGTGCCGAGACCATGATGACGGACTTCGCCAACGCGCTACCCGGCGTGCTCGACCCGGCGACGGTCACGCCGCTCTACCTTCGCCCGTCGTCCATCCTGGTGCGGCCGGGCAACCCGAAACACATCGCTGGCTTCGCCGACCTGCTCAAGCCCGGACATCGCGTGCTTGTGGTGAACGGGTCGGGCCAGGGCGGGCTGTGGGAGGACATGGCGGGCCGCACCGGCAGGATCTCCGACGTCAAGGCGCTGCGGGCCAACATCGTCGCGTTCGCCAAGAACAGCGCCGAGGCCAAGAAGGCCTGGACGGACGACACCAGCATCGACGCCTGGATCATCTGGGACATCTGGCAGGTGGCCAACCCCACCATCGCCGACGCCGTGCCGGTCGAGCCAGAGTACCGCATCTACCGCGACACCGGCGTGGCGCTGACAGCCGCCGGTGAGAAGAAGCCCGAGGCCAAGGCCTTCGCGGAGTTCCTGGCCTCCCCGAGCGGCCAGGCGATCTTCGAGCGCTGGGGCTGGACGGCGCCGAGGTGACGACAATCGACGACGGGGCTGCAGCCCCGTCGACCGTGCCATGGCCGCCGCTCGTCGTCGGCGTGGCGGCCGTCGCCGCGGTCGGCCTCGGGCGCGCGCTGCCTCTGAGGCGGCGCCTGCCCACGGGCGTTCGCGCGTTCGGCGCGGCCGCGCTCGCGGCGGGGCTGGCGTTCGACGTCGCCGCCATGGCGACCATGCGCCGGCACCGGGCCAACATTCTGCCCCACCGCCCCGCCACGGCGCTGGTGACGTCGGGGCCGTTCGCGCTGACACGCAATCCCATCTACCTCGGCAACACCCTGGCGCTGGCTGGGGCGGGCATCCTCTCGTCCAACCCCTGGCTGCCTGTGGGCGCTGCCCTAGCCGCGCGTGCCGTGGCGGATCTGGCCATCGTGCCCGAAGAGCGACACATGGCGGCGCGCTTCGGGGAGGACTGGGTCGCCTACGAACGGCGCGTCCCGCGTTGGCTCGGCGTGTCGCGTTGACGACGCCCGACCATCACCACTTCGTTCACGGACACGGGCTCTCGCGATCGCGCGAGGCTGGCGCTCGATCGACCGGATCGGCGCGCCACCGATGCGCGGAGGACGAGGATGGGCGGTGCAGCGCGCGTGAAGGTGGCGGTCGTGTCCCTCAGCACGGTCCTGGAGCTGTGTACACAGGCTTGGGCTTCCCCGCCGTCGCCCTGGATGACGGGGCGCTGGTCCAGCGACGGCTGCGACGACCCGTCCTCGCCCGGCACACGCTTCCTCGGGCCGGACCGGACGCGGTCGAAAGACGACGACTGCAGGATCGCCCTCGCACCTGGGCCGGACAGGACCCGCAGGGCCCAACCGACCTGCCGCTACCCCGGAGCACAGGCCGACACGGCCGACGTCGTGCTCGACGTGAGGAGCCCGACGGTCGTCGACTGGATGAACGAATGCGTGAAGGTGACGTACCGCTACTGCGAACGATAAGGATCGACGCGATGGGCCCGGACGAGGCCCGCGTGGCCGCGACGGCGATGTCGCGAACCACCTCGTTCTGGATCGGCCCTCAGGTAGCCATGCTGCCGACCGTGCGCCACAGCATGTAGGCCGCCACCACGAAGATCACGCCAGAGAAGAGACGCGTAAAGGCGGTGTGATGCGGCGCCAGCGCGGAGGCCATGCGCCTGCCGGCGAGGCCGCCGAGCACGCCGCCAACGACGTAGAGCCCCGCGACCGGCCAGTCGACCAGCCCCGAGGCGGCGTAGTTCAGCGCCGTGGCAAGGCCGAAGGTCGCCACCGCGAGCAGCGACGAGCCCACCGCGAAGATCATCGGCATGCGGGTCGACACCAGCAGGCCCGGCACGATCAGAAAACCGCCACCGATGCCGAAGAACCCCGAAAGGCCGCCGACCGCCAGCGCGGCACCCGACACCCGCGGCAGTTCCTTGCCCAGCGTGCATGTCCGATCGGCCTCGGCGGCGGCCGGCTTGGCCCGGAGCATGAGCAGCCCGACCACCATCATGAGGACGGCGAACAGGAACAGGAGGCGCTGGCCGTCGAAGTGCTTGCCCAGCGTCGAGCCGACGAGGGCGCCGAGCGTGCCCACGGCCGCGAAGATCAGGGCGCTGCGCCAGCGGACGTGGCCGCAGCGGGCGTGGCCGGCGAAGTTGAACAGGGCGTTGGCCGATACCGACAGCGCCCCCGTGCCGATGGCGACGTGCGGCGGCAGGCCCACGACGTAGAGGAGCAGCGGCGTCGCCATGATGGAGCCGCCGCCGCCGATCAGCCCCAGCGTGAGGCCGACGAGGCCGCCGCAGAATACGGCGAGGGACAGGTGCAGCGGGTCCATGGCGGTCCTCTCAGGATTTCGCGGGGAGCGCGCGGTGGAGCGCCATGCCGGCCAGCATGGCGGCGACGAACAGCGCGCCCTTCGGCGGCAGCAGCGGCAGGGCCGCGAGCGCGGGGCCCGGGCAGAAGCCGGACAGGCCCCAGCCCACCCCGAACAGCGCCGCCCCGACGAGGAGCCGCGCATCGACGTCGGTGCGCGTGGGCAGGTCGAAGCGCGTGGCGCAGAGCGGGTGTCCCATACGCCGCGCCGCGCGGTAGCCGAGCGCCGACACGCCGACGGCGCCCGCCAGCACGAAGGCGAGCGTCGGATCCCAGGAACCGGCGACGTCGAGAAAGCCGAGCACGCGGCGCGGGTCGATCATGCCCGACAGGGCCAGCCCCGCCCCGAACAGCAGTCCGGCCAGGAGGGCGACGGCGACGCGGACCCTCACGGGAGAATCCCCAGGTGGCGCGTGGCGAAGACGTTGAGGACCGCCACGGCCATGAAGGTCGCGACCGCGGCGGCCGAGCGGCCCGACAGCCGGGCGAGGCCGCACACGCCGTGGCCGCTCGTGTTGCCCGAGCCGAGCCGCGTGCCGAAGCCGACCAGCAGCCCCGCGACGACGAGGACGGGCCAGGGCGCCTCGATCTGCACCGCCGGCCAGCCGCCCGACGCGGCGGCGTAGAGCACGGGACCGAGGACGAGGCCGAGCAGGAAGGCGCCGCGCCAGGGCGTGTCGTGGTCCGGGCGGCCGAGCAGGCGCGCCGCGATGCCGCTGATGCCGGCGATGCGGCCGTCCGCGACGAGAAGCAGGGCCGCCGAGGTGCCGATCAGGGCGCCCCCGGCGACGCCCCGCAGGGCGTCGGCCGCCGTCATGCCGGCCTCCCGACGCTGGCGAAGGCCGCGCCCATCAGGGCGGACGCGGGCCGGCGGATCGGGACGGCGGGCGCAGGTGCCGACGACCCGGCCAGGCCCAGCCCCGCCGCGAGGCCGCGCACCAGCGCGGCTCCGTCGGGCTCGGACAGGGCGTAGATCACCGCCCTGGCGTCGCGGCGGGAGGCGATCAGGCCCGCTTCCCGCAGCACTGCGAGTTGCTGCGACAGCGCCGGCTGACGCATGCCGAGCTCCGCCTCGATCGCCCCGACGGCGCATTCGCCGTCGAGCAGGCGCAGGGCGATGCGCAGCCGCGCCGGGTTGGCGAGGGCGCGCAGCCGCTCTGCCGCCGTGTCGAGCTCAGGCGGCGCCGTCACGGGTTACCGCCCTCCGGCCCGGGCAGCGGCCCGGTGCGGTAGTACCAGCCGCCGTCCCGGTCGTCCGGCAACGCCTCCCCGCCGAAGGTGAGGGACGGCGGCAGGATCACCGCATCCCCCGGGCGCCAGCCTTCGGGCGTGTTGACCCCGTGCCGGTCGGACGTCTGCAGGGCCTCGACGAGGCGCAGCAGCTCCTCGACGCAGCGGCCGGTGGTGAGCGGATACCAGGTGATGGCCCGCACGATGCCGTCGGGGTCGATGACGAAGACGGCCCGTACCGCGGCCGCATTCGCGGCGCGGGCGTGGATCATGCCATAGGCGCAGGCGATGGCCATCGAGGGGTCCTCGACGATGGGGAAGCCGATCTCGACGCCGAAATCCTCGCGGATGGAGCGCAGCCAGGCGAGGTGCGACAGCAGGCTGTCGACCGACAGGGCCAGGAGGTCGCAGTCCATGGCGCAGAAACGCGGCGCGGCGCGGGCCAGCGCGATGAACTCGCTCGTGCAGACGGGGGTGAAGTCGCCCGGGTGCGAAAAGAACACCAGCCAGCGGCCGCGATAGTCGGCGAGCGAGCGCTCGCCCATCGTGGTGCGGGCGTGAAACTCCGGCGCAGGGTCGTAGAGGAGAGGCGGCCCGCTCAGGGCGTGGCCGAACGCTTCGGTCGAAGTGATGGATGGCTGCATGGACAGAGGTTACGAAATCACTTGCATGTTTGCCATAGGCGCATAACTTTGATCGTGCAATCATCGCAGCCGGCCCGCCGGGCTTCCGCCGCACCCGCCGGAGGCCCTGCTATGAACGCGCCCTTCAGACCTGAGTCCGTCGGCTCCACGCTGTCCGGTCGCCCGGCGGCCGAGCGCCGCTTCACCGTCGTCATCGTCGGAGGCGGCGCCGCCGGCATCACCGTGGCGGCCGAGCTGCGGCGCCACCGGCCGAAGGCTAGCGTGGCGATCGTCGACCCATCCGAGACGCACTCCTACCAGCCGGGATGGACGCTCGTGGGCGCCGGCGTGTTCACGGCCGAGCAGACCCAGCGGCGCGAAGAGACCCTGATCCCGTCTGGCGTGACCTGGATCCGGCAAGCCATGGCGCTGTTCCACCCGGACGCGGACGCAATCGAACTCGCGGACGGCAGCCGCGTCGGCTACGACCAGCTCATCGTCTGCCCCGGCCTGCAGCTCGACTGGGGCAAGGTGCAGGGGCTCGAGGAGACGCTCGGCCGCAACGGCGTGTGCAGCAACTACCGCATCGACGCCGCAGCCTACACATGGGAGTGCGTCAAGGGGCTGAAGGGCGGCACGGCCCTGTTCACCCAGCCGCCGATGCCAATCAAATGCGCCGGCGCCCCACAGAAGATCATGTACCTGACCGCCGACCGGTTGCGGAAGCAGGGCCTGCTCGCCGCGACCAAGATCCGCTTCTGCCTCGCCGGCGACGTCCTCTTCGGGGTGCCCTTCTTCGTGCCCCCGCTTCAGGCCGCCGTGGACCACTACGGCATCGACGTGGCCTACAAGCACAACTTCACGGCCGTCGACGGCCCGGCCCGGCGGGCGATCTTCACGATCACGGGCACGGACGGGTCGAGCCGCGAGGAAGTCATGCCGTTCGACATGCTGCACGTCGTGCCCCCGCAGAGCGCGCCCGACTTCGTCAAGCGGAGCCCGCTGGCCAGCGAGGCCGGCTGGGTGGAGGTGGACCCCTCGACGCTGCGCCACGTGCGCCACGCCAACGTGTTCGGGCTCGGCGACGCCGCCGGCACCACCAACGCCAAGACTGCGGCCGCCGTGCGCCTGCAGGCGCCAGTGGTGGTGCGCAACGTCGTGGCCGCACTCGACGGCAAGCCGCTGACCGCAAGCTACGACGGCTACGGCTCCTGCCCGCTCACCACCGCCTACGGCGAGGTGGTGATGGCCGAGTTTACCTACGGTGGCAGGGTCACGCCGAGCTTCCCGCTCGACCCGCGGGTGCCGCGCTCCAGCATGTGGCACCTCAAGACGCGTTTCCTGCCCCACCTCTACTGGAGCTGGATGCTACGCGGCAGCGAGTTCGACATCAAGCACCGCGAGCGATCGTTCGCGAAGGCGGCGTGAGGAAGCCGTGCTGAGCGCCATCTCGCCCACCCGTGCGGGCGGCCCCGAGGTGACGGGCTTCTACGACCCCCGCACCTTCAGCATCCAGTACATCGCGGCCGACCCGGCGACGGGCCGCTGCGCGCTGATCGACCCTATTCTGGACTACGACGAGAAGTCCGGATCGACATCGACGGCGAGCGCCGACGCCCTGCTCGACGCCGTGCGCGAGCGCGGCCTCGAGGTGGAGTGGGTGCTCGACACCCATCCCCACGCCGACCACCTATCGGCGGCACACTACCTCAAGGGCCGCACCGGCGCCCGCACCGCCATCGGTGCCCTGGCCGTCGAGATGCAGCGCATGTGGCGAGGCATTTACAATCTCCCCGCCGCTTTTCGTTGCGACGGCTCGCAGTGGGATCGGCTGTTCGCGGACGGCGACAGGTTCGAGATCGGGCACCTGCCGTGCCGCGTGATCCTGTCGCCCGGCCACACGCTCGCCTCGGTCACCTACGTGGTCGGCGAGGCGGCCTTCATTCACGACACCCTGTTCATGCCGGACGCGGGCTCGGCGCGGGCCGACTTCCCGGGCGGCGACCCGCGGCAGCTGTGGCGCTCGATCCAGGAGATCGTCGCCATGCCGGACGGCACGCGGCTGTTCTGCGGCCACGACTATCAGCCCGGCGGGCGCGAGCCGGCTTGGGAAAGCACGGTGGGAGAGCAGAAGCGGTCCAACAAGCACGTCGCGCCGGGGATGGACGAGGATGCCTACGCCGAACTGCGGTCGGCGCGCGACAAAACGCTGCCGATGCCCAAGCTCATCCTACACGCCCTGCAGGTCAACGTGGCGGGCGGGCGCCTGCCCGAGCCAGAAGCCGACGGGCGCCGCTACCTCAAGATCCCGCTCGACGCCTTTCCGAACGCGAACTGGGGCTGAGGCTGCGCCGGCCTTCACGCCGGCAGGTCGACCTCCGCCCTGAGGCCGGTCCCTTCCGGGCGGTTGGCGAGGCTGAGGCGGCCGCCGCAGCGCCCGAGCGCGAGGTCGACGATGGCGAGCCCGAGGCCCGTCCCGGTCGGGCTGCGGTGGCGCCCTCGGAAGAAGCGGTCGCGCACGCGCCCCAGTTCGTCGTCCGGGATGCCGGGCCCCTCGTCCTCCACCGCGAGCAGCACGCGGCAGCCATCCCGTCGCCCGGACCAGCGCACGGCGCCGCCTGCCGGCATATGCTGAACCGCGTTCTCATGCAGGTTGCGCAGCGCGAGCGCGAGGCTGTCGCGGTCGGCGTGGCACGACAGGGCGAGGAGCCCCGGGTCGACGCGCGTCTGCACGCCCTGGGCGGCGTCGGCGGCGGGGTCGACCACGTCGCCCAGCACGTCGCCGAGGCCGACGAGGTCGCGCCGTCCCCCGTCCACCATGGCGTCGAGGCGCGAGGCGGCGAGGAGCTGTCGGATCAGCCGCGTCGCCCGGTCGACCCCGGCCAGGATCTGGCGCAGGGCACGCTCGCGCGCGGCCGCGTCCGACGTCCCCAGGGCCACCTGCGCCTGGATCTTCAGCCCAGCCAGCGGGGTGCGCAGCTCGTGCGCCGCCATGGCGGTGACGGCGCGCTCGTGTTCCCGCGCCGCCTCCAGCCGGCGCAGCAGCGCGTTGAGCGCGGCGGCGAGCGGGCGGATCTCACGCGGCGCGTGACCGGGATCGATCGGGCGCATGTCGCCCGCCCCGCGCTCCTCCACCTCCCGCGCCATGGCGCGCAGCGGCCTCAGGCCGCTGCCGAGGCTCGCCCAGATCAGCGCCGCCAGCAGCGGTACGATCAGCGCCGCGGGCGCGAGCAGGCCCTTGATCAGGTCGCGCACCAGCCGCTCGCGCAGCCCGAGCCGGTCGCCCACCACGACGCGCACGCCCTTGGCTGCGTCCTCGACGGTGAAGACGCGCCAGCGCTCGCTATCGATGGTCCGCTCCGAGAAGCCACCTTCGCGGCCGAGCGCCTCCGCGGGCGCGCTGTCGGAGCTCGCCATCAGGCGGCCGTCGAGCGACCAGATCTGGCACGACAGCTGGTGCGTGTAGCCCTCGCGCGCCGACGCGCCCCCAAGCAGCGGGTCGGCCGCCGCCACCGCGGTGCGCGCGCCGTCGGCCGGCGCGACGAGCGAGTCGACCATGCGCGCGGCTTCCTGCAGCCGCGTGTCGAGCACGTGCTCCAGCTCGCGGCGCGTACCGAGGTCAATCCACACGACGGCGCTCACCCACAGGGCGCCCGTCGCCAGCGCCAAGATCGCGAAGAGGCGCAGGCGCAGGGACCTCACGGCGCGACCCTCGCCCGATAGCCGAGGCCACGCACCGTCTCGATCGCGTCGCGGCCGACCTTGTTTCGCAGGTTATGGACATAGACCTCGACGGCGTTGCTTTCGACGCCCTCCTGCCAGCCGTAGAGCCGCTCCTCCAGCTCGGCGCGCGAATGGATGACACCCGGCCTCTCGACCAGAGCCTGGAGCACGATGAACTCGCGGCGCGACAGCGCCACGGGCCGCCCCGACACCGTGGCGCCGAGCGTGGCCGGGTCGAGCACGAGGTCGCGCCATGCGATCTTCGCGGCGGCCCGCCCCTCCTTGCGGCGCGCCAGCGCCCGCAGGCGCGCCGCAAGCTCGTCGAGGTCGAAGGGCTTGCCGAGGTAATCGTCCGCGCCCGCGTCGAGGCCGCGCACCCGGTCCGCCACCTCGTCAAGCGCGGTCAGCAGCAACACGGGGGTGCGGTCGCCCGCCGCGCGCATGTCCCGCAGGAGGTCGAGGCCAGAGCCGTCGAGCAGCATGAGGTCGAGCGCCACCGCGTCGTAGGCGCCGCAGCCGAGCGCGTGCCGGCCGTCGGCGATGCCGCGGACGGCGTCGACCGTCGCCCCGGCGAGCGCCAGCCCGGCCGCGATGCCGTCGGCCAGGAGGTCGTCGTCTTCCACGAGCAGGACGCGCATCATCTCCTCCGCCGCCCGGCGAGCGCTCCCGAGCTTAAGGCTGGCTTAAGCTCGGGTCCCAAGGTGATTCCATCGTCGCCGTCCGAGACCCGCCATGGCGCTCCGCCGCATCTTCTTCGCCTGCCTCCTCGGCCTCGGAGCCACCGCGGCCCACGCGGCCTCCCGTCCCCCGACGGCCGAGCAGGTGTTCCACCTGTCGGCGGCAAGGGCGGCGGACGGCGGCCTCGCGCTCGACTGGACCATCGCGCCCGACGCCCACCTCTACCGCGACCGCATCGCCGCAGCGACCGCGGACGGGGGGCCCGTGCCGGTCGCCGACCCGCCGGGCCTTTCCGAGGACGATCCCACCTTCGGCCCGAGCGAGGTATACCGCGGCGCGGCCCACGCGACCGTGGCGGCGCACGATCTGCCGCCATCCGGCGACCTGATCGTGTCGTACCAGGGGTGTTCGGACCGCGGGCTGTGCTACCCGCCGGTGGCGAGCCGCGTCGACCCCGTCACGCTCGCGGTCGAGGCCGCGGCGGCGCCCGTCCTGGCCGACGCGCCGGTCTCCTCCGCGCCGGTCGCGGCACCAGCCCCCGTCGAGGCCGCCCCCGCCCCCGCATCGCCCGCCCCCGCATCGTTTTCCGGGCCGTCGCTGTCGGGCGCCCTGCTGCCGACCCTCGCGACCTTCTTCGGCCTCGGGCTGCTGCTCAGCCTCACACCCTGCGTGTTCCCGATGGTGCCGATCCTAGCCGGCGCCCTGGCGAACGGTGGCCGGCCCACGGCGGCGCGGGGCTTCCTGCTCTCGTGCTGCTACGTGCTGGCCTCTGCCTCCGCCTACGCGCTCGTAGGGGTGGCGGCGGCGTGGTCGGGCGAGAGCCTGCAGGCGGCGCTGCAGCGGCCGGCCGTGCTCCTCGCCACCGCGGCGCTCTACGCCGTCCTGGCGCTGTCCATGTTCGGGCTCTTCGAGCTACAGGTCCCGAGCGCGCTGGCGACCCGCCTGTCCGGCATCTCACCCGCGCGGCGGGGCACCCTCGCCGGCGCGGCCGCGCTCGGCTTCGTGTCGGCCCTGGTGGTCGGGCCCTGCGTCACGCACCCGCTCGCCGCTGCACTGCTCTACGTCGCGCGCACCGGCGACGCCCTGCGCGGCGCCTCCGCGCTGTTCGCGCTCGGCCTCGGCATGGGCCTGCCGCTCGTCGTCGCCGGCACATTCGGCTCGAAGCTGCTGCCGCGCTCGGGCCCCTGGCTACTGGCGGTGCGACAGGCGTTCGGCGTGGTGTTCCTGGCGCTGGCGATCGGCGTCGCCGGGCGCGCGCTGCCGGATTCCGCGAGCCTCGCGCTCTGGGGCGTTCTCGCGGTCGGGACCGGCGTCGTGGTCGGCGGCCTCGACGCGCTCGCGCCCGGTGCCGTCACCGCACTCCGCCTGCGCAAGGCGGCCGGCCTCGTCGCGACCGCGTACGGCCTCGCGCTGCTGGTCGGCGCGGCGGGCGGCGCCTCGGACCCTCTGCAGCCGCTCGGCTTCCTGGCCCGCGGCGAGACCGTCGCGGGGGCCATGCCTGTCGTGGAGGCCGCGGTCGTTCGCTCGCCCGAGGCGCTCGACGCCAGCCTGGCCGGGGCCGCAGGCCGACCCGTGATGGTCGACTTCTCCGCCGCGTGGTGCACCGCCTGCCGGGCCTTCGAGCGCGACGTGCTGGCCGACCCCGCCGTGCGGGCGCCGCTCGCCGCGGGCGTGCTCTTGATCCGCGCCGACGTGACGGCGTCCGACGCCGGCGCCCGCGCCTTGATGAGCCGCTTCGACGTGGTCGGGCCGCCCACCGTCCTGTTCCTGTCGCGGGGCGCCGAGATCCCCGGCACCCGCCTCGTCGGCGAGCCGAGCCGCGCCGCCTTCGACCGCGCTCTCGACCGCGCCGGCCTGCCCTCAACCTGAACGTCACCCGAGGAGACCGATCCGATGAACCGACGCAGCTTCAACTGGACGATCACGGCCTGCGCCCTGGCCCTCGCGGCGGCGCCGCTGCTCCGCGCCACGCCGGCCTGGAGCGACGGAATCGACGTGAACCAGATCCTGCACGACCCGGACGCGCCCGTGGCCGGCAACCCGAAGGGCGACATCACGGTCGTGGCCTTTCTCGACTACAACTGCCCCTTCTGCAAACACGCGGCGCCGGACCTCGCCAAGCTGGTCGCGACGGACCACGGCGTGCGCCTCGTCTACAAGGATTGGCCCATCCTGACGCCGGCGTCGACCTACGGCGCCAGGATGGCGCTCGCGGCCAAGTACCAGGGCAAGTACGACGCCGTGCACGCCGCCCTGATGGCGATCCCGGGCCGGCGCATCCCGGAGGAGCAGATGCGGGCGGCCATCGCGGCGTCGGGCGTCGACATGGACCGGCTCGAGGCGGACGCCAAGGCGCATGCGGCCGACATCGACGCGCTGCTCAAGCGCAATCTGGCGGAAGCCGACGCGCTCGGGCTCGAGGGCACGCCCGTGTTCCTGATCGGTCCCTTCAAGGTCGCGCAGGCGCTCGACTACGACGGGTTCAAGGACGCCGTCGCCAAGGCCAGGGCACGGGCCAAGACCGGCGGCTGAAGAGCCGGACGACGACATCGGGAGGAGGTGGTGGGATCGGCGTGGGTTCGGTCTTCCCGGTCCTGGCCGGGCGGCTACCAGTCGGGCAAGTTCGACGCTTGGCGCGATGGCGAGCGTTCCAACGACCCGCTGGCGCTGATGAAGGTCGGCTTCGGCGCGGTGCTGAGGGGACCGGCGGGCCGGTGCCGGAGTCCGCTTTGGCCGGTGATCCCGCCACCAGGGCCTATAGGTCGTCGGCGGCCGTGGCCGTGCTCGCCGCGACCTCCAGGGGGCAGGTTTCCCGCCTTCGTATCGATAATTGAGCTGACCCAACGTCTCGGCATGTTGATGGTGTCCGTGCCGATCGTGGTCGGCGGTGCCATGCTGGTAGCGCGTTCCGTGGAACGGCTCTGCTTTCCATGCCTGTATCATCCACGACGGCTCGAAGGCGGTCGACGCGGCGGGTCCGCCCGCCATCCCGGTCGCGGCCCGCTGTGACGATCTCCTGCGGATTTTGCCGGACGGCGATGCGCCTCCACCTCAGGCTATCGACGAACGGGGACGACCGGTCGGCGCGGTCTCGTTTTGGCGGGCTCGCCATCTTTGCCGTGACGACGGGCGGATCGCCACCGTCACGGCTGACGACATCGTCGACGCAGCGAAAAAGGGCGGCCCCTGACGCTCCGCTCGACAAAATGGGATTGCAGCATTGGAATAAACCCGGACACGGCGGCGTCTCTCTCTCCGTTACCCCTTCGATACGGAGATGCCGACGTGATGAAGACTGCCTCTCTCGCCCTCGTGCCCCTCGCCCTCGCAGCCCTGTCCGCGCCTGCAGTGGCAGGCCCGGCCGCCGACATGGCCCAGGCCCACATCGCCGCCATCGCCAAGGGCGACGTCGCCGCCGTCATGGCCTCGACCGCTCCGGGCGCCACCCTGCACTGGATCGGCGGCCCGCTCGACGGCACCTACGCCTCAGTCGATGCGCAGAAGCCGGTCTGGACCAAGTTCACGTCGGCCCAGGGCGACCAGAAGGCGACGGTGTCGGACCTGAGCGAGGCCGCGAACCCCAAGGGCGCCACGGTGACGGCCAACGTCGTCTTCGCCGGCAAGAACGCCGTCAAGGTGCGTTACGTCATGCTCTACACGGACGGCAAGCTCGTCGACGAAATCTGGCAGGTCGATCCCAACGGTAAGTATTGATCCAGCAATCAAATCGGCCGGAGTCCTGCCATGGCATCCAACCGTCTTCGTCTTCGTGCCGCGACGGTCATCGTCATCGCCGCGGGGACCCTGGGTCTTGTACGTCCGGTCGTCGCCATCGCGGGGGCCGATACGTTCACCGCGATGATGGATGCCGCCATGGCGACGATGGATCGCGCCATGATGGCGCCGCTCAGCGGCGATCCCGACCGGGACTTCGCCGCCATGATGATCCCACACCATCAAGGGGCGATCGACATGGCCGAGGCCGAACTCCGCTTCGGCCACGACGAGAGGCTTCGCCGGCTGGCCCAGGCCATCATCGTCGAGCAGCGTCAGGAGATCGTCGTGATGCGCGACGCCCTGGCGAGCCTGCCACCGGCGCCGCCCGCCGGTGGCATCAAAACGCATGCCTCCATGCCCACCATGTCGATGGGCGGCATGCAGAACCCGATATCCAAAGGTCATTGAGATGAGATCCTCACTCGCCGCCCTGCTGCTCGGCACCGCCGCGTCGCTCGCCGTCATTCTCCCCCAGGCCCGAGCCGGACAGGTCCCCGGCCTCGCCGCGTCGCCGGACATCCCCGTCAGCCATCGCGACCGCTTCTACACATCGGACCAGTTCTCCAACACCGTGTCGGTGATCGACCCCGCGGACAACAAGCTGCTCGGCGTGATCCGGCTCGGAGACCAGACCCCTGGCAACCTGAGCCCCCTCTACCGCGGCCAGCTCCTCGTCCACGGCATGGGCTTCTCACCCGACCATAAGACCCTGCTGTCGGTGTCGATCGGCTCGAACTCGGTCACGTTCATCGACACGGCCACCAACGCGGTGAAACACACTACCTACGTGGGCCGCTCGCCGCACGAGGCCTTCTTCACGCCGGACGGCCGGGAAGTCTGGGTCAGCGTGCGCGGCGAGAACTACATCGCGGTGCTGGACGCTGCCACCTATGCCGAGAAGAGCCGCATCACGGTGCCGAACGGCCCCGGCATGGTGATCTTCTCGCCCGACGGCATCTACGCCTATGTGGTGTCGAGCTTCACGCCCGAGACCGTCGTGGTGTCGACCGCCGATCATGCGGTTGTCGGCCACGTCAAGCAGGATAGCCCGTTCAGCCCCGACGTCGCAGCGACGCCGGACGGTCGTCAGGTCTGGTTAACCCTGAAGGACATCGGCCGGACCATGGTGTTCGACGCCAAGCCCCCTTTCGCGGTGCTGAAGACCATCGACACCGGCCCCATCACCAACCACGTCAACATCGTGCGCAACGCTCACGGCCAGTTCGCCTATGTGACGGTGGGAGGCCTCAACGTCGTGAAGGTCTTCGACACCGCCAGCTTCGCCCAGGTGGCCGAGATTCCGACCGGCGCGCTGCCTCACGGGCTCTGGCCGTCGGGCGATGGCACGCGGATCTACGTCGGCCTCGAGAACGCCGATGCGGTCGCGGCTATCGACACGCTGACCAACACTGTCACGGCCACGATTCCGATCGGCCAAGCGCCGCAGGGCGTGGCCTACGTGCCGGACGCCGTGCCCGAGGGTCCCGGCACCGAGAACCTGCAGCCGCTCGGCGTCGCCGCGAATGCCGCCCATCTCACGCTCGGGAGTGCGGTCGCCAAGGCGGACACCCAGGTGTCGCTGTTCGATCAGGGCCTCGTCCAGGTGCTCCAGGCCGCCGTGACGGGACTGAAGCCGAAGCAGCCCTATGTCTTGGCCCTAGCCGACGACGCCAAAGGCACGGGGGCGCTCCAGCCGCTCGCCAGCTTCATGACCAATCCGGCCGGCGCCGCCATCGTCAACGCGGTCGGGCCGATCCGACAGATCGTGACGGGCGACGGCGGGGTCGCGAAGCGCTATCTGGTGATCGCGCCCGCGGAGGGCGGCAAGCCGGGTGCCCCCATCCAACTGCAGCAGTAGCGGTGCGGGCGGCGGCCGGGAGCGGGAGCGATGTCGAGCAGGATCGCGGCCGAGGTCGAGCCCCACATCCCGGCGCTGCGGCGCTATGCCTACGCGTTGACGCGTGATGCCGCGGCGGCCGACGACCTCGTGCAGGACACGCTGGAGCGAGCGCTCGGCCGCTGGTTCCTGCGCCGGCCAGACGGTGACCTGCGGGCCTGGATGTTCACGATCCTGCACAACCTCTACATCGGCGGGAAGCGCCGCGACCGCCGCCGCGGCGCCATGGACGAGCTGAATGACCAGGATACCCCGACGCCCCCAGACCAGGATGGCGCCCTGCTGCGGCGCGACATCGTGAGCGGCCTTCGGAGCCTCAGCGAGGAACAGCGCGCTGTGCTGCTCCTGGTCGGGGTCGAGGGCCTGTCCTACGAGGACGCCGGCACCGTGCTCGGCATCCCGCTCGGCACCGTGATGTCGCGGCTGAGCCGGGCGCGCGAGAACCTGCGCCGTCTGCTCGACGGCGAGCGGGCACCCGCCCTGCGGAGGGTGAAATGAGCGACCCCAGGCCGATCGGCGAAGACGATCTCCAAGCGGCGCTCGACGGCCGTCTCCCGCCCGAGCGGCGCGCCCTAGTGGAGCGCTATCTGGCGGCTCATTCCGAGGCGGCACGGCGACAAGACGCCATGGCGGAGAACGACCTCGCGCTCCGCGAAGCCCTCCAGTCCAAGTTCGAGGAGCCTATACCGGCGCGGCTGCGCGTGGACCGTCTCCAGGCCGAGATCCGACGCGGCCGCATGCAGATGCTAGGTCGTGTCGCCGCCGTGCTGGCACTTGTCGCGCTGGGCGGCGGAGCGGGGTGGCTGGCCCACGGCGGATTCGCAGGAACGCCCGATCCCGATCGTCGATTGACCGCCGACGCGGTGGCGGCCTACCGCACTTTCACGGTCGAGATCCGTCACCCGGTCGAGGTCCGGGCCGAGGCGGGGGACGCGCAGCTCTCGACTTGGCTGTCGAACCGGCTCGACCGCAGCATCGTGCCTCCTGACCTCGGGCCGCAGGGGTTCCGCCTTATGGGAGGACGCGTGCTGCCCGATGGCGCGGGGCGCACGGCGGCGCTGATGATGTATGACGATGATCGTGGCATACGGCTCACCGTCTACGCTCGGGTCGGCATGGTGGCAGGCACGGACTTGCGCTTTTCGGAGAGCGATGGGATCTCGACCTTCTACCGCTCAGAGCGCGACCTCACCTTTGCGGTCTCTGCCCAGATGGATCGGGCGGGCCTGCTCGCTGTCGCGCAGGCGGCGGCGCTGCAGTTCGAAACGGCTCCGAGAGATGCTCCTCGCCTATAAGGCGATGTCGAAGTGCTTCGTCCCGAAATGTTTGAAGTCAGACGACCACGGATAGCGTCATGCTGACTGGCACACGAGCGCCCGCTTATTCCAGCCGCTCCCTCAACAGCGGCCGTTCCGCTTTCCACCCAGATCCGCCGTTCCCATGTAACAAGCCCGACGAGCGTTCCGAGGATTTCGTTGCGGCAGAATACGATGCTGCTGACCCGGCCTGAGAAGCAGCAGCTTCAGGTATCGGCTGCATTCGAGATCTTTCGCTTGAGACATCAACAGGGGCGGCGGGCAAGCGGGCATCGCCGCACACAGGACCATTCGTTGGCTGCGGCAACCCAGATCGCCGTTCAGGCAGTGGCCTCGATCAGACGCCACGCCACCCGATTGATGTTACGTCGTCCGACATGCACGTGCTCACGGGCCGCGAAGTCTTGGGCCTCGTAGTAGATGGCGGTCTTCGCCTCTTCGTCGCCGCCCGCTCGTCGGCGATCCTCCTGCATTCGCCGACCGGCCTCGACGAGGGCTGCAGCTACGCCGTCTCGTGGCTGCAGGGTGTGAACAGTCCAGCCCTCACCGTGGCGGATCGAGGCTGCCAAGAGAAGCACGGCATTCGAGGCTTTCGCACCCGGCTCCGCTGCGACCGCGGCGTCACCGTCAGTCTTGACGCGCACAGCCTCGATCATCTCACGTCGCATGTCGGCCCCCAGGTCTAGCGCTTCGTTGATCAGCCACACAAATAATGCCACCCCACGCGCTTTTGCGCTTTTCATCTTCGGATAGTGAAGGTCAGACGGCAAGCTGATTGCCGATGTATCGATGCCGAACCATTCGGCCGCCAGCGCATCCAGTCGGACGAGGTGCCGCCCTCTGCAGATGGGCGCGGCCATGTGGGTCTCATCAATCTGCTCCACTGGATCGGTGACGACACTGCAGTTTCCATACAGCTCGTGACGAAGCACATCGAACGCAGGCAGGTCGATATCGATGCCGAGCAGCACGTCAGCATAGTCACCGTCATCCTCGTCGGCTTCGAGCAACAGCGGCACGAACAAGGTCTCACCTTGCGAGATGTATAGGGCCCACGACAGGATGATCGCCATGTTGGCGAGCCTCGCCGACGGCCAGCCTGCGGCCCGGGCCTGTTGGTCGGTATAGAGCGTGACGGCGCCGCGGTGATGGCGCATCGCCACTGAAATCGCGACAACTCTGCGCACGAAAACTTCAACCCCATCATGCGGGTCCGAAGACGGTTTTGTGTCGGGCAGACGTCGGAGTTGCACCTCTGCGTCTCCGTGTGCCAGTGTCGCCATCACATCCGGTTCGACTCCAAAGGTTTGCCGGACGAGACGGTCGATCAGTTCATAAGAGCTCAGGATTTGTGTCATGGTATTCGCCTTTTCTAATTTTCTGCCTGGGGTCAATCCATCATTGGATCAACTCATACTTATTGCGTGCTGATGCCTGCTTTGGTGAAGGGTCAACTTCGTCTCGGTCTCATTCCGGTCTGTTAATCGAGGCTCCACCGAAACTGATCCTGCTCGAGTCCTGGGTAACTACGAGCTCTGCGGCTGTGTGACGGCAGCCTGTGGAGCGGCGCCGCATCGCGGTCGTGTCCAGGCCTCCCAGAACCTCGTCAGGGATGCGGCACGACCCGCCCCGGCGCAGGGTCGAGGTGATGAGCCTCGGCCAGCGGACAGGCGTGGCTCCGGCCATGGCGACGCTGTCTGCAGATCGCCTGAGCTGACGTGACTGGTCCATCGGCGCCAAGGTGCATCTCGACCCGGCCTCCACCTCGACCCGGCCTCCCGAGAGCCCAGAGTTTGTCACCCGGCATCCTGCAGGTGAGCGCCTGGGGGTGCCGCGGTCACCTTCGCGCCCTCGCCGGTTTCGCCGATCTTGTCGCTGCCGCTGCCTCTCGCGCGCTCGAACTCGGGCGGCTTACCGACGCCGGTGGTCAGCTCACCTGAGCGAGCTTCACCGGCCGCCCGTCCGTCGTCCTTCATCGTCCCCGCCGACC
Source organism: Lichenibacterium minor (assembly GCF_004137685.1). GTDB lineage: Bacteria > Pseudomonadota > Alphaproteobacteria > Rhizobiales > Beijerinckiaceae > Lichenihabitans > Lichenihabitans minor. The sequence goes on along the minus strand of NZ_QYBB01000015.1, from coordinate 42,381 downwards.
GTGGATGATCCGTCAGCGGTCAGAACCCGACATCGATCTCCTCGAGCTCCGCCAAACCTATCCCTCTCGCAGCGGCATTCACGAGCGCGGTCAGCACGACTTGCACGAGATCCTCCCTCGCCTCGGATCGATGGTGGAACGGTGTGGATTCGATCAACAGCCAGCGCTCGTCCCATCGCTCGACGGCATCGAGGGCGAGCGCCTGCCAGTCCGACGTCAATCGTGCCGGCACGCAGATCGCGGCGTCCGGCCCTTCGTCCGGTGGATCGGCAACAGACCAGATCGCCAGCCTGATCATGCCCGGACGATTTCTCGACGTGACGTGGTCGACGCAGGCTTGCAAAGACGGGCTCGAGAACTGTGGCTTTGCAGGACGACGTGGCGCCTCCACGACATAAAATCGGTCATTCTCGTTCATCGGTATCTCCTCATCTCAGTGTTGAAAGCGAAGGCGGTCTCTGTATTGATCTGCTGCGTGGCGCGCCCTTCACGAATCTCGACGAGTCGCCGGGCTCAGGTCTTTCCGTGTTGGACCTCGGTGACGCGTCGGTCACCTCGCTCGATCCTGACCCGGAGGATCGCCGCCGCCAGGGGGCGCCGCCGTTCCAGGGTGCGCATCAGGATACCGAGCGTGTTTCGATCCTCATCCTCGGCGAGGAGCGAACCCATCGGGCGCGCGCAGACCGAGAAGGCGATCCGCTCGAGCCAGTTCCAGGCCCCCTTGGTCGAGGCCCCCCGCTTCCGGAGCACGATCACGTCCGAGATGATCTGGATGGCATCGGCCAGGGTCCGGTCCACGTCACCGGCTGATGCCGCCGTAGCGTAGAGCGCGAGATCGCCGGTGGGGATTGCCTGGGCCGGAAGCACGGCGAAGCCGGGCTCCGCCGCCTGGGTCCCGCCCTCCAAGCTCGACGTCAACCATCCTCCGAGCCGGTGGCCCTGCATCGGCAGGCCGGCGGTCATCCGCATCTCGGCCTCGACCGACAGGCCCGCGTCGAGCAGGCTGCTCAGGTCGTCCCGTCGCGTCTCGTCGACGATGGTAGCGATGAAGTCCCTCAGCGCCGCGCGCTTGGCGCCGAAGTCCTGCGCCGATCGCGCCGGCGTCGCCACCAGACGCAATGCCTCCACGGCGGCGGTCATTGCGGCCCCCCGCGCGATGCGGTCATCTCCCGATCCAGCGAGGACAGCGCTGGCCCTGGCGTGTCGAACCACCAGACGGCCCTGGTCACCTGTCGCGAGAGATCGCGCGCCGGCGTCGTAGCGCGCCTGACGATCCGGGGCGACCAGCTGCCCGTTCTCCGTGCCGGTCATGCCGCGATCCGCTTCGGTCATCGGTTGTCCCCTCGCGAACGAGCGCCGACCGCGAGGCCGATGTCGCCAGCAAGGCTGCGTCGGGATGCCGACAATCGACGCACCTGCTCGGCCGTATGCGTCTGCCCTGTCGGAACGTCGGGATCGACGATGGATGTCTGGCTGACCAGGGCTTCGATCGGTTCATCCGCGATCGATGCAGATTGGGTCATGGCGTTTCTTCCGTCCTTCTTTAATGCTGGGGTTGATCCTTCGCTGGATCGTACTTGTCTGCTCCGAACCTCACAGGATGTCCGGCCGTCGCTGATCATGAAGGCTTGCCGGGCAACGTCGGACGGTGACGCCCGCGACCGATCCCGCGGGCGCGTGGCGATCCCTGGAGGTCTGGACCGGGCGCGACCGAACAGCCTGATAGGGCATCCTCGTGCCGACCGGCCCTGCTCGCCCGTCATCGGTGATGCGGTGACCCGTCAGACGTTCGCTTCATCGGCAGCCTCGACCTCCGCCTCCACCTCGCGACGGATGGATTCGAGCCTCGATTTGCAGGTGGCATAGGCCAGTCGAGCCGCTCTCAGGTCTTCCACTATACTGTCTACGTTTGCGGCAGAACCTGACGTTTTGAGCTTCTCAGCGATCTGCGACAGAAGAGCGTAGGCGGAAGCGTAGGTCTCGGTGCCGGTGGGGATACCAGTCTTCATGATTTTTCTCCGAACGGGTTGGGTTATGTGGTTAGCCGTACGGCGATCATGCCGTCGGCGAGGCTGAGGACGAGGTCCACGGCCGCCGTGGCGGCCGCGACGGAGGTGATGAGGTGCCCCTGCCCGTCCATCACCAGGACAAAGCCTCGACGCAGGATGTTGGCAGGGTCTGCGCCGTCGAGTGTCGCCAGCGCGCGATCCAGTGCGGCTTCAGCCGCGGCCAGGCGTCGATCGACGGCGGTCTCGATCGCTTCGAGCAACCGCAGGATTTCGACGAGCTGGGCACGGCACGTTTCGGCGACCGCGGCCTCGATGGTGGCGACCGCGCGGCTCCCGTCATCCGTACTGGTCACATGCCTCTGGCTTCGCTCACGGACGGTCTGCGTGAGCGCCTCCAGTTCCGATGAAGCGCGGGCGACCTTGGCGACTGCGGCTGCTTTCGCCGCCCCGCCGAGCGTCAGAAGAGTCGTGGCCGCTGTGTCGAGGAGCGAGACGGCACGGTCCGCAACGACGTCGAGGTGGCGGGCGCCATCATCGGCCCGGTCGCCATCCCGTCTTGCCCGGGCCCGGATCGCCTCCATCAGCGCAGCGAGTTCGGACGTCGTTCGGCCGAGGTGGAGGGGCAGTACCCCGGCGACGTCAGCCACGATGTGGTCGAGAGCGTCGTCGAGACGCGCCAGCTGCCCGCGCGCCTGTTGGGCGGCCTCGCGGACCGCACCCCAGTTGCGGTGTAGACGCTCCGAAGCGACACCGGCGTGCCGGAGCGCCTCGGCCGTGACGAGCCGCTCGGTGGCGGCCAACCTAGGCGCAGCCCGATCGACGCCGCCCGATGCGGCCGCCAGGATGGCGGCATAATCGATCCGCGCGCGCCGGGCAGGCTGCACAATCAGTTCTCGAACAAACGCCAGGGCCTTGCTGGGCGTGTCCGTCCGCAGGGACACATCGTCGGCCAGGGTCGAGTCCGAGGCGTGGCCGATCCCGGTGATGATCGGCACCGGCGCCGTCGCGATGGCGCGGGCGAGCCCCTCGTCGTCGAGCGGGGCGAGACCAGCCCGAGCGCCGCCTCCGCGTACAACCAAAAGTAGATCAGGCAGGACTCCGTCGAAGCTCGATGTGGCGCGACCGACAGCCGAGGCGAGCCCCGCCGCCGCATCTGCGCCCTCGAACGGCACCGGCATGGAACGGAACGTGAGAACGCCCGCTGCTGCCCAACGACGCAACTCACCCGCAACATCGGCCCAACCGGCGGCATCGTGCGGATGCACGACCGTGACGCGCGTCACATCGCGCGGGAGCGGCAACTGGCGCTGCCGGTCCAGCAGCCCCTCGGCACGGAGGCGGGCGCGAGCCGCCTCCACGGCCCGCGCCACCAGGGACGTTTCCAACCCCGGTGCCAGCGCCGTCACCCGCGCCGAAAGCCCCCATCGTGCGTCGAAGTTGCAGCGGAGCTGCAAAACCGCCGTGAGCCCGGCTAGATGGCCGGCGATGATGGCGTGCCCGGTGACCCGACGCAGCGCTTCGACGGCAGAGTCCGGCAGGTAGGCGCGCAACTGCCCGCTGGCTCCAGACGCTTCCGCCTCGACCAGCTCCAATGTATGGCCGCCGCGCGCGGGCTTAGCAGCGGCCACTGCCGCCAACACCCACATCGGCTCGGGCAGTCCCACCCGCACGGCCTCGCCGGCGCGCGCCAGCAGTCGGCCAAGCGTGACGGTGCCGGGCGGCGTGGCGCTGATCATTGCCGCGGTGTCGGTCGGCGGCGCCGATGGTCGGGGCGGCGCGGAGCGACGCGCCGGCGTGGGTTCATGCGGCATGCCGCTCACCGGCCGGACCGCCGCGGCAGGAGACCGAGAACGTGATCGATGACGATGTCGGCCGCCAGCTTAGCCAGGGCGTTGCTGTCGGCTTGCGCCCTGAAGAGCGTCACCTCCGTCGCCGCGCGGTAACCCGTTCCGATCTTATAATGACGCCTCAGGATCTGAGGGTCGACGCCGGTGCGACGGCAGAGCTCGCGACCGACGTCGTCGCCCGCGACCGTCTGCAATCGCAGCGGCAGCACTCTCGCGTTGAACTCCGCCTCGAACCGGTTGCGACTAAGGTTGCATAGCAGGTCGACCTCGATGCCATGGAGCCCGAGCCTGACCGGGGACAGTGGATGCTGCGATGCGATTTGCAGGCGGGGCGCCGGCGTGAAGCGGTCGAAGCCATTCATCCGCGAGTAGCGCTGCGGTCCTCGGGACCAGGCGCCGTATTCGGCCGCGCCGAGGTCGGCGATCCGCCGCACGACGGCAACCTTCGCGGCCGTGCCCAACTTCGCCAGGGGTACGCCGCCCAACAGGGCCGACAGCTCCGCCAAGCCGGGCGCCTGCAGCACGTAAGCGATCAGCGTTTCGACCGGCCTGTGGGCGGCAGCCCAGGCGTCGGACGCGTAGATCGCTTCGCGGTCTCTATCGGGCAGAAGCCGGGTCAGGGTCGGCAGGCTGTTTCCGTCCTGCACGCGCCATAGCCGGGGCCCGAGCGCGAGCCCGTGTGCCCGCAGCACCGCGGCGCGATCTGCTTCAGCGAGCCGCCCGATGGCGGCCAGCATGGCCAGCGCCGCTTCGCTCAGCCCGTTCGCCTGCTTAATGTTCATGTTTTGTTCCATCCCTCCCTCCTCCACTTCCATCGGGGATCGCTCTCTCGTCCCCTCGACCATCGCTCCCTGAACCCTCATCACTCGGTCCTCCGCCCCCACCGGCACGGGAGACGGCTGATCTTGCATCTCGTCCTGGCTCGTCATCGTTTCCTCCACTGGGGTCCACCCTCCAGCCCTTCCATCCGATCACCTCCAACCCGTGTTGCGCCCATGCCTTTTCGGTCCCCGACCAGCCTCGCCGGCCCACCAGCCGAACGGTTCGGGGAAAGCGGCCAATCCCGCAGATGCATCGCCGGCACGGCTCCGCAGGCGTCGACCGGGTTCCGGACCCGACCGACAGGGCGATGTGCCGCCCACGCGACGATCCTTCAATGACGACGGGCCGACGTTCCCGACCTGCCCCGCCGGGGAAGGTCGGTTCGAGACGGTCCGCGGCTCCAGTTGGTCCGAGGCGCTCGGTCGGCGCGGCGATACCGTACTCAGGGTCGGGCCGCCGCCTCCTCGCGCGCGATCACCGCGTTGACCATGGCCACAACGTTGATTGTGTCGGCGCCGCCGAGTCGCGCGTAGATCGACCGCACGATCGCCTTGCGCCCGGTCGTCACCGCGTGCCCATCCAACACCAGGGAGGCGTAGACGAGCGCGAAAACCCGGACCTGCTGTTCCATGATCAGTGCTTGGACATCATCCTGCATCTCGACCGCGTTGGCCCATTCGACATAGAGTCGGTGGATCTCGTCCCAGATCTGGCGACCCAGAACTTCGGGATCGACACGGGAGCGACACGGGTCTTTGAAGGGTATAATCATCTCATTTCACCTGAGCCCGATCGATGATCGTCGAAACGGCCTACGCTCGGCGTCAAATCTCCAACTGGGGCTCGATAGTTAGGAAATTCATCCCCTGAGAAAGAACGATTGGCATCGTGAGAACAGGAGACGCTTCGGGGCTACGTCCTGGGGCTTCGATCCGGTCGAACCCAGACGAGATCGGTTTTCAGAGATCGTCGGCCAGCCGCGCGGATAAGGTCGGCGATCCATCTCTCGTGCAGATGCTCCGGCCTTCGATGGGAACAATGAGCCGGCTCGCTCCTGTTCAGGTCGCCGCTTCGCCCTCTCCGAACGTCAGCCTGTGATCCGCATCGACGGTGACCACATGGACTGATGCCGATCACGGTCTGGCACGTCTCGTGGTTGACCGGCATCAGCTACATCAATCGTCGTCACGCCTGCCCCGGTCGCGAGGGCTTGTCGTACTGATCGTCATGACGCGGAGCAGGTCCTCGAACTTGATCGCCTTGCTCGACCTCCACGTATCCCGGCGCAGCGCCTGCTTGTCGGCTTCATCGATCGCGCTCGGGGCGTTCCTTCCATATCGCTCCCAACATCGCCGATGCACCATTTTCCAAAGGGCGTCCGGCGTCGCCCCGATCAGGGCCGCCAAGTATGCGCTCCGTTTGCTCGACCATGCGCCATGCGCGGCGAGGACGAGGCCGTAGTCGACGACAAGGCGTCGCCTGTCGCTGATGCTCCTGTCGTCTCCTCCTCTGTTCGCAGCCAGCTCCGCGAGTCGCCCGTCACCCCTGTCCGGGATCGGCTTGGGCTCGGGCTTTCGATATGGGAGCGGCGCGTCCACCCGTATCGGCACCGCCGTTTCCGATCGACCTTGCGGCGTGCCCGTCGGGCCGACGGTGGGCGGAACGGCGACGCTTGGTTCATCGGCGGTCCGCGGGTTCGCCGGCTTGCAAGTTCCGGACGGGATCGATCGGTCCGGCTCTGGCACAGGTGCAGCCTGTAGCGGAACGGCCGCCGCCAGAGGAGCGAGGGTCGAAACCGGAGGCGTCCCGGGGTGCTCGATGTCTGTGTTTTTCTCGAACACGGAAGCTCGGGCAGCTGTGCCGGCCGCGGATGGAAGCGAAGCGACCGCGCTTGACGGCTCTCCATCGAGAACGCTCGAATGGCCATTCGACCTTTCGATGCGCCGGTCGTTGTGTGGGCTGGATGCCTCATAACGCGGCCGATGATGAGCATTCGCTGAATAGGCGTCGACCCGCGCTGGATCGGGCGAGGTTCCGACCGTCATCTTGTCTTGCGGCGCAGACCGATTGTCCTGGCGCACAGGCAACCTACACACCACGCCACGAGCGGTCCGCCATTCCTCCCGCAAAGCCCGCAGTCGTGTCGTCGCGGCCTTCGCCGCATCGTCGAGCTCACGGCGTTCCTGGGCCGTGATGGTTTTCTCGAGAGCCTGCAGCGGTCGCAAGACGGCGAGTTCCACCGCGAGCGACAGGATGGCCAGGATCAGGCCTCTGGAACGCAACCGTCTGTTTCGCCACCGCAGATCGCGGATCCAGGCCATGTCGCGCCGATGCCATGCCATCACGCAATCGAGGTCGGCGCGGCGCGTGCGCCAGACATCGTCGAGGTCGCGCTGTAGATGCGCCAGGGCCTCATTCCGGAGGCGGCGATAGGTGGCCATCTCGGCGCGGTGGCTGACTTGTGCGGCACGGGCACAGAATCCAGCCCGTGCGTCCAGCCAAGTCGTGGAACGATCCGAGAAGGCTTCATCGACCGCGCGGTCGACCTCGATATCGCCGGGCAGACCTCCTGCCAGGTGCCGCCCCCGAAGCGTCAGGGCGATCTCCGCCCGATCATACTCGCTCGCCCGCAATCGGAGGGCCACCGCTCGCCGCAGTTCGCCATCGGACAGAGGCGGGCGGTTCGCGTCGTAGGCGCGGGCGATGATGTCATCGACGTGGGCGTCTACCACCGCGCGGGCGAGCGCTTCCGATCCTGCGATTGCGCCTGGTCCCGCCGTGACGTCGGGCACGGGTATCGGGTCGCCGGCCGAGGGCGTGGGCTTTAGTCGAGCTGTACCTTCCTGCAGTGGCTGCTCGGCGAGCTGCGCGGCGCGGTCGGGCGATCCGTCAGCGGTATCACTATCGACGGACCGCAGCGGAGCTGCTTGCGAACAGGGTGTGGCGACGGCGGCCGAAATCTCGCTGTCCGGACGTCGTCCTCCTTCTCGCCGCCGCTCGGCGCGTGCCGCCCGATCCTCGGCGACCCATGCAAGCCACAGCTGCGCCACAGGCCGCGACCAGAGTTCTGGGCTAACGGCTGATCTGGATCGATCGCTCAGTTTGCTGCTCGCCGTCTCAAGCTCGGCGGCGCGCCTGAGTTCGGCGACGTCGAAGCCCGCCACCTCACCGAGAATGCCTTCCCGCTCGGCCGTGAGGCGGTGGCGACGAGAGAGTTCGATGTGCGCCGCGATCGCGGAGGTGCGCCGATCGTTGTGCGGCGCGGCTGAGGCTGAGTTCGGACCGTTGCACGGGCAATCTAGCCCTGCGCTCGACGCGGGGCTTACGGCCGCCGGCGGATCGAGCCTGCTCCAATCCAAATTCGAGATTTCCTCCCTGAAGACGATGTTCCCGGCAGCTGTTGTCACTGTGCAATCGGTGACCGGGGTCCCACTTCCTGCCCGCTTCTCGCGACGCCGTCCGGCACGCGCCCGCCGGTCCTCCTCCTGCCAGAGACAGACGAGCTTAAGGAGGTCCGAAGGGCGAGCCTCGACCGGTCTTGCCGCGCCTAGCTCTCGCTCATGGCCCAACGCGTCTGCCGCCGCGCGCTTCAACTCGGCGACGTCTACACCTGCAGTCGCGGCAAGGATCGCCTCACGATCCGAGGTCAGCCGATGAGCGCGCTGGAACTCCTGATACACCTCGACCACCGGACGGAGACGGGCCGAGATAGCGGTCGCGGGGGGTCCGATCGCATGATCATGTGCAGGACCGCTCGCACCCACTCCATCCCTATCTCGCTTTCGCCGAATGTCCTGCCGCGGACTGATTCCATCCACGCCCTGGTGCATCGATTGAGCGGAGCCGCTCTCCACAGAGGCTTCGATGTCAATCCCGATCGGCTCTATACGGCTCGCTTGATCTACTACGGCCGCCGCGCTGGTGCTGGTGCGGATGGCCAGCTCCTCCGATCGCTGGGTGCGCCAAGCCTCGGAGTTCCGGCGCTTCTGGTATTCGATCTCGCTTCGCGGGATGTGCGTGACGGGATAGACAGGCAGGCCGCGGCGCCGGTAGCTGCGATGGTCGATCTCGCCGTCCCCGCTCGCCTGACGCATTCGTTCGGCCCAGTCCGCGCGCAGGAACTCGAGGGTCGACCCGAGGACACGATCGTCGGCGACAAGACCTCGGCCGTCGGCTTTCTCACTAACGGCGTCGAGCTGCCGTTGCTTGCGGCCGAGATGGCCATGCTCGACGATGCGCGTGCCGAGGAGGATATGGGCGTGATCGGGTCGGCCTGCCTTGTAGTGGATCCTCCCCTCGATCGGCACGCGGAGGCGATCCGAGATCATTCGCGCGTGCCCCGTCAGCGCGTCGACGGCAGCCTCATCTGAAATTCCCCACTGAAAGCTGACGATGCCATGACAACCGACGCGGGGCATTCGGCCGCCGTATTGCCGATAGGTCCGGTCCTGCTTGCGCTCTCGGGCATCCAGCAGACGCGCCAGCCCCGCCCCGTCGCGAACCGGAAGATCTCGGGTTATCAGCAGGTAATGTCCGAGTTCAGGGTTTGCCTCGTCACCATTGCGGTTGATGTAATCGGAGAGACCCGCACTGTTGGCTACGGATTTCTCTCGCATCGATCGCGCGGACTCAGGCGCTTCGACCGCATATCCTTCGTGCCGGTTGATGTAGTGACTTTTAGCGAGACCGACGATGCTCCCTGCTTCGGCATGGATCCACTGTAGATTGTAATGAAAGAAACCCATGACGCCGCGCGGCATCGCTGGTCCGCTCTGCGGATCAGCGCCCAGGGATCGCACGTGCCCCACGCCCTCCATTACCGCAGTTTTCCGCTCGGAAAATTGCTTAAGCGGGCCAATCGCCTCTCAGCCATGTTTGAGCCTGTCTCTCGTGGGTCGCTGAGATTGGGCCTGGTTCCTGGCCCAACGTTCATCATGCTACTCGTAGCTTTGCAGAAGCGCGGAGCTGGTCAAGAGCGATCGTCGTCTCAGCTGATTGAGTCGAGTGATCGAATCTGAAACGAAGGCCAACAGATTTCTATAGGATCACGAATCGTGCGTGCGTTTCTAGGTATTTTCACCTGTCAAGACCTTAAATTCAAGAGTGACGCAATTTCATCCGTTTCGAAGTCAGTTTAAGCTTGAAGTACCATCCTCATTTCATACTCTACCGTTATCGACCACGGTGAGCAGCTAGGACGGTTCCTAGCCCCGGTTGGGTCGAGAGCGGAGAATGATATGTTCGAGAGTTTTTCAGAGCGCGCGAAGCGTGTGAGGCTGCGAAATCGCGCCGCACTCATCTTCGGTCATGGGTTTCTTGAGAGCGGGCCTCTCCAGCGAAAACAGCTCCTGACCGTGATGGCGAAGGGGTTGCCTGATGGTAAAACGAAGCGGGACGTACTGCTGGCGTCAAACTTCGAGAATATCGAGCTTGATGGCCCCTATCTTGAGCAGCGCCAAGTCGTTGTGGAGGAATATAACTCCATTTTACGGAAGCGCGAGGAGGGTAAAGCGTTGAAGAAAGCGGAGATGGGCCAAAAGAAGATGGAAGAGGAGCGGCAGGAGCGCGAACGGCAGGAGTTCGAGCGGTGGAAGGCTTCTCGAAAGACCGCAGGAGACGGCGAGCCCAGTCAAAATTCGGGTGGGCCGTGATGATTTTCTGAGAGTTACGGCACAGTCATTTAGGATCGCGAGATCCTAAGTGACTTTGTCACACGACTGGTAATAGGTTGACTGTTCTCCAATGATCTCTCTTATCAGATCAAGGGAGCTTCTCGCTGTCTTATCGGAGATTGCGCTTATTTTTCTCCCGTTTTCAGCAGCAGGCTTTTGTTCTCCCGCCTGAGAGGCTGTGTCGGTCGCGCCGAAGCTCCTCGCAAGCCATCCGCCTTTGCTCCTCTTGGTCCGATCGGCTATGAATCAGCTGCGTGGAACGGCTCTTCGACACCTGGGCGGAGCTCGCCGCGGCGCAGACCGGGGACAGCGACCGGCTCTATTACGGCTATCCCCGCACCAAGGCGCTGCTGCACGACCCGCTCGATCCGCTGCTGCCCACCATCGACCCGCGCTTCCGGGCGTTCACCGCGGGGCGGTCGATGCGGGACGTCGAGCACGCGTCCATCCTCAAGATCACCGACCCCTACGGCCAAGCGCTGAACGGATGAGCTGACCGACGATGCCGAACGACACAGTACGGCTGAGCCAAGTGGTGGGCGTCTTCGGGCCGGGCGCCATGCTCGACCTGCCGGACCGCTCCGTCCTGGTCCAGGGGCTCGACCATTGGGAGATGGGCGGCAAGCGCACGTTCCTGACCGTCGAGGAGCCGCGGCTGGCCCGCCTGCTGCACCAGCGCCTCGCCGACGACGGGCGCGTGGTGGGCGGTCGCCCGCCCGAGCTGCGCACGCCGCCGCTCGACCCCGGGGATCCCCGACGCCTGTCGCCCGGCATCAAGGCGACCGTCTTCCCGCGCTGGTTCGCCTGCGACGCCCTGGACGGCGACGCGCCCAACCGGCGGCGGCTCGTCCCGTTCCACATTCTCACACCCCCGAAACGGCACGAGCACCTCGGCGAGGACGGCAAGCGTCGGCGCGCTTCCCCCATCCGCTTCGTGTGCGGCTGCGAAGAGGGACATCTGCAGGACATCGAGTGGCGCAAGGTCGTCCACACGGCTCGGTCGGGCACCAGGGGCGCGCCCGGCGAGGCGCGGTGCGCGGAGCAGATGTGGCTTGTCGACGGGGTCAGCGGGGATCCCCGCGACACCAAAGTCGCCTGCGATTGCGGAGCGGCGGTGACATTGGAGGAACTGTTCCAGCGCGGGCGCCTCGGCCCCTGTCCCGGCCGGCGGCCCTGGATCGGCGATGCGGATGGGGACGCCGAACCCTGCACGGCGCCAGACGGCCTCCGTCTGCTCACCCGCAGCGCCACCAACACCTATTTCCCGCAGGTTGCGAGCGTGATCTCGCTGCCCCAGAGCGAGGACCGGCTGTCCCGCTTGGTCGAGGAGTTCTGGTCGGTGCTGCAGCAGTGCGGCAGCGCCATGGAGGTCTCCCTCGCGCGCAAGTTCAACCCCGCCCTCGGCGCCAGCCTCGCGGGTTTCCCCGATGACGACGTCTTCGACCGCCTGCAGACCTTTTCGGCCGGGACCACCGCCGCGATGGCGGAGGCGGAGGACCCCCGCATCGCCGAATACGAGGTGCTCGCGTCCGGGCGCGGCCTCATCGGCGAGAACAGCTTCTCGGCCAAGCTCCACGCCGAGACCCTGCCGCGCGACGTGTGGGACCCGCACGGGGCCGAGCTGCTCGACGGCATCGCATCCCTCGTGGCGGTCCATAGGCTGCGCGAGGTGTCGTGTCTTTATGGCTTCACGCGCTTCGAACCCGCACCATTGGCCTCCGACGACCTCGAGGACGTCGGGCTCGCGGTGCGGGGGGCGGCACTCGGCCGGCAGCCGGAGTGGCTGCCCGCCGTCGAGCAGTTCGGAGAAGGGTTCTTCATTCGCTTCGCGCCCGAAGCGCTCGAACGCTGGCTCGCGCGCCCCGAAGTTGGAGAACGGGCGCGGCGCCTCCGCGACGGCGCGGACGCATGGCGGCGTGCGAAGGAAGCGCGAGGGCAGACGGTGCCGCCCTCCCATGAGCGCGAGCGGCCCGACTACGTCATGGTCCACAGCCTCGCCCACGCGCTGGTGACGGAGGTCGCGATCGATTGCGGCTATCCGGCCAGCTCGCTGAAGGAGCGCGTCTACGTCCTGCCGGTCGCGCCGGGACAGCCGCGGAGGTGCGGGCTGTTGATCTACACGGCGACGGCGGGCAACCAGGGGACTCTCGGCGGCCTCGTCGAGGTCACGCGTCGCTTCGGACGCGTCCTGGCTTCCGCGCTTGCACGCCTGGAGCTCTGCTCGGGCGATCCCGTCTGTGCCGACCACGACCCGCCCTCGGCCGACGAGGACCGCATGCTTCACGGAGCCGCCTGCCACGGCTGCCTCCTGATCTCGGAGACGAGTTGTGAAGCACGCAACCTATATCTCGATCGCTCGTTGCTGGTCGACACCGTCGGGCAGGTTGGATCTGGATATTTCGCCACCTTGTCTTAGATCTGGGCGGCTCATTTCGGATCAGGAACACGTTGGACGCGATGGATTAGCTTATCACCCCTACATTTTCTGCACTTTTGTGGCGAAGCATCGCCCGAATGCTGCGGTGGCAACTGCCCTCACCCTAGCAGTCGATGATTCCGGTGGGCATCACAGTGTAGTGCGACATGCAAGCCGCAACCGGGGACGGCCCATGGTAGGTATTCGTGAGGTCTCGATCGTATGCCGTCGAAGGGCGTGCTCTCGCGACCAAGCCATCCCGCTATGTGGTTCTCCAGCCCGCATAGCTACATGGCATATGAGGTGTCGTGTCCCGTCTCGCAATTTTTGATTGCCAAATCGGATCACGAGGTGTGAACCTCCTACTGCCGACGAGCGTAATCTGACGATGCGAGGTGTCACATGGGGAAGGTGGTGTATGTCACCGGCGCTCCCGCTTCCGGCAAGAGCACGACCACCGGGCTGCTCGCCGCCATGGTGCCCGGCATCGAGCGCTGGGAGTACGGAGCGCGCCTCACCGACCATCTCCGGCGCGAGGGGATCGACCTCGCCGACCAGAACCAATTGAGACGGGAGTCGTCCAAGGTCGCCCTGGCCGGGACAATCCGGGAGCTCGACCGTCTCCTCCTCGCTTTCGTCGAGGACCGACGCGGTGGCGCGCACGTGCTGATTGACAGCCATCCCGTCACGAAGGAGGACTACGGCTTCCGCGTCACGGCCTTCTCGCAATCCGACTTCGTCCGACTGCGACCCGACGAGATCTGGGTGCTCTACACGACACCCGAGGTGGCCGTGTCCCGCATCCGGGACGACCCGGGCGGCCGTCCTGCGATCGACATCGAGACGGCGCGCATGCACACGTTCCTCCAGGCTTCCGTGGCGACGACCTACGGCATCATCGCCGGCTGCCCCGTGCACGTGTTCGACACCGACCGGGACCCGGACGCGCTCGTGCGAGACCTCGCCGGTCGCCTGGAACGCTGATCGTGGAGTCGAGGCCCTGGATGGGCGTTCGTGCCGGCGCGCCGCCGGGAAGGGAGGGCCATGGTCAAGGTGGACATGAGGGTCGCAATTAACGCGGTGTCCGACGTGGTGCAGAACCGTCCGCGACCCCTGCGGGAGTTCGACCAGATCCACATGAAGACGGGCGACATGGTCATGCAGAGCGAGGCCGTGGCCGCGTGGGCCGACGGCAAGCGCCTCGCGTTCATTGGCGACGGAGACGCCGTTTCCGTCTCTGTGGCCTACCTCAAGCGACGGGGAGTGCTCGACTTCGGACCGAGCAAGATAACGGTATTCGACTTCGACGAGCGCACCGTCAACGCGGTCAAACGTTTCGCCGACAAGGAGCGCATCGAGCACCTTGACGCGGTGCGCTACAACGTGCTGGACGCCTTTCCCGACAGCAACAAGTTCGACTGCTTCTACACGAACCCGCCCTGGGGAGCATCCAACGGCGGGGCCAGCGTCAACGCGTTCGTGCAGCGGGGCATCGAGGCCGTGAGGCACGAGGGCGAGGGCTGCATCGTCATCGCGGACGACGACGATTTGCCGTGGCCCAAGCAGGTCCTGGCGAGCGTGCAATCCTACGCCGGCACGCGCGGCTTTTACGTGTCGCGCATGAACCGCAAGCTCCACGAGTATCATCTGGACGACGCCCCCGACCTCAGATCGTGCAACCTGTTCATCTCCAGCCTGCCCGGGAACACCGGCGACGGCGTGGCAAGCGCGCCGCTCACGGATCCGGATAGCCTGCGTAACTTCTACGGGCGCTCCAAGGAGCCCAGGGTGCGCTTTGTTAGAGAGGTGAAGAGGCCCGACTACGGAAAAGCTCCGCAGGAGGAGTACGCACTCGAGTACCTGAACGACGAGGAGACGGAGTGACCGAGATCATCCGACCAGGGGCGGGGCTCCTGTACATGAAGGTCGGCACGCACGCCCAGGAGAGCCTGGCCGATATCATCGTGCGCAAGACCAAGGAGATCGAACGGGCGGGCTTTGGTCTCTGGGGGTACGGCGGCAACACCTGCCACCCGTCCTCTATGGTCCAGCCATTCGCCGAGGCCCTGGCGGAGAAGGGCAAACCAATCCGCCTCGTCATGGAGGAGATGAACTCCAGTCATTGGGCAGAACCCCTCTGCGCGGCCGAATATTCCGACGACAACCGCACCTGGCACCAGATACCGGAGGAGATCGAGGTAAGGGGGTCTCGCTTCGCCCTCGTCATCGGAAGTCTCGCCCGCGTGGAGGACGAGCTCTCCCTCGACGCCACCAGGGTAGCGGTCGGCCCCAGCACCGGGAGGCTGGGGAGCCGCTACGTGACGGGACGGGTCGACAAGGCCTGCCTCGAGGTGGCGGCCGCGCCCGAGCGTGCGAATGAGGGCAAGCCGCCGGAGCCGAGGCCGATCCACCTCGTGGCCGACCTGCGCAGGCCCTACGCCGTGTTCCTGCGTAACTACCGCTGAGCGCCCTGAGAGGGTCATCCGAACCCGACCAGCACCGGGCCGCCGCGCCGACGCAGGTCGCCGACGTAGCTCTCCAGGCCGGCGCGCACGTCCTCCTCAGACACCGTGTCGGCCGAGCATGCGAAGCAAGTCGTAGCGGCGCGGTCGACGGCCGGTTCGGCGCAGACCGCAGCCCGGACAGCCTGGGTCCCGTGGAGGTCGACGAGGGCCGCAAGGACCTGCTCGAGGCAGGCCACCCGACCGTGGGCACCGGTCAGGCCGAGCTCGGCGATGGCCATGACAGCGCGTTTGTCCCCCGTCACCAGGAGCGGGGCCGCCCGGCTCAACAGGATGGCGAGCAACTGGGCCTCACCCGTGTCCAGGTCGACCCCCACCCGCGCGGCCCGCTCCGCGAACTCGGTGGCCAGCGCGAGTTCGGCCTCGTCGACCACCAACATGATTGACGACGCGAAGGCCCCTTCCAGGGCTTCGACGACCTTGTCCCGATGCGCAATTGAGCGGCTCCGCCGCATGGCGTCCCTGAGGACGTGGCGGGCGATGGACAGCATGCCTACGGCGGCGTGACCCACAGCCTCTCCGAGCGACTCGTGGTACCCGTAGCAGCACAGCTTGAGCACCACGTCGTTGTCCACCAGCGCCGGCTCAGCCATGTGTGTCCATGACCGTACGAAGCCAAGCCGCCGCGTCCGCGGTGATGGCGCCCCAATCGAGCTGGAGCGCAGCGATGCCGTTCACCTCCCGCCAGACGGGACGGGGCCGGTCGTAGATCATTCTCATCGCGGCGTTTGCGACGGGCCAGGCCCGGCGACGGTACGCTAGGCAGAGCGCGAGGGTGCCGGGTTCGATCCTGTACCGCGCGGCCGCCTCCCTCACCGCCCCGGCGAGCGTCGGGGCGTTGAAGCGTTCCCGGCCCGTCTCGAAGGTGGGATCCGCACGCCCGGTCAGCAGCGTGAGGGCGTAGCGGTCCGCCTGGGCTTCCTGCTCGTCCCGCGGGATCGCGGCGGCGGGATCCTCCATGTCCAGCAGCGCCGGCGCCTCGCCGAGGTGGTCCAGGGCCGCGTGGCCGATCTCGTGCGCGAGGGTGAACGCGACCGGGGCGGGGTAGGTGGCATCACGGCCGAGCAGGATGGCGTGGCGTCCGTTCGAGGAGACGACCATGGCGTGCATCGATTTCGTGTCGAGCGGGAACACCCGGAGATGGATCACGGGAACGCCGAGCGCCCAGCAGGTGCCGAGCAGCGAGGCGAGGTCGACGAACTCGCGTCCCGCTAGCACCGCGTCTCGCAACTCGGTGGCACCGACGCCGGCGAGGGATGGGCCAGGCGCCGTCGCACGCAGGAGCGACCGGCCCACGGTCATGCCGAAGGACGTGAGAGCGGCCCGCTTTCCCGCATCTACGACGGACAGGTTCTTGAACAGCGCCTCGTCGTTCCAGACGAACTCCACCCGATCGCCCACCAGCGATCTCGGAGAAAGGCCGAGCCGTCTCGCCAGGGCGAACCGAAGCTCAGCCCGTCCCGACGCGTCGTTCGCGAGCTCCTCGCTCCACCAGGACGGCCACGCGGCTTCGATCGCATGATCGCCGAGCCCGGCTTCGCGCAGGCTGCGCCTCAAGTGGTCCGTGTCGGTCGACATGCCCCACGCCATCCCGGCTCCGCTAGCGAGCCTGATCCTAGCTACCAGGACACGCGGTGGGACTCCACCATCAGATGAGCAGGAGATCGCCGCTTGCGGGTACGCGCGAGGGCAGTCCGCGGAACCGTCGCGCTAGGTCGAGCCATCCGGCGACGTCCAGAACCGCGGCCTCCGCCAGGGCCGCGGAGAGGTCCGTGTCTATATCGGCGGGATCGGTCAGGCGCACCCAGTAGCCGCTCGTCAGCGTGGCCCGCAGGTTGACCTCGTATCCCACCGACTCGCCCCGCGCCTCCACGCGCCGCAGGAGGGCGGTCACTTGGGAGGCCCCAACAGGCGCGCCGCTGCCGCCCGCGTTGCGGTGGGCGGACACGTCGAACGGCGTCCCGTAGGTCAACTCTAACGGACGCGTTGACGAGCACATCAACGCGTAGTGGGATTGCTTCGGGCCGCAGCCCCCATCACCGCGGCTCGTGACGACGGCGCTCGACGGGAGGTCCCGCTCCACCCCGTCCGAGTCGATGAAGCGTCGCCACACGACGGTCCGGGCCGGGGCGAGATCGACGGCCCTCGGGCGTCCCTTCATGATCGAGAACACGACGGGGACCTCGGCGCGGGTGCGTGTCAGCGCGCTGATGAGGGTTGAGGGCGCGTTACCGACACCCCAGCAGAAGGTGCCCCGCCCGGCCCGCCGCTCGACCTCCTTGCGGGCGATAATCGTGCCGAGTTTTTGACCGGCCTCTGCTTGCATGCGGGACCACAGGACGTACTCCGCCCATTCAAGGCCGGCAGCTCGCATGTCTTGCGCCGGTGTAGATGTGGAACTCATCGAACTCGTCCGGTACCCGTCTGCTAGTCTCGCAGTGGGCGAGCGCTACGGCAAGGACGAGGGTACCGAAGCGTCGCGATCCTTTGTGGAAGCCTTGATCGACGCACGATGTGCGAGCTCGATCGTCGTGGCCGACGCGCTGCAGGTCACTCCATCAGCAGCGATCAACACCTCATCCCAAAGTGGTATTGTTAAGTTAGCAGCTCCGCTTGACACAGGTCCACCGAGTGGGTCCACTCGCCTCCGCGACAGGCGCACGAGACCGTCGCGGCCCAGAGGAGAGCGGGGCGGATCGCAAAATGGCTGAGAATCCAGGTCCCCCAGCCACCGCCTCCTCGACCTCTAAAATGATACGGGTTTTGTCCTCACAGTGCGTCGAGCACACAGGCGATTCCGTGAAGCTCCCGCATCACCCGTAGGCAGGTCGTCTCTCGTTGAAGGCGGCGGCTCGTTGAGCCGGCACCGATTGCCGGCTGAGCCGCTGCGATTGTTGTCGATCCAAACGGGTCGTCCGTGGCCGAGCGCGACGAACTCCGAAGCGGACGTTCGATCGCCTATGAGCGTGTCGGCCCGAGCAGGTGATCGAGGACGCGCCGCTCGAGCGCCGCAGCCTGCGCCGATCCGCGCCGCTCGCGACGGGGGAGATCGAGGCTGAGGTCGAGCGTGATGGTGCCATGCTCGATGACGATCAGGCGATCGGCGAGGGTCACGGCCTCCGACACGTCGTGTGTCACCAGCACCGCCGTGAAGCCGCCCTCGATCCAGGCCGCCTCGACGAGGCCCTGCATCTCGATCCGCGTGAGGGCGTCCAGCGCCCCGAGCGGTTCGTCGAGCAGCAGCAGCCGAGGTCGGCTCACCAGGGCGCGAGCGAGCGCGACGCGGCTCTTCTGCCCGCCGGACAGCCCCGCCGGCCATTCCCCGCTTCGCGCCCCGAGGCCGACGCGATCGAGCACGGCCTGGGCCCGCATCCGGCCGCCGGCTCCCGGCCGGGGGCCGAGCCCCACGGCGACGTTGTCGATCACCGTCGCCCAAGGCAGGAGGCGCGGCTCCTGGAACATGATGCGGGCCGCCGTCGACTCGCCTCGGTCGCCCAGCAACACGTGCCCGCCGTCCGGCCGGTCGAGGCCGCCCAGCAGGCGCAGCAGCGTGCTCTTGCCCGAGCCGCTCCGTCCCACCACCGCCAGGAACTGTCCGGCCGGGACATGGAGGTCGAGCCCGCGCAGCACGGCCGCACCGCCGAAGTGCCGCGACAGTCCCCGGGCCGTGACGGCGAGCCCCGGCCCGGAAGCGGCCGGGCGTTCCAGGGCGGCGCTCATGCGCGATACGCCGGGTTCCAGGCGAGGCAGCGGCGCTCGAGCGCCCGCGTCACGCCATCGGCCAGCTTGCCCAGGACCGCGTAGATCAGGATCGCCAGCACGATCACGTCGGTCTGGAGGAAGTCGCGGGCCTGCATGGCCATGTAGCCGATGCCGGACTGGGCCGCGATGGTTTCCGCCACGATCAGCGTCAACCACATGACCCCGAGCGCGAAGCGCAGTCCGACGAACACGCTCGGCAGCGCGCCCGGCAGGACGACGCGGCGGAACAGGGCCGCGCGCGTCATGCCGTAGCAGCGGCCCATCTCGACGAGCTGCGGATCCACGCTGCGGATGCCGTGCAGCGTGTTGACGTAGACGGGAAAGAACACGCCCAGGGCGACGAGGAACAGCTTGGCCTCCTCGCCGATGCCGAACCACAGGATCACCAGCGGGATCAGGGCGAGATGGGGCACGTTGCGGGCCATCTGCAGCGCCGTGTCGGTGGCGCGGTGGCTGAGAGCCGAGGAGCCGTTGGCGAGGCCGAGCGCGAAGCCGATGCCGCCCCCGACCGCGAGGCCCGCCATGGCGCGCAGGAAGCTGACGCCCATGTGATGGGGCAGTTCGCCCGACAGGGTCAGCGACCACCCGGCCGCCGCCACGGCGGCCGGGGACGGCAGCACGGCGTCCGAGATCATGCCCGCGGAACTCGCCGCCTGCCAGGCGAGCAGCAGCGCCCCCGGCGCGAGCCAGCCCGCGTGCGGCGACGCCCCGACGGCAACGATGCGGGACGCGAGCCCTCGCCAGGGCAGGGCCCGCGCAGGCGCGATGCGCCCGCCCACTTCCGACAGGTCGCCCTGCATCTCCGAACTCCCGGCCGCGAAGCCTCTGCGATCTTCCGCTCGCCGTCAGTTGACAAAATTTATAGACGAAGTCAATGACAGATCCGGACAGACCACGGCCACGCCGGCCGACCCCATCGCGAGCGATCGAGATCCCATGCGCCTCCTGCGAACGGCCCTGGCCACCGCCCTGATCCTCGCCGCGCCGCCGCTGGCCGCGGCGGCCGATCGCAGCGTGCGGATCGGCTTCCAGAAATACGGCAACCTGCTGCTGCTGAAGCAGCACGGCGGCCTCGACGCCCGGCTGAAGCCGCTCGGCTACGCGGCGGAGTGGAGCGAGTTCCCGTCCGGGCCGCCGATCCTGGAAGCGATGCGCGCCGGCGCGATCGATTTCGGCCAGACCGGCGACGCGCCGCCGATCTTCGCCCAGGCCGGCCGCACGGACCTCGTCTATGTCGCCAACGAGCCGGCCGCGCCCGACGGCGAAGCCATCCTGGTGCCGAAGGACAGCGGCATCCGCTCGCTCGCCGACCTCAAGGGCCGGCGGGTGGCGCTGAACAAGGGCTCCAACGTGCATTACTTCCTGGTCAAGGCGCTGGAAAAGGCGGGCCTGTCCTACGGGGACGTGTCGCCGGTGTTCCTGGCGCCGGCCGACGCCCGCGCGGCTTTCGAAAGCGGCGCCGTCGATGCCTGGGCGATCTGGGATCCCTACCTCGCTGCCGCCCAGGCGGCGACCGGCGCCCGCACCCTCGCGACGGCCGAGGGCGTCGCCGGCAATCTGCAGTTCTACCTCGCCGACCGGACCTTCGCGGCGCAGAACCCGAAGGCCGTGGCGGCCATCACGGACGCGGTGCGCGAGGTCGACGCCTGGGAGGCGGCCCATCCGGCCGAAGCTGCGGCGGAGCTCGCCGCGGCGATCAAGCTGCCCGTCCCGGTCGTCGCCACGGCGCTGGGCCGGCAGGCGCATGGCGTGCTGCCGATCGGGCCCGACGTGACGGCGGACCAGCAGGCCGTGGCCGACGCGTTCCTGAAGCTCCACCTCATCCCGGCGAAGCTCGACGTCGCCGCGGCCGTCTGGAAGCCCAGCCCCTGACGCCGACCGTCGACCAGCCTCGGCCGCCGCGGAGCGCGAGCCGCCCCACGTCCGTCGCCTGACACGAGCCGCCGCTTCCCGGCGCGCCACCCCCCTGCATCGAACGGGACATCCCATGACAGCCTTTCCGGACCTCGACCTGCCCGCGCCCGCCACCGAAACCGACGTCCTTTGGTTTCTGCCGACGCACGGCGACGGCCGCTACCTCGCGACCGAGACCGGCGCCCGGCACGTCACCCACCGCTACCTGTCCGGCGTCGCCCGCGCCGCCGACGAGCTCGGCTATTTCGGCGTGCTGCTGCCCACCGGCCAGTCCTGCGAGGATTCCTGGGTGGTGGCCTCGTCGCTGGCGCCGCTGACCGAACGGCTGCGGTTCCTCGTGGCGGTGCGGCCCGGCCTGCAGGAGCCGGCCGTCGCGGCCCGCATGACGGCGACGTTGGACCGCATCTCGAACGGACGCCTGCTCATCAACGTCGTCACCGGCGGCGACCCCGTCGAGGCGCGCGGCGACGGCATCTTCCTGCCTCACGACGCCCGCTACGCCGTCACGGACGAGTTCCTGGACATCTACCGGCGGCTGCTCCGCCTCGAAACCGTGTCGGCCGAGGGCGAACACCTCCGCATCGAGAACGGACGGCTGCTGTTCCCCCCCGTGCAGACGCCGCACCCGCCGCTGTATTTCGGCGGCTCGTCCGAGGCCGGCATGCGGGTCGCCGCCGAGCATGTCGACACCTACCTAACGTGGGGCGAGCCGCCCGCCGACGTGGCGAAGAAGATCGCCGACGCCAAGCGGGCCGCCGGCGCCCGCGGGCGCAGCTTCTCCTACGGCATCCGCCTGCATGTGATCGTGCGGGAAACCTCGCGCGACGCGTGGGCGGCGGCCGAGGACCTGATCCGCTACGTGGACGACGACGCCATCGCCAAGGCGCAGAAGGTGTTCTCGCGCTACGATTCGGTGGGCCAGCGCCGCATGGCGGAGCTGCACGGGGGCCGTCGCGACAAGCTCGAGATCGCGCCCAACCTGTGGGCAGGCGTGGGCCTCGTGCGCGGAGGCGCCGGCACGGCGCTGGTGGGAAACCCCGACGAGGTCGCGGCGCGGATGCGCGAGTACATGGAGCTCGGCATCGACCGCTTCATCCTGTCCGGCTACCCCCATCTCGAGGAATGCTATCGCTTCGCCGAACTCGTCTTCCCCAAGCTTCCCCTGCGCGCCACGACGGGGATCGATCGCGGCCGCGCCCGCAACTCCGGGCCCTTCGGCGAAACCGTCGCCAACTCCTTCACGGCCGGAGAGCTGCGCGGGGGTCGCCAGGCCCCTGCCGGCTGAAACGCAGGTGCCGGCGACGCCTCGGGCCCGGGCTTTCCGAAAATCCGGACCCTCGGAGCTCGCTCGGACGCTCTCCTGTCCCCCTCCTCCCTGGCCGACGACCTGCACCTCGCCCTGCGGGCCGCAGCGGGTGGCGTGTCGATCATGACGGCGGGCACCGGCCTCGAGCGCACCGGCCTCGAGCGCACGGGCACGACCGTGACGAGCGCCTTCCCTCGTCGGCGCCTTGGCTGTGGTCCACAGCCACGTCGAGGAAACCATCGAACGGCACAGCCACGCCATCGTGCTCGGCGCCGTGCAGTCGGTGCGGCTCGGCACCGACTGCCGTGCCGGACCGCTCGCTTCTGCGGGCGGGGCCTTCGCCCGCCTCGGCGCGCTCCCTCCGGCTCGACCCCTCCGCCCGAGAACGGACCGATCGACGACGGTGCGATCGCGATATGGGTGGCGTACTTCCGCGGCTCGCGCCCCAGCGGTCCATCGACGGAACCGCTGGCCTCGCAGACTGTCTCGTGGGGGACGCGCCCCGTTCAAACCTCGGGCGCTTCGAGCCGGTAGCCGACTCCGGATTCCGTGAGAAGCAGTTTCGGCACGGCGGGTTCGGTCTCGATCTTGCGGCGCAGGCGGCGAACGAAGACCCGGAGGTATTGTGCGTCTTCCGCGTGAGCGGGCCCCCAGACGACGTTGAGGATCTGCTGGTGCGTGACGACGCGCCCCGCATGGCGCGCCAAGACGTGGAGCAGGTCGTATTCCTTCGGGGTCAGCTTCACGACCTCGCCGCGCAGCGTCACGCGGTGTGCCAAGGTGTCGACCACGAGATCTCCAGCGGAGAAGACCGCGGTCGTCCCGCTCGCCGCCACGGCGTGACGCAGCGCCGCGCGGATCCGTGCCATCAGCTCGGCCACCCCGAAGGGCTTGTCGACGTAGTCGTGGGCGCCGGCGTCGAGCGCCGCCACCTTGGCGCCTTCGGCGTGGCGGGCCGACAGGATCACCACCGGGACCTGCGATCTCGCCCTCAGCGCGCGCAGCACCTCGAGCCCGTCCATGTCGGGGAGTCCGAGGTCGAGCAGCACGAGGTCGGGTTCGGCCCGGGCCGCCATGGCGAGGGCATCCCGGCCCGTCGTCGCCGCCTCGACGCGGTAGCCCTCCGCCTGCAGGGTCGGGCGCAGGAACCGGTGGATCTGCGGCTCGTCGTCGACGACGAGGACGTAATGCGAGCCGGCCGTCACCCTTCCGCCCCCGCGAGCAGGCGGGGGTGCCCCGGCTCCGTCTCCGACACCGGCAGGCGCACCACGAACCGGGTGCCGCGCCCCTCGGCGGCCGGGCTTTCGGCGCGGATCGTGCCGCCCAAAGCCTCCACCACGCCCTTGGCGATGGCGAGGCCGAGCCCGGTGCCGGCCGGGCGTCCGTCCCCCTCGCCGAGGCGGGTGAACTTGCCGAACACCCGGTCGAGGTCCGCCGGGGGGATGCCGCAGCCGCGATCCTCCACCGTCACGGCGACCGATGGCCCGTCCGCGCGCAGCGCGAGCCGCGTCGGCGTGCCGGGCGCGCTGTACTTGTCGGCATTGTCGAGCAGGTTGAAGACCACCTGCTCGAACAGCCCGGCGTCGCCCCGCACGAGCGGCAGGTCGTCCGGGATCGACAGGTCGAGCGTCCGTGCCGGGAAGGCGCGCCGGGCGCGGGCGGCGGCGGCGGCCGCCACCTCCTCGACGTCCATCCAGCCGCGCCGGAGGTCGAGCATGCCCGCTTCGACGCGGGTCATGTCGAGCAGGTTGGCCACGAAGCGCGCCAGCTTGCGCGTTTCCTCCTCGACGGCGGCGAGCAGGTCGGCGCGGTCGCCGGCCGGCATCCGGTCGCCGTAGCCGCGCAGGCTCGTCACGGCGCCGAGGATGGAGGACAGCGGGGTGCGCAGGTCGTGCGACAGCGACGACAGCAGCGTCGCCTGCAGCCGCTCGCGCTCGGCCAGCGCTTCGCCGGCGCGCGCCTGGGCCACGAGGGCCGCGCGTTCGAGCGAGATGCCGGCCTGGTCGAGCAGCGCCGCGAAGGCACGGGCGTCGTCCGACGGGATCTCGCGCGCCCGGTCGGCCGGCTCGAAGCCGAGCACGCCCATCGTGCCCCGCGCCGTGCGGATGGGCAGGA
Source organism: Lichenibacterium minor (assembly GCF_004137685.1). Lineage (GTDB taxonomy): Bacteria > Pseudomonadota > Alphaproteobacteria > Rhizobiales > Beijerinckiaceae > Lichenihabitans > Lichenihabitans minor. Next base: position 17,996 of record NZ_QYBB01000015.1, on the reverse strand, counting down.
AGCGCAGCCGGGCATCGGGCAGCGTGGCGGTGCGCCAGCCCGCCGCCTCGCCGCGGTCGTAGGCCCAGCGGGCGGCCGCGGCATCGCCGGGCTGCAGGGCGTCCTCGGGCGGGAAGGCGGCCCTCACCTGGAGGTCGCGGCGCGCTTCCGCCGTCCCGCTCCCGGGGAGCAGGATCACCACCTGGCCCCGGACGGCCTCGGCGGCCTGGCGGGCCACGACCCAGAGCACGTCGTCGAGCTGCGTGGCGCCGCTGAGCTTGCGGCTGAGGTCGTAGAGGGCCTGGATGGTGAGGATCCGCTTCTTGGCGGCCTCGGCGTTCTCGCGCACCCGGCCGGCGAGGCCGCCCGTCGTCACGGCGACGAGCAGGAACACGGCGAGGCTCAGCACTTCGCGGGGCTCGGCCACCGTGAAGGAATAGACCGGCGGGATGAAGAAGAAGTTGTAGCTCAGGAAAGCCAGCATCGCCGCCGCGACGGCGGGCCAGACCCCCAGGGTCACGGCCGTCACCAGCACGGCCGCCAGGAACAGCATGGGCACTTCCGGCAGCGCCATGAAGCGCGTCGTCAGGAGGCCGCACGCGACCGCGCAGCCCACCGCCGCGACCGCGCCGAGGACGCCGCGCGTCAGCGCGGCGGCGTCCGTGGCGTCGCGGCGACCCGCCGTCGCGGCGGGTTTCGGCGGCCCCTCGCCCACCACGACGTGCACGGCGATGTCGGACGCGCGGCGCAGCAGGGCGTCGGTCAGGCCGGCGGCGCCCCAGGGGCCAGGCCAGCGCGCGGGTTTGGAGCGGCCGATGACGATCTGGGTGATGTTGTTGCGCCGGGCATAGCCGGTGATCTCCTCGACGAGGTCGCGCCCGGCGAGGCGCCGGGTGTCGGCGCCGAGCCGCTCGGCGAGTTCCAGCACGTCGTCGATGCGCCGCAGCGCCTGCGCGTCGGCGACCTCGCGGCCGATGCGCTCCAGCGTCACGGCCGTCCAGGGCGCGTTGAGGCCGGACGCGATGCGCGCCGCGGCCCGCACCACGGCCTCCGAGGACGGGTCGGCGCCGACGCAGACCATCAGCCGCTCCGCGCTCGGCCAAGCGCCCTGGATGGCGTTGGCGCGCAGGTGGTCGATCATCTGGTCGTCGACGCGGTCCGCGGTGCGCCGCAGCGCCAGCTCGCGCAGCGCCGTGAGGTTGCCCGGCTTGAAGAAGCCCTGCGCGGCGCGGCGCGCGGTCTCGGGCAGGTAGATGCGGCCCTCGGCGAGCCGCGCGATCAGCTCGGCCGGGGTGATGTCGACCACCACCACCTCCTCGGCCCGCTCGATGACGGTGTCGGGGATGGTTTCGCGCACCGTCGCGCCCGTGATGCGCGACACGACGTCGGACAGCCCTTCGACGTGCTGGATGTTGACGGCGGTCCACACGTCGATGCCGGCGGCGAGCAGCTCCTCGACGTCCTGGTAGCGCTTGGGGTGGCGCGAATCCGGCGCGTTGGTGTGGGCGAGCTCGTCCACCACGAGCAGCGCCGGGCGGCGTGCGAGGGCGGCATCGATGTCGAACTCGTCGAGTACCGTGCCCCGATACAGCGTTTGGCGCCGCGGCAGCACCTCCAGGCCAGCGATCAGCGCCTCGGTTTCGGCGCGGCCGTGGGTTTCGACCACGCCCACCGCGACATCGACCTGCGCCCGCCTGAGCCGCGCCGCGCCGGCCAGCATGGCGTAGGTCTTGCCGACGCCGGGCGCCGCGCCGAGGAAAACCTTCAGCCGGCCGCGCTCGGACGAGCGGGCGGCGGCCAGCAGGGCGTCGGGATCGGGGCGGAGGTCGGCCGTGGGGTGCATCGCGCCCTATCGACCAGGTTTCTGCGGCGGCGTCGTGGCCCCGCCGGCGGCGTCGAGCGCGAGGTTGAGGCCGAGCACGTTCACCCGCGCTTCGCCGAAGATCCCGAGGCCCGGCCCCTGTGTGCCGTCGCGCACCAGCGCCACCACCCTGTCGAGCGGCAGGCCGCGGGCCGCCGCCACCCGCGCCGCCTGCGCGGCCGCGTCGGCGGGGGTGATGTCCGGGTCGAGGCCCGAGGCCGATGTGGTGACGGCGTCGGCCGGCACGGGATGGTCCGGCCCGCCGCCGAGCGCCGCCACGGCGGCCTTCACCCGGTCGACGAGCTTCTGCGAGGTCGGGCCGAGGTTCGAGCCGCCCGAGTTGGCGGCATTGTAGGGGGCGTCGACGGTCCTGGTGCCGTCGGCGGGGTCGACAGCCTGGGTGGCGGAGGGGCGGCCGTGGAAGTCGCGGTCGGCGGTGAAGCTTTGCCCGACCAGGGTCGAGCCCACGAACCCGTCGCCGCGGGCGATCAGGCTGCCGTTGGCCTGCCGGGGCATCAGCGCCTGCGCGATGCCGGTGATGGCGAACGGATAGGCGAGGCCGGTGAGGGCTGAGAAGAGCACGACCGAGGCTACGGCCGGGCGGAGGTGGGACGGCATGGCGGTCACGCGAGATGGAGGGCGGAAAGGGCGAGGTCGATGAGCTTGATGCCGATGAAGGGCGCGACGAGGCCGCCGACGCCGTAGATCAGCAGGTTGCGGCGCAGCAGGGCGGCGGCGCCCACGGGGCGGTAGGCCACGCCGCGCAGGGCGAGGGGGATCAGCGCCACGATGATCAGCGCGTTGAACACCACCGCCGACAGGATGGCGGATTGCGGCGAGGCGAGCCGCATCACGTTGAGGGCGGCGAGCTGCGGGAAGCTCGCCACGAACAGGGCCGGGATGATGGCGAAATACTTGGCCACGTCGTTGGCAATCGAGAAGGTGGTCAGCGAGCCGCGCGTCATCAGGAGCTGCTTGCCGATGCCCACCACCTCGATGAGCTTGGTGGGGTCCGAGTCGAGGTCGACCATGTTGCCGGCTTCGCGGGCCGCCTGGGTCCCGGTCTGCATGGCCACGCCGACGTCGGCCTGGGCGAGCGCCGGGGCGTCGTTGGTTCCGTCGCCGCACATGGCGATGAGCCGCCCGCCGGCCTGCTCGCGGCGGATATAGGCGAGCTTGTCCTCGGGCTTCGCCTGGGCGAGGAAATCGTCGACGCCGGCCTCGACCGCGATGGCGGCGGCGGTGACGGGGTTGTCGCCCGTCACCATCACGGTGCGGATGCCCATGGCGCGCAGCTCGGCGAAGCGGGCGCGGATGTCGGGCTTCACCGTGTCCTTCAGGTGCACGACGCCGAGCAGGCGCCGACCGTCCGACACCGCCAGCGGCGTGCCGCCCGTGCGGGCGATGCGGTCCACGGCGGCGCGGAAGTCCGCCGGGGCCGAGGCCGGGGCGATGCCGACGCGCTCCAGCACCGACTCGACGGCGCCCTTGCGCAGTTCGCGCCCCCCGACGTCGAGGCCCGAGATGCGGGTCTGGGCCGTGAAGGGCACGATGGTGGCGGCCGCGATGTCGGCCTCGGCCAGGCCGTATCGGCTCCTGCACAGGGCCACGATGGCGCGGCCCTCGGGCGTCTCGTCCGACAGGCTCGCCAGCAGCACGGCCTCGGCGAGGTCCTGCTCCGGCACGCCGCCCACCGCGATGAACTCGGACGGCATGCGGTTGCCGAAGGTGATGGTGCCGGTCTTGTCCAGCAGCAGCGTGTCGACGTCGCCGGCGGCCTCGACGGCGCGGCCCGAGGTGGCCACCACGTTGAAGCGGATCAGCCGGTCCATGCCGGCGATGCCGATCGCCGACAGCAGGCCGCCGATCGTGGTCGGGATGAGGCACACCAGCAGCGCCACCAGCACGGTGACCGACAGCGCCGTGCCCGAATAGGATGCGAGCGGCCACAGCGACACGCAGACGACGAGGAAGATGATCGTCAGGCCGGACAGCAGGATGGAGAGGGCCAGCTCGTTCGGCGTCTTCTGCCGCTCGGCGCCCTCGACGAGCGCGATCATGCGGTCGAGGAAGGAGGCGCCCGGGGCCGCCGTGATGCGCACGACGATGCGGTCGGACAGCACCATCGTGCCGCCCGTGACGGCCGAGCGGTCGCCGCCGGACTCGCGGATGACCGGGGCCGACTCGCCCGTCACGGCGGATTCGTTGACGGACGCGATGCCGCGCACCACCTCGCCGTCCGACGGGATGAGGTCGCCGGGCTCGCAGAGCACGAGGTCGCCTTCCCTCAGCGACAGCGCTTCCACGGCCTCGGTGGCGGTGGCGTCGAGGGTGGCGAGCCGCCGCGCCACCGTGTCGGAGCGGGTGCGCCGCATGGAATCGGCCTGCGCCTTGCCGCGGCCTTCCGCGACCGCCTCGGCGAAGTTGGCGAACAGCACCGTGAACCAGAGCCAGAAGGCGATCTGGCCGGAAAACAGCGCCTGGCCGCCGGACGTCGCGAGGTCGCGGATCCACAGGACCGTGACGCCGAGGGACACGACCTCGGTGACGAAGATCACCGGGTTCCTGGCGAGGGTGCGGGGGTTCAGCTTGGTGACGGCGTCGAGCGCGGCGCGGCCGAGGATCGCGGGGTCGAACAGCTTCTGCGCCGAACGGGCGGAGGGGGAGCGGGGGGCCATGGTGCGGGTCTCAATAGGTCTGGCCGGCGATCATCGAGAAGTGCTCGACGACGGGGCCCAGGGCCAGGGCGGGGAAATATTGCAGCAGGTAGAGGATCGCGATCACGCCGAGCAGCAGGCCGACGAAGAGCGGGCCGTCGGTCGGGAAGGTGCCGGCGGAAGCGGGAGCCTTCTTCTTGGCGGCGAGCGAGCCGGCCAGCGCCAGCACGGGCACCAGGTAGGCGAAGCGGCCGAGCATCATGGCGATGCCGAGGGACGTGTTGAACCAGGGCGTGTTGCCGTTGAGCCCCGCGAAGGCCGAGCCGTTGTTGGCCGTGGTCGACGCATAAGCGTAGAGCACTTCCGACAAGCCGTGCGGGCCGGCGTTGTTGAGGCTGTCGAGGCCGGTCTTCAGCAGCAGCGAGGCGGCCGTGAAGCCGAGCACGAGCGGCGGGTAGATCAGCACCGCCAGCATGGCGAGCTTCATCTCGCGCGCCTCGATCCGCTTGCCGAGGTATTCCGGCGTGCGCCCCACCATCAGCCCGGCCACGAAGACCGCGACGACGGCCAGCACCAGGATACCGTAGAGGCCCGAGCCGACGCCGCCGGGGGTGATGCAGCCGAGCAGCATGTTGAACAGCGGCACCAGGCCGCCGAGCGGCGTCAGCGAATCGTGCATCGTGGCGACCGCGCCCGTGGACGTGCCGGTGGTGGCGGCGGTGAAGAGCGCCGACAGGGCCTGCCCGAAGCGGACCTCCTTGCCTTCCATGTTGCCCCCGGCGGCGCCGACGCCGAGCGCGTGGACGATGGGGTCGCCGAAGCATTCCGCGCCGTAGACGACCGCGGTGCCGAGCAGGAGCACGACGCCCATGGCGGCGAGCAGGGCGCGCCCTTCCGCGGGCCGGCCGATGGCGCGGCCGAAGGCGAACACCGTCGCCACCGGGATGACCAGGAGGGCCCAGATCTGGAGCATCAGCGTCCACACGCTCGGGTCCTCGAACGGATGGGCGGAATTGGCGTTGAAGAAGCCTCCGCCGTTGGTGCCGAGCTCCTTGATGGCCTCCTGGCTCGCCACCGGGCCGATCGCGAGGGCCTGCTTGGCGCCTTCGAGCGTCGCCGCGTCGACGGATCCCGCCAGCGTCTGCGGCACGCCGAGCGCCACCATCACCAGCGCGGTGACGACCGCCATCGGCAGCAGCAGGTAGAGCGTGCCGCGGGTGAGGTCGGCCCAGAAGTTGCCGAGCGTCGCCGCTTCCGAGCGCGCGAAGGCGCGGACCACCGCGAAGGCCACCGCCAGGCCGGTGGCGGCCGACACGAAATTGTGCGTCGTCAGGCCGAGCATCTGCACGAGGTTGCCCATCGTGGTCTCGCCCGAATAGTTCTGCCAGTTCGTGTTGGTGACGAAGCTCAGCGACGTGTTGAAGGCGAGGTCGGGCGCGACGCCGTCGAACCCCTGCGGGTTCAGCGGCAGCACGGCCTGCAGCCGCTGCAGCGCGTAGAGGGAGAAGAAGCCCGCGGCCGAGAAGGCCAGCATGGCGAGCGTGTAGCCGCGCCAGCCCTGCTCGCGGCGTGGGTCGACGCCCATGGCGGCGTAGAAGGCGCGCTCCACGGGGGCGAGCACCGGCGACAGGAGGGTGCGCTCGCCCGCCATGACGCGGGCGATGTAGCCGCCGAGCGGCGCGGCGGCGGCCAGGACGGCGAAGAGGACGATGGCGATCTGTAGCCAACCCACGATGGTCATTGGTGATGTCCCGCCGGCCTCGGAGGCCGGCGTCCCTTTCAGAAGCGTTCGGGGCGGATGAGGGTGACGAGCAGGTAGAGGCCCAGGCAGGCCGCGACCGCGAGTCCGATCAGGGGTTCGCTCACGGCGTGGCTCACAGGCGGTCGCAGGCCGCCGCGTAGGCGGCAGCCAAGGCGAACAGGGCCGCGCCGGTGGCCAGGAAAGCGAGGTCGAGCATGGGAAAGCCTCTCGCGGCGGAAGCCGCCGGGAGTGCTGTGATGGGCCTGATCGGCGTGAACGATCGAGACGCGGTCGGACGGCGACGCGTAAACGGCGCGTGAACGCCGTCGGGCCCGTGCGTTCCCCCGCTCGCGGTTGGCCGTGTCTCTCAGGCCCCGTCGACGATCGCACGGCCGCGGCGAACGAGCCCCTGCTCCACGAAACGAGGGTCGGTGTTCTGCGCACGGACATCCGCCGTCGCGCCGGTCCCCCCCAAGCAACAGCCGTTCCGCTTCCCCACCCACTCGGGGCGGTCGAGGGCGGTCGCGCCACGCCCCGAAGCGGTGGTCCCGTCGACGCGATGCACCGTCACACGGCCGTCGTCGGCCCCTCGCCTCGAGTGCTCCCGTCGGCGCACCGGCCCTCGGCCTTGTGGCTGCGCGTCCCCTTCGGGGTCTGGCACGGCCCGCGGCCTGAGCGGGGATGACCGTCGCGACCGGCGTCCCGGGCTCCTGTGATGGCCTGCAACGATGCCTGCGAGTCGGGTGGCGACCCGGCCCGGCCGTTGCAGCCCGATCCCGCATCGGGTCGCGACGACGAGCCCCGCACCGGGGCCGCGTCGGCTCGACGGGCGCCGACGATCCTTCCCCGCGAGGCAGAGCGCCCCGAGAAACACCGGAGTGTCGGAGGTCCCGCTGCGAGGTCCGGGGAGTTAAGGCCGGGTTAGCCTTCACGGGCCTTAACGAGAGGCGATAGCACTTTCTTCTCACTCCGGTGCTCAAGTGGCGGACAGAACTTCGTCGGACCGGGTGGCCTTCTGAGATGAACGACGACCAAACGCATCAAGTCTCGGTGGACGCGGCGAATGCCGCCCCTTTCGGCCGCGTCATCGGCGTGACGGGTTCGCGGGCCAGCATAGGTGTGATGTCGGCGAAGCACCGGGTGGCGCAGCATTCGTCGACGGTGGGCCGGTTCGTCGGCCTGCGGATCGGCCGCTCGTTCATCGTCGCCATGGTGACGGAAGCGACGGCGGACCTCCCCGTCGGGGCGCGCGATCGGGGCTTCGAAGCGTCCATCCTGGTCGACCTGATGGGCGAGATCCGGCAGGGACGGAACGGGGTGCGCCGCTTCAAGCGGGGCGTGTCGGAATATCCCGCCATCGGCGACGAGGCCATCCCGCTGTCCTCGTCCGACCTCCGGCTGATCTACGCGACGGAGGATGCCGCGTTGGCGACGGTGGGCCTGCTCCACCAGGACGACGCATTGCCGGCCTGCATCGACGTGGAAGGCCTGGTGAACAAGCACTTCGCCCTCCTGGGCACGACGGGGGTAGGCAAGTCGAGCGGCATGGCGGTGATCCTCGACGAGGTCATGACGTCGCGCGATCAGCAGCGCATCTTCCTGATCGACGGCCACAATGAATATGGGCGCTGCTTCGGGAACCGGGCCAACGTCGTCACGTCGCGCAGCGTCAAGCTGCCCTTCTGGCTGTTCAACTTCGAAGAGCTGATGGACGTCGTCTACGGGGGGCGCCCGCCCGTCGCCGAGGAGATCGAGATCCTCGCCGAAGTCATCCCGATCGCCAAGGCGCTCTACTCGCAGTACAAGTCGGTCGACCGCACGGTCAGGCGCAAGGGGGACGTCAAATCCTCCGGCCACACGGTCGACACCCCGGTGCCCTATACGATCCAGGACCTCGTCGCCCAGATCGACGAAAGGATGGGCCGGCTCGAGAACCGCGGCGCCCGGATGCACTACCATCGGCTGATGGCGCGCATCGAGACGATCCGCAACAACCCGCATTACGCGTTCATGTTCGAGAACGCCAACGTGGGCGGCGACACGATGGGCGCCATTCTGGCCAACCTGTTCAGGCTCGACCCCAAGGGCAAGCCGATCACCGTCATGCAGATGGCGGGGCTGCCCGCCGAAACCATGGACGCCGTCGTGTGCGTGCTGTGCCGCCTCGCCTTCGATTTCGGCGTCTGGAGCGAGGGCGCGGTGCCGTTGCTGCTCGTGTGCGAGGAAGCGCATCGCTACGCCTCGTCCGACCTGACCGCCGGCTTCAATCCGACGCGACGCGCGCTGATCCGCATCGCCCGCGAGGGGCGCAAATACGGCGTCTCCCTCGGCCTCGTGACGCAGCGGCCCGCGGAACTCGATGCGACGATCATCGCCCAATGCGGCACGCTGTTCGCCATGCGGATGGCCAACGAGCGGGACCAGGCGCTGCTGCGGTCGGCGGTGTCGGACGCCGCGGCGAACCTCCTGTCCTTCGTTCCCACGCTGGCGACGGGGGAAGCGGTGGCGTTCGGGGAAGGCGTGTCGGTCCCGGTCCGCCTGACGTTCCGGCAGTTGCCCGAAGCGGGCCTGCCCCAGAACGAGGCGTCGCGGGCCCTCGGCGTCGCCCATCTCGACCCGACGAGCCCGGACTTCATCAAGGCCGTGGTCGAGCGGTGGCGCGGGGCGTCGATGAGCGGCAGGCCCCATCAGGACGAGGCCGAACCCGAGGAGGAGAACACCGACCTGCGCCTGTTGCGGAACCGGCTCGAGTCGACCCTGTTCCGGGCCCAGCCCACGTGAGCGCCGCGATGCCGCCGTCGATGGACGCTGCCCGACCGGAACAGGACATTCACCCCATGTTCGACGCCCCCGCGCCGGTGCCCGGCGCCCCGCGACACCACGATGGCGACCCGCGGCGGACGGGCGTCGATGTGCAGCCGCAGGTCGGCACCGATCCGGAACTGTTCCGCCGCGCCTACTACGATGACCTCACGGGGCTGCCGAACCGGTTCCACCTGCAGCACGCCGTCACCGAACTGATGCGCCGGGGCGGATGCGCCTTCACCCTGGCCTTCGTGGACCTCGACGGCTTCAAGCAGATCAACGACCATTACGGCCATGCCGTCGGCGACGAGATCCTCATCAGGGTCGCCGGGCGCCTCAACGGCTGCCTCCCGAGCGGCAGCTTCCTGGCCCGCATCGGAGGGGACGAGTTCGTCATCCTGCTCGACGGCGCGACCGACAGGATGGCGGACGTCGAGACCGCGCTGCGGCGGCTGAAGGAGCCCATGCTGGCGGACGGCCACGAGATCTTCACCTCGGCGTCGATCGGCATCAGCCTTTATCCCGGCCATGGTCAGGACTTCGAAACGCTGCGGCGCAATGCCGACCTCGCGATGTACCGCGTCAAGAGCGACAGGAAGGGGGCGATCGCCGTGTTCGACGGCGCGATGCGGAGCGCCGCCGCGGCGCGCACCGAGGCCGAGCAGCGCCTCCGCTCGGCGCTCCGCGACCGGCGTTTCCTGTGTGCCTACCAGCCCAAGGTGGACATCCACACGCACCGCACCGTCGGGGTGGAAGTCCTGCTGCGGTGGCGTGACGAGGCCGGCGTCATCCAGGGGCCGGGCGAGTTCATCGCCCTCGCGGTGGAACTCGGCATGATCGACGACATCACCCGCATGGTGCTGGACGAGACCGTCGCGGCGGTCGCGGACATCGATGCCGTGTTCGGCGAGGGCACCACGATCAGCCTCAACGTCGCCGCCAAGCAGGCCGGCGACATCGGCTTCATGACGGACTTCGTCGGCGACCTCGCGGACACCGGGCTCGCCGAAAGGTTCATGATCGAGTTCACCGAGGAGGCGTTCTTCGTCAAGAGCGCGCTCCAGGCGCACGTTCTGCCGATGCTGCGCCAGATCGGCGCCAAGGTGTCCATCGACGACTTCGGCGTGGGCTACTCGTCCCTGTCGGCCTTGGCCGACCTCACGGCCGACGAACTCAAGATCGATCGCTCGTTCATCTCGGACATTCACCGCCGGCCGCGCAGCCAGATCATCCTGAAGGCGATCGAGTCGCTCGGCCACGCTCTCGACATGACGGTCATCGCCGAAGGGCTCGAAAGCATCGAGGAGCTGACGTACTTGGCGGGTGCGACCAAGATCCGCCACGCTCAGGGCTATTACTTCTCGAAACCCGTCCCGCTCGAGGACTTCGCAGTCAGCCGGACGAGCTACAGCATCGGCCGGTCCAGCAGTCCGCTGCGGTCGACCTCCCCGATGCGCCTCGCCGGCGCGCGCGGACATCGGTGATCCAGGAGCCGTCGACCAAACCGGGCGGGCCGGCAAGGTTCGCCCTGGGGGCGATCCGTCGGAGACCGGGGGGCCGGGTCGGTCCGGCGTCGGAGGGGCGAGGGTGCCGAGCGGTGCCCGTCGGCCGCCGCCCCACGACCTCCGCCTGAAGCCGGCCAGCGCGCTTCCCGCCCAGCCCTGCCGTCCGGCAGACGATAGCCGGTGCCGACCCGCGATCGCCGTCCGTGCCGCGCGACAGCGGGCTCCAGAGCGGGCGGACACCGGCGGTCGGCTCGAACTCGGGACGGCCGCCATGGCGGTCCGGTTTCCGCCAAGCTGGAACTCGCGCCACGAGAAACGTTCGTGCGCGGCACCCCGTTGGTGACACCGGACCTGGCCTGCTTCACCGCGTCCGCGATGGCCGATCGCCCTGCCGATCGATCCCATGTCTGGGGGGTGGATCAGGCCGACCGGGTCGTCAGAACCAGTCCGCCTCGTCGGCGGCGATGGCGGGAGACGCGCCGCCCAGGCGGTCGGCGAGGCTCTTCAGGGTGAGCGAGGCGGCCACGCGGTCGATGTGGAGGGGTTCTTGGCCGATGCGGCGTTGGCCGACGGCGGCGAGGAAGTCCATCAGCCCCCTCAGCGACTGGGACACGAGATCGAGCTTCTGCGCTTCCAGCAGGAGGGCGGGGTCCTGCACGGCCGCGGCCGCCAGGGTCGGCCCGAGGCCGACCTGGAGGCCGTCGACCGCGAGCGCCAGGTCGCCGAGCGCGTCGCCGACCCGGCGGACCAGCAGCGCGGCGTCGGCGGCGGCGGCCGTCTGGGCCGGGTCGGCGGCGACGGTCGCCGGAGAACGGCGCCGTGCGGTCCGCGCCGGCGGGGCGAGCGGGTCGATGGTCATCAGCATACCGCTTCTCAGAAGAGCTCCAGCGCGCCCGAAGCGGGCGGCGGCGGCGCGGCGCGCTGCGGCGGCAGGGCTTCCGTCGCCGCCATGAAGCGGCGCCGCGCCCGCCCCGACACGGGCCAGAACTGGATGCGCCGGCCCCGGTCCCCGCCGAGGCAGGAGGACCCGAGGCCGATCCCTTCGCGCGCGAGGAACCGCACCGCGAAGCCCGCGTTCATGGCGCCGATGTCGGACAAGCCGTGCATGGTGCTGGCGCCCCCGAACAGCTTGGCCTCGAGCCGCGACCGGGACGCGCCGCGCGCCAGAAGCGCGTTGACCAGCAGTTCCATGGCGTGGACGCTGAAGCGCTCGGCGTGGCTGCGGTCCCCCTCGCCGCCGGGCAGCAGGAAGTGGTTCATGCCCCCCACCCGCGCCACGGGATCGTGCAGGCAGGCCGCCACGCAGGAGCCGAGCAGCGTGGACACGCATTCGGACGGGTCCTCGCTGACCCGCTGCTCGCCCTGGACGATGTTGAGGTTGAAGGAGCCGTCCTCGGCCCGCTTCACTGCAGCCCCCCGAAGACCGCTTCGATCTTCTTCTTCAGCTCGGGCACCGAGACGGGCTTCTTCAGGTAGTTGTTGACCTTGAGGCTCATGGCCAGCTTGAGGAACTCCGTGTCCTCAACGCCGGTCAGGAGGAAGAAGGCGCTCTTCTGGGTCGGCCCATGCGCCCGAACGGCGCGCAACAGCTCGACGCCGTTGAGCTTGGGCATGTGGTAATCGGAGATCACCAGGTGGACGGGGCTCTTCATCAACATCTGGAGCGCCTCCTCGCCGTCCTTGGCCATGGCGACGTTGGTGATGCCGATGTCCGACAGCGCAGAGCGGATCAACAGACGGCTGGTCTGCTGGTCGTCGGCGATCATCACTTTCAGAACTGAGGCGAGCGGCATCGGGGTCAGGTCCTGTGAGTCTTGTTCGTCATGGCCGTGATCTCGGCGCCGATCCTGCGGAGCGGCAGTTGCCGCTCCACCGCGCCCGTCTCGAAGGCCGCCTTGGGCATACCGTAAATCAGCGAACTCGCCGCGTCCTGTCCCAGTGTCGCCGCCCCGGCCCGCCTCATCGCCAGAAGCCCGTCGGCGCCGTCGCGCCCCATGCCGGTGAGGATCACGCCCAGGGCTTCGGCGCCCGCCACCTTGGCGACGGAGCCGAACAGCACGTCCACCGACGGGCGATGGCCGTTGACCGGCGGCGCTTCCCTGAGGCGGCAGCGCGGCGGATTGCCGCTGCCGCGCAGCGACGAGCCGCCCGTGATCTCCAGGTGCTGTCCCCCGCCCGGGGCGATGTAGACCCGCCCCGGCGACAGCGGGGCGCCGTCGGTCGCCTCCGCCACCGTGGCGGCACAAAGCTTGTCGAGCCGCTCGGCGAAGCTGCGGGTGAACAGCGCTGGCATGTGCTGCGTCACCACCACGGGGGCGCAGTTCGGCGGCAGCGCGGTCAGGACCGCCGTCAGCGCTTCCACGCCGCCCGTGGAGGCGCCGATGGCGACGATGCGCCCGTCCGGCGCGTAGGCGTCGGCCCCGCGCGCCGCGGGCGCGGCCGGCGCCGTGCGGCCCGGGCCCAGCCGCACCGTCGCCGCCATGCGGACCTTCTCGATGAGGTCGCCGAAGGGGCGGGCGTCCCCGAGGGCGGGCTTGGTCACGCAGTCGATCGCCCCGATCTCCAGCGCCCGCGTCGTCACCTCGCCGCCGCGCGAGGTCAGGCTCGACACCATGATGACGGGCATGGGCCGCAGCCGCATCAGCTTTTCGAGGAACTCGAGCCCGTTCATGTTGGGCATCTCGACGTCGAGCGTCACGACGTCGGGGCTCAGGTCCTTGATGGCCTGCCGGGCTTCGAGCGGGTCGGCCGCGTGGCCCACCACCTCGAGGTCGGGCGCCGTGCACAGCACCGCCGAGATGAGCTGACGCATGCTGGCCGAATCGTCGACGACGAGGACGCGGCTCTTCTTCATGCTGTCTTTCCCCCGTCGTGGCGGTAGGTGGTGATGCCGACGTTGGTGAAACGGCCCTGCGCGGGGCCCGACAGCCGTTCCGAATGGCCGATGCAGAGCGTACCGCCCGGCACGAGTTTTTCGGAGAAGCGGGCCCAAACCTTGGCCTGCGTGGCCTCGTCGAAGTAGATCACCACGTTGCGGCAGAAGACCACGTCGAACATCCCCGCCATCGGCCAGGTGCCGATGAGGTTGAGCTCGCGGAACGTGACGAGGCGGCGCATGTCGTCCGTGGCGGAAAACAGCGCGGCGTTGCCGCGCGCGCCGTCCTGCCGGAAAAAGCGCGTCAGCGCGGCCGGCGGGGTGCCTTCGAGCGCCGCGCGGTCGTAGACGCCGGCGCGCCCCTCCTCGACCACGTTGGGATCGATGTCGGTGGCGAGGATGCGGACGTCGCGGTCGGCCGCGTCGGGCATCAGCGACAGCACCGTCATCGCCATGGAATAGGGCTCGTGCCCCCGCGAACAGCCCGCCGACCAGATCCTGACGCGGCCGCCGCGCTTGGCGGCGGCGAGCAGGGGCGGCAGGACGGCGGTCTTGAGGTGCTCGAAGTGGTGCGGCTCCCGGAAGAACCGCGTCACGTTGGTGGTCAGCGCCGCCATCATCTGCTGGCGCTCGTCGGCGCCCGACGATTCGTCGAGGAAGGCGCAATAGTCGCGGAACGAGCCGATGCCGAGCAGCCGCAGCCGCTTCACGAGCCGCGAATACACCAGGGTCGATTTGGTTTCGGGCAGGAAGATGCCCGCATCGGCGTGCAGGATGGCGGCGATGCGGCGGAAGTCCTCCGCCCGGAACGCGAACTCCCCCTCGACGATGCTGTCCGGACGCGCGACTCCCGGCCGCGGGCGGGAGGAGGCCTGGACGACGGTCATGCGGCCTGCCGCTCGACAGAGGGCAGGACGTGGTCCAGCGTGATCAGGCTGATCATGCGGCCCTCGACCGCCAGCACGCCGGTGACGAAGCTGCGCGCCATGTCGGACGCGACGTCGGGCGTCGGCTGCACGGTGTCGGCCGTGACGGTGAGGATGCCCGTCACGGCGTCGACCAGGAGCCCGACGACCTGGCAGCCGACCTGGGCCACGATGATGACGGCCCGGGCGGACGGCTCGGTGGGGGGGAAGCCCAGCCGGGCCGCGAGGTCGACGATCGACAGCACGGCGCCGCGCAGGTTGATGACGCCGCGCACGAAGGGCGGCGAATGGGGCAGCGGGGTCGCGGGAGTCCAGCCGCGGATCTCGCGCACCGACATGATGTCGACGCAGAACTCCTGGGTGCCGATCAGGAAGGAGATCAGCTCGCGCGATCCCGCGCCTTCGGTCTTCTGGGCTTGGTTCATCGGGGAAGTCATCCTGCGAGGGCGAGGGTGAGGTCGGCGGTGCCGCGCGGCCCGGAAGCCGCCGCGGCGTCGACGTCGAGGATCAGGGCCACGCGGCCGTCGCCGAGGATCGTGGCGGCGGCGATGCCGGGAACGTGGCCGTAGTTGGATTCGAGGCTCTTGATGACGACCTGGCGCTGGCCCTGGATGGCGTCGACGAGGAGCGCCGAGCGCGCCCCGCCTTCGACCTCGACCAGCAGCGCCACGCCGGCGCGGGCGTCGTCGAGCGGCCCGCGGAAGCCCATCACCTCGCCGACGTCGACGAGCGGGATGAAGCCGTTGCGCACCCGGATGACCCGGGACGCGCCGCCGAAGCCGTGCACCTCGGTGGCCTTGGGCAGCAGGATCTCGACGATGGCGGTGAGCGGGATGACGAGCGTGTGGCCCGCCACCGTCACCACCATGCCGTCCAGCACCGCCAGGGTCAGCGGCAGGCTCATCGTGAAGGTGGAGCCCTTGCCGGGCACCGACGCGATGGAGATGCGGCCGCCGAGCGCCTGGATGGAGCGCTTCACCACGTCCATGCCCACGCCCCGGCCCGAAATGTCGGACACCACGGCGGCGGTCGAGAAGCCGGGCAGGAAGATGAGGTTGTCCGTCTCGTCGTCGGTCAGCTTGCTGTCGGCCGGGATGAGCCCCTTCTCGACCGCGATGGCGCGCACGCGCTCGCGGTTGATGCCCACGCCGTCGTCCGAGATCTCGATGACGATCCGGCCCGAACGGTGCAGCGCCGACAGGCGCACCTGCCCTTCCTCGGGCTTGCCGGCCGCGCGCCGCGCTTCGGGCTTCTCGAGCCCGTGGTCGATGGCGTTGCGGATCATGTGGGTGAGGGGGTCGGACAGCCGCTCGATCACGGTCTTGTCGACTTCGGTGTTCTCGCCCTCGGTGACGAGGCGCACGGTCTTTCCGACCTGGGCCGCCACCTCGCGGGCGAGGCGCGGCATGCGCTGGAACACCGACTTCACCGGCTGCGCCCGGATCGCCATGACGCTGTCCTGGATTTCGCGCGTCAGCTGCTCCAGTTCGTCGAGGCCCACCGCGACCTGCGACATGCGGGCGAGGCCCGCCTCGTTCACGCGCTCGGCCAGCATGGCCTGGTTGATCACGAGTTCGCCCACGAGGTCGATCAGGCGATCGACGCGCACGAGGTCGACGCGGATCGTCGGCGACGCCTGCACGCCGGGCTGAGCTGCGGCCTCGGCGGAAGGCGCGGCCTCGCGGGACGGGGTCGGCAGGGCCACCACGTTGGCGGCGGCGGGCTGCTGCACCTCGGGGGCGGGCTCCGGCTCGGGCAGGTCGAGGTCGGGCAGTTCCAGCACCGGGATGGCCTGGAACTCGAACTCCGGCTCGGCCGGGGGCGCCGCGTCGGCGACGGCCTCGATCGTCAGGCTGCTGTCCCACTCGACGAAGTCGAAGATGTCGCGCACCGCCGCCTCGTCGCGCTCCGTGTCGAGCGTCGCCGTCCAGGTGAGGTAGGCGCCTTCGGGGTCGATGTCGGCGAGGCCGGGCAGGCCCGACGCGTCGCAGGACACGTCGAGCGCGCCGAGCAACGCCAGCTCGCGCATCAGGATCGTGGTGTCGTTGCCCTTGGCGTAGAGCTCGGGCCGCGGCTGGAACACGATGCGGAAGCGGTTCGCCGCCGGGGCGGGCGCGAGGTCGACCGCGTCCCCGAGGTCGCCGAACTCCGACAGGTCGACGGCGAGCGGCACGAAGGCGAAGGCGTCCTCGGCCGGCGCGGCGGCGGCCTGGGCCGCCGCGGTGCTGCCCTTGGGGGCGGCGCCCGCGCAGGCGACCGTCAGATCCGCCGCCACCACGGCGGCGCTCGCGGCGTCGTGGGGGGCGTCGGCCCTCGCGGCGCGCACGAGGTCGGCCAGGATGTCGGCGGCGCGCAGCATCACCCGGATCAGCGCCGGGGCGGGGGCGAGGCGCCCGACCCGGACGAGGTCCATCGCGTTCTCGAACGTGTGGGCGAAGTGGACGAGGTCGGTGAGGTTGAACGCTCCGGCCCCGCCCTTCACGGAATGGACCGCGCGGAACACCGCGTTGATGGTCTCGGAATCGTGGTCGCCCGCCTCGATGGCGAGCAGGCCCGTCTCGAGCTCGACGAGCTGCTCCTCGCATTCCGCGAAGAAGGTCTGTTTGATTTCGGCCAGAGCGTCCACGATGGGGGTTCCTCGATGTCGGCGGTCTGGGCTGTCAGGCGGCGACGCGGCGGACGGCGTCCACGAGCTTCGCGGGGTCGAACGGCTTGACGATCCAGCCGGTCGCGCCGGCGGCGCGGGCGCGCTGCTTCTTTTCAGCGTCGCTTTCGGTCGACAGCACCAGGATCGGCACGGCGCGCAGGTCGCCGTGGGCGCGCACGCCCGCGATGAAGCCGTAGCCGTCGAGCCGGGGCATGTTGATGTCCGTGATGATCACGTCGGGCTTGGCGTCGCCCAACATGTCGAGGCCCTGCTGGCCGTCCTCGGCCTGGAGGACCGCATAGCCGGCGGAGGACAGGGTCACGCGCAGCATGTCCCTGATGGTTCGGCTGTCGTCGACCGTGAGAACCGTCTTGGTCATGTGGGAAAACCTTCGGAAAGCAGAGTTGAATGGAGGCCCAGCAGCCGCGCGCCCTGCTCGAAGGCGTCGGAAGCGGCCGGGAAGGTGAGGGCGACGCCGTCGGCGGCCCAGGTCAGGGCGGCGGCGGCGAGCACCTGGGCGCAGAGGCCGCCGAGGTGGACGACCGACGAGGCGTCGACCTGGAGGTCCGCGCCGCGGCGCTCCAGGAGAGCCGCGCGGAGCACGCCCGCCGCGCGGAGGTCCAGGGTCTCGTCAAGCCTGAAGGGGGTCATGGTCTGCACCGGTTCGGGTGTGAGGTCGGCCGGGGCGGGACTGGGACGAACCCGGCGGCGGTTGGTGCGGGGGGCGGCGGCCATCAGAACTCTTCCCAATCTGCGGCGGTGGCGGCCGGGGCGAGCGCGGCGCCGCCCCGGCCCGTGGTGCGGAGGGCCGGGACCGGGGTCGAGGCCGGGCGACGGGCCGGAACGGGTGCGGGTGCGGGTGCCGGGGCGTGGCGCGCCGCCGGGGCGGCGTCGCCCAGCCGGAACCCGTCGATCAGCCGGCTGAGCTCCGCCGTTTCCCGCGACAGGGCGTGGCTGGCGGCCGTGGACTCCTCCACCATGGCGGCGTTCTGCTGCGTCA
>NZ_QYBB01000159.1 GCF_004137685.1 Lichenibacterium minor | reverse complement strand
GCCGTCGTCGACCCAAAAATCCAACCGCTTCCCGACGCCCGCGACACCACACCAGCCCAGGGGAGGTGAGCAATTACATCATTTGTTGCCAAAGATCTTGGTAAGGTCGAGGCAGGCGCGTTATCCATGCCTTGTAGTTTAGATCCTCCTCGTCGGCGACAGCAATATGAGCGCGCCCAACCTGAGCTATGCCGAGAAAGAAAGAGAGCGCCACATCGTGTGCTTTCGTATTGAACAAGCTAGATAGGAGTCGGATCCTCATCCTATGCCCCTGTTCTGAGGCTAGAGAGATATCGGGCTTGTCGCAGGGTTTCACGGAATACATCTGAGGGCCAAGCACCAGTTGGATACCCCTCGTCGTCAAAAGAGATCTTCTGCAACGACGAATTGCCGTCTGCCTGCGACACCCAGTAGACGATCACCTGCTCGGGAAATATTTGCTTTTTCACGATGGCCGTTTGAACGCTTAAGAGAACACTTTCAGAGTGAGTCTCAATCAAATGGGTAGCGCTTGAGCCTGATGCCACACAGGCGACGATTTCATCTGCCAGCTCCACCGCAGCACGAGGGTGTAAATGCAATTCCGGTTGTTCCATCGCCAATATGGCGTTTTCGCCAAGAATTCCCGCCGCGGCTTGATGACAAAGGGCCACAATAGGTAGTGACTGCGCGATGCCCTCACCAACGTCCCTCAAAGATACCCTTGTTCCGCTCTTGCGAGATATAAGGTTAAACTCATAAAGCTCTCGCCCGGCGATTAACTGACGATCAGTGTTGAGGAACGAGAGTTCACAGTCGCAGCTTCTCTGCAGCCATTCAGAGACTTTCTGCACGACGGGCGTGTCCGCTACAAAACTAGCACGAAGTGCTTCAGCGACACCGGTTCCATCGTATTGAATTCGGCCGGTCATACCCGGTCCAAAGTGGTAGTACCGCGGAGGGGGCGAGCGAGTTGCTCCCAGCCAGTAAACGCTATCGGAAAAGTCTCCTAGTGCTCTGAACCAATCGGATGATTCACGACGGGTTTGGGATGTGCGAGTCTGGGGCTCATGTCCCAGACCGTG
>NZ_QYBB01000158.1 GCF_004137685.1 Lichenibacterium minor | reverse complement strand
CTGAGCCTGGCATAGAGGAATAGAATTTACTTTAGGTTGCAAGGAGGCCGGTCATCGTCCATTCCGAGCGTCCGTCCTGTTAACCAACCCGGCAGCTGCCCTTGACGTCAGAACCCATGTGTTCGAAGAGCGTGGCCGAGCAGGGAACCCGCACGCGCGCTGTTGACGCTCCCGTGATAGCTGACGAGGCCGGGGTCCTGGGCCGCGATGCCGGTGACCGCCGCACTTGTGGCGCCTCCATCATGGCCCCAGACGAGTCCTTCCAGCAGCGAGGCCGCGAGGTTGCGATGCTGACTGTTGTCCCCGAGACGCGACAGCACGTCGGACGCCACGTCGTCGAAGCTGGCCGTCGCGCCGAGCGCGGCCGCGTCCCGCGTCAACAGGGCGACGACGCGCGAAGTCGCATGGTCGATGTAGCCGTGGGCAGCAATCGGCCCGATCTGTGCGGCGTCGCTCGACAGGAAAGCGATGGCTTGCTCTGCCGTTGTCCCGGAGGTTGCAGCAGATGTTGCTGTCGATGCCGAAGCTGCGGCGGACGCTGCCGATACCGAAGCGGTCGCAGACATCGCCGAAGCGGAGGTCCCGATTGCAGCCGTCGACGCGGCTGGCTGCGCCTCGTCTGCCGAAATCCAGGATCTGATTTGAGCGACGTCGGCGTCGGTCAATTGCAAGAAGTAGCCCGTCGAGCCGGCCTCCGACTGGGTGAGCCCGACCACGGTGGGGACGCCGCCGACCTCCGTCCAGACGGGGCCGCCGCTCGCCCCGTGAGCGTCGCCTGGAGCGCCGAGCGCAGTGCCCTGAAGCACGCCGGCGTAGCCCGGCAGCGTGCTCACGGTCTCGGCCGCGCTGTCCTGCTGGCCGGACGTGGCGGCTGGATAACCCGTCACCGTCACGGCGCCGCCGGTGAAGTCGGAACCCAGCGACATGACGGGCACGTCGGTGATGGGTGTGGCGAGGTGGATCAGCGCGAAGTCGCCTCCGGCGTTCGACAATTGGGTCCAATCCGCGTCCGGCATGGCGTGAATGGCCGATGCGGTCGAGCCGTAGGTCGTGTGGCCATCGTGGCCGGCGATCACCTCCGCGGAGGTATAGGTCTTCCCCGAGG
>NZ_QYBB01000157.1 GCF_004137685.1 Lichenibacterium minor | reverse complement strand
TTATACCAAACGTCAGAATTGTTGACACACCGCCCATTGGCGGGTCGTGATGGATCTCACTGCCTTGGTGTCGGCGATGAAACTGTTCCAGGCGTCACAGCAAGCATTCACGATGTCATCGTAGCCGCCGAACAGGCGGTGAGCCAGCTTTGTGCCACGCAGGTAGGCCCACACGTTCTCGATCGGATTGAGTTCGGGAGCATAAGGCGGCAGCTTGACCAAGGTGATGTTGTCGGGGACGACCAGCTTGTCGCTGCCATGCCAGCCGGCCCCGTCCAGAACCAGGGCCGCATGGGCGCCCGATGCCACGGTCCGGCCGATCTCGGCCAAGTGCAGGTTCATGGCCTCGGTGTCGGCGTGCGGCATCACCAGGCCTGCCCCCACCGCCCGCTCCGGGCATACGGCGCCGAACAGATAGGCCCAGGCGTAGCGGGTGTCCTGCACGGCGCGCGGCCGCGTGCCGCAGCGCGCCCACACGTAGGCCAGCGTGCCCTTCTGGCCCACGCGTGCCTCGTCCTGAAACCAGATCTCCAGAGCTTTGCCGGCCGCCGCCGCCGGCAGCAGGCTCCTCACCGTATCGGCGAAGCTGTTTTAAAAGATCCTGCGCCGCAGCATCGCTCTTGGGGTGCTTCGGGCGCACCGACACGTGGCGGAAGCCACGCTCGCTCAGTATACGTCCGACCGATCGCTCGGACAGCGCGACACCGTACTTGTCCGCGATGACCCGTTGTAGGTCCGCGCAACGCCACCGCACGACGCCGTCTGTTTCGAGATCGGGACCCGCCTCCACTACGGCGTCGAAGGCCTGCAACTGATCCGCGCTCAGCCGGCCCGGGCGACCGCTGCGCGGCTTGTCGAGCAGACCGGCCGGGCCGTCCGCGTTGAACCGGTGCACCCAGTCGCGCAGCGACTGACGGTCCATGCCGGCCGCCGTCGCGGCTTCCGTGCGCGAGCGGCCCTCCATCACCAGCGCGATGGCGAGAAGGCGGCGGGCCCGGGCCACGTCGCGGCTCGCCCGCGCCAGCCGGCGCAACTCCGCAGCGCTCTCATCCTGCCGCGTGATCGCGATCCCAGCCGCCATGGTCAGCCTCCCAGCAAGGAAGCCAAACCGAA
>NZ_QYBB01000156.1 GCF_004137685.1 Lichenibacterium minor | reverse complement strand
GCCGTTCGACGGCACGCCCGAGAACTCGTCGGCGCGAAACCCCTCCGCGGAAAGCCGGATGCCGGCGGATCCGGGTATCTGCGCCGTCACAGTGGCCTCGCCGTGGCCGCGATGCTGGCTGCCGCCTTCCGCCGTGACCCCGTTCACCTTGTCGCGAAGGGGATCGAAGGTGACGATGTTGATGACGCCCGAAACGGCATTGAAGCCATAGAGAGCCGCGCTCGGCCCCTTGATGATCTCGATCTGCCGGATGTCGCGCAGCGCCACGGGGATCAGCGGCCACGGCACGAAGCCGTAGTCGTCCTGGTACACCTGCCGACCATCGACCAGGACGAGGACGCGCGGGTTCAGGGCCGTGTTGTAGCCTCGGATGCCGACGGCCGCGTCGAGCTGCCCGTATCGGCGCACGTCGACGCCGGCCACGAAGCGCAGCACATCCGGGATGTTGTCGGCGCCCGAGCGGCGGATCTGCTCCGCGGTGACGATGTCCATGTTCACGGGCACGTCGCTCACCCGTTGCGGCTTGCCCGTGGCCGCGGTGGTGACCGGCTCGCCGAAGAGCTGCTCGGCATCGGTGTAGTTGACGGACTGTGCGGCGGCGGGGCTGGAAGCGAGCACGACAGTCGCGAACGCGATCGCAGGCAGGTGTCGCGTCATAGTTCTCGCACCATCATGATGAAGGCCGTGGCGAAGCGCACGCCTGCGGCGGCTGCATTGGTGCTGCTGAAGAAGATGGCGGTGTTGGGCGATGTCTGGATCGCGACGATGCAGGCCCCCTGCGACACCTGGTCGACCTCGCGCGTGATGCACGGGACCTCGTGCCGCCGCATGGCGCTCCTGAGGCGGCCGGAATCGGTCTCGACGGCGGAGAAGATGGCGTCGTAGCCTTCGAGCGCGCCGGCCTTGTCCTGCTCGATCAGCACGCCGCTCAACGTCAAGCTGCCGATCGCCTGCCCGGAGCCGAGGAACGTGTTCAGCGTGGCGGCTTCCCGGTACGATGTCGGGCTGGCCGGGTTGTAGATGAGGGCGATCTTGCGCGTGTCGCCCTTCCGGTCTTCCTGGAACTTCAACACGCGGCCCATGATCTGCACATCCTGCCTGGACGGCAGGTCGTCCGATCCCTCGCAAGGGCTCAATACGGTCAA
>NZ_QYBB01000155.1 GCF_004137685.1 Lichenibacterium minor | reverse complement strand
CAGGTGTCGGCCTTCAACGCCACCCAGGTCGGCGCCCTGTCGGCCAAGCAGCTCAATGCCCTCACGGCTTCCGAAGTCCAGGGACAGATCGCCAACGTGACCGCCGGCCAGATCGCGGGCCTCAACTCCACGGATCTCAACGGCCTCGACACCACGACCATCGGGGCGCTCGCCACCACGCAGGTGAAGGCTCTCACCGCCGCCCAGATCAACAGCCTGTCGTCGACGAACCTCGACGCCCTCGACGTCACCAAGCTGTCCGCCGGACAGGTGTCCACCCTGTCGACCACCTCCGCGGCGGCCCTGACCACCACCCAGGTGTCGGCCCTCAACGCCACCCAGGTCGGCGCCCTGTCGGCCAAGCAGCTCAATGCCCTCACGGCTTCCGAAATCCAGGGACAGATCGCCAACGTGACCGCCGGCCAGATCGCGGGCCTCGACTCCACGCATCTCAACGGCCTCGACACCACCACCGTGGCGGCGCTCACCACTACGCAGGTCACCGCGCTCACCGCCGCCCAGATCAACAGCCTGTCGTCGACGAACCTCGACGCCCTCGACGTCACCAAGCTGTCCGCCGGCCAGGTCGCCACCCTGTCGACCACCGCCGCGTCCGGCCTGACCACCATCCAGGTGTCGCACTTCGCCGCCACCCAGGTCGGCGCCCTGTCGGCCAATCAGCTCAACGCCCTCACGGCTTCCGAAGTGCAGGGCCAGATCGCCAACGTGACCGCCGGCCAGATCGCGGGCCTCAACTCCACGCACCTCAACAGCCTCGACACCACGACCATCGGGGCGCTCGCCACCACGCAGGTCAAGGCTCTCACCGCCGCCCAGATCAACAGCCTGTCGTCGACGAACCTCGACGCCCTCGACGTCGCCAAACTGTCCGCCGGCCAAGTGTCCTCCCTGTCGACCACCGCCGCGGCGGCCCTGACCACCACCCAGGTGTCGCACCTCGCCGCCACCCAGGTCGGCGCCCTGTCGGCCAATCAGCTCAACGCCCTCACGGCTTTCGAAGTGCAGGGCCAGATCGCCAACGTGACCGCCGGCCAGATTGCGGGCCTCAACTCCACCCACCTCAACGGCCTCGACACCACGACCATCGGGGCGCTCGCCACCACGCAGGTGAAGGCTCTCACCGCCGCCCAGATCAA
>NZ_QYBB01000154.1 GCF_004137685.1 Lichenibacterium minor | reverse complement strand
GTCGCTGGCATACTGACCCACGACCGTCGTGCCGTCGTTGCCGGTGCCCGTGGAGCCCGCCGTTCCCTGGGCGCTGGAGACGGTGAGCGTGCCGCCGAGAAGTCCGCCGGTCGTGCCGCTGCCGCCGAGCGCGATGCCGCTGGTGGACACGCCCAGGGTGCCGGTCGTGGTGGTGCCGGCCCCGTTGCGGGAGAAGGAGTCGACGATGTTGGTCGTGACCGTGCTGCCGTCGAGCAGGTTGACGCCGTTGAACGAGGCCGAGCGCATGACGCTGATCAGGCTCTGCTGCTGGGCGTTGATGTCGCTCTGCACCTGGGTGGGGTTGGTGCCCGACGTCTGGGCGGTGACCAGATCGGCCTTCATCTGCTTCAGGATGGTCTCGACGCTGCTCATCGCCGAGGTGGCGGTGTTGAGCACCGAAGAGCCGAGGTTCAGGGCGTTCGTCACGGCGCTGAGCGCGCTGACGTCCGACTTCATGCTGGTCGAGATGGACCAGTAGGCGGCGTTATCGGAAGCATTCGCCACGGCGAGGCCGGACGAGATCTGCGCCTGGGTCTGCGTCAGCTGCTTCTGTGTATTGGACAGGTTCTGCAGCGCCGTCATGGCGGAGGTGTTGGTGAGAAGGCTACTCATGGTCGGACATCCTATTGAGAAACGCTACTGAGGACATCCCGGATCGATACCGGTACGAAGAGGCGGCTTGATGCCTTTGATCTTTGCCGTCGGCGTCGGATCAATCTTGCGTGAGGCTTAAGCTAGAGGCCGGTAGTTGACGGAACCTTGAACGGCGCCGCCGGCGAGGGGGTTTCACGCGTCTCCGGCTATCGCCCTGATTGGCTGGTTAAACTTTAACTTCGACGAGGGCCGTCGTGGTGAATCGCGCGACAACGGTACCGGCCAGCCCAAGACGTCATCGGCCGCATCCGGGGGGATGCGGCCGATGACGGTGCGGATGCGGATCGCGGGGAAGTACGCACTCCGGCCCCGCCGGGCGTGCCGGCGGATCCGGTCGAGGCGGAAACAGGCTCAGCCGTTGAACAGCTTGAGGATGAGCTGGCTGTTCTGGTTGGCCATGGACAGGGCTTGGATGCCGAGCTGCTGCTGCGTCTGCAGGGCCTGGAGCCGGGTCGAGGCTACGTTCATGTCGGCGTCCACCAGCGA
>NZ_QYBB01000153.1 GCF_004137685.1 Lichenibacterium minor | reverse complement strand
CACCACCACCAGGAAATCCGAACATGCAGAAGCGTGAAGGGCGGAGCTTTGCCCCGCCACCATCCCGACCGCAGCAGGCCGACCCCGGCAGGACCGGCCGCAAGCGCTGGATGCGCCCCGACGTGCCGCGGCCCGCGGCGCTCGTGCGGGTGCTGCTGCCGACGCTGGACACGACGTTGCCGGAGGTCGACCCGCCCGACCCGCTGACGGTGCTCGACCATCTGGCCCTACTGCCCTGCGCGGCGCGGCAGGACATCGTGCGAGGCGCCCTGTGAGCGGCCCCGTCACCCGCCGTTCGGCCCTCACGGGCTCCGCGGTCGCGGCGCTGGGCCTCGCGGTCGGTGTCAGCAAGGCCCGGGCCTCGCGTGTCCTGTCGCCCAACGACGCGCGTCTCGTCACCATCGCGGCCGAGATACAGGCGACCGAAGACAGGCTGAGCGTCCTGTCCGCCACCCACGAGCAAGCGGAGGACCTGCCCGAGTGGGACGTGCTCATCGAGCGGTTCACTCCGCTCGAAGAGGAGATGGCAGAGACGCCGGCCGACACGCTGGCGGGAGTGCTCGCCAAGGCGCGCGCATCCCGGGTGCAGCCCGTGCTCAACTGCCAGAACGGCATCTCCGACAGTCTGTCCGCCGACCTCGTGCGGCTGTTCGGGGGAGGCGTCAATGCGTGACCTCCTGCCCGCTCTCCCGGCGCTCGTCCTGCCGCCATTCAGCGTCTCGTCGGCGCCCGGCTCCCTGGCGGCCGACGTGCCCGGCCTCGTGTCGGACATCGAGCGGCGCTTCGCGGCCCTCGAAAACTACTGCCACGACCTGGGCGACGTGCCGCCGCACGACACCGAGTTCAATCGGCTCGACGACCTCGTGACGGAGGCCATTCACGCCCTGGCCGACGCGCCCTCCCGAGACATGGCCGGGGTGCTGGCGAAAGCCAGCGCCCTCCTGCGAGCCCCGATCGAGGAAGACTTCGACCACTCCGACCGCATCGGCATCTCGCTCGCTCGCGACGTGCTGCGCCTGCTCGGCGCGGCCCCAACCCTCACCGGAGGTCACCATGCTTGAACGACGCTCGTTCCTCCGCGGTCTCGCGTCCTTGCCGCTGATCGGCGGGTCGATCGCCCTCATCGGCGCGCCAACCAAGGCGGCCGTTCCCGTCACCCGCCCGATGCTG
>NZ_QYBB01000152.1 GCF_004137685.1 Lichenibacterium minor | reverse complement strand
GCGGTGTGGTGTCGACCGTCCTGGCCAGCCTGATGGCGTGGCTGATCTCGCGCGCCATCGCCCGGCCGATCGGGTCCATGACGGTGGCCATGCAGGCTTTGGCGCGAGGCGACCACGGCGTGACGGTGCCGGCGCTCGGCCAGCGCGACGAGGTCGGCGCCATGGCGGACGCCGTCCAGGTGTTCAAGGCCGCCGCGGCGGAGAAGCTGCGGCTCGAAGCGGACGCGCTGTCGGCGGGGCGCCTGACGGAGGAGGAGCGGGGCCGCACGGCGGCGGTGCTGGCCGACGCCGCGGCCGCGCAGTCCCGCGTGGTGGACCTCGTGGCTTCGGGCCTGGCGCGGCTGTCGGGCGGCGACCTGTCCCACCGCATCGACGAGGCGGTCCCGGCCGAATACGAGCGGCTGCGCGCCGACTTCAACGGCGCCATGGCGCGCCTGCAGGACACGATGCGGACCGTGTCGGCCAGCGCGTCGGCCATCCGCTCCGGCACCGGGGAAATCTCCGCCGCCTCCGACGACCTCAGCCGCCGCACCGAACAGCAGGCGGCGTCGCTCGAGCAGACCGCCGCGGCCCTCGACGAGATCACCGCCACCGTGCGCCGCACCGCCGAAGGCGCGAAACACGCCCGCACCGTGGTGGGCAGCGCCCGCGGCGGGGCCGAGCTGTCGGGCGCCGTGGTGCGCCAGGCCGTGGACGCGATGAGCGGCATCGAGCGGTCGTCGCGCGAGATCGGCCAGATCATCGGCGTGATCGACGAGATCGCGTTCCAGACGAACCTGCTGGCGCTCAACGCCGGCGTGGAAGCGGCGCGGGCCGGCGACGCGGGGCGCGGCTTCGCCGTGGTGGCCTCCGAGGTGCGGGCGCTGGCGCAGCGCTCGGCCGAGGCCGCCAAGGAGATCAAGGGCCTGATCTCGACCTCGGGCACGCAGGTCGAGCAGGGGGTGACCTTGGTGGGGCAGACCGGGGAAGCACTGTCGCGCATCGTCGCCCAGGTGGCGGAGATCGACGGCATCGTGGGCGAGATCGCGTCCTCGGCGCAGGAACAGGCGACGGGCCTCGACCAGGTCAACACGGCCGTGAACCAGATGGACCAGGTGACGCAGCAGAACGCCGCCATGGTGGAGGAGTCCACGGCCGCCAGCCACGCCCTGTCGCGGGAAACGGCGGAGCTC
>NZ_QYBB01000151.1 GCF_004137685.1 Lichenibacterium minor | reverse complement strand
TCGCCCCGGCGGTCGGGCGAGAAGTGGAACACGGCCGCCGGGGGATCGCCACCGCCGAAGGGCCGGTCGTCGCGCACGTAGACACACGCGGCCCGTCCGCTGGTCTTGCCCTTGGCCAGCACCGGCACGGTGGTGTCATCGCCATGGAGCCGTCCCGCCGCCATGACGTGTCTCTCGATCAGCCGGAACAGCGGCTCCAGGACCCCCGCGCAGGTGCCCACCTGGTCGGCCAGCGTCGACAGGCTGAGTAGCACGCCTTCCCGGGCGTAGCGCTCGGCCTGCCGGTTCAACGGGACGTGCTGGCCGTATTTCTCGAACAGCACCATGGCGAGCAGGCTCGGCCCGGCCCAGCCACGCGGGATGGCGTGGAAGGGTGCCGGCGCCTGAGTGACGCTCTCGCAGGCGCGGCAGGAGAAGCGCTCGCGCACGGTCTGGATCACGGTCCACTGGCGCGGCACCACCTCCAGCGTTTCGGTGACGTCCTCGCCCATCTTCGACAGGCGCGTGCCGCCGCAGCACGGGCAGGCGCCGGGGCCCGGCACCACGACGCGCACACGCGGCAGGTGGGCCGGGAAGGGCTGGCGCGACGGCTTCCGACGGTCCGCCGGGGCCGGCATAGCGGCCTTGGCGGCGGCCTTCTCAGCCGCGAGGGCGTCCGCGGCCGCCGAGGCTTCGAGCTCCTCGAGCTGCAGCTCGTACTGGTCGAGGAGGCGTTGGGTCCGTTCGGAGCGCTGGCCGTAGAGGGTTCGGGTGAGCTTGGCGATCTCAAGCCGCAGGTGCGCGATCAGCGCCGCGTCGCCCGACAGCTGCGCCTTCACGGCGGCAGCCTCGGCCTCGGCGCGATCGGCTGCGGCCTGGGCCTGATCGGCGCGCTCCGTGGCCTGATCGGCTCGGGCTTAGGCGGCCGCCAGGGCTGCGCGCAGCGCGTCGACGTCGATCTTTTCGGACTTGGGCCGCTTCGCCATGAACAGATCCGATCATAGATCTTCAGGTAACGCCAGAGCGGGGGGCATTGGTCGTGTTGATAACAGTCCAGAGCTCATCCTGCCCGGCTCGGCCGCCAGGTCTGCTGCGGATGGCGCCAGTCTATGCCTTCGAGCAGATAGCCGAGTTGCGCGGGCGTGATGGCCACGCTCTCGCCCGCCGTCGCGGGCCACACGAACCGGCCCCGTTCCAGCCGCTTGG
>NZ_QYBB01000150.1 GCF_004137685.1 Lichenibacterium minor | reverse complement strand
CGCCGTGCCGAACCGCCTCCGCCGAGCCCTGCTCTAAAAGCCAGCCATCCGCAACGTGGGCCCGGCGCACCGCTTACCGAAGCCGTGCGGCGCATGGATGAGCTGTTCGCCATCGAGCGCGAGGTGAACGGCCGTCCTGCGGCCGAGCGGCTGGCGATGCGACGCGAGCGCTCCGTGCCCATCGTGGCGGCTCTCGAGGGCTGGATACGCTCCGAGCGGGCCCGCCTGCCGGGCGCCGCACCGGTGGCGAAGGCGATGAACTACATGCTCGACCGCTGGCCGTCCGTACCCCTGCGGCGAAGCACGCGGGATCGGCGCTTGCGGTTTTCCGCGTGGCGTGAAGGCGGCCAGTCCGCTGGCAGGCCGGCACGCGGATGCCTGGATCAGGCCGCGGCGTCGAAACTCGGCGATGCGGCCGGGATGGGCTGCCAGTTCCAGGGCAGCAGCTCGGCGAGGCGTTGGGCAGGGTGGGACGCGATACGGCCGAGCACGTCGGCCAACCAGGCCTGTGGGTCGACGTCGTTCAGCTTGGCCGTCACGATCAGGCTGTTGAAGAACGCCGCGCGCTGGCCGCCGCGGTTCGAGCCGGCGAAGAGCCACGCCTTCCTGCCGAGAGCCAAGCCGCGCAGCGCCCGCTCCGCCGCGTTGTTCGTCATGCACACGCGCCCGTCGTCGAGGAGGTGGGCGAAGGACGGCCAGCGATCGAGCATGTAGTTCATCGCCTTCGCCACCGGGGCGGCGCCCGGCAGGCGGACCCGCTCGGCGCGCATCCAGTCTTCCAGGGCCGCCACGATAGGGGCGGAGCGCAGGCTGCGCACGGCCAGGCGTTCGGACGCGGAACGGCCGTTCGCCTCGCGCTCGATGGCGAACAGCTCGTCCATTCGCCGCACGGCTTCGAGCGCCAGGGGGGCGATCACCGCCACCTTCTTCTGAGCCCTCTGGCGCGCTGCCCCTTCGATGTCGGCCAGCTCGAAGAACTTGCGCCGCGCGTGGGCCCAACACGCGGCCTCGATGATCGGCGCGGGCTTGCGCTCGCCCCCGTACAGCCTGCCGTAGCCCCCGTAGGCGTCGGCCTGCAGCACCCCGGTCCAGTTCGCCAGATGCGCCTGCGGGTGTTCGCCCCGGCGGTCGGGCGAGAAGTGGAACACGGCCGCCGGGGGATCGCCACCGCCGAAGGGCCGGTCGTCGCGCAC
>NZ_QYBB01000014.1 GCF_004137685.1 Lichenibacterium minor | reverse complement strand
AAGGCCGGATACGTTTGTGCAGACAGATCAAGCTGAACCCGAGAAACCACTTGCCGACGGGGCGGGCCATACGTTTTCCCGCGAGGGAGGAGGGCGCGCTCGCCGGGCGCAGCGACGATCAACCCCTCGGATCCGATGCTCCTCGACTCTCTCCACACCACGAACATCGTCGCCGTCCTGCTCATCGGCCTGGTGGCGGGCTGGCTCGCCAGCCTGGTCGTCGGCGGCGGCGGGCTGTGGCGCGACCTCGTGACGGGGCTGGTCGGCGCCGTCGTGGGCGCTTTCGTGCTGCGGGCGCTCGGCGTCGTGCTGCCGTTCCACGATCCGCTGGTCGCCGACATCGTCACCGCGACGATCGGAGCCGTGATCGTGGTGGTGGTGGCGCGCGCCGTCGCTTAGATCAGGGGCAGGAGATTTTCCCCATGCTGGTGCTCGACCTGCTGAACAGCGACCCCCGCGCCAAGGCGGTGCCGGCCGTGCCGCGTCCCGACACGGCCCCGCGGCATCCCGAGAAGGCGCACCGGCCCGACCAGCCGGTGCTGAAGAAGCCCGACTGGATCCGCGTCAAGGCGCCGGGCTCCGCGGGCTACGCCGAAACCCACGGCATCGTGAAGGAGCACGGGCTCGTCACGGTCTGCGAGGAGGCGGGCTGCCCCAACATCGGCGAGTGCTGGACCAAGAAGCACGCCACCTTCATGATCATGGGCGACACCTGCACCCGCGCCTGCGCGTTCTGCAACGTCCGCACCGGCCTGCCGGGCGCGCTCGACGCCGCCGAGCCCGACCACATCGGCGAGGCGGTGGCCAAGCTCGGCCTGCACCACGTCGTCGTCACCTCCGTCGACCGCGACGACCTCGCCGACGGCGGCGCCGCGCATTTCGCCCGCACCATCGGGGCGATCCGGCGGCTCGCCCCCGGCACCACGATCGAGGTCCTGACGCCCGACTTCCTGCGCAAGCCCGGCGCGCTGGAGGTGGTCGTCGAGGCGCGGCCCGACGTGTTCAACCACAACCTCGAAACGGTGCCGTCGCTGTATCTCTCGGTCCGGCCCGGCGCGCGCTACTTCCATTCCCTTCGTCTGCTGCAGCGGGTGAAGGACCTCGACGCCTCCATCTTCACCAAGTCGGGCATCATGGTGGGGCTGGGCGAGGAGCGCACGGAGGTGCTGCAGGTGATGGACGACATGCGGTCGGCCGAGATCGATTTCCTCACGATCGGCCAGTACCTGCAGCCGACGAAGAAGCACCATCCGGTGAAGAGCTTCGTCACCCCGGACGCCTTCAAGGCCTACGAGACCGTGGCGGTGGCGAAGGGGTTCCTCGTCGTGTCGGCCTCGCCCCTGACGCGTTCGTCGCACCACGCCGGCGACGATTTCCGTCGCCTGCAGGCGGCGCGGCGGGAGCGGGCGGCGGCCTGACACGGAGGTCGTCCTCCTCCCAGCCCATGGGGAGCGGCGTTCACGAGGGTCGGGGCGGGTCGCGGCCGAGCCGGTAGAGTTCGTCGTTGGGCCTGAGGTCCGCCGCGCCCGCCAATCGGTTGGACATGGCGAAGAAGCCCGCGATGGCGGCGATGTCCCACCCGTCCTCGCGGGTGAAGCCGTGCCGCTCCAGCGCCTCGTAGTCGGCCTCGGCGACCGCATGCGCCTCGCCGGCGACCTTGAGCGCGAAGTCCAGCATGGCGACCTGTCGCTCGGTCAGCCCCGCCTTGCGGTGGTCCACCGCGATCCTGTCGGCCACGAGCGGGTCCTTGGCGCGGATGCGCAGGATCGCGCCATGCGCCACCACGCAGTAGAGGCAGCGGTTGGCGGCGCTGGTCACGACCACGATCATCTCGCGCTCTGCCTTGGTCAGCGGGCCCGGCCGGTCCATCAGCAGGTCGTGGTAGGTCAAGAAGGCGCGGAACTCGTCCGGCCGCCGCGCCAGCAACAGGAATACATTCGGCACGAAGCCCGATTTCTCCTGTACGACCACCAGCCGCGTGCGGATGTCCTCGGGCAGGTCGTCGAGGGCAGGCGCGGGAAAGCGCATCGGCGCGTCGCTCATCGCAGTCCCTGTCTCGATCCGGACCGCGCCAGGAAGGCGTCGATCCCGGCTACGGCGTCAGGCTCCGCCATGTTGCGCGCCATGGCGTCGCCGGCGTGGCGGTAGGCCTCCGCGAGCCCCATCGCTTGCTGCTCGTAGACGAGCCTCTTGCCGAGCCGCACCGCCGCGGGGCTCTTCGCCGCGATGACGGCCGCATAGTCGGCGGCGGCCCGGTCCAGCGCTTCCTCCGGCACGACGCGGTTGACGAGCCCGAGGCGCAGCGCTTCGGGCGCGTCGATGAAGCGCCCCGTCATCAGAAGGTCGAAGGCGGCCTTCACGGGCACGGCGCGGGTGAGCGCCACGGCCGGCGTCGAGCAGAACAGCCCGACGTCGATTCCCGACACGGCGAAGCGCGCCGACTCGGCCGCCACCGCGAGGTCGCAGGCCGCGACGAGCTGGCAGCCCGCCGCCGTCGCGATCCCCTGCACGGCGGCGATCACCGGCACGGGACAGCCCCGGATCGCCCGCATGACGGCGGAACATCGCTCGAACAGGGCCCGGTGCCGCGCTTCGTCCTCGTGGGCCCGCATCTCCCGCAGGTCATGCCCGGCCGAGAATGCGCGGCCAGAAGCCCCGAGCACGACGCAGCGGACATCCTCCTCCGCCGCCAGCCGGCCGAACTCCTCCCCCAAAGCCGCCAGCAGCGCGTCCGACAGGGCGTTGAACCGCTCCGGACGGTTCAGCGTCAGCGTGGCAACGCCGCCGCGGTCGGCGCGCAGCAGGAGATCCGTGCGGGCGTGGGTCATGGCTTCGCTCCGTCGTCGCGGTCGCGCAGCAGGCGTTTCTGGACCTTGCCCGTCGAGGTGCGGGGCAGGGTGGTGAAGACCACGCGCTTCGGTATCTTGAAGCCCGCGAGCCGCGTTCGGCAGAAGGCCACGATGTCTTCCGCGCTCGGCGGTGCGCCGCCCGCGCCGAGCTCGACATAGGCGACCGGCACCTCGCCCCACCGCTCGTCGGGCGCGCCCACCACCGCGACGGCGGCGACGCCCGGGACGTGGTGGATGGCGTCCTCGATCTCGATGGAGGAGATGTTCTCGCCGCCCGAGATGATGATGTCCTTCAGCCGGTCGCGGATCTGGATGTGGCCGTCCGGGTGCCGCACCGCGAGGTCGCCCGAGTGGAACCAGCCGCCCGCGAAGGCCGCTTCCGTGGCGGCCGGGTCGGCGTGGTAGCCCTTCATCACCAGGTTGCCGCGAAACAGCACCTCGCCCAGGGTGGCGCCGTCGTCGGGCACGGGCTCGCAGGTGGCGGGGTCGCCGACGATCACCTCCTCGCAGAGCGTGTAGGCGATGCCCTGGCGCGCCCGCTTGGCGGCGCGGTCCTCGGCGGGGAGCGCGTCCCAGCCCTCGCGCCAGTCGCAGGCGACCGCCGGGCCGTAGGTTTCGGTGAGGCCGTAGACGTGCGTGACGTCGAAGCCCCGCGCTTCCATGGCGGCCAGCACGGCCGCGGGCGGCGGCGCGCCGGCCGTCATGGCCTTGACGCGGCGGGGCAGGGGCGTCGTCGCCGCGTCGGCCACCATCTTCAGAACGATCGGCGCCCCGCAGAAATGGTCGACGCCGTCCTCGGCGATGGCGTCGAGCACGGCGGGGCCGGTGACCCGCCGCAGGCACACGCTGGTCCCGGCCTTGGCGGCGACGGTCCACGGGAAGCACCATCCGTTGCAGTGGAACATCGGCAGGGTCCACAGGTAGACGGGCGCCCGCCCCATGTCCCATTCCAGCACGTTGCCGACGGCCGTCAGGTAGGCCCCCCGGTGGTGGTAGACGGCGCCCTTGGGCCTGCCCGTGGTGCCGGACGTGTAGTTGAGCGCGATGGCGTCCCACTCGTCGGCCGGTCCGCCGCCGGCGAAGTCGGGGTCGCCCCCGGCGAGCAGCGCCTCGTAATCGACGGCGCCCAGGGCTTCCCCGGGCGCCGCGGGATCGCGGATGTCGACCACGATCGGCGGGGTGGCCATGCCGGCCAGCGCGGCCCGCACCGTGCCGGCGAACTCCGTGTCGCAGATGAGCACCTTGCCGCCGCCGTGCTCCAGGATGTAGCGGACCGTATCGGCGTCGAGGCGCGTGTTGATGGCGTTGAGCACGCCGCCGCAGAGCGGCACCCCGAAATGCGCCTCGAAGAGCTCGGGCGTGTTGGCGGCCATCACCGCCACGGTGTCGCCGGCCTCCAGCCCGAGCCCCCGCAGCGCCGACGCGAGGCGCCGGCAGCGGTGGCGGACCTCCGACCAGCTTCGCTTCACGCCGCCGTAGACAGTCGCGATGCGGTCCGGATGCGCCAAAGCGGCGCGGTTGAGGAAGGACACGGGCGACAGCGGCACATGGTTGGCGGCGCGGCGCGCCAGGGCGTCGCCGACGGCGCGCGAAGCCGCGGCCAAACTCTCGGGCATGCGCCCCTCCCCCTCGTTTCCGTCTTGCTGCGGAGCCCCATTCAAAGGATCTTCGGCGTGGAAGTCGAGAGGCGGCCCGCGGCAGGGCCGCCCCGATGGGAAGGGACCGTCATGGGCGACATCAGCGTGCACGGCATGATCGGCAGCCCGTTCGTCAGGAGCGCGCTCGTGGCGCTGGAGGAGAAGGGGCAGGGCTATCGCTTCGTGCCGCTCAAGCTCGATGCCCTGCGGACGCCCGAATATCGCGCCCTCCATCCGTTCGGCCGCGTGCCGGCCTTCGAGCAGGACGGGTTCGTCGTCTACGAGACCCAGGCGATCCTGCGGCACGTCGACCGCGCCTTCCCCGAGCCGGCCCTGACGCCGCGCGGCCTCGAGGCCGCGGCGCGCATGGACCAGGTGTTGAACACGATCGACAGCTACCTTTTCGCAGACGCCGGCGCCGTGCTGGGCTTCAACCGCATCATCGCGCCGCGCATCCTGAAGGTGGATCCCGACGAGGAGGCCTGCGCGCGGGCGGAGAAGCGCGTCGCCCGGGCGCTCGGCGTGCTGGCGGGCGTGCTCGGCGACAAGCCGCATCTCACCGGCGACGCGATGACGCTCGCCGACATCGCGCTCGCCTGCCACCTCGACTTCCTCGCCGCGACGCCGGAAGGCGAGCGCGCGATCGCGATGGTCCCCCGGCTCGCCGCCTTCGGGCTCCGCATGGCGGAGCGGTCGAGCTTCGTCGACACGACGATCCCGGCGCTGGTCCGGCGCTTCCTGCCGAAGAAGGGCTGAGGACGCACGAGCCGGACGGGGCCGGGGCCGCGCGCAGCCGCGCCTGCGGCGCGCGTTTTCGAGCGCGCCTCGGCGCGATCAGGACCGGCGGCTGATCGCGACCCGCGTTATTCTGCCGCGGCTGCCGCCCGCATGTCGGCGCTCGGCAGGCGCGCCACGCGGTCGATAAGGTCGCGGTCGTTCAGCACCGCGGTCCGCTCCTTGCGGTTCAGCCAGGATTCGGCTTCCTCCACGGTTTCGGCCTCGGACAGCTTGGCCCGCGCCATCACGGCGTCCTGGTCGATGGCGCCGCGCGCCTTGGGGGCCGAGGCCGGCAGGTAGGCCTCGTGCAGAAGGCGCAGCTCGCGGCTGGCGTGGAGGGCCGAGATGCCGTCCGTGAGGTCGTAGCCGGCCAGCGCGAGCTCGCGTGCCAGCACGTTGGCCCGCACCGCGATCTCGGGGGGCGTCGTCTCTTCCGGCGTGCGCAGCAGGCCGATGCGCTTCAGGAACAGCCCGATCGAGCGCTGGCCGCTGGCCCAGGACAGCGGGATCGCCAGGATCAGGCCCGCGATCGTCGGCGACATCCACGCCACCAGCGAGGGCGAGATCAGGAAGCCCGCCACCAGGGTGATGAAGCCCAGGATGACGTGGGACCGGTGCCGCCGCACGATGTCGCCGAGCGGGATCGAGCCGTCGTCGCGGCGCTGCGGGTTCCAGCCGGTATCGCGGCCGAGCAGGATCTGCATCACCGAACCCGACTGGATCAGCATCATGATCGGCGCGAGCAGCGACGACATGACGATCTCGACCACCGTCGACAGGATGAGGCCGAGCGCGCCGCCGCTGCCCCGCCGCGTGTCGCGCTGGCCGAGCGCGATCAGCAGCCCGAAGCCCTTGGGCGCCAGCAGCACCGCCATGGTGATGCCGAACAGGTCCAGCGCGCGCTGCGCGTCGAACCGCGGCCAGGCGGGGAAGAGCGAGAAGTCCTGGGTGAAATATTCGGGCCGGATGTAGGCCGACTGCAGCACCAGCACGATGCCGACGAGCAGCTGCGCCATCCACAGCGGGGACGCGAGGTAGCCCATGATGCCGGTGGCGAAGTGCTGCCGCGACGCGAGGTGGAAGCCCCGCGCACCCATCACCCGGATGTGCTGCAGGTTGCCCTGGCACCAGCGCCGGTCGCGCGCCGCGAGGTCGATGAGCGAGGGCGGGCTTTCCTCGAAGGAGCCGCCCAGCACCGGAAGCATGTAGACGGCCCAGCCGGCGCGCCGGATCAGCGCCGCTTCCACGAAGTCGTGGCTGAGGATGTGGCCGCCGAGCGGCGGCTTGCCCTTGAGGTGGGGCAACCCGCAATGGTCCGCGAAGGCCCGCGTGCGGATGATGGCGTTGTGGCCCCAATAATTGCCGTCGCGCCCGGACCACACGGCGAGCCCGGCCGCGATGACCGGGCCGTGGATGCGGGCGGCGAACTGCTGCAGGCGGGCGAACAAGGTGTTGCGGTTGATGATCAGCGGCAGCGTCTGGACGATGCCGGCGTCCGGGTCGGCCTCCATGGCGGCGGCGAGGTTGACCAGGGAATGGGCCGTCATCAGGCTGTCGGCGTCGAGCACCAGCATGTGCGGATAGGCGCCGCCCCACCGGGTGACGAAATCGGCGATGTTGCCGGCCTTGCGGTTCGTGTTCTTCGACCTGTGGCGGTAGAACACCCGGGCCTTGCCGCGCAGGCGGTCCCGCAGGGCCACCAGCGCCCGCTCTTCCGCGACCCACATGTCGGGGTCGGTCGTGTCTGACAGGAAGAAATAGTCGAAGTGGTCGCCGAGCCCCGTCGCGGCGACGTCCTCCGCCATGGCCTGCAGGGCGCCGAAGATCCGGCTCGGCGCCTCGTTGTAGATCGGCATCACCACCGCGGTCTTCGCCGTCAACGCCGCCGGCATGGCGGGGCGCTTGGGGGCGAAGAACACCAGCCAGGCGAAGCCCACGACCGCGCTCGCGAAGGACAGCGCGATCCAGGAAAAGTTCGCGACGAAGAGGGCCAGCAGGATCCACTTCAGCAGCGTCACCTCGCCGACGTCGACGACGCGCCACATCTCCTCGACGCCGAAGCCGAGCAGCGCCGCGCCGCCGCCGAACACGATCGCGCGCGCCAGCCACGGCACGGAGCGGTGGGCGGCGTTGGCCCAGCCCCGCCGCGACGCGCGGTCGAACCGGCGCAGGGACTGCGTCGGCATGCCGATCGGGCTTTCCTCCGGCATGGCCGGCACGGCGAGGATCGAGTCGAGGTCGATCACCGGGCGGGACTCGCCGGGCATCGCCGCGTCCCGCCCGCGAGGCTCCACGGTCACGCCGTCCATCGGTACAGCCATGTCTCGCTCACCGGCTTTCCGCCGTTCTCCAGCACGAGGCGGAGCTCCGACAGCGCGTCGCCGCCGAAGTCCATGTCGAAGAGCACGCGAAAGGTCTTCCGCTCGCGCGACACGAAGGTCTTGAGGGATCCGACCGCGCCCGCCGACGCCGTCAGCATCGGCCTCACGTCGTGGCTCGCCACCGGGTCAGCGAAGGCGTCGCCGGCGAACTCGACGATGAAGCGCCGGCGCTTGGTCGTGCCGATGCGGCCGACGCGCGTATCCGTGACGGTGGCGAGCGGCGGCCGGTCCGGCGGGGTCCAGCACCAGAACTGGCGGTAGGAGAAGGACGCCTCGCCCGACGGGTCGAGCACCGCCTTCGGGCGCCAGAAGCAGATGATGTTGTCGTTATTCTCGGAATCGGTCGGGATCTCGACGAGCTCGACGCTGCCCTCGCCCCAATCGGTGATGGGCTCGATCCACAGCGAGGGGCGCAGTTCCCAATGCTGCTCGTCGTCCTGCAGCATGGAAAAGTCGCGCTGGCGCTGCAGCAGGCCAAAGCCCTTGGGGTTGGCGTCGACGAAGACCGACACCTGGAGCGTCGAAGGGTTCGACACCGGCCGCCACAGCCATTCGCCGTTGCCGTTCAGCACCTGCAGCCCCGACACGTCGTAGGCGCCGAGCCTCACGTCGTCGGCGGAATGACGGCTCGTCGGGCCGAACAGGAACATGCCCGTCATGCCGCCGAGGCCGTAGAAATCGGCCGGGCTGCGCGAGAACAGCGTGCATTCCGTGTCGATGATGGTGATCTCGCCCGGCCGCAGCGTGAAGCGGAAGGCGCCCGTCATGCTTTCCGAGTCGACCAGCGCGCTGATCACCAGGGCGTCCGTCGCGAGCGCCGGCTTCTCGATCCACACTTCCCGGATGGCGGGGAACTCCTCGCCCTTGGGGTCGGCGGTCCGGATCATCAGGGCGCGGGCCGTGACGCCGAAGTTCTGCCCGTTGGCCAGCGCGCGGAAGAAGGACGCGCCCTGGAAGATCGCCGAATCGACGAGGCCCCGGGCGCCCCGGGCGTGGAGCACGCGGAAGCCCGAGAACCCGATGTCGCCGACGTCGGCCGGGGGCTGCACCTTGCCGAAGTCGAACTGGCTCGCCGCATAGGCCAGCCGGCGGACGGCCCCGCCCTCGACCACGTTGATCGCCATCGGGGCGGAGAACAGGAAGCCGCGGTGCAGCGGCTCGATCGCGAAGCCGACGTTGTCGGCGGCCCAGAGCGCGGTGCCGGCCTTGGGGCGCATCGACACGTATTGGTCGTAGGTGAGGTTCGAGAAGGCGCCGGGCAGCGACGCGGACGGCGCCTCGTAGCCCTTCTTGGCGAGGGCGCGGGCCTTGTCGACCACGGCCGACAGGTCGAAGGCGGGGACCGGAGGGGTCGAGCCCTGGGGTGCCCCCACGGGAGCTCCGGCCGGCGCCGGGGGGGACTCGGCCGCGGCGGCCGGTGCCAGGCCGGCGCCGAGCCCCGTGGCGGCCCATTTCAAGAGATCCCGGCGAAGGAGCATCGGCCATCTGGAACGAGAACACAGCAACGCCGACGCCGCCCGGTCACCGGGCGCCGCCGGTCGCTCACCTCCCTATAGCCCATCTGCGACGCGCCGCGAGGCGATTTTTGCGCCCCTCCACCGGGGTGCGCGGCGCCGGTGCGGCTTCGCCTCAATCCGCTGTTAAGCCTGCAGGCCGATGGGAAAGACTGACGTGCTGGAAAGGGATGGGATGATCGGAGCGAGACGGTGCCTCGCCGTGGTGCTGGCGGCGGGGGAAGGGACGCGCATGCGCTCCGACACGCCCAAGGTCCTGCACCGGCTCGCGGGGCGCACCATGCTGGGCCACGTGCTCGGCACGGTGGCGGAAGCCGGCGCCGAAGCCGTCGTGGTGGTGGTCGGCCCGGGGCGCGACGACGTCGCCGCCGAAGCGCGCCGCGCTTTTCCGGGGGCCGAGATCGCCGTGCAGGCCGAGCGGCTCGGCACCGCCCACGCCGTGCTGGCGGCGCGAAGCGCGATCGCCCGCGGCTACGACGACGTGCTCGTGCTCTTCGCCGACGTTCCGCTGGTGGCCCCCGACGTGCTGCGCGGCCTGCGCGCCGCGCTGGCGGACGGCAACGGCCTCGTGGCGTTGGGGTTCGACGCCGCCGACCCGACCGGCTACGGCCGCCTGCTGGTCCGGGACGGCGCGCTCGTCGCCATCCGGGAACACAAGGACGCGACCGAGGCCGAGCGCGCCGTGACGCTGTGCTTCGCGGGCCCCATGGCGCTCGACGGGGCGGGCGCGCTCGACCTGCTCGACCGGGTCGGCTGCGACAACGCCCAGGCGGAATACTACCTCACCGAAGCGGTCGAACTCGCCCGCGCCGACGGGCGGCGCTGCGCCGCCCTGGCCTGCCCGGAGCTGCAGGCGATGGGGGTGAACGACCGCGCGCAGCTCGCCGCCGCCGAAGCCGCCGTGCAGGCTCGCCTGCGCGTCGCGGCGATGCGCGGCGGCACGACGCTGCAGGCGCCCGATACCGTTTTCCTGAGCCACGACACCAGCTTCGGGCGGGACGTGACGGTGGAACCTCATGTCGTGTTCGGGCCGGGCGTGCGGGTCGAGGACGGCGCTGTCGTCCACGCCTTCTCGCACCTGGAGGGGGCCCAGGTGGGGCCGCGCGCCAGCGTCGGGCCCTATGCCCGGCTGCGTCCGGGGGCGTCGCTCGGGCGGGACGCGAAGGTGGGCAACTTCGTCGAAGTGAAGAGCGCGGACATCGGCGCCGGCGCCAAGGTGAGCCACCTCACCTACATCGGCGACGCCAGCGTGGGCGCGGACGCCAACATCGGCGCCGGCACGGTGACCTGCAACTACGACGGTTACGGCAAGTTCCGCACCACCATCGGCGAGGGCGCCTTCATCGGCTCCAACGCGTCGCTGGTGGCGCCCGTCACGATCGGCCGGGGCGCCTATGTGGCGTCCGGGTCGTCCGTGACCGAGGACGTGCCCGAGGACGCGCTGGCGATCGGCCGCGCCCGCCAGACCACGAAGGCGGGGCGGGCGAAGAGCCTGCGCGCCGAGCGGGCCGCCGCCAAGGCGGCGCGCCAGGGTTGATGCGCCGCCGGGGCGGGGCGGGAGTAGGCCATGCGGCGGGATTCACCAGGGCCCGATCTGCTTTGCAGACGGGCGCGGTCCTGCGCTAAAACCCGGCGACGCAACAGCGAGGATATCGGCCCATGTGCGGCATCGTAGGCATTCTCGGCGCCGGCCCGGTGGCCGACCAGATCGTCGAAGCGCTGAAGCGGCTCGAATACCGCGGCTACGATTCCGCCGGCATCGCCACCCTGGAGGGGGACGGCGCGCTCGACCGCCGCCGCGCGCCGGGCAAGCTGAAGAACCTGGAGGTCCGCCTGTCCAACGCGCCGCTGCGCGGCGCCATCGGCATCGGCCACACCCGTTGGGCCACGCACGGCAAGCCCAACGAGACCAACGCCCACCCGCATGCCAGCGAGCGGGTCGCCATCGTCCACAACGGCATCATCGAGAACTTCCGCGAGCTCCGCGACGAGCTGGCCGCGCAGGGCCACGTGTTCGCGACGGAAACCGATTCCGAGGTCGTCGCCCACCTCGTCACGGCCGAGCTCGACGCCGGCAAGGCGCCGAAGGACGCCGTCGCGGCGGCCTTGCCCCGCCTGCACGGGGCCTTCGCGCTCGCCTTCCTGTTCGCCGGCGAGCCCGACCTCCTCATCGGTGCCCGCCGCGGCGCACCCCTCGCCATGGGCTACGGCGACGGCGAAATGTATCTCGGCTCCGACGGGCTGGCCCTGGCGCCCTTCACCGACGAGGTTTCCTACCTCGAGGAAGGCGATTGGATGGTGCTGACGCGCCATTCCGTCGAGTTCTACGACGAGTCCGATCGCCGCGTGTCGCGGCCGAAGCAGAAAAGCCTCGCCTCCGCGTTCCTGGTCGACAAGGGCAACTACCGCCACTTCATGGCGAAGGAGATCCACGAGCAGCCCGAGGTGGTGGGCCGCACCGTCGCCCATTACACGGACCTGTCGGCCGGCCGCGTCGCTCTCCCCTTCGAACTGCCCTTCGATCCCGCCAAGCTCGACCGCATCACCATTGTGGCCTGCGGCACCGCCTATATCGCGGGGCTGACGGCGAAATACTGGTTCGAGCGCATCGCCCGCGTGGCGGTGGACATCGACGTGGCGAGCGAGTTCCGCTACCGCGAGCCGCCGATGAGCCGCGACGGGGTGACGATCGTCATCTCCCAGTCGGGCGAAACCGCCGACACGCTGGCGTCGCTCCGCTACGCCAAGGCGCAGGGCCAGAAGATCGTCGGCGTGGTCAACGTCGGCAGCTCCACCATGGCGCGCGAATCGGACGTCCAGGCCCTGACCCTGGCCGGCCCCGAGATCGGCGTCGCGTCCACCAAGGCCTTCACGTGCCAGCTCGCCGTGCTGGCCTGCCTGGCGCTGGCCTTCGCACGGGCGCGGGGAGAGCTGACGGTGGAAGCGGAAGCCCGGTACGTGGCCGAGTTCCTGGCGCTGCCCGGCCTCATGGCGGAAGCGCTGAAGCACGAGCGCGACATCGAGGCGGTGGCGCACGACCTCGCCCGCGCGCGGGACGTGCTCTACCTGGGCCGCGGCACGGCGTTCCCGTTGGCGCTCGAAGGCGCCCTGAAGCTGAAGGAACTCAGCTACATCCACGCCGAAGGCTATGCCGCGGGCGAACTCAAGCACGGCCCGATCGCCCTGGTGGACGAGGACCTGCCCGTCATCGTCATCGCACCTCCGGACGGCGTGTTCGAGAAGACCGTGTCCAACATGCAGGAGGTGGCGGCGCGCGGTGGCCGCATCGTCCTCATCGGCGGGGCGGGCGGTGCCGAAGCGGCGTCGCTGAAGCTTCACGCTTCGATCGTCATGCCCGCCATGGCGCCGACCTTCGCCGCCATCGTCTACGCGCTGCCGGTGCAGCTGCTCGCCTACCACACGGCCGTCTTCATGGGGAAGGACGCGGACCAGCCGCGCAACCTCGCCAAATCCGTCACGGTGGAATAGGGCCGGGCGTTCAGAAGCGCCGGAAGCCGCCGAACCGCCCCGGCCCACCGAAGCGCCCCGGCCCACCGAAGCGCCCCGGCCCACCGAAGCCCCTCGGCCCGCCGAACCGCCCCGGCCCACCGAAGCCCCCGAAACGCCTGAAGCCGAACGGGGCGAAGCGGGGCCTCCCCGGGACGAAGCCGAAGCGGCGGTAGGGCCTGAAACCCGCGCCGGAGCGGTAGCGCCACACGGGCCGGGCGAAGCAGCGGTACGGACCGCAGAACGCCTGCACGGCCACGACCGCGGACCCGGCCGCCTCGGGCGGCGGGACAGGCGCCGTGAAGGCGCCGGCGCCCCCCGAGGCCGCCATGGCCCCGGCGACGACCAGGATCCGCAAAGCCCTCATCACCCCGCCTCCGCTCCGCCGTGCCGATGTCGGCGCCGGTCTGGATCCGCTGCGCCGGCCCGGCGTTGCCGGTGTGGCACATGGATGGCCGATCGGCCATCCGCGCCATAGCCTTCGCGCGGGATCAGGCAGGTCTGAACCGTCGACGGCGGGGCTCGAGGGGGACCAATGGTGACGAGAATGATCGCCGGCCTGTTGTTGACGCTGGCCACGGTGGACGTGGCGTCGGCGAAGATGATGAGCGAGAAGGAGCGCATGCGCGCGCAGGCCGAGCATCTCTGCTACGGCGACGTGCAGAAGCTGTGCAGCGCCGACATCCCGGACGAGGGCAGGATCGCCGCCTGCATGAAGACCCACCGCGCCCGGCTCAGCCCCGGCTGCCGGAAAGTGTTAGACTCGGGGATGAAGTAGCGGCTGCAACCCGCTGATCCGTGTCTTTCCGGCCACGGTGTCCGAAATCGTCGCCCAGCGGGGAACGACGGCATCGCGGCTCCATTGACCGGTGAGCCACGGGCCGTCGATGCCACGCCGGCACCGCCGCCCCCGCGAGGAAGAACCGATGAACCTTCGCCTCCTGATCGCCGCCGCCCTGCTGACCGCGAGCGCGCTGCCCGCCGTCGCCGCCAAGCTCCCCTCCGACGCCACGAAGCTCCGCCAGCAGGCCGAGCACGTCTGCTACGGCGACGTGCAGAAGCTGTGCAACGACGCGATCCCCGACGAGGGCAAGATCAAGTCCTGCATGCAGGTCCACCACGCGGACCTCAGCCCGGCCTGCGCCAAGATCTACGACGAAGGCATCGACGGCTGAGCCGGGGCGGCCGTCCCGTGACGCAGTTCCTCGTCACCGCCCGCGACGGCACGGATGCCGATGCGCCGGCGCGCCGCGCGGCGGCCCGGCCCGCGCATCTCGCCTCCGTGGGCCGGCTCGGCGGCGCCATGATCATGGGCGGCGCCATGCTCGACGCGGCGGGCACGGCGGTGGGCTCCACCATGGTGGTGGACTTCCCCGACCGGGCCGCCCTCGACGCCTGGATCGCTTCGGACCCGTATACGGCCGGTGGGGTCTGGCGCGAGGTGGACGTCGCGCTGTTCCGAATCGCCGTGGAGCGTGGCGAGCCGGCCTGACCGGTCGCGGCGCGAGGCTCGCCCGCACCGCGCGCGTCAGGCCGAAACGGCGCCCCTTTAGCCGGCGAGCGGTGGGGCGTCCGGCGATCGCGCCAGGGCGGCATCGCCGCTGCCGTCCTTCAAGGCGACGCCGGTCAGCGACAGCGCGAGGGCCCGGTCGACCAGCCACGCGATCCGGC
Organism: Lichenibacterium minor; assembly: GCF_004137685.1. Classification (GTDB taxonomy): domain Bacteria; phylum Pseudomonadota; class Alphaproteobacteria; order Rhizobiales; family Beijerinckiaceae; genus Lichenihabitans; species Lichenihabitans minor. The sequence continues at coordinate 113,339 of NZ_QYBB01000014.1, read as the reverse complement.
CGGCCGCAGCGTCCGGCACGAGCCCGCCGGGGCGGATGTTGGACACGCAGTTGCGCGCGGCGTCGGTGAGCCCGACGCGCGGGCCGAACGTGAGGTAGGCGCCGAGGCTGTCCGCCGCCGACAGGCCCGGCCTTTCCCCGATCAGCATCACGGTCAGGCGCGCGCCCGTCAGCGTGCCGACCTCGTCGCCGAGCGCCACCCGGCCCTGTCGCGCCAGCACGATCGGGGCGACGCTGCGCGGGGCGAGGCGCGGCAGCAAGGCGCCCAGCAGCGCCAAGGCGTTGCGGTCGACCGCGGCGGCCGACAGCCCGTCGGCCACCAGCACGCAGATGTCGGCTCCGGCCGCATCCGCCCCGCCCAGCAGCGACCGGCTGCGGGCGGACAGGCGCCGGCCGAAATCGGGACGTCGGAGGTATGTGGCACGGTCCGGCGCGGCGCTTTCGACCTCGACGGACGCATGTCCGAGCGAAGCCAGGCCCGACCGCAACGCGCCGAAATCGGCGGCGGCGTGGACCGCGTCGCGCGCCTGCGCGTGGGCGAGCCCCAGCTTAAGGACTTCGCGCGTCGGCAGGGACGCGCCGGCGCGGCCGAGCGCTAGGCGGGCCGGCGTCGACGCGGCGAGCTCCGCCCAGGGATCGGCCGTGACCGGGGCCGGCGGTCGCCCGGGAGGCGGGCTCACGCCGCTTCCGCCCGGGACAGGAGCGGGTGCGAGCCCGAAGCCTGGCGGAGCCGCCCGTCCGGCCCCGTGATGCCCATGCGCTGCAGCCACGCCTCGAACTCCGGGGCGCGCTTCAACCCCAGTGCGTCGCGGAGGTAGAGCTGGTCGTGGAAGGAGGTCGACTGGTAGTTCAGCATCACGTCGTCGGCCCCCGGCACGCCCATGATGTAGGTGACCCCCGCGGCGCCGAGCAGCGTCATCAGCGCGTCCATGTCGTCCGCGTCGGCCTCGGCGTGGTTGGTGTAGCAGGCGTCGCAGCCCAGCGGCAGGCCCATGAGCTTGCCGCAGAAGTGATCCTCAAGCCCCGCGCGGATGATCTGCTTGCCGTCGTAAAGGTATTCGGGTCCGATGAACCCCACCACCGTGTTGACGAGGAAGGGGTCGTAGGCCCGCGCCACCGCGTAGGCGCGCGCTTCCAGCGTCTGCTGGTCCACCCCGTGATGCGCTCCGGCCGACAGGGCCGAACCCTGGCCGGTCTCGAAATACATCACGTTCTGCCCCACCGTGCCGCGCTTCAGCGACCGTCCGGCATCGTTCGCTTCGCCGAGCAGGTCCAGCGTCACCCCGAAGGACGCGTTCGCGGCCTCGGTCCCCGCGATCGATTGGAACACGAGGTCGACCGGCACGCCGCGCTCGATCAGCCCGATCGTCGTCGTGGCGTGGGTGAGGATGCAGGCCTGGGTCGGGATGGCGTGGCGCGCGATGAGGTCGTCGATGAGGTGGCACAGCCGGGACAGCCCGGTCGGCGAATCGGAGGCGGGGTTGATGCCGATCACGGCATCGCCGCAGCCGTAGAGCAGGCCCTCGGCGATCACCGCCGCGATCCCGTCCGGATCGTCGGTCGGGTGGTTGGGCTGGAGCCGCACCGCCATCGTCCCGGGCAGCCCGATCGTGTTGCGGAAGCGGGTGACGACGCGGCACTTCTTCGCCGCCAGGATCAGGTCCTGGTTGCGCATGATCTTGGACACGGCCGCCGCCATCTCGGGCGTGATCCCCGGCGCGATCCGCGCCAGGGCGGCGGCGTCGGCGAGGTCGGACAGGAGCCAATCCCGGAAGTCGCCGACCGTGAGATGGGCGATCGGCGCGAAGGCGGCCTCGTCGTGCCGGTCGATGATCAGCCGCGTGACGTCGTCCTCCTCGTAGGGGATGAGCGGCCGGGCCAGGAACGCCTTCAGCGGCAGGTCGGCGAGGCAGTGGCGCGCCGCCAGCCGCTCTTCCGCCGACCCGGCCGCGATGCCGGCCAGCATGTCGCCCGAGCGCAGGGGCGTCGCCTTGGCCATCAGGTCCTTGAGGTCGGCGAAGGCCCAGGTGGTCCGGCCGACGGCGTGGGAATAGGCCATGAAGGGTCTCCGTGCTGACCGCGATGCAAGCGGCGGTCCAACGCTGGCCGCGCCCCGGGCGTCACCTGAACGCGTTCGGCAGGCTTTCGCGCTCCTTCTGGGCGGTCGGGCGGTAATCGTAGGTGGGATAGAACTCCGTGCGGTAGCCGCCCCAGGCGGTCTTCTCGACCGCGCGGTTGACCTCGCGCAGGCGTTCGGCGGGGAAGCGCAGCGTGACCACCTGCCCGACCCCCATCAGCACGTTCCAGGACAGGACCTCGACGCCCGGCGGCGGGAAGCTCTCGTAGAAGCCCTGCTTCCGCAGCCGGGCGTTGATCTCGTCGAGGGGCATCGATTCGTCGTGGCGGAAAAAGATGGTCAGCGTCGTCATGCCCTTGTCGGCGGGGGCGACCGCGGGCGGGGGCGGCGCCGGGACCGGGGCGTCCTGCGCCGGGGCGGGCCCGGTACCGAGCAGGCAGAGGAGCAGGGCCAGGGCGCCGTGGCGGGTTCTGAGCATCATGGGTCCTTTCGGGACGGTCGGCCCCCGGGCGGGAGCCGCAGTCTGGTGTGGGCGTGCCCGGTCCGGCTGTCGCCGGACTGTCAAAAAGCCATGCTAGCGCGGGCCGTCGCCGCAGGGCATCGTCGTCGTGCGGCACCGTCACGCATTGGGGAAGATCATGAAGACAGCCTCCAGGTTCCTGGCCTCGCTTTCGACGCTGGCCGTCGTGGCGGCGTCGGCTTCTCCGGCCTTCGCCCAGTCGTCCGACGACCTCGTCAAGGCCGCCAAGGCGGAAGGCGAGCTGTCGGTCATCGCGCTGCCCCACGACTGGTGCGGCTACGGCGGCATGATCGACGGCTTCAAGGCCAAATACGGCCTGAAGATGAACGAGCTGAACCCCGACGCCGGCTCTGGCGACGAGGTGGAGGCCATCCGCGCCAACAAGGGCAACAAGGGCCCGCAGGCGCCGGACGTCATCGACGTCGGCCTGTCCTTCGGCCCGACCGCCAAGTCCGAAGGGCTGCTGATGCCCTACAAGGTGCCGAACTGGGACTCGATCCCGGCCGACGACAAGGACGCCGACGGCGCCTGGACGGGCGATTATTACGGCGTGCTCGCCTTCGAGGTGAACAAGGACATCGTGAAGACGTCCCCGGCCGACTGGGCGGACCTGCTGACCCCCGAGTTCAAGAACACCGTGGCGCTGGCGGGCGACCCCCGCACGTCCAACCAGGCCATCCTCGCCGTCTACGCGGCCGGGCTGTCCAAGGCGGGTGGCGACGCCGCCAATGCGGCCGGCGCCGGGCTCGACTACTTCGCCGCGATGAACAAGGACGGCAATTTCGTGCCGACCATCGGCAAGGTGGCGTCGCTGGCGCAGGGCGCGACGCCGATCGTGGTGCGCTGGGACTACAACGCGCTGGCCGACCGCGACACGCTGAAGGGCAACCCGCCTGTCGACGTCGTCGTGCCCAAGACCGGCGTCGTGGCGGGCGTCTACGCCCAGGCCATCTCGGCCTTCGCGCCCCACCCCAACGCCGCCAAGCTGTGGATGGACTACGTCTACTCGGACGAAGGGCAGCTCAACTACCTGAAGGGCTACTGCCACCCGATCCGCTATGGGGCGCTGGTCGCCGCCAAGGCGGTTCCGGCCGAGCTGATGGCGAAGCTGCCCCCCGCCGAAGCCTATTCCCACGCGGCCTTCCCGACGATCGAGCAGCAGAACGCGTCCAAGGCCGCGATCACCACCGGTTGGGACAAGACGGTCGGCGCCAACGTGAAGTGACGGCCGGCGCCGGTTCGCCGGCGCCTCCCGCGACCGAGCCGGGCCGTGCGGGCGTGTCGCCCGCGCGCCCATCCCCCAGCCCGAGACGAGGCACGATGGAGCAGGTCGAGGCGGTCGCGCCGATCACGATGCCGGCACGGCCGAGGGCCCCGATGTCCCTGGCGTGGCTCGGCGTCGTGCCGTTCTTCTCCTTCGCGGCGCTGTTCCTGCTGCTGCCCACCGCCTACCTCGTGGTCGGCGCGTTCCAGGACAACGACGGCCATTTCACCCTGGCGAACCTGGCCGGGCTCGCCGAGCCCGGCATCGTCAGCGCCTACGCGATCAGCCTCGAAGTCAGCGCCGCGTCGGCGATCCTCGGGTCGGCCTTCGGCTTCCTCCTCGCCTGGGCGGTGGTGCTGGGCGGGCTGCCGGCCTGGCTCCGGCCGATGCTGCTGACCTTCTCGGGCGTGGCGTCGAACTTCGCCGGCCTGCCGCTCGCCTTCGCGTTCATCGCCACGCTGGGGCGCACCGGCCTCGTCACGACGATCCTGCAGTCCGTGTTCGGGTTCAGGCTCTACGGCACCGGCTTCAACATCCTGAGCTTCTCCGGCCTGACCCTCACCTACCTGTATTTCCAGATCCCCCTGATGGTGCTGATCCTCACGCCCGCGCTCGACGGGCTGAAGACGGAATGGCGCGAGGCCGCCACGATCCTCGGCGCCTCGCCCTTCGGCTATTGGCGCCACGTCGTGATGCCGATCCTGTGGCCGAGCCTGCTCGGCACGACGCTCCTGCTGTTCGCCAATTCATTCGGCGCCATCGCGACCGCCTACGGGCTGACGGGCTCGACGCTCAACCTCGTCACCATCCTGCTCTACGCCCAGATCCGGGGCGACGTGCTGCACAACCCGCATCTCGGCTACGCGCTGGCGCTCGGCATGGTGGTCATCACCGGCGTGTCGAACGCGCTCTACATCGCCTTGCGCACCCGGCACGAGAGGTGGATCCGGTGAAGCGCCCCCGGTTCGGGGCCTGGCTCGCCTTCGCGGTCGGCGTCGCCTATTTCGCCATCCCGCTGATCGGCACGGTGGAGTTCTCGCTGAGGATCCGCCGCGGCACCTACAGCCTCGACGCCTACGGCAACGTGCTGTCGGACCCGGCCTTCTGGAACACCTTCGGCTTCTCGGCCTCGGCGGCCGTCGCCACCATCGTGGCGGGCACGCTGCTGGTCGTGCCGACCGCCTACTGGATCCGGCTGCGGCTGCCCGGGCTTCGGCCCTACGTCGAGTTCATCACGCTGATGCCGCTGATCATCCCGGCCATCGTCCTCGTGTTCGGCTACCTGCGCCTCTACAACTCGTCCTCCTGGCTGCCGATGACCGGCGCGCCCTGGAGCACCGACGTGCTGATGGTGGCCGGCTACGTGGTGCTGGCGCTGCCCTACCTGTACCGGGCGGTGGACACGGGCATGCGCAGCATCGACGTGAGGAGCCTCACCGAGGCGGCGGAAAGCCTCGGCGCCGCCCGGTCCACCATCCTGTTCCGCGTCATCTTCCCCAACGTCCGCACGGCGGTGCTGAGCGGCGCCTTCCTGACCTTCGCCATCGTGATCGGCGAGTTCACGCTGGCGAGCCTGCTCGACCGGCCGGCCTTCGGCCCCTACCTGCAGCTCGTCGGCGCCAACAGGGCCTACGAGCCCTCCGCGCTCGCCTTCATCGCCTTCGCGGTCACCTGGGCCTGCATGGGGCTGATCCAGCTCTTCGCCCGCGACCCCGCCGCCCGCTCCGTGAAGGTGTGACCCCATGAGCTTCCTCGCCATCGAGCACCTGACCAAGAGCTACGGGTCGAACCAGGTGGTGCAGCGCTTCGACCTCGACGTGAAGGCGGGCGAGTTCGTCACCTTCCTCGGCCCTTCGGGCTGCGGCAAGACCACCACGCTGCGCATGATCGCCGGGTTCGAGACCGCGACCTCGGGGGCCATCCGCATCGCGGGGCGCGACGTCACGCATCTGCCGCCGAACGCGCGCGACGTCGGCATGGTGTTCCAGAACTACGCCCTGTTCCCCAACATGACGGCGGCCGGCAACGTCGCCTTCGGGCTGAAGGTGGCGAAGAAGCGGGCGGCGGACATCAAGGCGCGCGTGGCCGAGATGCTCGACCTCGTCAAGCTGCCCGGGCTCGCCGACCGCTATCCCTACCAGATGTCGGGCGGCCAGCAGCAGCGCGTCGCCCTGGCCCGCGCGCTCGCGACCTCGCCGAAGCTGCTGCTGCTCGACGAGCCCCTGTCGGCGCTCGACGCCAAGGTGCGGGTGGCGCTGCGGGACGAGCTGAAGGCCCTGCAGCGCGACCTCGGCATCACCACGGTCTTCGTCACCCACGACCAGGAGGAGGCCCTGTCCATGTCGGACCGGATCGTGGTGATGAGCGAGGGCCGCATCGAGCAGCTCGGCACGCCCTTCGAGATCTACAACCGGCCGCGGACGCGCTTCGTCGCCTCCTTCATCGGCACGCTCAACATCATCGAGGCGAAGGTCGTCGACGCCCGCGCCGGCGCCATCCGGATCGGCGGGCAGGACGCCCGCGTGGGGCGGCAGGTGTCCGTCGCCGACGGCGCCGACTGCACCGTGGCGCTCCGGCCCGAGGCGGTGTCGCTGCAGGACCCGGGCGACGGCTGCAACCGCATCGGCGGCACCATCCAGGACGTGTCGTTCCTCGGCGCCGTGGTGCGGATCAAGGTCGGGGTGGGCCAGGCCCGGATCATGCTCGACCGCTTCAACAGCCCCGGCCTGCCGCCGCCGAGCCCGGGCGAGCGCGTGACGCTGCATTTCTCGCCCGACGACCTCGTGCCGCTGGACGCGGCCTGAACCCTTGCGCCCGTGGCCGCGGCGCGGCAGGGTCGGGCCGCACCTCACCTGTCACGGATCCCCATGCCGCTCCTCAGCCTCGACCACGCCCGCACCATCCTCGACGCCGCCCTGAAGGCGGGGATGGAGCACACGTTCAAGCCCCTCGCCGTCGTGGTGCTCGACGCCCGCGGTGCCTTGAAGGCCTTCGCGGCGCAGGACGGCACGAGCCTCAAGCGCGGCGAGATTGCCCGCGGCAAGGCCGACGGCGCGCTCGCCCTGGGGATCGGCTCGCGAGCCGTGGCCAAGATGGCGGCGGAGCGCCCCACCTTCGTGGCGGCCGCCACCCACGCGGTCGGCGGCTCGCTGGTGCCGGCGCCGGGCGGCGTGCTGATCCTCGACGGCGGCGAGGTCGTGGGCGCCGTCGGCGTGTCGGGCGACCTCAGCGACAACGACGAGATCTGCGCCGTGGCGGGCATCGAGGCCGCCGGCCTCAAGGCCGAGACGGGCGCCTGACGGGCGTCGTCAGAGCCGGACAAGGGACGATGATGCAGCCTCCGCCGGGCAGGCTGCGCAGGCCGGGCCCGAGATCGACATCCCGGGTTCGGCCGATGAGCAGCGGACGACGGCCGAACAGCAGGAAGCTGCGCTGGATCCAACCGAGGATGGCGAGGGCCGTCGAGGGGCCGTGACCGGGTCTGCTGTCGCTCACGCTCGACCCGGTCCTGAGTGACGGCGTCCTCCGGCCGCGCGATGCGGCCGGAGGATTTGGCGTGGCGGACGGCGTCGTCCCGCTCGGGTGTGAGCCCGATCAGCCGACCATGCCGTGGTCCTTGAACCAGGCCTGCGCCTTGCCCCAGGCATCCTTGGCGGCGTCGGGGCGGTAGCTCGGGCGATAGTCGGCGAAGAAGCCGTGCGGGGCGTCGGGATAGACGACGACCTCGCTCGCCGTTCCCTTCAGCTCGGCCTGCATCTGCGCGATCAGCTCGGGCGGGATGTTGTCGTCGTGGCCGCCGTAGAGGCCGAGCACCGGCACCGTCACGTCGTGGCCGAAGTCGAGCGGGTTCTGCGGCTTGATCGCCGTCGGCGGCGAAGCCTTGCCGCCGAGGATGCCGTAGAACGCCACGGCGGCCTTCAGCTTCGGGTCGTGGCGGGCGTAGAGCCAGATCATGCGGCCGCCCCAGCAGAATCCCGTGGCGCCGACCCGCGTCGGGTCGCCCTTGTTCTCCTTCGCCGTCGCGAAGGCCACGGTCGCGTCGAGGTCCGACATCGCCTGAGCGTCCGGCACCTTCGGCACGATGTCGGTGATGATGGTCTTCACGTCGGCGTGGAGCGGGTCGCCTTGGCGCGCGAACAGCTCCGGCGCCACCGCGAGGTAGCCCAGCTTCGCGTAACGGCGGCACACGTCCTTGATGTACTCGTGGACGCCGAAGATCTCCTCGATCACCACCATCACGGGGAACGGGCCCGCGCCCTCCGGCATGGCGCGATAGGCGGGGATCTGCCCGTCGGCGGTCGGAATCTTGATCTCGCCGGCCACGAGCCCGTCCGCCGGCGTGGTGATCACCTGCGCCATCACGGGGTCGGCGGCGAGCGCGAAGCCGACCCCGAGCGACGCCACCAGGAAGGTGCGGCGGTCTGTGGACAAGGCCTCGCCGGGCCGTGGGAGCTGGTCGGGGTGCTGGGGCTGGCTGTTGTGGAACATGGGCGCGGTCCTGTGGGTGGGGGCGACCCCTGCCGGCGCGCTGGACACTCAGCGAGGCGGACAGAGGAGCAGGGTCAAGAACATCTTTTTCTCGGCCGGCGACATGGTCCTGAAAGCCACGAGCGCACTCCGGCTCTGCGCTATCGCGGACTTGGCATTCAGCGTCCTGTATCGCGCACTGACGTCGTAATCAGCACGGTGACGCTCCTCCTGCAGTGTCACGAACCCACTCGCGTAAGCGAGGAAATGTCGCCCGAAGAAGCCTGGTGGGGCGTAGGGAGCGTATCTGGTGGGCGGCGAGCTCTTCGACAGCGTGAGGCAGAGATCCTTGATCGTGCGGTGATCCACGCCGCGATGGACCAGCGCGTAGCGAGGTGTGTTCTGGTGGAGAGCTCCGACGATCTCGTCGGACAGGGCGGTCAACGTCAGATGGAACAGGGCGTAGTAGGCGCTCGAGATGCCGCGCCGGAGGTCGACCTGTCGAGGCGGGCCTTTGGGCGGCGGCGCGACCAGCCTGTCGGCCTGCTCGAGCAGATGGTCCGGATCAAGGATCGACATCCGCGGCCAATTCACTTTCGTTGGTGAAATCGACGAATGGGAAGCGGTCGTCTCCGGCCTTCTGAAGCGCCTGACGCAAGTCTACGATCGTGTTCAGCGCCTCGTCGCCGCTCAAGCTGGCATCGTCGCCAACCAGCACGACAACGACGCGGATGCCCTGCAATCCGTCCGCATCGACATCCGGCTCGGTCGCGATCCTGGCGATCCGATGGCCGGGCAACGATGCTGCGGCGACTTGGCCAACGAGCCCATCGAGATCGAAATTCGTGTCCATGAGGCGAAGCTATCAGCTTCGCACTTCGAGGCAAGGCGCGCGCCGACAGCGCGGGCCGGGCGGGAACCTCAGATCGCGGCCCGCCACGCCCACGGACGCCGCGGGTCCGCCGGGCGCTCCGCTCCGCCGTGGCCCGGCTGGTAGAAGTCGGTCATCACCGGGATCTTGCCGCCCTCCAGGGCGCGCAGCGTCGGCTCGTTCTCGATCAGGAAGGCGTCGAAGCCGCAGCGGCGCATCAGCTGGAGCTGGTCCCACAGCACGTCGCCGACGGCCCGGATCTCGCCCTTAAAGCCGTGCTGGCCCCGCAGGATCGAAGCCTTGGAGAAGGCGCGGCCGTCGCCGAACTTGGGGAAGGACAGCGCCACCAGGCTCAACCGGTCGAGGTCGGGCAGGATCGCGTCCACCATCTCGCCGGCGTCGAGCTTCACCCCGACGGGCGTGTTGATCCCGCGGCGGGCGTCGCCGAGGGCCAGCCATTGCGCCAGCGACATCACCACGGGGCCTTCGCCGGGCTGCTCGCCGTCGGGCAGGCTCCGCCACGGGTCGTCGACGAAGGCACCGTCCTTGAAGAGTCGCATCAGATGTCCTGTCCGGCCGAAAGGATGCCGAGGTGGATGCCGCATTCCGTCTTGCCCTTGCCGCGCCAGCGGCCCGCGCGGGCGTCCTCGCCGGGCTTCACCGGCGACGTGCAGGGGATGCAGCCGATCGAGGGATAGTTCTTCGCCACCATGCGGTGGCGGGGCAGGGCGTGCAGGTCGAGGTAGCGCAGGAGCTCGCTCGCGTCCCACCCCGCCAGGGGGTTGATCTTCACCCGCTCCCCTTCCGCCTCGAACAGCGGCAGCGCCGCCCGGGTGCCGCTTTGGAAGCGCTTCCGCCCGGTGATCCAGGCGTCGTAGCCCTCGATCGCATTGGCCAGCGGCTTCACCTTGCGGATCTCGCAGCACCCGTCGGGGTCGCTCGACCACAGGAACCCTTCCGGGTCGAGCGCCGCCAGATCCTCCTCGGAGGGCTGGACGGCGCGGACGTCGGTGAGGCCGAGCAGGCGGACCAGCTCGTCGCGGTAGTCGAGCGTTTCGGGGAACAGGAAGCCGGTGTCGACGAAGATCACCGGCGTCGCGGGGTCCACCTGGGCCACCATGTGGAGTAGCACGGCGGAATCCGCCCCGAAGCTCGACACGAGCGCGATCCGGCCCGGGAACAGGTCACGGATCGACAGGCGCAGCAGGGCGCCCGCGTCCATGGCGGCGAAACGGGCGCCCAGTCGCGATGCCGCGACCTGGTCGCCGAACAGCGTCACATCGTGGGCGCTCATGTGGTCAGATCTCCCGGCCCGCGTCGCGCTCGTAGAGCGCTTTCTTGAACGGGGCCATGCCGACGCGGCGGTAGGCGGCGAGGAAGTCCTCGTCGGCCCCCTCGCGCAGCCCCAGGTAGGTGTCGACCACGGTCTCGACCGCGTCGACGACGTCGTCGGTCGAGAAGCCCGGCCCGGTGAGGTCGCCCAGCGACGCGGTCTCGTCGCCCGAGCCGCCGAGCGTGATCTGGTAGGTTTCCTCGCCCTTCCGGTCGAGGCCGAGGATCCCGATGTGGCCGACGTGGTGGTGGCCGCAGGCGTTGATGCAGCCCGAGATCTTGATCTTGAGCTCGCCGATGTCCCTCGCCCGCTCGCCCTCGCCGAAGCGCTCGGAGATGCGCTGCGCCACCGGGATCGAGCGCGCGGTAGCCAGCGCGCAATAATCCAGCCCCGGGCAGGCGATGATATCGGTGACGAGGCCGGCATTGGGGGTCGCGAGCTTGGCGGCCTCCAGCGCGTCGTAGAGCGACGGCAGGTCGTCGAGGGCGACATCGGTCAGCACGAGGTTCTGCTCGTGGCTCACCCGCACCTCGCCGAAGGAATAGCGGTCGGCCAGGTCGGCGACGACGTCCATCTGGTCCGCCGACGCATCACCCGGGATGCCGCCGATGGGCTTCAGCGAGATCGTCACGATGCCGTAGCCGGCTTCCCGGTGCTTCGCCACGTTGGTGTCGACGAAGGCGGCGAAGCGCGGGTCCGATCCGCGACGCTGGGCGACGATCTCCGAGGCGGCCGGCCGCGCCGCATGCGCCGGGGGCGCGAAATAGGCGCGGATGCGGGCGACGTCGTCGGCCGGCAGGGTCAGCCCCTTCGGCCCCTTGGCGAACTCGGCCTCCACGGCCTCGCGCATCGGCTCGACGCCCTTCTCGTGCACCAGGATCTTGATGCGGGCCTTGTACTTGTTGTCGCGGCGGCCCTCCAGGTTGTAGACGCGCACGATCGCGTCGACGTAGGCGAGCAGGTCCGCCTCGGGCAGGAAGTCGCGGATCTTGTGGCCGATCATCGGCGTGCGGCCGAGGCCGCCGCCGACCCACACGCGGAAGCCGAGCGCGCCCGACGCGTCCTTCACCACCTGGAGCCCGATGTCGTGGGCCTGGATGACGGCGCGGTCGCGGTCGGCGCCCGTCACGGCGATCTTGAACTTGCGCGGCAGGAACGAATATTCCGGATGCAGCGACGACCATTGCCGCAGGATCTCGGCATAAGGGCGCGGGTCCGCGACCTCGTCGGCAGCGGCGCCGGCGAAATGGTCGGCCGTGACGTTGCGGATGCAGTTGCCCGAGGTCTGGATGGCGTGCATCTCGACCGTGGCGAGGTCGGCAAGGATGTCCGGGCAGTCCTGCAGCGCCGGCCAGTTGTACTGGATGTTCTGGCGGGTGGTGAAATGACCGTAGCCGCGGTCGTAGCGGCGCGCCACATGGGCCAGCATGCGCATCTGCTTGGACCGCAGCGAGCCGTAGGGGATCGCGACGCGCAGCATGTAGGCGTGGAGCTGCAGGTACACGCCGTTCATCAGCCGGTGCAGCTTGAACTGGTCCTCGGTCAGCTCGCCCGCGAGGCGGCGGCCGGTCTGGTCGCGGAACTGAGCGACCCGCTCGGCCACGAACTGGGCGTCGAACTCGTCATACCGATACATGGTCGTCCTCCTGCACCTGGGCCGGGGTCGAGCCGGGCTTGGTGAACTCGGGAAGGATGGTGGGGCCGCGGGCACGGATGGCTTCGCGGAGCTTGGTCGGCACGGGCACGCCGGCCTGCAGGGCCACGTCGACCGCGTAGACGTCGACGACGAGGCTCCGCACTTCCGCGGTCCGCCCCGCGTCGAGCCCCGCCGCGCTGTCGGCCTTGCCGGCGAAGATCGCGGCGCGGTCCAGCCGCTCGGTCCACCCTCCGCCGTCGTCGAGGAACACGACCACCCCGTCGGCGAGGCGACTGGCGGTGACGATTTGGGGCATGGGCGGACTGGCTCGCGCGTTCGTTCCGGGCTGGCCGTGTCGCATGCCGTCCCGACGGCTGGCAACGCCGGGCAAGCGCCAGGGTGAAGCGGATATAGAATTCCCCACTGAAATTACGAGAATTAAAAAATTCTACGTCCTAAATATGTATGTACCGGCCCGCGGCCGCGATGGCGCCGCGCGCTCCGGTCGGCGGCTGCGTCACGGCGCGGCTTGTGCGCGCCTCCGCGCGGGTGTTCCATGGCGGGCGGTCGGCGTTCCGTCCCGGGCGCCGATGTCGACTTGGAAGGCGACGGCGAATGCGTTATGACCTCGGGTCTTCCGAGCTGTTCGGGCGGTTAGCTCAGTCGGTAGAGCGTCTCGTTTACACCGAGAATGTCGGCGGTTCGAGCCCGTCACCGCCCACCGCCTCCCGCCCGCGGCGCACGGCGTCCTTTGCCGCTCGGCTGGGCCTCGCGGCGTCTGTCGTGCTGTCCGCCACCGCCGCTTTGTCCCCCGGCCGGGCGCTGGCGGCCGAACCCATGACGTTCGAGCTGCTGACCGTCGCCGGGGCCGCGCCCTGTTCCAAGCGCCGGTGTTCGAACGCCGAGGTGCGGGCGGACGTGATCGGCGCCCAGGGCGAGATCACCAACGACACGGCGGCGAGCTTCCAGGCCTTCGTCCAGGCCCACGGCGCCGATCCCGACTTCCGCCCCCTGGTGATGCTGAGCTCGCCGGGCGGCACGGTGGTGGGCGCCATGAAGCTCGGGCTGGTGCTGCGCCAGATCGGCGCCACCGTCCTGGTCGCCCGCGCGCGGGCCGAGGAGGGCTCGGACGACCTCCACGTCATGTCGAGCTACTGCATGTCGGCCTGCGTCTACGCCTTCTTCGGCGGCAAGCGGCGCATCATCCCGCCGGCGAGCCATCTCGGCATCCACCAGATGGCCATCTACAGCCACAGCTTCGATTTCTTCGGCGGCGGCGAGGAAACGGTCCGCTCCAAGGGCACGCCGGAACTCGTCGACGCGCTCAGCGCCTATACCAAGCTGATGGGCGTCAACCCGGCCGCCATCGCGGAAGCCGAGCAGGTCGATTCCTCGTCCATCCACATCCTCACCCCGAAGGAGATCGCCCGCTGGCGCGTGGGGACCCCGCGGCTGCACTGACGGCCGCCGCCGACGCGTCAGGGGGCACGAGAAATTCCCCCCTTCGCCGACGGCGCCCTTGACTCACCCAGGGGCGCCCCGTAGACACGCCTCACCGAGCGACACCGCTGCGATCACTCGCAGCGCGGTTCGCGGGGGAGTAGCTCAGTTGGTTAGAGCGCCGGCCTGTCACGCCGGAGGTCGCGGGTTCGAGTCCCGTCTCTCTCGCCAGTTCGTCTGGTTCGCGTCGTTAAGTCGAAGACACCGCGCCGAACGCGCCCTCCGTGGCGTTCATGTTCGGATCGTGGGGGAGTAGCTCAGTTGGTTAGAGCGCCGGCCTGTCACGCCGGAGGTCGCGGGTTCGAGTCCCGTCTCTCTCGCCACCCCATCGCCAGATCATCACATCGACCTCATCGCGGATCGGGATCGCCCGCCTCCAGCGCCGGACCGTTCGACCCTCAGCCGGGTCGCGCCTTGCCCCTGCCGATCAGGGCGACCGTCGCGGCGAGGCCGCACAGCGCCGCCGCGGCGGTCAAGGCCGGGTGCAGGGCAGCCGTGGTGGCGAGGGCGCTTTCGCCCGGATAGGGCGCCGAAGCGCGGCGGGCCAGCAGGTGGTCGTGAAGCCGCGTGAAGGCGCGGTCGATCGTGCGGGTTTCGACCATCGTGCGGTCGAGGAGCTTGGCCGCATCGGCGTGCCCGAGCGCCCGCGCGGCGCTCCGCAGCGTGCCGTATCGCGCGAGGTAGAAATGCGCCGCCACTTGGCCGTAGGCGATGTTGATCAGGTCGCGCTTGGCCGCGCCGCGGCGACGCGCCACTTCCCCTTCATTGGTGTCGCAGATGCCCTGCATGCCGGCGTCATGCCGGGCGTAGGGCGTGGCGCCGACCAGCGCGAAGACGCGCTCCAGCCGTTCCGCCTGGGCGAGGTTCTGCTTCGCGCCCGCCCGCACCATCCGCTTCAGCTTGGGCAGGGTCGAGGTTTCGCCGTTGCGCGCCGCCTGCGCGGCACCCTGCCGGTGTGCCCCGTAGAGCAGGCGCAGTCCGTCCTCGAAGAGCTGCCGATCCGCCGCCATCGTCCCGTCTCCCATGTCCCTGCCGTACGGCAGCAACATCCGCGACGGACGCTTGTTGCCGTGGCAGGGCGGCGACGGTGCGGCCGGTCCGGCTGGACCGGGGCTAGCCGGCACGGGCCATCGACCCTCGCCTGTCGAGCCGGACCCGCACGGCGGCCTATTCGGCGGCCGTCAGGTAGAGCTCGTTCCAGATCCTGGCGAGGTCGTCCTTCGGCAGGCCGACGAGGTCGATGCGGTCGTGGCCCATCAGCTTCACCGACGGCACCTTGTACTTCACCGCGACCTCGGCGATGCGCAGGAGCTGCGCGGGCGTGCAATGCCCGTCTTCGGTGTCGGGCATCATCGAAAAGGTCCCGTCGTCCAGGATCCGGGCCTGGACGTGCCCGTCGAGCCGCGACGCGTCCTCCGCCACCACCGCCCGGTCCGGCACGGCCTCCGACACCTGCTCGACGAAATAGTCCGTCAGCGCCGCGACCTGGGACTTGCAGGAGCCGCAGCCCATGCTGGCGCGGGTGGCCGCCATCACGGACCCGAGGTCGCGGTTGCCGGCCGCCACGCAGGCCCCGATGGCGCCCTTGGTGACGCCGTTGCAGTTGCAGACCTGCATTTCGGCGGGCATCTCCTCCAGCGTCACGGCCACAGGCGGGGCGCCGAGGTCGAACAGCAGCGCCAGCCGCTCCTCGGGCAGGGGGGAATCGCGGTCGAAGGCCTGCATCAGGTAGGCGGCCTTCGAGATCTCGCCCATCAGGATGCCGCCGACGAGGCGGCCGTCGCGCACGATCAGCTTCTTGTAGGTGCCGCGCTTGGGTTCGGCGAACTGGATCACCTCGTCGTGCTCGTCGTACGGCTCGGTGATGCCCATCGAGGCGAGCTCGACGCCCATCACCTTCAGCTTCGTGGCGAGCTTGGAACCGTGGTAGGCGGCCTGGGCGTCGCGCCCGGTGACGTGCTCGGCGAAGACCTTGGCCTGGTCCCACAGCGGCGCCACGAGGCCGTACACCTTGCCGCGGTGCTGCGCGCATTCGCCGACCGCGTAGACCGAGCGGTCGTCGATGGACTGCATGTGGTCGTTGACCACGATGGCCCGCTCCACCGTCAGGCCGGCGCGCAGCCCGATCTCGCTGTTCGGGCGCACGCCCGCCGCCACCACCACGAGGTCGCAGTCGATGGTCGTCCCGTCCTTGAAGGCGAGCCCGGCGACGCGGTCCTCGCCCAGCACCGCCGTGGTGGCCTTGCCGGTGTGGACGTGCAGGCCGAAGCCCTCTATCGTCCGGCGCAGCATGCCGCCCCCGGTGGCGTCGAGCTGCAGTTCCAGCAGGTGGCCGGCGAGGTGGACCACGTGCGACTCGCAGCCGAGGCCGCCCAGCGCCCGCGCCGCCTCGAGCCCGAGCAGACCGCCGCCGATCGTCACCGCCTTGCGGGCGCCCTTGGCGTAATCGGCGATGCCCGTGCAGTCGTCGAGCGTCCGGTAGGCGAAGACGCCCGTCTTCAGCGCGCCGTCGGCCGTGAAGGCGCCCGCGAAGGGCGGCACGAAGGCCTTCGAGCCCGTGGCGATGAGCAGGACGTCGTAGTTCTCGACGACGCCGCGCCGCGACCGCACGGCCTTGGCGGCGCGGTCGATCTCGACCACGCGATCGCCGCTGTGCAACGTGACGCCCGTTTCTGCATACCAAGCGGGCGTGTTGATCAGAATGTCATCGAGCGTCTTCGATCCTTCGAGGATGCCGGACAGCATGATGCGGTTGTAGTTCCCGTAAGGCTCGTCGCCGAACATGACGATGTCGAACAGCTCGCCGCCGCCCCGCGCCAGCACGTTCTCCACCGCCCTGGCCCCGGCCATGCCGTTGCCGACCACCACCAGCTTGCGTTTGGTCATGTCGAGGTCGCGTTCCTGCCTGCGGGTTCCGCGACGGGATCGCGAGATCCGTGCCACGCCGGGCCGTGTCGGCGCATGGCAGGGTTCCCGAAGGCTCCGCCCTGCGCCGGACGCCCGGCGTCGCTCGCCGGGACGGCGGTCAGATCTCCATCAGCCCGAGGTCGAGCACAATGTGGCCTTCCGCGCCCGCCGGCGCCGACACCAGCACGCCGAGGGTCGCGTCGGGTTCGAGGTCTTCCAGCACCGCCAGCGGCACGTGGATGGCCGCCTTGGCGCCGACGGGGAACAGCCGCATCACCGCGCCGTCCCGCGTGATGGTCAGGCACGCGAGCGCGTCGGCGGAATTGCCGGCGCGCAGGTAGATCGCCTGGGCGCGCCGGTCGGGCGGCACCCTGTAGGACAGGCTCGCGTCGAGCGGCACCGGGCGCTCGAACCCTGTCCCCACGAAGGGGAACACGCCGGTGAGGTTCTTGGGTCGCGACAGCATGGCGTCCGTCCGGGTCAGGCCGCTTCGCGTTCGACCCGCACCGCGCAGACCTTGAACTCTGGCATGCGCGACGTCGGGTCGAGGGCGGCGTTGGTGAGGATGTTGGCGGATTGCCCGTCGCCCCAGTGGAAGGGCACGAACAGCGTGTCGAGGCGGATCGTCGGCGTCAGCCGCGCCTTGACGGCGATCGTGCCTCGTCGCGTGGTCAGGCGAGCGAGGTCGCCTTCGGCGAGCCCCAGGCCGCGCGCCGTCTGCGGATGCATCTCCACGTAGGCGCCGGGCTCGGCCGCGGCCAGCTCCGGCACCCGGCGCGTCTGCGTGCCCGACTGGTACTGGGCCAGCACGCGGCCGGTGGTCAGCCAGTAGGGGAAGTCCCGGTCGGGCTCCTCCCCCGAGGGGCGGTGTTCCACCGCATGGAAGCGCGCCCGGCCGTCGGGCGTGGCGAATCCGTCGAGGAACAGGCGGGGCGTGCCGGGGTGTTCGGGCGCCGGGCAGGGCCAGAACACCCCGTCCTCGGCCTCGATGCGGGCGTAGGAGATCCCGGAATAATCGGCGATGCCGCCGCGGCTGGCGCGCCGGAGCTCGTCGAACCCGGGCTCCGCTCCCTCGGCGAAGGACGAAGCGCTGCCGAGCCGCGCCGCCAGGGCGGCGATCACCGCGGCGTCGGTCCGCACGCCGTCGGGCGGCGGCACCGCCCGGCGCCGGCGGATCACCCGGCCTTCGAGGTTTGTCATCGTGCCGTCCTCCTCGGCCCACTGGGCGGTGGGGAGCACGACGTCGGCCAGCGCGGCGGTTTCGGACAGGAAGATGTCGGACACGACGAGAAACTCGAGCCCCGCCAGGTTGGCCTTGACCCGCCCGGCCGCGGGCGCCGACACGACGACGTTGGAAGCCAGGATCATCAGCGCCTTGACGGCCCCGCCGGGCGCGGTCGCGTCGAGGAGTTCGTTGGCGCTGAGGCCGGGGCCGGGTAGCGAAGCGGGGTCGACCCCCCAAACCTCCGCCACCGCGGCGCGGTGGGCCGGGTCGGCGATCTTGCGGTAGCCGGGGAGCTGGTCGGCCTTCTGGCCGTGCTCGCGCCCGCCCTGGCCGTTGCCTTGGCCCGTCAGCGTGCCCCAGCCGCAGAACGGCCTTCCCGCCTTGCCCAGCGCCAGCGCCAGGTTGATGAAGGCCGACACGTTGTCGACGCCCTGGCTCTGCTGCTCGGGGCCGCGCCCCGTCAGCACCATGGCGGTGGCGGCTTCGCCCAGCATGTGGGCGGCCTCGACGATCTGCCGCTCCGGCACCCCGGTGATGCGCTCCACGCGGTCGGGCCAGTGCTGGGCCGCGATGCGGCGCACGGCCTCGAAGCCGGTGGTGCGCTCCGCGATGAAATCGGCGTCGATCAGCCTGTCGCGGATCGCCACGTGCAGCAGCCCCGTCGCCAGCGCGCCGTCGGAACCCGGCGTCGCCTGCAGGTGCTGCGTCGCCAGCCTGGCCGTAGCGCTGCGGCGCGGGTCGACCACGATGAGCCTGCCGCCGCGGGCGCGTTGCTCGTCGAAATACTGCATCAGCGGCGGCATCGTTTCCGCCGGGTTGCTGCCGGCGATCAGCACCGCCTCGGCGCCCGCGATGTCGGCGATGGGGAAGGGCAGGCCGCGGTCGAGCCCGTAGGCGCGGCCCCCCGCCGCCGCCGCCGAAGACATGCAGTAGCGGCCGTTGTAGTCGATGTTGGCGGTGCCGAGCGCCACCCGGGCGAACTTGCCGAGCAGGTAGGCCTTCTCGTTGGTGAGGCCGCCGCCGCCGAACACCCCGACCGCGTCGGCGCCGTGGCGCGCCCGCGCGCCGGACAGGCGCGACGCCACGAGGTCGAGCGCCTCGTCCCACGACGCTTCGCGGAACGCGCCGCCCTTGCGGTCGCGCACCAGGGGCGCGGTCAGGCGCTCGGGCGAGCGCAGCAGGGCCGCCGCGGTCCAGCCCTTGCGGCACAGGCCGCCGCGGTTGGTCGGGAAGTCCCGCGCCGCGACGGAGAACAGCCCGGCCGCATCGGGCACCAGCGTCATGCCGCATTGCAGGGCGCAGTAGGGGCAATGCGTGTCGACCGGCGCGAGGCCGGCGGGGGGCGGGGATGCGGCCGGCGGCGTGCCGGCTGGCGCGGGGGACGGAAGGGTCATCGCGGGTCTGTGGCTCCGTGCGCGCGGCGTCGTGGCGGCTCAGGGCCGCATGCGCGGTGCGCGGCGGGGGTGGGCGGCGGGGCGCCGGAGCGTGTCGTCGATCCTGGCCACGACACCGGCCCTCGTGTGGGAAGGGGCGGGCGCATGCGCCCTCGGGGAAGGTCCAAGCAACCGCCATGCCACGGGGGGCGCGGGGTTCCGCCGCGGCGAGCCGGCCCACGCCGTCGCGGCGTGGCGGGCAGGGGTGCCCGGCGAAGGGGCACCCGCCCGTCGCGGCGGCACGGCGACAGGCCCCCGGGCGCCGTGGTAGTCTGCCGCCATGGCCAGCAGACCCTCGGCTCGCACGAGCCCGCGCGGCAGGACCGCCGCCCCTTCGATCTTCGATGCCCCGGCCGCCGCGCCGGGCGAGGACGGCGAGGACGGGGGTTCGCGCCTGTCCAACACGCCCGAAGTCAGCGTGTCCGAGCTGTCGGGCGCGCTGAAGCGCACCGTGGAGGAGCGGTTCGGCCATGTGCGGGTGCGGGGCGAGGTGTCGAACTACCGGGGCCCCCATTCCTCCGGCCACGCCTACTTCTCGCTGAAGGACGAGGGCGCCCGCATCGACGCCGTCGTGTGGCGCACGAGCTTCTCGCGCATGCGGGTGAAGCCCGAGGAGGGCATGGAGGTCGTCGCCACCGGCAAGCTCACGACCTTTCCCGGCAAATCCGCCTACCAGATCGTCATCGAGTCGCTGGAGCCCGCCGGCGTCGGCGCCCTCATGGCCATGGTGGAGGAGCGCCGGCGGCGCTTCGCCGCCGAAGGGCTGTTCGACCCGTCGCGCAAGCGGGCGCTGCCGTTCCTCCCCGCAGTGATCGGCGTCGTCACCTCGCCGACGGGTGCCGTCATCCGCGACATCCTACATCGCATCACCGACCGGTTCCCGCGCCGCGTGCTGCTGTGGCCCGTGCGGGTCCAGGGCGACGGCAGCGCCGAGGAGGTGGCCCGCGCCATCCGGGGCTTCGACGCGCTCTTGCCCGGCGGGCGGCTGCCGCGGCCCGACGTGCTCATCGTGGCGCGCGGTGGCGGCTCGCTCGAGGACCTGTGGGGCTTCAACGACGAGGCGGTGATCCGCGCCGCCGCCGACTGCCGCATCCCGCTCGTGTCCGCCGTCGGCCACGAGACGGATTGGACGCTGCTCGACCACGTCGCCGATCTCCGCGCCCCCACCCCGACGGGCGCGGCGGAACTCTGCGTGCCGGTGCGGGCCGAACTCGCGGTCGGGCTCGACCGGCTCGGCGCCCGCCACGGCGCCGCCATGCTGCGGCGGGTGGAAGGCGCGCGCGACGCCCTGCGCTCGACCGCCCGCGCGCTGCCCTCGGGCGCCGACCTGCTGGCGCTGCCGCGGCAGCGCCTCGACCGCGCCGCCACGGCGCTGCCTTCGGCGCTGCGCCGGGGGGCGGACGCGCGCCGCCTCACCGTGGCGCGGGTCGGCAGCCGGCTCGCCGCGCAGTCGCCCGGCGCCCGCTTGGCGCGGGCGGCCGAACGCTTGAGCGGGCTCGACGCGCGCCTCGGCCGCTCGGCGAAGGTCCTGTCCGACCGGCGGCGGCAGCGGCTCGACGCCGTGGCGGCGCGCCTCGGAACCGCCCTGCAGGGCCGCGCCGCGCTGGCCCGCCAGGCCAACGCGGCGTCGCGCCAGCGCCTCGACGCCCTGGCGGCGCGGATGGGGCCCGCGGCGGCGCTGGCGAACGACCGGCGGCGCGAGCGCGTCGCCCGGCTGGCACAGCTCCTCGGAACGCTCGGCTACAAGTCCGTGCTCGGCCGCGGTTACGCGCTCGTGCGCGACGCCGCCGGCCAGCCTTTGCGCTCGGCCGCCGGCGTGTCGCCCGGCGCGCGCCTCGGGCTGGAATTCGCCGACGGCACGGTCGCCGTCGAGGCGCTGGGGGGGCCGGGCGGGGGCGGGGGCGCGCCGCCCACCGCGAAGAGCCCGAAGCCGCGGGCGGCGACGGTGCGTGCCGCGAAGGCGCCGGTCCCGCGGGCCGCGAAGGGCCCGGTCAACCAGGGCAACCTGTTCTGAGGCCGCTTTCGCGCCCTCCCGCCCCGGGTGGAGCGCCGGGGAGCGCGCCGCTCTGAGGGACCGTGCTCGGTGGTCGCTGGCCGAACCGGATCGTCGCACGGTCGGGGTTCGGCCGGAGGACGTTGCCACGATCCTTCGCGCTCTCGCGTCACCCCGGCCGGCGCCGGTCGCGATGCCGCACCCGATCCGGGCCGACGCGACGTTAGGCGCCGCCGATGGGGCGCCGCCCGTCCGTCGCTCCTCGCCTCACATGGTCGGCATGGAGAACTCGGCGCCCTCCTTCACCCCCGACGGCCAGCGCGCCGTGACGTTCTTCGACTTCGTGTAGAAGCGGATGGCGTCCGGCCCGTGCTGGTTCAGGTCCCCGAACACCGAGCGCTTCCAGCCGCCGAAGGAATAGTAGGCCAGCGGCGTCGGGATCGGCACGTTGACGCCCACCATGCCGACCTGCACCTTGGACACGAAGTCGCGTGCAGCATCGCCGTCGCGCGTGAAGATGGCGACGCCGTTGCCGTATTCGTGGTCGTTGCACAGGCGCAACGCCTCGTCGTAGCTCTTGGCGCGCAGCACCGACAGCACGGGCGCGAAGATCTCCTCCTTGTAGATCCGCATGTCCTCCGTCACGTTGTCGAACAGGCAGGAGCCGAGGTAGAAACCCTTCTCGTAGCCCTGCATCTTGAAGCCGCGGCCGTCGACCGCCAGCGTGGCGCCCTCGGCGATGCCGCTCTCGATGTACATCCTGGCCTTGTCGACGGCGGCCTGCGTGATCATCGGGCCGTAGTCGGCGGACGCGTCGGTCGAAGGGCCGATCTTCAGCGCTTCCACGCGGGGGACGAGCTTCTCCATCAGCTTGTCGGCCGTGCCGGCGCCGACCGGCACCGCCACCGAGATCGCCATGCAGCGCTGGCCCGCCGAGCCGTAGCCGGCGCCGATCAGCGCATCCACGGTCTTGTCCATGTCGGCGTCCGGCATGATGACCATGTGGTTCTTGGCGCCGCCGAAGGCGTGGACGCGCTTGCCCTTCGACGCGCCGCGCCCGTAGATGTATTCGGCGATGGGCGTGGACCCCACGAAGCCGATGGCCTTCACGTCCGGGTCGTCGAGCAGGGCGTCGACCGCCTCCTTGTCGCCGTTGACGACGTTGAGCACGCCGGCCGGCAGGCCCGCCTCGATCATCAGCTCGGCCAGGCGCATCGGCACGCCGGGGTCGCGCTCGGACGGCTTCAGGATGAAGCTGTTGCCGCAGGCGATGGCGGGCGCGAACTTCCACATCGGGATCATCGCGGGGAAATTGAACGGCGTGATGCCGGCGGTGACGCCGAGCGGTTGCCGGATCGAATAGGCGTCGATGTCGGGCCCGGCGCCGTCGGTGAACTCGCCCTTCATCAGGTGCGGCACGCCCATCACGAATTCGACCACCTCGTAGCCGCGCTGGATGTCGCCCTTGGCGTCCGCGACCGTCTTGCCGTGCTCGTGGGCCAGCAGGGTCGCGAGGGGCTCCATGTCGCGGTGGATCAGTTCCAGGAACTTCATGAACACGCGCGCCCGGCGCTGCGGGTTCACGGTCGCCCAGTCGCGCTGCGCGTCGCGCGCGTTCTCGACGGCGGCGCGGACCTCCGCCGCGGAAGCGAGCGCCACCGAGCCCGCGACCTCGCCCGTCATGGGCCAGAACAGGTCCGCGTGGCGGCCCGACGTGCCGGCGACGTGCTTCCCGCCGATGAAATGGCCGTAATCCGGCATGGCGCTTCTCCCCCGATCGATTGACGGCCGGCATTCTGCACCGATAAATCTGCACAGCAATCGCGAGCTTCGCGCAACCGCTGTGCGCGGATCGGTAGACGAGGGCGGCGTGAACTGGGACGACATGCGGGTGTTCCTGGCCGTGGCGCGGGCCGGGCAGTTCGTCGCCGCCGCGCGGGCGCTGAAGGTCGACCACGCCACGGCGGCACGGCGCGTATCCGCGCTGGAGCGGGCCTTGAACGCGCGGCTCGTCGAGCGGCGCACCACGGGCGTGCTGCTGACCGAGGCGGGGGCGCGGCTGCTCGCCGCCGCGGAGCGGATGGAGACGGCCTGCCTGCAGGCCCAGGCGGAGCTCGGCGACCGCGACGTGGAGCTCGGCGGCACGGTGCGGATCGGCGCGCCGGACGGGCTCTCCACCTACTACCTCGCCGGGCTCTTCGCCGCCCTGGCGGAACGCCATCCCGCCATCGCGATCCAGCTCGTCCCCACCCCCCAGGCGGGGCCCGTGGGGCGGCGCGAGGTCGACATCGCCGTGGTGCTGGAGAAGCCGGAAGCGGGGCGCTTCGTGGTGCAGAAGCTCACCGATTATTCGCTCGGGCTCTTCGCCTCGGCGCGCTACCTCGCCCGCCATCCGGCGCCGCCCGACGCCGACGGGCTCGCGGCGCACCGCCTCGTCGGCTACGTCGAGGAGTTCACCTATTCGCCGGCGCTGGGCTACGTGGGGGAGCTGTGCGGGGACGCGCCGGTGGCGTTCCAATGCGCGGGCGCCATCGGCCAGCTGGAAGCCGTGCGGGCGGGGATCGGCATCGGCGTGCTGCACGACTTCATCGCGCGGAAGCATCCCGACCTCGTGCGGGTGCTGCCGGCGCGGCGCGCGCGGCGGTCCTACTGGATCGTCGAACACGAGGACACGCGCGGCATCGGGCGCATCCGCGCCGTCCACGACGCCCTCGTCGAGGCCGCCGCCCGGGACCGCGCGATCTTCGTCGCGCGGTGACGGGCGGCAGCGGAGGTCAGACGTCCTGGCTGTAGCCGCCGGGGTCGCTGCCGCCCGTGTCGCCGCCATCGGTGCCGTAGTTCCCGGCCTGGTAGCCGCCGGCACCGCCCCCGCCCTGGTCCTGGGGGCTGTCGTAATAGTTGTTGATGACGGTTTCGCCGCCGGGCTGTTCGCCGCCGCCGAAGCCGGACGCCATGCCGTAGGGGTTGTGGCCGCCGGAGAACAGGTTCTTGATGCCGTCGGCCATCAGCACGCCGCCGGCGACGCCCGCCGCGGCGCCGAGCGCGCCCTTCATGAACCCGCCGCCGCCGCCGGCCCCGCCGCCGAACATGCCGCCACCCGCCTGCGGCTGGGGGGCATACCCCTGGCCCTGGCCCTGGCCCTGGTTGGCCCAGGGGCCGCCCGGCTGCTGCTGCGGATAGCCCTGCGGCTGGCCGTAACCGGGCTGCTGGCCGTAACCGGGCTGCTGACCGTACCCCTGCTGTGCCGCATGGCCGGTCGACGGGACCGAGGCGCCGGCCGCGCCGCCGCCGAACATGCGGCCGAGCCCGCCGAGGAAGCCGCCGCTTTCGCCCTGCGGCTGGCCGGACGACGCGTTGCGCACCTGCTCCTCGAGCTGCTGGATGCGGTCGTTGGCGGCCCGCAGCGCCTGATCCTGCACCAGAACGGTCTGGGTGAGGAGGTAGGGGGCGTAGGGCTGCGACCGGACCTGGTCGCCGATGAGCTGCTCGGCGTCGCGGTCGCGCCCCTGGCTGCCCACCGACCTCATGCGGTCGAACAGACCCGTGATGAGTTGGCGTTCGTCGGAGTTCACGTTGCGTCTCCCCAAATGGCGGGCCGGAAACCGGCGTGCCTCATGTGGGGACAACGCGCCGCAGGCCAAGGGGGTTCGGCCACGCCGCCCGGATCGCGAGCGGCGATGGCGTCAGGTCGGGTTTTCCAGGCTGAAGGAGCGGTTGTCCTCGTCGTAGGCGTAGACTTCGCCGTAGCGGCCCCAGTTGATGGCCGAGCGCAAGGTCTTCTCGGCATAGTCCTCGCTCATGTAGTCCTCGAGCTCCTCGCGGAAGCGCGCCGCGTTGGCGACGTGGGACGGGCGTTCGTCGAGCACGCGCTTGATGCGCGCCGCCAGCGGCACGTAGGCGATGAGGTGGTCGCCGAACTGCTTCTTGCGGGCGTCGACCTCGGCGTCGGCGAAGCGCCGCCCGGCGCCGGTGAGCTTGATGTCGCCCTCCTCCAGTTCGGCGAAGCGCATGAGCTGCAGCGTTTCGGCGATGGGGAACAGGTCGTCGATCTCCATCTGCAGCGAATCGGCGAGGTGGGGCAGGTCGGCCCGGCCCGAATAGGGCTCGGCCGCGACCTCCTCGATGAGGCCGGCGAGCGAGTTGGTCGACACCCGGGGCAGCACCATGCCGATGCCGGTGCCGGGGAAGAGGCCGTCCTTGCCGGGCTGCTTGGAGGCCGAGCGGCGCGTCATCAGCGCGTAGATGTTGTCGACGAGCTGGCGGAACACCGGGTCGAGCCGGTTGCGCGGGTGGGGCAGCGTCACGCGGATCTCGGACGCGATGCGGCCGGGATGGGACGACAGCACCAGGATGCGATCGCACATCAGCACCGCTTCCTCGATGTTGTGCGTCACCATCAGGATCGACTTGATCGGCAGCCGGCCCTCGCTCCACAGGTCGATGAGGTCGGAGCGCAGCGTTTCGGCGGTCAGCACGTCGAGCGCCGAGAAGGGCTCGTCCATGAGCAGGATGTTGGGATGCGTCACCACCGCGCGGGCGAAGCCGACGCGCTGCCGCATGCCGCCGCTGAGCTCCTTCGGGTAGGCCGATTCGTAGCCGTCGAGACCGATGAGGTCGATGGCGGCCAGCGCCCGGCGCCGCGCCTCGTCCGGCGCGATCTTCAGCGCCTTGAGGCCGATCTCGACGTTCTCCAGCACGGACAGCCACGGGAACAGCGCGAAGCTTTGGAACACCATGGCGACGCCGTCGGCGGGGCCGGTCAACGCCTTGCCCTGGTACACGACCTCGCCGGCGGAGGGGCGGATCAGGCCCGACACGATGCGCAGCAGGGTGGACTTGCCGCAGCCCGAGCGGCCGAGCAGCCCGACGATCTCGCCGCGCGACAGCGTGGTCGACACGTCGTCGAGCACCGCCGGGGCCTCGTCGTCCGAGCCGCCCTTGTAGCGCTGGCTGACATGGCGCACTTCGAGCAGCGGGCCGCCCTTCACCTCTTCGAGCATCGCTGGAACCTTTCGGGCACGTCGTGGCAGTTTGGGATGCGGGGGCGGCGTCGAACCGGGCGCGGAGGGCGCGATCCCCCCCGGCGCGCGGAGGGTCAGCTCAGGCGCAGGCGTCGCTCGGCGTAGGAGAACAGCGGGCGCCACAGCAGGCGATTGTACAGGATCACGAAGATGGACATCATCGCCACGCCGAGAACGATCCGGGGGAAATCGCCGGCCTCCGTGGCCTGGGCGATGTAGGCGCCGATGCCCGACGCCGACACCTTGTCGTTCCCCCACTTCACGTATTCGGCCACGATGGCGGCGTTCCAGGATCCCCCGGACGCCGTCAGCGCCCCCGTGACGTAGTAGGGGAAGATGCCCGGGATCATCACCCGGAACCACCAGGTCAGGCCCGAGATGCGGAAGTTCGCCGCCGCTTCGCGCAGGTCGTTGGGGAAGGCCGACGCCCCGGCGATGACGTTGAACACGATGTACCACTGCGTCCCGAAGATGATCAGGAACGACAGCCAGATGTCGGGATCGAGGTGGAAGGTCAGGATCCCCACCACGGCGATGGGGAACACCACGTTGGCGGGAAAGGCGGCGAGGAACTGGGCCGCGGGCTGCACCCGCTGGGCGATGCGGGGCCGGAGCCCGATCCACACGGCGATCGGCACCCACACGAAGCTGGCCAGGACCAGCAGCACGACCACCCGCACCATGGTGATCAGCGTCAGGCCGATCGTCGTCAGCACGTCGTGCCAATCGAGCGTGGTCGCGATGAACAGGACCGCCTGCCAGCCCGCGTAGACGGCGATGAGGGCGATCACGGCGAACCACGCGACGTCGACGGCGCGGCTCACGGCGCGCGACGGCTCGGCGCGGCGCCGGCCGAAGGCGGGGAGGTCGAGCCGGAGGCTGGTGAACCAGTCGAAGGCGCGGGCGAGAGGCTCCGCGGCGCGGCGCACCCAGAAGGTGCGGGCCAGCAGGTCGAGCACCCAGGACTTCGACACGGTCTGGGACGCGGACAGCTCGACCTTGAACTTGTCCGAGAAGGCCACGATGGGCCGGAACACGAGCTGGTCGTAGAGCAGGATCACCACCAGCACCATCGCGACCGCGACCAGCACGGCGCCGATGTCCTTCTGGTCGATGGCGGTGGCGAGGTACGAGCCGATGCCGGGCAGCTTGATGGTGGTGTCGCCTACCGTGATGGCTTCCGCCGCCACCACGAAGAACCACCCGCCCGACATGGACATCATGGTGTTGTAGATGAGCCCCGGCATGGCGAAGGGCGTTTCGAGCTGCCAGAACGTCTGCCACGGCGACAAGCGGAACCCTTCGCTGACCTCCGCCAAGTCGCCCGGCACGGTGCGGAGCGACTGGTAGAACGAGAAGGCCATGTTCCAGGCCTGGCTGGTGAAGATGGCGAAGATGCAGGCCAGCTCGGCGCCGAGCGAGGAGCCCGGGAACAGGCCGAGGAAGAACGTCACGGTGAACGACAGGAAGCCCAGGATCGGCACCGACTGCAGCACGTCGAGCAGCGGGATCAGCACGGCTTCGGCGCGCCGGCTCTTCGCCGCCAGCGTGGCGTAGGTCAGCGTGAAGGCGAGGCTGGCGGCGAGGGCCAGGAACATGCGCAGCGTGGTGCGCAGCGCGTAATAGGGCAGGTAGGCGTAGTCGAGCGTGATGGGCGCCGCGTCGGGCGCGGGCAGCGGCACCGTCATGTCGTGGGAGCCCCGCGCGACCAGCACGAACAGGCCGAAGATCAGGGACAGCGCGATCAAGTCCCACTGGTTCGGCAGCGAGCGCCGGCCGAGGGACGTGAAGGCCACGAACTTTGACGCCATGCGGTGGTCCTTGTGGGAGTGGGCGCCGCAGGGCGCGAAGGGCTCCCTATCGCATGTTCGACCGCGGTGACAATGCGATGACGCGGGATGCGGTCCCGACCCGGACCCGGTCCGGCGGCGGAGCGCGACGACACCCGCGAAAGCGGGGCGCCGAGTCGAAAGCCGCCCGGCGGGCCCCGGGCCGGCGGGCCGGGGCCCGCCCTGTTCAACCGGTTTCGATCGGCGTAAGGACGCCCGCGAGCCCCCCGCGTCCCGAGCCCCCTGGGTCCCATGAACCGTTACGAGCGCCGCCCCGCCGCCGCCACCGAAGCCGAACTCGACTACGGCGACGGCGAGTTCCGCGTCATCCGCCCCGGCGCCTTCGTGCGCTGCGGCGTCACCGGCGTGCCGATCCCGCTCGACGACCTCCGCTATTGGAACGTCGCCCTGCAGGAGGCCTACGCGTCGCCGGAAGCCAAGATGGCCCGGCTGGGGATCAAGGTCGGGGGCTGACCCGAGCGGGCCCGCCCGCGACGCGCCCCGTCAGGCGCCGACGAGCCGGCCCAGCATCTCCGCCAGCGTTTCGGGATCGTCGAAGCCGAGCCGGATGGGCAGCACCGCGATCGGCGGCGCGCCGAAGGGGGCGTCGGCGGGCAGGCGCACGCGGTCCTTCTCGGTCGTGACCAGCACCGCGCCCGCCGCCGCGGCGTCCCTCAGCAGGGCGTCCCGTTCCGCCGCCGTGAAGGCGTGGTGGTCGGGGAAGGCGCGCCGGCCGACCACGTCGAGGCCCGCCCCCGCGAGCGTGTCGAAGAACTTTTCGGGCCGCCCGATCCCCGTGAAGGCGAACAGGCGCCGGCCCGAAAGCGCCCCCACCGCCCGCGCGTCGGGCTCGACGGTGGCGCGCAGCACGGGAAACCGGCGCAGGGCGGCTTCGGCCGCGACCGCATCCCCGGCATCCCCCGGCCCGACCACCAGCACGAGGTCGACCCCGCCCCATTGCCGGTCCATCGGGGCGCGCAACGGGCCGGCCGGCAGGCACAGCCCGTTGCCGATCCCCACCGCGCCGTCGACCACCGCGACCCGCAGGTCCTTGGCGAGGGCGGGGTTCTGCAGCCCGTCGTCCATCAGCACCGCGCTCGCCCCGGCCGCCGCGGCGGCGCGGGCGGCGGCGAGCCGGTCGGCGCCGACGAAGCAGGGCGCTACCCGGGCGAGCAGCAGCGGCTCGTCGCCGACTTCGGCGGCGGCGTGGCGGGCCGGGTCGACGCGCAGGGGCGCGCTTCGCGCAGCACCGCCGTAGCCGCGCGACACGAAGGCGGGCTCGTGCCCGGCGGCGACGAGGTGGCGGGCGATCTCGATCGCCGTCGGGGTCTTGCCGGCGCCCCCGACCGTGAAATTGCCGACGCAGATCACCGGCACGCCGACGCGCGTGCCGGCCATGCCCATGCGGCGGCCCGACACGGCGCCATAGGCGGCGCCCGCCGGCGCGAGCGCGCGCGCGGCGAGGCCGGGCCGGGGCCGCCACCAGAAGGCCGGCGCCCTCATGCCGCCGACGGCAGGTAGGGCGACAGCGCCGCCAGGGTGCGCGCCGTGGCGCCGCCGCGGCCTTCCACGGCGTCGGCGGCGGCCCGCGCCATGAGGCGGAGCTGCGCCGGGTCGCCCAACAGGGTGGCGGCCGCTTCGGCGAGGTGGGCGGCATCGCCCACCTCCGCGCCGCCGCCCGCCGCGTCGAGCGCCGGGTACACGTCGGAAAAATTGTCCGTGTGGGGCCCGTGCAGGATGGCGCAGCCGAGCCGGGCCGGCTCGATCGGGTTCTGGCCGCCGCCGGGCGGCACGAGCGAGTTGCCCACGAACACGAGCCCGGCGGCGCGGAACCACAGGCCGAGTTCGCCCAGCGTGTCGGCGACGTAGAGCGCGGTCGCGGCGCCGGGGGCGTCGCCGCGGGAGCGCGCCGCGCTGGCGATGCCCCGGCGCTGCGCTTCGGCGAGCAGAGGCGGGCCGCGGTTCGGCTGGCGGGGCGCCACCACGGTCAGCGCGTCGGGCACGTCGCGGCGAAGCAGGAGGTGGGCCTCGATCAGCGCGTCCTCCTCGCCCTCGTGCGTCGAAGCCGCGACCCAGAGCGGGCGCGGGCCCACCGCGGCGGTGAACGCCGCCAGCGCCTCGGCATCGGCCGCCGGGGCGGGGACGTCGTATTTCAGGAGCCCCGTCACGGCGACCCTGCCGGCCCCGAGCGCCCGGTAGCGCCCGGCATCGGCTTCCGTCTGGCACAGGCACAGCGCGGTGCGGCCCAGCAGGGCGCCGATGAAGCCCGGCGCGCGGGCCCAGCGCCGCGCCGAGCGCGCCGACATGCGGGCGTTGACGAGCGCCAGCGGCACGGCGGCGCGGTGCAGCGCTTCGACGAGGTTGGGCCAGAGTTCGGATTCGGCCAGGACGGCGAGGTCGGGCTTCCAATGCGCCACGAAGCGCCCCACTGCGCCCGGCAGGTCGAGCGGCACGAACTGGTGGATGACGCCGCTCGGCAGGCGCGGCACCAGCACGCGGGCGGCGTTAACCGTGCCGGTGGTCAGCAGCACCCGCGCGCCCCGCGCCAGCAGCGCGTCCACCAGCGGCAGCAGCGACACGCCTTCGCCGACGCTGGCGCCGTGCAGCCACACGAGCACCCCCGCCGGCCTGGGCCGGGACGCCCGCCCGAGCCGCTCGCCGAGCCGCGCCGGATCCTCCTTGCCGGCGCGCAGCCGCCACCCGAGGAAGGGGCGCCCGGCGGGCTCCACCGCCGCCGTCAGGCCGCGATAGGCCAGGAACAGGGGGGAGGCCGTCACGACGCCGCGCCCTCGCGCGCGCCGGGGTCGCGCGACCCCACCATCGCGTAGGCGCGGGCATGGGCGGCGTCGAGCCCGCGCTCGACGGCGGCGCGCGCGGCTTCCAGCGCGTCCGCGTCGGCGTCCCGCGCGACCCGCACGGCCTCGCCCAGCACCATGGCGCCGCGCCCGAAGGGCTTGCCCATGCTGGCGCGGTCCCAGGAGCGGAAATCGAAGCGGCGGCCCGTCACCACCGCGATGGGGTAGATCGGCCGGCCGGTCATGCGGGCCAGCGCCACGATGCCGGGGCCGCAGCGGCGCGACACCTTGGGCACGTCGGCCGTCATGCACACCGTGCGGCCGGCGGCGAGCGCCCTGGCCATGGCGCGCAGCGCCGCGGCGCCGCCGTGGAGGCGGATCTTGTGCGCGGCATGGCCGCCCGACCCGCGGATCGGCTCCACGCCGAGGCGGCGCAGGATGGCGGCGTTGATCTCGCCGTCCTGGTGCCGCGAGATCAGCGCCGCCACCCGGGCGCCGCTCGGCCAGGCGTAATGCACCATGAAGTGCTGGCCGTGCCACATGGCCACGATGGCGGGCAGCTCGGGCGCGATGGCGGACACGAAGTCCGGCGGCTCCTGGACGAAGCCCGTCGTGCGCCGGACGAGGTCGAGGTAGGCGCCGGCCAGCGCGCCCGCGGCCGCCACGACGGGGCGGGCGCGGCCGGCGGTCTTGATGAGCTTCGGGGTCCTCAGGGCTTCAAGGCCCCGGCGGCCGCCGCGACGGGCGACGAAGGATCCAGGAAGCGGTGCATGTGCACCACGAAATAGCGCATGTTGGCGTTGTCGACGCTGCCCTGCGCCCTCGACCGCCAGGCCGTGACGGCCGACGCGTAGTTCGGGAAGATGCCGACGATGTCGATCTTGGACGGGTCGCGGAACTCGGTCCCGCCGAGGTCGACGAGCTCGCCGCCGAAAACGAGATGGAGCAGTTGCTTGCTCTGCTGTTCCATGGTGGGGCTCCTTTGTGGTTCGAGGGTCAGCCGCCGGCGCCGAGCGTTCGGCGCCCGGCCGCCACCAGCGCGTCGTGCAGGTTCGGCCCCGCCGCGTAGAGCGTGCGGTGGCGCGGCACGCGCGCATTGTAGGTGATGGGCCGCCCATCGGCGGCGGTGAAGCGCGCGCCGGCCTCGTGGAGCACGATGTCGACGCCGGCGAGGTCCCAATCGTGCGAGTCGGGCGACGCCACGGCGGCGTCGATCGCGCCCGACGCCACGGCGGCGAAGCGGCAGGCCAGCGACGGGATGCGCGGCACCAGCGCCACCGGCACGGCGCGGGCGAGCGGCTTGATGAAGCCCGCAGGCGCTGACAGCCTGGCGCCGCCGAGCTCGGCCCGGGGGCTGACCGCGGTGGGGCGGCCGTTCAGCCGCGCCCCCAGGCCGAGCCCCGCCTCGAAGGTCTGTTCCAGCGCGGGCGCGTGCACCACGCCGGCGACGGGCCGCCCGTGGCTGACCAGCGCGACCGACACGGCCCAGTGCGGGTCCCCGCCCGCGAAGGAGCGGGTGCCGTCGATGGGATCGACCACGAGCACGTGGTCGTGCAGCAGCCGGTCGAGGTCGTCGGCGGTTTCCTCCGACAGCCAGGCGGCCTCGGGCACGGCGGCGCGCAGGCGGTCGTGGAGGTAGCGGTCCACCGCGAGGTCGGCCTCGGTGACGGGCGATCCGCCGGCCTTGAAGTCGACCCTCGCCGCCGTTTCGGCGCCGGGGCGGAAGAAATGCAGCGCCATGTCGCCGGCGATCCGGGCGGCGTCGATGAGGAGGGCGAGCACCGCGCGCGTGTCGGAAGGGGAGATGGGGGCCACGGCGCCGATCGCGTGTGGGAAAGGAAAGGGGCCGATCGGCCGCCCCCCGACGCATAGCCCGCGCGGGGCCGGGCGCGCAAGCGCGCCAGGGAGCGTGTGGCTCCCGTGCCGGAGGCGCCGGGTGTCCGCGACGGGATCGGCGCGAATGCCGTGGGTCACGGCGACGAATTCGACACCATAAGGCGCGATGCGACTGCGTAGAGCGCGTTTCATCGAAGCTTAAGGACGCCCGTTAGCGCTTTTGCCCCGAACCTCGATCTAAGTTGACTGCAACGGGGGGCGATGACCCACCAGAGCGCCAGTAAGGCGTCAGCAACGATCCGGTAACGCTGTGGCGGAACCTCGGATCGGAGCGTCAGGGCCGTGCAGGCGGCCGCAGGAATTCGAGGCGTCCCATCATGACCAGCTTTGCCGCCACCGGCCTGTTCGACCGCATCGCCGACCACGTCGGCGCCGCCCCCCTCCAGGCCGCCGACGGGCGCGCCGACAACCGCCGCCGGTCGGTGCAGCTGTCGCGCGAGCGCGTCACCATCGACCGCAGCTACCGCGGCATCGCCATGCGCCTGTCCGTGCCGGTTTCGGCCTACCAGGGCGTCTGCGTCGGCGTGCGGGCCGGCGAGGACGGGGGCTTCGTGTACGAGCTCCGCCTCGCCCACCGCGACCCCGACCTGTCGGTGCTGCTCGACGAGGCGCGGGACGAGAGCCGCATCTGGGCCGAATGGCGCGCTTCGGCGGGCTTCTTCGGCCTGCCCGCCCTGGTGGAGCGCAACGACGGGCCGGAAGTGTGGGGCGCGATGGCGGCCCCCGCCGAATGCCGCGACCGGCGCGCCAAGCGCCGTCACCGCCCCGGCATCGTGGCCCGCCGCGTGGCCCGCCCCGAGGCGCTCGGGACCGTTCACCGCGAAGCGGAGATCATCGCGCGGGATTGACGGCCGTCACCGCCGCCCGAACAGCCGCTCCACGTCTGCGAGCTTCAGTTCCACGTAGGTCGGCCGCCCGTGGTTGCACTGGCCCGACCCCGGCGTGCGCTCCATCTCGCGCAGCAGCGCGTTCATCTCGTCGGGCTGCAGGCGCCGGCCGGCCCGCACCGAATGGTGGCAGGCCATGGTGGCGAGGTAGCGGTCGAGCCGGCGCTCCAACGGCACCGTCCCGGCCCCGCCGTCCTGCGACCTGATCACCTCGGCCAGATCGCGCACGAGGCGGGTGGTGTCGCCGTTGCCGAGCGCGGACGGCACCTCCGTCACCGCCACGGCGCCGCGGCCGAAGGCTTCGATGCAAAGCCCGAGCTGCGCCAGTGCGTCCACCTCGTCGAGCAGCGTCGCGGCGTCGTCGGGCGGCAGGTCCACCACCGTGGGGATCAGCATCATCTGGCGACCGATGCCGCCTTCGGCGCGGGCCCGCTTCATCCGCTCGTAGACGAGGCGCTCGTGGGCGGCGTGCTGGTCGACGATCACCACCCCGTCGCGCGTCTGGGCCAGGATGTAGGTTTCGTGGAACTGGGCGCGGGCCGCGCCGAGGGGCGCGTCCTCGTCCGACACCGCGACGTCGGGCTCGGCCGCGCGGGCGGGGGCGGACGGCGGCGCCGAGGGTTCCGTTTCGAAGCTCGCCTGCGGGCTCTCGTCGAACCCGCGCGGCGCCCCGTAGCCCCGCGGGTCGGCCGGCGCCCCCACGGAGCGGCGCGGGTGCCAGCCGCCCGCCGGCCCCCCCGGCCCCGGGCGGGCCGTCCCGAAGCTGCGGGACGCCAGCGCGTCGATCGTCCGGGTTCCGCCCGTGGTGGACGCGCGGTGCAGCGCGCCCGACAGGGCGTCGCGGATCGCCGACACGACGAGGCCGCGCACGAGGGTGGAATCGCGGAAGCGGACCTCCGCCTTGGCGGGGTGGACGTTGACGTCGACGGCGCGCGGGCCGCAGCGCAGGTACAGCGCCACCACGGGAAAGCGGTCGCGCGGAACGTGGTCCATGTAGCCGGCGTAGAGCGCCGAGGTCAGCAGCTTGTCGCGCACCGGCCGGCCGTTGACGAACAGGTACTGCCCGTCCCGCGTGCCGCGGTGGAAGGTCGGCAGGCCGATGAAGCCCGACAGCTCCACCCCTTCGCCGTCCGGCGATTCGCGCGTGGCCCGGAGCGGCAGGGCGTTGTCGATGAAGTCGTCGCCGACGATCTGGGCGATGCGGGTGAGCCGCCCCTCGTCGTCCTCCGCGCAGGCGAGGTAGTCGAAGCCCACGGTCGGCGTGCCTTCGAGCGACAGGTGCACGGCGGGGTTGGCCATGGCGAGGCGGCGCAGCGCGTCGGTCACGGCGGTCGCCTCGGCGCGGTCGCCCTTGAGGAACTTCAGCCGCGCCGGCGTGGCGCCGAACAGGTCGCGCACCTCGACGGTGGTGCCGGGCGACCGCGACGCGGGCCGCACCGGCGTCGCCACCCCGGCGTCGACCGTGACGGCGTGGGCCGAGGGCGACCCGGCCGTGCGGCTCACGATGTCGAGCCGCGCCACCGAGCCGATGGAGGGCAGCGCTTCGCCCCGGAACCCCAGGGTGGCGATGTCGAGCAGGTCGCCGTCGGGGAGCTTCGAGGTGGCATGGCGCTCGATCGCCAGCGCGAGGTCGGCGGCGTCCATGCCGGACCCGTCGTCGGACACGCGGATGAGGGCGCGGCCGGCCGATTCGATCCGCACCGCGATGCGGCGCGCGCCGGCGTCGACGGCGTTCTCGACGAGCTCCTTGATGGCGGAGGCCGGGCGCTCGACGACCTCGCCGGCGGCGATGCGGTCGATCAGGATCGGGTCGAGGCGGCGCACCGGCATGGACCAGATGTCGGACGGTGCGGCGGGGGCGTCAAGGGTCCGCGCCGCCCTGTCCCCGCGAAGCCGGGGACGGCCGGGCCCCGGATCCCGTGGACATGCCGGGCGCGGGCCCGAAGGCTCAGCCGAGAGCCGCCAGCATCTCCTTGACGATGGCGCTGGCCTTGCCGAAGTCGACCTGCCCGGCGTGCTTGGCCTTCACGGCGGCGATGACCTTGCCCATGTCCTTCGGCCCCGCCGCGCCCGTCTCCGCGATGGCGGCCGAGATCGCCGCGCGCGCGCCGCCCTCGTCCATCATCTGCGGCAGGAACTCGGACAGCACCGCCACCTCGTCGCGCTCCTGCGCGGCGAGCTCGTCGCGGCCGGCGGCCTCGAAGGCGACGATGGAGTCCTGGCGCTGCTTCACCATCTTGCGCAGGACGGCCTGCTCGTCCTCGTCCGTCATCTCGCGGCCGGCGCCGCGCGCCTCGATCTCGCGGTCCTTCATGGCGGCCCCGATCAGGCGGATGGCGCCGAGGCGCTTCTTGTCGCCGGCCTTCATGGCCTCCTTCATGAGGGTGGGGAGCTGTTCGCGCATGGGGACCATCCTTGGAGGCTGTCGCGCCGCCCGGCCGCCCCGATTGACCCTTCGGGGGGCTGCCACTAACGATGCGGCGACAAGCACAATATGACGAGGGCGGGAGCGACATCGGCGCCGGCGGGGACCCGCGGGCGACGGCGTCGCCCGCCGGAACGCGGGGGTGTAGAACGGCGATGAGCGACCGACAAGACGCGTTTGACGGCTGGGCCGACCCCGTGCCGACCGCCCTCCTGGTCCTGGCCGACGGCACCGTGCTGGAAGGCACGGGGTTCGGCGCCGAAGGCTCCGCGGTCGCGGAGGTCTGCTTCAACACCGCCATGACGGGCTACGAGGAGATCCTCACCGACCCGTCCTATTCGGGCCAGATCGTCACCTTCACGTTCCCGCACATCGGCAACGTCGGGGTCAACGAGCAGGACGTGGAAACGCTCGGCGCCGTCGAGGGCGGCGTGCGCGGCGTGGTGCTCCACGCCGCCATCACGGCGCCGTCGAACCACCGCTCCCAGACCCCGCTCGACATGTGGCTGAAAGCCCGCGACATCATCGGCATCGGCGGAATCGACACGCGCGCCCTCACGGCGCTGATCCGCGACAGGGGGATGCCCAACGCCGTCATCGCCCACGACCCCGAGGGACGGTTCGACCGCGACGCCCTGAAGGCGCGGGCGGCGGCGTGGCAGGGCATGCAGGGCACCGACCTCGTGCCCGACGTGACCTCGGCCGGCCACACCGAATGGGACGAGACGGTGTGGAGCCTCGACGGGGGCTTCGGCCGGCAGGACGCGCCGAAGCACCGCGTCGTCGCGATCGACTACGGCATCAAGCGCAATATCCTGCGCCTGCTCGCCGACGCGGGCTGCGCCGTCACGGTGGTGCCGGCTTCCGCCACGGCGGAGGACATCATGGCGCTGGAGCCGGACGGCGTGTTCCTGTCCAACGGCCCGGGCGACCCGGCCGAAACGGCGCGCTACGCCGGCACGGTCATCCGGGACATCGTCGACCGCAAGGTGCCGACCTTCGGCATCTGCCTCGGCCACCAGCTGCTGGCGCTGTCGCTGGGCGCCAGGACCGTGAAGATGCACCAGGGCCACCACGGCGCGAACCACCCCGTGAAGGACCAGGACACGGGCCGCGTCGAGATCGTGTCGATGAACCACGGCTTCGCGGTGGACCCGAAGAGCCTGCCGCCCGAAGCGGTGGAAACCCACGTGTCGCTGTTCGACGGCACCAATTGCGGCATCAGCCTGTCGGACCGGCCCGCTTTTTCGGTGCAGTACCATCCGGAAGCCTCGCCCGGCCCGCACGACAGCCACGGCCTGTTCAAGCGCTTCGTGGCCCTGATGGAGGCCGACAAGGCGAGCGGGAAGCAGCGCCCCCCGCGCTGACGGGCCCGGATCGATCCCTCCCGGCCGGTGGTCCGCCGCAGCCGGGACGGCCCCTGAAGCCCGGCTGAACGCCGCGCTCAGCCCGGGTTCAAGGCGGGCGGCCCACCGTTTCCCGATCCGCGGGGATGCGGGGAAGAGGGTCGGGAAGATGTCGAAGCGCATCGTGTTTCTGGGCGCCGCCGCCGCGGCGCTGTGGGCCGCCGTGCCGGCCGCGGCGGCCGACTATCCTTCCGGGGACGACGGCGTCCCGGCCTTTCACTGCCGGGACGAGGGCGACGGGGTGGACTTCGGCCGGTCGGGCGGCCACCGCCGCGCGCCGGGCCCGGTCGTCTTCGACGAGCGCGGGTCCGACCGGCGCTTCGACCGTCCCGCCCCCGGCTACGACGGACCCGGCGACCGCCGGCCCGTCGCGCTCGGCCGGCCGGCGTGGGGATACGGCTACGGCCGCCCGGCGTTCGCCGGGCCGGGGGGCGGCCGCGCCGACGGCTGGGGCCCGCCCGACGGGTTTCCCGACGGCGGCCGGCCGGTGCCGTTCTATCGACCGGTCGCCGTGCCGGCTGGCCCGGCTTTCGGCGACGGCGTCGGCTGCACGGTCGAGCAGGTGCAGTCCGAAACGCCTTCGGGCTGGCGCGAGACCGTCACGCACCGCACCTGCTACCGGCGCTGACCACGGGCGCTGCCACGGCGCCTCCGTCGCGGCTCGCCGTCCGGTGGGCCGCTCAAAGCCGGCTGAGGAACCCCCCGAAGGTCATCAGCCCTTCGGGCCACGGGCCGTGGCCCGATTCCACGTTGATGTGCCCGGCGTTGCCGGCGTCCACGAAGGCCGAGCCCCAGGCCGCCGACAGCGTCGCGGTTTCCTCGATGTTGGCGAAGGGGTCGTCGTGGCTGGCCACGAGCAGGCTGCGGCAGGTCAACGGGTCGGTGGGGTAGGGGCGGAAGGCGGGGTCGACCTGCGGCAGCTCGGCCAGCGCGGCTTCTCCCGGCGGCGCCACCAGGAAGGCGCCCGCGATCCGCTCGCCGCCCGTGCGCTTCAAGGCGCGCACGAAGGCGACGACGCCGAGGCTGTGGGCGATGGCCACCACCGGCCGTTCGCAGCCCGCCACCGCCTCGGCGATGCGGGCTTCCCATTCGGCCGCCACGGGCCGGTTCCAGTCCGCTTGCTCGACGCGGACGGCGTTGGGCAGCTTCGCCTGCCAGCGGCTTTGCCAATGGTCGGGGTCCGAGCCGCCCAGGCCCGGGATGATGAGGAGGTCGGCGTCGCGGCTGCGCATGGAGGGGTCCGGGTCCGGCTGTCGGGGGATGGGTGCCGCGAGCTTGCCGCGCCGCCACCCCGCGTGTCGAGGCATGACGGCCATGCCCGACCGGAGGGGAAACCGTGTCCGGGCTCCGGCGTTCCTCGCCATGGAGCGCCCCATGAAACACCTGATCCTCGCCTTGTCCCTCCTGGCCGTCCCCGCCGCGGCCCTGGCGCAGACCGCCAACGTCAGCCCGACGTCGCCGTCGAGCACCAGCCCCGGGAACGTGTCGCGCACCGCGCCCTCGGGGTCGACCGCCAAGCCCGACCCGGGCGTCCCGCAGGTGGGGGCGCCGACGCCGACGGAGCAACACTACGAGCACAAGGCGCAGAAGGACACGACGAGCGTCTGCAAG
The DNA here is from genome assembly GCF_004137685.1 of Lichenibacterium minor. GTDB lineage: Bacteria > Pseudomonadota > Alphaproteobacteria > Rhizobiales > Beijerinckiaceae > Lichenihabitans > Lichenihabitans minor. The sequence goes on along the minus strand of NZ_QYBB01000014.1, from coordinate 74,244 downwards.
GGCTGCTGAGGGCACCCGCCGGGGCGGGGCGGTGTCGCTCGGCGCGGCGCGCAGGTCGCTCCGGCGCTAGACGCGCCGGTCCCGGGACACGACAGTGCGGTGCGCCCCGTCGCCCGGAGCCCCGAACCCTTGCGCTTTTCCTTCGCCAACCTCGTCCGCCAAAGCTTCTCGGGCCACCAGGGGTGGCCGGAACAATGGCGCGACCCCGAGCCGAAGGCCGCCTACGACGCCGTCATCATCGGCGCGGGCGGCCACGGCCTCGCCACGGCCTACTACATGGCGGCCGAGCACGGCCTGCGGAACATCGCCGTGGTCGACAAGGGTTGGCTCGGCGGCGGCAACACCGGGCGAAACACCACCATCATCCGCTCGAACTACCTGTGGGAGGAGAGCGAAGCGCTCTACGACCACGCGCTCGACCTGTGGCAGGACCTGTCTCAGGTGTTGAACTACAACGTGATGTATTCCCCCCGCGGCTGCATGATGTTGGCCCACAACATCCACGACGTGCAGGTGTTCAAGCGCCACGTCCACGCCAACCGCCTGGCGGGCATCGACAACGAATGGCTGACCCCCGAGGAGGCCAAGGAGTTCTGCCCGATCCTCAACACCTCGGAGCGCGTCCGCTATCCGATCCTCGGCGCGACGCTGCAGCGCCGGGGCGGCGTGGCGCGCCACGACGCCGTGGCCTGGGGCTACGCCCGGGCAGCCTCGGCGCTCGGCGTCGACATCCTGCAACGCTGCGAGGTGAAGGGGATCACCCGCGACGCGTCGGGCGCCGTTTCCGGGTTGGACACCACCCGCGGCCCCATCGCGACGCGCCGCGTCGGGGTCGTGGCCGCCGGCAACACGTCCGTGGTCATGGGCATGGCGGGCGTGCGGCTTCCGCTCGAAAGCTATCCCCTGCAGGCGCTGGTGTCCGAGCCGGTGAAGCCCATGATGCCCTGCGTGGTCATGTCGAACACGATCCACGCCTACATGTCCCAATCCGACAAGGGCGAGCTCGTCATCGGCGCCGGGACGGATTCCTACATCTCCTACAGCCAGACGGGCGGCCTCCACATCGCCACCCACACGCTCGACGCCATCTGCGAGCTGTTCCCGGCGGTGCGCCGCCTGCGCATGCTGCGGAGCTGGGGCGGCATCGTCGACGTCACGCCGGACCGTTCGCCCATCATCGGCAAGACGCCGGTGCCGGGCCTCTTCGTCAATTGCGGCTGGGGCACGGGCGGGTTCAAGGCGACGCCGGGCTCGGGCCACGTCTTCGCCCACCAGGTCGCCACCGGCGAGCCCCACCCGATCAACGCCCCCTTCACGCTCGACCGGTTCCGCACCGGCCGGCTCATCGACGAGGCCGCCGCGGCGGCGGTGGCGCACTAGGGGCCGTCATGGACCACGGGCGACGGCTTCCTCGCGGCACGACCCGCCGAATGGCGGGACACGCTGTCAGCCGGTCCGTCCGTCCCTGGCCCGGCCACGCCCGCCGCGAGGCTCCCGCCGACCCCGCGAAACGGCTCCCGGAGAGCCATCGTCCGTGGTCCACGACAGCCTGTGGAGCCACGGCGCCGCAGGTGCTTCGATCCATCCTTCCCCTCACTCGCCGCGCGCTCCTCGCAACGATGCGCCTGCGCCGCTGGGCTCCCCGATGCTGCTGATCCCCTGTCCCTATTGCGGCCCGCGCCCCGAGCTCGAGTTCCGCAACGCCGGCCACGCCCACATCGCCCGCGCCACCGCGGCCGACGACCAGGGCTGGGCCGAAACCCTGTTCTACCGCGACAATCCGAAGGGGGTGATCGCCGAGCGCTGGCGTCATTTTTCCGGCTGCGGGCGCTTCTTCAACGCGCTGCGCGACACGGTGAGCGACGGTTTCCTGGCGTCCTACAGGGTCGGCGAGCCCCGCCCCGCCGCGCCCCCGCCGATCCCCGAGGGCGAAGCGCCCCGGATCGGCGCCGGCGAGGAGCCCCGGCCATGAGCGGCCAGCACCGCACCCCCCGCGGCGGGCGCATCGACCGCGCCCGCCCGATCCGCTTCACCTTCGACGGGCACGTCTACGAGGGCTGCCACGGCGACACGCTGGCGTCGGCGCTTCTGGCCCACGGCGTCCACCTCGTCGGCCGCTCCTTCAAGTACCACCGCCCGCGCGGGTTCCTCGCCGCCGGCGCCGAGGAGCCGAACGCGCTCTGCACCGTGACGCGCGACCGCGCCCGCACCGAGCCGAACCTGCGCATGACGCAGGTCGAACTCTACGACGGGCTGGACGCCGCGAGCCAGAACAGCTGGCCGGCGCGGGGCTTCGACGTCGGCGCGATCAACGATCTCCTGTCTCCGCTCTTCGCCGCGGGCTTCTACTACAAGACCTTCATGGGGCCGCGTGCCGTCGGCGGCACGACGATGTGGGCCAAACTGTTCGAGCCGGTGATCCGCCGCGCGGCCGGCCTGGGCCGCCCGCCGACCGAGGCCGACCCGGACCATTACGCCAACCGCTTCGCCCATTGCGACGTCTTGGTGGTGGGCGGCGGCCCCGCCGGCCTCGCCGCCGCGCTCGCGGCGGCCCGGGCCGGCCGGCGAACGATGGTGTGCGACGAGAACCCCGAGATGGGCGGCGCGCTGCTGACGCATCCCGCGGCCGAGGTCGACGGCCGGCCCGCGGCCGCGTGGGCGGCATCGGCGGTGGAGGAACTGCGTCGGCTCGGCGCCACCGTGCTGCCGCGCACCCAGGGCTTCGGCTACTACAACCACAATTTCGTCGCGCTGACGGAGCGGCTGACCGATCACCTCGCGCATCCCGCCGCGGGGGCGCCGCGGGAACGCCTGTGGCAGGTCCGGGCCCGCCACGTCGTGCTGGCGACGGGCGCGACCGAGCGGCCGCTCGTGTTCCCCGACAACGACCGGCCCGGCGTCATGCTGGCCGACGCCGCGCGGGCCTTCCTGCACCGCTGGGGCGTGAAGCCCGGCACCGAGGCCGTGGTGGTGACCGCGCACGACGCCGCCTACCGGACGGCGCTCGACCTCCACCGCGCCGGCGTCCGCATCGCCCGGATCGTCGACCCGCGGCCCCGGCCCGCCGGCCCGGCCCTCGACGCCGCGCGCGCGGCCGGCCTCCCGGTGACGGCGGGCGGGACGGTGATCGGGGTCAAGGGAAGCCTGCGCGTGTCGGCGGCGCTGGTGGCACGCTCCGCGGGCGCGGGCGCCACCGACCACGAAGCCGTGCCCTGCGACCTCGTGCTGATGTCGGGCGGTTTCACCCCGGCCGTCCACCTGTTCTCGCAGTCGCGCGGGAAGCTGCGCTTCGACGCCGCGACCCAGCGATACCTGCCCGGCGACGCCGCCCAGGCGCAGAGTTCGGCCGGGGCCTGCGCGGGCGCCTGGGGGCTCGCTGCCGCGCTCGACGGCGGCTCGGCCGCCGGCGCGGCGGCGTCCGGCGGCGAAGCCCTGCGCCACGCCGTGTCGGGGGACCACCCCGAGGACGGCGGCGGCACGCTCGGCACCCTGCCGCACGGGCGCGACCCGTCCCGCGTGAAGGCCTTCGTGGATTTCCAGAACGACGTTACCGCGAAGGACATCAAGCTCGCCGTTCGCGAAGGCTTCAAGTCCATCGAGCACGTCAAGCGCTACACGACCACCGGCATGGCGACCGACCAAGGCAAGACGTCCAACATGAACGCCCTGGCGATCGCGGCCGGTGCGCTCGGCCGGACGCTGCCGGAGGTGGGCCTGACCACCTTCCGCCAGCCCTACACGCCCGTGACCTTCGGCACCCTGGCGGGCGCGGCCCGCGACGAGCTGTTCGACCCCGTCCGCCGCACCCCGATCCACGGGTGGGCGGAAGCGCGCGGCGCCCGCTTCGAGGATGTCGGGCAATGGAAGCGCGCCTGGTACTTCCCCGTCGCCGGCGAGGACCTGCACGCCGCCGTGGCGCGCGAGGTGCGGGCGACGCGCGAGGTCGCCGGGATCTTCGACGCGTCCACGCTCGGCAAGATCGAGGTTGTGGGCCCGGACGCGGCGGAGTTCCTGAATAGGCTCTACGTCAACAGCTGGTCGAAGCTCGGCGTCGGCCGCTGCCGCTACGGCCTGATGCTGAACGAGCCCGGCTTCGTGATGGACGACGGCGTGGTGGGGCGCCTGGCGCTGGACCGTTTCCACGTCACCACCACGACCGGCGGGGCGCCGCGCGTGCTCCACCACATGGAGGACTACCTCCAGACCGAGTTCCCCGAGCTGCGGGTGTGGCTGACCTCCGTCACCGAGCAATGGGCCGTGATCGCCGTGCAGGGCCCACGCGCCCGGGCCATCCTGGAGCCGCTGGTGGAGGGCATCGACCTGTCGTCGGGCGCCTTCCCCCACATGGCGATCCGCGAAGGGGCGATCTGCGGCGTGCCGACGCGGCTGTTCCGCGTCAGCTTCACGGGCGAACTCGGCTTCGAGGTGAACGTGCCTTCGGACCACGCCGCGGCCGTGTGGGACGCCGTGTGGGCCCGCACCGAGGCGCTGGGCGGGGTCGCCTACGGCACGGAATCCATGCACGTCATGCGGGCCGAGAAGGGCTACGTCATCGTCGGCCAGGAAACGGACGGCACGGTGACACCCGACGACCTCGGCCTCGGCGGCATGGTGGGCCGGGCCAAGCCGGACTTCGTGGGGCGGCGGTCGCTGTCCCGCCCCGACCTCGTGGCGCCCGGCCGCAAGCAGCTCGTCGGCCTCAGGACGGAGGGGACCGCCGTGCTCGAGGAGGGTGCGCAGATCACCCCCGTCCCCGACCCGAAGCGCGGCGCCCACGCGATCGGCCACGTCACCTCGGCCTATGCGAGCCCGACCCTCGGGGTGCCGATCGCGCTGGCGCTGGTCGAGAACGGGCGGGCGCTGACGGGGCAGACCGTGTACGTGCCGATGCCCGGTGGGGCGATCCCGGCGCGCGTGGTGTCGCCGGTCTTCTACGACGCCGAAGGGGAGCGCCTCCATGGCTGATCCGTCGATCGCCCGCACGGCGCCGCGCGCCGACCCGCCGGGCGCTGGCGCGCTGGTGTCGCTCGGCCTCGTGCCGCCCGCCACGCGGTTCTCGTTCCGCGGCGACGCCGCCGCGGCCGACGGCTGCGGGCGCGCCCTCGGCTTGGCGCTGCCGCGCGTCGCCTGCCGGTCGGCCGAGGCGGGGGACCGCGCCGTGCTGTGGCTCGGGCCGGACGAGTGGCTGGTGCTGGCGCCCGAGGCCGAAACGGTTCCGCTCTTCGCCGCCGTCGAGGCCGCGCTCGCCGGCGTGCCGCACGCGCTCGTCGACGTGTCGCACCGCCAGGTCGGCTTCGCGGTCCTGGGCCGGCTGGCGCCGGCGCTGCTCAACGCCGGATGCCCGCTCGACCTCGACCTGTCCGCCTTCCCGATCGGCGCCTGCACCCGCACCGTCCTGGCGAAATGCGACGTCGTGCTGTGGCGGCGCGGGCCGGACGCCTTCCGGCTCGAGGTGAACCGCTCCTTCGCGGATTACCTGGCGGGCACCCTGCGGGTGGCGGAGCGCGGGCTCGGCTGAGCCGCGCCCGCCGGCCGGGCGGTGCGGACGCGCGTGGGCGTCGTCACCCGGTGTTGCGCAGGCCCGCCGCGACGCCGTTGATGGAGATCAGGATGCCGCGCTGCACCTGGTCCTCCGTTTGCCCGGCGCGGAAGCGGCGGATGAGGTCCACCTGGAGGTGGTTCAGCGGCGTGATGTAGGGGAAGCGGTGCTCGATCGAGCGCGCCAGCGACGGGTTGTCGCTCAAGCGCTCCTCGGTTTCCAGGATGCCGTTCAGCGCCGCCGTGGTGCGGTCCCACTCGGCCTCGATGGCGTCGAAGATCCGGGCGGCCAGGGCGCGGTCGGGCACGAGCTCGGCGTAGCGCCGCGCCACGGAGGTGTCGGCCTTGGCCAGCACCATGTCGAGGTTCGACAGCACCGTGCGGAAGAACGGCCATTCGGCGTTCATGCGCCGGAGCAGCGCCATGCCGTCCTCCTCCCCGCGCTCCGCCAGGAGGTCGCGCACGGCGGAGCCGAAGCCGAACCATCCGGGAAGGCTGACGCGCGACTGGCCCCAGGAGAAGCTCCAGGGGATGGCGCGCAGGTCCTCGATGACCCGGTTGGCCTTCCGCGACGCCGGCCGCGAGCCGATGTTCAGGTCGGCGATCTCGGCGATCGGCGTCGCGGCGAAGAAGTAGTCGGTGAAGCCGGGCGTCTCGTAGACCACCGCCCGGTAGGCCGCCATGCTGAGCCGCGACAGCTCCGCGGCGGCGCCGAGGAAGGCGTCGGGCGCGGCGTCGTGCGACGCCAGCAGCGTCGCTTCCAGGCTCGCCGACACCAGGGTTTCGAGGTTGCGGCGGCCGATGTCGGGGTTGGAATATTTGGAGGAGATGATCTCGCCCTGCTCGGTCAGGCGGATCTGCCCCTTCACGGTGCCGGGCGGCTGCGCCAGGATCGCCTGGTAGCTCGGGCCGCCGCCGCGCCCCACCGTGCCGCCGCGCCCGTGGAACAGCCGCATGGTGATGCCGGGCTTGCCGTCGAACAGGGCCGCCAGCTGCGTCGACGAGCGGTAAAGCTCCCAGTTGGAGGTGAAGAAGCCGCCGTCCTTGTTGGAATCCGAATAGCCCAGCATGATGTCCTGCTCGGCGCCGGACGCGACCACCAGCGCTTCCACGCCGGGGAGCGCGTAGAAGGCCCGCATGATGGGCTCCGCGTTCCTGAGGTCGGCGATGGTTTCGAACAACGGCGACACGATCAGCTCGCACGTCGTGCCGGGCCGGCCGAACGTGCCGTGCATCAGCCCAAACTCCTTCTGCAGCAGAAGCACTTCGAGCAGGTCGCTCACCGTTTCGGTGTGGCTGATGATGTAGTGGCGGATGCTTTCGCGCCCGAAGGCGGCGCGCAGGCGCCGCGCCGTTTCGAACACGCCGAACTCGCTCGCGGCGCGCTCCGAGTAGCTTTCGAAGGGCAGGCGCAGCGGCCGCGGCTCGCCGAGCAGGCGCAGCAGCAGCGCGCGCTTGGCGTCCTCGTCGAGCGACGCATAGGCGGGCTCGACGCCCGCCTTCTCCATCAGCTCGGCCAGCGTTTCCTCGTGCCGGTCGGAGGATTGGCGCAGGTCGACGGTGGCGAGATGGAAGCCGAACACCTCGACGGCGCGCTTCAGCGGCCCGAGCCGCAGGTCCACCAGCGCCCCGCCGTGGTGGCCGCGCAGCGAATCGACGATGAGGCCGAGGTCGGCCGCGAGGGCTTCGGGCGTCGGGTAGGGGGGCAGCGTCGCCCGCGGCGGGTGCGCGCCGACCTCGCCGGTGAGGGCGAGGCGCGTGGCGGACACCCGCGCCGACACCGCCAGCCCGGCGCGGCGATAGGGCTCGTCCTCGCGGTGGGGGCTGTCGTCCCGGGACGAGGCCGCGAGCGCCGTCAGCTCGGGTGAGCAGCCGACGAGCCGGTCCGACACCGACAGCTCGGCGCCGAGGAGGTGCAGCTCGGCGAGGTAGAAGTCGAGCGCCGTCTCGCATTGGCGGCGCATCGCGACGTCCAGCGTGGCGCCGTCGACGTTGGGATTGCCGTCGCGGTCGCCGCCGATCCAGTTGCCCATGCGGAAGAAGGGCGCCGGGGCTTCCCCGAGGAAATGCTCCACCTCGGCGTAGAGGCGCGGGATTTCGCGCAGAAAGGTGGTGCGGTAATAGGAGAGGGCGTTCTCGATCTCGTCCCGCACGGTGAGCTTGCGGTCCCGCAGCAGCCGCGTCTGCCACAGCTGCGTGATGCGGGTGCGGAGCAGGGCGGTGTTGCGCTCGATGTCGCGCGGGTCGTGCAGGCCGTCCCGCGCGGCCAGCAGCTCGGCGATGGCCAGCATGGCGTCGAGCAGGCTCTTGCGCTGCACCTCGGTGGGATGGGCGGTCAGCACCGGCGACACCCAGGCGTGGCGCAGCGTTTCGGCGATCCTGCCCTTGTCGATGCCGGCGTCCGCGAAGCGCGCGAAGGCGCGGGCCAGGCTGCCCTCCTGGTGGACGGCGGGGCCGGGCTCGTGGGCGTGCTCGGCGCGCCGCCTGACGCGGTGGCGGTCCTCGGCGATGTTGGCGAGGTGGGAGAAATACGAGAAGGCCCGCATCACCGCCACGGCCTGGGACGGCGTGAGGCCGCGCAGGATCAGCTCCAGCGCATGCTCGTCCTTCGGGTCGCGGTCGCGCTGATGCGACACGCTGAGGCGTCGGACGTTCTCCACGATGGCGAAGCAGGCCTCGCCCTCGTGTTCCCGCACGATGTCGCCCAGCATGGAGCCGAGCAGCCGGATGTCGTCGATCAGCGGCCGGTCCTTCTCGGGGTCGCGGCTGGGGGCAGGATGGACGGTGGCGTGCATGGCACCCTCGAAGCGAATCGCGCCGGAACCGGGGACCGGGCGGCGCGATGAAGCGGGACTCGGGCGCGAGGTGCAAGCGGCGTGCCTCGCCGCGGGCGGGGACGCGTCAGTCGAAGTCCTGTTCGGCCCCCACGAAGGTGGGGCTCGCGGGCGGCGGCACGTTCTCGGGCACCGGTGCGTAGGGGGCCATCTCCGGCTGGTCGGGCCGCGTCACGCCGACGTAGCCGTGGACGAGGTCGTGGATGAAGCCGAGCTTCTCGATGATCGCCGGCGTCAGCACGAAGGGGTAGAGGTCGCCCATGCCCATCGAGCGGTTGAGGCTGTTCAGCGCGAAGGTGAGCGGCAGCCACGCCTTCATCAGGGGCCGGATGCTGAGCGCCTTGTCGGGCGCGAAGTCGACCTCCGCCGACAGTTCCTCGGCCTGGGCGATGCCGTGGGGATGGGTGGCGACCCCGAAGGCTTCGGCGGTTTCCAGCGTGTCGAGGATGTGGAGGTAGTGGGCGAAGGTTTCCGCGAAATCCTCCCACGGGTGCGTCGTCGCATAGGCGCTGACGAAGCTGTCCTTCCAATTCGCCGGCGCCCCTTCGCGGTAATGGCGCTTCAAGGCTTCGCCGTAGTCCCGCCGGTCGTCGCCGAACGTGTCGCGGCAATGCTTCAGCGCCGGCTTGTTGTCGACGAGCCTGTCCCAGTAGTAGTGCCCGATCTCGTGGCGGAAATGGCCCAGCAGGGTGCGGTAGGGCTCGCGCATGGCCTTCCGCCGCCGTTCCCGCTCCGCGTCGTCGGCTTCGGCGATCGCGATGGTAATGCGCCCGTCCTCGTGGCCGGTCATCACCCGCTTGCCGGCACTCGGGTCCTCCAGGAACTCGAAGACCAACCCCTCCTTCGGGTCGACGCTGCGCGGAATGGTGGGGAGGTCGAGCTCGATCAACGTGTAGAACAGCCGGTGCTTGGCGATCTCCATCAGCCGCCACAGCTCGTCGTTGCCGGGCTTCGACAGGTTGGGGACGGTGTGGTTGTGGCGGCAGGCGGTGCAGTAGCCGCCCGGATCGTCGCCCGCCACCATCCAGTTGCACACGTCGTATTGCGCGTTGTTGCAGAACTGGAAGGTGCGGGTGGCGTCGCCCTTGATCTGCCAATGGTGCTTCGCGATGTCGCCGACGCGCACGACGGCGTACAGGTCCTGGTCTTCGGGCACGTAGCCGACGCGGTGCCCACATCGCTCGCAGGTCGTGTTCTCGAAATACAGCGTCTGCGAACAAACCTGGCAATCGAACAATTTCATATCGGGCGCTCGCGCAATCGGACCGGGGATGAAAGCGGCGCGAGGCCCCTTTCCGCAATCGGTTCCAACGCGTCGCGGCGTTTCGAGATCCCCGGCCGACCGCGCCGTGGTGAACGGCGCGCTCAGGACCCGCCGGGCGGGCGCTCCCGGTAGAACCGCGACATGCGCTCGAACCAGGCGTGGCGCGCCGCCATGTGGGACACCCCGGGGGTCCGCACGGGCAGGCGCAGCGTTTCGATCAGCTCGGCGATCTCCTGGCGCGCGGCGAGTTGCGAGTTCGTCAGCACGCCCCCCTTGGCGCCGTCCTCGATGGCGTCGAGCGCGGTCAGCCCGATGGGGAACAGTTCGCGGAAGATGACGCGGTCGTGCAGCCCTTCCGCGGCGCGGAACTGCAGCTCCGCGGCGAGCCTGCCGACCGACAGGGCGATCTGCCTGGCGTTGTTCGACTGGATCGAGGCCACGCGGTTGCGCAGCAGCACCCAGTCGATCATGCCGGCGTCGACCTGCCGCCGCCGCCGGCGCGCTTCGAGCACGAGGTCGGCGTAATGCGCCACCGCGCCGCGCTTAGCCCGGTCGTGGTGGACGCGCGAAAACACGTCCACGTCGATGAAGCTGTCGTTGATGGGCGACACCAGCGTGTCGGCCAGCGAATGCGCGAGGCGCATCAGGTAGCTGTCGGAGGCCGGGGTGTCGATCACCACGAACTCGTAGTCGTGCTCGATCCGCTCGATCGCGTCGGCGAACACCCCGAACTCGCGCGTCTCGTTGTCGCCGACGTCGAGCGAATCGCCCCGGTCGAGGGCGTGGTGGAACGGCATCTCGAGGGCGACGCCGGACTGTTCCGCCCAGGACTGCCGGTTCTCGAAGAACCGCGTGAGCGTGCGCTGGCGCGTGTCGAGGTCGACCGTCGCCACGCGGTAGCCCGCCTTCAGCAGCCCCACCGTGGTGTGGATGGACACGGTGGACTTGCCGGTGCCGCCCTTCTCGTTGGCCACCACGATGACGTGGGCCGAGCGCAGGTCCGGTTTCTGGGGTTCGGTCGACATGGATCAGGTCGGGGTTGGCGCGGGTGCGCTCGTCCGGGTGCCGGCGAACCGCCTGACCTCCGCGGGTGCGTCGTAGAGCCAGTCGACCCGCGCCGCCAGCCGGGCGGGGCCGAGGGTCGAGAGCACGATGTCGCGCGCGAGGGAGGCCGGCGGGCCGAGGTGGTACACGCGGCCCTGCTTGGCGGATTGCGCCTGAACGCGAGATGTCCGGGGCCGCCGCAGGCCCTCGTAGGCCCGGAACGCCGCGGGCAGGTCGCCGCCGCAGCGCGCGACGGCGTCGGCCAGCACCGCCGCGTCCTCGATCGACTGCGCCGCGCCCTGCGCCAGGAACGGCAGCATCGGGTGGGCGGCGTCTCCCAGCAGCGTCACGGCGCCGTCGGACCAGCGGGGCAGGGGCGGCCGGTCCAGCAGCGGCCACCGGCGCCAGTCCGGCGCCGCCGCGATGAGGCGTCGCGCGGGTGGGGCCCAACCGGCGAAGCGACGCTCGACCGCGGCGGCCTCGGCGGGCTGCGACCAGGTTTCCGCGCCGCCGGTCGGCGCGCCCTCGTCGACGATGGCGACGACGTTGACCCGCCGCCCGCCGTCGACCGGGTAGTGCACCAGGTGGGCGCCGCGCCCGAGCCACAGGTTCGAGCGCGGCACGAGCGCGTCCGGGTCGGCCGCCGCGCGCGGGACCGACGCGCGAAAGGCCGAGCGGGTCGAGGCGCTGGCGTCGCCGGCGCCCGTCATCTGCCGCCGCACCGCCGAGCGGATGCCGTCCGCCCCGACGAGCCCGTCGGCCGCCGCCGCGCCGTCGGCGAAGCGCAGCGCGACGCCGCGCCCGCTGCCTTCGTAGCCTTCCACCGCGCGGCCGAGGTGGAGCGCGATGGCGGGGCGCAGCGCCACGCGGGCGAGGAGCGCCGCCTGCAGGTCGGCCCGGAGCGCCGACAGGAAGGGCGCGCCGTAGCGGGCCGCGGCCGCGGGGCCGAGCGGCACGCGGGCCAGCACGGCCCCGTCGCGCGCCCGGCGCATCAGCACCTCGGAGGACTCGACGGCCGCCGGCCCGAGCTCGTCGAGCACGCCGAGGCGCCGCAGCACCAGCGACGCGTTCGGCGACAGCTGCACCCCGGCGCCGACCGCGTCCAGCGTCCCCGCGCGCTCGTAGACGTCGACCGCGCAGCCGACCTCCGCCAGCGCCAGGGCGGCCGCGAGGCCGCCGATGCCGGCGCCCGCGACGGCGATCCTCGGCATGGCGCCCGTCAGGGCGCGGTGTCGGGCGTGTATTCGCAGGCGGACGGGTCGGCGTGGTGGCCGAGCGCCCCGTTGAACACGTAATGGGTCGAGCAGTAGGGACAGATGGCGTCGTCGCTGTCGCCCATGTCGATGAACGTGTGGGGATGGTCGAGCGGCGGCAGCGCGCCGGTGCACATGAACTCCCTGACCCCGATCCGGATGGTGGGCACGCCGGGCTGATTGTGGAAATGCGGGGTCTGGTGGCCGGCCATGGGTGTCCTCGGCGGGTGAACGATCGCGCCGCACCATAGGGGGAACGACGCCGGAAGGGTAGGGCGCCGGGGCCTCGCCCGGACGGCGCGGCACTTGCCGCCCGGCGGGGGCTTGGGGCAAAGCTCGCGGACGGCGGGTGGTGGGGACGCGGCGGCATGGACTTTTCTTCGGACGGCATCAGGATCGCGTTCCGCGACGAGCCCCCCGCGGCGGCGGACCGCGGCGAACCCGCGCTGCTGGTCCACGGCTTCGCGTCCTCGGCCCGCACCAACTGGGCCGATACGGGTTGGCTCCGCACCCTGTCGGAGGACGGGCGCCGCGCCGTGGCGTTCGACCACCGCGGCCACGGGGCGAGCGACAAGCCGCACGCCGCCGACGCCTACGCCACGCCGCTGATGGCCGAGGATGCGCTCTGCCTCCTCGACCACCTCGGGATCGAACGCGCCGACGTGATCGGCTATTCGATGGGGGCGCGCGTCGCGGCCTTTCTCGCGCTGCGGGCGCCGGACCGCGTCCGCTCGGTCGTGTTCGGCGGCCTCGGCGTCCACCTCGTGCGCGGCGTCGGCCTGCCGTCCGGCATCGGCGACGCCATGGAGGCGCCCTCGCTCGACGCCCTCACCGACCCCATGCAGCGGATGTTCCGCCGCTTCGCCGAGGCGGGCGGCAACGACCTCCGGGCGCTGGCCGCCTGCATCCGCGGCTCGCGCCAGACCCTCACACCCGCGGACGTCGGCCGCATCGCCGCGCCCTGCCTCGTCGCCGTGGGGACCCGGGACGCGGTCGCGGGCGACCCGCGCGGCCTGGCGGAACTGCTTCCCCGCGGGGACGTGCTCGACATCCCGGACCGCGACCACAACCCGGCGGTCGGCGACAGGGTCTTCAAGGCCGGCACCCTCGCGTTCCTGCTCCGTCGCCCCTGATCCGGCCCCGTCGCGGAGCCGTCGCGTCCATGCTGCACCATGTCGCCAGCGGGCCGGGCCTTGTTCCCCGTCGGCGAACCCGTATGTGTTGAGGTGGTCCCACGTCGCGGGGCCTCCGGCGCGTGGAGAGTTCGAGTCATGTGGCACAACCAGAGCGCCCAGGTCGTCGAGATGGCGAGCGTCGACCCGCTCTTCGCCCGCATGCGGACCGAGGCCGACGAGATCCTGCACCACGAGCCGGTGCTGTCGAAGCTGATGCTGACGACGGTTCTGAACCACGACACGCTGGACGCGGCCGTGATCTACCGCATCGCGGCGAGGCTCGACCACGGCGACGTGCCCGCCATCCTGCTCAGCCAGGCGTTCACCGAGGTGGCGCGGCACGATCCCGCCATCGGCGACGCGTTCCGGGCCGACATCATGGCCTTCTTCGACCGCGACCCGGCCTGCACCCGCCTCGTCGAGCCGCTCCTGCACTTCAAGGGGTTTCACGCCATTCAAACCCACCGCTTCGCCCACGCGCTGTGGGGCATGGGGCGGCGCGACCTCGCCCTCTACCTGCAGAGCCGGTCCTCCGGGGTGTTCGGGACCGACATCCATCCGGCGGCGCCCTTCGGCAAGGGCATCTTCCTCGACCACGCCACCGGCCTCGTGGTCGGCGTCACGGCCGTGGTCGAGGACGACGTGTCGCTGCTCCACGACGTGACGCTCGGGGGCACCGGCAAGGAGACGGGCGACCGCCACCCCAAGATCCGCCGCGGAGTGCTGATCGGCGCCGGCGCCAAGGTGCTGGGCAACATCGAGGTCGGCCACTGCTCCCGCATCGCGGCCGGTTCCGTGGTGCTGGCGTCCGTGCCGCCGAAGAAGACCGTGGTGGGCGTGCCGGGCCGCGTCGTGGGGGAAGCCGGCTGCGCCGAGCCCGCCCGCACCATGGACCAGATCATCGCCCAGAAGACGCAGGACCGCGCCTTCGTCGAGCAGGGCCGCGGCATCGGCCGGGCCGTCGTCCAGGGCCTGTGACCGGGCGCGCCCCGCGCGAGGCTCCTCCTCGGCGGGTTGGAACGGGATGAGGCTTCCGCCGGACGCCTCGCTCGGCTAGGGTTTCGGCCCGGCCCGAGGGTCGGCACGAAGCCGTCCACCGCGGGACGCGATGCGCGGGCGGCGTCCTTTCGGAGCACAGCTTGAACAAGACCGAACTCCACAAGCTGCAGGACTACCTGCAGCGCACCTTCGGCAACAAGGCCCTGAAGGTTTTGCCGAACCAGGGCGACGCCGACCGGGCGGACGTGTCGCTGGGCGAGCGTCGCATCGCCACGATCGCGGTGGACGACGAGGACGGCGACCGCTCGTTCTCGTTCGAGATGAAGATCCCGGTCGACCGCCAGACGATCGAGTCCTACCTGCGGCTGCTGTTCGACAACGATAAGTTCAAGGTCGTGCCGCGGGCCAAGAAGACCGATTCCGTGGAGCTGAACGTGGGCAGCGACTTCCTGGGGGTCGTGTCGGCCGACGACCCGAAGGGCAAGTCCTACACGCTGCAGATGGCCATCCTCGACTACGACCTCGAGGAGATCTGACCGTCGGGGGGCGAGGACGGGCGCTTCCCCGCCCCGCCCTCACAGCTGGAGCGCGCTGGCGTCGCTGTCGGCCGAGAAGGGTCGCGCGAACTCGACCGCCACGCCCCCGTTGAAGCCGCGGACCACGTGGGCCGGCGTCTGCCCGATCGTGACCGGCGTGCCCACGGGGGGGTGGATGTCCGCCGTGAAGGCCGCGCCCGACACCGACACGTCGATGAGCCGGATCGGGTAGTCCCGGCCGTCCGGCAACCGCAGCGTCGAGCGCGGGTTGCGCGGCGCGACGCGCTCGTGGCGCCGGTCTTCGGGCATCCCGAGCGCGTGGCGGTTGCCGAGCCATGTGAGCTGGTCGGCCAGCTTCTCGCGCTTGACGAGCGGCACGTTGAGCGACAGCGCGAATCCCGACTCGAGCATGCGCGCCACCGTGCCCTCGATCCGGCCGATCTGGTCGATGTAGCAGATCACCCGTTCCTTCAGGGCGCCCCGCACGGGGGCGACGAGGGCCACGCCGCCGGGCGACATGTCGATGGTCTGGCATGGGAATTCCTGCCGGTTCGCCAGCATGTAACGTCCCAGCACGGCCACCCGCACGCGCTGGTGGCGGCGCCGCTCTTGGTCGTACGGATCGGATCTGAGGAGCGGGGATGACACCACCGGATGTCCGCCTTGGAGGTTCGGGACGGTTCTTCTGAAGCCCACTTTGACGCCCGACCCGTTAAGGCGACCTGAACTTGAAGGCCGTTGCGGCAGCGGACCGTCAGGCCCGGCCGGGCGGGTGCGGCGGCTCGCGCCGGCCGCCGGGATGCGGCGCGAAGGGGCGCGCGACGCGTCGGCCGAAGTCCGGCGCCCGGGGTGCGAGGCGGGGCTCCCCGAGGGCCTTGAGGTCGAGCGGCGCCGCGGCCGACAGGCCCATCCAGTCCGGCGCGGAGGCGGCGCCCAGCGACCCCAGCACGCGCGCGCGCCGGCCGGCCCCGGACGCGAGGGGCAGCAGCAGAAGCTCGACGTCGATGGCGCCGCGCCCCGGCGGCCCCCCGCGGGCCGCGGCGACGACGGGCCGGCCCCCGCCCAGCGCCGCATCCAGCGCGGCCGCGGCGAGCGCGGCACTGCGGGGGTCCCAGATGCTGTCGAAGGTGCTCCCCCGCAGCAGGCGGCCGAAAAGGGCGTCGATGCGCGTCCCGCTCAGGCTGAAGGTGGCGTCGGCCGGCCGGGGCAGGGGGAGCGCCGCGACATCCAGCATGAAGACGGAGGCGAGCACGCCGCGGATCGCCGCAGGGTCGATCTCGTCCCGTCCGGGCGCCGCCCGCCCGCCGCGGAGGGCGTCCCAATAGGCGTGGAGCTGGCGGCTGGCGGCATGTCTCATTCGGGTCACTCGGCGTCACGCCACGGCACGCCGTCCGTCCCGTTTCGGCACGGGCCGGAGGTCGCCCGGGCAGGTTGCCCCCGCCACCGCACGGCTCGTGCCGCCGGCCCCACCGCCCGATCCCACCCCTCTCGCCCGCGAGAGGAGGCCGCCATGCGTGGGACGACCGACGAAGGGCGGCCCAGGATCTTTCGCCCCGCGGCGGGACTTGTCGCTCCGTCGCCGACGCCCGGGATCGGCACCGGCCACCAAGGTTTCCCATTTGCTCGACCGTACCGCAGCGCCCGAGCGCGCGGCGCCGCAGCGCCAGCCCATCTTCGACATCCCGTGGCCGATCGCGGCGACGCTCGTCGTGCTGGTCGGGATCCACGCCCTGCGCCAGGTCCTGCCGGACGCTTGGGACGACGCGCTCTTCACCCGGCTGGCCTTCGTGCCCGGGCGGTTCAGCTACGCTCTCGTCCCGGACCGCGTCGTCGGCGCCGTTGTGGCGCTGGCGCGGCACGGTGCGGAGGGCTACCGGCAGGCGCAGGCCGAGCGCTTCTTCCTCGGCGACGGCACGCTCCAGCCTTGGACGGCCCTCACCTACGCGCTGCTCCACGCCGATTGGGGGCATATCGGGCTGAACGGCGTCTGGCTTCTCGCCTTCGGCACGCCGGTTGCGCGCCGATTCGGCGCTCGGCGCTTCTTCGCCTTCATGGCCGTCACCGCCGCGGCGGGCGCCGTCGCGCAATGGGCCGCGCATCCGCTCGACCTCGAGCCGGTGATCGGCGCGTCGGCCGCGGTGTCGGGCTGCATGGGAGCGGCGCTGCGCTTCATGTTCCGGCCGCACGTGCCCCTGTCGGCCCTCGTGGACGCGGTCGGCGACGGCCGCCGCCGGGCCTTTCTCGCGCCCGCCCAGTCGCTGCGCGAGGTGCTGTCGGACAGCCGGTCGCTGACGTTCCTGGTCGCGTGGTTCGCCACCAACCTCCTGTTCGGGCTGGGCTCGATCTCGTTCGGGATCGGCGGCGGCGCGATCGCGTGGCAGGCCCATATCGGCGGCTTTGCGGCCGGGCTGCTCCTGTTCCCGGCCTTCGACCCGGTCCCGCGGGGCGACCCGGCCGGCTCGGCGGCGCCCCCCGACCCCGCGGCGGGCCCCTGAGGCGGCCCGCCGGAACCGGTCAGGTGAACTTGAGCAGCGAGCGGAACAGGTTCCTGACGAAGCCCTGCTCGGCGCCGCCCGTCGGCGTGGTGCGGCTGATGAAGTCGAACACCTTGCCGTCCTGCAGGCCGTAGTTGGCGATGCGCTCGACCTTCTTGTCCTTGTTGAAATAGACGGCGAGCACCCGCTGGTCGACGACGGCCGGTGCCGAGAAGGCGAAGGTGCGGTCCACCGTCTGGCTGATGTAGTACCAGGCCGTGCCGCCCACCGTGGAGGTCGTCGACGGGGTGCCCAGCAGCACGAGCACCTGCTCGGCGGAGGAGCCGGCCTTCACCTGTTCGAGCGAGCGCTGGTCCGCCACGTAGCCGCGCGTGACTTCGCCGTCGTAGCCGAGGCAGCCGCCGAGGCTCAGGGCCAGCAGGCCGACGCCGGCGAGCCCGGCGACCCGTCGGGCGCGCGCCGAGCCGTTGTCCATGCGTCGCATCCGAACCTCCTGAGCACCGTTTCGGCGCGGCGCACCGCGCTCCGCGGGGGCATCGCCACGCGCAACCAGAAGCGAGGTGGCTTTCGCGGAGCCGACGCACCGCCGCGGACCCTTGCATTGGGCGAGGGCAGTGCGTAACTGCGGCATCCGCGAAATGCAAGTTTCGCCCCCTCGATGCCGCGCCGCAGGATGCGCCGGCCGTCGGATCCGGCGCCATGGTGCTCCCGCTCGGGATGCTGTTCCCTTTCGCGCGTCGGCGCCCCGATCCCCGGCGCGCCCTGCTGGACCGCCTGCACGGCGAGATCGTCGGCGCGGTGCGGCGCCCGGCGTTCTACATCGACTACGGCGTGCCCGACACGTTCGAAGGACGGTTCGAACTCCTCGCCCTCCACGCAGGCCTCGTCCTGCGCCGTTTCAACGCCGCCGAAAAGCCGGGACCGGCCGTCGCGCAGGATCTCGTCGACACGGTCTTCGCCCATCTCGAAGCCGACCTCCGCGAAGCCGGCGTCGGCGACGTTACGGTGCCTAAGCGCATGAAGCGGCTGTGCGAGGCCTTCCTCGGCCGCTCCGCCGCCTACGACGCCGGCCTGCGCTCCGGCGACGGCGCGCTGGCGTCCGCGCTGGGGCGCAACGTTTACGCGGGCCGTGTCGAAGGGGATGCAGCGGAACGCCTGTCGCGCTACGCGACCCTGGCCGCGGATGTCCTCGCGTCGACCCCGCTCGCGTCCTGCCTCGAAGCACCGCTGCCCTTTCCCGACCCGTCGACCGTCCCGTCCCTGAGCCCGCCATGACCCGTTCGATCCCGCCCTCCGGTCCCCTGTCCCGCCGCTTCGACGCGGCGTCGGCGCGCGACACCGCGACGAGCTTCGCGCTCGACACCACGCCGGCCGAACGCGACGCCCTGGCGCGGGACTGCGACCTGCCCGGCATCGACGCGCTGTCGGCCGCCTTCCGCATCCGGCGCGAGGGCGCCGACGGCCTCCACGTCACCGGGACCGTGTCGGCGCGCGTGCGCCAGGTCTGCGTCGTCTCGCTCGACGAATTCGCGTCCGACGTGTCGGAGCCGGTCGACGTGCGGTTCGCCCCCGAAGCCGAGGTGGAGGAACTGGCGGCGGCGCGGGCGGCGCGGCCCGGAGGCGACGACGAGGACCTCGAGGACCTGCCCGATCCCATCGTCAACGGGCGGGTGGACCTCGGATCGCTCGCGGCCGAAATCCTGGTGCTCGGCCTCGACCCTTATCCGCGCAAGCCCGGGGTGGCCTTCGCCGACCCCGCGCCGGAGCCGGCCGAGGAGCCGGAGGCTTCGCCCTTCGCGGCCTTGAAGGCGTTGAAGGGCCCCGAAACGGCCTGACCCCGGGCCGAAGCGTCCGCGGCCGGGGCGGGGCGAGGTGTCGCGCCACGTCGCTTTGGCGAGTTGACGTGGCCACCGGCGTGACGGCATGGAACCTGGGCTTCCCACCGGAGCCCGATGACCGGCTTCGAAGACGAGGGTGACGGATGAACGAGGCGGTTCGGATCGCAATCGATGCCATGGGCGGCGATCACGGACCCTCCGTCGTGGTTCCGGGTGCCGCTTTGGCGTTGCGCGAGCGCCCGGGGACGCGCTTCCTGCTGGTGGGAGACGAGGCGCAGATCGCCCCGCTGCTCGCCCGGGAGCCCGCGCTGTCCGCCGCATCCGAGGTGGTCCACACCACCGTGGCGGTCCGCATGGACGACAAGCCGAGCCAGGCGCTCCGCTCCGGCCGCCGAACCTCGTCCATGTGGATGGCCATCGACGCCGTGAAGACGGGCCGCGCCGACTGCGTCGTGTCGGCCGGCAACACCGGCGCCCTCATGGCCATGTCGAAGATCTGCCTCCGCACCATGGCGCATGTGGACCGGCCCGCCATCGCCGCCATGTGGCCGACCGTGAAGGGCGTGTCCATCGTCCTCGACGTCGGCGCCAGCATCGGTGCCGATGCCCAGCACCTCGTGGACCTCGGCATCATGGGCGCCGCGATGGCCCGCATCGTACGCGGCATCGAGCGCCCGAGCGTCGGACTGCTGAACGTCGGCGTCGAGGAGATCAAGGGGCTCGAGGAGATCAAGGCGGCGGGGCGCATGCTGCGCGAACTCGCGCTGCCGTCGCTCGATTACCGCGGCTTCGTCGAGGGCGACGACCTCGGGCGCGGGACGGTCGACGTCGTGGTGACCGAGGGCTTCACGGGCAACATCGCTCTGAAGACCGCGGAAGGCACCGCCGTGCAGATCGGCCGCTACCTGCGCGAGGTGATGAGCGCCAACCTCATGTCCAAGGTCGGCTACTGGTTCGCCCGCGGCGCCTTCGCGGCGCTGCGCGAGAAGATGGACCCGCGCGGCGTCAACGGCGGCGTCTTCCTCGGGCTCGACGGCGTCGTCATCAAGAGCCACGGCGGCACCGACGCGGTGGGCTACGCCCGCGCCATCGGGGTCGGGCACGAGATGGTCAGCCACGACCTGCTCGCCCGCATCCGCGACCAGCTCGCGCTGTCGCAGGACAGCCAGTCGGCCGCCGCCGCCGCCGCGGCGCTGCCGGGAACCGCCGCCGTTTCGGCGCCGTGAGGGCGGGGCCCCTCGGCGATTGCCGCTGGCGCCGATTCGGCGCATAGGGAGGCTCCGCGGGTCCGGCGCCCTCGGCCCGCGGCTCGTCCGGACGGGCCCGCGCTTCCGGCCGGCGCAGGGCGGCCCGGCGCGCATGGCGCGGCGCCGGCCGGGTTCAGTGATGAAGAGGCCTCGTGGTGGAATCGAGCGGCTGGCGGTCCGTGGTGCGAGGCGTCGGCGCCTACCTGCCCGAGCGTTGCGTCACCAACGCCGAGCTGGCGCGCACCGTCGACACGTCCGACGAATGGATCCTCCAGCGCACCGGCATCACCCGGCGCTTCTTCGCGGCCGAGGGTGAGACGACGTCACAGCTCGCCACCCACGCGGCCCGCGCCGCGCTGGACCGAGCGGGGCGCGACGCCCGCGACGTCGACCTCGTCATCGTGGCGACCGCGACGCCCGACTACACCTTTCCCGCCACCGCCACCCAGGTTCAGGCGGCCCTCGGCCTCACGGCCGGCGTCGCCTTCGACCTCCAGGCCGTGTGTTCGGGCTTCGTCTTCGCCCTCGCGACGGCCGACAAGTTCCTGCGCTCGGGGTCGCACCGCTGCGCCCTGGTGATCGGCGCCGAAACCTTTTCCCGCCTGCTCGACTGGTCGGACCGCACCACCTGCGTGCTGTTCGGCGACGGCGCCGGCGCCGTGCTGCTCGAAGCCGAGCGGGGGGGCGACGCGCTGCGGGACGGCGGCATCATCACCACGCATCTGCGGTCGGACGGGCGCGGGCGCGACAAGCTGTTCGTCGACGGCGGCCCCTCGACGACCGGCACCACCGGCCACCTGCGCATGCAGGGCAAGGACGTGTTCCGCCACGCGGTCGGCCAGGTGACGGACGTCGTCGTCGACGCCTTCGCGGCGGCGGGGATCGGCCCCGACGACCTCGACTGGTTCGTGCCGCACCAGGCCAACCGCCGCATCATCGACGCGTCGGCGGCGAAGCTCGGCATCGATCCCGCGAAGGTGGTGACCACGGTGCACCTGCATGCCAACACGTCGGCGGCCTCGGTGCCGCTTGCGCTCGACGAGGCCTGCCGCGACGGGCGTATCCGCCCGGGGCACCTCGTGATGCTCGAAGCCGTGGGCGGCGGCTTCACCTGGGGGTCCGCGCTGCTGCGGTGGTGAACCGTATCGCGGTCGCAGGGCCGTCGTCGCGGCTTCCGCGCCCGCCCCGCAAGCGTTAAGCTTCCCCGCACGGCCTCCCCCGCCGGGCGGATCCAGGGAGATGATCGAGAGCGCCCATGGCCAGACCTCCCGGCACACCCGACGGCAAGACCATCACGCGGGCGGACCTGTCCGAGGCCGTGTACCAGCAGCTCGGCCTGTCGCGCAGCGAGTCGGCCGAGCTCGTCGAAATGGTGCTGCAGGAGATTTCCGGCGCCATCGCCCGGGGCGAGCCGGTGAAGCTGTCGTCCTTCGGCTCCTTCGTGGTGCGGTCCAAGGGCGAACGCATCGGCCGCAACCCGAAGACCGGCATCGAGGTCCCCATCACGCCGCGCCGCGTGATGGTGTTCAAGCCGTCGAACATCCTGAAAAGCCGCATCAACGGCGCGCCGCTGCCGCAGGATGATTGAGCGGCCCGTCTCGCAGAAGAGCGCCGACGCCTATCGCACCATCGGCGAGGTGGCGGAGGAGCTGCGGCTGCCGCAGCACGTGCTTCGGTTCTGGGAAACGCGGTTTCCGCAGGTCAAGCCGCTCAAGCGGGCGGGCGGGCGGCGGTTCTACCGGCCCGAGGACGTGGCGCTGCTGCGGGCCGTGCAGGCCCTGCTCTACGGCGAGGGCTACACCATCAAGGGCGTGCAGCGTTTGCTGGCCGAGTTCGGGGCGCGACACGTCGCCGACGCCCTGGCCCGATCGCGGGCCACGCCCGCGCCGGCAGCGCCCGAGCCGGGACACGACGGGGACGCCGCGGCCGGCCCGGACCGAGGCGAGCACAGCGGAGCCACGATGCCGAGTGATCAGCCGCCCACCCGCCGCGACCCCGTGCTGGCGGTCCCGCAGGCCCCGGTCAGGGCCGCCCCGCGGCGTCAGGAGGGGCGCGCCGCGCCCGGGTCCGACATCCCCGGCGGCATGGCCGACCGCCTCGCCGACGTGGCCGCCGACCTCGCCGAATGCGCGCGGCTGCTCTCGTCCGTCGGCCGCACGTGAAGGCCGCCGTCCTCGCGTCGACGACGGACTTCGCCGCGACGCCTCACCTTCGGGCTTGCAGGCTTCTTCCGAACGTCCTATACGGCCTTACCGCATCGCGGTGTCGGAGTGTAGCGCAGCCCGGTTAGCGCACTAGTCTGGGGGACTAGGGGTCGTAGGTTCGAATCCTATCACTCCGACCATTCATTCAGCCGTTTGTCGGCTTTCCCGTCAGCAGATATATTTGGTTTTCGGTTTTCGTTCCGAGGTTTGTTCCGGATCGATCGCTGTCGAGCATCCTGCGCGACGGCGGAGCGATGGCTTCCGAACGCCGCGATCTCCCGAGCCGGGACCTTCCGTCTTCCCCAACATCGTGACGGCCGTCCCGCTCGTGTCGCGGAAGCCGCGTCCTCCCATGGCCGGCCCGAATCGTCGACGACGTCGTTTCCGAGAAGGCGTCGAGCCTGTTGTCCTGTGCCGACGGGCCGGGGCAGGGACGCGGGTGCCGCCTTTGCCCATGCTTCAGCGTGAGATCGCCCGCCTCGCAGACGAGGGAGCCCGCTCGACTTGGCGGGCGGTCGGGGGCCGTCGGCGTCCTCGTCGCTCCTCGAAAGGACGGGTGAGACGATTCGCATAGAAATCGGGACGCTGAGGCATGGCGTCTTCTACCGGCGAAGGGCAGTTCTCCATCAGTCATGGCAGATGGAGGCGGCCTTGGAGCCTGTCGATTTTCACGCGAAGCGCAGCCAGCATCGTCGATCCGGCCGAGCCGCCAAGCAGCCGAGCGCCATCCAGGAGAAGCTAGCGAAAGTCCTCTACGATCACGACGCGATGCATGCGAGCGTGACGTGGCTTCCCTGGGAGCATGCGGTGCAGCCCAAGCGCCTACGCTATCTCGCCCGGGCGGCAGCCGTGCTGATGGCGCTCATGATCGGCGACGCATGTGAAAGGCGGGCCGGCTGACGGGACGCCCGGCCCAGTCTCCACCCGACCATTTCGGGATCGGCGCCCTCCCGCCGGGAGCGATGCGGGAGGGCTCGGACCGCGACCGGGCTCCGGGAGGGCCTTTGTGCTGTCAGCCGGTCTTTCGCATGCTGCCGAGCCCGATGCTCTTCGCCAGCTCAGACCGCTTCCGGGCGTAGACGGGGGCCACCATCGGGTAGTCGGGCGGCAAGCCCCACTTGGTCCGGTACTCGTCCGGCGTGAGGCCGCGGCCGGCGAGGTGGCGCTTCAGGCTCTGGTAGTGGCGTCCGTCCTCCAGGCTGACCAGGTAGTCGTCGGTCAGCGATTTCTTGATCGATACGGGCGGCACCAGTTTGGCGGGCTCGGGCGCCGCTTCGGGCGCATGCGCCAGGCGGGCCAGCGCGTCGTGCACCGTCGAGATCAGGTTCGGCACGTCGGACGCTTGAACGTGGTTGCGGGTCACGTAGGCGGCGACGACTTCGGCCGTCATCTCGGCGAGTGCGGTGGGATCGAGGTCGGACATCGGTTCTGTCTCCGAAAACTTCAGTTGGAACGAGGTGGAGCCGGGAGAGGACCCTCGCCCGGGGTGACGCTTTTTTAAGACATCGCTGGTGGCATTAACGTCTCCTTAACCACACTTGCACGATGGTTCAGTTGTGGCTTGCGAGGAGGTTACCGTGAACGAAGGTGGCACGACGCAGCGGGAAGCGCGGCAGGACAGCGGAGTTCTCGACCTCGCCAACTTGGCAGAAGTGGGGGAGTTCATGAGCCGTGTCTTCAGCAAGCCGGAAGCTCAAGATCGTTTCCCCGTGCAATCTGCAAACCTCCAGCGTCATCTGGAGGAAGCTGTAGAGCCTGAATGCGCGGAAGTCGATATGCTGCTGAGCAAGGCGGCTAAGGCGATCGAGTTCCTGTCCTCCCGGTGCCAGATCCTGGAGCATGAGCTTTCCGACCGGGCCGAGCAGCTGGTTGAACACGAGCGGGCGTCCACACAATGGATGCAGTTCTCGACGAGGCTGCAGGCGCAGGCGGCGGCAGATCAGAACAGGCTCGCCGAACTGGCCGCCCGGGCCGAGGCCGCCGAAGCGCGCGTGATGGCGTTGGAATCGGACGCGTCCGAAGCCAACGAGCGGTCCGTCGCCGCGGACGCGAGGTCGACGGTCCTGCATGGGAAGGTCCTGGCCGCGTTCGGCCGTAAATCCTCCATCCATTCGGTGCTGCAGGCGGTGTCGCTTCAGGAAGCGGCCGAGTAGAGACGCGGGCAGGTCGAACGGCCGGCGACGCCGGTCCCGTCGGCGCCCACGCGCCGCGACCAGCCGAACAGCGGGAGCCGCTCGCAGCCGGTCCGTCCGTACCGGAAACAGCTTCTATAGCGCGGCCGCGAGGCTTGCCGGGGCGCCGCGACAGGCGCAAACCTAGCCCGCATGCGCCTGATCCTCTGCTTCATCGCGGCCCTCGCGGCTGCCTCGCCCGCCTGCGCGGCGCCGTCGCTCGCCATCCCGCCCGAGCTTCGGCGATCGGCGATGCTGTGCCTCGGCGAGGCGCTTCGCCTGTGCCCCGACGCCCTCGCCGCCAAGGACCACGGCGTGTCCTGCATCCTGGGCAAGCGTCGCCTGCTCAGCGCCCCCTGCCGCAGCGTCTACGACCGCGGCGTGCGCCTGCTCGGAGGCGGGGACCTCCACCTTCGGCTGAGGCCGCCGAGGACGCCCTGATGCGCCGCACCGCCGTGTCGGCCGGGAACGGGCGGAGCCTGCCCGGCGGTCAGACCGGTTCGGGCGCTCCGTCGGGATCGGGGAAGCTCGCCGCGAAGGCGGGCCACCAGCTGCGGCGGGCCGCGAGGGCGAAGCGGGCCGCGTCGCCGTAGGTGGCGACCCCTCGCGCGGGCGCCGTCCCCCGGCCGCGCAGCAGGGCGCGCACCGTGTCCGGCGGGACGCGGCCGTCGTCGTCCAGCAGCGCCGTCGAGACGCGCTCGAACAACGCCATCAGATCGCCGGCCCGCGCCATGCCCCGGATGCCGCTGGCGCCGTCCCATCTCACCAGGGCGTCGAACGCGTCCCGGATGTCCTCCGGTTGGCCTCGGGCGAGATCGGCCTCGATGTCGTCGCGATCGAGCATGCTCCACCTCCTCGGGCCCGCGGTCGTCCGGTCGGGCGCGGCCCGCGCCATCCTGCCGAACCGCGCGCCGAGGCAAAGCGGATTTTCGCGGGCCGGTCCACGAGCGCCCGACAGGGACCGATCGGTCGGGGACCCCGTCGCCGCAGCGCGGCGAACGGGCCGGCGCCTTACACCCCTCGTTAACCATCCAAGGCCGAAAAACGCCGCTCCCAGGCAGGCCGGGGCAGGAGACAGCGCGACATGATGATGACCTTCGCCACCGAACTGGTCAGGTTCCACGATCAGGCCGCGGCGGACGACGAGACAGCGAAGCCGGCCAAGATCAAAGGGTTGCGGGCGAATACGGAAGCCTTGCGCGAAACCATGCTCGACAAGATCGAGCCGGACTGGAAGGTCGAGGAAGCGTTCGGCAAGCTGCAGGACGCAGCGGCCCTCTACAGCCGCACCGCGCCGTCCAACCCGGCGCAGCGGGAAACGCGCTTCGCCGCCTTCAACGCGGCGCTGGCGGCCTTCGCGGCGGCGCTCGACGGCGCGGAAGCCGACCGGTCCCAGCCCGCCGGGCAGGCCTTCTGCGCCGACCAGGTGCCCAACCCGCTCGCCGACCTGCTGTGACGCCGGCGCCGCCCGGCGGCGCCGTGCGGCACGGCCCGGGGACCGACGACGCTCCGCGCCCGGCCGCCCGCGACCCGTCGGCGGGGCCGCACGGCGGCCCGGAGCGGGACGCGCGTCCCGGGCCCGTCGCTTGACGCCGCTGGCCCGGCGCGGTTTCTCCGCCGGGACCGCATCGGCGAGGCCAGGGCATTCGGCGCCGGCCGCGACCGGGCCCACGAACGAGCCCATGCTCCCATCATTCTCCGCCTGGATGCCCCGCACGACGCCGATCAGCGCCAAGGAGCGGTTCCGGTCCGCGGTCGGCGCGCTCCTCGGCGTCCTGGCGACGGGGAGCCTGTGCCGGCTCGCCGTCGGCGACGGCGGGACGCTGCCGACCCTCATCGCCCCGATCGGGGCTTCCGCGGTCCTGCTCTTCGCCGTCCCGTCGAGCCCGCTGGCCCAGCCCTGGTCCATCCTCGGCGGCAACGTCGTGGCGGCTCTTGTCGGCGTCACCGCGGCGACGCTGGTGCCCGAGCCCCTCGTCGCGGCCGCGCTGGCGGTCGGTCTGGCGATCGGCCTCATGGCGAGCCTGCGCTGCATCCACCCGCCCAGCGGCGCGGTGGCGCTGACGGCGGTGCTCGGCGGCCCGGCGGTGCGCCACCTCGGCTACGGCTTCGTGCTGTGGCCCGTGGCGGCCAACAGCGTGCTGCTGCTGGCGGTGGCGCTGCTGTTCAACAACCTGCTCGGCCGCTCCTACCCGCACCGCACGATCGGCCCGGCGGCGGAGCGCGACGCGCGTCGCCCCGCGCCGGCGGCGGGCCTGGGCTTCAGCTCCGCCGACATCGACGCCGTGCTGGCCGAGAACGATCAACTGCTCGACGTCGACCGCCGAGACCTCGAAGCGATCCTCCGGCAGGCGGAGATCCGCTCCTACCGCCGCCGCGCCGGGCTGGCCACCTGCTCGGCCGTGATGCGGCGCGACGCCGTCGCTGTCGCACCCGGCGCCCCGATCGCCGAAGCCCTGCGGCTGATGCGCGACCGCGCCGCGGACGCGCTGCCGGTGACGGACGAGCGCGCGCGCGTGCTCGGCATGGTCACCCGGGCGGACCTGCTCGACAAGCCGGCGTGGGACCGGGCGGGCCCGCGGCTCGGCATCCTGCGCCGGCTGCGCCTGACGGTCGAGCGCGGGCGGGCGCCGCAGGGCAACGTCGAGGACATCATGACGGCGCCGGTCGCACGGCTGTTCCCCGAAGCCCCGCTCGCCGACGCCGTCCGGCTGATGGCGAGCACGGGCCTGCACAACCTGCCGGTGGTCGGTCCCGACGGCCGCCTCATCGGCCTCGTGTCGCAGCCGGACCTGCTCGTGGCGCTGCTGGCCGAGACCGCCGATTCGCGCCGCGCCGGCGGAGCCGGCGCGGCCTGATCGGCGCGTCCGCCGGCGGCCCGGCCCGCGCCGGCGATCATCCAGCGATGGAATGCCGCGCGACCCGCGACCCCTGTGGCGAACCCGCCCGCGTCGGGCTTTCGCCTTGCGCAGTGCAGTGCGGTACATTAGGTCTCCTCCAAGCTGGCCGGGGTCGAACAGGCCCCGGGCACGATGCTGTGAGGGTCCGGTTCGGCGGCCCCGTGGAGGCGCGATGCCGGGGCTTCTCGACCAATACCTGCCGCTGGTGATCTTCATCGCGGTGTCGGCGGTGATCGCCGGGGCGCTGCTCGTCGTCCCCTTCATCGTCGCGTTCCAGGCGCCCGATCCCGAGAAGCTGTCGGCCTACGAGTGCGGCTTCAACGCCTTCGACGACGCCCGCATGAAGTTCGACGTCCGGTTCTACCTGGTCGCTCTGCTTTTCATCATCTTCGACCTCGAAGTCGCCTTCCTGTTCCCCTGGGCGGTGGCGTTTCACGAGGTCGGGATCTTCGGCTTCTGGTCGATGATGCTGTTCCTCGGCGTGCTGACGATCGGCTTCATCTACGAATGGAACAAGGGCGCCCTCGAATGGGATTGATCCTCGACTCGAAACCCGAGAGCCGGCCCGGCATGGCGGACGCGGCCTCGACCGGCGGGACGCTGGTCACGGCGCAGCCGCCGAAGGGCGGCCAGCCCCTCATCGACCCGCGCACGGGCCGCGCCATCCAGAGCGACGACGCCTTCGTCGCCGGCATGAGCGACCAACTCGCCGACAAGGGCTTCATCCTCACCTCGACGGACGACGTCATCAACTGGGCCCGCACGGGCTCGCTGATGTGGATGACCTTCGGCCTCGCCTGCTGCGCGGTCGAGATGATGCAGTTCTCCATGCCGCGCTACGATTCCGAGCGGTTCGGATTCGCCCCGCGGGCGAGCCCGCGCCAATCCGACGTGATGATCGTCGCCGGCACGCTGACCAACAAGATGGCCCCGGCGCTGCGCAAGGTCTACGACCAGATGCCGGAGCCGCGCTACGTCATCTCCATGGGATCCTGCGCCAACGGCGGCGGCTATTATCATTACTCTTATTCGGTGGTGCGCGGCTGCGACCGCATCATCCCGGTCGACATCTACGTTCCGGGATGCCCCCCCACCGCCGAAGCGCTGCTCTACGGCTTCCTGATGCTGCAGCGCAAGATCCGTCGCACCGGCACGATCGAGCGCTGAGCCCCGGCCCCGCGCGACGCGCGGGGCTATTCCGACACGACGACCCGAGGTGCGACCCGATGAACGACAGCCGAACGCCGACGGACGAGGACCTCGGGGCCGCCATCGCGGCGTCCTTCGGCGGCGGCGCCGTCACGGTCGTGGTGGCCAACGACGAGCTGACCCTGCTCGCGCAGGCGTCCGACATCGTGCCGCTGGTGACCTTTCTGCGCGACGACGAGCGCTGTCGCTTCGTCGCCTTCGTCGACCTGTGCGGCGTGGACTATCCGACGCGCGCGTCGCGCTTCGACGTCGTCGTCCACCTGATGTCGCCCAAGCACAACCGGCGCGTCCGCGTGAAGGTGCAGGCGGACGAGGACACCGCCGTGCCGTCGCTCACCGGCGTGTTCCCTTCCGCCAACTGGTACGAGCGGGAAGCCTACGACCTTTACGGCATCCTGTTCACCGGCCACCCGGACCTGCGCCGGCTCCTCACCGACTACGGCTTCGAGGGCCATCCCCTGCGCAAGGACTTCCCCCAGACCGGCTTCGTCGAGTCCTGGTGGAACGACGCCGAGAAGCGCGTCGTCAACCAACCCGTGCGGCTGACGCAGGACTACCGCGACTGGGACTTCCTGTCCCCCTGGGAAGCGATGGACATCGCGTCCCTCCCCGGCGACGAGAAGGCCAAGCGCTTCGGCGCCGACGGCGAGAAAGCGTCATGAACGACCAGACGATCCGCAACTTCTCCATCAACTTCGGGCCGCAGCATCCTGCCGCCCACGGCGTGCTCCGCCTCGTGCTGGAGCTCGACGGCGAGGTGGTCGAGCGCGTCGACCCCCACATCGGCCTGCTGCACCGCGGCACCGAGAAGCTGATGGAGCAGCGCACTTACGTCCAGAACATCCCGTATTTCGATCGGCTCGACTACGTGTCGCCGATGAATCAGGAACATGGCTTCGTCCTGGCCATCGAGAAGCTGCTCAAGATCGAGGTGCCGCGCCGCGCCCAACTGATCCGCGTGCTCTACTGCGAGATCGGCCGCATCCTGTCCCACCTGCTCAACGTCACCACGCAGGCGCTCGACGTCGGCGCCCTGACGCCGCCGCTGTGGGGCTTCGAGGAGCGCGAGAAGCTGATGGGCTTCTACGAGCGGGCCTGCGGGGCGCGGCTCCACGCCAATTATTTCCGGCCGGGCGGCGTCCACGCCGACCTTCCGCCGGCGCTGATCGACGACATCGACGCCTTCTGCGACCCCTTCCTCAAGGTCGTCGACGACCTCGAAGCGCTGTTCATCGACAACCGCATCTTCAAGCAGCGCAACGTCGACATCGGCATCGTGACGCTCGACGAATGCTGGGCGTGGGGCTTCTCGGGCGTGATGGTGCGCGGCTCCGGCGCCGCCTGGGACCTGCGCCGCTCGCAGCCCTACGAGTGCTACGACGAGATGGAGTTCGAGATCCCCGTCGGGAAGCACGGCGACAACTACGATCGCCAGGTGATCCGCATGGAGGAGATGCGCCAGTCCGTCCGCATCATGCGGCAATGCTGCGCCAAGCTGCGGCAGCCGGACGGGCAGGGGCCCGTGACCACCCGCCAGGGCAAGGTTGCGCCGCCGCCGCGCGCCGAGATGAAGCGCTCGATGGAAGCGCTGATCCACCACTTCAAGCTTTACACCGAGGGCTTCCACGTGCCGGCGGGCGAAGTCTACGCCTGCGTCGAGGCGCCCAAGGGCGAGTTCGGCGTGTATCTGGTGTCGGACGGCAGCGACAAGCCGTACCGCTGCAAGATCCGCGCGCCCGGCTATGCCCACCTCCAGGCGATGGACTTCATGTGCCGCGAACACCTGCTCGCCGACGTGTCGGCCGTGCTGGGCTCGCTCGACATCGTGTTCGGCGAGGTCGACCGCTGATGCGGCGGCTCGTCGCCGGGGTTCTGTTGGCGTCCGCGGCGGCGTCCGCCGCCGCCGCCCAGGCGGCGACCTCGGTGGCGAAGCTGCTGTCCGACGGCTACGAGATCAAGACCGCCTTCGCCGACACGAGCGGCGGGGCCTACATCATCCTGCAGCGGGGCACCTCGGCCTATCTGTGCCACAGCGCGCCCCGTCAGACCTGCGAAAAGATGAACTGATG
The DNA here is from genome assembly GCF_004137685.1 of Lichenibacterium minor. Lineage (GTDB taxonomy): Bacteria > Pseudomonadota > Alphaproteobacteria > Rhizobiales > Beijerinckiaceae > Lichenihabitans > Lichenihabitans minor. Next base: position 43,468 of record NZ_QYBB01000014.1, on the reverse strand, counting down.
ACCGTTCGGCGCCTCGCTGAAATCCAGCCCGACAGCTTCGACTTCACCCCCGAGAACCGGGCCTGGGTGGACCGCCAGATCCGGAAATACCCGGAAGGCCGCCAGGCTTCCGCCGTGATGGCGCTGCTGCGGCGCGCCCAGCAGCAGAACGAGGGTTGGGTGTCGAAGCCCGCCATCGAGCGCATCGCCGACATCCTCGGCATGCCGTACATCCGCGTGCTCGAGGTCGCGACCTTCTACACGATGTACAACCTGAAGCCCGTCGGGAAGCACTTCATCCAGTTCTGCGGCACGACGCCCTGCGTGCTGCGCGGCGCCAACGACATCAAGGCGGTGCTGGAGCGGCGCGTCGGCCCGATGGACGGCATCTCGGCCGACGGCAACTTCTCCTGGCTCGAGGTCGAGTGCCTGGGCGCCTGCTGCAACGCGCCGATGGTGCAGATCAACGACGACTACTACGAGGACCTGACTCCGGAAAACTTCGACAAGCTGTTGGACGACCTCGCCGCCGGCCGGCCCGTCCAGCGCGGGTCGCAGACCGGCCGCCGCACCTCCGAGCCCGCGGGCGGGCTCACGTCGCTGACGACGTGGTACGGCGCCGACGGGACGGAGGACCGGTTCGCGACCCTGCACGAGCAGGACAATGAGGCCGTGCTGACGGCGGCCGATCGCGACCCGGCCCTCACCGACGCGCTCGAAGCGCGCGACACGCAGTCCGAGCCGAACCACGGCCGTGCCGCGGCCGAGAAGGCGGGTCAGGACAGGACGCAGGCCGACATGGGGCACGGCGGCCTCGACGGTCAGCACGCGCCCGCCGGCGGCAACGCCCGCCCCGAAGGCTCCGTGGCCGATACCGGGACCCGCACGGACGACCCGGTGGGCACGAACCAGATCGAGTCCGGCGCCGTCCACGCGTCCGATCCCGCATCCGATTCCGACCGGCAGGAGCAGCCGCCGAAGCCGTCCGCCGAGGCCGACCGCGGCGAAACCGGCCCCGGTTCGCCGAAGGCCGGCCCCGACGCCGCCGACAAGACCGCCTGAGGAGAAGCGCCATGCTCGACGACAAGGACCGCATCTTCCTCAACCTCTACGGCATCGGGGATTGGCGCCTGGAAGGTGCGCGCAAGCGCGGCACCTGGGACGGCACCAAGGGGATGCTGGAGAAGGGCAAGGACTGGATCATCAACGAGATGAAGGCGTCGGGCCTGCGCGGGCGCGGCGGCGCCGGCTTCCCGACCGGCCTGAAGTGGTCCTTCATGCCCAAGCCTGACCCGGCGCGTCCGGCCTACCTCGTCATCAACGCCGACGAGTCGGAGCCCGGGACCTGCAAGGACCGGGAAATCATGCGCAACGATCCGCACATGCTGATCGAGGGTGCGATGATCGCCTCCTTCGCCATGCACGCCAACGCCTGCTACATCTACATCCGCGGCGAATACGTGCTCGAGGCCGACCGGCTCGACGCCGCCATCGACGAGGCCTACGAGGCCAACCTCGTCGGGCCCAACAACAGCCACGGCTACCCGTTCGACATCTACGTCCATCGCGGGGCCGGCGCCTACATCTGCGGGGAAGAGACCGCCCTGCTGGAGTCGCTCGAAGGCAAGAAGGGCATGCCGCGGCTGAAGCCGCCGTTTCCCGCCAACATGGGCCTCTACGGCTACCCGACGACGGTCAACAACGTCGAGTCCATCGCGGTGGCGCCCACCATCCTGCGCCGCGGCGGGGCCTGGTTCGCCGGCATCGGCCGCAAGAACAACACCGGCACCAAGCTGTTCTGCGTTTCGGGCAACGTCAACACGCCCTGCAACGTCGAGGAAGCGATGTCGGTGCCGTTCCGCGAGCTGATCGACCGCCATTGCGGCGGCATCCGCGGCGGGTGGGACAACCTCCTGGCGGTGATCCCGGGCGGCTCCTCGGTGCCCGTGGTGCCCGCACACGAGATCATCGACTGCCCGATGGACTTCGACGCGCTGCGCGACCTGAAGTCCGGCCTGGGCACCGCGGCCGTGATCGTCATGGACAAGTCGACCGACATCATCCGGGCCATCACCCGCATCTCGTATTTCTACAAGCACGAGAGCTGCGGCCAGTGCACGCCGTGCCGGGAAGGCACGGGCTGGCTGTGGCGCGTGATGACGCGCATGTCGGAAGGGCGCGCGCAGAAGCGCGAGATCGACGCGCTGCTGGAGGTGACGACGCAGCTCGAAGGCCATTCCATCTGCGCGCTCGGCGATGCGGCGGCCTGGCCCGTGCAGGGGCTGATCCGCCACTTCCGCCCCGAGATCGAGAAGCGCATCGACAGCTACATGGCCAACCCCCATCCAGAGCCGATCCGCATCGCGGCGGAATGAGGCGGCCGTCTCTTTGACGCATTGAGGCGCCGGGCGACCGGCGCCATTGAGAAGACGGGGGCGCCGGGCGACCGGCGCCATTGAGAAGACGGGGGCGCCGGGCGACCGGCGCCATCGATACCACGAAGGCGGGGGTGGGTGCCGCCGCGCGACGGAATGGGGTATCGATCCCCCGGGCCGTTTGGAATGATTCTCGCGAAGGCTCGGCCTTGAAGGGATACCGATGACCAAGATCGTCGTCGACGGACGGGAAGTCGACGTTCCCGCGGATTACACGCTGCTGCAGGCCTGCGAGGCCGCCGGCGCCGAGATTCCGCGCTTCTGCTTCCACGAGCGGCTGTCGATCGCCGGCAATTGCCGCATGTGCCTCGTCGAGCTGAAGGGGGCGCCGAAGCCGGTCGCGTCCTGCGCCTGGGGCGTGCGCGACTGCCGCCCCGGCCCGAACGGCGAACCCCCGCAGGTTTCCACCAAGTCGGCCGTGGTCAAGAAGGCCCGCCACGGCATCATGGAATTCCTGCTGATCAACCATCCGCTGGATTGCCCGATCTGCGACCAGGGCGGCGAATGCGACCTGCAGGACCAGGCGATGGCCTTCGGCGTCGCCGGCTCGCGCTTCCACGAGAACAAGCGCGCCGTCGAGGACAAGTACATCGGTCCGATCGTGCGGACGTCCATGAACCGCTGCATCCATTGCACGCGCTGCGTCCGCTTCACCTCCGAGGTGGCGGGCACGGGCGACATGGGCGCCATCGGCCGCGGCGAGGACATGGAGATCACGACCTACCTCGAATCCTCCATGGGATCCGAGCTCCAGGGCAACGTCGCCGACCTGTGCCCCGTCGGCGCCCTACTGCAGAAGCCGGCCGCCTTCAAGGCGCGCCCCTGGGAGATGAACAAGACCCAGGTAGTCGACGTGATGGACGCGCTCGGCTCCAACATCCGCGTCGACTCGCGCGGCCGCGAGGTGCTGCGGATCCTGCCCCGCATCAACGACGACGTGAACGAGGAGTGGATCTCCGACAAGACGCGGCACATCGTCGACGGCCTGAAGGCCCAGCGCCTCGACCGCCCCTACATCCGCCGCGACGGCCGCCTGACGCCGGCCAGCTGGGCCGAAGCCTTCGCGGCGATCGCCGCCAAGGTCGGGGCGACGGACCCGAAGCGCATGGGATTCATCGCCGGCGACCTCGTCAGCGCTGAGGACATGTTCGCCTTCAAGGCCCTGGCGGACCGTCTCGGCTCGCCCAACATCGACTGCCGGCAGGACGGCTCGCAGCTGCACCCGCGGCACGGCCGCGGCTCCTATCTGTTCAACGCCACGGTGGCGGGCATCGAGCGGGCGACGTCGCTGCTCATCGTCGGGTCGAACCCGCGCCGCGAAAGCCCGGTGCTCAACGCCCGCATCCGCAAGCGCTTCCTCAAGGGCGACTTCCCCATCCAGGTCATCGGCGAGCGCGCCGACCTGACCTACGACTACGACTACCTCGGTGCCGGCACCGACACGCTGAAGGACCTCGCCGCCACGGTCGAGAAGGCCGGCGAGCGGCCCATGGTCATCGTGGGGCAGGGGGCGCTGACGCGCCGCGACGGTGCGGCGGTCCTGGCCCTGGCGGCCAAGGTCGCCCAGGGCCTCGGCGCCGTGTCCGAAGGTTGGAACGGCTTCTCCGTGCTCCACACGGCGGCGTCGCGGGTCGCCGGCCTCGACCTCGGCCTGGTGCCGGGCGAGGGCGGCCTGGACGCGCTCGCCATGGCGGAGCCGGGCGCGCTTGATGTCGTCTACCTGCTGGGCGCCGACGAGGTGGCAATCGGGCCGGGCGCCTTCGTGGTGTACCAGGGCTCGCACGGCGATCGCGGCGCCCACCGCGCCGACGTCATCCTGCCGGGCGCCGCCTACACCGAGAAGGCGGGGCTCTACGTCAACACGGAAGGGCGCGTGCAGCAGTCGGACCGCGCCGTGTTCCCACCCGGCGAGGCCCGGGAAGACTGGGCGATCCTGCGCGCGCTGTCGGACCAGCTCGGCGCCCGGCTGCCCTTCGACAGCTACCGCGCGCTGAAGGCCGCGCTCCAGGCTGCCGTGCCGCATTTCGCCCGCGTCGAGCACGTCGTGCCGGCGACCGGCGACGCGCTGGGCGCCCTGGCGGCGGTCGGCGGCGAGGTGGAGCGCTCCGCCCTGCGCTCGCCCGTCGCGGACTTCTATCTCACCAACCCCATCGCGCGCTGCTCGGCCGTGATGGCGGAATGTTCCGTCCTGCTCGCGCAGGGCCACATGCAGCAGGCGGCGGAGTAGGCCATGACCGACGGCGCGTCCGTATCCCTCTGGCTGAAGCTGCTCGAAAGCGTCGTCTTCGCCGCCCTCGTGCTGATCTACGTCGCCTACATCCTCTACGCCGACCGCAAGATCTGGGCCGCGGTGCAGCTCCGCCGCGGGCCCAACGTCGTGGGTCCCTGGGGCCTGCTGCAGAGCTTCGCCGATTTCGCGAAGTTCGCCTTGAAGGAGCCCATCATCCCGGCGGGCGCCAACAAGGGCGTGTTCCTGCTGGCGCCCGTCGTCACCGGCACGCTGGCGATCTCGGCCTTCGCGGTGATCCCGGTCAACTTCGGTTGGGCGGTGGCGAACCTCAACGTCGGGGTCCTCTACCTGTTCGCCATCTCGTCGCTGGGCGTCTACGGCGTCATCATGGCGGGTTGGGCGTCGAACTCGAAGTACCCGTTCCTGTCGGCGCTGCGCTCCGCCGCCCAGATGGTGTCCTATGAGGTGTCGATCGGCTTCGTGCTGGTGACGGTGCTGCTCTGCGCGGGTTCGCTGAACCTCACCGACATCGTCATGGCGCAGGATTCGGGGCTCGGCCTCGTCGGCTGGTACTGGCTGCCGCTGCTGCCGATGTTCGTCATCTTCTTCATCTCGGCGCTGGCCGAGACGAACCGCTCCCCCTTCGACCTCGTCGAGGCCGAATCGGAGCTCGTCGCCGGCTTCATGACCGAATATTCGGCGACGCCCTACGTGCTCTTCATGCTCGGGGAATACGTGGCCATCGTGTCCATGTGCGCGATCATGTCGATCCTGTTCCTCGGCGGCTGGCTGTCCCCCATCCCCTTCGCGCCCTTCACCTGGGTGCCGGGCGTGATCTGGTTCGTGCTCAAGACCAGCTTCATGTTCTTCCTCATCGCCATGGTGAAGGCCTTCGTGCCGCGCTACCGCTACGACCAGCTGATGCGCCTGGGCTGGAAGGTCTTCCTGCCGATCTCGCTCGTCTACGTCGTGATCGTCGCCGGCTTCCTCGAGATCACCGGCATGGGCGGCCACCTCCATTGAGCCCCGCCCGACCCGCGCCCTCCCGCATAGGTGTCCCATGAGGCTCGACCTCGCCGCCAAGCAGCTGTTCCTGTCGGAGTTCATCGGCGCCTTCGCGCTGTCGATGCGCTACTTCTTCAAGCCGAAGCCGACGCTGAACTACCCGCACGAGAAGAACCCGCAGAGCCCCCGCTTCCGCGGCGAGCATGTGCTGAGGCGCTACCCCAACGGCGAAGAGCGCTGCATCGCCTGCAAGCTGTGCGAGGCGATCTGCCCCGCCCAGGCCATCACCATCGAGGCGGGGCCGCGCCGCAACGACGGCACGCGCCGCACCACCCGCTACGACATTGACATGGTGAAGTGCATCTACTGCGGCCTGTGCCAGGAAGCCTGCCCGGTGGATGCCATCGTGGAAGGGCCCAACATGGAGTTCGCGGTGGAGACGCGCGAGGAACTCCTCTATGACAAGGCCAAGCTGCTCGCCAACGGCGACCGTTGGGAGCGCGAGATCCAGCGCAACCTCAAGGCGGATGCGCCCTACCGTTGAGCGGTGACGCCCGCCACGCCGCCCCCCGGGGCGGCGCGGCCGGCGCGGAGATTTGAGCAGCATGGTCGCGACCGTCTTTCTTTTCTACGTCTTCTCCTTCGTGGCGATCGCCTCGGCCTTCATGGTCATCGCGGCCCGCAACCCCGTCCATTCCGTGCTGTTCCTGATCCTGGCCTTCGTCAACGCGGCCGGGCTCTTCATGCTGCTCGGGGCCGAGTTCCTGGCGATGATCCTCGTGGTCGTCTACGTCGGCGCGGTGGCGGTGCTGTTCCTCTTCGTCGTCATGATGCTGGACGTGGACTTCACGGTCCTGAAGCAGGGCTTCCTGCAATACCTGCCGCTCGGCGCCACGGTGGGCGCCATCGTGCTGATCGAGCTGATCCTGGTGGTCGGCGGCTGGACGATCGAGCCCGCGACCGTGACGCCGCGCGCGGCGCCGATCGCGTCGAACATCACCAACACGGCGGCGCTGGGGCGCATCCTCTACACGCAATACGTCTACTTCTTCCAGGCGGCGGGCTTCATCCTGCTGACCGCGATGATCGGCTCGATCGTCCTGACGCTCCGCTCGCGCCGCGGCGTGAAGCGGCAGAGCATCGATGCCCAGAACCTTCGCGACCGCAAGGTCGCCGTGCAGCTCCGCAAGGTGCCGTCGCGCGCCGGCCTGTGAGCCCGGGCGGCCGGCGCGTCTGGCGCGCCGGCCGCTATCCCTTTAAGACCATCACACGCGATTCGTCGGGCCCCAGGGCCGGGCGGGCGCGTTTGGCGCGCCGGCCGAACGGGCCGGGCGCCGGGAGAAGTCCATGGCTGTCGGCCTGACCCATTACCTGATCGTCGCGGCGATCCTGTTCACCCTCGGGGTGGCGGGCATCATCCTCAACCGCAAGAACATCATCGTCATCCTGATGTCGGTCGAGCTCATCCTGCTCGCGGTGAACGTCAACCTGGTGGCCTTCTCGGCCTTCCTGGGCGACCTCACCGGCCAGGTCTTCGCCCTGCTGGTCCTGACCGTGGCGGCCGCGGAATCCGCCATCGGCCTCGCCATCCTGGTGGTGTTCTACCGGAACAAGGGGACCATCTCGGTCGAAGACATCAACATGATGAAGGGCTGAGCGTCCCCATGATGTACGACCTCATCGTCTTCCTGCCGCTGCTCGGCGCCCTGATCGCGGGGCTCTTCGGCCGGCAGATCGGCCACCGCAATTCCGAGTACGTCACCACGACGCTGCTCAGCATCTCCTGCGCGCTGGCGTGGATCGGCTTCTTCCGCGTCGGCCTCGGCCACGGCGAGGAACACAAGTTCATCCTCGTGCCCGTCGCCAACTGGTTCTCCGTCGGCGAGCTCCAGGTGGACTGGTCGCTCCGCATCGACACGCTGACCTCGGTCATGCTCATCGTCGTGACGACGGTGTCGACCATCGTGCACAGCTATTCCTTCGGGTACATGCACGACGACCCGCATCGGTCGCGCTTCTTCAGCTACCTGTCGCTGTTCACCTTCGCCATGCTGATGCTGGTGACGTCGGACAATCTCGTGCAGATGTTCTTCGGCTGGGAAGGCGTCGGCCTCGCCTCCTACCTGCTGATCGGCTTCTGGTACCAGCGCCCCACCGCCAACGCCGCCGCCATCAAGGCCTTCGTGGTCAACCGCGTCGGCGACTTCGGCTTCTCGCTCGGCATCTTCCTCGTCTTCGCCCTGACGCATTCGGTGTCGTTCGAGGCGGTCTTCGCCGCCATGCCGGCCGTCGTCGGCCACACCTACCATGCGTTCGGGCTCGACGCCGATGCCGTGACGCTGGCCTGCCTGCTGCTGTTCATGGGCGCGATGGGCAAGTCGGCGCAGTTCCTGCTGCACACCTGGCTGCCCGACGCCATGGAAGGGCCGACGCCCGTGTCGGCGCTGATCCACGCCGCCACCATGGTGACGGCCGGCGTCTTCATGGTGGCCCGCCTGTCGCCCATCTTCGAGCTGTCTCCCGCCGCGGAAACCTTCGTCATCGTCATCGGCGGCACGACCTGCTTCTTCGCCGCCACGATCGGCCTCGTGCAGAACGACATCAAGCGCGTCATCGCCTATTCGACCTGCTCGCAGCTGGGCTACATGTTCGTGGCGCTCGGCTGCGGCGGCTACGCGGTGGGCATCTTCCACCTCTTCACCCACGCGTTCTTCAAGGCCCTGCTGTTCCTCGGCGCCGGCTCCGTCATCCATGCGGTCGGCGGCGAACAGGACATGCGCAAGATGGGCGGCCTGCGCACCAAGATCCCCTACACCTACTGGTTCATGGTGATCGGCTCGCTGGCCCTCGTCGGCTTCCCGTTCACGGCGGGCTATTATTCCAAGGACGCCATCATTGAGGTCGCCTACGCGTCGAGCCGCGGGGGCGCCGCCTATGGCTGGCTCACCACCACGATCGCGGCGGGCCTGACCTCGTTCTACTCGTTCCGCCTGCTGTTCATGACCTTCTACGGCGAGTCCCGCGCAGTGGCGGCTCACGAGGAAACCAACCACAACACCCACCACGAGCCCTCGGCCTCTCACGGGGCGGGTAGCCAGCATCCGGGCCACGAGGAAGAGACGGTTTCGGCCGACGTGCATACGGCCGGTTCCGCCGCCGCCCGTGGCCACCACGGCGACGACCATGCGGCGGGCAACCTGAACGACGGCGCGGCGGCTTCGGCCCACGACGCCCACGGCCATGACGCCCATGGCCACGGCGCGCACGGCCACGGCGGCGAGCCGCACGAGTCGCCGCCCATCATGCTCGGGCCGCTGGTGCCGCTCGCCTTCGGCGCCATCTTCGCGGGCCTGCTGTTCCACCACCTGTTCATCGGCAGCGGGATGGAGTCCTTCTGGGGCGAGTCGCTGTTCTACGGCGCCGCCAACCACGTCATCGAGGACCGCGAGAACGACCCCTGGTTCGTCGGCCAGCTGCCGCTGCTGATGCTGATCGCGGGCTTCGTCGTCGCCTACTATCTCTACATCGCCCGCCCGGGAACGGCGGAGCGCTGGGCCGAGGCCAACCGGCCGCTCTACAGGTTCCTGCTCAACAAGTGGTACTTCGACGAGCTCTACGACCTGGTCTTCGTCCGCCCCGCCTTCTGGCTCGGACGGCTGTTCTGGCACGGCGGCGACGAGGCGATCATCAATCGCTTCGGGCCCGACGGTGTGGCGAGTTCCGTCCTGGTGACCACTGACCGCGTGGTGAAGTTACAGTCGGGCTACGTGTATCAGTACGCCTTCGTCATGATGATGGGGATCGCCGTCATCATCACCTACTTCCTCGTGTGGGGCGCTCGCTGATGTTCGGCTTCGGGATCCTGTCGGGCCTCATCGCCATACCGCTGCTCGGCGTCCTCTTCATCCTGGTGCTGCAGGGCGACGACGAGGCCACGCTGGACAACGCCCGCTGGGCGGCGCTGATCGCCAGCGTCGTCACCTTCGTGCTGTCGCTCGTGGCCTGGGGGCGCTTCGACGTCGGCACGGCGGACTTCCAGCTGCTGGAAAGCCGCGCCTGGCTCGGCGGCGGCCTCGGCTACAAGCTCGGCGTCGACGGCGCTTCCATGCCGTTCATCCTGCTCACCACCTTCCTCATGCCGTTCTGCCTCGCTTCCGCGTGGCGGGCGATCCACACGCGGGTGAAGGAGTTCCTCATCTGCTTCCTGGTGCTGGAAGCGGCCCTCATCGGCATCTTCTCCGCGCTCGACGTGGTTCTGTTCTACCTGTTCTTCGAGGGCAGCCTCATCCCGATGTTCCTCATCATCGGCATCTGGGGCGGGCAGCGGCGCATCTACGCGTCGATGAAGTTCTTCCTCTACACGCTGCTCGGCTCGCTGCTGATGCTGCTCGCCATCATGAAGATGTACGGCGTGGCGGGCACGACCGACATCCCGACGCTGCTCCACACCCGTTTCCCGGTGTCGATGCAATATTGGCTGTGGCTGGCCTTCTTCGCCTCCTTCGCGGTGAAGATGCCGATGTGGCCGGTCCACACCTGGCTGCCGGATGCCCACGTCGAGGCGCCCACCGCAGGCTCCGTCGTGCTGGCCGGCATCCTGCTGAAGCTCGGGGGTTACGGGTTCATCCGCTTCTCACTGCCGATGTTCCCGGAAGCGTCGCATTACTTCGCGCCGCTGGTGTTCGCCCTGTCGGTCATCGCCATCGTCTACACGTCGCTGGTGGCGCTCGTGCAGACCGACATGAAGAAGCTGATCGCCTATTCGTCGGTGGCCCACATGGGCTTCGTCACCATGGGGCTCTTCACCCTCACGGTTCAGGGGATCCAGGGTGCCATCTTCCTGATGATCAGCCATGGGCTGGTGTCGGGTGCGCTCTTCCTCTGCGTGGGGGTGGTCTACGACCGCATGCACACCCGCGAGATCGCCGCCTACGGCGGCCTCGTCGAGCGCATGCCGAAATACGCCGCGGTGATGCTGTTCTTCACCATGGCCAACATCGGCCTGCCGGGCACGTCGGGCTTCGTCGGCGAGTTCCTCACCATGCTGGCGGCTTTCCAGGTCAACACCTGGGTGGCGCTGCTCGCCACGCTCGGGACCATCCTGTCGGCCGCCTACGCGCTGTACCTGTACCGCCGCGTGGTGTTCGGCATGCTCGAGAAGGCTTCGCTGCGCTCCATCCTGGACCTCAACGCGCGCGAGATCGCCATCCTGGCCCCGCTGGTGATCCTGACGCTGTATTACGGCGTCCACCCGCAGCCGATCCTCGATGCCTCGCAGGCGACCGTGGACGGCATGATGAAGACCCTCACGGCCGCGGCGCCCCACGCCGCGACCCTCAAGGCCGCTTCGGCGGCCGTGGCTCCCTGAGACGAAGCGTCATGCCGGTCGACTATTCCATCTCGCTGATCCTGCCCGAGATCATCCTCGGGTTCGGGGCCCTGGCGCTCCTGATGGTCGGTGCCTTCCGGGGCGAGAAGTCCGCCGGGCTCGTCACCGGGCTCGCCGTGGCCGTCATCGCCTTCGCGCTGCTCGGCGTCTGCTTCGCCCACCATGGCGACACGCTGTTCGGCTACGACGGCGCGGTTATCCAGGACAATTTCGGGCGGTTCATGTCGGCCCTCGCGCTGATCGGCTCGCTGGGAACGCTGGTGATGGCCATCCCCTTCCTGAAGCGGGAAGGCATCCACAAGTTCGAGTTCCCCATCCTCATCCTGCTGTCCACCATGGGCATGCTGGTGCTGATCTCGGCCGGCAACCTGATCACGCTGTATCTCGGCTTCGAGATGATGAGCCTCGCCCTCTACGTCATCGCGGCCTTCCACCGCGACGACGTGCGCGCGTCCGAGGCGGGCCTGAAGTATTTCGTGCTCGGCGCCCTGTCGTCGGGCCTGCTGCTCTACGGCGCGTCGCTGATCTACGGCTTCGCCGGCACGGTGGCGTTCCGCGGCATCGCCAACGCGCTGGTCGGCCACCAGGGCATCGGCGTCATCTTCGGCCTGGTGTTCCTCACGGCCGGCCTCGCCTTCAAGATGTCGACGGTGCCGTTCCACATGTGGACGCCGGACGTCTACGAGGGAGCGCCGACTCCCGTCACCGCCTTCTTCGCCACCGCGCCCAAGATGGCGGCCGTGGCGATCGCGGTGCGGGTCATCATCACGGCCTTCCCGGGCATCCAGCTCGAATGGCAGCAGATCATCATCTTCATCTCGATCTGCTCCATGCTGCTCGGCTCCTTCGCGGCGATCGGGCAGACGAACTTCAAGCGCCTGATGGCCTATTCGGCCATCGGCAACATGGGCTTCGCCCTCACCGGCCTTGCCGCCGGCACCGAGGGCGGCGTCTACGGCGTGCTGATCTACATGTCGGCCTACCTCGTCATGACGCTCGGCGTCTTCGCCGCCATGCTGTCGATGCAGCGCGACGGCCGCGCGATCGAGACGGTGGCCGACCTGTCCGGCCTCGGGCAGACCAACCCCGTCATGGCCTTCTTCCTCGCCATGATCATGTTCTCGCTGGCCGGCGTGCCGCCGCTCGCGGGCTTCTTCGCCAAGTTCTACGTGTTCCAGGCCGCCATCCAGGCGAACCTCTACACACTGGCTGTCGTCGGCGTGCTGGCTTCCGTGGTGGCCGCCTACTACTACCTGCGCATCGTCAAGATGATGTATTTCGATCCCTCGGCCCAGGTCTTCGACCGGCAGGGCCCGGCGGTCCGCGCCGTTCTGGCCATCTCGGGCCTGGTGATGCTGTTCTTCTGGGTCTATCCGGCTCCGGTCGTCGGCGCCGCCACCGCGGCCGCGCATTCCCTGTTCTGAACGGTGCTGCATCCGGCCGCGCGCGAGCGCGGGTACCGCCTCCACCACCACGCCAGCATCGGCTCCACCAACGAGGAGGCGCTGGAGCGGGGCCGGGCCGGCGATCCCGGGCGGCTCTGGGTGCTGGCCGACCGGCAGACGGCCGGCCGAGGCCGCATCGGCCGTGCCTGGGACTCGCCGGCCGGCAATCATCACGCTTCGCTGCTGCTCGTCGACCCGTGCCCGCAGAGGTTGGCGCCGCAGCTCGCCTTCGTGGCGGGCGTGGCGGTGGTGAAGGCGCTGGTTGCTGTGGCCGGCGAGGGCATGGGCATCGCCCTGAAATGGCCCAACGACGTGCTCTGCGGCGGTGCGAAGCTCGCCGGGCTCCTGGTGGAAGGCACGTCGGGCGGGCGAAGCGCGCATTCGTCCGGCTTTTCGGCCGTCCTCGGCTTCGGGGTCAATTGCGCGTCGCACCCGACGCACCTAAGTTACCCGACGACGCATCTCGGCCTGCTGGCCGGGGAGGCCGGCACGCGCGACGCCCTGTTCGCGGCGCTGTCGGCTTCGGCCATCGATGCCCTGGACCTTTGGGACCGGGGCCGGAATTTCGCCGGCATCCGCCGGGCGTGGCTCGACCACGCGCTCCCGCCGGGCACCCCGCTCGCGGTGGCGCGGCCGGACGCCACGCATGTGGGGACCTTCAAGACCGTCGACGACGACGGCAGGCTGATTCTCGAGACGGGTTCGGGTTGTTTGACCGTGGAAGCGGGCGATGTGTTTTTGGCGGATATGACCGCCGCATCGTAATGGGAACGAAGGTGAACAATGGACGGCGGCGAAGAACTGGTCTTCTGCGCGCTCGGTGGCTTGGGCGAAATCGGCATGAACGCCGCGCTCTACGGCTTCGGGCCGCCCGCGAGACGCAAATACATCATGATCGACCTGGGGCTGTCCTTCGCTGGACCTGACCTCCCGGGGATCGACCTACTCCTGCCCGACCTCACCTTCGTGGAGTCGATCCGCAAGGACCTGCTGGGCCTGATCATCACCCACGCGCACGAGGACCACATCGGCGCCGTGGCCGACCAGTGGCCGCGGCTGGGGTGCCGGGTCTTCGCGACGCGCTTCGCCGCGGGCCTGCTCAACGCCAAGCACGCCAACGACATGAGCCTGTCGAAGCTCGAAATCGAGACCGTGCAGATCGGCGGCCGCATCAAGCTTGGGCCGTTCGAGATCGAGTTCGTGCCGGTGGCCCACTCGATCCCCGAATCCTGCGCGCTGGCCATCCGCACGCCGCTCGGCACCGTGGTGCATTCCGGCGACTGGAAGATCGACCCGACCCCCACCATGGGGCCCCCGACCGACGCCGAACGCCTCACCGCCATCGGCGACGAGGGGGTGCTGGCGCTGGTCTGCGACTCGACCAACATCATGCGCGAGGGCGAGAGCCCGTCCGAGAAGGAAGTGGCGGAAAACCTCCTCCAGCTCATCGCCGACGCGCCGGGCCGGGTGGTCGTCACCACCTTCGCGTCCAACGTCAGCCGGCTCCGCGCCGTGGCGGACGCCGCCCAGGCGACGGGGCGCAGCGTCGTCATCGGCGGCCGCGCCATGGAGCGCACCATCGGCGTCGCGCGCGAATGCGGCTACCTCGACGGCGTGCCCCCCTTCTTCTCGACCGAGCGCTATTCTCAGCTCGACCGCAAGAACACCGTGCTGCTCGCCACCGGCAGCCAGGGCGAGCCCCGCGCCGCCCTGGCCCGCATGGCGCAGGACGATTACGGCGACGTCCGCCTGGCGGCGGGCGACCGCGTGATCTTCTCGTCGCGCACCATCCCGGGCAACGAGCGCGAGGTCGGCAAGATCATCAACGGGCTCGTGGCCCAGGGCGTCGAGGTCATCACCGACCGGACCCACATGGTCCACGTGTCGGGACATCCGCGCCGCGCCGAGGTCGCCAAGTTCTACGGCTGGGTCCGGCCCCAGATCGCCGTTCCGGCCCACGGCGAGCCGCTGCACCTCGCCGAACACGCCGCCTTCGCCAAGTCGCTCGGCGTTCCCGAAGTCGTGAAGGCCCGCAACGGCGACATGGTGGTGCTGGCGCCCGGCCAGCCCGGCATCGCCGACCAGGTGAAGCACGGCCAGCTCGCCAAGGACGGTCACGTCGTGGTGGCGGCGAACGATCCCGCCATCGCGGCGCGCACCAAGCTGGCCTTCGCGGGCGTGATCTCGATCGCGGTGTGCTTCAACGCGCGCGGCGAGGTGCAGGGCGACCCGGACGTGCTGATGAGCGGCCTGCCGGGCCGCACGCGCGACGGCAAGGGCATGGACGTCGTGGTCGACGAGGCGATCTTCAACACGATCGACAACCTCGGCCGCGGCAAGCGGCGCGACCCCGACGCCGCCGCCAACGCCATCGAGCGTTCGGTGCGGGGCGCGGTCGGCCATGCCTGGGGCAAGAAGCCCCTCGTCCACGTCCTGATCGTCGAGGCGTGACGATGTCGTCGGCGCGTGGGATGGGCTGAGCATGCCGATCCCCGTGCCGATGGCGGTCGCGATCTACTTCACCACCTGGTGGATCGTGCTCTTCGCGGTGCTGCCGTTCGGGGTGCGGTCGCAGGAGGAGTCGCGCGAGGTCGTGCCCGGCACCGACCCCGGCGCGCCGATGCTGCCGCGTCTCGCCGTCAAGGCGCTGTGGACGACGGGCCTGTCGGCCCTCGTGTTCCTGCTGATCCTGGCGATGTTCGCCTATCTGTGACCGCGGCCCGGGAGGATGGCGCATCCGCCGCCCCCGCGGGCTCTGCCGCCCCGTCAGGCGCCGTCCCGAGCCCGACTCCGGCGGCGAAGCTTGGATCGTCCGCCTGGGACGACGTCGCGGGATTCTACGTTCGGAAGTCCCGCGCCGCCGCGCGCGTCAGGCCGCCTTCTTCATCGGCTCTTCGCTGTCCTCCATGGCCTGCATGTAGAGGTCGAGCAGCGATTCCTGCTCGTCGCGCTGGTCCTTGTCCTGCTTGCGGATCTTCAGGATCTCCTTCAGCACCTTGACGTCGAAGCCTTCGCCCTTGGCTTCGAGGAAGACCTCCTTCTTGCCCTCGGTGAGGGCCTTCAGCTCCTCCTCGATCTGCTCGACGCGCTCGATGAAGGAGCGGATCCGCTCCCCCGCGATCCCGACCGATCCGCCCATGCCGTGCTCCGTTGCTCTGGTCCGATGAGAACAGAACCTAAACGGATGACGGTCAATGAAAGGTTAACCGCGGCCCTCGCGTGCCCGTCGCATCTTCGCTAGGCTGCCTTCGGCGGGCGCGAAGACCCGCCTGACGATCGCGGGGGGAGGGCGCCATGAGGACGGCGATCATCGGGGCGGGCCTGGTCGGCCGCGCCTGGGCCATCAGCTTCGCGCGGGCGGGCCACGAGGTGCGGCTGTGGGACCGCGATCCCGCCGCGCTGTCCGCCGCGCTCGCCTTCGCCGACGGCGTCCTGCCCGCCCTCGCCGCCCAGGGCCTGCTGCGCGGATCCGAGCCTTCCGCGGTGCGGGCCCTGATGTCCCCGCACCAGGACCTCGCCGAAGCCCTGTCCGGCGTCGGGCATGCGCAGGAATCGGCGCCGGAGCGCGTCGACCTGAAGCGCGCCCTGTTTTCGGAGCTCGACCGGTCGGCCCCGCCGTCCGCCACGCTGGCGTCCTCGACCTCGGCTCTGCTGCCCTCGTCCTTCCAGGAGCACCTGCAGGGTCGCGCCCGCTGCCTGGTCTGCCACCCCATCAACCCGCCCTACCTCGTGCCGGCCATCGAAGTCGTGCCTTCGCCCTGGACGTCACCGGAAACGGTCGAGCGCGCGGCCGGCTTCATGCGCGGCTGCGGCCAGAACCCGCTGACGATGAAGCGCGAGATCGACGGCTTCATCATGAACCGCCTGCAGGCGGCGCTGCTGGAGGAATGTTTCCGCCTCGTCGCGGACGGCTACGCGTCGGCCGAGGACGTCGACATCGGCGTCCGCGACGGGCTGGCGCTGCGCTGGAGCTTCATGGGGCCGTTCGAAACCATCGATCTCAACGCGCCGGGCGGCGTGCGCGACTACGCCGAGCGCTATCAGGCCATGTGCGCAGGGCTGTCCGCCCAGATGGACCGCCGCGTCGACTGGTCCGGCCCCGTGATGGACGCCATCGAGGCGGACCGCGCCGGGCGGCTGCCCCGCGGCGACCTCGCGGAGCGTCAAGTGTGGCGGGACCGGCGCCTGATGGCGCTGCTGGCCCACAAGCGCGCGGCCGCCGCCGCGATCGGCGACTGAGAGACGGCGCCAATGGGCAAGGTCATCATCACCTGCGCGGTCACGGGCGCGATCCACACGCCTTCGATGTCGCCCCACCTGCCCGTCACGCCGGAGCAGATCGCCCACGCGGCGGTGGGCGCCGCCGAGGCGGGCGCCGCGATCCTCCACCTCCATGCCCGCGATCCCGCGACGGGCCGCCCGGACCAGAGCGTGGAGGCCTTCATGCGTTTCCTGCCGTCCATCCGCCAGCGCACCGATGCCGTGGTGAACCTCACCACGGGCGGCGCGCCCTCGATGACCCTGGAAGAGCGGCTCCGTCCCGCCGCGACGCTGAAGCCCGAGGTGGCGTCGCTCAACATGGGTTCGATGAACTTCGGCCTGTTCCCCATGCTGAACCGCTACGCGGCCTTCCAGCACGATTGGGAGCGGGCCGCGCTGGAGAACAGCCGCGACCTCGTGTTCCGCAACACCTTCGCCGACATCGAGCACGTGCTGCACACCTGCGCCGAGAACGGCACGCGCTTCGAGTTCGAATGCTACGACACGGCCCACCTGTACAACCTCGCGCATGTGCTCGACCGCGGGCTCGTCACGCCGCCGCTGTTCGTGCAGACGGTGTTCGGCATCCTCGGCGGCATCGGCACCCACGCCGAGGACGTGCTGCACCTGAGGCGCACCGCCGACCGCCTGTTCGGTGATGCCTACCGCTGGTCCGTCCTCGGTGCCGGCGCCGCCCAGATGCGGGTCGCCGCGCAGGCGGCCAGCATGGGGGCAACGTCCGCGTCGGCTTGGAGGATTCGCTGTGGGACGGGCCGGGCGTGCTCGCCCGCACCAACGCCGCCCAGGTGCGGCGCGTCCGCTCCATCCTCGAAGGGCTCGGCCTCGCGGTGGCGACCCCCGACGAGGCGCGTGCGATCCTGGCAATGAAAGGGGCCCGCGACGTCGGCTTCTGAACCGCCCGCCACGGATCGGGCCGTCGCGAGTCTGGCAGACCCTCGGCGTCGACAGGTCGGACGGTGGTGGTGCAGGCCCCGGGTGGTGAGCGCGCCGGGGCTCGAACCCGGGACATCCTGATTAAAAGTCCTGTTGTCTATCTGAGCATAGCTGATTGGGAAGCTGCGCAGCGTCAAAAGCCCCTTGCTAAACAGGCGATACAGCCTGATTAATGGGATCAGAAGCGCGCATGACAGCGCGCAAGGGTGCTTCCCAATTGCTTCCCAAAATCGAGGGTCGACCGCCGTGCGCCTCACAAAGGGGAACCTCGCCAGGATCTCGATCCCGCCCGGCAAGGCCGAGACGATCGTTTTCGACGACGATCTGCCCGGCTTCGGCCTGAGGCTGCGCGCCGGCGGGAAGCGAACCTGGCTGGCGCAGTACCGCGTCGGCACGAAACAGCGCCGGCTCACGCTGGGCACGGTCGAGACGGTCGACCCGGATGAAGCTCGGAAGCGCGCCAAGGCCGCCCTAGCCCGCGTGTCGCTTGGCGAAGATCCGGCCTTCGCCAAGGCCGAGAAGGTCAAGGCACAGTCCGTCACCATTCGCTCGACCCTGCAGAACTTCCTGACCCATGCCCAGGCCCGCCAGCGCCCGAGCACCTACGATGGGACGCGCCGGTACATGGATGTCCACTGGGCCCCCTTGTTGGATATGCCGCTCGCCTCCGTTGACCGGCCCCGCGTCGCGGCACGCCTTCTGGAAATCGCACGAGAGAACGGGCCCGTGGCCGGCAACCGGTCCCGCGCGGCCCTGTCGTCCTACTTCACATGGGCGATCGGCGAGGGACTGGCCAACGCCAACCCTACTGCAGGGACGAACAAGCCTGGCGCCGAGGTGGCGCGCGACCGCGTGCTATCGGCTGACGAGCTGCGCCTCGCCTGGCAGTGCGCGGGAGACGGTGACTTCGGCGCCATTGTCCGGCTGCTCATTCTGACCGCAGCGCGCCGCGACGAAATCGCCGCTCTGTCGTGGAGCGAGATCTCCGGCTCGACTCTCGCCATCCCCGGCGCGCGCACGAAGTCGAAGACGCCCCTGCTGCTGGACCTGCCACCGCTCGCCGTCTCAATCCTCGCAGGTGTCGAACAGCGGGAAGGGCGCGACCTCCTATTCGGCCGCTCCGGGCCGTTCTCTGGGTTCGGAAAGGCGCGTGAGGCCCATGCCCGCCGCATGCTCGATGCGTTGCGGGCCGAGCGCGGTCCGAAGGCGGTTCTCCCGCCGTTTCGCCTTCACGACCTGCGACGGACCGCAGCGACAGGCATGGCCGACCTCGGGGTGCAGCCGCACGTCGTCGAAGCGGTGCTGAACCACATCAGCGGCAGCAAGGCGGGGGTGGCTGGAATCTACAACCGCGCCGCGTATCGCGATGAGAAGCGGGCCGCGCTGGCGCTGTGGGCGGGGCGGGTCGAGCGGCTTTGTGGGTTTTCAGGAACTTGTGGAGAACCTAACAAGTGAGCAAGCTTAACCACAAACCTCGATTTGAAGGTGCCCTTGCAAAATCTATTCCCGGCGCATCCTTTGTTTTTGCTATGGAGCAGCTAGAGGCCAATTTTAACAAGGAAAATCAGGAAAAACTTGAGCGAGCGTGGCGAGAGGTTGAGTTAGAGCAGTATATCAAGATACCACTTTTGCTTGATCACTACGGCATCGATAAAAGTTTATCCGAGGAAATCAGAAATCACTTGCTCGTTTTTGCCTTAGCTCAGGATGTTGTTCCTGGATTTATGGTCGATCGAAAGCTCAACGAACGGCCTGGAAGGGGACGGCCAAAAAAAATACCTGCAAAGATGTTGTACGATTTCGCGAAGCTTCGACGAGCGGGGATAGGTCCGTCTGAAGCCGTACGAAAACTTAACGCGAAAGGTCCGTGGAAGAACGCGGTGCCTCATGGGATCAACGCTAGATACAGCGAGCATGATCGGCAGGGTAGCTTAGACGAGCTATTCCGAAAGGTTGAAGAGGACGAGCGTACGAAATAGGACGCTGCGCTTTTCGTACGATACGAAAAGAATAGCGTATTTCCGTATGGTACGAAAATGACGAGCCAGTTTTTTCGTACAACGCAATGATCATTATTGCCCTCAGCCGCTCATTCAGCAGCGGCCGAGGAGCATAGAATGCCCCAGGCACAAGACATCGGAAAGAAAGCGGCCACGCTGCCCGCGTTTCTCGACCGGAACCGCATCCTGAACGTCGAACAGATGGCCGAAGGCCTCGGCTTCAGCGTCGCTCACTTCCGTCGACTTTACCGGACAGGCAAGGTTCCGAAGCCCGTCCAGATCGGCGGCCGCAAGCTCGGCTGGCCCGCGGGCACGCTGATCGACCTGACCACCGTGGCGCCCGACGCCGGAAAGGTGGCGGCGTGAGATGGCTCTGAAAAGCAGAAGGGGCGGCCCTCGCGAAGCCGCCCCCCTGAAGAATGCTTTCCTGGCCGGAAGCGACCTTCAGAATAGCGCCTCCCCCGGAAAAATCCAGACGCCCCGCGCGGTTCTTTGGCTCGCGCGCCGCACCGGCATGTCGATGTCGATGGCCGCTGCCGTCGCCAGCGCCAACAGCTTCGGGAGGGCCGCATGAGCGGCGCCTTTCACTTCGTCGGCGGCGAGGTCCCGCGGCACCGCCTGGATTTCGCGGTCGAGCACGGACCGCTCCACCTCCGCGGCGTCTATCGCTGCGTCCGGGACGGCGGTATCGGGTTCGCCACCGTGCCCCAGCGCGCCGGCCGCTTCGACATGCCGACTACCCGACCGCACGTCGTCATTTTGGGCGACGACAGGAGCCAGGCGCTCGGGCCCTCGGCGTTCCACCGCAAGAGCGTCCGGCGCTTCGCCGCCCGGTGCCGGACAGCTTCCATCGTGGCGTGCGAGGCACTGCCGATCCTCTACACGGGGCCCGCTCTGGCCGCGATGGGGATGCGTTGGGACGGCCTGATCGTCGAGACGCTGCCGCGGTGGGAAGCCTCATGGGCCGACCTCATCCGCGAGGCGAACCCCTCCATCGCCCTGATGATCGGCACCGTGAAGCCGGAAGGCGGTGTCCAGTGATGGCCGCCGCGATACCCCCGGCCGTGCTGCCCCGCATCGGCGCACTGCTGCGGATGATGGCGAGCCCGGTCGACGGCGAAGCCTTGAACGCCGCTCGCGCGCTCGGGCGGACGCTGCAGGGCGCCGGGGTCGACTGGCACGCGCTGGCGGACGCGGTCGAGCACCCCACCTCGTCGCCGACGCCACTTCGTCGCCCCCGCAGGTCGAAGCCCGACCACGGGCACATCGATTGGACGCCGGCCTATCGACGCGAGGTGCGGGGGACGCTGGAGCGCGGGCTTTTCCGGCTCAGCCTCACCCCGTGGGAGCGCCAGTTCACCACCGACATCATCGCGCGCCTGCGCGACCCGCGCGGACGTCTGACATTTCGCCAAGCCGAGGTCGTTGATCGCCTCGTCGCTAAGATCGAGGGCCGTCGCTGATGGCAGAAGCTGAGACCTATGTCGTCACTCGCGACATCAAGGCGGCCGTACAGGGACGCGAAACAGACGTGCTCGACGCCCTCAACATCGATTGGCGGCGCTGCACAAAGTCGAGCCACATCGCGTGCCCCTATCCGGATCACCAGAGCAACGGCGATAACTGGCGTTGGGACGCCCGGAAGGCCAAGGCATTCTGCTCCTGCCTGTCAGATGGTCACGCGGACTCCATCCTCGACGTCGTGATGAAATGCGATGGGGTCGACATCGAAGGCGCCAAGATCCGAGCGGCCGAGGCGATCGGACGGTCTGACCTCATCAAGACGAAGGGTGGCGGCAAGGGCGGCCAGCGTATGGACGCCACGTCGCTGCTAAACCCGCCGGCCGGGTCGGCGGACGCGGGCCTGCCTGTCGCCTACCTGGCGCACCGCCTCGGGATCGCGCCGGGCGACGTGCTGATGCCGTCCACCGCGGCTGTAGGCTGGATGGCTCTGACGTACTGGGAAGCGCCGTCCAAGCCGGGCGGCAAGCCTGTCGACGTGGGGCAGTTCCCGGCGGTGGCCTTCAGCACCGTGGCGGCGGACGGCGGGCTGCACTGTCATCGCATCTACGTGGCTCCGGGCGGGGCCGGAAAGGCCGACCTCGGGACAGGGCCGAACGGGAGGGCCCGCGACCCGAAGAAGTCGGCCAAGGCGCCTGCAGATGGCGCCAGCACGGCGGGCCGCAGCGTCATGTGGGGCAGTGCCGGCAAAGCGCCTCATGTCATCGTGACAGAGGGGATCGAAACGGGCGCCGCGGTGGCGCACGCCTTCCGGCGCGAGGTCGAGGTCGGCGAGATCGCGGTGGCGGCGGCCATCTCGACGGCGGGCGTGGCGGCTTGGCAACCCTGGCCCGCAACGCGTCAGGTGACGATCGCCGCCGACCGCGACGAAGCCCCGAAGGACGGTAGGGCGCAGCCGACCAAGGCCGGCGAGCGCGCCGCTCGCGAATTAGGGATGCGGCGCCACGATGAGGGCTCGGCCATTGAGACCCGTATCGTCCTGCCCGGCACTCCTGGGACGGCGACAGATTGGCTGGACACGCTGCGTGCGGACGGCGTTGATGCCGTGCGCGGCGGCATCGAGCGCGCGGCGCGGTTTGTGCCGACCGCGGCCGAGCTACGCGAGAGGGCGGAGAAGGTTGGGCGGCAAGCGGAGTTGGAGCGGATCGCGACGCTGTATCCGGTTCCGATCCTGAACGGACGGACCCTGTTCTACGACTTTGCTAGCGATGGTCGGATCTGGCTCCATAAGGAGTTCACGAAGGGCTCGGGCGAGAATGCGGTGGTGCTTCGCGCGCCGATCGCGAGCCCCTTCGGGATCACAGCCCGGCTTCGCGTGGTCGACGACGCTGATGCCTACGGCCTGCGCCTCCTGCTGGAAGACATGGATGGGCACCCGCGTGCGGTGGACATCGAGCGCAAGAACCTCGCTGCGATGGGTGGTGCGGAAGCTCGCGGGCTGTTTCTCGAAGCCGGAGTGAGATTTCAGGACGATGGCGAACTCGTCGCAGTCGCCGCGCTGAAGGCGGCCCATCCCGATCAGGAGATTCGTATCGTTCGTCATCCCGGGTGGCACGACGCCGGTGGAGCCCGGTTCTATGTTGCGCCCGGTGGGGAGGTCATCGGTCTGCCGGAAGGCCAGAGCGTCGAATTAGCGGCCGGGTCGGTAATGCCGGAAACGGTGGCCCGCGGTGGAACGCTCGACGGATGGAAGGCCGGTGCTGCTGCCGCAGTAAACGCGTCGGGTTGCCCCCATTTCACGCTCGGGTTGGCGGCCGGGTTCGCGGGAGTGCTGGTCGATCTCTGCGGGCTGGACAGCGTCGGCATCAATCTGTCTGGCCAGACCAGCGCCGGGAAGACCACGGCGCAGCGCCTTGCGGCCTCGGTCTGGTCGGTGCCGGACTCGACGCGGCCAGGGCTGTTCCAGGTCGCAAAGACCACCGTCAACGGCTTCGAGTTTCTGGCGGCCAAGGCCAACGGCAGCGTCTTCGCACTGGACGAGTTGGCTCACCTCAGCGGGAAGGAGACGGCGCGCGTCGTCTACACTCTCGCGAGCGGCGTCGGCAAAGCCCGCATGACAGCCAACGCCACGGCCCGCGATCCCCACCGCTGGAAAACTTTCGCCATCTTATCGAGCGAGACGAGCCTCGAGGCCAAAATCACGGCGGACGGGGAGAGTTGGACAGGTGGACAGGCGGTCCGCATCGCCGATGTCGACGTCACCGGCATCAATCGGATGCTCGACGCGGGTACGTTTGCAAAGATCGCCAGCGTGTCGCGTCACCATGGACACGCCGGTCCAACCTTCGTGCGGGCGCTGGTGGCTGCAGGGACTCATGAGCGGGCTGCGGAGGTCAGAGACAAGATCAACGAAGGCGCACGCCGGCTAGCCGGGCCAGGGGCCGACGCGGCCACCATCCGGGCAGCACTGCCCTTGGCCATCCTCGCCGCGGCTGGCAGCTTCGCTCAGGCTTTTGGGCTGCTGCCGGCAGGAACAGCTGTCAACGACGCCGTGCGATGGGCCTGGGCGGGCTTCAAGGCATCGAGCGATGCCCAGGCGCTTGACCCGGCGGAACAGGCCATCGGTAATCTGAGGCAGTGGATTGCGGAGCGGTGGAACACCTCCATTCATTGGCTCGATGCCGAAATGCGCCCGACGCGGGACGCCCTCGGCTGGTGGGACGACCGAGCGATCTATCTCACGCCCGACAGGCTCATCGAAGGGTCTGGCGGCACGCTGAAGGAGGGGTTGGTCGCCAAGGCCCTCAGCGGCGCCGGGATGCTGGCGAAAACCAAAGATGCCGAACACCTCTGCATCTCCTTCGTGCCGAAGGTCGGACGCCTGAAAGCCTACGCGCTTTCCCGCAACCACTTCGGCCGGGATCAGCAGGACGAGCCATTCAAAGCCTACGCGGGAGGCCGCGCATGATTGATCCCGTCGCCCTGCTCGATGATGTGTTCTCCGGCCTGGATGGGTCCGCAACCCGTCCAATTCCCGGTTCTGAGGGGTCAGTTCCCGGTGCAGTTCCCGGTAGCTTCGATGTCCATCCTATTGAAATGGCTTACAGTTCCCGGACTTCCCGGTGTTCCCGGTCCGAAAACGGAGTTCTTGGAAAAAGTGATCGCGAGCCAGCGCGCAACGATGTTGCGCCGCTCGGAAAAGTCGCGCGCACGAGATCTCATGTTGTAGCACCGGGAACACCGGGAACACCGGGAATTGGGGGAAAAAGCCTTGCAGTATCAACGTTCCCCCAGTTCCCGGTAAAAGATGTAGAACCGGGAACACCGGGAACTGAAAGCGGCCTCTGCGAGCGGATCGGCCCTCCCCCTGGCGACCCCCTCCCGATCTCTCCGGCCGACGTCCGCGCCGGTGTCGAGCGTGAGCTTCGTGCCCTGGCTGAAGACGGTCGCGAGGGGCCCGCCGCTCTGCGGGACGCGGTCGAGATTACCCGGGCGAAAGTCCGCAACTCGGAAGCTCTAGCGGAGCGCCAAGCCCACGGCGGTCGGTGCCACGTCTGCGATGGGCCGCTCGACGACTCCGCGCCGGTGGTGGCTGTGCTGAGCGGGAGACGCGGGGCTCCGCTGTTCATGCACGCCGCGTGCTGCCCCGCCTACACGACGCGCCGGACGGTGCTGGTCGACAAAATCATTGTGGCAGCCGGGTACGGCGCCGAAGCGGAAGGGGAAGCAGCATGAGCGCACTCGTGATCGGAATAGACCCTGGCCTTAGCGGCGCGCTGGCGCTGCTGACCTCGGACGCGGTTCTCGTCGACATCGACGACATGCCGACGCTGCAGGACGGCGCGGCAGGCCGGAGAGCCATCAACGCGCCGCTGCTCGCCGCCCGGGTGCGGGCCTGGGGTGCCGGGCAGGCCTATTGCGAGCTGGTCGGGCCTCGTCCCGGCGAGGGTCCGGTGGGGGCGTTCGGGTTCGGTCGGAGCCGGGGCATCATCGAGGGCACCCTCGGGGCGCTGGGCGTCCCTGTCGTCATGTTGGCGCCGGCGTGGTGGAAACGGCGCGTGGACATCGGGCCCGGGGCGGACAGGAAGGACGAAGCGCGATCTAAGGCCATCGCGCGGTGGCCCAGCATGGCGCAGCGGTTCGCGCGGAAGAAGGACGATGGTCGCGCCGAGGCCGCACTGATCGCGGTGGCCGGCTTGGCGCGGGAGACGGGCCGATGAGCCGGCGCCGCACCTCCGCAGCCCTCGCGCCCGTCCCGGTGCAGTCCACCTCGCCCCGGTTCGTGCTGCGGCGCTACGCGGAAGATCCCACCCCGCCCGACCTCGTCGCCAGCATCGAAGATGCGCTCGGGAACGGGCTGGCCGTCACGTTCTTCATCTGCCGCGACGACGGCACGCCGCTTTTCGAGCTGCGGCCCTTTCGGGGCGTGGTTCACGTCATGGGATGGCGCGGCGATCATTTGGCGACGTGCGCGATGGTCGAGACGGCGCTGAGCCGAGCGTGGGAATACGCGGACCCGGTTCGGCCGAAGGCGGCGACCCGGTCGAAGAGGAGGGTATGACCATGGCGAAGGCACGTTCAGAACAGCGCGACAACAGCGCAGGACGCACCGTCGGCCGTCCCTTCACCAAGGGGGCGAGCGGCAACCCTGGCGGCCGTCCGAAGCTGCCACCGGAACTGCGCGAGCGGGCGCAGTCCTACTCGGTCGAGGCAATCGACACACTGCGGGCGCTCATGGTCGACGACGGCCAGCCCGGCTCAGTGCGGGTGGCATCGGCTTCAGCGATCCTGGACCGCGGGCACGGGAAGCCGGTGGCGACGGTCGACGTGCGGCCGAAGCGGTCGCTGGCGGACTACACGACGGACGAGCTCCTGGCCCTGGCGATGCTGGCCGGTGAGGACGGCGATGCCGGCTTAGCGAACTAAGGGAAAGCATCATGAACGGCGAGATCACCGCATCAAGCGAGACGACCCCCGCCACCGCGCCGGAGGGCCGGGACGTCATCCGGGAAGCCACGGGATCGAGGAACGCGAAGTGGGGCTCAAGCCTATTGAACCGCACGCTCGGCACGCTGTCGGACGTGAGGAAGGCAGAGGACAAAGAGGCTCGCGCTGCCCTGGTCGGGCTGACGATGGACAGCCTTGCGGCCTTCGCGCCGAAGAACCCTGTGGAAGGGATGATCGCGGCGCAGGCCGTGGCGCTGCATCAGGCCAGCATGGAATGCCTCCGCCGCGCGATGATTCCGGAACAGCCAGCGGAGGTCGCGGCCAAGCTGCGGAAGGACGGCGCCAACCTGGGCCGCGGCTTCACCGACATGCTGGATGCTCTGGCTCGGCATCGGGGCAAGGGTCCTCAGGTCGTCCGGGTCGAGCGCGTCGTGGTGCAGGACGGCGGCCAAGCCATCGTCGGGGCGGTTGCTACGGGGAGGGCCGGGGGTGAGTGACGAAAACCGCACACTGAACCCCATGGCGCCCCGCCCCGGCGGTATCTGCGGTGCGAAAACCCGTCAGGGTGGATCCTGCGGTCAGTCCGCTATGCCGAACGGCCGGTGCCGCTTCCACGGTGGGCTGTCGACGGGGCCGCGGACCCCTGAAGGTTTGGAGCGACTGCGGGCGGCGAGGACGGTTCATGGGTCACGAGGCCGCAAGGGGCGCGAGCTGCGGGCGCTCGTCCAGGCGCTGCGGGCCGAGGCGAGGCGGGTGTGCGAGGCGGTGTGATTCCGAGCCGCCTTGAGGTCACAGATGCCAAGGCGTACATTTTGCGGTGGGCATCCTTGATGCCAATCAACGCGGATCACGGTGGAGCCTTCATGGCCAATCACAGCATCACCGCCGTCTTTGACACGCGCAGCCACGCCGATCAGGCCGTGGCGGAACTTAAGTCCTCCGGCGTCCCCGCGTCTGACATCACCCTGCTGCCCGCAGAAGGTGAGGCGCTGGGCTCAGCCGCGACCGGTGGCGTAAGCTTCTGGGGCTCGCTGGAGCAGCTCTTCAGCGGCACCGAGGACCGCGCCACCTACGCGGAAAGCATCCGCCGCGGCGGCATCACACTGACAGTGCGGGCCGACGAAGACCGCCTCGACGGAATTGTCGACGTCCTGGAGCGGCATGGCTCCGTGGACCTCGACGAGCGAGAGCGGAGTTGGCGTAGCGAGGGCTGGACGGGCGCCGCGGAGAACGCAGCCGGCATGACAGTGGCTGGAAGAACTCCGCTCGCGCCGATGTCGCGGCTCTCGACCAGGGCGGCCGAGCGCGGCGATGAGGACGTCGTGCAGGTCGTTGAGGAGCGCCTCGACGTTGACAAGCGCGTCGTTAGCCGCGGCAAGGTCCGTCTGCACAGCTACGTCGTCGAGAGTCAGGTGTCCGAGGACGTCACCCTGCGTGTCGAGACGGTCAGCATTGACCGGTACTCCATCGACCGCCCCGTGGCGGCGCTCGGCGCCGAAGCGTTCTGGGAGCGCACGATCGAGCTCGAAGAGTTCGCCGAGGAGGCGGTCGTGGCCAAGTCGGCCCGGGTGGTCGAGGAGATTGGCATCCACAAGGAGGCTGCCGATCGCATCGAGACTATCAACGAGACGCTGCGCAAGACGGTGGTGGACATCGACGACGCCCGCACGGGCGGGACCGTGACGGGCGCCTTGGGGCGCTTCGCCGCCGAAATCCGCAACGGCATGGAGGTCGTCGGTTCCGACGGGATCCACGTCGGTACCGTGGACTACATGAACGGCGGCCGCATCAAGCTGAAGAAGGCCGATGTCGCGGTGGGTGGCGAACACCACTACCTGACCCACGACATAGTGCAGTCGGTTGCCGGCAAGGTGATGCTGGCCGTCACCGCCGCCAAGGCCGAAGCGCGTCTAGAACCTTCCTATGACTCGAACCAATCTGATGTAGCGCCGGCCATAGCTCTACACGACGAGCCCATCTTCGACTTCGCTGCAGAAGCGAAGCGCCTCGACGTAGCCTTAGGAACGGCTACTTCTAGAGAGGACGCAATGCGTACACTGCAGCGAATTGCGGCTGACGCTACAGATATATTTTCCGAAAAATCTGAGGCACTTTCATTTCTGACCGAGAAGCCTCTGGATGAGGAGGGTAGAGATGGAGTCACTCTCCTTATGGAACGGGGTTTACCATCGATTATTTCACGACTGGATGATATCCGATTTGGATTTCAGGGATGATAGTCGATGCTGAACACCTAGGATTGGTTTATCGCGCCGCCCAACTTAAGTATATCCGCACGGCCATCGGAGGAACTGGCGCTCGTCGGAGGGCTGGTCGGTTTAACAGACCGGACCATTTGGCTGTTTATGTATCAACGGACGTTCAAACTGCGTTTGCCGAGTACCAACAGAATAATCCGAATCGACCAAGGCCGTGCGGAATTGTAAGCATCGATTTACAAGTTAGGGGCTTATTAGACTTGCGCAGCATTTCCGTTGGCGATCCTGCTGATTTTAATCACTGGCGAGCGGATTGGAAAGCTGCACGAGACGCATTCTATAGAGGGGACAGCACTGCTGATTGCCCAAGCTGGAGATGTTATGATGTAGCACTACGAGAAAAGTGCTCCGGGATCATTTATCCTTCAACGCGATCGGGTGGAACAAACATTGTCTATTACCAAGAGTATGCATCTTTTTCAGATCTCAGGATCGACCCCATTGATCCAGCGAACGAAATTCGCGATCTAGTTAAAAACGGTGTAGCCTAAGATCCTCCGCCGCTTCGCTAAACGCCAATGCTGCTCGTGTTGGCCGTGAGCATGGCCGCTATTTCCCCAGAGCTGATGGGCTCGTGCGCGGATGGCGGCTTCGCGTTCTTGCATCGTGTCGTCGTCCTGTCGTGCCGGCCTGCAGCGTCTTGCCTCGGGGCGCTCATAGCCGCTTCCCCGCGCTATGGGCAAGCCAAGAGCGGCTTGAGGGATCTCAGGAGGCGGCTTGCCCTGTGACTGCTAGCTCGATCGCGCTGCCTTTTCGCATGAAGAGCAGGTGCCGTCTAAGCGGCTCGGGAAGACGAACAACCTATGGTCGCCTAAGATCACTCATGATTATTGAGACGTCGTGTTACATTGCGAAGCTGAAAGACGTCTGATCAGGCGAGTTGCTTTCTTTCTGTCGATGGTAGGTCTATCCTGTAAGGCATATCGTATCCCTGGCCGGGAGCCTTCCATGATCCTCTACATTGTCACTCCCCTGCCGACCTTGCGGGAGACCTGATCATGCCCGACTTCGACATCCTCGGCACGAACGCGAATATCTACGGGGCGCAGCCCGGTTCGTTCGGCTCGGGTCTCTATCAGGCGCTCGGGTCCCAGCAGGGCGGCGGGCAGGGGCAGAATGGCCGGGTCTTCAACTCCGTCCCGCTCGCCGGGCAGCCTCAGCCGCAGGCTCAACCGGGCGCCCCGATCAGCGGACTCGTCGCCGGCGCCCTCGGGCTGCCGACCGTGGCCGGGGCGGACCCCGGGACCGCCTACCTCGCGCAACAGCAGCAGCAGCAGGCCAACGGCGGGCAGGGGCAGCAGCCACAGCAGATGTCCGGCCTCATGGCGGGCATTCTCGGCATGCCGCAGCCCGGACAGGCTGCTGGGCAGCAAGGGCAGCAGCAGCCCAACGGCGCCCAGCCGCAGAACAACATGGGCTCGAACATCGGCGGCCTGCTGCGGGCCATGATCTACAACGGCCAGAGCCAGGACGCGTGACGATGCCCTACGCCGACACACTCAACGCGCTGGGCTCGGACGCGCTGGCGCCCCCGCCCGGCGCCATGGCGCCTCCCGCTGATAATCCGGCTCCTGACGCAGTACCGGCCCCGCGGAGCCCGTCCGCCTACCAGGGCACGCTCGACGCGCTGAACGCGGCGCTGGCCCCGGACCGCGGGTCCGCTCCCGGCGGCGACGGCGCCCCCTCGACCCTGACCGCCGAACAGGGCTCGACCTACGGCCACACGCTGGTGGCGCTCAACATGGCGCTGAGCGCGCCCGCCGGAACCCGCATCGTCATGGGCGCGGCGCCGCCCGTATCGGCCGGCCTGACGCCGCGCGGCGCGACACAGCCCGACCCCGATAGCGTTCCGCCTTCGGCCCGCCTGGGCGGCGGCGCCGCGCGCGATGCCTTCGACCTGCAGGCGCCGGACGCCGACGCCTCGGGCGGGGCTCGCCCCCTCACGATCCGCGCCGGCCAGGCCGACGCACCGAACCCGGACGGCCAGTTGGCGAACGCGCCCGGCGACGGATGGGCGGCCGGGGCTGCGAAGGGGGCAGCGACGGGCGTGATCAAGGGTGCCGGCGACGCGGTGGGCTTCGTGGGTGGCCTCGGCGGCCTGGCCGACTACCTGATCGCCCGGGGCGAATCCGCCATCACCGGAAAGCCCGTCGACCAGGTCCAGGCCGCGCACGCCGCGCGCCGGAAGGCCGTCGAGGCCGACATGGATTCGACGCCGCTCGGCCGGCTGGCCGTGGCGACCGACCCGACAAACCTCCTCCCGGCGCCCGACGACGTGTCCGGCCCCATCCTGGCAAAGACAGGCGCCTACACGCCGACGTCGGAGCCCGGGCGCCTGGCTCAGGCCGGCGTCGAGGCGGCCGTGGGCGCCTTCGGAC
Source organism: Lichenibacterium minor (assembly GCF_004137685.1). GTDB lineage: Bacteria > Pseudomonadota > Alphaproteobacteria > Rhizobiales > Beijerinckiaceae > Lichenihabitans > Lichenihabitans minor. The sequence goes on along the minus strand of NZ_QYBB01000014.1, from coordinate 12,706 downwards.
CGGGCGGCGGCATGGTTTCACCCGGCACCGCTGGGAGAGCTGTCGCCGGTGCGCTGGCGCGGCAGGCCCCCGCGATGGCGGCAGCCGGCGCGGCGTCTCAGGGCGCGGTGGACGCCACGGGCAGCCCGCTTGCCGGCCTCGCCGCCGGCCTCGTCGTTCCCGCTGCTGGGGAGGCTGTTGGGGCCGGTGTCCGCGGTGCCGCGAAGCTCGCTGGTCCCGTGGCCGGCGGCTCCAAGTTGCTGAACGCCGCTCCCGTCGTCGGTCCCGCGCTGCAGGCTGGGCGGGAAGCGGCGGTGGCGGGCAAGATCCTCGGGCAGTCGAGCGACCCGGCCGCGTTGCGGGCCTGGGCGGCAGGACACCCCGACGCGCCCGAGGTCCCCAACTCGCCCCGCACCCTGGCGGGCTCGGTCGGCAACGACCCCGGCCTGTTCCAGGCGGAGAAGGACGCCCGCAACGTCAACAACGCCCGCCCCACGGCCACCGTCACGGTGGACGGGCAGAGCTACGGCGGACAGAGCTTCAACGGGATCGACCGGGCTCAGTCCGATGCCCAGGTCGGGGCGCTGCAGGGCGGTCGGCAGGACGCCGACGTGTTCCGCCCCGGCGCGATGATCCGCCAGCGAATGGACGCGATCGACGCCGCGGCACAGCAGGCCGAGGACCGGCTCAACGCCGCCCACGCCGACGCCGTGTCGGGCGTCCAGTTCGCCGGGCAGGGCTTCGCGGCAGACCAGCAATCCGGCTTGGCGCAGCGCACCGCCGACCGTCAGCAGGCCAGCGCCGACTTCGCGGACCAGACCCGAGCCGGGCTCGCCGACCGCACCGCGGATCGCGTCCAGGGTGCCGCCGACGACAAGGCGCAGGCCCAGAGCGACCGCGACGACGCGCATCAGCAGCTCGTCCAGAGCTTCGCCGACGCCCGCGACCGCCAGCTCGGGGTGGCGCAGTCGGCCGCGGCGCCCCTCGGCGAGCCGGTGAACGGGGAGGATCTGGGCTCGACGCTGCGCGGCGCGGTGGAACAGGTCCGATCCGGCGCGAAGGACCTCCACCGCGACCTCTACAAGGCCGTGGACCCGGACGGGACGCTGGCCCTCGTGGCGACGCCCGTGGGCGACAAGGCCGGCGCCATCATGGACGGCCTCCGGGCCAACGGCGCCGAGCTGTCGCCCGCGGAGGCGCCGCTGTTCCGCCGCGCCGCGGCCCTGCCCGACGTCGCGACCTACGGCACGCTGCACGCGCTCGACACGGACCTGTCTGCCGCGATGTCGACGGAGCGCCGCACGGCCGGCGAGACGTCGGCCTGGGGGCGGCTCTCGGCCTTGAAGGGCAGCGTCAAAAGCGCGATGACCAACGCCGCCAACAATAAAGCCGCCCACGAGGCGCGCATGGTGGCGGCAGGGCGGATGGCGCCCGAGGACACCATCGCGGCGCGGCTTAGGGCGGATACAGATGAGTGGGACACCGCCGCCCAGCAACCCACCTCCAGGGCAGCGACTGGCACAGGAGATTCAACGTCTTCCGGCACAGGAGCACTCGGCTTTTCTAGATCACTTGGAGCGGAAGTATCGAACGGCGGGGGACCTCGGAATGCTGCGCGAGATCCGGGCCTATCGGGCCCTCGCGGCGACGCCCCCGCCCCGACCGAAGTAGGCATCGGCCCTCGACCCGACGCCCCCGGCTTCGACCCGGATGGGATGCGCGCTCCGCCCCGGCCGGACGTGCCCCGCCCCCAGGATCTCCGCGCCTTCGTGAAGTCCCGAGGCGGAATGCGCGACGACGGCGGCGACCTCGCGTCGATGGGGCTGCACGAGCTGATCGGGCGCGGCGCGCGGGCCGTGAGCCCGGACCGCATGCGGGAAGCTGCTGCCGAAGCGGGGTATCTCGGGGCGGACACCGTTCGCGCCATGCGCGAGACGCACCCGAACGACCTCCTCGACGCCCTGTCGGGCGACCGGCCGGTGCATTCGGTCAGCGACGAGGACGCCGCGGCGGCGTGGCAAGCCCACGACGAGGCGCGGGAGCGCTACGACGCGGCCCGGGGCGAATTCGGCACGCGCTCGAAGTTCGGGGTGGTGCCGGAGCGGACGCCGATGTCGGCCTATTCCCGCGACGACGTCGAGGGGCCGAGCGGCATGCCGCTGCAGAGCCCGGCCAACTCCGGTCTCCAGCCCAACTTCGGGCCCGAAGCGGCCGGCCGGCTGAGGGCGGCGAATGCGGCCTATGCCGAATATGCGAAGACCTACAAGAACCCGACGGTGGGGCCGGGCCTGCGGACGGTAGGCTACTCGGGCCAGTACCAGCGCGGCGACGCGGCCTTCATCAAGGGCGCGGTGAAGCCGGGCCCCGAGGGATACGAGAACGCCCGGGCCTACCTGCGGGCAGCGCAGAACGACCCCGACGCGGTCGAGGCGATGCACGACGCCGTCCTGAACCCGCTGCGCCGCGCCGCGCTCGGGCCGGGCTTCCTGCCGCCGGCCGCGTTGGCGAACTGGAAATCGAGCTACGGGCCGGCGCTGCGGGCGCTGGACGAGGTGACGCCGGGCTTCTCGCGGCGCTTCGACGACGCCGGCAAGGCGACCCAGGAACTGCTCGACATGGGGGCGGAGCACAAGACGGCCATCGCCACGGCGCGGGGGGAGGCGGCCCGGCAGGCCATCGTCGACAACGCGGCCCGCAAGGCGCAGCTCGGGCAGGCCAACGCCACCGACAAGGTGACCGTGGCCGACCTCCTGGCGGAGCGCGCCGCCAACGACAAGGCGGCGACCCAGGCCGACAAGGCTTCGACCGCGGGTGCCCTGTCCGATCGGGCCGCATCCGACCGGGCCGCCGTCGCGGGTTCCCGCGACGGCCGTGATGCCGGGATCTCGGCAGCCCGCGGGATCGTGCGCGACGCCAAGGCGACGCCCGCGGCACAGTTCGCCAAGGGCGGCGGGACGGGCGTGGCCTCGACGGAGGTCGAGAACGCCGTCGGGTCCTTCCTCAAGACGGGGACCACGGGCGCGACCCGGCTGCGTGGCCTCGTCCAGAGCGTGCAGAGCGATCCCGAGGCGCTGGCGGGCCTGCAGAAGGCCGGCACGGACTGGATCGTCCGCAATCACACCAACGCCGACGGCACGCTGTCGGGGGCGAAGCTGATCTCCTTCGTCAAGCAGAACGGGGACAGCCTGCGCGAGCTGTACCCGCACGACCAGGTGTCGATGATGGGGGCCGTCGCCCGTGATGCCGAGGCCGGCGCGCGCTGGCGAACCACGACCGCCATCAAAGGCGGGTCGGATAGCGTGAAGAACCTTCTGGCCGCCGCTTCAGAGAACGGGCAGGGGCACCATACCACGCTCGGGATGGTGGCGGTGGAAGCCGTCGCACAGGGGTTCGAGCACGGCGGGCTACAGGGCGCCGCCTACGGCGGGATGGGCGCCGCGGCCCTCTACATGATGAACGCCATGCGCCAGGCCGGCATCCGGCGGACGTCAGACCTCTACATTGCGGCCCTGGCCGACCCGGAGGTGGCCCGCACGCTCATTTCGAAGATGCCAACCAAGGCGAACCGCGGGGCCATGATCGGCTTCTCGCGGGCGCTGAAGCGAAGCCTCATCCTGGGACCGATGGCGGTGGGCGAGGCGAGGGCGTCCCGCGTGGGGGCGGCACGGTGAACGCCTGCCTCGCCGGCGGCCTCCTTCCCGCCCTCGCCGCAGCCCTCTGCATCGGGTCGGTGGCGTGGGGAGCGCCGCAGGTGATCATGCCGGCGCAGTCGGGCGTGGTGACGATCCCAAACGCGATCGTGGTGGGCGGGACGGCGATCAAGGCCGCCGCCGCCGGGATCACGGTCGACGTAGTGGCGGTCGGGTATTGAGGCCTCATTCACATGAGGCTTCCGCTGCCCTGATTGTGGCGGGTGGGACACAGGCGTTAACGTCGTCTTGATCAAGGCCTGGGCCCAAGTTGAGGCTGGGGTCACATTCAACCCCGCAGGCCCGCTGCATTTAAGGGTCTGCATCCTTCCGGAAGGGGACCACGGCTTCGCCTTTCGGCGGGGGCAGCTTCGGGGCGAAGCCGTGGGACAGTCTTCACCTCCAGGGGAAGGTGAGCCGCCGCTCATTCTGTCGCATCGGGCTCTGTCACATTCAAGACGACTGAGGCCGCAGCCCCGGCCCGCGTTCGATCAAGCCGAAGCCCCGGCGCAAGCGACTCGTGCGAGACTGCCTTGCACGGCCATCCGGCCGTTGACGCGGTGAGGCGATAGGATGGATCAGGCGAACGGAACATCCATCGCGTCCTCGTCAACCAGCAAGGGAGACGCCCTCCTCATCCTGGAGCAGATGCTCAGGCATGGGGGAGGGCCCGCCGTCTCGCCCAAGATCAAGTTTCTCGCCATGCTGGCGATCTACAAGCCCGCGAGTTTGAGCCAACACGACGTCGAGCAGTTGGCGGAAGCGATGATCGATTGGGGACGCCGGCGCTTCACCACCGATAACAACCCTTCTCGGATGTGATCCAGGGCGACATCATTGCCCCAGCATCGGATCCCAGTCTTCGCCCATCCCACGCCTGATAGCGCAGCAATCCGAGCAGAACCGCATGGTCGGGGTGCTCCCGTCGACCATCTCGCCGTTAGGCAGCTCGAAATCCGAAGCCGGACCGTCGCCGCAAACGCCACACACGTCGTCACGTTTGGACAGGCTAAGGATCTGAGCCGTGTGTGCGGCCTTCTCCAGATCATCTCGGATGAGAGCTTCGAACCATTTGGTTGAATGCGGGATGTGTCGGTGCGCCATCCGCGCAGCCTACCGCAATCGCTGATCGCCGCAAGGCGCCATCCCTTTCCACCCCGTCGCCAGCCGGCCCGGTTGTCGTCGACGTCATGGGCTCGGACCCGTCCAACACCCCCGCATCAGCAAGGGCATCGACGACATGCGCAAAACCATGACCATCGTGGCGAGGCGTGCCGACCGATGATCACCGCCGACCGCCTGACCCGCAACCTCACCGCGCCGCGCTTCCTGCGCTGGATCGTCTTCCCGCACATCGTGTTCTTCGCCGTCGCTTGGCTCACGGACGCGCCGCCGCTCATTGCGGTCCTCAACTCCGTCGACATCGCGCTCAGCGTCGCGGTGTGCATCGCCTTCCTTCCGTCGCTGGTCGACGGGATCTGGGGGGACCGCCCGGTCGACTCCGCGCTCTTCATGGTGGCCGGCGTCTTCCTCGGGTGGGAGGCCAATGCGCTCCGCTCGGCGTGGTCGCTGATCTGGCGCGCGATGGGCGCCCCGGACTGGCTCGCCAACACCGACTTCACCAGCTACTTCCTGTTCATCCTGGGCTATGGCGCCGTCTGCCATCTGCTCGCGCCCGGCGCGATCGGCGAGAGCGTGCCGCGCGCTCGGTGGGTCAAGGTCGGTTGCTGGGTCGGCGTCGGCGTGTTCGCCGCCATCAGCTTCTCCTACCGCGAGGACATCGCGGCGGCGCTGCAATGGCTCCACCCACCGCACGACCGGAGCGTGGTTCCGAAACCGCCGCCCAAACGCTGATCCCGCCCGCGCCGCCGACGATCCGCCCCGCTGCCCGAGAGGGTGGCGGGGCTTTTCGCGTCTGAGAAGATCATGGCGAGTTAAAGCCGAGGGAGTGTGATCCCATGCGCGATGAGGTAGCTCGATCTCGCCTTCGCGGCCGCTGCGGCGAGATTGTCTCTCGCGACGGCGTAGTCGCTGACAGCCTCGACAAAGCTCTTGCCCGTCAAAGGGCCAGTCAGCCGATCCGAGGCCTGCTTGAGCTTGACCAATGATGCAGTGTAGTCGCTGACCAGCGGCGCTAGCGATGGGATCGCGCTCTTCAAGGCATCGGCCTTGGCGTCAGCTTTGTTGAGAGCCGACGTGAAGTCGAGTTTGTCGTCCTTTTGAAACGATCCGCGCCCCAGAGCCACATTGGAGAACTTGACTAACGATTGCCCAATGCCCTCGTTAGCCTCCGCGACTTGGCTGACGAAGGCAGCGTTCCCTTCGAAGAGCTTGTCGTGGAAGCTGAAAAAGTTAGTTGCCAGAAGGGTGATCGCGCCACCGACGAACGGGCCGAGAGCGGCCAAGACAGCCAGAGACGGTCCTTTCCTTCTCTTATGGCTCGCGCGACCGATTGCCATGGCGATGTGCTCCCCTCCTCATGGACGTACGTGGGTCGGGCCGTTCAGCCCGGTGTGCTGAGCGGCCCTTTTCGCCTTTTCGCAAGCCACTGCCCACCGGTCTAGTCCGAGAAGCTGAATCTGCCGTATGGCTTGCTCCCGGACTTCAGCCACGCAGGCGTCACCTGCCGGAGCTGACGCGCTCCCTATCCGCAGTGTTCCATCCTGCGCCGCTGCAAAAGCGGCGGGCCCAATGTGGATCGCTGCAGCCAACATTACAACCGCGACGAGGGGTGTGACCTTCCTTGACGATATGCTCAGGAAGCCGGGGGAGTGGATCTCCGCGCGCAGGTCAGGGGTGAAGTCGCCCGACTCCATGAACGCACCGCGCTCGAAAGAGGCAACCTCCTTGCCCTCAGAGACGGCCTGCGTGTTGGCCGCCACGAAGTTGATAAAGGCCTGGATAAGCAGGTCGTCGAACGAGCTGAACGTTTCGTCGGTCACCTCGAGGCGAGCGGTGAACGAGTCCTCAATCGAATACGCAGAGTACGCCAGATCATAGAGGCCCGCGCGCACAGACCGCGGCAGCAGCACGAAGGCATTGGGCTTGGCTACAATGTCGAGGATGTCGCTAGCGAGTTCGCGTTTGGGGATCTTGGCCAGCCACTCGACACGACGTCCGACGAGTGGGTCGTCCCCATAGACGCTCGGAGCCCGGAACGACGCATACTGGTCGCCGTCCTCTGCGAACTCTCCGATGAATGCGGGATCGCTGAAGGCGCTCGGCACGACGAGGACCATGTCGCCCCGCTTGGCTTTGGAGAAGTAGCCGTCGACCACACCCCTGAACTGCGCATCACGGATGCCGCTCGCGACGTCGTCATAGTCGTTTAGATCACGGCTAGGTTCGTCTGCGATACGGCCCGATCGGTGCCATCCACGCAGCTTCCGAGCACGATGGATCCGGCTCATCACTCGATCCTGCCGATCGAGCGGCACGCCATCGGCAAGGTCGAGGGCGGGAAGGTCCGGCACTACGACCTTCTGCTCCGTCACCTCCCGATAGAGCCGGTACTGAATGCCCGGCCGAGCGAAAAAGACTTGGTGGTCAGCGGGAAGGACGCGCAGTGCGAGGTCGATTTCGGGCATAAGACAACTCAGAGGCGTTGCGCCGCTTTATCGATGATTCGGCGATCTGCCAACTGCGGCGCGAACCTGCGCGCTGGCTTCTTCCCCGCTCGCCCTCACCGGCGAGCGGGGCGATTTCGCGTTTCCACCCCTTGCGGATCACGCGGGCGGCATGGTCCCTTGCCGTCCGGCGGCGGTCGAACACGTCGCCACCACGGCCTCGCCGCGCGGGGCGCCGATGGCGGCGGGGTCGTGGTTCGGGCGCCCGCCTGGCGACCCCAGCGCGGGTGTTTTCCTTTTACCGCTCCACCACCATCCCCGGCTGGCCCACCACCGTCTCCGCCTCGGCCCTCGCCACCTCCAGCGCGTCGGCGAGCCGGTCGAGCCCTGCAGCCCTGGCCTCGTCGATCATGTGCGGCAGGCTGCGGGAGATCCAGCGCGAGACTTCAGCCGGGCGGGCGGCTTGCGGCGTCGCTTCTGACCGGGCCCGAGGCGCGGTGCGTTCGTAGACGTGCGGACGGCGCACCGTCAGGGCGTCCCATCGGGTGTGGCCGGCTGCTCTCCGTCGGGATCCGCGAGCAGGTCGGCGAGCGAGAGAAGGTGCTTCATCACGGTCGGGTTTCTCACGCGCTGAATGCGTTGGCCCATTTTCACGACTTCCCGCACGTCCGCGACCCTGCTCGACGGCAATACCGACACCTCATCGTCGAAGAAGGCTCCGGGGTGGACACCAAGGACAACAGCGATTGCCTGCAGTGTACTGGCGGTGACGCGGTCCTTGCCGGACTCGTATTTCTGAACCTGCTGGAAGCTGATGCCGATCGCCTCGCCGATGGTGCCCTGGCTCACGCGAGCCGCAACGCGCAGGGCCCGGATGCGAGCACCGAGCGCGGCCTCAAACTCGGGATTGCGCCCTGTACGCCTGATCCGTTCGGGCTTGGCGGAAGGCGAACCACCCGTCGCGTCCTTCGGCATGCGAGGTACCCGCATCAGCCCTTTCTCCGTGAATTACCTAAGCCGTAGCTCTTCGCCAGTTCGCTCCGCTTCCGTGCGTAGGCGGGGGCCACCATGGGGTAGTCGGCCGGCAGGCCCCACTTGGTCCGGTACTCCGCCGGAGTGAGGCCGCGTTTCGAAAGGTGGCGCTTGAGGGACTGGTACTGCTTCCCGTCCTCAAGGCTGATGAGGTAGTCGTCGGTCACCGATTTCTTGATCGACACGGGCGGGACCAGCTTGGCGGCCTCGGGCGCCGCCTCGGGCGCATGCGCCAGGCGGGCCAGCGCGTCATGCACCGTCGAGATCAGGCTCGGCAGCTCGGCGGCCCTAACGTGATTCCTGGTGACGTAGGCGGCCACGAGTTCGGTGGTCATCTCGGCGAGTGTAGTGGGATCGGTCGCCGGATCGGTCGCCGGCTCGGTCGTTGAGGTCTCGTCAGACATCTGGGCTCCTGTCGGGGTGTGTTGCCTTGATGGAGGTCGGTTTCATCTTCTGCAGGCTGACGCCGCCACCAGCGGTGAGCCGAACGCCTGATCGCGTCAGCGCTTCCTCGATGGCCCGCAGTGAGAATGTGTCGACGGAACCGATCTCCGCATCGAGCTGCGCCTTCAGCACGACGCTGAAGCCGACGCCTGCCTGTGCTGACAGGGTGGCCGACGATCGCCGCAGCAGCCGGCGGCCCCCGCGGATCTGTGCAGCTGTGATGGTCACGGCTCAACCTTCCGCAGCCGAGGACCTTCAGGGGTGAACTCGACACCGAGTTCCTCCAGCTTCCGCTGGATCGCTTTGCGATGGCTGTCCGCGATCGGCGGCATTGCATCAGCCTCGGCGCGCTTCACTGTCGCCGTTGTTACAGCCCTGACCTTATCTGCCAGCTTGCTCGGCGACAGACCCAAGAGGGTGCGAGCTTCGCGGATTTGAGGGCCTGTCAGCATCACCTTTCCACCCTCCGCCGCCCCTCGCTCGTGATCAAGAACCCCCTCGCCGGCGGAACGAGACGCATGTCCTGCCGGCTCGTGATGTGCCGCAGGCTCTCCAGGTGCACCAAGCGGGACCGGGCGTCGCCCGGCGTCATGCGGCGCCGACCTCGACAGCGGATGCGATGCCGCGGTGCTGGAGTAGGGCAAAGACCGCGGCCTCGGGGGAGTTGGGACAGATCATCGTGGCGCGTTTACCGACAGGCCAGCGGCCACAGAAACGCATTTGAACCGGATCGGCGCGAGCATCCCCTGATGCATCTGTCCGACGATCTGAACGGCGGCGTTCCGGCACTGCGCTTCGGTTGAAAACTGCCTATCGTTAATCCGGGATGTCCCTAAGCTCCATGGGCCGTTCCAGTCTACCGCGTTAGGTGGGGCCGCGTAGAAGTTCAGCACCAGAAGCCAGATCATCGCTCTCCGTCCTTCTGCTCGACCTTGCGACCCCGCGCGATCCTGGTTCTGATGTTGGCGGGTGGATCACGTCGAAGGCGCGTCCCGGCCAGCCCCCCATTTTCGGGCAGAAACACCACGCCATCCGCCTCAAGCGCCCGCTGGAGCGCGTCGAGCGTTTTGCTGTTGGCGGACAGCAGGCCGTCCATGCGCTCAAGGCGCTTGATCGTCTCGACCGACACACCTGACAGCTCGGAAAGCTCGCCTTGCTCGACCTTCAGCATAGCCCGAGCTGCCCGGAGTTGTTCGCCCGTCAGCATACCGCTTGCCCTCAACGTGTAAAAATTTGCTCGATGGGTGTTGACACGCTTACCGGATGCGCGCCATAAATTGCACGTTAGCGGGCAACGTCTGACCCGTCAACGAACGAGGCAAAGGGCCATGCCGAACCCCACTCCCCTTCGCTCATTACCTCCCGCCGCGCGGTCAACCCGCACCCCACCCCGCCCGCATCTCCTCACCGCAGCCGGCCGCTGCGACTCCGGCGCCGTGATGCGCCTCGCCCACGACCTGGCGCGCGACGACGTCGCCGACGCCGCCCGCCGCGGCCGGGTCCGCCGCTACAAGATCGCGCTCCGTGACGCCCTCCGGTCGGCGTGGTCGACGGCGCAGACGCAGCGCTGGTGCCACGAGCGCGACGCCACCATGGCCGCGCTGCCTGCCGCCCATTCCGCCATCCTGGCCGAGCGCACCTCCGCGCTGATGATCGACAGCACCCGCCGCATGGTGGTCGAGCTGTCCGCCATCGACGCCCGTGCCGCCGCCATGGGGCTGCGGCTGTGAGCGCCGCTCAACGCGTCCGCCTCGTCGCCGGCCTGGAGCCTTGGGCGTCCGCCCGGCCGCAGTACCGGCTCAAGCTGGGCTCGAGCCCGATCCCCTTCGACGTGCTGAGCGACGAGGCCCTGCGCGAGTTGCGCGGCCGCATCGCTCACGACGTCCGCCGCGAGCGTCACCGCCGCGCGGCCTGAACCTTTTCGGCGCCGGGTTGGCGCCTGCCTCTGGAGCCCACCCCTATGCCCTTCGACCCTGACATCACCCGCTGCGCCGTCGCTGCGGCCCTGGCCTGCCTCACCGCGGTATGGCTGCGCACGTCGCCCTTCTGGGCGCTGAACACCGCCCGTCCCTTCGTCCTCGCCCGCGTGCGCCCGGACGGCCCGAGCCGGTTCCGCTTCGCCGCCTACTGACCTTCGCCGCAGCCCAAGGGCGCGGCCCGACCACCATCCCCGACATCGCTGGAGTTCTTCGACATGCCCCTGACGCGTGAACGACCCCGCACGCCCGTTTTCCCGCCACCGGCGCCGCTGCCGTCGCTGTCCGACGCCCTGGCGCGCCGGGCCGCGGTGTTCGGCCCTTTCGACCTCGACGACGCCCCTGTGGCTCCGCGCGGGTCGTGGCAGGCCGTTGGCCGCGCCGCCCGCCGCGTCGCCGACCTACTCGACCCCGTCGGCCGCTGAGCGACCTCGCGCCCCTGATCCCCTTCGCCGCTGCCTGACCGGCGCAGCCACCCCTTCCACCACCACTAGGAAATCCGAACATGCAGAAGCGCGAAGGGCGGAGCTTTGCCCCGCCGCCATCCTCTCCGCCCCGTCCCGACCTCGGGCGCACCGGCCGCAAGCGCTGGACCCGCCCCGACATGCCGCGGCCCGCCGTCCCCGTGCGGGTTCTGCTGCCGACGCTGGACACGGCGTTGCCGGACGTCGAGCCGCCCGAACCGCTGACGGCGCTCGACCATCTGGCCCTGCTGCCCCGCGAGGCGCGGCAGGACATCGTGCGGGGCGCGCTGTGAGCCCCGCCGTCACGCGCCGCCAAGCGCTGGCAACCTCCGCAGCCACGGCGCTGGGGCTCGGGGCCGGCACCGCTGCCGTCCAAGCCGCGCCCGCCCTGTCGGCCAAAGATCGGCGTCTCGTCGCCATCGCGGCCGAGATACAGGCGACCGACGACAGGCTGAGCGTCCTGTCCGCCACGCACGAACAGGCGGAGGACCTGCCCGAGTGGGACGCCCTCATCGAGCGCTTCACGCCACTCGAAGAGGAGATGGTGGAGACGCCGGCCGATACGCTGGCGGGCGTGCTCGCCAAGGCGCGCGCAGCCCAGGTGCAACCGGTGGCCAACTGCGTCAACGGCATCGCCGACAGCCTCACGGCCGACCTCGTGCGGCTATTCGGGGGAGGCGCGGATGCGTGACCTCTTCCCCCTCCTGTCGGCGCTGGTGCTGCCGCCGGTCGGCATCTCATCGGCGCCCGGGTCGCTGGCGGCCGACGTGCCCGGCCTCGTGTCGGACATCGAGCGGCGCTTTGCGGCCCTCGAAAGCTACTGCCACGACCTGGGCGACGTGCCGCCGCACGACACCGAGTTCAATCGGCTCGACGATCTCGTGACGGAGGCCATCCACGCCCTGGCCGACGCGCCGTCCCGAGATTTGGCCGGGATGCTGGCGAAGGCCGGCGCCCTCCTGCGGGCCCCGATCGAGGAAGACTTCGACCATTGCGACCGCATCGGCATCTCGCTCGCTCGCGACGTGCTGCGCCTCCTCGGCGCGGCCTCAACCCTCACCGGAGGTCATCATGCTTGAACGACGCTCGTTCCTTCGCGGTCTCGCGTCCCTCCCGCTGATCGGCGGGTCGATCGCCCTCATCGGCGCGCCGACCAAGGCGGCCGTTCCCGTGACCCGCCCGATGCTGGTGGAGTACGCCGACTGGCTGCTGTTCGAGCACCACATGGTGAAGCACGAGATCTACGACCGGCCCACCACCGACACCCGGTATGCGGATCTGCCGCTGTTCGACACGCGGCGGTCGTGGGGCGACCTTGTCAACACGGCGCCATCGACCCGGGCCGCCGTCATTCTGTCGGCCGCCGGCGTGCCGCTGGTGGGAGGTCAGGCGTGAACGCCCCCGTCACGCGCCGCGCCCTGCTGGGCGCCACCGCGGCCGTTGGCGCCGTGGTCGCCCTGCCGATGGGTGCATCGGCCCTGGCGGGATCAGATCACCCCGACGCCGCGCTGTTCGCCTTGCTCGACGTATGGGGTCCGGCCCGGGCCGCGGCCGAT
>NZ_QYBB01000149.1 GCF_004137685.1 Lichenibacterium minor | reverse complement strand
CCTGACCATCCATCAGTTTCTATGTTGCCCAGAGGGGTGGCAGCGGCTGGACGGCCTGCATGAGCTTGGCGATGCGCCTCAGCCCGCGGGTGAACCAGGACACTCTGGACCGCGCCACTTTGGCAGGCTGGCGTTTCAGAACTTTTTTTCAGCAGGGGTGGGGTGGTTGGCCTCGTCCCACAGGCCGGTCGAGACGGCGCTGTAGAGGGCGAGCGCCATGACGAGCAGCAGCCGGGCGAGCCGGTCGGGGTGCTGGATCTGCGTGTTCTCGACGCCGAAGCCGCGCGACTTGAAGTCGGAGAACATCGGCTCGATCCCCCAACGCCCGGAATAGTCCAGCGTGGTGAGATAGCCGGGCTTTTCCGACATGGCGACGATCCAAGGCTGGTCATGGCCGGGGTCGCGGATGATGCCGATGTGGGTCTTGGCGCACCGCGCCGTGAGTTCGACGTCCTCCAGGTAGCGGATCTCGCCCCTGGCCCGGGCCGCTGTCGTGGTCCGGCCGGATCGGTCCTTTACCGTGAGCGTGCCCTTGAGCCGAAGCCGGTAATCCCAGCCATGCCCCTGGCACAGCGAGATCAGGTCGGCGGTGCCGTAAAAGCGATCGCCCATCAGGCACACCTTGGCGCCCGCCGGCATCCAGGGCGCGACAGCATCGAGCAGGGCCATTTGCGTGCCGAAGCCGATCGCTCCTTCGGTGGTTTCGACCCGCCACGCGAGCGGCAAGGCCCGCTCGCCGTGTCGCAAGGCCAGCATCAGCACCTGGTGGCGGTCCGACACCTTGGACTGGTCCAGGATCAGCACGATGCCACGCCGATCGGCAGCGGCTCGCGCCAACACTTCGGCGGCGAAGGGCGCCATCACGGCGTCGGGGTTGATCAGGTCGTTGCCCAGCACGCGCGCGATCCACTGATAGCGCATGTCGGTGCGGTCCGCCTCGCGCGGCAGGGCGGCGGCAAGGTCCATCAGGTTGGCGCTGCGCACCTCCAACATGGTGGCGACCAGCAGGGCGAGGTTGCCGCGCTGCGTTTTGCGCTGCCACGGCAGCAGACGCTTGAACTCGTCCACCAGCCCGTCCGCGACCGCTCTGATCCCGCCCACAATCCTATCCACCTCCCGCATCAGCGAGAGGCCCTGAATCACAGGAGGAGTCAGCCCGTCAACGACCAACGGTCAAACTGATGGGTGCTCAG
>NZ_QYBB01000148.1 GCF_004137685.1 Lichenibacterium minor | reverse complement strand
GCGAGATGCCGGATGCGGGCCTCGTCGCGCTTGCGGTCGGTGAGGTCGCGGAGCGCGACCACCGTGGCCGGCCTGCCCAGGTAGTCGATCGGCTGGCATGACAGCTCGACGGCCACGTAGCTCCCGTCGACAGCCTGGAAATCCATCTCCTCCGGACGGCGCTCCAGGGGTGAGCACCGCTCGCGGCGGATCATGGCCGGCGCACTGTCCTTTGCGAAGAGGCTCAGCACGGGACGGCCGATGATGTCCTCGGCGGAGGCTTTGAACAAGCGCTCGCCGGCGCTGTTCACCTCGAGCACGACGCCGTCGCGGTGGATGAAGAGCACCTCCTGGGCGAGGTTGCTCATGAGGCGCATGCGGCCGAGGTCCTGGAGGGCGCGCAGCGAGATGTGACGTTCGATCATGGTCGCCACCAGGCTCGCGATCAGGAGCCCGACACTGACGCCGCCCACCGCGAAGGCGAGGCCGGTGGTGCCGAGGACCGTGCCCTCGGCCGCCTCCGCCGTGCCCGGCGCCACCGTGATCGCCGTCATGCCGGTGAAGTGCAGCCCGCAGATCGCGAGCGTCAGCCAGCCGCCGACCTCGGCCCGCCGGCCCGTCGTCGTCAGGTCTGTCGCCCTCGCCATGGCGACGACGGAGAAGACGATGCTGACCACGACCGACGCCACCACGTAGGCGTGGTCGAAGATGAGGAAGCCCGAGAACGTCATGGCTGCGACGCCGACGTAGTGCATCCCCGCTATCGCGAGCCCGAGCAGCACACCGGCGACGCCGACGCGGGAAGCGAGCGTGGCGGGCGACTTCCCGGCTAAAAGGGCCATCAGAGCCCCGCCGACGGCGACGACGATCGACAGCGCCGTCAGGCCCAGGTCGTAGGCCATCTCCTGACCCGGCATGAAGGCCAGCATGGCGACGAAGTGGAGCGACCACACGCTGCAGCCCAACACCGCTGCCGCCGCCACGAGCCAGGGGCGCCCGTCTCGTCTCCCCGCCCGCGCCAGCAGCGTAGTCGTCGTGAGACAGCCCAGGACGCAGATCACCGCCGAGATGGCCACGAGCCGAAGGTCGTGCTCGTGCACTACGCAACCTAGGACTTTGAGCATGGCTTTCTTCCGGTCATCGCGCTGAGCCTGGCATAGAGGAATAGAATTTACTTTAGGTTGCAAGGAGGCCGGTCATCGTCCATTCCGAGCGTCCGTCC
>NZ_QYBB01000147.1 GCF_004137685.1 Lichenibacterium minor | reverse complement strand
GCATTTCCAGGTGGGGAACGGGGCGGCGCCGGAGACGGGCCGCAGGCCGGCCGCGCGGGTCGCCCCGCCGCGCCCGGTGCCGGCGGCCCGCCCGGTGGCGGCGCTGCGCGTCGCCGGCCGCGGCGGCGCGGCGCCCCAACCCACCGCCGAGGCGGACAACTGGGAAGAGTTCTGAGCGACCCCCGCCGAAGCCGCTGACGGCGTCCGAGGTTCCGGCCCGCGTGCCGGAGCCGTCGAGAGGCGGGTCGCGGCGACCGGCTTCTTTTCGCGGGACGGACGGAGCGGGCTCCGTGCCCCCGCAACCCCGTGCTCAAAGGGAAAGCGAACACCCATCATGCGGCTTCCGAGCGTCAAGATTTCCCACAGGCTCGCCCTGTCGTTCACGGCCGTCGTGTCCACGGTTCTCGTCATGTGCGGCGTGATCTACGCGTCCACTCTGCGGCTCACGCAGGCCGAAGCCGCCGCCAACGCCGGCCACGACCTCGCCACCGCGGTCAACCAGGCCCAGATCGAACTGCTCGATCAGATGAACCTGATCCGGACCTATGTGGTGACGCAGGACGGCGCCGTGCTCGACCGGGCGCGCGACCGCCAGGGCCGGTTCGACAAGCAGGTGGAGGTGGCGCGCACGCTCGCGGCGGCCCACGAGCAGGTCATCCCGCTGATCGACGCGCTGCAGACCGCCCATGGGAACTGGCGCACCGAGGTCGCCGACCCGGAGGTGGCGCTGGCGGGCGATCCCGCCACCGTCGCCAAGGCGGCGAAGCTCGTCGGCGGCCCGGTCGCCCGGCTCCGCGAGAAGGACGTCGCCGCCAAGGCCGCCGTCGTCCTGTCCACCATGCGGCAGTGGGCGCAGGACGAACAGAACGCTTCCGCGTCTGCGCTGCGGATGATGACCCTCACGCTGGTCGCCGGCGGCCTCGCGGCCGGCGGCCTCGCCGCGCTCCTCGGCTGGCGGCTCAGCCGCACCATCGCGACGCCCGTGCGCGGCATCACGGAAGCCATGCACCGTTTGGCCGGGGGGGACCTCGCCGTGGCGGTGCCCGCCCTCGGACGCCGCGACGAGATCGGGACCATGGCGGCCGCGACGCAGCGCTTCAAGGAGGACGCGGTCCGCGCCCGAACGCTCGCGGCGGACGCCGACGCGGCGCGGCGTTCGGCGGATGCCGAGCGCGCCCATGCCGAAGCGCAGCGCGCCGACGTGGCCCGCCGGCAGGCCGAGGTGGTGGACG
>NZ_QYBB01000146.1 GCF_004137685.1 Lichenibacterium minor | reverse complement strand
TAGGGTCGGGTTGCGAAGACCAACCTGAACCGAGAGACGCACCGATGACCGACGAGATGATGAGCCTGCGCGGGCTTCTTGAGAAGAGCGCCGACGCGGATGTTTTGCGGGAGATGATCAGCTTTGCGGCCGAGCGCCTGATGGAGCTGGAGGTGAGCGCCCTGACGGGGGCGGCTTTCGGCGAGAAGAGCGGCGAGCGCCTGGTGCAGCGCAACGGCTACCGCGACCGGGACTGGCAGACGCGGGCCGGCACGGTGGAACTGCGCATCCCGAAGCTGCGGAAGGGTTCGTACTTCCCCGGCTTCCTGGAGCCGCGGCGGATGGCCGAGAAGGCGCTCACGGCGGTGATCCAGGAGGCCTACATCCAGGGCGTGTCGACGCGCTCGGTCGACGATCTCGTGCAGGCGATGGGTGGGACCGGGATTTCGAAGAGCCAAGTCAGCCGGCTGTGTGTCGAGATCGACGAGCGCGTGAACGCCTTCCTGGACCGGCCCATTGAGGGCGACTGGCCGTACATGTGGCTGGACGCGACCTACGTGAAGGTGCGCGAGGCGGGGCGGATCGTGTCGGTCGCCGTGACGGTGGCGGTGGGCGTCAACACCGACGGGCGCCGCGAGGTGCTCGGCATGGACATCGGCTGCTCGGAGGCGGAGACCTTCTGGACGACTTTCCTGCGCAAGCTCGCCCGGCGCGGGTTGCGCGGCGTGAAGCTGGTGATCTCGGACGCGCACGAGGGGCTGAAGGCTGCTGCCACGAAGGTGCTCGGCGCCACGGCCCAAAGGTGTCGTGTACATTTCATGAGAAATGCCTTGGCCCATGCCGGCAAGAGCGGCCGCCAAGTCGTCTCCGCCCTGATCGCCACGGCCTTCGCTCAGGCCGATGCTGAAGCGGCTCGACAGCAGTGGCGCCGCGTCGCCGACCAGTTCCGCACCAAGATGCCCAAATTGTCGGCCCTCATGGACAGTGCAGAAAATGACGTCCTGGCCTATATGACTTTTCCGGCAGCGCATCGGACTAAATTACACTCGACCAACCCGCTCGAACGCGTGAACGGCGAGATCAGGCGCCGGACAGATGTCATCGGCATCTTTCCCAATGAGGACGCCATCCGCAGGCTCGTCGGCGCGATCCTGCTCGAACAGAACGACGAGTGGGCCGTCCAGCGCTCGCGCTACATGACCCTGGAAAGCATCGCCCCGATCGGCGATGATGACGCCGTCAGCCTGCCGATCCTGGCAGCCTGACCGTCCCGGCCCAA
>NZ_QYBB01000145.1 GCF_004137685.1 Lichenibacterium minor | reverse complement strand
GGTAGCGTCCACGGAGCTGGTGGAGATTTGGAGTCGGGGGCGGCGGGCGGAGCTCCGCATATGGCGGAGCCCGCCGTCCCCCCGGGTGATCACCGTGCCCCCTTGGTAGGGTCGGGTTGCAACACGCGACACGAACCGGAGAGCACGATGACCGACGACACGATGCCACTTCTGGACGCGCTGCTGAAGCGCGGCGGAGGCGATTTCATGAAGGAACTGGCCGAGGAGGTGCTGGGGCGGCTGATGGCCTACGACGTGGAAGGGCAGATCGGCGCGGGGCGTTACGAGCGCAACGAGGAGCGCACCACACAGCGCAACGGGTATCGGCACCGCGCCTTCGACACGCGGCTCGGCACGCTCGACCTGAAGATCCCGAAGCTGCGCAAGGGCTCGTACTTCCCCGGTTTTCTGGAACCGCGCCGCACCACCGAGCAGGCCTTGGTGGCGGTGATTCAAGAGGCGTGGATCCAGGGCGTCTCGACCCGCAAGGTGGATGACCTCGTGCAGGCCATGGGCATGAACGGGATCTCGAAAAGCCAGGTGTCGGAGCTGTGCAAGGGTATCGATGTCCGGGTGAACTCCTTCCTGGAGCGGCCGATCGAGGGCGAGTGGAGCTATCTTTGGCTCGACGCGACCTACCTGAAGGTGCGCGAGAACGGGCGCATCGTGTCGGTGGCGGCCATAATCGCCACGGGCGTGAACACCGACGGCCGGCGCGAGATCTTGGGCCTCGGGCTGGGGCCGTCCGAGGCGGCGATCTTCTGGCTGGGGTTCCTGCGCGGTTTGGAGAAGCGCGGGCTGAAGGGGGTCAAGCTCGTCATCTCGGACGCGCACGAAGGCTTGAAGGCCGCCATCGCTCAGGTGTTCAGGGCGACATGGCAGAGATGCCGCGTCCACTTCATGCGCAATGCCTTGGCCTACGTGCCGAAGGCTCAGCATCAGATGGTAGCCGCCGCCATCAGGACGGTATTCATGCAGGCCGATCATGCCGCAGCATCGAAAACCTGGCGACAAGTCGCCGATCAACTACGCGGGCGTATCCCGAAACTGGCCGCCATGATGGACGAGGCCGAAGCCGACGTCATCGCGTATCTGGCCTTCCCCAAATCGCACTGGCCAAAGCTCCATTCGACCAACCCGATCGAGCGACTGAATAAGGAGGTGAAGCGCCGCGCCGACGTGGTCGGCATCTTTCCCAACGAGGCCTCCATCACGCGCCTCGTCGGAGCCATCCTGCTCGAACAGAACGACGAGTGGCAGCTCCAACACCGATACATGACGCTCGAAACCATGGCCGGCCGCACCGACGAGCAG
>NZ_QYBB01000144.1 GCF_004137685.1 Lichenibacterium minor | reverse complement strand
TTCATGAAGCGGCTGGATCGGGGCCGGTTCACCTGGCCGTCGGCGAGCGATGGGGCGGTTCCCATCACCCCGGCGCAACTCGCCTACCTGACGGAGGGCATCGACTGGAGGAACCCGCAGCAGACCTGGCGACCCACCCAGGCCGGATAGCGGAAAGGCTTGCAACGGCAGATGGTTGTGATCTGATCGGGGTGTGACAGCATCCTCCGATCAGCTCCCGTCCGACCTCGCCGACGCCCACGCCATGATCGTGGCGCTGCGCAGCGAAGCCCTGATCCGCCGGCTCGAAACCGAGAAGCTGAAGTTCCTGATCGCCAAGCTGCGGCGTGAGCAGTTCGGCCAGTCCTCCGAGCGTGGCAGGCTCCTCGTGGAGCAGCTCGAGCTGGCCATCGCCGACGTGGAGGAGAGCCAGGGGGCTGCCGAGGCCGAGGCCGATATCGCAGCTCCGGCCACCCCCGTCGCAGGGCGCCAAAGCCGTCCCGCGCGCTCGCGGCGCCCGAGCCTGCCCGAACACCTGCCGGTGGAGCGGATCGTGTATCCGGCGCCGTGCGCCTGTGCCCAATGCGGCGGAGCCCGGCTTCGCAAGCTCGACGACGTCGTGTCGCGCTCGCTCGAATGCGAACCGCGGCGGTGGAAGATCGTCGAGCACGTGCGCGAGAAGATGACGTGCCGGGACTGCGAGGGCGTCACCGAGACGCCGGCCCCGTCCCATCCGATCCCGCGCGGCTTTGCCGGCCCGAACCTGCTGGCGAGCGTGCTGGTGTCGAAGTTCATGCTTCACCAGCCGCTGAACCGGCAGAGCGACGCCTTCGCCCGCGAGGGGATCGCGATCGACACGTCGACGCTGGCCGACCGTGTCGGCGCCTGTGCGGTGGCACTCGCCCCGATCGTGGACGCGATCAGGCGCCACGTGCTGGCGGCGGATCGGATCCACGGCGACGACACGACGGTGCCGGTGCTGGCCAAGGCCAAGACCGACACGGGGCGGCTGTGGACCTACGTGCGGGACGACCGGCCGTTCGGCGGTGCCGACCCGCCGGCCGCGGCCTTCCACTATTCACGCAGCCGGTCCGGGGAACACCCGCGGGAGCACCTGGCGAGCTACAGGGGCATTCTGCAGGCCGATGCCTATGCGGGCTACAACGAGCTTTATGACGGCCGGCGTAGGCCGGCGCCGGTGATCGAGGCCGCATGCTGGGCGCACGGCCGCCGCAAGCTGTTCGACATCGCCAAGCTGACGAAGGCGCCGATCGCCGTCGAAGCGGTGCGCCGCATCGACGAGATCTTCGCCGTCGAGCGCACCATCAACGGCCGAAGC
>NZ_QYBB01000143.1 GCF_004137685.1 Lichenibacterium minor | reverse complement strand
GACTACCCCATGGTGGCGCCCGGCTATTCGGCCCGCCGGTCCGAACTGGCGAAGAGCATCGGGCTCGGCAGCCTGCGGAAAAAGGGCTGATGCGGGTACCTCGCATGCCGAAGGACGCGACGGGCGGTCCGCCTTCCGCCGCGCCCAAGCGGACCAAACGCACTGGACGCAATCCCGAGTTCGAGGTCGCCCTCGGCGCCCGCATCCGGGCAGCCCGCATCGCCGCTCGCATCAGTCAGACCGACCTTGGCGTCACCGTAGGTATCAGCTACCAACAGGTGCAGAAATATGAGAGTGGCGTCGATCGCATTGCGGCCAGCACCTTACAGGGGCTCGCCGCGGCTTTGGGCGTGCATCCCGGGTCATTCTTCGACGGTGAGGTACCTGTGCCGTCCGGCAACATCCCTCAGGTGAGAATGGCTATGCGGATCGCCGAAGCCGTTCAGCAAGTCCGCGACCCTCTCGTGACCAGGCGCCTACTGTCGTTCGTCGAGGCACTGGCAGAGGCGAAACACCCCACGATTGACAGCGACGAAACTACCTGATGCGCCGTCCCCACGTCTACGAGCGGACAGCGCCCCGTTCACGGCGAGACGTGGAGCAGGAGAGCAGCGCCGATTATGGGCCTGCGGCGCGTGCCGCTCTCGCCGTCCTTCCAGCGCTGTTGCGGGAAGCCGAGGCGGCCGGCGCCGTCGCCCTCGCGCGCTATCTCGGGCAGGCGCTCACCGAGGCCGAGGGGATCGTGAGGCGGGGTGACAAACGCCGCGATGAACCTGAAGGGCGACAGCACGTTGCCCCGGGCATTTCGGATTTGAAAGGACGCAAAATGGCGAAGACGAAGAAGCTCGCGAAATTCACGATCACTGAGGCCGGCGAGGACTTCAAGCTTCATATCGAGGACGAGGCTGGCCACGTGCTGGAGCTGGTCGCTACGCGAGATCAGGTCGACGTGATCGACGACGCCCTGGAAGAGCTTCTGGAGAAGGGCGGCTCGGCCGACCAGGTCGAGGGCTAAAACGTCGGCGAAGGCCTACGGGCTTCCCTACCTCCACCCGCGCTTCTTCGGCGCCGGCTTGGCGTAGGGAGCCGGCGACACGCCGGGCCTCTCCGCCTCAGGCTCGCGGGTCGCAGGCACTTCGGCCTTCTCTGCCCGCTTCGGCTTGCCCGCATCGTCGGGCTCGATGTCCACGAACTTGATCGCCATGGCCACGTCTGCCTTGATACCTCTTCCGCTCCTGACATAGGGCGTGTGACCGACGAGGGCAGGCCAGATCATGTGCGGACGGTTCTCGCAGCGCTACACCTGGTCCGAAGTCCACGCCTTCCTCGACGTGATCGGCGCGCCGA
>NZ_QYBB01000142.1 GCF_004137685.1 Lichenibacterium minor | reverse complement strand
AAAACGTATGGCCCGCCCCGTCGGCAAGTGGTTTCTCGGGTTCAGCTTGATCTGTCTGCACAAACGTATCCGGCCTTCCGGCGAGCCGTTGGCCAAGATGGAGAGCCGCGCGTCCTGGTCCTCATAAAGGGGCCGGCATCGAGTGCCATTTTTCAGCCAAGGGTTCCAAGACACCGGTTGACAGTCAGGCCATCTCCTTGTCGCCACCCACAGACGTCGAAGGCCGACGCTGGTTCCGCGTCAGCCGATCCGGTTTCAGGCCGCCACAGGCGCCGCGACGGGCGCCGCGGGCGCGGCCTTGTAGACATCGCCGTGCCGCAGCAGCGCCCACACGGTGCGGGCCATCTTAGCGGCCAGGGCCACCACGGCCGTGTTCAGATGCGCCCGGGCGAGCAGCCCGCGGAGCCAGACGCCCACCGGCGTGTCCCCCGCTTTCAGGGTCGGGAGCGCTGCCCGTGCGCCCTGGATCAGCATCTTGCGGAGGTACTTGCTCCCGCGCTTGGTGATGCCGAGCAGCTTCGGGCGGCCGCCCGTCGTCACCTGCCGTGGTACGAGGCCGAGCCAGGCCGCGAGGTCCCGGCCACGGGCGAAGGTGCCGGCATCGCCGACGGCCGCCACAAGGGCCGTTGCGTTCAGCGCGCCGATGCCGGGGATGGACAGCAGGCGCTTCGCCCCGTCCTGCGCCTTGGCGGCTGCGGCGAACTCCGCGTCGAAGGCCTTGATGCGCTCGTCGAGCGCGACCCACTGGCGGCGCATGTCGGCGATCAGTTCGTGGATCCGGGCTGCCAGGACGCGCTCCTTCCCGTCCAGCAGCTCGGCGAGGGCGACGGCCAGCCTGGCGCGCCCCTGCGCGACGATGTGGCCGCGCTCCAGCAGCAGGCTTCGGATCTGGTTCATCAGCGACGTCCGGTCGCCGACCAGCCTGTCGCGCACACGGTGGAGCGTCTGCATGTCGAGCTGCTCTTCCGACTTCAAGGTGACAAAGCGCATGGTGGGCCGGCCTGCGGCTTCGGCGATGGCTTCAGCGTCTCGATCGTCGTTCTTCTGCGCTTTGACGTAGGGCCTCACGTATTCAGGCGACATGAGCCTGATCTCAAATCCTTTGGCGGCCAGAGTGCGGCCGATGTGATGGGCACCGCAGCAGGCCTCCATGGCGATGATGCTGCCTGGATACTTGGAACAGAACGTGACGACGGCGTCACGGCGCATGCGCCGGCGCACCAGGACCTTGCCAGCCGCGTCCACGCCGACGAGGCTACACGACGTCTTGCCGAGATCGATGCCGATGATGGAAAGCTGCATGGTTCTGCTCCGTCCTCACCTGGGTTGCACCAGCATGCTATCAGCTGCTGCAGAGGGAGGGGCGGGCCATCCATAAAGGGGG
>NZ_QYBB01000141.1 GCF_004137685.1 Lichenibacterium minor | reverse complement strand
GCCACACCGTCTGATAGGGAACCGGCACGGCCGCGCTTCGACGGACCGTCCCAGGCGGTTCGCTATGGGTACACCCAATCTGGACCAGAGGGCTGCCCCGGCCAGCATGGCCTGGGACGGTGCAGTATAGGCTTAACCCAATCAGAGTGCCGCTACGGCCGGCGATATTCGAAAACCCAAATGCCTCATTCGTCTATAGTAAGTGCAAGTTTATCAAGTCGGCAATATCAGTCGCAATTGCACGCCCCTGCGCCCGACCGGCTTCGGCAGAAGGCAGCCGGGTATCTGGAGACAGCGGATTATGACCGATCGCTTTGCGAGCTGAGCCGTCGGGTTCGACGATACGAACCCGAGCGCCACCTTGTTGCAAAACCGCAACTTGGGCGGGCAGGCCAGGGTTGCCCGACCGTGATATACCTTCGGCACCAAATGGTGATAGAACGATAACAATCGTGCATCCTGCGGCGAGGTCGACATTGTCCGACGAGCGAATTCCACCATCCATGTAACGGCTGTCGCCGATGCTGACAGGTGGCCACATGCCGGGGACAGCACAGCTAGCCGCTACCGCATCTACCATGTCGATCCCGGATAGGCGGTCGAAAATCCGAGACTCTCCTGTTGCAATGTCTACTGCTACGATCTTCAAGTCCCGGTTGGGCCAGACGTGTACCGGGAGGCGCGCAGCAATCACCTCGCGCCGTACGGTCTCGGGCACCGTTGTCGTGTTGGCTGCGAGGTCGCCGATCCGCCGCGTCCGTTCGATCGGATCAGCAAGCTTGAACAAAACCGGCAGGACATTACCGACGAGTTCGAGAAGGTGCGGCTCCGGCGTGAGCTCTGCGACTTGTCGAGCGGGATCGACCTGTCGCCGAAAGAGATCGTCGAGCGGCGTGTCACCTGCAATCTGCGCGGCGACGGTCGAGCCTGCCGAGGTGCCGATCAGGGTGTCACAAGCAGCACGTAGGTTTACACCCTCCTCACTCAAGCCTAGCAGCAGACCCGTCATCCAGGCTATGCCGGCGACACCACCGCCACCCAAGACCAACGCACGCCTACTCGCGATTTCCATCTTTCAACCTCTAAATGCAGAACGTACTCGCTCCAGGCTTTGCCTATGAAGGCGTTTGAAGGCCATTCTAAACGCGGTTTCGGAGCTATACTCGTACAAATTGAAGGCCCGAAAAATCCGCGCCCCTCTGGCACGCCGACCGCAGAGGGGACTTTTGATCCGAAATTTTCGGGTCCTCGCGTCGCAGGGCTATATAATACGACTTTGGCCGCGATGTCGGCCAAACTCTCCTCCTCATCCTTCAGCGCAGCTCTAGTGCTCTGAACCAATCGGATGATTCACGACGGGTTTGGGATGTGCGAGTCTGGGGCTCATGTCCCAGACCGTGT
>NZ_QYBB01000140.1 GCF_004137685.1 Lichenibacterium minor | reverse complement strand
GTAATTGCTCACCTCCCCTGGGCTGGTGTGGTGTCGCGGGCGTCGGGAAGCGGTTGGATTTTTGGGTCGACGACGGCCTTGGGATGTGAATCAAGGGTGGCGTGAACACGCCCACCCCGCCCATCGACAAGGACGCTCTGATCGCTTCCCTGCTGGAGCGGATCGAGGTGCTCATGGCGCAGAACGCTGCCCTTGCGGCGCGTGTCGCTGAGTTGGAGGCCAAGCTCGGCCTGCCGCCCAAGACGCCGGACAACTCGAGCCTGCCGCCGTCGAAGGGGCAGAAGCCGTCGCTGCCCTCCGTCCCCAAGCGCAAGGCCAAGCCCCATCCCGGCGCCCATCGGCTGCTCCATTCCAACCCGACCCGCCACCACGACGTGCTGGCGCTGTCGTGTCAGGCCTGCGGGGCCGACGTGTCGGGGGCGGAGCAGAGCCCCTGCGAGGTTTACGACCGGGTGGAGATCCCGACGACCGAGCCGGACGTGACGCGCGTGTCGCTGCACGGCGGCACGTGCCCGTGCTGTGCCAAGCGGTTCAAGGCCGAGCCACCAGCGGGCCTGGAGCCGGGCTCGCCCTTCGGGCCCAACATCCGCGCCTTCGTGATCTATCTGCGCGCCGTGCAGGGCATCCCTCTGGCGCGTCTGCGCGACGCGCTCCTCGACCTTTTCGGCCTGACGATCAGCGAGGGCGCGCTCGTCAACATGCTGTCTGCCGCCGCCGCGCCGTTCAAGGCCGGGGTGTCGCTCATCAAGGTGCGCCTGCTCGGCGGCACCGCCATAGCGTCCGACGAGACCGGGGTGCGGGTCGGCCGCGCCAACTGGTGGCTGTGGGTGTTCCACCACGGCGACAGCGCCGTGTTCGTCGCCGATGCGCATCGCTCGAAAGCGGTGGTGGAGGCCTTCCTCGGGGACCACCGCCCCGACTTCTGGACCTCGGACCGCCTCGGAGCCCAGGCGGGCTGGGCCAGGAAGGACCATCAGGTCTGCCTGGCGCACCTGATCCGCGACGTCCAGTACGCCATCGAGGCCGGCGACGCTGTGCTCGGGCCCGGCCTGAAACACCTGCTCGAACGGGCCTGCGCGATCGGGCGGCGGCGGACGACCCTCAAGAACGCAACCTTGAAAGCCTACGAGGCCGACCTGGAGCGCCGCCTCGACCGCACCATGGCGCTCGATCCAACCCACCCGGCCGGGACCAAGCTCAAACGCATGATCCTCAAGGTCCGATCGCAACTCTTCGTCTTCGTCCAGAACCGGGATCTCGAAGCGACCAACAACGGGTCGGAAAGGGCGCTGCGTCCCTGCGCGGTCTATCGCAAGATCACCAACGGCTTTCGCCAGGAGTGGGGCGCCCACCTCTATGCCGACATCAGGTCCGTCATCGAGACGGCTCGACGACGCTCCGTTCGCGCCATCGATGCCATCCGCCTCACGCTGCGAGGCCAGCCAATCGCCGTGCCGGCCTGAACGGCAGCACGACCTCGTGAGCAATTAC
>NZ_QYBB01000013.1 GCF_004137685.1 Lichenibacterium minor | reverse complement strand
AAGACGTAGGCCGCGCGGCCCGCCGCGACCGTCCCGAGGCCGACGAAGGTGAACCCCAGGCGGGCCGACGTGGCGAAGCGTAGAAGTCGGACGGGGTAGGGTCCCTTTGGGTCCCTCTGGCATCTGGGGGACCCTGGCGTTTGACCCCCACCCCAACGGTTTCGAAATCCGAGCCTAAAGGCCGCGTTGTTGTTCGACTTCGACGGCTTGTGCGGGTCCCTGGAAACTCTGGGTTCCCCCGGCCAACGGGTCCCCCAGCTCACCCTAAATGTCCAATCTTTGATTGTATTATTGCAAATATAGGCGTGCCTTCGGGTCCTCCGGTCGTCGGGTCCCTAGGGCCCGACAGTACATTACCAGCCGCATCCACCAGGGCTTCCGCAGGCCTTCCAACTCGCCCCAGCGCTCGGCAAGGTCGCCCGGATGAAGGGCCTTGGCGCGGTCCCGAGCTGGTGACACAAACTGGTAGCACAGACCTCAAATCCCGACCCACGCCGGCCTGGACGCAGGCGCGGTTCCAGCCTATCCAGGGCCGCAGGAGAGGCGTTCGCTTCCTCCCGAGATGCAGGTGGTCCCAGACGCTAAGTCGTTGACAACGCGAACACAGACCGCCGATTTTCCGGTGACGGACTGAGGCTGTCGGTCGATGCTGGCGTGTTCGGTAGACGCGCTAGCTTGAGGTGCTAGTTGGGAAACCAGTGGAGGTTCGAGTCCTCTTGGCCGCACCAACATTTCCGACGCTCACTCGATCGTCCAAAGGCCGGAAACGTTTCGTTTCCGGCCTTTTTCGCGTCAGGTCGCGCCTTCCCGTCGGCAGACCGCCAGGGCCCAGATCGTGGCCGGGATCCAGCCGATCACCGTCAGGTGCAGGATGATGCAGAGGACGCCCTGCACCATGTGGCCGCGCAGGAACATCGCGAGCCAGGGGGCGATGAAGCAGATCAGGATCATGATCACGGCGATGACGGCTCCTCGATGGACGGGGTGGACCGGCGATTCGTGTCCGCCCGGTGTGGCACGCCAACGCTGAGCCGGTCCCGGCCGTTCCGGGAGCCCTCGGGCCGAAGCCGGGCCTGCCCGTGGCGACGCCGTCGCGGCGTCACCGCGCGGGCGGCGGGACGAAGCCGTCCGGGTAGGCCAGGCGATGGCCGGGCCGGTAGGGGGCCGGCTCCTGGTCGAACAGGTCGCGTCCGTCCCCGGCGATGTAGGCGGACAGGCACCCGCCCGCCGGGAAGTAGGCCGTCGCCTCGCAGATGTTCTTGTTGTGCTCCAGCGCGCCGCGCTGTGAATTGAACGCCGTCGCGGCACCGGCCGGGCCGGCCACGACCGCGAAGGCCGCCGCGGCAATGAGGGGGACGAGGGCTCTGGACATGGGACGCTCTCCGCTGTGTTCGGTCGCCTGGAGGAACGCACGGCCGGCCGATTCGGTGCCGCCGCGCCGCGTTTGACGCTGTCGGCGCGTCCGGCTATTCGCGGCCGGACGGAGGGCGATGCGGCGCATGCGGATGAAGAAGGTCGTCACCATCGGTGAGATCGTCGTCGAGGTCATGGCGACGGAGCCGGGCCTCGGCTTCCGCGAGCCGCTGGCGCTCGTCGGCCCGTTCCCGTCCGGGGCGCCCGCCATCTTCATCGACCAGGTCGGGCGCCTGGGGCAGCCCTGCGGCATGGTGGGGCGGGTCGGCGCGGACGATTTCGGCCGGCTCAACCTCGACCGCCTCGCGGCCGACGGGGTCGACGTGTCGGCGATCGGCGTCGATCCGGTCGCCGCCACCGGCAGCGCCTTCGTGCGCTACCGGCCCGACGGGGACCGCGACTTCGTGTTCAACATCCGGCAGAGCGCCAACGCCGGCATCGCGCTGGACGACGCCGCCCGCGCCCTCATCGCCGGCGCCGACCACCTCCACGTCATGGGGTCGTCGCTGTTCTCGCCGGCCCTCGTGTCGGCCACCGACGACGCGGTCGCGGCCGTGAAGGCGAAGGGCGGCACCGTATCGTTCGACCCCAACGTCCGCCGCGAGCTGCTCGACGCGCCCGGCATGCGCGCCGCGCTGGCGGGCCTCCTGGACCGCTGCGACCTGTTCCTGCCGAGCGGCCCGGAGTTGCTGCTGTTCGCGGAAGCGGACGACGAGGAGGCCGCGGTCGACGAGATCCTGGCGCGGGGCGTGCGGGCCGTCGTGGTCAAGCGCGGCGCCGCGGGCGCCGACCATCGCGACGCGTCCGGCATCGTCCGACAGCCGGCCTTCGCCGTCGAGGAGGTGGATCCGACCGGGGCGGGGGACTGCTTCGGCGCCGCGTTCGTGGTGTTCTGGCTGCGCGGCCTGCCGCCCGCCGAAGCGCTCCGCTACGCCGCCGCGGCGGGCGCCCGCGCGGTGACGCGCCGCGGGCCGATGGAGGGTGCCTCGACCCTGGCCGAGCTCGACGCCTTCATCGTCGCCGACCGGGGGGCCGCGCCGTGACACCTTTCCGCATCGCCGACATCGCCCGCCTGCGCCATGCGGGGCGCCGCTTGGGCATCACCTCGGTGTGCACCGCGCACCCGCTGGCCATCGAGGCCGCGCTGCTGCAGGGGCTGGCCGACGGCGCGCCCGTGCTGATCGAGGCCACCTGCAACCAGGTGAACCAGGACGGCGGCTACACGGGCCTGACGCCCGAGGGGTTCCGCGCCTTCGTCGAGGGCATCGCGGCGCGGGTCGGGTTCGACGCGGCGCAGCTGATCTTCGGGGGGGACCACCTCGGGCCCAACCCGTGGCGCGCCCTGCCGGCCGCCGACGCCATGGACAGGGCGGAGGCGATGATCGCCGCCTACGCCGCCGCCGGCTTCTCGAAGCTCCACCTCGACACCTCCATGGGGTGCCGCGGCGAACCCGCGGCGCTGCCCGACGCCCTCACGGCCGCGCGGGCGGCGCGCCTCGCCGGCGCGGCCGAGCGGGCCGCCCGGGTCGCGGGCCTGCCGCCGCCCGTCTACGTCATCGGCACGGAGGTGCCTGTGCCGGGCGGCGCCACCCACGCGCTGGACCACCTGGAGGTGACCCGCCCCGAGGCCGCCCTCGCCACCGTGGAGGTGCACCGGCGCGCCTTCGCCGATGCCGGGCTCGGGGACGCCTTCGGGCGGGCGATCGGCGTCGTGGTGCAGCCGGGCGTGGAGTTCGGCCACGCCGACGTCGTCCCCTACGATCCCGCCGCGGCGAGGGGACTCGCGGCGGCGCTGCGCGGCATGCCGCAATTCGTCTTCGAGGCGCATTCCACCGACTACCAGCCCGCGGCCGCCCTGAAGGCGCTGGTCGACGACGGCTTCGCCATCCTGAAGGTCGGACCCGGCCTCACCTTCGCGCTGCGCGAAGCGCTCTACGGGCTCGACCACGTCGCGGAGGTGCTCCGGCCCGACGCCCGTGCCGAACCGCTGCGGGTCGCCATGGAGGCGCTGATGCTGGCCGAGCCGGACGGGTGGCGCCGGTACTACGACGGCGAAGGTGCGGCCCTCGCCGCGCAGCGCCACTTCTCCTACAGCGACCGCATCCGCTACTACTGGCCCCACCCCCGGGCGCAGGCCGCCGTGGACGCGCTGATGGCCCGGCTCGGCGACGCCGAGATCCCGGCGACGCTCGTCAGCCAATATCTGCCGCGCCTGTGGGAGGGCGTCAGGGGCGGGCGGGTGCGGCCCGTCGCGCGCGACCTCGCCGTGGCGTCGGTCCGCGTCGCCCTCGATCCCTACAGCGCCGCCTGCTCGGCGTCCTCGTAGACGAGCGCCGGGGCGTCGTGCCCAACCCCGCGGACGGCCGCCGGCCGTCCGCAACCATCGCCACCAGGAGGAGATCCCCATGCAGCTCGACGGCAAGGTCGCCATCGTCACAGGCGCCGCGCGCGGCATCGGACGCGCGGTCGCGGAGCGCTACCACGCGGAAGGCGCCAGGGTCGTGGTCGCCGACCTCAATCACGCCGGGGCGATCGAGGTGGCGCAGCACCTCGGCCACCGCGCGCTGGGGCTGCAGCTCGACGTCACCCACCAGGACTCGATCGACGCCCTCGTGGGGCGCGTCGTCGCGGAATACGGCGGGATCGACATCCTGGTGAACAACGCCGGGATCTTCGACCTCGCCCCCATCGTCGACATCACCCGCGAAAGCTACCGCAAGGTCTTCGCGGTGAACGTCGAGGGCTTGCTCTTCACCCTGCAGGCGGTGGCGAGGCAGATGATCGCCCAGGGGCGCGGCGGCAAGATCGTCAACTTCGCGTCCCAGGCGGGCCGGCGCGGCGAAGCGCTGGTGGGCGTCTACTGCTCGTCCAAGGCGGCGGTGATCAGCCTGACGCAGAGCGCCGGGCTCGACCTCATCAAGCACCGCATCAACGTCAACGCCATCGCGCCCGGCGTCGTCGACAACGAGCATTGGGACCACGTGGACTCCCTGTTCGCCCGCTACGAAAACCTGCAGCCGGGCGAGAAGAAGCGCACGGTCGGCGCTTCGGTGCCCTTCGGCCGCATGGCCAAGCCCGAGGAGATCGGCGGCCTCGCCACCTTCCTGGCCAGCGCCGACGCCGACTACGTCGTGGCCCAGTGCTACAACATCGACGGCGGCAACTGGATGAGCTGACGGCTCACGCGGCCTCGCCCTTCGGCCGCTCCAGCGTGCGGCGCGCCAGCGGCTTCAGGGTGGAGCCCTGGACCACGACGGTGAAGATCACCACCGCGTAGGTGGCGGCCAGGATGGCGGACTTCGGGCCGCCTTCCGGCAGCGCCAGGGCCAGCGCGACCGAGATCGCCCCCCTGACGCCCGCCCAGGTGAGGAACGGCAGGTTGCGCAGCGCCCGCGGGATGTCGCTGCGGAACGGGATCGGCAGCGACACGGCGGCGAGGCGCCCCAGCAGCACGCAGGGCACCGCCGCCAGCGCCAGCAGGACGGCGCTGGCCCCGAAGCTCACCTCAGCCATCTCGAGCCCCATCAACAGGAACAGCACCGAGTTCAGCACGTCCTCGATCAAGGTCCACAGCTTGGTGACGTAGCTCGACGTCCTGTCGCTCATGGCGTCCTGCGGCGCCTTCTCGCCGATCAGCAACCCCGCCGCGACGACGGCCAGCGGCCCGCTGGCGCCGAGCGCCTGGGCGACCGAATAGGTCCCGGCGACGAGGCCCAGAGTGATGAGCACCTCGGTCTGGTAGTGATCCAGGGACCGCATCGCCCGGTAGGCCGCGTAGCCGAAGACGAGGCCGAGCGCGATGCCGCCCCCCGCTTCGCGCAGGAAGTCGAGCGCGATGCCGCCCGGGCCGAGGTCGCCGCGCCCCGACGCGTAGCCCACCAGCACCGTGAAGATGACGATGCCGACGCCGTCGTTGAACAGCGCCTCGCCCTGCATCTCGGTTTCGATCACGGACGGGATCGCCACGTGCTTCAGCGTCGACACCACGGCGACCGGGTCGGTGGGGCTGATCAGCGCGCCGAACACCAGCGCCCAGGCGAAGGACATCGGGTGGCCGACGAGGCGCGCCGCTTCCCAGAACGCGACGCCCACCACGGCGGTCGACACCGCGGTGCCGACCACCGCCAGCGTCGCCACCGTAAAGGCGCGGCGGCGCAGGGCCTGGAGGTCGAGTGTGAGGGCGCCGGCGAAGATCAGGAAGGCCAGCACGCCGTTGAGGACGACGTCGGTGAAGTCGACGTGGCTCAGCATGGCGGCGACGGGCGCATCGTTCCACCACCCGGGCAGAAGGTGGCGCGCCGCCACGAGGAGCAGCGACACCGCCAACCCGGTGACGACGAGCCCGATCTCGTGGGGCAGGCGCAGCAGCTTGAAGTTGATCCAGCTCAGCGCCGCCGCCAGCGACAGCAGCAGGGCTACGAGATCGAAAGTCGCCATGGAAGATAGGGGATCCGGCAGGTCGGCACCGCGCCGGGCCGAGGGCCTCGATCTATGGCACGTCCCCCGGCGGTGTCATAACCGGGCGACATGACGGGTCGAACTGCCCGGCGAGCGAGGCTCAGCCTCGCTCGACCTTGTAGCGCAGCCACATCACCCCGCCCTCGCGCGGTTGGGAGGACGCGAGCGTGAAACGGAGCCCCTTGGCGGCATCGTCGTCGGGGGCGCCGTCGTAGTCGAACACGGCGCCGCCGCCCGCCAGGCCGTCGACCGCGGGGGCGAGCAGCAGCGACAGTTCGTCGACGACGCCGGCCTTCAACAGCGAACCGTTGAAGCGGCCCCCGCCCTCGACGAGCAGGCGCGCGATGCCGAATTCGCGGTTCAGCGTTTCCAGCACGCGGGCGAAGTCGATCTCGCGTTCGCCGCCGAAGATGTAGGACACGCCGTCGCGCCGCAGCCCGGCGAGGTGGGCGTCCGACACGGATTCGCTCAACACCACGACGAGGTGGTCGGCGTCGATCGAGTCCCGCCCCCAGGCGAGCCTGCCCGACGCATCGAGCGCCACCGCGTGCGAGGCGGCGTCGCGCCGGGCGATGTGGTCGGTGCGGGGCAGCCGCTCGTCCGTGGCGGGGTAGGGGGCCTCGCCCCGGGCATACCCGCTCATGGTCACCCGTCCGCACATCCAGGCGTCGCCCTCGAGCAGGTCGTGGACCTTCTCGTATTCGCCCCGGCCCTCGAAGGGGCTCCAGCGGCTCGTCTTGATGCGGCCGTCGACGGACGAGATCATGTGGACGGTGACGTGGGGCTTCATGCGATCCTGCCGCTGCGTTGCGTCGGCGTCAGATAGGGCCCCGCCGCGCCGGCCGCCAGCCAACGCGCATCGGCCGGGGGTCACAGCGGCTTGCGGAACTTCAGCACGAAATTGTCGGCCTCGCCGACGGCCTCGTATCGGGCACGGTCCTGCGCGCCCAACGCGAAGGTGGGCGCCAGCGTGGTGACGCCGTGCGGCCAATCGGCCGTGTCCCTCGGATTGGCCTCGATCTCGGAGGAGGCCACGAACTCGAAGCCGGCGAGCCGCGCCAGCCCCTTGGCGTAGTCCTCGCGCACGTAGCCGTCGGCGGCGCGGACGTCCTGTTCGCCGGCGCGGTTGCCGCGATGGTCCTCGAGCGCCAGGATGCCGCCGGGTTTCAGCGCCTTGTAGCACGCCACCAATGCTTCCTCGGCGAAGCCCTGCTTCATCCAAAGGTGCAGCTCGCGGAAGCTCAGGATCAGGTCCACCGAATTCGCCGGCGCGATGGCCTCGGTGCCGGGGCCGAAGGCCGACACCTTGAGGCCCGCGAAGAGCGCCGGATCGTCGGCGACGCGGCGATTGAAATAGTTGAAGCGCTTCGTCGCCGCGTCCCGCTCGGGGCTGCCGGGCGGCTGGACCTCCATGGCGGCGATGAGCGTGCCGCCGCCGTCGCGCAGGTAGGGCGCCAGGATCTCGGTCCAATAGCCGCCCGCCGGCCACAGCTCGACGACGGTCATGTCGGACTTCAGGCCGAAGAACGTCAGTTCGTCGACCGGGTGCCGGGCCGCGTCGAAGGCGAGGAAGCGCGGGTTGCGGCGCTCGCCGTCCACGGCTGCCCCCAGCGCCGGGTCGGGCGGCGCGGGCGCGTCCTGCGCGTGCGCGAGCCCGGCCGACAGGACCATCAGGGACAGGATCGCGGCGGCGCGGGACGGGACGGCCATGCGGTGCCTCGCGGTTCGCGGACGCGTCGACCCGACGTCCGCACGCCCGAGGACGCTCGGGATCGATGGCCCGGTTCCGACCGATGGGGCGCTCATGCACGGACTCTCAGGCTTGCGCGACGCGGTCGGGGTTCAGGCGCCACACGGACAGGTTCAGCGCGCCCGCTATCGTCACCCAGAGGAGATAGGGGGCGAGCAGCCAGGCCGCGGTGGCGCTCAGCGGCGCGAAGGCCAGGATGGTGCCGAAGATCGACAGCCACAGCAGCACGAGGTCGGCGAAGGCGAGGTCGGGCCGACGCAGCCCGAAGAACGCGGCCGACCAGGCGGCGTTCAGCACCATCTGGGCGGCGTAGAAGGCGAAGGGCAGGGCGACGAGGCCGGCCTGTCGCCACGCCAACCATCCCGCCACCGCGATCATGATGTAGAGCGGCGTCCACACGACCGGGAACACCCAGGGCTTCGGTGTCCAGCCCGGCTTGCGCAGAGTGCCGTACCAGTCGTCGGGCTTGAAGATCGCGCCGCTCGCCGCCGCCGCGAAGGAAACGGCGAGAAAGCCCGCCAGGGCGAGTCCCGAGGTCAGATCCATGGCGTATCGTTTCCCGGCCGGAGGCTCACCGCACCAACAATAGCACGAGCGTGGCGGCGAGGCAGAGCACGGGGATCGCCATCTGGACGGGGCGCAGGCGGGCGAAGTAGAGGGGCGCTTCGAGCTTCCGCGCCGCGATCGGGTCGAACACCTCCAGGCTGAGATAGCCGGCGATCAGCAGCGCCGTAGCCCAGGCCGGCAGGGCCAGCGCGGTCAGCACCAGCGCGGCGAAGCCCAGGCAGAACAGCCACAGCATGGTGACGATCTGCGATGCCGTGACGCCCCCGGGCGTGCGGAAGGACACGCCGCGCCGCACCCCGGCGAGGAACGTCAGGATGGCGCAGCCCCAGAACAGCGTGATGGCCAGCGCGGCCCCGCGCCAGGGCCCTTCGGCGAGCCAGAAGACCAGCGTTCCCACGGCGAAGGGCACCATGGCGACGTAGCCGAAGAAGACGCCGAGCCACGGCGTTTCGGCAGGTTCGGTGATGGTGAAGGTGACGGAGGACGGCACGGTGTCGGTCATGGGCGCCCAACGCACGGGCGGCGCGCGATGTTTCGCCGCCCGGCCCGTCGACGTCCCGGCGCCGCGCGGGCCGCGAAAGGGTTTGGCCCCGGCCCGTCCTGTTCTATGAGCGGGGCGCGACACCGCCGTCCCGGGACCGATCACACCATGCGCCACGCCGCCGGAGCCCCGGCCTTCACCTCCTCGCTGGCCACAGCGGTCCTGGCGTCCGTGATCCTCGCTGCGGCGCCGTCCAGCGCCGCCTCGGCCCAGACCGCGAAGCCCGCCGCCGCCCCGCCCGCACCCGCGGCCCCGGTGAGCGCCGACCCGTCGGTGACCACGGCTTCCTACGGCGACTGGACGGCCCGCTGCGAGAAGGGCGCGGGCGAGAAAGCCCAGCGCATCTGCGAAGCGGTGCAGACCGTCCAGCTCCCGAACCAGCAAGTGGCGGTGGCGCAGATCGCCTTCGGCCACGCGGCGAGCGCCGAACCGTTGAAGCTCGTCGTCGTGCTGCCGGTCGACGTGTGGTTCCCGAGCACCGTCCGGATCCTGGCGGGCGACAAGGATCCCGCCGGGGTCGAGCTCGCGTGGCGCCGCTGCCTCCCGGTCGGCTGCTTCGCCGAAAGCACCGGCTCGGACGAAGCGGCCCGCCGCTGGCGAAACGAGAACGGCCAGGGTCGAATCGTCTACAAGGACGGGCTCAACCGCGACGTCACGCTGCCCGTGTCGTTCCGGGGGCTCGCCCAGGCGCTGGACGCCCTCGGCAAGATGTGACGCCGGCGGGCCTTTCACGTCGGCGCGATGGCCGCCAGGTAGGCGCGGCGCGAGTCCGGCGGGGCGACGTGGCGCGGCGTGAACACGTCCCGCACGAGGAAGTGGTCGGTGAGCCGGAAGGCCGCCGCGAGGTCGTCCGCCGTCACGGCCGAGCCCGCCTCCCCGGGGCGCAGGAATGCGGGCAGGGGCAGCAGCCGGCCGGCGTAGATGCCCGCCGCCCCGACCGACACGGCCCGCCCGGTCTTGGGGGACACGTAGTGCAGGTCGGCGGTGAAGCCGGTCGCCGCGCAGGCGGCGAGGTCGAGGCCGAAGCCCAGCGCCGCCAGGAAGGCGAGCTCGAACTGCACCATCTGCAGCGGCAGCGCGTCCCGATCCTCGATGCCGTCCATCATGGCGTCGAGCATGAGGTGGAGCGCCGGCTGCGGCTCGCGCTCGGGGAGCAGGCGCGCGAGACCGCACAGGTGGTTCACGGCATGCAGCGCTGCCGCGCTGTCCATGATGCCGGCGGCGCGCAGCTTGAGCCCCTCGATGCCGTAGGAGCCCATGTGGTGGTCGATGCGGGCCCGCCACGTAGCTTCCACGGCGTTCCCGGGCTGCAGCACGGGGCGCAGGCGGCGGGAGCGGCCCCCCTGGACGAGGCCGAGGTGCCGCCCGTGCTCCGCCGTCAGCAGCTCGACGATGACGCTGGTTTCGCCGTAGGCCCGCCCGCCCAGCACCGTCCCACGGTCCCGCCATTCCACGCTGTGTTCTCCCCGCAACGCGTTCGGTGTAACGGAATATCAGCCACCCTGCCGACACTTTCCCCAGGCGAGGTGTCTCGCATCGCGACCCTTGGAGGATGAATCTTGGCGATCACGCGCCGCACGATGCTGGGCGGCTCCGCCCTCCTGGGCCTGATGGGCACGGGGGCGGCGCGCGCCGCCTTTGACCCGTCCCCGTTCTTCTCGGGCCGCGCCGAGGACCACGGGTTCACCTACAACCGATCCAACGTGGCGGCGCTCGACCCCGTGTGGCAGCGCCAGCTCGTCGAGCACGAGCACCACGAATCGCCCGGCACCGTGATCGTCGACACCCAGAACCACTTCCTCTACGTCACCTTCGAGAACAACACCGCCCTGCGCTACGGCGTCGGCGTGGGCCTGGAAGGCTTCAAGTGGTTCGGCCGCGCCACCGTGGCCCGCAAGGCCATCTGGCCCGGCTGGACGCCGCCGCCCGAGATGCTGAAGCGCCGCCCGGACCTGCCTCACCACATGGCCGGCGGCCCCGACAACCCGCTCGGGCCGCGCGCCCTCTACCTGTACCGGGACGGCACCGACCTCGGCTATCGGCTGCACGGAACGCTGGAGCCCTGGACCATCGGCACGGACGCCTCGTCGGGCTGCGTCCGCATGCTGCCCGAGGACGTGATCGACCTGTACGGGCGCGCCCCGGTCGGAACGGCCGTCCTCGTGCTGAAGCACATCCGGTGAGGGGCCCCGTCGTATCGCGCGCCTGCGCCGTCGCCCTGCTGGCGGCCGGCCTCGCCGGCTGCGGCCAATTCGGCGGCTCATCGGCGCCCAGCGTCAACGGCGACACGCCCATCGCCACGGTCCTCGACGCCCCGAAGGGCAGCCCGTCCGATTTCGACGTCAACGTCGGCCGCCGCGTCTTCTTCGCCGCCAACTCGGCCGAGCTCGGCGACACGGACCGTGCGACGCTCGACAAGCAGGCGGCGTGGCTGAAGCACTACACGCCCTATCGCATGGTGGTCGAAGGCTACGCCGACGAGCCGGGTTCGGCGGCCGCCAACCTGGAGCTCGGCAAGCGCCGCGCCGGAGCCGTGGTGGCCTACCTGGTACACCGCGGGGTCGCGGCGTCCCGCCTGCGCGCCGTGAGCTACGGCGACACCCGTCCGGTGCGCCGCTGCGCCGACGCGTCCTGCTGGTCGCAGAACCGCCGCGCCGTCACGGTGCTGGACGCGGTGGCGTCGTAGGCCGCACCGCCCCGGCGTCGGTTCACGACGCGACGTCGTGCGCGACGCCGTCGAGCCAGCGCTCGACATCGAACCTGGACCGCAGACGGTGGCGACCAGCCGGGAAAGCGTCGAACAGGCGCCCATGCCCGGATCGGGAACTCGATGTGCGCCGATCCGGATAAGCGGCCGTCCAGGCGAGAAGGGCGGCGAACGACGCCGCCGTCGCCCCGCCCCTCGGGCCGCGGCGCTCGACGGCGGCGAGGCAGTCCGCGACCGGAAGGTCGAGCCAGACCATGAGCGTGGCTCGCTGCACGACCTCGGCGGCGAGCCATCCGTACACACCCTCGATGACCCACTTCGATCCTTCGGCTTCCCGCCGAACGGTCGCGGTGGCGTCGTCCTTCTCGCGCGGACGGTCGTAGCCCCCCGGTTCCCAGTGGATCGCGTCGAGGTCGACGGGCCTGCACCCGAGCAGGGCGGATAGGCGTCCGGCCAACCAGCTCTTTCCCGAGCCGCTGTTGCCGAGGATCAGGATCCGTTCGAAGCGCGCATCCACGCCCCGGTCATGCCTTCCCCTTCGGGAACTCCAGCCCCATGCCGCGGAAGCGCTCGGGGTCGTCGAGCCAGTTCTCGCGCACCTTGACGTGCAGGAACAGGTGCACCTCGCATTCGGCCGCCTCGCCGATGTCCCGGCGCGCCGCCTTGCCGATGGCCTTCAGCGTTTGGC
Source organism: Lichenibacterium minor (assembly GCF_004137685.1). Lineage (GTDB taxonomy): Bacteria > Pseudomonadota > Alphaproteobacteria > Rhizobiales > Beijerinckiaceae > Lichenihabitans > Lichenihabitans minor. The sequence goes on along the minus strand of NZ_QYBB01000013.1, from coordinate 120,059 downwards.
CGCCTTCGCCGATGACGATCTTCTTGTGCCCGTCCCGCGTGACGAAGATCGACTGCTCGATGCGCGCCGAGCCGTCGGGCCGCGTGGTCCAGCTGTCGGTCTCGACGGTGGTCTGGTAGGGCAGCTCCTCGTGCAGCCGCTCGAACATCTTTTCGCGGGTGATCTCGGCCGCGAAGAGCCGCAGCGGCGCGTCCGTCACCTGGTCGGCAGGGTACAGCCAGGGGCCGGCCGGCATGGCGCCGCCCAGCACGCTCAGGAACTTCGACACGCCGTGGCCCCGCAACGCCGACACCATGAACGTGTCGGCGAAGGCGAGCTTCGCGTTGACGGCTTCGGCGAGGTTGAGGAGCTTCTCGACCTCGACCGTGTCGATCTTGTTCAGCACGAGGAAGCGCTTGGCCTTCCCCTCGGCCATGCGGTCGAGGATGGCCTCGCTGCCCTCGTCGAGCCCCTTGCGCGCGTCGAGCAGCAGCGCGACCGCGTCGGCGTCGCCGCCCGCCCCCCAGGCCGCCTGCACCATGGCGCGGTCGAGCCGGCGCTTGGGCGCGAAGATGCCCGGCGTGTCGACGAAGATCACCTGCGCGGGCCCTTCGACGGCGATGCCGCGCACCGGTGCCCGCGTGGTCTGCACCTTGCGCGACACGATCGACACCTTGGAGCCCACGAGGGCGTTGATCAGCGTCGACTTGCCGGCGTTGGGAACGCCGATCAGCGCCGCGAAGCCGCAGCGCGTCGGCGCTTCGGGCGGGGTGGAAACGTCGGTCATGGTTCGGTTCCTTCTGCCGGCGGCGGCGGACCGAAGCCTTCGCGGCTCATGAAGGCTTCGGCGGCCGCCTGCTCGGCGAGGCGCTTCGAGGATCCGAGCCCGTCGGCGGGCTGCCATCCCTCGATCGCCACCGTCACGGTGAAGCGGGGCGCATGCGCTGGCCCGCTGCGCTCGGTTTCGCTGTAGACCGGGGTGGGCTTGCCCTTGGCCTGCGCCCATTCCTGCAGAGCGGTCTTGGGGTCCTGCAGGGCGCGGCGCGGCGACAGCATGCGGGGTTCCCAGAAGCGGCGGATCAGCGCGGAGGCGGCCTCGAAGCCGCCGTCGATGAACACCGCGCCGATGATCGCCTCGCACACGTCGCCCAGGATCGCCTGCCGCCCCCGGCCGCCCGACTGCACCTCGCCGGGGCCGAGGCGGAGGTAGGGGCCGACGTCCCATTGGGCCGCCACCTCGGCGCAGCTTTCCCGCCGCACGAGGTCCGCCAGGCGCCGCGACAGCTCGCCCTCCGTGGCCTGGGGGAACTCGCCGTAGAGCATGGCCGAGACGGCGAGGCCGAGCACGCGGTCGCCCAGGAACTCCAGCCGCTGGTAGCTCTGCGCCCGGGCGTTATAGCCCTGGATGCCGGAAATGTGGGTGAGGGCGGTGCCGAGCAGGTCGCCCCGGGTGAAGCTGTGGCCGAGCGCCGCTTCCAGCCCCGACCGGTCGGCGCGCCCCGCGTTGCGGCTCATCGGATCAGCGTGAGGATGCGGTTCCAGCGGACGTCCGTCGGCCAGCGCCAGAACTGCCAGATGGGCGTGTCCTCGCGGATCGAGAAGAAGATCACCTCGGCCCGGCCCACGAAGTTCTCGAACGGCACGTAGCCGACGCCGCCCTGCTCGATGGGCACGCGCGAGTCGAGCGAGTTGTCGCGGTTGTCGCCCATCATGAAGAAGTCGCCCGGCGGCACCGTGTAGACGTCCGTGTTGGACGCCATGCCGCCGTCGTCGCCTTCGAGCTGGATGATCTTGTGGGTGACGCCGCCGGGCAGCGTCTCGTTGTAGGTCGGCACCTCGGCGTCTTTGCCGAAACGGTCCTTGGTGGTGATGCTCTGGGTCGGTTCGCGCGGCACGATCTGGCCGTTGATGAACAGCCGCGCATGCATCACCTGGATCTTGTCGCCCGGCAGGCCGATCACGCGCTTGATGAAGTCGGTGCTGTTGTCGAGAGGGGTCTTGAACACCGCGATGTCGCCGCGCTTCGGCGACGTGCCGAAGACCCGCCCCGCGAACAGGTTGGGGCTGAACGGGAACGAGTATTTCGAATAGCCGTAGGAATACTTCGACACGAACAGGTAGTCGCCGATCAGCAGGGTCGGGATCAGCGAGCCCGACGGGATGTTGAACGGCTGGAACAGGAAGGTGCGCACCACCAGGGCGATGAGAAGGGCCTGGACCACGACCTTGACGGTTTCGCCGACGCCGCCGTCCTGGGAAGCCTTGCGGCGGCGTTCGGCCTCCCTGCCTTCGAGGCTCACCGGCTCCGTCATCGTTCTGGGTTCCGATCGTCCTGTCCGGCTCCGCCGGGGATGTGCGACGGCGCGCGGCGGGTCCGCCACGTCCGGGATCGCATCGCTATAGCGACCCGCCCGAGCCGCGCCAAGCCCGCCGCGACCTCACGCCGGGCGGGACGGCACGGCCTCGATCACCACGAAGGCCTGGGCGTAGGGGTGCTCGTCGGTGAGGCTCAGGTGGATCACCGCCTCGTGACCCGCGGGCACGATGGCGCCGAGCCGCAGCAGCGCGCCGCCGGTGAGGAGCATCGTGGGTTGCCCGGAGGGGCGGTTCACCACGCCCATGTCGCGCCAGAAGACGCCGTGGCGCAGGCCGGTGCCGAGCGCCTTGGCGCAAGCCTCCTTGGCGGCGAAGCGCTTGGCGTAGGTGCCGGCCCGATCGGCGCGGCGCTCGGCCTTGGCGCGCTCGACCGCGGTGAAGCAGCGCGCGGCGAACCGGTCGCCGTGCCGCTCCAGCACGGCGGCGAGGCGGCGGATGTCGCACAGGTCCGACCCGACGCCGACGATCACGGCCTCGCTCCGCCGGACCGTGAGGCCGTCCCGGACCCGTCACCCATTGACCCGCTCCACGCGCGACACGGTCTTCTGCGCCCGGAGCTGGGCCATGATGGCGCCGAGCTGCTTCAGGTCCCACACTTCCACGTCGACCAGCACTTCGCGGAAGTCGGCCGAGCGCGACATGACGCGGACGTCGTCGATGTTGGCGCCGTTCTCGCCCACCGCGCCGGTGATGGCGGCCAGCGCGCCGGGCTCGTTGATGGCCGTGACGGCGATCTGCGCCGGGAACAGCTCTTTGCGCGACGGGTCGATGTCCCACCGCACGTCGAGCCAGCGCTCGGGCTGGTCGTCGAAGGCCGTCAGGGCCGGGGACTGGATCGGGTAGATGGTGATGCCCTCGCCGGGGGTGAGGATGCCGACGATGCGGTCGCCCGGCACGGCGCCGCCGTTGGGGGCGAAGCTGACCGGCAGATCGCCCGACTGGCCGCGGATGGGGATGGGGCGCATGGGCCCCGCGTCGCCGACAGGGGCCGCGCCCGGCACCTTGAAGCGGAAGTTCTCGGCCTTCTCCAGGCCGAACCAGCCCGGCTCCCCGGCGCCCGGAGCCGCGCCCGCCTTGCGGGGTTCGCCGATCTCGGGATGCACGGCGCGCACGACGTCGGCCGACACCATCTCGCCGCGGCCCACGGCGGCCAGCACGTCGTCGAGCGACGCGCGGGCGAGGCGCGGCAGGACCGCCTTGACCTTGTCTTCCGAGAACACCTTGCCGTTGCGCTCGAAGGCGCGCGTGAGGATCTGGCGGCCGAGCCCGGAATATTGCGCCCGCACGGCGTTGCGCGTCGCCCGGCGGACGGCGGCGCGGGCCTTGCCGGTGGCGACGAGCCCTTCCCAGGCGGGCGGGGGCACCTGGCCTTCGGCGCAGGCGATCTCGACCTCGTCGCCGTTGGCGAGTTCGGAGATCAGCGCCGCCATGCGGCCGTTGATCTTGGCGCCCACGGCGGTGTCGCCGATGCCGGTGTGGACCGCATAGGCGAAGTCGATCGGCGTCGCGCCCTTCGGCAGCGCGATGAGCTTGCCCTTGGGGGTGAAGCAGAACACCTGGTCGTGGAACAGCTCGAGCTTGGTGTGTTCGAGGAACTCTTCCGCGCTGTCGGCGTCCGCCAGCATCGCGATGGTGCGGCGCAGCCCCGAATAGGCGCGGCTTTCGCCCGCCGCGATGCCGACGTCGAGCGCGCCGCCGTCCTTGTAGAGCGCGTGGGCGGCGATGCCGTTCTCGGCCAAGTCGTGCATCGCGCGGGTGCGGATCTGGAGCTCGACGCGCTGCCGGCCCGGGCCCACCACCGTGGTGTGGATGGACCGGTAGTCGTTCTGCTTCGGCGTCGAGATGTAGTCCTTGAAGCGGCCCGGCACGCCCGGCCATTGCGTGTGGACGACGCCCAGCACGCGGTAACAGTCCTCGATCGACTCCACCAGCACGCGAAAGCCGAAGATGTCGCTGAGCTGTTCCAGCGCGAGGCTCTTCTGCTCCATCTTGTGCCACACCGAATAGGGCTGCTTCTGCCGCCCCTTGACGCTGGCCCCGATGCCGCGCTGGGCGAGCTTGTCGGACAGCTCGGTCTCGATCTTGGCGATCAGCGAGCCGTAGTTCTCCGTCATGTCGTCGAGGCGGGACACGATGGATTCGTGGGCTTCCGGCATCAGCGCCGCGAAGGACAGCTCTTCGAGCTCGTCGCGCATGCCCTGCATGCCCATGCGGCCCGACAGGGGCGCGTAGATGTCGAGCGTTTCCTGCGCCACGCGGGCGCGCTTGGCGACCGGCACGTGGTGGAGCGTGCGCATGTTGTGGAGCCGGTCCGCCAGCTTCACCAGCAGCACGCGGATGTCGTCGGCGATGGCGAGCAGGAGCTTGCGGAGGTTTTCGCCCTGGGCGGCCTGCTTCGACACGAGGTCGAGCCGCTTGATCTTGGTCAGGCCCTCGACGAGGCTGCCGATCTCGTCGCCGAAGAGGCGGTCGATCTCCTCGCGGGTGGCTTCCGTGTCCTCGATCGTGTCGTGCAGCACCGCGGCCACGATGGTGGCGTCGTCGAGCTTCAGGTCGGTGAGGATCGCCGCCACTTCCAGCGGGTGAGAGAAGTAGGGATCTCCCGAAGCGCGCTTCTGCGAGCCGTGCGCCCTCATGGCGTAGACGTAGGCCCGGTTGAGCAGGTCCTCGTCGGCGTCCGGGTTGTAGCTCCGGACGCGGTCCACGAGTTCGTATTGTCGCAGGATCTTCGCGGGCCCCGGGCGGCGCGGGGCGAGGGTGGCGAGCGTCATCCACCCAATATCGGCCGCCGCGGTCGCGGGGGCAAGGCGGCGCGGGCGGGTGCCGCGCCGAAGTCCCGGCCGATGCGGGCCTACTCGCCCTCTTCTTCCGTCTCGACCGGGGGCACGAGGCCTTCGAGGCCGCGCAGCAGGTCTTCCTCGGTCATGCGGTCGAACTGGATGTCGGGGCTGGCCTCGGGGTCGGCGAGGTTCTTGGACGCCGAGGGCGTCATGGCGGGCACCGCCTCGGGCTCGGGCTCGTCGACCTCGACGTGCTTCTGCAGCGAGTGGATCAGGTCCTCGCGCATGTCCTCGGGGGCGAAGCGCTCGTCGGCGATCTCGCGAAGGGCGACGACGGGGTTCTTGTCGTTGTCGCGGTCGATCGTGATGGGTGCGCCCGACGAGATCAGCCGGGCCCGGTGGCTGGCCAGCAGGACGAGATCGAAGCGGTTCTCGACCTTGTCGATGCAGTCTTCCACGGTGACGCGCGCCATGGCGGTGTCCTTTTCGAGAGGGCTCAGGGAGGTTTCACGCTGCGGTAGCCCGCGGGGGCGCGCCGCGCAAGCCCGGAGCGCCAATTTCCGCTTGACGGGGGACGTTTAACCGGCGCAGCCCGCGCCCGGAGGGTGGAAACAAGGCGGCGCCGACACGGCGGCGTCGGAAAAAACACCCATTGCGGGCGCGTGTGCGGTGATGGACGCGCCGAAGCCCGGCGCTATAAACGCCTCCTGGCGCCATCGCCGGGCGACGGCCAGCGGTGCGCCGTCCGAACCCGAGCCGACGATGGGGGCGTCGTCGGTCGGCGCGTCGCCGCGACAGATCCCCGACATTGATCCGAAGAGCACAACCCGTATGGCCGAGCAAGAACGCACCGCCCTCTTCATCGACGGCGCCAACCTTTACGCGACCGCGAAGACCCTCGGTTTCGACATCGATTACAAGAAGTTGTTGCGTGAGTTCCAGAGCAAGGGTCGCCTGATTCGCGCGTTCTATTATACGGCGCTGGTCGAGGACCAGGAATATTCGTCGATCAGGCCGTTGATCGATTGGCTCGACTACAACGGCTACGCGGTCGTCACCAAGCCCACGAAGGAGTTCGTGGACTCGATGGGCCGCCGCAAGGTCAAGGGCAACATGGACATCGAGCTGGCGGTCGACGCCATGGAGATGGCCGAACACCTCGACCACATGGTGCTGTTCTCGGGCGACGGCGACTTCCGGTCCCTCGTCGAGGCCGTTCAGCGCAAGGGCGTCCGCGTTTCGGTCGTGTCCACCGTGACGACCCAGCCGCCCATGGTGGCCGACGAGCTCCGCCGCCAGGCCGACGAATTCGTCGACCTCGTCCACCTCATCGCGCGCATCGGCCGCGACGGCGAGCGCCCGGAGCGCGCGCCGCGGATCGAGCGCCGTCCGATCGCGCGCGAATACGTCCCGGCCCCGGACGACGGCGGCGCCGAGCCGTGACCTTCGGCGTCACGGCGGCCCGGGTCGTCCCCGTCGGGCCCGCGGAAGCGCCGCCCGACTGCCCGCTCTGCCCGCGCCTCGTCGACTTCCGCGCGGCGTGCCGGGTTCGCGACCCCGAAGGCTACAATGCCCCGGTGCGCTCCTTCGGGCCCGCGAGCGCCCGGCTGCTGGTCGTCGGTCTGGCGCCCGGCCGCGACGGCGCCAACCATTCGGGGCGCCCCTTCACGGGCGATTGGGCGGGGGACCTGCTCTACGAGACGCTCGAGCTCGCCGGCTTCGCCGCGGGGCGCTACGAGGAGCGGCCCGACGACGGCCTCACGCTGGTCGACTGCATGGTGACCAACGCCGTGCGCTGCGTGCCGCCGGCCAACAAGCCGCTGCCGGCCGAGATCGCCACCTGCCGGTCCTTCCTGGTCCAGCGCATGGCGGAGCTGCCGGAGCTGCGCGCCGTGCTGGCGCTGGGGCGGATCGCGCATGAGAGCACCGTCCGGGCGCTCGGCGCGAAGTTGTCGGCCGTGCCGTTCGGGCACCGGCGCAGCCACGACCTGGCGCACGGCGGTCGCGCGCTGAGGCTCTTCGACAGCTACCATTGTTCCCGGTACAACACGAACACGGGCGTGCTGACGACGGAGATGTTCCGGGCCGTCTTCGCCGATGTGAAGGACTTCCTGGGTCAGTAGCGAGAGATCACGCGTTTGCGGCCGCGGCCTGACGTGACCGCGCAGGTGCCCACACCGAGACACCTTCGGTTCGATGACTCATGAGGTTCAGCATGAGACTGCGCCCCGCGCTGCGAGCCGACCTGCCCCGCATCCGGCAGGTGCGGCACGGGACGGCGGAGAACCGCCTCCTCGACCCGGGCCGCGCTTCCGATGCGGAAGTGACGTGGTACATGGACGAAGCTGTCTTCCTCGTGTCCGAAGATGAGGTTGAGGTTCAAGGCTTTGTGTGTGCCGACGACCGGACGGGCTACATCTGGGCCTTGTTCGTGATCGACGGAGCTCAAGGGCGAGGCCATGGGACGGCGCTCCTCGATGCCGCCATGACCCGCCTAAGGGACGCCGTACACAGGCAGGCCTTTCTCTCGACGGGCATCGGCACCAGGGCCGAAGAGTTTTACCGGTCTCGCGATTGGCGGCCTACAGGCATCAACATGCGCGGAGAGGTTGTTCTCCGGTCGTGGCTTTGAATGCGGCCGGTGCGGGCCGTCGGCCCCGATGTGCCGTCCGCCGAATCCCTTGAAGATGCATATGGCGGCTGCTCTCGGGCGCCGGGCGGGCTTGTGTGCGCCACCCCGGCCCGATCTGCTGAATGCCCTACCAATCCCCGCCCTTGTTGCGCAGCACGCGCGACTTTTCGCGGTTCCAGTCGCGCTCCTTCTCGGTGGCGCGCTTGTCGTGGAGCTTCTTGCCGCGGCCGATCGCCAGGGTCAGCTTCGCCCGGCCCTTGTCGTTGAAGTACACCTTCAGCGGCACCAGCGTCATGCCTTCGCGCTCGACGCCCTGCGTCAGGCGCGCGATCTCGCGGGCCTTCATCAGGATCTTGCGGGGGCGCTTCGGCTCGTGGTTGAACCGGTTGCCGTGGCCGTATTCCGGGATCGTGGCGTTGATCAGGAACAGCTCGCCCTTCTCGGCCGAGGCGTAGGATTCCGCGATCGTCGCCTTGCCGGAGCGCAGGCTCTTCACCTCGGTGCCGGTCAGCACGAGGCCGGCCTCGTAGACGTCGCCGATCTCGTAGTTGTAGCGGGCCCGGCGGTTGTCGGACACGACCTTGAAGTTGCTATCGTCCTTGGACAAAGTCGGACCCGTTCCCACTCGATGCAGCTGGCTTGACCGTCACAGATGGGTGGCGACGCCCGCATGCGCCATGGCGGCGTCCATCAGGGCGCGCGCCGCCGGGGTGGCCGGCACCAGCGGCAGGCGCAGTTCGTCGCGCATCAGGCCCATCGTCGACAAGGCGTATTTCGGGCAGGCCGGGCTCGGCTCGGCGAACATCGCGGCGTGGAGCGGGACGAGCCGGTCCTGCAGCTCCAGCGCGGTGCGGAAGTCGCCCGCGAGGGCCGCCTCCTGGAGCTGCGCGCAGAGCTTCGGCGCCACGTTGGCGCTGACCGAGATGCAGCCGTGGCCGCCCGCCGCCAGGTAGGCCAGGGCCGTCATGTCCTCGCCCGACAGCTGGATGAAATCCGGCCCCAGGGCGTGGCGCTGGGTCGACACCCGCGCGAGGTTGCCCGTCGCGTCCTTCACGCCGACGATGTTCTTCAGCGCGTAGAGGCGCTGCATGGTTTCGACCGACATGTCGACCACGGAGCGGGGCGGGATGTTGTAGATGATGATCGGGATGCCGATCGCGTCGTTGACCGCGGCGAAGTGGCGGTACAGGCCCTCCTGGCTCGGCCTGTTGTAGTAGGGCGTCACCACCAGCACGGCGTCGGCGCCGGCCTTCTCGGCGTGGCGGGCCAGCGCGATGGCTTCCACCGTGTTGTTGGAGCCCGCGCCGGCGATCACCGGCACGCGGCCGCGCGTTTCGCGGACGCACACCTCGACGACGTGCATGTGCTCGTCGTGGCTGAGCGTCGGGCTTTCGCCCGTGGTGCCGCAGGGCACGAGGGCGTGGGAGCCCTGGCCGATCTGCCAATCGACGAGAGCCCGGAACGCGGCCTCGTCGAAGGCCCCGTCCTTGAAGGGCGTGACGAGCGCCGGAGCCGATCCCTTGAATGTCGCAGCCATGACGTGTCCCGCAAAAACGGCCCTGGACGGGCCCGCGCCTCGTGCACCGGCCCGAAGCCGACGGCACCGCCCCGATGGTCCGCCCGACCGGGTCGGACCGCCAGCCCCATGCACGCCGCATTTCGGTGGCTGGTGAAGCGCGGCCCGGTCTAGCGCGCCCGGCAGGGCGTGAAAAGACTTTTACCGGATCGTCACATCGGGGGTCGGCGCCCCCGCATGGTTTAGTTTTCGTAAAGCCCGCGCGTGCAGCATCGGCGGCATGACAGCGATCACATCCCGTCACCCTGGTGAGTGCATGGCGTTCAAAGGTCTGCGAACCGCGTTGATGGCCGGCACGGGGTTGGCCTGCGCCGCCCTGGCGGTCCCGTCGGTGCGGCACGCGGCCGAATCCGCGCCGCGGCGCTGGTTCGCCCATGCGGACCGCTCCGCCCAGCGCGTCGCGCCCGCCGCGGTGCTCGACCTCGCGGCGCGCCGGCCCGAGATCCGCGTCGCGTCGGGCCCCGCCAAATCGACGTTGCGCGCGGAATCCCTCGGCCCCGACGCCGTGCGGACCCTCGCCGACGCCATGGCGGGGGCGGACGGTGCCGGCAAGGTGCTCACCATCGCGGCGCACGGGTCGCCGATCGGGCTCGCGACCCCGGGCCCCTCGGCCGGCCCGTCCCAGCCCGGCACGCCGACGGAGAACGGCGCCCCCCTGGGACCAACCGTCGCCGACCACGATCCGGACGCTTCGCTCCTCCGCCAGGCGATCGGCGCCTACCGCCGCAACGACCTCGCGGGCGGCGATGCGGCGGCGCGCGGCCTGACCAACCCCGTGGCCCGGCTGACCGCGGAATGGACCGCGATCCGGCTCGACTCGCATCTCGTCGGCCTCGCGCGCCTCGACGCCTTCGGGCAGGCCCACCCCGATTGGCCCGCGCTGGGCTGGGTCGGGCGCCGCGCCGAAGAAGCCGTCGCGGCGACGCGGGACCCGGCGCTCATCGAGGCTCGCCTCGGCGCCGTGCCGCCCAAGACCGTGGCGGGACGCTTGGCGCTCGCCGGCGCCGAGCGCGCCCTCGGCCACGCCGACGCGGCGGCGCGCCTGGCCCACGGGCTGTGGCGCGACGACGACCTGTCGCCCTGGCAGGAAGGGACGCTCGCCCACGATTTCGCCGACGTGATCGACCGCGAAGATCACCGGGTGCGGGCCGAGCGCTTCCTGTACAAGGAGAAGATCGCCGCCGGCCTGAAGGAGGCCGCGCTGGCCGGGCCGGACGTTGTGGCGCTGGCCAAGGCCCGGGCCGCCGTGGTGGCGAATTCGACGCTCGCCGAGGTGACGCTGGCGGCGGTGCCGAAGCCGCTGCAATCGGACCCGCTGACGATCTTCTCCCGCGCCCAACGCCTGCGCCGGCTCGGCCACGCCGAGGAAGCGGCCGACCTGATCCTGTCCGCGCCGCGCGACGCGCGCGCGATCGACGGCGACGAATGGTGGACCGAGCGGCGCATCGTGCTGCGCAAGCTGCTCGACCTCGGCGATCCCAAGAAGGCCCTGGCGCTCTGCGCCGACATCGGCGAGGCCGGGGCGGCGTCGCGCATCGAGGCGGCGTTCCACGCCGGCTGGATCGCGCTGCGCTTCCTGCAGGACCCGAAGGCGGCGGCGCCGCAGTTCGACACGATCGCGCGGCTCGCCGAAACGCCGATCTCCAAGAGCCGCGCCGCCTATTGGCAGGGCCGCACCGCGGAAGCGCTGGGGCAGGGCGACGAGGCGCAGCGCCACTACGGCGACGCGGCGCGCTACTCCATCACCTTCTACGGCCAGCTCGCGGCGGCGCGGCTCGGGCAGACCACGCTGGAACTGCACGAGGCGCCCGCCGCCACCGGGGACGCCCGCAGCGAGGCCGTGCGGGTGGCCGACTACCTTTACGCGCTCGGCGAGCGCGACATCGCGCTGCCGCTGGCGCTCGACATCGGCAAGGCCGAGCCGTCGGATGCGCAGGTGGGGGCGCTGGGCGACGTGCTCGAGCGCAACCGCGACGCCCGCGCCACGCTGATGATCGGCAAGGCCGCGACGCAGCGCGGGCTCGCGGCGGACGACGCGGCCTTCCCGACCTTCGGCATCCCCAACTTCGCCCCGCTGCCGAAGTCGGCCGACCTGGCGGTGGTCTATGCCATCGCCCGGCAGGAAAGCGAGTTCGACCAGCGCTCGCTGTCCTCGGCCGGCGCGAAGGGGCTGATGCAGATGATCTCGTCGACGGCGCGCACCACCGCCAACCGCGCCGGGGTGGCCTACGACGACGGCCGCCTGTCGAGCGACCCGGCCTTCAACGCGCAGCTCGGGGCCGCCCATCTCGGCACGCTGCTCGACGAGCAGGGCGGTTCCTTCATCCTCACCTTCGCGGCCTACAACGCGGGCGGCCGGGCCGTGCACGACTGGATCGCCGCCTACGGCGACCCGCGCAGGCCCGGCATCGACATCGTGGACTGGATCGAGCGCATCCCCTATTCCGAAACGCGCAACTACGTTCAGCGCGTGATGGAAAACCTGCAGGTGTACCGCGCCAAGCTGGGCCGGCCGACGATGCTGCTCGTCGGCGCCGAGCCGCCGCCGCCGATCCGCAAGGGCACGTGACGCGGGCGCCCGATGGCAGAGAAGGCGAGTGACAGGACCATGACCGACGCCGCCGACCGATACGCCACCTCGTCCGACGGGCTGCGTCTCCATTACCGCGACGTGGGCCGCGGCGAGGCCGGGGCGCTGCCGGTGGTCTGCCTGCCCGGCCTGACCCGCACGGCCGTGGATTTCGAGGTGCTGGCCGCGCACCTGTCCGGAGGCGGCGCGGGGGGCCCGCGGCGGCGGGTGCTGAGCCTCGACTATCGCGGCCGCGGCGGGTCCGACCACGATCCGGACGCGTCGCACTACAGCGTGCCCGTCGAGGCCGGCGACGTGCTGGCGGTGCTGGCCGACGCGGGGATCGACGCGGCGGTCTTCGTGGGCACGTCGCGCGGCGGCCTGATCACCATGGTGCTGTCGACGGTGCGGCCCGAGGTGATCCGCGGCGCGGTGCTCAACGACATCGGCCCGGTGCTCGAGCCCGCGGGCCTCGACCGCATCCGCGGCTACGTCGGCCGGCTGCCCGCGCCGAAGGACTGGGACGACGCGGTCCGCACCGTGAAGGGCTACGCCGGCTCGCAGTTCCCCGGCCTCGACGAGGACGACTGGCTGTACTTCGCCCGCAGCACCTATGCCGAGCGGGACGGCGTTTTCCGGGGCCGCTACGATCCCGCGCTCGTCGAAAGCCTGCGCGCGCTCGATCCGGCGAAGCCCATGCCGACGCTGTGGCCGCAGTTCGAGGGCCTGTCGGGCGTTCCCGTCCTGGTCGTGCGCGGCGAAACCACGGACCTGCTGTCGACCGAAACCGTCGCCGAGATGGCGCGCCGCCACCCGGATTGCGCGCTCCTGACCGTTCCGGGGCAGGGGCACGCCCCGCTGCTGCACGACCCCGCCACGCTGGCGCGCATCGCCGCCTTCGCGACGCGTTGCGACGCGGCGCCGGCCGTCGGGCCTCGCTAGCGTCCCCGGGCAGGACCCGCGCGCCCCGGCTTCCGCGGGGGCCTTCGCCTGCCTATAAGGGGTGCCCGGGGATCGGCACGGAAGCGAAGACGGCATGGCGGGCGACGGGATCGTGCTCAGGCTGGGCACACGGGGCAGCCCCTTGGCGCTCGCCCAGGCCCACGAGGCGCGGGCCCGCCTTTGCGCCGCCCACGGCTGGCCGGAGGACCGCGTCGAGATTGTGGTGATCGCCACCACGGGCGATGCCATCCAGGACCGGGCCCTGTCGGAGGCCGGCGGCAAGGGGCTGTTCACCAAGGAGCTGGACGTCGCGTTGCTGGCGGGCGGGATCCACTTCGCCGTGCATTCGGCCAAGGACCTGCCGACCGCGCTGCCCGACGGCGTGGACCTGTCGGGCTTCCTGCCGCGCGAGGACGTGCGCGACGCCTTCATCGCACGCGATGGGGGCACGATCGCCGACCTGCCGCGCGCCGCCGTCGTGGGATCGGCATCGCTGCGGCGCCAGGCGCAGATCCGCCGGCTGCGCCCCGACCTCGACGTGCGGCTGCTGCGCGGCAACGTGCAGACGCGGCTTCGCAAGGTCGACGCCGGGGAATACCACGCCACGATCCTCGCCATGGCGGGGCTGAAGCGCCTCGGCCTGACCGAGCGCGTCACCGAGCATCTCGCCCTGCACGACTTCCTGCCGGCCGTGGGGCAGGGCGCGATCGCCATCACGGCGCGACGCGGCGACGCCGCCACGGCCGACGCCCTCGCGCCGATCCTCGACCGCGACACCGGGCTGGCGCTGAGCTGCGAGCGGGCGTTCCTCGCCGTGATGGACGGCTCCTGCCGCACGCCGATCGCGGGACACGCCCGTGTCGAGGGCGGGCACGTCCTGTTCCGCGGGCAGGTGCTCGCGGCGGACGGCTCCGAATCGGCCGAAACCGTGACGGACGGTCCGGACGCCATCGCCGACAGGGTCGGGCAGGCTGCCGGGCGCGACCTCCTCGACCGGGCGCCGGCGCACCTGCTCGCGTCCTTTCGCGGCCCGCATTGAGCTAGGCCCGAGCCGTCCGATGCTCCGACATGCCGCCACCTCCCTCACCCTGAGCCGGGCGCCGAGCGCCCGAGGCGAAGCCTGCGGGACCCGCCCGTCGCTGCGCAGCGAGCGTCCGCGTCCTTCGACACGGGGCTCGGCGACCCGGCTCGGGGCGGGCGAAGCCGGACACGAACGGTTCTGGACCTGACCCCGATGCGCGTCCTCGTCACCCGCCCCGCCCACGACGCCGAGCGCACGGCGGCGGCGCTGGCCCGCCTCGGCCACGCGGCCGTGCTGGCGCCCGCGACCGCCATCCGCCGCACCGGCGCGATGCTGCCCGCCGGCCGCTACCACGCCGTGGCGGCGACGAGCCATCACGCCTTCGCGGCCGACGACGGCGTCGAGCGCGCCCGTCCCGTCTTCGCCGTCGGGTCGCGCACGGCCGCGGCGGCGCGGGCGGCCGGCTTCCGCGACGTGCGGGTGGGGGCCGGCGACGCGTCCGGCCTCGCCGACCTCGTGCGCCTGACGCTGCCGCGCCCGGCGCGGCTGCTCTTCCTCGCCGGCCGCGACCGCAAGCCCGTGCTGGAGGACGTGCTGACGGGCGCCGGTTACGAGGTCGCGGCGGCCGAAGTCTACGCCGCCGACCCCGTGGACGCGTGGCCCGAGGCGGCGGTGGCGGCGCTGCGCTCCGGCGGCGTCGAGGCGGCGCTGCATTATTCCCGCCGCAGCGCCGAACTCGCCCTGTCGCTCGCGTCGCGCGGCGGCGTCGCGGACGCGGTCCTGCGGCTGCGCCACCTGTGCCTGTCGGCCGATGCCGCCGAGCCGCTGTCCGACCGCGGGGCGCCCGCGGTGCGGATCGCGGAGCGGCCCGACGAGGACGCGCTCCTGACCCTCCTGGCCGCCGCGCCGTGACGGCGGAGCCGCCGCCCACCGTCGTCGACGTGCTGATCCCCGTCGCGGTCGACACGGCCTATTCATACCGGGTGCCGAAGGGCCTCGCCCTCGCGCCCGGCGACTTCGTCGTGGTGCCGCTCGGCACGCGGCAAACGCTCGGCGTCGTGTGGGAGGCTCGCTCCGCCGGCGGCGACAACCTGAAGCAGGTCGTGTCGCGCGAGGATTGGCCGCCCGTGCGCGAGCCGCTGCGCCGCTTCGTCGACTGGCTCGCCGCCTGGACGCTGAGTCCCCGCGGCATGGTGCTGCGCATGGCGGTGAGGGCGCCGGAATTCGCCGGCGCCGAGCCGGTGCGGATCGGCCTGCGCCGCGCCGGCCCGCCGCCGACCCGCATGACGCCGGCGCGGCTCCGCGTGATGACGGTGCTGGACAGCGCCGAGGCCGAGGCCGTCACGAGCAAGAAGGCGCTGGCGGAGGCGGCCAATTGTTCGGCCGGCGTGATCGACGGGCTGGTGGACGAGGGCACGCTGGAAACGGTCGCCCTCCCGCCCGACCCGCTCCCCCCGCCGCCCGACCCCGACGCGACCGCAGTGGTGCTCGATCCGGCGCAGGCCGAGGCCGCCGCCGCGCTCGCCGCACGCGCGGCCGAGCGGCGCTTCACCGTTTCCCTGCTCGAAGGCGTCACCGGCTCGGGCAAGACCGAAACCTATTTCGAGGCGGTCGCTTCGGCGCTGCGCTCCGGCCGGCAAACGCTGATCCTGCTGCCCGAGATCGCCCTCACGGCGCAGTTCCTCGACCGCTTCGCGGAGCGGTTCGGCGTGCGGCCGGCGGAATGGCATTCCGGCGTGTCGGTGCGGCGGCGGGCGCGCGCCTGGTCCGGCATCGCGTCGGGCGAGATCAAGGTCGTGGCCGGCGCGCGCTCGTCCCTGTTCCTGCCCTTCGCCGACCTCGGGCTCATCGTCGTCGACGAGGAACACGAGGCCGCCTACAAGCAGGACGACGGGGTGAGCTACCACGCCCGCGACATGGCAGTGATGCGCGGCCGCTTCGAGGAGGCGGCCGTGGTGCTGGCGTCCGCGACCCCGTCGCTCGAAACCCGCGTCAATGCCGAAACGGGGCGCTACGGCCACCTGCGGCTCGCGTCGCGCTACGCCGGCCGCTCCATGCCGGCGCTGGCGGCCGTCGACATGCGGCGCGACGCGCCGCCGCGAGGCCGGTGGATCTCCCCGCCGCTCGCCGCCGCCATCGCCGACACGGTGGCGGACGGGAAGCAGGCGCTCCTGTTCCTCAATCGCCGCGGCTACGCGCCCCTGACGCTGTGCCGCTCCTGCGGGCACCGCTTCACCTGCGGCCAGTGCTCCGCCTGGATGGTGGACCACCGTTTCCGCGGCGCGCTCGTGTGCCATCTCTGCGGCTACATGGAGCGCAAGCCCGACCATTGCCCCCACTGCGGCGAGGTCGACGCCCTGGTGGCCTGCGGGCCGGGCGTCGAGCGCATCGCCGAGGAGGTGGCGACCCTGTTCCCGGACGCGCGGCGCCTCGTCCTCTCGTCCGACATGCCGGGCGGCACCGAGCGGCTGCGGCAGGAGCTCGACGGCATCGCGCGGGGGGAGGTCGACGTTGTGGTGGGCACGCAGCTCGTCGCCAAGGGCCACAACTTCCCCAACCTGACGCTGGCCGCCATCGTGGACGCCGACGTGGGCCTCGCCAACGGCGACCCCCGCGCGGCGGAGCGCACTTTCCAACTGCTGCAGCAGGTGACGGGCCGGGCGGGGCGCGGGGAAGCGCCGGGCCGGGCGCTGATCCAGACATACCAGCCCGACCACCCGGTGATGCGGGCGCTGCTGACGGGCGATGTCGAGCGGTTCTACCGGACGGAGATCGACGCGCGGCAGCGCGCCGGCCTGCCGCCCTTCGGCCGCCTGGCGGGGCTGATCGTCAGCGCCACCGACCGCCACGCCGCCGAAACCCACGCCCGCGCCCTGGCCCGAGCCGCCTACGCGGCGACGGGCGGCGACCCGCTGGCGCGGGCGGCCGACGCCGCGCCTTCCATCGAGGTGTTCGGCCCCGCCGAGGCGCCGATCGCCATGATCCGCGGCCGCTACCGCTTCCGCCTTCTCGTCAAGGCGCCGCGGTCCGCCGACCTCCAGGGCTTCCTGCGCCGCATCCTGGCGGAAGGCCCGAAGCCGACCGGCAGCCTGCGGGTGGCGGTGGACGTGGAGCCGCAAAGCTTCCTGTGAGGCAGCGGTCGACCGGTCGCTGCGCCTTCCGTCCATCCCCACACGTGGGGGGATGGACGGCCGGCGAGCGGATCGGCTCAGATCGCCCAGTCGTCGATGTGGGCCAGGAGGTCGGCCGGGTCGCGGTAGACCCGGGCGGCGCCGGCGGCGCGGATGTCGACCTCCGCGAACCCGCCGCAGAGCACGCCGATCGACGCCACGCCGGCCTTGCGGGCCGCCTCGGCGTCATAGGGTGTGTCGCCCACCACCACGACGCGGTCGGGCCCGACCTCCAGCCTCGCCAGGGCGGCCTCAAAGATGTCCGGATGCGGCTTCGACTTCTCGGCGTCGTCGGACGACGTTTCGACGTCGGTCAACCCGTCGACGCCCGCGGCGGCCTTGTAGACCTTCAGCTCGGGAGCCTTCGACGACGAGGCCAGGGCGATGCGCAGGCCCCGCTCGCGCAGCGCGCGGAACAGGTCGCCGCAACCCGGGAAGCCCTTCACGCGGTCGATGTAGTCGGCGTGGAAGATGGCGCCGCGCTCCTTCTCGATCGCCGGGCCGACGCGCTTCAGCTCCGCTGCGTCGAGGAAGACCGGCATGAGCTGGTCGCCGCCCTTGCCGATCTGGGCGCGCAGGGCCGCGAAGGCGATGTCGTGGCCGTGCCGCGCGAAGGCGCGTTCCCAGGATTCGGCGTGGAAGTCGACGCTGTCGACCAGCGTCCCGTCGACGTCGAAGATGACGGCCTCGATCATGTGTTCTGCCCCCGCTCACGAAGGCGAACGTGGCCCCCTCAGGCGAGTTCCGCCCGGATCCGCCCCGCGATGGCCTCCAGGGCCGCGGGCTCGGCCATCGGCCCCGCGTGGGACCGCATCGGCACGCCCTCGTGCCGCGGCAGCAGGTGGAAGTGGAGGTGGAACACCGTCTGCCCGGCGGGTGCTTCGCTGAACTGCATCAGCGTCAGGCCGTCGGCCTTCAATGCCGCCACGGCGGCGCGGCCGATCCTCTGCACCCGCGGCATCAGCGCCGACAGGGCATCGGGGTCGGCGTCGAGCAGGGTGCGCGAGGGCGCCTTGGCGATCACGAGGACGTGGCCCTCGACCTGGGGCATGATGTCCATGAAGGCGAGGCAGTGCTCGTCCTCGTAGACCTTCGTGGAGGGGATTTCGCCGCGTAGGATTTTGGCGAAGATATTGGCGTCGTCGTAGGCCTGCATGTCGCTTTCCACCGCGCCTGGGCGCGTTCAATCCCCGTGGCCGCCGCCGCGGTCAGCTAGCCCCGCGACCGACGAATTCCGACCCTGTCCCCTTCGGGGATAAGGTGGCGCGACGCGCCGGACGAGGGGCGCCCCGCGAAATCACCGCCCCCCTGCCGGCACCCTTTTCCCGGGAGGGGAGAAGGACGCCGGGTCTCGCCGGTCCGGGACGCGATCGTCCCGTGGCGGCGAGGGGCAGGGATGAGGTGCCGGCTTCAGCGCTCGCTGATCGGGCCGTAATCGCGGGCGGCGTAGCCCGTGTAGAGCTGGCGGGGCCGGCCGATGCGCTGGCCCGGATCCTCGATCATCTCCTTCCACTGGGAGATCCACCCCACCGTGCGGGCGACGGCGAACAGCACCGTGAACATCGACACCGGGAAGCCCAGAGCCTTCAGGGTGATGCCCGAGTAGAAGTCGACGTTGGGGTAGAGCTTCTTTTCGATGAAATACTCGTCCGACAGGGCGATGCGCTCGAGCTCGACGGCGACGTCGAGCAGCGGATCGTCCTTGATGCCCATCTCGCTGAGGACCTCGTGGCAGGTCTTCTGCATGATCTTGGCGCGGGGATCATAGTTCTTGTAGACGCGGTGGCCGAAGCCCATCAGCCGGAACGGGTCGTTCTTGTCCTTGGCGCGGGCGACGTATTCCGGGATGCGGTCGACCGTGCCGATCTCGGCGAGCATCTTCAGCGCCGCCTCGTTGGCGCCGCCGTGCGCCGGTCCCCACAGGCAGGCGATGCCGGCCGCGATGCAGGCGAAGGGGTTGGCGCCCGAGGAGCCGGCGAGCCGCACCGTCGACGTCGAGGCGTTCTGCTCGTGGTCGGCGTGCAGGATGAAGATGCGGTCGAGCGCGCGCGACAGCACCGGGTTGACCTTGTACTCCTCGCACGGCACGGCGAAGCACATGCGCAGGAAGTTCGACGTGAAGTCGAGGTCGTTCTTGGGGTAAACGAACGGCTGGCCGATCGTGTACTTGTAGGCCATGGCGGCCAGGGTCGGCATCTTGGAGATCAGGCGGATCGAGGCGACCATCCGCTGGTTCGGGTCCGAGATGTCGGTCGAGTCGTGGTAGAAGGCCGACAGGGCGCCGACGCAGCCCGTCATCACCGCCATGGGATGGGCGTCGCGCCGGAAGCCCGCGAAGAAGCGTGCCATCTGCTCGTGCACCATCGTGTGGCGCGTGACGGTGTAGTCGAACTCGGCCTTCTGGGCCTTGGTGGGTAGCTCCCCGTAGAGCAGCAGGTAGCAGCTTTCGAGGAAGTCGCCATGTTCCGCCAGCTGCTCGATCGGGTAGCCGCGGTACAGCAGCACGCCCTCGTCGCCGTCGATGTAGGTGATCTTGGACTCGCAGCTCGCCGTGGAGGTGAAGCCGGGGTCGTAGGTGAACAGGCCGGTCTGGGCGTACATCTTGCCGATGTCGACCACGGACGGCCCGATGGTCCCCTCCTTCATGGGGAGGTCGATCGCCTTGTTGTCGACCAGCAATTTGCCAGGGTTCTGCGTCATGGAGGGGAGCCTCAGCGAAGGGAATGGCAGGCCGGAGGGGACGATTCGCGTGAGGCCCCGGGTGGCCTTGTGCGTTGCACCAAAGCTAAATCATCGGCAGTTGCCGTCAAGCTGTGCCGCCGGAGGGGGCGGGGCGCGCACGGCGCATCACGCCGCGGCGCCGGCCGCATCGCGAAGCCGCCCCAGGCTTTCGTCGCGCCCCAGCACCTCGAGCACGTCGAAGATGCCGGGCGAGGTCGAGCGGCCCGTCAGGGCCGCCCGCAGCGGCTGCGCCACCTGGCCGAGCTTGGCGCCGGTGGCTTCCGCCTCGGCCCGCACCGCGCCCTCCGTCGAGGCGGCGCTCCATTCGGGCAGGGCTTCGAGGCGGGGCAGCAGCCCGCGCAGCACGCCCGCCCCCTTGGCGAGGATGTCGCCCGCCTTGGCGTCCATGGCGAGCGGCCGGTCGGCGAACAGGAACAGGGCGCCGTCGAGCAGCTCCACCAGCGTCTTGGCGCGCTCCTTCAGCCCCGGCATGGCGGCGAGCAGCTTCGCCCGCATCTCGCCGTCGAGCTTGGCCAGCACCGCCTCGCCGCCCGGCAGGTGGGGCAGGGTGGCGGCGAGCGCGTCCACGAGGTGGGCGTCGTCGGCGGCGCGGATGTAGTGACCGTCCATGTTCTCGAGCTTCGCGAAGTCGAAGCGCGACGGCGAGCGCCCGACGCCGTCCAGCGCGAAGGCCGCCACCATCTCGTCGGTCGAGAAGAACTCGCGGTCGCCCTGGCTCCAGCCCAGGCGCAGCAGGTAGTTGCGCAGCGCTTCGGGCAGGTAGCCCATGGCGCGGTACTGCTCGACGCCGAGCGCGCCGTGGCGCTTCGACAGCTTCGCCCCGTCGGCCCCGTGGATCAGCGGGATGTGCGCCATGGCGGGGACGGACCAGCCCAGCGCCTCGTAGATCTGCATCTGCCGGGCCGCGTTGGTCAGGTGGTCGTCGCCGCGGATGATCTGCGTCACCCCCATGTCGTGGTCGTCGACCACCACCGCCAGCATGTAGGTCGGCGAGCCGTCCGAGCGCAGCAGCACGAGGTCGTCGAGGTCCTTGTTGGCCCAGGTGACGGTGCCCTGCACGCCGTCGTGCAGCACCGTCGAGCCGTCCTGGGGGGCGCGCAGACGCACGACCGGCTTCACGCCGGCCGGCGCTTCCGCCGGGTCGCGGTCGCGCCAGCGGCCGTCGTAGCGGGGAGGCCGCTTCTCCGCGCGGGCGAGGTCGCGCATCGCGTCGAGCTCGGCCGGGGTCGCGTAGCAGCGATAGGCGCGGCCCTGCGCCAGGAGCGTCTCGACGGCGTCGCGGTGCCGGTCGGCCCGGCTGGCCTGGTACACGACGTCGCCGTCCCAATCGAGGCCGAGCCACTTCAGCCCGTCCAGGATCGCGTCGATGGCGGCCTCGGTCGAGCGCTCGCGGTCGGTGTCCTCGATGCGGAGCAGCATCGTGCCGCCGTTCCGGCGGGCGTAGAGCCAATTGAACAGGGCCGTGCGGGCCCCGCCGATGTGGAGAAAGCCCGTCGGCGACGGCGCGAAGCGCGTGATCACGGGCTCGGGCATGGCGAGAAGCAACTTATAGTTGGAACGGAAGGGGAACCGGCGGGCCCGAGCCCTTGCCGGGGCGGCTGCGCTCTAACATGAAGGATGCGATCCCACCAAGGGCGGGGAGGCGCCGTGCCGAACGCGTTCCGGGGAGGGAGGGCCGGCGACGCCCTCCAGGCCGCCTGGCCGCGCCGCGCGTCGGCAGTGTCGGCGCGCATCGGCGGCCTGTCGCCGTCGCGGGCCTGGGCGGAGGAGTGGGACGAGCGCCGTCCCTTCCTGTGGCTTCCCGTCACGGCCGGCGCCGGCGTGTTCCTGTACCTCGCCGCGGACCGCGAGCCCGTCCTGTGGCTGCCCCTCCTGCTCCTCGCCCTGGCGGCCCTCGGCTGCGTGGCCCTGCGGGGGCGCCCGGTCCCGCTCGGCGCCGCCCTGGCGCTGTTCGCCCTGGTGGGCGGCTTCGTGTCGGCGGAACTGCGGGCGCGATCGGTCGCCACGCCGATGCTCGACCGGGTCCGCATCGCCAAGCTCACCGGGACGGTGGAGGAGGTGGACCTGCGCCCCGCCGGCGCGCGCATCCTCCTGGCCGTCACGGGCGCCGACGGGCTCGACGCCGCCCACGTGCCGCGCCGGGTCAGGCTGACGACCAAGCGGCCGGGCGACATCGCCGCCGGGGCGTCGGTCGCCGTCACGGCGCGGCTGCTGCCGCCGTCCCACGCCGCCGCGCCCGACGGCTACGATTTCGCCCGCGACGCCTACTTTTCCGGGATCGGCGCCGTCGGTTCCGCGCTGGGCCGGATCGCCCCCGCCCCGGCCGCGGCGGATGCCGGCGCCGTCGCGCGGCTCCATCGCGCGGTGGACCGCGCCCGCAACGCCCTGGCGATGCGCGTCAGCGCCGTGGTGGGCGACGGCGACGTCGGCGCCATCGCGGCCGCCATGGTGACGGGCAAGCGCGACCTGCTGTCCGCGAACGGGCGCGAAGTCATCCGCGAAGCCGGCATCTTCCACATCATCACCATCGCGGGCGTGCAGATGACGCTGGTGGCGGGCTTGGTGTTCGGGCTGGCGCGCCGCGCCCTGGCGGCGAGCCCGACGCTGGCCCTGCGCTACCCCATCAAGTCCTGGGCGGCGCTCGTCGCGCTCGTGGGCGCCGTGTTCTACGACATCGGCACGGGGTCGCGGGTCGGAACGCAGCGGGCGCTGTTCATGACGTCGATCATGCTCGTCGCCGTTCTGGTCGGCCGCCGCGCGCTGACGATGCGCAACCTCGGCTTCGCGGCGCTCGCCGTGATCGCCATCGAGCCCGAGCAAGTGGCGGGCGCGAGTTTCCAGCTGTCCTTCGCGGCGGTGTCGGCGCTGATCGCCGTGCAGGAAGCGCGGATGCGCCG
This sequence comes from Lichenibacterium minor, assembly GCF_004137685.1. Classification (GTDB taxonomy): domain Bacteria; phylum Pseudomonadota; class Alphaproteobacteria; order Rhizobiales; family Beijerinckiaceae; genus Lichenihabitans; species Lichenihabitans minor. The sequence continues at coordinate 97,375 of NZ_QYBB01000013.1, read as the reverse complement.
AGCGCCCGACGACCTCTTCGCGGAGCCCGACCGCCGCCGGCCCGGGCCGCGCGCCGCGAAGGCCCCGCCCTGGCGCGGCCGTGCCGGCAGGGCGGGGCAGGGGATCGTGCACCTCCTCGGCGCCACGGTCTTCGCGACCCTGGCGACGGCCTCGTTCATGGCGGCGGAGTTCCACGAGCTCAGCCCCTACGTGTTCGTCGGAAACCCGCTGACCCTGGCGATGATCGAGTTCTTCGCCGTGCCGGGCGCGCTGCTCGGCACCGTGCTCTACCCGCTCGGCCTCGACGCGCCGGTGTGGCACTGGGTGGCCTGGGGCATCCGCGCGGTGATGTGGGTGGCCGGGAAGCTCGGCGCCGCCCCGATGTCGACCGTCCACCTGCCGAACTTCGCGCCCTGGGCGCTGCCGTGGCTCGCGCTGGCGCTGCTGTCCGTGGTGATCTGGCGCACGGCCCTGCTGCGGCTGACCGCCGTGCCGTTCCTCGCGCTCGGGCTGGCCGGCGCGGCGTGGGGCCCGCGCGACGACGTGACCGTGGCGCCGACCGGGGACGCGGTGGCGATCCGGGGCGCGGACGGGCGCCTCGGCACGCTCGGCAAGGCTTCGGCCTTCACCGCCGAGCAATGGCTGCGCGCCGACGGCGACCCGCGCGACCCCGACGCGCTGGGCAAGGCCGCGCTGGTGCTGCCCGGCGCGCGCTGCGACAGGGTCGGGTGCACGGCGCCGCTGCCGGGCGGCGGCGCCGTGGCGCTGGTGACGGACGCCGCCGCCTTCGCGGAGGATTGCCGGCGCGCCGTGCTGGTGGTGACGCCGCTCGTCGCTCCCGTGCCCTGCGCGTCCGCCCTCGTGCTCGACCGCATCGCGCTGGAGCGGAGCGGCGCCGTGGCGCTGCGCCGGACCGGCGGCGGATGGGCGCGGCGGGACGCGCGCGCCCCCGGCGAGGACCGGCCCTGGTCGCCCGGGCCGGTCGCCCGCGCCAAGCTCCGCGCACGCCCCGGCGGCGACGATGCGGACGGCGCCGACGCCGCGCCCGACGGCGAGCCCGTGCGGATCCCGTGACGGCCTTTCGGATCCGGGGGCGAGCCGCTACATGAAGGCGGTGCCCCGAGCGTCACCGCCGGTGGGAGAGAGTTCGATGGCTGCCAGGAAACGTTTTCAGGTGATGTCGCTGACCGAGGCGGCGGCGTCGCGCGTGCAGGAGATCATGGACGGGGCGGCGTCGCGGCCCTTCGGCCTGCGCGTCGGCGTCAAGAACGGCGGATGCGCCGGCATGTCCTATACGATGGAGATGGCCGAAGCCGCGGCGCCGGCCGACGAGGTGATCGAGGACAAGGGCGTCCGCATCCTGATCGACCCCAAGGCCGTGCTGTTCCTGCTCGGCACCGAGATGGACTTCAAGGCCGACAAGCTGTCGTCGGGCTTCGTGTTCCAGAACCCGAACCAGACCTCCGCCTGCGGTTGCGGCGAAAGCGTCGCGATCACCCCCGCGAGCCCGGAAGCCCTGGCCGGGGCCGCCTGACGCGATCGGAACCGCGGGCGCTTTGCCCGCGGTCGGGGGCGAGCCGGGTCAGGCCGCCAGCAGCCGCTGCACTTCGCCGACGAGGTCCTTCAGGTGGAAGGGCTTCGACAGGATCTTGGCTTCGCGGGGGGCGTTGTTGTCGGGGTTCAGCGCCACGGCGGCGAAGCCGGTGATGAACATGACCTTGATGTCGGGGTCGAGCTCGGTGGCCCGGCGCGCCAGCTCGATGCCGTCCATCTCCGGCATCACGATATCGGTGAGCAGGAGCTCGAAGGGCTCCTCCCTCAGCCTGTGATAGGCCGACAGTCCGTTGTCGAAGGAGGTCACCACGAATCCGGCGTTCTGCAGGGCCTTGACGAGAAAACGACGCATGTCGTTGTCGTCTTCGGCGAGCAGGATCTTCGTGGCCTGGTCGGCGTCTGCGTCCATCATCCCTTCCTCGACTTCCCCGGGCACCGCGGTCCGACGTTAACCACCAGTGCATATAATGGTTAACGCGCGGTAAAACCAACGCCGGCTTCGCCCCTGCGGCCTGGGCATGACCCGGGGTTCGACCGGATCGTGGCACCGGGGCATGAAAAAGCCGTCAATCGGCCGGGCCCGGCCGAGTCCCGCCCCGCGGATGGGCCGATGGGCCGGCCGCCGCCCTTCGGCGTGGACAGCGGGACGGCCCTTGGGCAGAGTGCGGCCGTGGGACGACGAGGGCGGCGGATGGCGCGGACGGGTGCGGACGGCGGCGACGGGGCGGGCCCGGCAGGTGCGGAGTTCGATCCCCCCTTCGAGGTGATCGAGCCTCCGGCGCTGACGAGCCCGGTCGTCCTGTCGTCGCCCCATTCCGGCCGGGTCTATCCCGAGCGCTTCCTGCGCAGCGCCCGCCTCGACCCCGCGACGCTGCGCCGGTCCGAGGACGCGTTCGTCGACGACCTGTTCGAGCCGGCGGTGTCCTTGGGCTTGCCGCTGCTGCGGGCGCATTTCCCCCGCGCCTATCTCGACCTCAACCGCGAACCCTACGAGCTCGACCCGCGCATGTTCGACGGGCGGCTCCCCGCCTATGTCAACACGCGCTCGGTGCGGGTGGCGGGCGGGCTCGGCACCATCGCTCGCGTGGTCGGAGACAGCCAGGAGATCTACGCCAAGCGCCTCCCCGTCGAGGAAGGGTTGCGGCGCATCGACGAACTGCACAAGCCCTACCACGCGGCCCTGCAGGATCTGCTGAATCGCGCGCTCCGCCGCTTCGGCCTGGCGGTGCTGGTCGATTGCCACTCCATGCCGTCCTCCTCGGTCACCGGCACGGCGGACCCGGCGACGTGGCGCGACGAGAGGACCAAGGCCGACTTCGTGCTCGGGGACCGCTACGGCACGAGCTGCGCCCGGCGCTTCATCGACGTCGCCGAGGGGACGCTGCGCAGCCTGGGCTACGTGGTCGAGCGCAACAAGCCCTATGCGGGCGGCTTCATCACGGAACATTACGGCCGGCCGGCCAGCGGCTTCCACGCCCTGCAGATCGAGATCAACCGCGGCCTCTACATGGACGAGAAGGCCATGGCGCGGGCCGAAGGCTTCGACGCGCTGTCGCGCCACCTCCACGCCGTGGTGGCGGCCGTCTCGGAGGTCGCGGCGGCGAGCGGCGGCCCGGAGCGCATGGCGGCGGAATAGCCCCGACCCCCCACAAGAAAGAGGCCGCTCAGCCTTTCGGCGAGCGGCCCAAGTCTAGGGAGGAAACGCCCAAGAAGGGCATACGGCATCTCTGCCGCGCTGCAACATGTGCCATGTGCGCTGCACAAAGGCAAGGGGTTTCGGCGAAAATGTCGGACCAGAGCCCCGACCATCCCCACGCACGCGCTTCCGGCCCGGATGTCAGGCTCTGGAGCCGTCGCGGGCCGGGTGGTAGGAAGGGCGCCCGCCGCCCGTTCGGCCCGTCCCGAGGAGCCCCGATGACGATCGTCGATTTCGAACCCTTCGTCGCCGAACTCGCGACCGTCGCCGGCGACGCCATCCTGCCGTTCTTCCGCACAGCCCTGCAGGCGCAGGACAAGGGCGCGCGCGGCCAGTTCGACCCCGTGACGGAAGCCGACCGCGCGGCCGAGACCGCCATGCGCCGGCTCATCCAGTCGACCTTCCCGGCCCACGGCATCGTGGGCGAGGAGTTCGGCGACCACCAGCCCGACGCCGAATACGTGTGGGTGCTCGACCCCATCGACGGCACCAAGAGCTTCATCTCGGGCTTCCCGACCTGGGGGACGCTGGTGGCGCTGGAGCACCGGGGCGTGCCGGTCTACGGCGTGATGCACCAGCCCTTCACGCGCGAGAAGTTCTTCGGCGACAACGCTCGCGCCACCTGGGCGGGGCGCAACGCCCACGGCACCGAGATCGTCCACCACCTGCGCACGCGGGACTGCCCGGCGCTCGCCGACGCGACGGTGATGACGACCAGCCCCGCCCTGATGGAGCCGGGCGAGCGCGCCCGGTTCGAGCGGGTCGCCTCCGAGGCCAAGCTCGTGCGCTTCGGCGGCGACTGCTACAGCTACTGCATGGTGGCGGCCGGCCACGTCGACCTCGTGATCGAGAGCGGGCTCCAGCCCTACGACATCGCGGCGCTGATCCCCATCGTCAAGGGCGCGGGCGGGGTCGTCACGACCTGGTCGGGCGACGAAGCGCAGGGCGGCGGTGCCGTCGTGGCGGCGGGCGATCCGCGCGTCCATGAGGCGGCGCTGAAGCTGCTCGCCGGCTGACGAGGCCGGACCGGGCCCTGTCTCCTCCCGCGGCCTGAGCGGCGCGCCGAGCGCCCGCGTCGCAGCGCACGGGCGCTCGGCGCACGGGCCCCTTCCGCCCGCTCGTCTCCTCCCATGCCGAGGCGGTCCAGGGACGACACGGGTCGCGAAGGGGCTGCTCAGGATGCAGAACGGCCAGCCCTGATCGAGGCTGCCGTTTCCCGATCATTCCACGAAGGGCGCCATGGCCGACGATACGAGTGACGACGGCCGCCCGGCCGGCATGGGCGACGCCGCCTGGGAGAACCGGAAGCTCGCGGCGCGCGTCGCCGCGCTGGAGGACGAGAACCGCGCCCTGTCGGGCCGCCTCTCGGCCATGCTGGGCTCGGCGTCCTGGCGGGTGACCCGCCCCGTGCGCCGGGTGGTGGACTCGCTGCGCCACCGCCGCGCCGGCGGCGGCCGCCACGAGGCGTCGGCCCGCGGCGCCGCGGGCCAGCACCGTGCCGGCCCGGGCCCCGGCCAGTCGGTGCTCGACACGGGCCTCTTCGACGCCGCCTTCTACCGCGCCGCGGCGGCGCTCGGCGCCGTGGGAGACCTGGAAGCGGCCGAGCATTACGCGGAGGTCGGCGAAGGCCGCGGCATCCGGCCGAACGCGGACTTCGACCCCGCCGTCTATGCCGACATCCACCGGGAGGTCGCGGCGGCCGGCATGGGCCTCCTCGTCCACTACGCCCGCTACGGCCGTGCGGAAGGGCGCGCCGCCACCTTCGACATCGCCCCCCATGTGCGACCGGGCCGCCGCGCCTTCGATCCCGCCAAGAAGACCGTCCTGCTCGCCTGCCACGAGGCGAGCCGCACCGGCGCACCGATCCTGGGCTGGAACCTCGCCCGCCAACTGAACCGCGACCACAACCTCGTCGTCGCGGTGCTGAACCCCGTCGGCGACCTCCTCGACATCTTCGTCGAGGAGGCGACCCTCGTGGTGGGCCCGTTCCGCAAGGCGCAGCTCACCTGGTTCTACATGGCGCGCGCCGTGCGGGAGCTGACGGCCCAGCACCCGATCGACTTCGCAATCTGCAACTCGATCGAGTGCCAATGGCTGCTGATCGGCCTCGCCGCCGCGGGCGTGCCGGCCGTGACGCTCGTGCACGAATATCCGACCGGCCCGGAATCCGAAGCGCGGATGCAGAGCGGCATGATGCTGTCGGGTCAGATCGTGTTCGACGCCCGCAGCCAGCACGAGGCGGCGCTCGCCTGCTGGCCCGGCATCACGACCCGCAACAGCCACGTCTTTCACCAGGGCGCCTCCGAGGTGCCGCCCGACCCCCGGGCGCCCGTGCTCCTGCCCGAAGCCCTGGCGGCCAAGCGCGACGCCGTGTTCCGCGCCGTGCGGGGCGACGGCACCAAACCCGTGGTGCTGGGCCTCGGCACGGTGTCGATGCGCAAGGGGCCGGACCTGTTCGTGTCCTGCGCCATGGCGGCGGCGCGCCGGCTCGGGCCGGGCACGATGCGCTTCGTTTGGATCGGCCACACCCCGGCGGTTCCGCCCGAAGGCATGTTCGGCGACTGGCTCGCCGACCAAGTGAAGCGCTCGGGCCTGGGCGCCGACCTCGTCTTCCTCGACGCCGTCGACGACCTCGCGGGCGCCTATGCGGCCGCCGACGCCGCCATGATCTCGTCGCGGCTCGACCCGTTCCCCAACGTCGCCATGGACGCCGCGCTGGCGGGCGTGCCGCCGGTGTGCTTCGCCGAAGCGAACGGCTTCGCCGATTGGCTGGCCGAAGACCCGCGGACCGCGAGCTTGTCCGTGCCGTACCTCGACGCCGACGCGGCGGGGGGCGTTCTCGCCGGACTCGCGCGGGATCCGGCGCTGCGGCGCGAGCTGGGAAACGTGCTCCGCGAGCGCGGCGACCGCGACTTCCCCATGGCGCGCTACACCGAGCGCCTGATGCCGCTCGTCGCCGAGGCGAAGCAGATCGCCGCCCAGGAGCGTGACGACGTCGCGCTGCTGCTCGGCGACGACACGTTCCGCGCCGACCTGTGGCAGAACCCGCACGAGCATTTCACCCGCGAAGAAGCGGTGCGCCTGCACGTCCGCAAGGCGGCTTCGGGTCAGGAAGCGAATCAATACTGCCGCCGGCCCGCGCTGGGCTTCGTGCCGCAGGTCTATGCCGATCACCACCCCGCGCTCGACGCCACGCCCTTCCCGAACCCGCTGGCGCAATGGATCCGTGCCGGCAAGCCGGCCGGTCCCTGGTCGCATCCCGTCCTGGTGCCGGGCGAGGCGGCGGCGACGGGGCGGGGGAGCGGGCTGCGGGCGGCGCTGCACATCCACCTCCACTATCCCGAGCTGGCCGGGGACATGCTGGCGGCCCTCGCCGCCAACGCGGCGCGGCTCGACCTCTTCGTGTCGACGACGTCGGAGCCCAAGGCGGAGGAGCTTCGCGCGCGGTTCGCCCCCTACGGCCAGGGCAGGGTCGTGGTCGAGGCCTGCCCGAACCGCGGGCGCGACGTCGGCCCCATGCTGACGCGCTTCGCTGACGCGCTGCAGGGTTACGACGTGTTCGGCCACCTGCACGGCAAGCGCAGCCTGGCGCTGACGGGCGTCGGGCTGAGCCTCGACCTCGGCGTGCGCTGGCATGCCTTCCTGATGCAGCACCTGATCGGCGATCGCTTCCCCGTGGCGGACCTCGTGCTCGACCGCTTCGCCGAGGACGACCGGCTCGGGCTCGTGTTCCCCGAGGACCCGAATCTCACCGGCTGGAGCCTCGACCGCGAGATCGCGACGGGCCTCGCCCGCCGGATGGACCCCGCGATGGAGGTCCCGCGCTCCATCGACTTCCCCATCGGCACGATGTTCTGGGCCCGGCCGGCGGCGCTGAAGCCGCTGTTCGACCTCGGCCTCGGCTGGGCGGACTATCCGGACGAGCCCGTGCCGATCGACGGCACGATGCTGCACGCGCTGGAGCGGCTGCTGCCCGTGGTCGCCACCCATGCCGGCTTCGGGCTGATGACCACGCATGTGCCGGGCGTCACGCGGTAGGGTCCGCCCACGCGCCGTCGCCTCGTCGGCGTGTGTCCGCCGAGGCAGGACCCGCGCCGGCCGGCAACTCTTCTGAGCGCTCGCTCATTGTCGCGCCGACAGGGGAGACAGGGCGATGGGCAAGGGTTTGGGGCGCCTTGAGGGCAAGGTGGCCATCATCACCGGCGCGGCGCGCGGCATCGGGCGCTCGACCGCCGTGCTCTTCGCACGCGAAGGCGCGGCCGTGGTGGGGATCGACATCGCCGGTCCGGTGTCGTCGGCCATCACGGTGGAGCCGGCGAGCGCGGACGAGCTCGCCGAGACGGGGCGGCTCGTCGAGGCGGAAGGTGGGCGTTGGCTGGCCCGAACGCTGGACCAGCGCGACATCGGCGCGCTGCGGGCGGCGGCCGAGGCTGCCGTGCAGACCTTCGGCGGCATCGACATCCTGTTCGCCAACGCCGGCATCCAGGACTTCAAGCCGCTGCTCGAGATGGAGGACGCCGACTGGCACGACCAGATCGACGTTAACCTCACCGGCACCGCCAACGCGCTCAGGGCCGTGGCGCCCCACATCGTCAAGCGCGGCGGCGGTCGCATCATCCTGACGTCGTCGACGCAGGGGCAGCACGGCACCAAGTTCGGCGCCAGCTATTCGGCGTCGAAATGGGGCATCCTGGGCTTGATGAAGTCGGCCGCGCTGGAACTGGGCCCGCACGGGATCACAGTGAACTCCGTCGTGCCCGGCCTCATCGACACGCCGCTCACGCGCCACCGCAGCCGCTACGCCCAGGCGGTCGGCGATCTGAAGAGCGACGAGCCGACCGAGGAGCTGGAAGCCGAGGCGACGAAGAAGCTGACCGAGAAGTCGCCGCTCGGCGTGCCCTACATCTCGCCCGACGACATCGCCCCCGTGGTGCTGTTCCTGGCGTCGGACGAGGCCCGCATGGTGTCGGGCGCCGCCTACGACGCGACCGCCGGCGACAGCGCCAACAACATGGCGTGAGCGGACGCCCGCGGCCCCGCCGGTCCGCGGGCGTCGAGCCGGGTCAGGGCGCGGCGGCGAGGGGGGTGAAGCCGAACCGCCCGAGGATCGCCTGGCCCTTCGACGACAGCACGAACAGCGCGAACCGCTCGGCCGCCGGCTCCCGCGACAGCACCGCCATGGCGTAGACGGGGTGGACCTCCAGGCTGTCGGGCAGGGGCAGGTTGGTGAGGTCCGGCACTTCCTTCAGCAGCGCCGCGGCCGACGAGCAGTAGTACAGGAACAGGTCGGCATGATCGCCGAGGAAGATGGAGGCGCCGGGGCTCTTGCCCGCGATCGGCACCATCGTGGTCGGACCGCCGACGAGGGTCAGCATCTTGCCGGTCAGCGCCTTCTCGGCGCCGGGACGGAGCGCTTCGGCCCGCTTGAAGACCGCGAGCGCGTAGTCGCCGCCCGGGTCGTTGCCGGGCGTCGAGGTGGCGAGCCGCAGGTCGGGCGACAGCATCCTGTCGAGCATGCCGGTCTCCGTCAGCCCCACGGCGGCCTTGGCGGCGACGCACATGCGGTTCTTGACGAAGGTCACCACCAAGGCGTCGGGCCGCGCGGCGGCGAGGCGCTCCGGCGCCGCGATGTCGGCCGAGGCGAACAGATCCGCCGTCTCGCCCCTGGACAGGCGGTCCGCGAGCAGGCCGGCGGGCCCGTAGACGGGCGCCGCGAAGGCGCCCGGCGGCTCGCCCGCGGCCTCGATCAGCGCCGCCATGGCGCTCGACAGGCTGCCCGCCGCGTAGACCTTCACCGGCGCGGCTTCGGCCGCGGCGCCGATTGCGAGGACGAAGACCGCGGCGGCGGCGACGCCGCGCAGGAGCGGAAGGGCTGGTCGCAGCATCGGGGGCTCGCGGATCGACGCGGCCCGAGCGGCGGCGCCCAGACGTTATATCCTATCGGCTATAACGCGTCGAGCCTTCACCCCCGGCCGGTTTCCCGCATGCTCGCGACCGCCAGGACGCTGACGATGCCCGCCGCGGTGATGTAGCCGCCGACCCAGGCGAGGCCGCCCCGCTCCAGCAGCAGCTGCGCCGCGAAGGGGGCGAGGGAGGCGCCGAGGATGCCGCCGAGGTTGTAGGCCGTGGACGCGCCGGTGTAGCGCACCCGCGTCGGGAACAGCTCGGGCAGCAGGGCGCCGAGCGGTGCGAAGGTGAGCCCCATCAGGCCGAGCTCGATGCACAGGAACAGCAGCACCTCTGCCGGGCTGCCGTCGCCGAGCATGCGGGGCATCAGGAAGCCCGACAGCGCCGCGAGCGTGCCCGCCGCCATCAGCACCGGGCGGCGGCCGAAGCGGTCTGCCAGGGCCGCCGACACGGGCGTGGCGATCGCCATGAACACCACCGCGACGCAGAGCATCTCGAGGAAGTCGGAGCGGGCGATGTGCCGGGTCCCGACGCCGTAGCCCAGCGCGAAGACGGTGGAGATGTAGAACAGCGCGTAGCAGACCACGATGGACAGCGAGCCCTGGAGCAGCGGGAGCGCGTGCCGCCCCAGCACCTCGGCGAGCGGCACGCGGGCCGGCGGCTCGCGGCGCAGGGCCTCGACGAAGGCCGGCGTTTCTTCCATCGATACCCGGAGGTAGAGGCCGATGGCGACCAGCGCGGCGCTGACCAGGAAGGGGACCCGCCACGCCCAGGCGACGAAGACGGGCTCGCCCAAGCCCAGCAGCAGGCCGAGGAACAGGCCGTTGGCGAGGAGGAACCCGAGCGGGGGGCCGAGCTGCGGGAACATGCCGAACCAGGCGCGGCGACCCTGCGGCGCGTTCTCGGTGGCCAGCAGCGCCGCCCCGCCCCATTCGCCGCCCAGGCCGATCCCCTGGCCGAAGCGCAGCAGGCAGAGCAGCCAGGGCGCCACGGCGCCCGCCGTGGCATAGCCGGGCAGCAGGCCGATCAGCGTCGTCGACAGCCCCATCACCAGCATGGAGGCGACGAGCGTTGACTTGCGCCCGATCCGGTCGCCGAAATGGCCGAACAGGATGGACCCCACCGGCCGGGCCACGAAGGCGATGCCGAAGGTCAGGAAGGCGTTCAACGCCTGGGCGCCCGGCGCCGACTGCGGGAAGAAGGCTTGACCGATCACCAGCGCGGCGGCGGTGCCGTAGATGTAGAAATCGTAGAACTCGATGGTGGTGCCGACGAGGCTCGCCAGCACGATGCGCCCGAGGCCTCCGGCCGGCGTCGCGCGTGCATGCGCGCCGAGCCTGGGGGCGCTCGCCCCCGCGTTTCCTGCCATGATGTCGTGTCCGTGTTCTCGTTGTGACGGACGCGCTACGGCGGAAGCGGGCCGGCGGTCAAGCCGCGCCGGCTCGGATGCCCCGAACCGGCGCGCGCCCGCTCACGCCAGCCGTGGGGAAATGCCGAGGCCCGTTCGGCGGGTCACGCCGCACGAGCGGCGGCGCGCGTCCGCTCAAAGCACCACGGGGTTCTGCCCCCCGTCCACCGACAGCGTGGTGCCGGTCACGTAGGCGGCGCGATCGGAGGCCAGGAACACCACGGCGGCGGCGACCTCTTCGGCGCTCGCCATGCGGCCCAGCGGCAGGCGCGCGACGGCGCGGGCGCGGGCCTCGTCGGGCGCGACGCCTTGCGCGGCGGCGTCGGCCTCGAAGCCCTCCGTCACGCGCGTGGTTTCGGTCAGGCTCGGGCTGACGCCGACCACGCGCACGCCGCGCGCCGCATAAGCGTTGCCGAGGCCTGCCGTAGCCAGCATCAGCGCGGCGTTGGCGGCCCCGCCGGCGATGTGGATGGGGGACGCGACCTTTCCGCCGGTGCCGATGACGTTGACCACCACGCCGCGGCCGCGCTCCGCCATGCGCTTGACGGCGGGATCGACCACGAAGATCGTCGAGAAGAACTTGGCGTCCATCGCTTGGCGCCAGTGCTCGGGCGTCATGGCCTCGGCGGGCGAGCGGCGCGCCGCGCCGGCGGAATTGACCAGCACGTCGATCGGCCCCAACCCGGCCTCCACCTCCTCCACGAGGCGGGCGGCATCCCGTGCATCGCTGCAATCGGCGGTGAAGCCGCTGAGCGCGGGATGGAGTGTCACCGCGGCGGCGACGTTGTCCGCAACCCGCGAGCAGATCGCCACCGAGCAGCCTTCCGCCAGGAAGGCCGCCGCGCAGGCGAGGCCGATCCCCTTCGACCCGCCCGTGACCAGCACGCGCCTGCCCGTCAAGCCGAGGTCCATCGCAGCGCTCCATGCCACGCGGCATCCGCTCGCCGCCCGCATGCAACGTCGGGGGCCGGCGTTGTGTCCGTGGGGCGGCCCCGGCTTGGGCGCACGACCGTCATCCCCCCGTCGGCGTCGGGCAGCGCCGGGCGGCGGCGGCCACCCGATGCGCCGCGACCTCGGACCCAGGTTCGACGCGTCCGAGGACGCGCCCGATTCTCAGCCGCCGAATCCCGGACGACCGCGCCGTGGCGTCTGGTGCGGCGTCGCCGCGCCTGTATGATCCCGTTCAACGGCCGGAAAGGTCGAGGAGGGTGGAAACCATGGACGGAACGACGGCGCGCGCCGATGTGGAGGCGCGCACGATGAGCAAGGTCACGCGGCGGCTCGTGCCCTTCCTGATGCTCTGCTATTTCGTCGCCTACCTCGACCGGGTCAACGTCGGCTTCGCGGGGGCGACCATGCGGGCCGACCTCGGCTTGACGGCGACCGCCTTCGGCGGCGCGGCCGGCATCTTCTTCATCGCCTACTTCCTGTTCGAGGTCCCGAGCAACCTCGCGCTCGACCGGTTCGGCGCGCGCGTCTGGATCGCCCGCATCATGTTCACCTGGGGCCTGATCTCGGGCGCGCAGGCCTTCGTGGGCGGGGAAACGAGCTTCAACGCCGTTCGCCTGCTGCTCGGCTGCGCCGAGGCCGGCTTCTTTCCAGGGATCATCTTCTTCCTCACGCTGTGGTTCCCGTCGGCCTACCGCGCCCGCATCGTGGCGATGTTCATGGCAGCGATCCCGATCTCGACGATCATCGGCGCGCCCGTGTCGGGGCTGATCCTCGGGCTCGACGGCGCCGCCGGCCTGCACGGCTGGCAATGGGTCTTCCTCATCGAGGCGGCGCCGGCGCTCCTCATGGCCTTCGCGGTCCTGGCCTACCTCACCGATCGCCCGCGCGACGCCGCCTGGCTCACCGCCGAGGAAAGCGGCTGGCTGCAGGCTCGGCTCGATGCCGAGCGCGCCAACCGCGAAAGCCGCCACAGGATCTCGTGGCGCCGGGCCGTGGTGGACCCGCGCGTGGTCGCTTTCGGCTTCGTCTACATGGGGCTGAACATCCCCCAATACGGGCTGAGCTTCTTCCTCCCGCAGATCGTCAAGGCCTTCGGCGGGCTCAACGGGTTCGAGGTCGGGCTCGTCACCGCGGTGCCCTACCTCGTCGGGGCGGTCGGCATGATCGCCTGGAGCCGGTCGTCGGACCGCACCGGTGAGCGGAAGTGGCACACGGTGATCCCGCTCCTGTGCATCGTCGTGGGGCTGCTGTCCGCGTCCGCGATGTCGGACCCGGCGCCCAAGATGGCCTGCCTGTGCATCGCGGGCTTCGGTTTCTTCGCCGTCTACGCCTCGTTCTGGGCGCTCCCGACGGCGCTCCTGTCGGGCACGGGTGCCGCGGCGGGCATCGCCGCCATCAATTCCATCGGCAACCTGGGCGGCTATTTCGGCCCGCAGGTGTTCGGCATCCTCAAGGACAGGACCGGGGGCGAGACGGCGGGGCTGGTGTTCTTCGCCGCCTGCGCGCTGGTCGGCGCCGGCATCGTCCTGGCGCTCGGCCACGACCGTTCGCTGGAGCGGGCCCCCGCAGACCCGCCGGCCCGGCAGCCGACCCGCGCCTGACGCCGGCCCGGCCGCCCGCGACGACCCGTCCACAGCCGACGGCGCTCGCGCCCGCAACTTCCCGCCCGGGCGGGCGGTTGCCCCGCATCGGACGAGGGTGCGGACACGATGGCGAGAACGAGCAAGCGCAAGGATGTCGAGCTGCCGCCCCGGCCCGAGGGCCGGCTACGGCTCGGCTTTCCCGTGAAGGTGATGGGGCGGCCGGACCTCAAGAGCAACGACACCCGCCGCTGGCAGGCCGACCCCCACCTGCGCGTCAGCCTCGAATACCTCGACGCGATCTTCGGCTATCTCGGCAAGCACGGCATCGACATGTACCGCATGTCGTCCGACCTCGCCCCCTACGCGACCCATCCCGACATGCCGCAGTTCCACACCATGGTGCGGGACAGCGCGTCGGACCTCGCCGCCATCGGGGCGCGGGCCAAGGCGCAGGGGCTGCGCCTGTCGTTCCACCCGTCGCAATACGTGGTGCTGAACAGCCCCGACCCGGAGCTGGTGCGGAAGAGCGTCGCCGACCTCACCAGCCAGGCCGAGATGCTCGATCTGATGGAACTCGGCCCCGAGGCCGTGATGGTGATCCACGTCGGCGGCACCTACGGCGACATTCCGGCCAGCAACGCGCGTTGGGTGGAGAACTGGCCCACCATGCCGGAGCCGGTGCGCCGCCGCCTGGTGCTCGAGCACGATGACATCCGCTTCAGCGCTTCCGACGTCCTGTGGATCCACGAACACACCGGCGTGCGGCTGATCTTCGACCACCAGCACTTCCTGTGCCTCAACCCCGACAACCTCGACATGGGCGACACCGTTCGGCGCATCCTCGCCACCTGGCCCGAGGGCGTCCGCCCGAAGATCCACTTCTCCTCGCCCCGCACCGAACTGCGCGAGCTGAAGCGCAAGGACAAGAAGACGAAGAAGACCAAGACCGTGCATGTCGCGCCGATCTGGACCGGCCATGCCGACTACGTGCACCCGTTCGAGTTCATGGGCTTCATGCGGTCGATCACCGACCGGGACTTCGACGTGATGATCGAAGCGAAGGCGAAGGACCTCGCCCTCATCCGTCTCCGCCCCGACATGCTGCGCTACGCGCCGGACGTCGCGTCGCGGTTCGGCCTCAGCGAGGCGGAGCGGGACCGCCTCGACGCCGAGGAGGAGGCCGTGATCGAGGAAAGCACCGCCGTCCCGATCCCGGTCGAGGGGGACGCGCTGGCCGACGAGGCGGCGTGATCCCGGGGGCGTGCCCTCTCGTCCAAGGACCGCGCTCGACCTTCACCCCCCTCGATCGACCGGTGCGCCCGCCGTGAGAGACCCCAGCAGGGCCGTCAGCCCCTGCTGGGACGCCACGCCGGTCTTGCCCATCACCGCCTTGAGTTGCGATTTCACGGTCTCGCGCGACAGCTTCAGCTCGTCGGCCACGGCGGGCACGCCGCCGAGGATCACGGCCGACCTCGCGACCCGCGCTTCGGCGGGGGTGAGCCCGAACAGCGATGCGAGCAGGCCCGCGTCAAGCGGGGTCGGCGTGGACGCCCGCGTGATCATCACCACGCAGGCGGCGCCGACGAAGACGTCGCGTCCCGCGCCCATCACCGGAACCAGATGCGCGACGGACGGCAGCCCGCCGAGGCGCGCCGCGATCGGGATCGAGCGTCCCAGCCGCGACCCGCCGTCCTGCGCCCTGAGCTCTTCGAGCGCCCGGCTCAATGCGAGGTCGGCCCCCGGGTCCGACAACGTCAAGCGTCCGCGCGACTCGCGCAGCGCGTGCGGCATGAGCGAGGCGAGGAGGTCGTTGCCGATCACCACCCGCCCGCGCGCCGACAGGGCCGCCGCCGGGAAGCCCAGCGTCGCCAGCGCATCCACGGCGCCGCGCGACCGGTCGAGGCCGAGCCTGGCGGAGATCAAGGCCGCCCGGGCGAGATGGGGGCGGAGGGCTTCGGCGGTCGCCACGGCCCCGGCGTCGAGCGGCGGAGCTCCGAACCGGCGCTGGACCGTGGCGACCATCAGGTCTCCCGTCGGCATGGAGAAGATGGTGCCGAACTCCGATCCGATGTTCCTGGGGAGGAAGAAGCCTTCGAGGGCGGGGTCGCGGTGCAGCTCGTCCAACGTGTAGAGGTGGCGCTCGGTGACGAACGCCTTGGGATCGAGCCTCGCGCAACGCGCGATCCTGTCGCTTCGCGCGGCCCATCCGCCCGACACGTAATCGGCCACGATGTGGCCGTCGTCGGTGGAGGTGGCGTAGCGGGCCTCGTCGGGTCCGCTCGCGACGAGGATGGCGCAGGAGCCGTCGAAGCGACGGGCCATGATCGACAGTGCCGCGGGCCAAAGGTCCGGCGCCAGGGCCGCTTCGTAGAAAAGGTCGGCCAGCCCCTGCGCGTCCATCCAGGCCCCCGCCCTGCGGCGGCGCTCCGCCGCGATCGCGGGATGCATCTGACGTGATCTCGACGGCGCTCGTCAACCCGCGGCGTCGGGAACGCGGGCGGCGGCGCGCCCGGGCGCTTCCCCGCGGACGGGACCTCCGGCCGGCGACGTCAGATCGGCAGGCAGCGCCCGCAGGTCCCTTCCAGCTCCACCATCTGCTTCTCGATCCTGAAGCTCGATGCCTTGGCGCGGCGCGTCAGCGTGGCATCCACGTCGTGGTCGTCGACCTCCTCGGTCACGCCGCAGCGCGTGCAGATGAGCAGGATGCCGTGGTGGTGATGCCCGGGCGAATCGCAGACCGCGAAGGCGTTGCGGCTCTCGATCTTGATCACGAAGCCGTTCTCGACCAGGAAATCCAGCGTGCGGTACACCGTGGGGGGCGCCACCTGCCGCTCCTGCAGCTTCGCCAGCCCGTCGATCAGCGCATAGGCGGTCAGGGGCGCGGCGCTGTCCGCCAGCAGGCCCAGCACCTGGCGCCGCAGGGCGGTGAGCTGGACGTTGCGCTCGCCGCACAGGGCTTCGACGCGCCGCAGCCAGGCGCCGCGCGCATCCTCCGCGGTGCCGCGAGCCGCGTCCTGGGCCGTCCCCTGCGCCGTCTCGTGACCGTGGTCCATCCGCGTCCCTCCGCTCCCTATCTGAGCCGATCCGTCGACCGCTTCAACCCCGCCCCGCCGCCAGCCCGCCGCCGGCCGCAAAGGATATGTTGTAACCTGTTTCGTTATAACGTAACGATGTGAATGCGCCGCACCGGCGCGGCAAGACGGGGTTCGATCCGATGTCGCTGAAATCCGCCCTCCTCGGCGTGTTCGCCGTTTTCGCTCTGCCCGCGGCGGCTTCCGCGGCCGGCATCGACGTGGTGGCGGCCGAGAACTTCTACGGCGACCTCGCCAAGCAGGTCGGCGGCCGGTACGTCAGCGTGACGTCGATCCTGTCGAACCCCGACCAGGACCCGCACCTCTTCGAGGCGGACCCGTCGACCGCGCGCGCCCTGAAGACCGCCAGGGTGGTGATCCAGAACGGCGCCGACTACGACCCTTGGATGGGCAAGCTGCTGAAGGCCGACCCGTCGCCGGGCCGCGCCGAGATCGTCGCCGCCGACCTCGTGGGCAAACACGCCGGCGACAACCCCCACCTGTGGTACGACCCCGCCACCATGCAGGCGGTGGCCAGGGACCTCGCCGCGAAGCTCGGCGCCATCGACCCCGCCCACAAAGCCGATTTCGACGGCAACGCCGCCGCCTTCGCGGCCTCGATCGGGTCGCTCGACGCCAAGGTGGCGGCCATGAAGGCCCGCTATGCCGGGCAGCCCGTCACGGCGTCCGAGCCGGTCTTCGGCTACATGGCGAGCCTGCTCGGCCTCGACATGCACGACGAGTCCTTTCAGATGGCGGTGATGAACAACACCGAACCGTCGGCGTCGGACGTCGCCCGGTTCGAAGACGACCTGAAGGGCCACAAGGTGAAGGCGATGATCTACAACGGCCAGGCCGACGACAAGGCGGTGAAGCGGCTCGTCGGCATCGCCAGGGAGAGCCACGTTCCGGTGGTGGCCGTCACCGAAACGGAGCCCGCCGGCACCACCTACCAGTCCTGGATGACGAAGCAGCTCGACGCGCTCGACCACGCGCTGTCGGCGAAGAGCTCTTGAGCCTCGTCTCCTTCGAAGGCGTCACGCTGGAGCTCGGCGGCCGGACGATCCTGTCCGACGTCGGCTTCGACATCGAGCCGGGCGAGTTCGTCGGGCTGCTGGGCCCCAACGGGGCCGGCAAGACGACGCTGCTGCGCGCCATCCTGGGCCTCGTGCGGCCCCGCGCCGGCCGCATCCTGGTCGACGGGCGGGATGCGGCGCGGGGCCAGCGCGCGGTGGGCTACATGCCGCAGGTGCGCGGTTCCGCCGACCTGCGCTGGACCGGCTGGGACTTCGTGGCGTCCGCCGCCGGCGGCCACCGCTGGGGCCTGCCGCGGCTCGATGCCGCCGGGAAGGCCGAAGTCGCCTGGGCGCTCGACACCGTGGGGGCCACCGCGCTGGCACGGCGACCGCTGGGGGAGCTCAGCGGCGGCGAGCGCCAGCGGCTCCTGCTCAGCCAGGCGCTGCTCGGCCGCCCCAGGCTGCTGCTGCTCGACGAGCCGCTGATCTCCCTCGACCCCGCGCACCAGCGCGGCGTCGTCGAGCTGGTGGCGCGCCTGGGCCGGGAGCTGGGCCTCGGCGTGTTGTTCTCGGCCCACGAGCTCAACCCGCTCATGGGCGCCATCGACCGCGTCCTCTACGTCGGCCGGGGCAGGGCGGTGCTCGGCACGGTCGACGCCGTCATCACCGGCCCGGTGCTGTCGCGGCTCTACGGGTCGCCCATCGAAGTGGTGCGGACCGGCCGGCGCATCTTCGTCATGGCGGGCGACACGGAGGTCGAAGGGGAAGCGCATCGGCACGACCATCACGGCCACGCGGAGCACCACCATGCTGGCCTATGACTTCATGCGGACGGCCTTCGTGGCCAGCGGGGTCGTGGCCATCCTGTCGGGCCTCGTCGGCTACTTTCTGGTGCTCCGCAACCAGACCTTCGCCGGCCACGCCCTGGCCCATGTCGGCTTCACCGGCGCGACGGGCGCGATCCTGGTCGGCATCGCGCCGCTCTGGGGCCTCGTCGGCTTCACCCTCGCGGCCGGCCTCGCCATGGGGGCGCTCGGCGAGAAGCTGTCGGCGCGGGACGTCGCCATCGGGATGACGCTGTCGCTCGCGCTGGGCTTCGGCCTGCTGTTCCTCCACTTCTACACCGCCTTCGCCACCCAGGCGACGGCGCTGCTGTTCGGCAACGTGCTCGGCGTCGACCGGGAAGCGCTGTGGTCGCTCGTCACGCTGTCGCTGCTGTCCCTGGCCGTGCTGGCCGTCGTGTCGCGGCCGCTGCTCTTCGCCAGCCTGCAGCCGGAGCTCGCCGAGGCCAGGGGCGTGCCGGTGCGGCTCGTATCGGTCGCGTTCCTGGGTATCGTCGCCGTGGCGGTGTCGGAATCGTCGCAGATCGTCGGCGTGCTGCTGGTGTTCACCCTCATGGTCGGGCCGGCCGCGGCGGCGCGCAACCTGTCGCCGCGCTTCGGCGTCGGCGTGGCGCTGTCGGCCGCGCTGGCGCTGGGCGAAGCCTGGGGCGGCGTGACGCTCGCCTGGTTCACCGACTGGCCGGTGAGCTTCTGGATCACCGCCCTGTCGGCGACCGTCTACGGTTTCAGCTTCGCGCCCTACGGCCTCGGGGTGCTGAAGGCGAGAGCGCGCCGCGCTGGAGGCGGCCTGTCGGCCGCGCCCTGACCGCCGGCCCGCCGGACCCGCGTCAGGCGAGTTCGATCTTGCCGACGTCGCCGGCGCGCGACGGCTTGCCCGTCGCCAGCGCCTTCAGGTAGCCGAAGGCCACCACGGCGACGCTGTTCGGCGTGTCCCAATATTCGGCATGCTCGGCGCGGACGCGGATCAGCACCACGTTGTCGTCCTCCGGGCCGCCGGGGAACCATGTGCGGTAGATCTCGCTCCACAGCGCCTTGACCCTGGCGCGGTCCGCCACGATCTCGCTCCGGCCGGTGATCGACACGAAATTCTGCTTCTTCGGGTCGGCGAAGCTGACCAGGACCTGCGGGTCCGCCCCGATCTCCTCGACCTTGCGCGAGTCCTTCTTGGTGAAGAACCACAGGTCGCCGTCGTCCTCGCATTTGCGGTAGGCCATGGGACGGGCGTGCAACGGCGCGCCTTCGCTGCCGCGCGTGGTGAACAGCGCGTAGTCGATGCCCGCGACGAGGTCGAGGATCCTGCGCTTGTCGGCTTCGGTGTCGTCGCTCATGGCTCGTCCTCGTCGCCGGGCGCCCCATGGCCGCGGTCACGCTCGGGCAACGCCCGATCGGCGGCGCGGTTCGTCGGCCGCGCTAGGGCCGAACCGCGCAGGCCGGAACGGCTCAGGGCTTCGCGGCGCAGAGCTGGCGGCCATCGGCGCCGGTGCGGGGAACGATGCCGCCCCAGGGTGTGACGATGTATTGGCAGCCCGTGCCGCGGTCGGTCTCGACCAGCAGCCCGGCCGTGCCGGTGTCCGGATCGACCCGGGCCGCGAAGGGAAGCCTGCCCGCGGCGACGTCGCGCGCCACCAGCGCGAGGGCGGCGGCGATGCCGATCCAGATCAGGACCACGACGAGGCGTGCCAACCGTTCCGCATGGGTCATCGACGCACGGCCCTCACCAGCCCCCGCTGCCGGGCCCGCCCTTGACGGGTCCGACGATCCGGCTCGTCATCCAACCGCCGTAGAAGCCGCCGGGTTGCGCTTCGGCCCGCTCGTCGCCCACGAAGCAGGCGTCCATCGGCCCGGCGTAGAAGGCGACGTGGTCGGCGATGGGCTCGAACGGGTGCCGCGGCCGCGGGTAGCTCCAGCCGACGCGGGGCGCGCGCCGGCCGCCGAGCACCACGTCGTGGTACAGCGCCGCGCCCTTCCATTCGCAGACCGAGCCGCCGCCGGCCGGCAGCAGCGCGCCGGGCGCGATGTCGGCCATCGGCAGGTAGTAGGTCGGCGGGTGGCTGGTTTCCAGGACGCGCCAGGCCGCCGCGGTGTCGGCGAGGGTCAGCCCCGCGAACAGGATGCGGATGCGCTCCGGCACGCGTTCCAGGCGCGGCGGCCGCGGGTAGTCCCACACGCTTTCCTGGCCCGGCCCGGGCTCGATCCGCTTCGCCGGCATGGCGTCCTCCCTCGGTCGTCGAGGACCCTACCAGCGCGCGGCGGTTTGCGTCACGCGCCCTTCCGGACTATCCCGGCCCGTCGGTCGCGGCGGAGGAGAAGCGCCCCTTGTCACAGTTCACGGGTCCCGCGGCCGCACGGCGCCGGTTCGTTCCGGTGCTGTGCCTGCTCCTGCTGGGACTCGCCTTCTGGCTCCCGGGCTTCGCCAGCCTGCCGCCCATGGACCGCGACGAGCCGCGCTTCGCCCAGGCGTCCAAGCAGATGGTCGAGACCGGCGACTTCGTCGCCATCCGCTTCGGCGACGAGGCGCGCAACAAGAAGCCCGTCGGCATCCACTGGCTCCAGGCCGCCGCCCTTCGCGGCGCCGAGGCGGCGGGCGTGCCGGACGCCGCCCACGCGATCTGGGTGTACCGGCTCCCGTCCCTGCTGGGGGCGCTCGCGGCCGTCCTGCTCACGTTCTGGGCCGCGCTGCCGATCCTGGACGACCGGGGCGCCCTGCTGGCCGGCGCGCTCGTGGCGGCGACGCCGCTGCTCGGCGTCGAGGCTCGCCTCGCCACGACCGATGCCGTGCTGACCGCCACCGTGGCGGCCGCCATGGGTGCGCTCGGCCGGCTGTACCTCGCCGAGCCGGCGACGCGGAAGCGGATGTGGGGCGCGGCCCTGGTGTTCTGGGTGAGCGTGGGCGTCGGCATCCTGATCAAGGGCCCCATCACCCCCCTGATCCCCGCGCTCGCCGCGCTGGCGTTGTCGGTCAAGGACCGTTCGGGGCGCTGGCTAGCGGCGGTGCGGCCCGTGCCGGGCGTGGCCCTGGTGCTGCTGATCGCGCTGCCCTGGTTCGTGCTGATCCTGCTCAAGACGCGGGGCGCCTTCATCGCCGACGCCGTGGGCCACGACCTGCTGGGCAAGGTGGGGGGCGTACAGGAGTCCCATGGGGCCCCCCCGGGCTTCTACTTCGCCGCGTTCTGGGCGACGGCGTGGCCGCTCGCGCCCTTCGCGATCGTCACGGCCGCGGCGGCCTGGCGGCGGCGGCGCGAGCCGTCCGTCGCCTTCCTGCTCAGCTGGGCGATCCCGTTCTGGATCGTCCTCGAAGCGGTGCCGACCAAGCTCGTCCACTACGCCCTGCCGCTGTACCCCGCCTTCGCCATCCTGGCCGTGCTCCTCCTGCTGCGGCCCGCCGTCGCCGGCGCCCCGATCGGGACGTACCGCGGCCGGGCGTGCCTGGCGTTGATGGCGCTCGTGCCCGTGGCGATCGCCGCCCTGGCGGTGGCGGGGGAGGGGCGGATGTGGACGTTGGGGCCGGCCCTCGCCACGGGTGCCGCCGCGGCCGTCGCGGCCGCCCTCGGCCTGTGTTGGCTGGCGTACGGGGCGCTGCGCGGCGCGCGCCGCGATGCCGCCATCGCTTTCGCGGTCGCGGCCGCCGTCCCGCTCTACCTCTTCGTCTACGGTTGGCTGTTGACGCCCGGCGTCGCCCCGGGCCTCGCCGTGTCGCAGCGCCTCGCGGCCGGCGCCGCTTCGGCCGCCGGCCCGTCCTGCCCCGCCCCGCGCTTCGCCACCGTCGGCGACCGCGAGCCCAGCCTCATGTTCGAGACCGACGGCGGCCTGCTCATGACCGATGCCGCCGGCGCGGCACGGTTCCTGGAGGACGGCCCGTGCCGGGTGGCCTTCGTGGCGGCCGACGAGGAGCGGCCCTTCGCGGCGGCCCTCGGGCCCGCGCCGGGGGTCGCGCTCGCGTCCCGCGTCGCGGGCGTGGCCATCAACGGCGGCCACAAGCTCGACATCGGCATCTACGTCCGTCATTAGCCTCGCCATGACCCACCCGAGACACCTGCGGCGCGCCTCCGGTGCCGCCGTCCTGGCGCTGTTCGTCCTCGTCCTGGCCGTGGTGGCGTTCGGGGACCGGTCCGCCGCCACGGCCGCCGGCCACGAGGCGCCGGCGCTGCGCGCCTTCGGCGAGACCGTGAGCTGGCTCGGCCTGTCGGGCTACATGCTGGCCCTGTCCGCCGCCGCCGCGGCGGCCGCGGTGGCGCTGATGCGCCGGGCGGACCGGCCGGAGCGCCGGGCGCGGCTGCGCGGCTGCGCCGAACGCGCCGTCTTCGTGTTCGCCGCCGTCGCGGCCTCGGGCCTGCTGTGCCAGGCGATCAAGCACGTCGTCGGCCGTGCGCGCCCGCGCTTCCTCGTCGACCAGGGTGCCTTCGCGTTCCACGGGCCGAGCCTCCGCGCGGGCATCGACAGCTTCCCGTCCGGCCATTCGACGTCGATTTTCGCCGCCGCGACGGCCCTGGGCCTGCTCGCCCCGCGATGGCGCGGTCCCCTCTACGCCGTGGCGGTCGCGGTGTGCGCGGCCCGCGTGGTCGCGGGCGCCCACTATCCCAGCGACACGGTCGCGGGCGCGTTCCTGGGCAGCGTCGTGACGCTGTGGGTGGCGCGCAGCTTCGCCCTGCGGGGCATCGCCGTCGCGGCCGATCCCGGCGCCCCGCGACCCCACCTCCTGCAGGCGCCGACCGTGCCGAAGCGAGCCGCCCCGTGACCGACACCCAAGCGACCCTTCCCCTCGTCACCGTCGTCATCCCCGTGCTGGACGAGGCCGGCAACCTGACGCCTCTCGTGGCCGAGATCGAGCGGGCGCTCTACGATCGCTGCGTCTACGAGGTGATCGTGGTCGACGACGGTTCGAGCGACGGTTCGGGCGACGAGGTCCGGGCGCTGCTGCCCGCCCGGCCCTGGCTGCGCCTGCTCCGGCACCCGTCCCCCTGCGGCAAGTCGGCCGCCGTCAAGAGCGCCGCCGCCGTGGCACGGGCGCCGCTGCTCGTCACGATGGACGGCGACGGCCAGAACGACCCCGCCTTCATCCCGGCCTTCCTGGCCCGGATGGCCGAAGCCGGCCCGTCCTGCGGGCTGGTCCACGGCCAAAGGCTCGGGCGCAAGGACACGGCCTTCAAGCGCCTGCAGTCCCGCCTCGCCAACGCCATCCGCCGCGCCATCCTGCGCGACGGCACGCGGGACACCGGCTGCGGCTTCACCTGCGTGCGCCGCGACGTCTACATGAACCTACCCTTCTTCGACGCCCTGCATCGCTTCATGCCGGCGCTGGTGCGCCGCGACGGCCACGGCATCGCCCACGTCGACGTGGTCGACCGGCCGCGCCAGAAGGGCATCTCGAAATACGGCTTCTTCGACCGGCTCGCCGCCGGCATCGTCGACCTCGCCGGCGTGGGCTGGCTGCTCGCGCGGCGGCGGTCGGTGCCGAGGGCCGAGGAGGTGTCGTCCCGTGTTCTATAGCCTGCCCCACGACATCGGCGTCTACCTTTACGACGTCTTCGTCGGCCGGTTCGACGCCTGGGTGGCGTTCGGCATCGTGGCGCAGACGCTGTTCGCCGGGCGCTTCCTGGTGCAATGGATCGAAAGCGAGCGGGCGGGCCGCAGCGTCATCCCGGTGTCGTTCTGGTTCCTGTCGATCCTGGGCGGCGGCATGACGATGATCTACGGCCTCGTCCGGCACGACGCGATCATCATCCTCGGCCAGGTGTTGTCGAACCTCATCTACGTCCGCAACCTGGTGCTGATCGCCAAGAACCGACGCTCCGGCCGGGGCGGGCCCGCCGGCGACGGCTGACCCGGCGCGGTCGCCCGGCGTCGCCCGGGCGCGCCGTCAGGCCGTGGCCCGCAGCCGCGCGAAGCCGCGGTCGAGGTCGGCCTTCAGGTCCTCGGGGTCCTCGAGGCCGATCGACAGGCGCAGCGTCGGGCCACCGGGGTTCCACCGCGTGGCGGTGCGGTAGCGCGTGCAGTCGAAGGGGATGACGAGGCTCTCGTAGCCGCCCCAGGACGCCCCGATGCCGAACAGCTCCAGCCCGTCCACCATGGCGGCGACGGCGGCGCGCGGCACGGGCTTCAGCACGATCGAGAACAGGCCCGACGAGCCGGAAAAGTCGCGACGCCAGATCGCGTGGCCCTCGTCCTCCGGCAGGGCGGGGTGCAGGACGCGCAGCACCTCCGGCCGGGCCTGCAGCCAGCGCGCCATGGCGAGGCCCTGCCGCTCCGCTTCCCGCAGGCGCAGCTCCATCGTGCGCAGGCCGCGCAGGCCCAGGAACACGTCTTCCGGGCCGGCGCAGACGGCGAATTCCGTGAAGCAGCGGTTCAGCGCCGGCCAATGGCGCGCGTTGGCGCTGGTGAGCCCCAGCAGCAGGTCGGAATGGCCCGACAGGTATTTGGTGCCGGCCTCGATGGCGATGTCCACGCCCCGCTCGTGGGGCGGAAAGAACAGCGGCGTCGCCCAGGTGTTGTCCATCACCACAGCGATGTCGCGCGGCCGGCATTCGGCCGAGATCGCCGGGATGTCCTGCATCTCGAAGCTCTGCGAGCCGGGCGCCTCGACCAGCACGGCGCGGGTGTTGGGCTTGAACAGCTCGGCGATGCCGGCGCCCACCTTCGGGTCGTAGTAGGTCGTCTCGACGCCGAAGCGCTTCAGCGTGCCGTCGCAGAAGCGGCGCGTGGGGAAATAGGCCGAATCGGACACGAGCAGGTGGTCGCCGGCTCCCAGCACGGACAGCAGCGCCACCGTGATGGCGGCGAGGCCCGACGGCGTCAGCACCGTGCCGGCCGCGCCGGCGAGGTCGTTCCAGGCGTCCGTCAGGGCGTCGGTCGTGGGCGTGCCGTGGGTGCCGTAGGTGTAGCGGTTCCGCCCGCCTTCGTAGTCGTCGATCGTGTCGGCCAGCACCGTCGAGCCGCGGTAGATGGGCGTGTTGACGAACCCGTGCTGGTCCTGCGGGTTGCGGCCGACATGGACCAGGCGGCTGCGCGAGCGGAGATTCGCCCGGGTTTCTGCGGAAATTTTGCTCATCGATTCTCTCGGTCTTGCCGGTTCCGCGGTCAGGTTGGTCGCCCAGGCGGCAACCGTGGCGCGTCAACAGTGGGAATGACGCGCGAGCCTTGACCGCCCTCGGCAAAGCGTTGTGTGATGCCCAAGGACCAAGCAATTCCGGGCCGGGGCGCCTCGCCTCATCATGCCCGCAACCGCTGAATCGGGGAAGAGATGAAACTGCGCGACACCCTTCTGGCAGGCCTCCTGGCCACCGCTGCCGTCACCTTCGGGGTCGGCGCGGCTTCGGCCGGCACGCTCGACTCGGTGAAGGGCAAGGGCCTCCTCACCTGCGGCGCCAACACCGGCCTCGCCGGCTTCGGCATCCCGGACGACAAGGGCCAGTGGACCGGCCTCGACGTCGACGTGTGCCGCGCCATCGCGGCGGCCGTGCTGGGCGACGCCAAGAAGGTCAAGTTCGTCGGCCTCGACGCCAAGAACCGCTTCACCGCGCTTCAGTCGGGCGAGATCGACGTCCTGTCGCGCAACACGACCGCCACCTCGTCGCGCGCCAGCACGCTCGGCATCATCTTCGGGCCGGTCACCTATTACGACGGCCAGGGCTTCCTGGTGAAGAAGAAGCTGAACGTGTCCTCCGCCAAGGACCTCAACGGCGCCTCGATCTGCGTTCAGCAGGGGACCACGACTGAGCTGAACCTCGCCGACTATTTCCGCTCCAACAGCATGAAATACGAGTCGGTCGCCTTTCAAAGCGAGGACGAGACGCTGAAGGCCTTCGAGTCGGGCCGCTGCGACGCCTTCACGACCGACGCTTCGGGCCTCTACGCGGAGCGCCTGCGCCTCGCCAACCCGGACGACAACATCGTCCTGCCGGAGATCATCTCCAAGGAGCCGCTGGCACCCTCCGTCCGCCAGGGCGACGACCAGTGGTACGACGTGATGACCTATACGGTCTACGCCATGCTCGACGCCGAGGAGCTCGGCGTGACGTCGAAGAACGTCGACGAGATGAAGAAGTCCGACAACCCGAACATCCGTCGCCTGCTCGGCATCGAGGGCGACCAGGGCAAGGGCTTCGGCCTGTCCAACGATTGGGCCTACAACGTCATCAAGCAGGTCGGCAATTACGGCGAAGTCTTCGACCGCAACGTCGGCGACGGCTCGCCGCTGAAGATCAAGCGCGGCGTCAACGCCCTGTGGAACAAGGGCGGCATCCAGTACGGCATGCCGATCCGCTGATGCATCGCGGGCTTGGCTTGCGGATTGCAGGACCGGGCCCGCTCCACTTCGAGCTGTCGGCATCGACCGATGCGGGGGATTGACCATTCATGACGGTGCAGACGGCGGGAGATCGCGCGCCGAAGGCTGGCTTCAGCCTTTATGATCCCAGATTGCGCGGGATCGTCTACCAGGTCGTCATGCTGGCCATCTTGGTGGCGTTGGTGTGGACTGCGTCGAGCTACGCCGTGGCCAACATGGCGCGGCTCGGCATCCCGCTGAACTTCAACTTCTGGAACCAGACGGCCGGTTTCGAGATCAACCAGACGCTCGTCTCCTATTCGGCGCTCTCGACCTACGGGCAGGCGTTCTGGGTCGGGCTCTACAACACGCTCCTGGTCGGCGCGCTGGGGGTGGTCTTCGCCACCGTCATCGGCTTCGTGGTCGCGGTGCTCCGGCTGTCGCCGAACTGGATCGTGTCGAAGCTCGCCACCGTCTACGTGGAACTGTTCCGCAACATCCCGCTGCTGCTGCAGCTGGTGTTCTGGTACACGGTGGTGCTGAAGTCGCTGCCGCAGCCGCGCCAATCCGTGTCGGTGTTCGGCGCCGTGTTCCTGAACACCCGCGGCCTCGTCGTCCCCAACGCCGTGTTCCGCGACAACGCCGCCGTGGTGGGCTGGGCCCTGCTCGCCGGCATCCTGCTCACGATCGCGTTCTCGATCTATGCGGGCCGCCGCCAGGCCGCCACCGGCCAACAATCGCCCGTGCTGCTGGTCGGCCTCGGGCTCGTTCTCGGCCTTCCCGTCCTGGCCTATCTGGCGGCCGGCATGCCGATCGGCCTCGAAATGCCGGTGCTCCGCGGCTTCAACTTCGCCGGCGGGCGGCAGATTTTCCCCGAACTGGCGGCCCTCCTGATCGGCCTTTCGATCTACACCGGCGCCTTCATCTCGGAGATCGTGCGTGCCGGCATCATGGCGGTCGGCCGCGGCCAGCACGAGGCCGCCTCGGCCCTGGGCATCCGCTCCAACGTCACCATGCGCCGCGTCGTCATCCCCCAGGCGATGCGGGTCATCGTGCCGCCGCTGACGAACCAATACCTCAACCTCGTCAAGAACTCGTCCTTGGCGGTCTTCATCGGCTATCCGGATCTCGTCCAGGTCTTCGCCGGCACGGTGCTCAACCAGACCGGTGCGGCGATCCAGTGCATGGCGCTGACCGGGCTCGTCTATCTCGCGATCTCGCTCGCGCTGTCGACGCTCATGAACGTGTACAACAAGCGCGTCGCGCTCGTGGAAAGGTGAGGCCATGAGCGACGCCACCTATGCGAACCAGATCGCCTTCCTGCGCGCCGCGCCGGTGCCGGCGGAACCGCCGCCGGCCCTCGCACAGGGGCCGATGGCCTGGGCGAGGCGGAACCTGTTCTCCGGCCCCGTTTCCACCCTCCTCACGGTCGCCTCGCTGGCGTTCCTGGCGTGGGTGATCCCGGGCCTCGTGCGCTTCCTCGTCACCGACGCCGTGTGGCACGCCGACAACGGTGAAATCTGCCGCGCCAACCAGGGCGGGGCCTGCTGGCCCTTCATCTGGGCCAAGGCGTCCTTCTTCTGGTACGGCCCCTATCCGGAAGCGGAGCACTGGCGCGTCAACGTCGTCGAGATCGTCGGCGCCGGGCTGATCGTGTGGCTGCTGTGGCAGGGCGCGCCGAAGCGCAACGTGGCGGCGCTGCTGTTCTTCGTGGCCTTCCCCATCCTGTCCTTCGTGCTGCTGCACGGCTTCGCGTGGCTCGACCTCCCGGTCGTCACGACCGACCTGTGGGGCGGCGTGCTCGTCACGCTTCTGGTGTCGCTCGTCGGTATCGTGTTCTCGCTTCCGCTCGGCGTCCTCCTGGCGCTCGGCCGCCGCTCGTCGCTGCCGATCGTGAACGCGATCTGCACGGGCTTCATCGAGATCGTGCGCGGCGTGCCCTTCATCATCGTGCTGTTCATGGCCAACTTCATGCTGCCGCTGTTCCTGCCGGAAGGCTGGACGCCGGACCGCCTGTTGCGGCCGCTCGTCGGCACGGCGCTGTTCGCCGCCGCCTACATGGCGGAAGTCGTGCGCGGCGGCATGCAGGCCATGCCCAAGGGCCAGTACGAGGGCGCGTCGTCGGTCGGGCTGGGCTACTGGCAGACCATGCGGCTGATCATCCTGCCGCAGGCGCTGGCGCTGGTGATCCCCGGCATCGTGTCGAACTTCATCAGCCTGTTCAAGGACACGACCCTGGTGGCGATCGTGGGCATCTTCGACTTCCTGCGCACGATCGAGACCGCCTACAACGACCCGAACTGGACGTCGCCCACCACGTCGGCCACCGGCCTCATCACGGCCGCCGCCTTCTACTGGGTCTTCTGCTTCGGCATGTCGCGCTATTCGCAGGGCGTCGAGCGCCGGCTGCGCGCCGGCCGCCGGCACTGACTCCAAGACACAGGGATCCCAACATGAGCGCCGTTCCCGCCAGCCCGTCCGCCCGCTTCGACGGGGACTACGCGGTGTCCCTCACCGGGGTGCACAAGTGGTACGGCTCGTTCCACGTGCTCCGCGACGTCAACCTCCACGTCCGCCGCGGCGAGAAGATCGTCATCTGCGGCCCGTCGGGCTCCGGCAAGTCGACGATGATCCGCTGCATTAACCGCCTGGAGGAGCACCAGAAGGGCAGCATCGTCGTCAACGGCACGGAGCTCACCAACGATCTGCGGCGCATCGACGAGGTGCGGCGCGAGGTCGGCATGTGCTTCCAGCACTTCAACCTGTTCCCGCACCTCACGATCCTCGAGAACTGCACGCTGGCGCCGATCTGGGTCCGCAAGATGCCCAAGAAGGACGCCGAAGAGGTCGCGATGAAGTACCTGACGCGGGTCCGCATCCCCGAGCAGGCCAACAAATATCCGGGCCAGCTGTCGGGCGGCCAGCAGCAGCGCGTCGCCATCGCGCGGTCGCTCTGCATGAACCCCAAGATCATGCTGTTCGACGAGCCGACCTCGGCGCTCGACCCCGAGATGGTCAAGGAGGTGCTCGACACCATGGTGTCGCTCGCCAACGAGGGCATGACCATGCTGTGCGTGACGCACGAGATGGGATTCGCCCGACAGGTCGCCGATCGCGTCATCTTCATGGACGCGGGGCAGATCGTCGAGATGAACACGCCGGACGCGTTCTTCTCGAACCCCCAGCACGAGCGCACCCGGCTATTCCTCGGCCAGATCCTGCACTGACCCACGGCGGCCCCGTGCGGCGCCCCGGCGCCCGTCCGGTGCCGGCCGGCTGGCGCGTCATGGCGGGCGTCCCGGAAATCCGTTAGACCGTGCTCAGTATCGGTCGGCGTTCGGGTGTCCGGACCGGACGACGAACGCGCGGCCGGCTCCCTTGACCCATTTCGCCTTCCTGACGCCGCCCTACGCGGGCCACCTCAACCCCATGCTCGCCCTGGCGCGCACGCTGGTCGATCGGGGTCACAGCGCCACCTTCGTGGCGCAGGCCGACGTGGGTGCCAAGGTGGCGCGGCCGGGCATCGGCTTCGTGCCCGTCGGCGCCCGCACCCACCCGCCGGGCCGCCTCGCCCGCATGACGGCGCGGCTCGGCGGCACTACGGGCCTGTTCGGCATCGGCGGCGTGATCCGCGACATGGCCGAAACCACGGACATGCTGTGCCAGGAGGTGCCCGGCGCCCTGGACGCGATCCATGCCGGTGCGGTCGTGGCGGACCAGACGGAGCCCGCCGGCGGGCTCGTGGCGCGCCACGCGGGCCTGCCGCTGGTGTCGGTCGCCAATGCCCTGCTGATCGACCGCGAGCCCGCCGTGCCGCCGGCCTTCGTGGGTTGGAGCTACGACGATTCGCCCTGGGGCCTCCGGCGCAACCTCGGCGGCCATCGGGTCGCCGATTGGATGATGCGGCCTCTGCAGGAGGTCGTCGGGCGCCGTGCCAGGGGGTGGGGCCTGCGCGGGATCGAGACGATGGAGGACTGCCTGTCCCCGACGCTGGAGATCAGCCAGTGCGTCGCGGGGTTCGATTTTCCGCGCCGGTCGCCGCCGGCCGCGCTGCGGCTCTGCGGCCCGTTGCGCTTGCCCGAAGCGCGCGTCTGGCAGGGCACGGCGGGGCGGCCCAACGTGTTCTGCTCGCTCGGCACGCTGCAGGGCGCGCGCCGGCCGGTGTTCGAGGCCGTCGCCCGGGCCTGCGAGCGGCTCGGCCTGCCGCTGACCATCGCCCACGGCGGCAGGCTCGACGCCGCCGCGGCGGCGGCGCTGCCCGGGACGCCGCGGGTCGAAAGCTTCGTGCCCCAGCGGGCGCTGCTGCGGACGGTGTCGGCCGTGGTGACCCATGGCGGCCTGAACACCGTGCTCGACGCGCTGGCGGCGGGCGTGCCGCTCGTGATCGTCCCGCTGGCCTTCGAACAGGGCGCCATCGCGGCGCGGATCGAGCGCTGCGGGGCGGGCGTCGTGGTGCCGCTGCGGCGCTTGACGGCGGTGAGCTTGGCGGCGGCCCTGTCGGCGGTGCTGGAGCGGCCGAACTATCGCGCGCGCGCGGAAGCGCTGCGCGACGAGATCGCCCAGGCCGGCGGCGTCGAGCGGGCCGCGGACCTCGTCGAGCGCGCCACCCGTCCCCGTCGCTCCGGCGGCTGAACGCGGCCGATCAGGGCGCCGCCGGCCGCAGCCAGATCCAGGTGTCCGGTCGCCCCATCTGGACGAGCGCCAGATGGAGGCGCTTGTTCGACCCGCAGGCGAGGGAGGTGCCGCGCTCGTCGACGTGGACCCGCAGGACCGGCGACCCCGCCAGCACGCCGGCGCGGAGCTGCACGTGGTGCGAACCGTGGGCCACTTCGATGCTCCGCGTCTGCTTCGGGCGGATCTCCCCGTGGCTCTGCCCGTCGACCAGGATCGCGTAGCCGCGGAAGCGGTCGGCCCAGCCGCCGCCCCGGCTGATGGTGATCGCGGGCATCCGTCGCTCCCCCCTTTGTCGAGGCTGGCCGGCCTATTCCGCCGCCGCCTCGAACAGCGTGGTCAGGGCCAGCCACTCGTCCTCGGCGACTTCGAGGGCGCGGGCCAGCTCCTTGCGCTGGCCCGCGAGCTGCGAAGCCTTGTTCTTGTCGCGCGAATAAGCGTTGGGGTCGACCAGGGCGGCATCGATGCGGGCCAGCAGGCCCGTCAGCTTGGCGATCTTCTCGTCGAGGGCCGCGATCTGCTTCTTCGCCTGCGCGGCCGCCTTGGCGGGCGAGGGGGCCCGCTCGGGGGCCGCTCCCTTGTCGGCCTTCGGCTTGCGCCCCGCCGACGAGCCCGACGCGCGGCTCAGGACGAGCGACTTGTAGTCGTCCATGTCGCCGTCGAAGGTCGATACCGTGCCGCCGTCGACCAGCCACAGCCGGTCCGCGCAGGCGTCGATCAGGTAGCGATCGTGGCTGATGATGACGATCGCGCCCTCGTAGCCGTTGATGGCCTCGATGAGGGCCGAGCGGCTGTCGATGTCGAGGTGGTTCGTGGGCTCGTCGAGGATGAGGAGGTGGGGCCCGTCGAAGGCCGCGAGCCCCATCATCAGCCGCGCTTTCTCGCCGCCGGACAGCTGCGCCACCGGCGTGTCGGCCTTCGTGGCGGGGAAGCCGAGCTGGGCGCACTTGCCGCGGATCCTGCTTTCCGTGCCGTCCTTCATCCGCGCCGCCACATAGGCGTAGGGCGTTTCCACCTCGCCGAGTTCCTCGACCTGGTGCTGGGCGAAGAACCCGACGGTCATCTTCGACGACTTCTTCAGCGATCCGCCGAGCGTCACCATGCGCCCGGCGACGAGCTTGGCGAAGGTGGACTTGCCGTTGCCGTTCGACCCGAGGAGCCCGATGCGGTCGTCGTTGGAAATGTTGAGGCTGAGCCGGCTCAGAACCGGCCTGTCGTCGTAGCCCGTGGAAGCGCCGTCCATGGCGACGATGGGCGGGCTCAGCGGGCGCTCGGGCGAGGGCAGGTGGAAGGGCATCACCTGGCTGTCGACGATGGCCGAGATCGGCTTCATCCGCTCCAGCATCTTGATGCGGGACTGCGCCTGCGAGGCCTTGGTGGCGGAAGCGCGGAAGCGGTCGACGAAGCTTTGCAGGTGCTTCCTCTGCTCCTCCTGCTTCTTGATGTGCTTCGCCTGGATGGCCTGCTGTTCGCGCCGCTGCGTTTCGAAGCTGTCGTAGTTGCCCCGCCACACGGTCAGCTTCGCCGCGTCGAGGTGGAGGATGTGGTCGCAGACGGCGTCGAGCAGGTCGCGGTCGTGGCTGATGATGAGGACCGTCGCCGGATAGGTGGCGAGGTAGTCGATCAGCCAGAGCGTGCCCTCCATGTCGAGGTAGTTGGTGGGCTCGTCGAGGAGCAGCAGGTCGGGCTGGGTGAACAGCACCGCCGCCAGCGCGACGCGCATGCGCCAGCCGCCGGAGAACTCCGACAGCGCCCGGTTCTGCGCCGCCTCGTCGAAGCCGAGGCCCTGCAGGATGGTGGCGGCGCGCGACGGCGCCGCGTGGGCCTCGATGTCGACGAGCCGCGCGTGGACTTCCGCGATCCGGTTCGGGTCGGTGGCGGTGTCGGCTTCGGCCAGCAGCGCGGCGCGTTCCTTGTCGGCGTCGAGCACGAAGTCGACGAGGGTGGTGGGGCCGCCCGGCGCTTCCTGCTCCACCTGGCCCAGGCGCATGCGGTTGGGGATCTGCAGCGTCCCCGATTCGGGGCTGAGGTCGCCCGCGATCATCCGGAACAGCGTCGTCTTGCCGGTGCCGTTGCGGCCGACGAAGCCCGTGCGGGCGCCGGTCGGGATCGCCGCCGACGCGCCGTCGAACAGCATGCGCGGCCCGAGCCGATAGGTGAGGTCGGTGATGTGGAGCATGTCGGGAGATGTGACGCGGGCGGGCGTCACGCGCAAGGTCTATGCCAGGGTGACAGCCTTGTGAGGACGGGGGCGCGCCGGTAAGAGGGGCGCGTCCGGGCGTCAGCCCGTCTTCCAGCCACAAGTGAGCCCACCATGGCCGTCGAGCATACCTTCTCCATCCTCAAGCCGGACGTGACCCGCCGCAACCTCACCGGCGCCGTCAACGCCATGATCGAGAAGGCCGGCCTGCGCATCGTCGCCCAGAAGCGCATCAAGATGAGCCGCGCCCAGGCGGAGGAGTTCTACGGGGTCCACAAGGAGCGCCCGTTCTTCGGCGAGCTCGTCGAGATGATGACCTCGGCCCCGGTGGTGGTGCAGGTCCTCGAGGGCGAGAACGCCATCCTGAAGTATCGCGACGTGATGGGCGCCACCAACCCCGAGAAGGCCGACGCCGGCACCATCCGCAAGGAGTTCGCGCTGTCGATGGGCGAGAATTCGGCCCATGGCTCGGATGCTCCCGAGACGGCGAAGCAGGAGATCGCGCAGTTCTTCAAGCCGGACGAGATCGTCGGCTGACGCGGCCCCGTCCTCCCTCGGCCGCCGCCGAGGGAGGGCACCCTCCGGGCCGGTTCCAGGCCGGACGCGTCCTCGCCTTGCGGCAGCAGGCGTCCCGTCGTCCGCCGCCGCGCGGCATGGCCTTCACGCGTCCGGGACGGTCAACGCCGCGCTGTCGGACGTGTCGAGCCGCGACACGGCCCGCGCCCCTTCCAGTCTCACCCGTCCCGAGGCCACCATCGCCAAGGCGCGGGGATAGATGATGTGCTCCTGGCGCAGCACCCGCGCCGCCAGCGCGTCCGGCGTGTCTCCGTCGAGCACCGGGACGGCGGCCTGTGCGATGATGGGGCCCGCGTCGAGTTCCGGCACGACGTAATGCACGCTCGCGCCGTGGATCTTCACGCCTTCGTCCAGCGCCCGCGCGTGGGTGTCGAGGCCCTTGAAGGCGGGCAGCAGGGCGGGGTGGATGCTGATCATCCGCCCGAGCCAGCGCTCGCACAGCCAGGGGCTCACCACCCGCATGAACCCTGCGAGGCAGACGAGGTCGATCCCGCGCGCGACCAGCACGGCGTCGACGGCGCGGTCGAAGGCTTCCCGGCTGGGATAGTCGCGGTGGCTGAGCGACGCCGCCTCGACGCCCGCGGCCCGCGCGATGTCGAGGCCCCCGGCGTCGACCCGGTTGGAGAAGACCAGCACGGCCTCGGCGGGGAAGCCCGGCGCCGCGGTGGCGCGCAGCAACGCTTCCATGTTGGAGCCGCGGCCCGAGATTAGGATCGCGGTGCGGCGGCGCCCCGCCGTCACAGCGCGAGGTGCCTGCGGATGACGACGCGGTCTGCGCCCGAGCCCGCCGTGATCTCGCCGATCCGCACCGCGGGGGCGCCGACGTCGGCCAGCACCGCCCCGACCTCGGCGGCGCGGTCGGCCGCCACCACGACGGCCATCCCGATCCCGCAGTTGAAGGTCCGCGCCATCTCGGCCGGCGCGATGCCGCCCTGCGCGGCGAGCCACTTGAACACGGGCGGCACCGCGACGGCATCGAGGTCGAGCGTGCAGCCGAGGCCGTCCGGCAGCACGCGGGGCAGGTTGTCGACGAAGCCGCCACCGGTGATGTGGGCCAGCGCCCGGATGCCGTCGGTCCGCTTCAGCGCGGCCAGCAGCGCCTTCACGTAGATGCGGGTCGGCACGAGCAGGCCCTCGGCCAGCGTCGCGCCGTCGGCGAAGGGGCAGGGCGCGTCCCATGCCAGCCCCGACAGCTCCACGATGCGGCGCACCAGCGAGAAGCCGTTGGAATGCAGCCCCGAGGACGGGAGGCCGAGGATGACGTCGCCCGCGGCGACGCCGCGCGGCAGCAGCGTGCCGCGCTCGGCGGCGCCGACGGCGAAGCCGGCGAGGTCGTAGGCGCGCCCCGCATAGATGCCGGGCATCTCGGCGGTTTCGCCGCCGATCAGGGCGCAGCCGGCCTGCCGGCAGCCTTCCGCGATGCCGGCGACGATGCCCGCCGCGACGGCCGGGTCCAGCCGGCCGGTCGCGTAATAGTCGAGGAAGAACAGCGGCTCGGCGCCCTGCACGACGAGGTCGTTGACGCACATGGCGACGAGGTCGATGCCGACCTCGCCATTGCGCCCGCTCTCGTAGGCGATCTTGACCTTGGTGCCGACGCCGTCGTTGGCGGCCACCAGGATGGGGTCGGTGAAGCCCGCGGCCTTGAGGTCGAAGAGGCCGCCGAAGCCGCCGATCTCGGCGTCGGCGCCGGGCCGCCGCGTCGAGCGGACCGAATCCCTGATGAGGTCCACGGTGCGGTTGCCCGCGTCGATGTCGACGCCGGCCTCGGCGTAGGTCAATCCGTTGGTGGGGTCAGCCATGGCTCCGGCCAGGTTCGCGCGTCGTCCACGCTGGCTTATGCGATCTCCACCCGCCGAGTCGACAGAAAGCGGCCCGCGCGGTGCGGGACCGCGCCGACGCCTCGCCACGGCGTCAAGATTGGCTTAACCCATCCTCGGGCCTATGGGCCCGGGGACACGGAGAAGCGGATCCCATGAGCCTCCAGCGTCAGGTCCTGATCTGGACCGCCATGCTCGCGCTGGCGGCCGTGTCGCTCTACGCCCTGTCGGGCGTGCTGGCGCCGTTCATCGCCGGGCTCGTCGTCGCCTATTTCCTCGATCCCCTGGCCACCAAGCTCGAGCGGGCGGGGCTGAACCGCGCTGGCGCCGCAGCCCTCATCATGCTGCTGTCGCTCGCCGTGGTCCTCGCCGCGCTGGTGCTGCTCGTGCCGGTGTTGGCCCGCCAGTTCGCCGCCTTCGTGGTCAACCTTCCCGGGATCGTCGCCAAGCTCCAGGACCTGCTGATCGCCGAAGCGGCCCGCCTCGTCGAAGCTTACGGCGGCGACACGCTCCGCAGGCTGGGCGTGTCCGGCCCCATCACCGAGGCCGACCTGCAAGGATCGATCGGTTCGGTGGTCGGCCAAGCCACCAACTACGCCATCGGGGTCGTCAACGGCATCTGGTCCGGGCGGGGCGCGCTGTTCGGCCTGTTCTCCCTCCTCGTCATCACGCCCGTCGTGGCCTTCTACATCCTGCTGGACTGGCGCCGCATGGTCCAGGCCATCGACGGCTGGATCCCGCTGCGCCACCGCGACGACATCCGCGGCATCGCGCGCGATATCGACCGCGCCCTCGCCGGCTTCGTGCGCGGGCAAACCATCGTGTCGCTGATCCTCGGCGCTTGGTACGCGGTCGGCCTCACGGCCGCGGGGCTCAACTTCGGCTTCCTGATCGGCATCGCGGGCGGCTTCCTCAGCTTCGTCCCGTATTTCGGCTCGCTGACGGTGCTGATCGTCGCCGCCGCCATCGCCACCGTGCAGACCTGGCCGGACTGGCACCTGGTCGCCACCGTGGCGGGCATCGTCATGTCGGGGCAGGTCATGGAGGGCTACGTGCTCGGTCCCTACCTCGTCGGCAATTCCATCGGGCTCCACCCCGTGTGGCTGATGCTGGCGCTCGTGGTCTGCTCGGCGGTGTTCGGGGTGGCGGGGCTGCTCATCGCCGTGCCGCTGTCCGCCGCGGGGGGCGTGGTGGCGCGCTACGCGCTGCGGCGCTACCTCGCGAGCCCGCTCTACACCGGCTCCACCGAGCCGACGCGGCCCGCCGTCGCCTTCGGGCCGCGCATCGTCGAGGCGGGGCGGGATTGATCCGGCCCCCCCTCCGACCCGCGCGGGCGACGGCCACGGCATGAACCAGCTGCCGCTGCCGTTCGACCACGCGCCCCGCTACGGCCTCGACGACTTCATGCCGTCCGCCTCGAACGACGACGCGCTGGCGGCGATCGAGCGCTGGCCCGCCTGGCCCGACCGCGTGCTGCTGCTGGTCGGCCCCGAGGGGGCCGGCAAGAGCCACCTCGCCCGCATCTGGGCGGCCCGCGCCGATGCCGACCTGCTCGGGCCCCGGGACCTCGCCGGCGACCTCGATCTCCTAGTGCGCCGCAACGCCGTCGTGGAGGATGCCGATCGCGCCGGCCTGCCCGAGGCCGCGCTGTTCCACCTGCTCAACCTCGTGCGCGAGCGCGGCCTGTCCCTGCTCGTCACCGCGCGGTCGGCGCCCACGGGCTGGTCCCTCGCCACGGCCGACCTCACGTCGCGGCTCCGCCTCGCCCCGTCCGTCGAGATCGCGCCGCCCGACGACGCGCTGATGCGGGCCGTGCTGGTCAAGCTGTTCGCGGATCGCCAGCTCGCCGTCGACGCCGCGCTGGTCGACTGGCTCGCCCTCCGCCTCGACCGCTCGCTCGACAGCGCTCGCCGCGCCGTCGCGGCGCTGGACCGCGCCGGGCTCGACGCGGGGCGGCGCATCACCCGCTCGCTGGCGGCCGACCTGTTCGGCGATCCCCAGGAGGGTCGGGGCGCTTGACGCCGACCGGGGCGACGTCATCCAATCGACACAGCCGACGGCGAGAGGTTTCCGGGTCGCGGCAGGAGTTCGAGTCGATGTCACTGGTCGAGGATATCTCGTCGCGCCCTCGATCGGACGACGCCCCCGCTCCGCCATCCGCCCTCCTCCATCAGCCCGGCCGCTTCATCAATCGCGAGCTGTCCTGGCTGGAATTCAACCGGCGCGTCCTGGAGGAAGCGTCCAACCGCAACCATCCGCTGCTGGAGCGGCTGCGCTTCCTGTCCATTTCGGCCAACAATCTCGACGAGTTCTTCATGGTCCGCGTGGCGGGCCTCTACGGACAGGTCCGGTCGGGCGTCACCACGCTGTCGCAGGACGGGCTGTCCCCCGCCGAGCAGATGGCCCGCATCGGCGACAAGGCCAAGGCGCTGGTCGACGAACAGCAGCGCCGCGTCAGCGCGCTTCGCGTCGAGCTCGCCGCCGAGCGCATCCACGTCGTCGACCCCTTCGACCTGTCCAAGCCCGAGCGGGAATGGCTGCAGGACTATTTCCTCCAGCACATCTTTCCCGTGCTCACGCCCCTCGCCGTGGACCCGGCCCACCCGTTCCCCTTCATCCCCAACCTCGGCTTCACGCTGGCGCTGGACCTCAAGCGCAAGCCGGACGGGCGCGAGCTCCACGCCCTCGTGCGCCTGCCCGCCAAGGGCGAGCGCTTCATCCGCCTGCCGGACGCGCTGACCGGCGGGGCGGCCCGCTTCGTGCCGCTCGAGATCCTCGTGGCCATGCATATCCCGCGGCTGTTCCCCGGCTACGAGGTGCACGGGCAGGGCGTGTTCCGCGTCATCCGCGATTCGGACCTCGAGGTGGAGGAAGAGGCCGAAGACCTCATGCTGTTCTTCGAAAGCGCGTTGAAGCGGCGTCGTCGCGGCTCGGTCATCCGGCTGGAGATCGACGCCGGCATGCCGGAAAAGCTGC
Organism: Lichenibacterium minor; assembly: GCF_004137685.1. Taxonomy (GTDB): domain Bacteria; phylum Pseudomonadota; class Alphaproteobacteria; order Rhizobiales; family Beijerinckiaceae; genus Lichenihabitans; species Lichenihabitans minor. The sequence continues at coordinate 58,861 of NZ_QYBB01000013.1, read as the reverse complement.
GCCTGCTCATCGCCGACGAACTCGGCACCGCGGCGGACCAGAGCTTCACGATCGACGGCCTGCTCGCCTTGAACGACCTCGGCGAGATCGTCGGCGTCGACCGGCCGGACCTCAAGTTCAAGCCCTACAACGCGCGGTTTCCCGAGCGCGTGCGCGACAATTCCGGCGATTGTTTCGCCGCCATCCGCCAGAAGGACCTCGTGGTCCACCACCCCTACGAATCGTTCGACGTGGTGGTGCAGTTCATCACCCAGGCGGCGCACGACCCCAACGTCGTCGCCATCAAGCAGACGCTGTACCGCACCTCCAAGGACAGCCCCATCGTGCGGGCGCTGATCGAGGCCGCGGAGGCTGGCAAATCCGTGACCGCCCTCGTGGAGCTGAAGGCCCGCTTCGACGAGGAAGCCAACATCCGCTGGGCGCGCGACCTCGAGCGCGCCGGCGTGCAGGTCGTGTTCGGCTTCATCGAGCTGAAGACGCACGCCAAGCTGTCGATGGTGGTGCGGCGCGAAGCCGGCAACCTCGTCACCTACTGCCACGTCGGCACGGGCAACTACCATCCGCAGACGGCCCGCATCTACACTGACATCTCGTTCTTCACCGCCGATCCCGTCATCGCCCGCGACGTGTCGCGCATCTTCAACTTCATCACGGGCTATGCCGAGCCCGCCGGGTTGGAGCGCATGGCGGTGTCGCCCCTGACCTTGAAGGCGCGGCTGCTCCAGCACATCGAGGAAGAGATCGCCTTCGCGGAGGCCGGCAAGCCCGCCGCCTTCTGGGGCAAGTGCAACAGCCTGGTCGACGCCGAGATCATCGACGCGCTGTATCGCGCCAGCCGCGCCGGCGTGCAGGTGACGCTGGTGGTGCGCGGCATCTGCTGCTTGCGTCCCGGCGTGCCGGGCCTGAGCGACAACATCCAGGTGAAGTCGATCATCGGCCGCTTCCTGGAACACGCCCGCGTCTACGCCTTCGGCGGCGGCTACGGCCTGCCGCACAACAAGGCGCGCGTCTACATCTCGTCCGCCGACCTGATGTCGCGCAACCTCGACCGCCGGGTCGAGGCGCTGCTGCCCATCACCAACTCGACCGTGCATGATCAGGTTCTGAACCAGATCATGATCGCCAACCTGATCGACAATCAGCAGAGCTACCGTGTATTGCCCGACGGCGGCAGTGAGCGGATCGCCCCGGCGGAGGGGGAGGAGCCGTTCAACGCCCACAATTATTTCATGACGAACCCGAGTCTCTCCGGCCGTGGCAAATCCCTGCGTGAGTCCAGCCCCAAGACTCTCCTCCGGCGTTTCGAAGCACGCCGCTGACCACCCCGACCCCGCCGTCGTGACCGCCGCTGCCGTCCCCGCGAAGCCGATCGCCATCGTCGACATCGGCTCGAATTCGGTGCGGCTCGTCGCCTACGAGCGCCTATCGCGGTCGCCGACGCCCATCTTCAACGAGAAGGTCCTGTGCGGGCTCGGCAAGGGCGTCGCCACCACGGGCCTGCTCGGGACGGAAGCGATGGATCGGGCGCTCGGCGCCTTGCGGGCCTTCAAGGTGCTGTGCCGCAACCTCGGCGTCGCCGACATGCGCGTGCTGGCGACGGCCGCCGCGCGGGACGCCCGCAACGGCCCGGCCTTCCTCGAAGCCGCCACGGCGGCGCTGGGCGCCGACATCGAGTTGATCGGCGGCACGCGGGAAGCGGAGCTGTCGGCGCTCGGCGTGTCGTCGGGCTTTCACGGCGCAGATGGCGTGGTGGGCGACATGGGCGGCGGGTCGCTCGAACTCATCGACGTGCGGGGCCACGCGCTGGGGCGCGGCGTGTCGCTGCCCCTGGGGGGGCTGGCGCTGCTCGACGCCAGCCGCGGTTCCCCCAAGCGGGCCGCCAAGCTCGCCCGGGACGCTCTGATGAAGGCGCCGCCGATCCGGGGCATCGAGGGCCGCACCTTCTTCGCGGTGGGCGGCACCTGGCGGGCGCTGGCGAAGCTGCACATGCGCGCCCGCGGCTACCCGCTCAACGTCATGCACGGCTACGCCATCCCGGCCGCCGACGCGCTGGCGCTCGGCGCCCTGGCGGAACGGAGCGACGGCGACGACCTCGGCGGCCTGGCGACGGTCGCGGCGGCGCGGCGTCCCCTCCTCGCCTACGGCGCCGCGGTGCTGGAGGAGATCGTCCGGCTCGGCCGCCCGCGCGAGGTGGTGATCTCCGCCATGGGGGTGCGCGAGGGGTCGCTGTTCGAGCGGCTCGACGCCGCGGCGCGGGCCGAGGACCCGCTCTTCGCCGCCGTCCGCGAGATCAACGTCCAGCACGCCCGCCATGCCGGCCACGGGCCCGAGCTGTGCACCTGGACGGACCACCTGTATTCCGCCGCGGGGCTGCCCGAAACGTCGGACGACACGCGGCTGCGCCACGCCGCCTGCCTGCTGGCCGACATCGCCTGGCGCGCCCATCCGGACCACCGGGGCGACCACGCGCTCAGCGCGATCGCCAACGGCACCTTCTCGGGCGTCGACCACGCCGGGCGGGCCTTCCTGGCGCTGTCCGTCACCTACCGCCACGGGGGCGGGGAGGGCGACGCGCAGGCGGGCCTGCGCGCCCTGCTGACGCCGCAGCGCTTGGAGCGCGCACGGCTGCTCGGCGCCGCGCTGCGGGTCGCCTACCAGCTGTCGGCCGCCATGGGCGGCGTGCTGCCCCGCACGGCGCTGCGCTGCTCCAAGACGCGGATCACCCTGGCGCTGCCGGGTGACCTCGCCGACCTCGCCAGCGAGCGCTGCGTGGGACGCCTGCGGCAGCTCGCGAAATTGATCGGCCGCGACGCCGAGGTGAAGGTGGCCTGACCCTGGATCGCGGATGCGGGGGCAGAGGTGCGTCGAGCGGCGCCGCGCCGGCGGCGCGTTCGCCACCGGCCTGAACCTGCGATCCCCGGCCGATGAGGTGCCGGCGGCGCCCCTGGACGGTCAGGCGTCCGGCCTGTCGCCGTCCTGCCATTCCAGCGCGATCACCTTGCCGCCCTCGACCGTCAGGGCCAGGCGCCCGTTCTTCAGGTCCAGCGCCTTGGCGCCGAACATCGTCCGCCGCCAGCCATCGAGCGCCGGCACGTCGGCGTCGTCGCTCGCCGCGATGGCTTCGAGGTCGTCGACGTTGGCGATGAGCTTGGCGGCGACCCCGTGGGCCTCGGCCACCTGGCGCAGCAGCACCTTCAGCAGCTCCACGGTGGCGCCGTTGCCGCCGCCGCCGGTGCCGCGCCGGTCCTTGTCGAGGCGGGGCAGGGACTTCGGGTCGCGGGCGAGGCCGCGCTCGACGGCGGCGATCATGTCCGGGCCGAGGCGCGACTTGTCCATGCCGCGCGGCACGGCGCGCAGATCCCCGAGCGCGTCCACCGAGCGCGGGGCCGCCGTGGCGACCTCGATCATGGCGTCATCCTTCAGGATGCGCGACCGCGGCACGTCGCGGGTCTGCGCCTCGCTTTCGCGCCAGGCCGCCAGGTCCATCATCACGGCGAGGTCGCGCGGCTTGCGCAGCTTCGAGCGGAACCGCTCCCAGGCCTGGTCGGGATGCTGTTCGTAGGTGGCGGGCGACAGCAGCGTGCGCATCTCGTCGGCGAGCCAGCCGGTGCGCTTGGACGATTCGAGCTGCCCCACCAGCGCCCGGTAGATGTCGCGCAGGTGGGTGACGTCGGCCAGCGCGTAGGTGACCTGGGCCTGCGTGAGGGGGCGGCGCGCCCAATCGGTGAAGCGGGACGACTTGTCGATCGCCACGCGGCACAGCGTTTGGCAGAGCTCGGAATAGGACACCTGGTCGCCGAAGCCGCACACCATCGCGGCCACCTGCGTGTCGAACAGCGGCTCGGGCAGGCGGCCCGACATCTTCCAAACGATCTCGAGGTCCTGCCGGGCGGCGTGGAACACCTTGACGACGTTCCGGTCGGCCATGAGGTCGAGGAAGGGGATGAGGTCGATGTCGGGCGCGAGCGCGTCCACCGCCACGGCTTCCTCGTCCGAGGCGAGCTGCAGCACGCACAGCTTCGGCCAGAACGTCGTTTCGCGCAGGAACTCGGTGTCCACGGTCACGAAAGGGTGGCGCGCCAGGCGGCGGCAGACGGCGGCGAGCTCTTCGGTGGTTGTGATCAGCGTCATGCGGGTCCCTTAACGCAAGCACGCGCGCGTTGCGAGCGCCGGGCCACCGATGAGTCAACGATCTGCCACACGCGTCACGGCGGAGGCCGGGGGCAGGGAAGCGGGCCGGCCCGGGGCGAATGCGGTGCGAATCGCCCGTGCGTTTGACAAGACCCTCCCGGCCATGCGCTTCTCCGCGGCCCGCGCGGGCCGGCCCCCGGCCATCCCGCGCCCCAGTATCCGAGAGCCGCCCACCATGCACCGCTACCGCACCCACACCTGCGGCGCCCTGAGCGAAGCCGACATCGGCACCGACGTGCGCCTCGCCGGCTGGTGCAACCGCATCCGCGACCACGGCGGCGTGCTCTTCATCGACCTGCGCGACCATTACGGCACCACGCAGGTCGTCATCGACCCCGATTCGCCGGCCTTCGCCCAGGCCGAGAAGCTGCGCTCCGAATGGGTGGTGCGCGTCGACGGCCCGGTGCGCCGCCGCCCGTCCGGCACCGAGAACGCCGACATGGCGACCGGCCACATCGAGCTCTACGCCGCCGAGATCGAGGTGCTGGGCCCCGCCGCGGAGCTCCCGATGCCGGTCGCCGGCGAGCAGGACTACCCCGAGGAGATCCGGCTGAAGTACCGCTTCCTCGACCTGCGCCGCGAGCGGCTGCACAACAACATCATCCTGCGCAGCCGGGTCATCGACAGCCTGCGCACGCGCATGAAGGGGCAGGGATTCACCGAGTTCCAGACGCCGATCCTCACCGCTTCCTCGCCCGAGGGCGCGCGCGACTACCTGGTGCCGAGCCGCGTCCATCCCGGCAAGTTCTACGCGCTGCCGCAGGCGCCGCAGCAGTTCAAGCAGCTCATCATGGTGGCGGGCTTCGACCGCTACTTCCAGATCGCGCCCTGCTTCCGCGACGAGGACGCCCGCGCCGACCGCTCGCCCGGCGAGTTCTACCAGCTCGACATCGAGATGAGCTTCGTCACCCAGGACGACGTGTTCGACACGGTGGAGCCCGTGCTGCGCGGCATCTTCGAGGAGTTCGGCAAGGGCCGGCCCGTCACGCAGACGTTCACCCGCATCCCCTACGCCCGTTCGATGCTGCTCTACGGCAACGACAAGCCGGACCTGCGCAACCCGCTCCTCATCGCGGACGTGTCCGAACACTTCTCGGACGAGGCCGTGACGTTCAAGGCCTTCAAGACCGTGATCGGCAACGGCGGCGTGGTGCGGGCCATCCCGGCGCCGGGCGCCGCGTCGCAGCCGCGCTCCTTCTTCGACAAGCTGAACGATTGGGCGCGGGGCGAAGGCTCGGCCGGCCTCGGCTATGTCGTGCTCGACGCCGACGAGACCGGCGCGCCGGTCGGCAAGGGGCCGATCGCCAAGTTCATCCCCGCCGAGGTGCTGGCCCGCATCTGCAAAGCCGCCAAGGTCGGGCCGGGCGATGCGGTCTTCTTCGCCGCCGACGTCGAAGCCAAGGCGGCCCGCATCGCCGGCCTCGCCCGCACCCGCATCGGCCGCGAACTCAAGCTCGTCGACGAGGACCGCTTCGAGCTTTGCTGGATCGTCGACTTCCCGATGTACGAGTGGAACGAGGACGACAAGAAGGTCGACTTCTCCCACAACCCGTTCTCGATGCCGCAGGGCGGGCTCGAAGCGCTGGAAACGCAGGACCCGCTGACCATCAACGCCTTCCAGTACGACATCGTGTGCAACGGCATCGAGCTGTCGTCCGGCGCCATCCGGAACCATCGCCCCGACGTGATGCGCAAGGCCTTCGCCATCGCGGGATACGACGAGGCGGTGCTGGAAGAGCGGTTCGGCGGAATGTACCGCGCCTTCCAATACGGCGCCCCGCCCCACGGCGGCATCGCGCCGGGCGTGGACCGCATCGTCATGCTGCTGGCGGGCGAGGAGAACCTGCGCGAGATCGTGCTGTTCCCCATGAACCAGCGCTGCGAGGACCTGCTGATGGGCGCCCCCGCGCCCGCCACGCCGAAGCAGCTGCGCGAACTCCATCTCCGCTCCACCGCCGCACCCGCGGCGGAGCCCGCGCCCGGGACGGCGCCGATGGCGTCGCCGCACGGGGCTTGACCCGGCGGACGGCGGGACACGCCCGTGCAGACGGTCGTCTGCATCCGCTGGGGCACGGAATACGGGGCCGATTACGTCAACCGGCTCCACCGTGCCGTGCTGCGCAACGTCGCGCGACCGACGCGCTTCGTGGCCTTCACCGATCCGATCGACGGCCTCGACCCCGCCATCGAGGCGCGGCCCATCCCCGCCATCCACCTGCCGCCCGGGCTGAAGCCGGGGCCGTGGCGCAAGCTCGCGCTTTGGGCCGCCGACGCGGCCGGGACCTTGGGCGGCCTCGACGGCGACCTGCTGTTCCTCGACCTCGACATCCTGGTGACGGGCGCGCTCGATCCCCTGTTCGACCACGCGCCCGGCAAGCTCGTTCTCGTGCGGAACCCGACGCAGGGCCGGCGCGACGGCATCGGCAACTCGTCGGTGATGCGCTTCCGCGCCGGCTCGGCGCCCCACCTCGTGGCGGATTTCGAAGCCGACGCGGTGGCGATGTCCCATCGCTTCGACAACGAGCAGATCTACGTCACCAAGGCGTCCCGCCTGCCCGTCGCCTTCTGGCCGAAGCCCTGGTGCCCGAGCTTCAAGCACGGCCTGCTGCCGCCGTGGCCCGTCTACCTGTTTCGACCGCCGGTCCTGCCCGCCGAGGCCAGGGTCGTGGTGTTCACGGGTCATCCCCGGCCCGACGAGGCCCTGGCGGGACGCTGGCCGGCGAAATGGTACAAGAAGTTCTATCGGTCGCTGCCGCCCGTGCCCTGGGTGGCAGACCACTGGCGCTGACGGCGCGATCGTTCGTCGGCGTCGCCGCCCTCGCAGATCATCACGGGCGCCCCGGACCCGCGGCGCCCGTCGTGGCCGATGCAGCCGCGTTCCGGGTCAGTAGCGCCGGAACAGGCTCACCAGGATGCCCTGCACCTTGACGCGCTCTGGCCCGAAGATGCGGGTTTCGTAGGCGGCGTTGGCGGGCTCGAGCGCGATCGATGCGCCGCGGCGGCGCAGCCGCTTCAGCGTCGCTTCCTCGTCGTCGACCAGCGCCACCACGATGTCGCCCGTGTTGGCGGTGTCCTGCCGGCGGATGATGACGGTGTCGTTGTCGAGGATGCCCGCCTCGACCATGGAATCCCCCCTGACCTCCAGGGCGAAATGCTCGCCCGAAGCGAGGAAGTCGGCCGACATCGAGATCGTGTGGCTCTGCGTCTGGATGGCCGAGATCGGCGTGCCGGCGGCGATGCGGCCCATGACGGGGATCTCGAAGGCGCCCGGAAATCCCTGCACCGCGTCCGCGCGCGGCTTCGGCGCGGGCTTGCCGCCCTTGAGCAGCGTCAAAGCCTTGGGCTTCGCCGCTTCGGCGGCGGCCTGCTCGGGCAGGCGCAAGACTTCGAGCGCGCGGGCGCGGTTCGGCAGGCGACGGATGAACCCGCGTTCCTCCAGCGCCATGATGAGGCGGTGGATGCCGGACTTCGATTTCAGGTCCAGGGCATCCTTCATCTCGTCGAAGGACGGAGGCACGCCGGTCTTCTGCAGGCGGGCATGGATGAAGCGGAGCAGTTCACTCTGCTTTTCGGTGAGCATGGGCAGTCCCCCGCGGCGCAGGCTCGATCAGGACAGCCACGAAGGGCTCGGCTCCGACTCGCCTAAAACAAAACAGGAACATAACTATGCGTTCCCGATGCGTTCCGCAAGCCGGACATCCTCGGCGCCGTTTCGACACACGGGACAAGTATTCGATGGGGATGTCTGCCGTTCGTCGATCAGGGCTGACCGCAGGCCCTCAAGCGAGCGACTACCCGATCATACGAAGGTCGGAATCAGAGTTCCGACCGGTCGCTCGGCATTGTGAGGGGGACGTCCGCGGGAAACTGGAGCGGGCGAAGGGATTCGAACCCTCGACCCCAACCTTGGCAAGGTTGTGCTCTACCACTGAGCTACACCCGCATCCGTGTCGCGCGGCGACGAGGGATGTATGGCGGAATCGGCCCCGGATGGCAAGAGGGGCGGAGCAGGTTTCTGCTCCGCCCCTCTTGCCATCGGCCTCGCCGGGCGAGCCGATCAGGCGTCGGTGCTGGCTTTGATCCGCACCGGCCGCAGCAGGAACGATGGGACGTGGTCGCCGAGGCCGATCACCACCTCGTCGTCCTCGTCGTGGCGATGCCGCCGTTGCTCGGTCCCGCGGCCTGCCGGGCGCTCATCGCGCGAGCGCGGCGGCTGGGCGGGTTCGGCCCGGCGGGGCGACGGGCTCGGCGGGGCGGCCAGCGTCGGTCCGGCGGACGATGCCGCCACCGGGGCAGCTTCCGCCGCGTCGCGGCGACCCTCGCCGCGTCCCCGCGCTTCGCCGCCCCGAGCGCTGCCGCGCGCCGGGGAGGCCGACCGACCCTCGCCGCCGCGCCCTTGGCTGCGGCGGGAGCGGCGGTCGCCGGGGGTGCGGCCCTCGTCGACCTCGCCTTCGACGTCCGGCTCGGCATCCACGACCTGATCGAGCGTCACGCCCTGCCAGTCGATCTTCTTCTGGATCAGCTTCTCGATGTCGTCGACGTAGCGCTGGTCCGCCTTGGTGACGATCGAGATCGCGGTGCCGGATCGGCCGGCGCGGCCCGTCCGGCCGATCCGGTGCACGTAGTCCTCGGCGTGGGTGGGCACGTCGAAGTTGTACACGTGGCTGACCATCGGTATGTCGAGGCCGCGGGCCGCGACGTCCGAGCAGACCAGCAGCGACACCTTGTTGTTGCGGAAGGCGTCGAGCGACGTCATGCGCGATCGCTGGTCCATGTCGCCGTGGAGGCAGCCGACCGAGAAGCCGTGCTTCTCGAGCGATTTCGTCAGCAGCGCGACGTCGCGCTTGCGGTTGGAGAAGATGATCGCGTTGGTGAGGTCCTCGGCGGCCCGGAGCAGCTTCCGCAGCACTTCGCGCTTGGCCGGTCCCGGCGCCGAAGCCACCAGGGACTGGGCGACGCTCGCCGCCGTCGAGGACGGGCGCGCCACCTCGATGCGGGCCGGGTTGTGCAGGAAGGCTTCGGTCAGCCGCGTGATCTCGGGCGGCATGGTCGCCGAGAAGAACAGCGTCTGCCGCGTGAAGGGCACGAGCTTGCAGATCTTCTCGATGTCCGGGATGAAGCCCATGTCGAGCATGCGGTCGGCTTCGTCGATGACCAGGATCTCGATCCCGGTCAGCAGCAGCTTGCCGCGCTCCGCGAAGTCGAGCAGGCGGCCCGGCGTGGCGATCAGCACGTCGGCGCCCCGGGTGATCTTGGCTTCCTGGTCGGCGAAGGACACGCCGCCGATCAGCAGGGCGACGCTGACCTTGTGGTTGACGCCGTAGCGCACGAAAGCTTCCTCGACCTGCGCGGCGAGTTCGCGCGTCGGCTCGAGGATGAGCGTGCGGGGCATGCGGGCCCGCGCGCGGCCGGTTTCGAGCCGGGACAGCATCGGCAGCGTGAAAGCCGCGGTCTTGCCCGTGCCGGTTTGGGCGATGCCGAGCACGTCGCGCCCGGCGAGGGCGATCGGGATCGCCTGCTCCTGGATCGGCGTCGGCGTCGTGTAGCCGGTGGCTTCGACCGCCTGCAGGACCTTGTCGCTGAGGCCGAGTTCGTTGAAATTCATCAGGTGTTGCGTCTACCGTCGACGGAGCACGGCCGCGTGACCCGCGTAAAGCCGTGAAGGGACAGGCACGACGGATCGTGTGCCGAGGAGCGACGCGGGGCGCCCATTGATGTCATGGGACATAAGCGGAAACGGCGACAAGTCAACGACGCGGGACTGTTTTCCACGCCGAATAGTGTGACGGCCGGCGTCAGCGGATGCGGATGACCAGCGCGTCGGAGGCCGGGATGGACCCCGTCGGCATGGTGTCGACGCCGGGATCGGCGTCGACGTGCCGCGTCCGGTCCGTCGGCGCCCTGTATGCCACGAGCGCGACGCGGCCGGATTGGGACAGCCAGGCGAGGCCGTGCGCGCCCGCCAGGCAGGCGACGCACAGGGCGGCCGCCGCGAGCGCGAACCACTGCACCGCCGACCCGCGTCGGTCGCCCCTGAAATCGTGCATCGCCGGTCCCGCCTGGATGGTCCCCTCACCCTGCCGGCGCCGGGTTGCCGGACGTTTAAGATGAACGGAAATCGACGCCATCGCGGCGCCGTGTCCCGGCCGGGTTCACGGTCGATGCACCTCGATTGCCGAGGATTCCGCCCGGTCCGGATGCTCTGCGGCCGCGGAGGCCGGGCTTCGCGGGTCGCGCGACGGCGTCAAACGTCGACCAGGTCGGCCGCACCCGACGCCCGCTCCTGGATGAAGGCGAAACGGGCTTCCGGCCGGTTGCCCATCAGCCGCTCCACGGCGTCCCGCGTGCCGACGTCGTCCTCGGCCAGCACCGTCACCCGCAACAGCGTGCGCTTCGACGGGTCCATCGTGGTCTCCTTCAGGTCCCTCATGGGCATCTCGCCGAGGCCCTTGAATCGGCTGATCTCGACCTTGCCGCGACCCGTCATGGCGGTCTTCAGCAGGAAGTCCTTGTGGGCATCGTCTCGGGCGTAGACCGATTTCGTGTTCTGCGTCAGCCGGTAGAGCGGCGGGACCGCGATGAAGAGGTGCCCGCCGTCGATCAGCTTCGGCATCTGCCGATAGAAGAAGGTGATCAGCAGCGATGCGATATGGGCGCCGTCCACGTCGGCGTCCGTCATGATGATGATCTTGTCGTAGCGGAGCTCGCCGTCCTTGTAGTGGGCGCCCGTGCCGCAGCCGAGCGCCAGCGCGAGGTCGGCGAGCTGCTGGTTGGCGGCGAGCTTGTCGCGCGTGGCGTTGGCGACGTTGAGGATCTTGCCGCGCAGCGGCAGGATCGCCTGGCTGGCGCGGTCGCGCGCCTGCTTGGCCGAGCCGCCCGCGCTGTCGCCTTCCACGATGAACAGCTCCGACCCCTGCGCGGCCGAGTTCGAGCAATCGGCGAGCTTGCCGGGCAGGCGCAGCTTTCGCGTCGCGGATTTTCGCGCCACGTCCTTGTCGGCCTTGCGCCGCATCCGCTCGTCGGCCCGCTCGACGCTCCAGTCCAGCAGCTTGGCGGCCTGCGAGGGCGCCGCCGCGAGCCAATGGTCGAAGGCGTCGCGCAGGGCCGTGTCGACGATGCGCCCGGCCTCGACCGTCTGCAGCCGCCCCTTGTTCTGCCCTTGGAATTCCGGCTCTCGGATGAACACGGACAGGAGCGCCGCGCAGTTCAGCATCACGTCGTCGGCCGTGACGTTGGCGGCGCGGCGCGCCTGGCCGATGCGCTCGGCGTGGTCCTTCAGGCCGCGCAGCAGCGCCGAACGCAGGCCGTTCTCGTGCGTGCCGCCGTTCGGCGTCGGGATGGTGTTGCAGTAGGAATGGACGAAGCCGTCGTCGTCGCTGAGCCAGGTCACCGCCCATTCGAGCGACCCGTGGCCGCCCGGTTTGGTGATCTTGCCCGTGAAGGGCTGCTCGGCCACGAAGCTGCGCCCTTCGACCTCCTGGGCGAGATGGTCCTTCAGCCCGCCCGGGAAGCGGAACACCGCTTCCCCCGGCGTCTTGGTGCCCTCGATCAGCTCGGCTGCGCAGTGCCAGCGGACCTCGACGCCGCCGAACAGGTAGGCTTTCGAGCGGGCCATGCGGAACAGCCGTGCCGGCTCCAGCCTGGCTTCCGCCCCGAAGATCTCGGGGTCCGGCTTGAAGCGCACCCGCGTGCCGCGGCGGTTGGCGACCCGGCCCACCGTTTCGATCGGCCCGAGCACGAGTCCGCGGGCGAAGCTTTGGCGATAAAGAGTCTGCCCGCGCGCCACTTCGACGTCGAGCCGCTCCGACAGGGCGTTGACGACCGAGATGCCGACGCCGTGGAGGCCGCCGGACGTCTGGTAGGCGCCCGAATCGAACTTCCCGCCCGCGTGCAGCGTCGTCATGATGACTTCGAGCGCCGAGCGGTCCGGGAACTTCGGGTGGGGGTCGATCGGGATGCCGCGGCCGTTGTCGGTGATCGACACGAAGCCGTCCGCCTCCACGGCCACGTCGATCCGGCTCGCGTGGCCCGCCACGGCTTCGTCCATGGAATTGTCGATCACCTCGGCGAAGAGGTGGTGCAGGCCCGCGTCGTCGGTGCCGCCGATATACATGCCGGGCCGGCGCCGAACCGGCTCCAGCCCTTCCAGCACCTCGATCGAGGCGGCGGTGTAACCCGTCTCGTCGGGCGTCCCGTCGCGGACCGGCAGGGGGCGGCGCTTCTTCCCGGCCTCGGGCGGCACGTCGTCGTTCACGGCGAAGAGGTCCTCGGGAGTGGCGGCGACGGCTTCGGACCGTTTGGGCATCGATGGGGCCTGCGGGACGGTGAGGGCGGAACAGACCGGGTACATAGGCAGGATTGGGTTAACATGAAACCCTTTCGCCATCGAGTCGTCCCGGGGTAAGCAGGCCCCTTTCCCCCGAGGGTTCCCGCCTTGCGTCGCCCGAAGCCGCCTCAGCCGACAGTTACGGGTCGGCCCACGAACGCCAGCTCCTCTCGATGGGGAAGCGGCGCGGGGTGGCGGGGGCGGTCCCGTGCCATCCCATCGAGCCGCCGATGAACCCGCTGGTCCTCGACGTCGCCCGCTCCATGACGGGCCGCGCCTGGCGGGCACGGCTCGACGAGGCGGGCGCGCGCCGCGCCATGGCGATCGCGCAATCGCACGGGATGCCGGACCTGCTGTCGCGCGTGCTGGCGTCCCGCGGCCGCGACGCGTCCGACTGCTCCGCCTTCCTCGATCCGTCGCTGCGCGCCCTGATGCCCGACCCCGACGTGCTCGTCGACATGCCGGCGGCCGTCGACAGGCTCGCCCGCGCCGTGAGGGCGGGGGAGCGCGTCGCGGTGCTGGGCGACTACGACGTCGACGGCGCCGCCGCGGCCGCGCTGATCGTCGGCTACCTGCGGGCCGCCGGGCTGGATCCCGCGATCCACATCCCCGATCGACTCGTCGACGGCTACGGGCCCAGCGTGCCGGCCGTCGCGGCGCTGGCCCAAGGCGGCGCCACACTGTTGGTGACGGTGGATTGCGGGTCCACGAGCTTCGCCCCGCTCGACGAGGCCGGGCGCCGCGGCCTCGATACGGTGATCATCGACCACCACCAGGTCGGCGCCGAACTGCCGCGCGCCGTCGCCCTCGTCAACGCCAACCGCCAGGACGACCTGTCCGGCCTGGGGCACCTGTGCGCCGCCGGGGCGGTGTTCATGGTGCTGGTCGCCCTCCACCGCGCCCTGAAGGCCGACGGGTTCTGGGACGGGCGCGACGCGCCGGACCTGCTGGCCTCGCTCGACCTCGTGGCCCTCGCCACCGTGGCCGACGTGGTGCCGCTGACGGGGCTGAACCGCGCCTTCGTGCAGAAGGGACTGGCCGTGATGGCACGGCGCGGGCGGCCCGGCCTCGCGGCGCTGTTCGACGTGGCGGGCGCGGACGGCGCGCCGACGCCCTTCCACCTCGGCTACCTCGTGGGGCCGCGCATCAACGCCGGCGGCCGCATCGGCGATTCGGCCCTCGGCACGCGACTGCTCCTCACCCCCGACCCCGTCGAGGCCGCCCGCATCGCCGCCGACCTCGACCGCTTGAACCGCGAGCGGCGCGTGATCGAACTCGCCGCCGTCGAGGAAGCCGAAGCGGAGGCCATGGCGACCGTGGAGGCCGAAGGGCGCGCCGTGGTGGTGGCGGCGGCGGAAGGCTGGCACCCCGGCATCGTCGGGCTGGTGGCGGCCCGGCTGCGCGAGCGCTTCGAGCGGCCGGCCTTCGCCATCGCGCTGGCGGGCGACACCGGCACCGGCTCGGGCCGCTCCATCCCCGGCGCCGACGTCGGGGCGGCGGTTCGGCTCGCGGTCGAGCGCGGGCTGCTGCTGAAGGGGGGAGGGCACGGCATGGCGGCCGGCGTGACGCTGCGGGCGGCGGGGCTCGGCGCCTTCCGCGACTTCCTGCACGACCATTTTTCTGAGGCCGTCGAGCGGGCCCGCGGCGAGGCGGCCCTGGCGGTGGACGCCACGATGGGCGCCGGCGCCGCCACGCCGGAGCTCATCGGCGGCCTCGACACCGCCGGGCCCTTCGGCGCCGGGGCGCCCGAGCCCGTGGTGGCGTTGCCCGGCCACCGCGTGGTGGACTGCGGAACGATGGGCGAGGGGCACCTGCGCGCCACGTTGGCGGGCCGCGACGGCAGCCGCATCCGCGCCGTGGCGTTCCGATGCGCCGAAGGGCCGTTGGGGCAGGGGATCCTGGCGGCGCGGGGGCGGCTCGTCCACGCCGCCGGCACGCTGACGGTGAACCGGTGGGGCGGGGGCCAGGGCCGGCCGGAACTGCGCCTGCTCGACGCCGCCCTGGTGCCCGACCAGCCGGGCTGACGGGCGGCCGCGGTCGAAGCGGGCGAGGGTGGACGTCAACCCTGCCCGTCCGGCGGCAGCGCCGGCCCGCGGGTCGTGTCGAGGCCTTCGACCTTGGGCAGCGACACGGGTTGGCCGGTTTCGGCCGAGCGGTAGATGGCCTCCATGATGCGCTGGTCGGCCAGGCCTTCCTCGCCCGGCGTGCGGGGCCGCCGCCCCGTCGCGATGCAGTCGGCCATGTGGTCGAGCTCCAGCGCGAACTGGTTCTTCGCCGGGATGCGGCGGTCGATCACCGCTTCGGCGTCCCCGTCGCGCCGGGCGATCTGCACCGTCTGGCCCGTGTAGGCGAAGGCGTTGGCGAAATCGATCGCCGCCGCGGGCAGGCCCAGGCCGAGCCGGCGGTTCTCGTGCAGCCCGTAGGAGGCGGCGCAGTTCGCCACGAGCCCGCTCGGGAAACGCAGCGTGAACGTCACCTGCTCCTCCACCTCCTTGAAGCGCGGGTCGCCGGGCGTCGAATGGGTGTGGGCGTAGACCTCGGTCGGCTCCTCGCCGGTGATGAACCGCGCGCCGTTGAGGCAATAAAGCCCGATGTCGGGCAGGGCTCCGCCGCCGGACAGCGCCTTCACGAAGCGCCACTGCGTCGGCGCCGCCATGTTCTGGGTGTTCACGGCGTCGTAGAGCAGGGCGGCCCCGTAGCGCTTGTCCCGCACCAGGGCCTCGACGGCGCGATTGTTGGGCTCGTACTGGCAGCGATAGGCGATCATCAGGTGCCGCCCGGCGCGCGCGCAGGCTGCGATCATCGCTTCGCAATCTGCGGCGCTCGTCGCCATCGGCTTCTCGCAGAGCACGTGCTTGCCGGCGGCCGCCGCGTTGAGCGTCGCTTCGCGGTGCAGGGCGTTCGGCGTCACCACGTAGACGGCCTGGATGGCCGGGTTCGCCCCGATCTTCGCCCAATCGCCGTAGCCGTACACGGCTTCGGGGGCGATGCCGTATTGCTCGGCGACCAGCCTGGCCTTCTCGGGCGTGCCCGAGATCAGCGCCGTGAGCTTGGCGCGCTTGGATTGCGCGAAGGCCGGCAGGATCTCCTCCAACGCGAGCCGGCCCAGGCCCAGCACGGCGAAGCCGACCCGGTCCTTCGGGGGCAGGGGAGCGGGCGGCGGGGCGGCGGGGCGTTCGGTCGGCGCCGTCCAGGCCGGAAACGCCACTTGGCTCCCCTGGACCGTGCCGGTGTCGACGACGGGCTCGGCGGCCCGCGCCGCGCCGGTGCCGGCCAGCGTCGCCCCCGCGGCGGTGGCGGCGAGCTTCAGCATCTGGCGACGGTCGGGATCGGACATGGTGTTCTCCGGGCTGCGGTGCGGCGTGTCGGGACGCCAACGCCGGGCCCTCTGCCGCGGTCCCGCCCCGGCATGATCGCGCGGGTTCAGCCCGCGCCGTTCCCTTTTCCGTTTCGGGGAGCGGAACAGCCCGCCCGTCGGCCGATCCGTGAACGGCGGCCGAGGGCATGGCGTCCCCATCCGCGACCGCGGCGCGCGGACGCGCTTGCCAGCGAAGCCGAAACTGGCCTATAAGCCACGCACGGTCGGGAGCTGATGCCCCACCGTCCGCGCCCATCGTCTAGCGGTCTAGGACGTCGCCCTTTCACGGCGAAAACAGGGGTTCGATTCCCCTTGGGCGCGCCAAGCACCGTTCGTGTGCGAACTCTCCGCCCAACACGTCCTCCGGAACATCGTCGCAACGGCGACATCGATATTTCCCGTGGCGGTCGAGGCCGACCGACTTGACTTTGCGCGGAACTAGTTCGATATCGTGATCATCGATTATAGGCTGTACGTTTAAGCCACCGCGCGCTGGCATCTCCGATGTCCTCGCGCACGCTGACGACCTCTTCTAGCATTGTCGATTCCTCGTCGCCGGGCACGGTGTGCCCGAACGACAACCCACGCATGCAGAAAGGGTTTTACATGGCCAACGGTACCGTCAAGTGGTTCAACGCCACCAAGGGCTTCGGCTTCATCCAGCCGAGCGACGGCAGCCAGGACGTCTTCGTCCACATCTCCGCCGTCGAGCGCGCCGGGATGAGCAACCTGTCGGAAGGTCAGAAGCTCAGCTACGAGCTGACCAAGGACAACCGTTCGGGCAAGATGTCCGCGGACAAGCTTCAGGCCGAGTGATTTCGGCACGCCCCGCCCCTGCGGCTGGGCCAACCGGGATCGAGGGGAGGGGCCGGCGCATCGCGCCGGCCCCTTTTCGTCGTCCGGCCCGTCGCAGGCGCGGTCGCTCACCTCGCTTCTGCATTGCAGCCCCGCCGCGGGAGCCGTTGAGCGCGGCCATGGATCGTCTTATTTCTGCCGCACAACAGAAGACGGGCGGCGCGCGATGATTCGACATGTGGTGCTGGTGCGGTTCCGGGAGGGTTTGGCGCAGGGCGAGGTTTCGGCCATCTTCGGCGACCTTTCGGACCTGCGCGGGCGCCTGCCCGGCATGAGGACCTTCGCCCATGGGCCGAACGTCAGCCCCGAAGGCCTGTCGCATGGCCACACCCACGCCTTCACGGTCGACTTCGACGATGCCGCCGCCCGCGACGCCTACCTGGCGCTGCCCGAGCACGAGGCCGCAGGCGCACGCCTCGTCAGGGCGGCCGAGGGTGGGCTGGCCGGGCTGACCGTGCTGGATTTCGCGATCTCCTGACCGCGCCCCGGGGCTTGAACATCCCGGTCCGACCTGAAACTCTCGCCGCTCAGGACGATGCGGCGCCGGTGGGCCCCGCCGAAGGGGAGGGTGGGCCATGGCGGATGCCGCGATGGAGAATCGGCGGCCGGGGGCCACGGCGAGCACCGGCGCGACGGTCTGGGCCGTGCTGGCCACGTCCTTCGGCAACCTCATCGAATGGTACGACGTCTACGCCTATTCGGCCTTCGCCCTGTATTTCGCGGGCTCGTTCTTTCCCAAGAACGACGCCGCCGTGCAGCAGCTCCAGGCTGCGACGCTGTTCGCCATCGCGTTCCTGATGCGGCCCTTCGGCAGCATGATCTTCGGTTACCTGGCGGATCGCTACGGCCGCCGCTCGTCGCTGACGGTGTCGATCCTCGCCATGTGCTTCGGATCGCTCCTCATCGCCGTGTCGCCGACCTACGATTCCATCGGCATCTGGGCCGCCGTGATCCTGTCGGTGGCGCGCGTCATCCAGGGCCTGAGCCAGGGCGGCGAATACGGCACCAGCGTCACCTACCTCAGCGAGATTTCCCCGCCCCGCCACCGCGGCTTCTACTCGGGCGTCTGGTACGTCACGTTGATCGGGGGACAACTGGCCGCCGTGCTGCTGCTGTTCGTGCTGCAGAAGCTGTTCCTGACGCCCGACCAGCTGAAGAGCTGGGGCTGGCGCATCCCCTTCGCGATCGGCGCCTTGGCGTCGCTCTACGGCTTCCGCATGCGGGCCCACCTGCCCGAATCGGAGAAGTTCGTCGCGGCGGCGCGCAACCGCCGGCCGTTCGGCGCCCTGCTGGCGGAGAACTGGCGCAACATGCTGGTGGTGATCGGCATCACGGTGGGCGGGACCTCGGCCTTCTACACCTACACCACCTACATGCAGAAATACCTGAAGCTGTCCGTCGGCCTCAGCGACGACCAGACCACCGCGGTGACGCTGGCGTCGCTGATCTTCGCGATCGCGCTGCAACCCCTCTACGGCGCGCTGTCGGACCGGATCGGCCGCAAGCCGCTGCTGGTCGCCTTCGGGGTCGTCGGCACGCTCGGCACCGTGCCGCTCCTCACCGCGATCCGCCAAACCCACAGCCCCCTCGTGGCGCTGGGGCTGATCTGCGTCGCCTGGGCGATCGTGTCCGGCTACACGTCCATCACCGCCATCGTGAAGGCGGAACTGTTCCCCACCGCCATCCGGGCGCTCGGCGTCGGCCTGCCCTACGCGCTCACGGCGGCGGTGTTCGGCGGCTCGACGGACGCGGTCGCGCTCGCCTTCAAGGATCGCGGCTTCGAGGACGGCTTCTTCTGGTACGCCAGCGCGCTCATCTTCGTGTCGCTCATCGTCTATGTGTGGCTGCCCGACACGCGGCGGGATTCGCTGCTCGACCGCGCGGCGTGAAGGGAAATCGCACCGGCGGTGCGGCACAATTCCCGTCCCGTCACGTTGAGCAGGGGACGGCGAGATGCCGCAGGGCGACCGCTCGGGGTCGCCCCGGCGCCGTCCGGAGACCGCCATCGTGACCCTCCTCATCCTGATCCTGATCGTGATCCTGCTGTTCGGCGGCGGCGGCTTCTACGGCTACCGGGGCGGCTATTACGGCGGCGGGGGGATCGGCATCGTCGGGATCATCGGCATCCTGATCATCCTGTACCTCCTGTTCGGGAACGGCGGTTTCCGCTGATCCGCGAACGGTCTGAAACTCGCTCACCGGCGGTTCCACCGCGGCGGTGCAGCGTGTAAGGCTCAGGGCCACAGGCCCGGGCGACGCTGAGGAGCGGCGCGCGGGCACCCCACTGAGCCGGATCCCACCATGTCCCCCCTGCGCGTCGGCATCGCCGGCCTCGGCACCGTCGGCGGTGCCGTCCTCCGCCGCCTGACAACCGATGCCGCCGCCCTGGCGATCCGCACCGGGCGACCGGTCGAGGTCGTGGGCGTGTCGGCCCGGGACCGCGCCAAGGCGGGCACCCTGCCGGACCGGGCGGAATGGTTCGACGACGCCGTCGCGCTCGCCCGCGCGCCGGACATCGACGTGTTCGTCGAGCTCATCGGCGGCCACGAGGGCGTGGCGCGCGACGCCGTCGAGGCCGCGATCGCGTCGGGCAAATCGGTCGTCACCGCCAATAAGGCGCTCCTCGCCCACCACGGCATGGCGCTCGCCGCCGCCGCCGAGGCCCATGGAGCGTCCTTGAGCTTCGAAGCCGCCGTGGCGGGCGGCATCCCCGCCATCAAGGTGCTGCGCGAAGCGCTTTCCGGCAACGCGGTCGACCGCGTCTACGGCATCCTCAACGGCACGTGCAATTACATCCTCACCCGCATGGAGGCCGAGGGCCTCGGCTTCGACGCCTGCCTGGCGGAAGCGCAGCGGCTCGGCTACGCGGAAGCGGACCCGACCTTCGACATCGACGGCCACGACACCGCCCACAAGCTCGCCATCCTGGCGACCCTGGCCTTCGGCACCGCGATCGACCTCGACGCCATCCATGTCGAGGGCATCCGCTCCATCACCTCCGACGACCTCGCGGCCGCCGACGACCTCGGCTACCGGGTGAAGCTGCTCGGCGTGGCGCAGCGCACCCGGCACGGCATCGAGACGCGCGTCCACCCCACCATGGTGGCCAAGGGGACGGCGCTCGCCGAGGTGAAGGGCGTCACCAACGCGGTCGCGGTGAACGCCGACGCGGTGGCGGAACTGACGCTCGTCGGTCCGGGGGCGGGCGGCGACGCCACCGCGTCGGCGGTGCTCGGCGACATCGCCGACCTGGCGCGCGGCAGCCGCGTGCTGCCCTTCGGCCGGCCGGCCGACTCCCTCGAGCGCGCGCCCCGCGCCCCGATGCAGCGCCACGAGGGCGGCTATTACGTGCGGCTGTCCGTCAAGGACCGCCCGGGCTCCATCGCCGCCATCGCGACCCGCATGGCGGCGGCCGACATCTCCTTCGAAAGCATCATGCAGCGCCAGCCGGCGGCCTCGCTCCGGTCGTCCGCGTCGGGCCACGTGCCCGTGGTGCTGATCACCCACGCGACTTCCGAGGTGACCATCCGCGAAGCCCTCGACGCCGTCGAGGCCGGCGGCACCATCGCGGGAAAGCCGCAATTGATCCGCATCGAGCGGGGCTGAAGCGTCCGAGACCGGCCCGGATCGCGAAACGCGAGGCCTTGCCGTGACGGAGCCCAGCATCCGAGTCGACGACATCGACGAGCGCTGCCTGACGCTCGACCTCGTGCGCGTGACCGAGCGGGCCGCCGTGGCGGCGGCGCGCTGGCGGGGGCGCGGCGACGAGCGGTCCGCCGACCAGGCCGCCGTCGACGCCATGCGGCGCGAGCTGAACCGCCTGCCCATCGACGGCACCGTGGTGATCGGGGAAGGCGAGCGCGACGAAGCGCCCATGCTGTTCATCGGCGAGCGCGTCGGCACCGGCCACGGCCCCAAGGTCGACCTCGCGGTGGCGCCGCTTGAAGGGACGACGCTCTGCGCCAAGGACCTGCCCGGCTCCATCACGGTGCTCGCCATGGCGCAGTCCGGCGCCCTGCTCAACGCGCCGGACGTCTACATGGAGAAGATCGCCGTCGGCCCGGGCTATCCGCCCGGCATCGTCGACCTCGACCGCTCGCCCGAGGACAACATCCGCGCCCTCGCGGCCGCCAAGGGCGTCGACCCGTCGCGCATCACCGTGGCGGTGCTGGACCGGCCCCGCCACGCCGACCTCGTCGCGGCCTGCCGCCGCGTCGGCGCGTCGCTGCGCCTGCTGTCCGACGGCGACGTGGCCGGGATCATCTTCACCGCCCAGCCGCACAAGACGGACGTCGACCTCTACCTCGGCTCCGGTGGCGCCCCCGAGGGCGTGCTGGCGGCGGGCGTGCTGCGCTGCGTCGGCGGCCAGATGCAGGGTCGCCTCATCCTCGACAGCGCCGACAAACGCGAGCGCGCCTCCGCCATGGGAATCGCCGACCCGCACAAGACATACGGCATGGACGAGATGGCCTCGGGCGACGTGATCGTCGCCGCGACCGGCGTCACCGACGGCCCGCTGGCCCACGGCGTCCGCTTCTCGCGCGGCATCGTCGAAACCGAGGCCGTGCTCTACCGCAGCTCCAGCGGCACCGTGCGGCGCATCCGCGCCGAGCACCGCGACGTCGGCAAGTTCAGGCTGTAACGCATGCAGTTGATGGCGTGGATCGCCCAATGGGGGCAGGGAATCGTGGGCTTCGTCCGCGACCACGAGGCCTGGGCGGCGCCGATCTGCTTCGCGCTGGCCTTCGGCGAGTCCTTGGCCTTCGTGTCGTTCCTGCTGCCGGCCACGCTGGTGCTCGTCGCGGTGGGCGGCCTCGTCGGGCAGGCCGGGCTGGCGTTCCTGCCCGTCTTCGTCGCGGCGGCGGTCGGGGCGGCGCTCGGCGACTGGCTGTCGTTCTGGCTCGGCCGACATTTCGAGGACCGCGTCGCCGGCCTGTGGCCCTTGTCGCGACACCCCGGGATGCTGGTGCGGGCGCGGAGCTACATCGACCGCTGGGGCGCCGTCGGCGTGTTCCTCGGCCGCTTCCTCGGGCCCCTGCGCGCCACGGTGCCGCTGATCGCCGGCCTCGCCGCCATGCCGGCGCTGCCGTTCCAGGCCGCCAACTGGACATCGGCCCTGGTGTGGGCCTTCCTCGTGCTGGCGCCGGGGGCCTTCGGCGTCGATGCCGTGCGGGGCTGGTTCGCGTGATGCGTCGCGCGAAGGGGACCGCGGTCCTCGCCGTCGCCGCGGTGCTCGGCGGCTGCGACCTCGATCCCGGCCGCGTCGACGACATCGTCCACGCCGACGACGCGCGGCCCCGCCGGGTCGAGACCGCCGGCGGCCCCGTGGTGGGCGCCGCGGCCGCCGGCGGGCAGGCCTTCCTCGGCATCCCCTATGCGGCGCCGCCGGTCGGGCCTCTGCGCTGGCGCGCGCCGCAGCCGGCCGCACCCTGGACGGAGCCGCGGGACGCCACCCGCCTGGGTTCCTCCTGCCTGCAGAACCTGGCGCTGTCGGCGCAGGTGGGCGGACGGGGCGGCGGCCCGACGCTGGGCCAGGAGGACTGCCTCACGCTCAACGTCTACGCGCCGCCCGATGCGGCGGCGGGGAGCGGCAGGCCCGTGATGGTGTGGATCCACGGCGGCGCCTTCGTGCTCGGCACGTCGGGGCAGTACGACCCGAGCGCGCTCGCGCGCCGCGAGGGCGTCGTCGTCGTCACGCTCAACTATCGCCTGGGCGCGCTCGGGTTCCTCGCCCATCCGTCGCTGCGCGGCGAGCCCGGCGAGGGCGCCTTCGCGCTGCTCGACCAGCGCGCCGCGCTCGCTTGGGTGAAGCGCAACATCGGCGGCTTCGGCGGCGATCCGCGCCGCGTCACGCTGTTCGGCCAATCGGCCGGCGCCTGGAGCGCCTGCTACCAGATGGCGTCGCCGGGCTCGGCGGGCCTGTTCTCCCGCGCCATCCTGCAGAGCGGCGCCTGCGTGATCCCCGAAACCAGCGTGACGCCCGGCGTCGCCGAGGCGGGCGGCGCCCGCATGGCGGACGACCTCGGCTGCTCCGGGCCCGACGCGCTCGCCTGCCTTCGCGCCCTGCCGGCCGGGGACGTCGTCGAGGCGGCGCCCGAGCGCCCCGGCGTGACCGGTCCGAACTCCTGGGCCCCGGTGGCCGGGCTCGACGTGCTGCCGCTTCAGCCCCGCGCCGCCTTCGCGTCGGGGCGGTTCAACCGGGTGCCCGTCATCGACGGCACGGATCGCGACGAGGGCCGGCTCTTCGCCTACCTGCGCGGACTGCGCGCAGACCTGCTGTCGGATGCGAGCTACGAGGCCGAGATCCGCCGCCTCTTCGGCGCGCGGGCGGCGGCGATCCTCGCCGACTATCCGGCGTCGCGCTTCGATTCTCCCAAGGCCGCCTATGCGGCCGTGCTGACGGATGGCTATTTCAGCTGCGCGGCGCTCGACCTCGACCGCGCCGTGGGCGCTTGGGCGCCGGTCTACGCCTACGAGTTTGACGATCCCCAGGCGGCTTTTTCCCTGCCGACGCTGCCCTTCTCGGGCGGGCTCGGCAGCTATCACACGTCCGAGATCGCCTACGTGTTCGACCGGCCCTGGGCGCTGGCCGATCCGTCCGCCTTCGACGACGCGCAGGCGCGGCTGTCGGCCGAAATGCAGGACCTGTGGGGCAGTTTCGCGTGGGACGGCCGGCCGAAGGGTGCGACTGCCTGGCCGCGCTACCGCAGCTCGGCCGACGTCGTGAGGCTCTCGCCGCACGACCCCGGGCCGGCGGCCGACGTCGCGGCCCGCCACCGCTGCGAATTCTGGGACGGGCCGGGTCGCTGACGGGGAGAGATCCTTCCGGGCGCGCCCCTGGCGCGGTCCCGGAAGGCGATGGGCGGGTCAGACCGAATAATACATCTCGTACTCGACCGGGTGCGGCGTCATCTCGAAACGCATCACCTCGGCCATCTTGAGTTCGATGTAGCTTTCGATGAGGTCGGCCGTGAACACGTTGCCGGCGGTCAGGTAGGCGTGGTCGGCCTTGAGGCTGTCCAGCGCTTCGCGGAGCGAACCGCAGACCGTCGGGATCTGCGCCAGCTCGGCCTTGGGCAGGTCGTACAGATCCTTGTCCATGGCGGCGCCGGGATCGATCTTGTTCTGGATGCCGTCGAGGCCGGCCATCAGCATGGCGGCGAAAGCCAGGTACGGGTTGGCGGCCGGATCGGGGAAGCGGACCTCGACGCGCTTGGCTTTCGGGTTGGACGTGTACGGGATGCGGCAGGAGGCCGAGCGGTTGCGCGCCGAATAGGCGAGCAGCACCGGCGCCTCGTAGCCCGGCACCAGCCGCTTGTAGGAGTTCGTCGACGGGTTGGTGAAGGCGTTGAGCGATTTGGCGTGGCGGATGATGCCGCCGATGTACCACAGGCAGTCCTGGCTGAGGTCGGCGTACTTGTCCCCCGCGAACAGCGGCTTGCCGTCCTTCCAGATCGACTGGTGTACGTGCATGCCCGAACCGTTGTCGCCGAACACCGGCTTCGGCATGAAGGTGGCCGACTTGCCGTAGCTCTGCGCCACCTGGTGGATGCAATATTTGTAGATCTGCATGCCGTCGGCCATCAGCGTCAGGCGGTCGAACTTCATGCCGAGCTCGTGCTGGGCCGACGCCACCTCGTGGTGATGCTTCTCGACCTTGACGCCCATGCTGGCCATGGCGGCGAGCATCTCGCCGCGCATGTCCTGCGCCGAATCGAGCGGCGGCACGGGGAAGTACCCCCCCTTGGTGCGGATGCGGTGCCCGAGGTTGCCGCCCTCGTACACGGTGTCCATGTTCGACGGCAGCTCGATCGAATCGACCACGAAGCCCGTGTTGTAGGGGTCGGCCTTGAAGCGCACGTCGTCGAAGACGAAGAACTCGGCTTCCGGGCCGACGAAGACGGCGTCGCCGATGCCGGTCGACTTGAGGTAGGCTTCGGCCTTCTTGGCGACGCCGCGGGGGTCGCGGGCGTAGGGCTCGCCCGTGGCGGGCTCGAGCACGTCGCAGACGATCGACAGGGTCGAGGCCGAGAAGAACGGGTCCATGCAGGCCGTCTCGGGGTCCGGCATCAGCGTCATGTCGGATTCGTTGATGGCCTTCCAGCCCGCGATCGACGAGCCGTCGAACATCACGCCCTCGGCGAAGGCTTCCTCGTCGACGATGCTCACGTCGAAGGTGACGTGCTGCCACTTGCCGCGCGGGTCCGTGAAGCGGAAGTCGACGTATTTGATGTCCTGGTCCCTGATGGCCTTCAGGACATCCTGTGCGGTCTTCATGCTGTGCTCCGGTGCGGGCGCGCGGGGAGGACCCCGGCCATGTCCCGCTTTCCCGGCTTCCGCGGAACGGGCGGCGGGCGGGCGGAACACGCGTCGAGATCCGAGCGTCCTGGTCGAGGCGGCTCGGCGACGCGGAGCCGGTCTCGCGACCCTCGGCCGGATGCCTACCCGCCCCCGCGCGGCCCGCGCAAGGGCCGGCGCCGCGCGGGAAGGGTCAGATCGCGTCGTTGCCGGTTTCGCCGGTGCGGATCCGGATGGCGCCCTCGATGGACGACACGAAGATCTTGCCGTCGCCAATGCGCCCCGTCTGGGCCGAGCGGCGGATGGCGTCCACGGCGCGGTCGACCATCTCGTCTCCGAGCACGATCTCGATCTTCACCTTGGGCAGGAAGTCGACGACGTATTCGGCGCCGCGGTAAAGCTCGGTGTGCCCCTTCTGTCGCCCGAAGCCCTTCGCTTCCGTCACGGTGATGCCCTGCAGGCCGACGTCCTGGAGCGCCTCCTTCACCTCGTCGAGCTTGAAGGGCTTGATGATCGCCTCGATCTTCTTCATGCGGGGGTCCAACCTGTGCCGGGGCGCGAACATTGCACGAGCGGTGGCCGCCCGTGGCGCGAAGCGGACCGGGAGCCTGCGCTCCGGCCGGGTCGGGCCACGTTGGCGGCGATTCCGCCGATGCGCCGACATTAGCATCGCCCGTGCCAAGCGCGCGACGCCTGATTCAGCGCCACATGCCGGGAACGTGACGGAGGCCGGCGCGAGTGCGGGCCGTCCCGTCGAGGGAAAGGGAGCCGCCATGCAGCGCGTGATCGAGGTCGTCACCACAGCCCAGATGGCCGAGGCCGACCGCCTCGCGGCGGCCGGCGGCACGCCGGGCGCCGTGCTGATGGACCGCGCCGGCCGCGCCGTCGCGGCCGTGGCCGGGCGGATGCTGGACGCGGCGGGCGGCCGGCGCGTGCTGGTGCTGTGCGGGCCGGGCAACAACGGCGGCGACGGCTACGTGGCGGCCGCCGAACTGCGTCGCCGCGGATATGCCGCGGACGTGGCGTCGACCGTGCCGGTCGAGCGGCTGCGGGGCGACGCCGCCGCGGCCGCCGCGGCCTGGCCGGGCCCGGTGGGCGATGCCGCTGCGGCCGACCCGGTGGCGCATGACCTCGTCGTCGATGCCCTGTTCGGCGCCGGGCTGTCGCGCCCGCTCGACGGCGCCGCGGCCGTGCTGGTCGAGCGCGTCGCGGCTGCCCGCCGCCCGGTGCTGGCCGTCGACCTCCCGTCCGGCCTGTCGGGCGACACGGGCGAGGTGCTGGGCAGCCCCGCGGGCGCGGCGATCCGTGCCACCGAAACGGTGACGTTCTTCCGCTTGAAGCCCGGACACCTGCTGATGCCGGGCCGCGAGCGTTGCGGGACGGTGACGCTCGCCGACATCGGCATCGACGCGGCCGTCCTCGACGCGATCGCCCCGACGCTGTTCCACGACGGGCCGGACCTGTGGGCGCGCCATTACCCGAAGCCGACGGCGGCCGGCCACAAATACACGCGGGGTCACCTGCTCACGGTGTCGGGGCCCCTGCCGACGCTCGGCGCGGCGCGGCTGTGCGCCCGCGGGGGGCTGCGCGTCGGGGCCGGGCTCGTCACCCTGGCGAGCCCCGCCGACGCGCTGGCGATCCACGCCGCGCATCTCACCGCGATCATGCTGAAGCCGTTCGAGGGCCCGGACGACCTCCGCGACATCCTGGCGGATGCCCGCAAGAACGCCGTGGTGCTGGGGCCCGGCCTCGGCCACGGTGCCGACGCGCCGGCGCTCGTCGCGGCGGCGCTGGCGCCAGGCGACCGGGCCCGCGCGGCCGTGCTCGACGCCGACGCGCTGACGCTCTTCGCCGGCCGCGCGGACGACTTGGCCGCGCTGGTGCGGGGCGCAGGCGGGCCGGTGGTGGTGACCCCGCACGACGGCGAGTTCGCCAAGCTGTTCGCCGGCCTGGACGAGGTGCTCGACGCGCCCGACAAGGTCGCCCGCGCCCGCGCCGGGGCCGCGCGGCTCGGCGCCGTGCTGGTGCTGAAGGGCCCCGACACGGTGGTGGCCGCGCCCGACGGACGGGCCGCCATCGCGGGCGAGGACGCGCCCTGGCTCGCGACGGCGGGCAGCGGCGACGTGCTCGCCGGCATGGTGGGCGGGCTCCTGGCGCAGGGCATGCCGGCCTTCGAGGCCGCCGCGGCGGCGGTGTGGCTCCACGCGGCGGCGGCGAACCACGTCGGGCCGGGGCTGATCTCCGAGGACCTGCCCGACGCCCTGCCGGCGGTGCTGCGCGCCCTGTTCGCCCGGGACGGGTTCCGCTGATCCCGGCCGCGGCCGGAAGGGTCGCGAGGCCCGCCGGCGGGGCCGCCGCGCGCATCGTCCCGGATCGGGACGGGGCGGTCGCAGGCGATCGGCTTCCGCCGGGGGCCCGCTCGACTTGGGGGGCAGGGGGCGCCCGCCGCCGGGCGTCCCGGTCCGGGACGGGCCCGCCCGGCCCCGACCTTGCGCCCGCGCCGGCTCGCGGCGCTTCGCCGTCCCGTTTCGGCGAGCCCGTCCATGCGCCACGTTTCCCTCATCGCCGCCGTCGCGGCGGTCGCGCTCGCGGCAGCGATCGGCCGCGCCACGTCCGGTGCCGTCCACGGCCCCGGGCCCGCCTGGGCGCTCTTCTCCTTCGCGGTCTCGGCCTTTCGCGGACCTCTGCGCTGAGCCCCACTTTTTTGCTGCATCGCGCCGGGGGCGTTGATAAGACGCTGCGTCCGGGTTGGCCGGTTGCGAGACGGGCGGGCGTGGCGGAATTGGTAGACGCGCTGGGTTTAGGTTCCAGTGACTCACGTCGTGGGGGTTCGAGTCCCTCCGCCCGCACCATTTCGGCAGGGTCCGGCCGGGCCGGCGCCGACCCTTCCTCGCATCCGCCACCGCCGCGCGGCACCGCATCCGGCGGAGCCGCGGCGCGCGGCGTGCCC
The DNA here is from genome assembly GCF_004137685.1 of Lichenibacterium minor. Lineage (GTDB taxonomy): Bacteria > Pseudomonadota > Alphaproteobacteria > Rhizobiales > Beijerinckiaceae > Lichenihabitans > Lichenihabitans minor. Next base: position 30,883 of record NZ_QYBB01000013.1, on the reverse strand, counting down.
CGGGGACCCTCTTTCGCCGATCCACGGCACCGAGACGAGTTGTGAAGGACTGAGACGATGCAGGTTACCAAGATCAGCGCCTCCGGGCTGAAGCGCGAATACAAGGTCGTGCTCCCCGCCGCCGATCTGGCGTCCCGCCTCCAGGGCGAACTCGTCGGCATGAAGGACAAGGTCCGCATCAACGGCTTCCGTCCCGGCAAGGTGCCGCTGTCGCACCTGAAGCGCCTTTACGGCCGCTCCATCATGGGCGACGTCGTGCAGAACGCCGTCAACGAGGCCAACCGCAAGATCGTCGAGGACAACAACCTCCGCCTCGCCCTCGAGCCGAAGATCGACCTCGCGTCCGACCAGGCCGAGGTGGAGCGCGCCATGGAGGCCGAGGGCGACCTCAGCTTCACCGTGGCGGTGGAAACGATCCCCACCTTCGAGACCGGCTCGTTCGAGGACCTCGAACTCGAGCGCCAGGTGGCCGACATTTCCGACGAGGAAATCCAGCGCTCCATCGACACGCTGGCCCAGGGCAGCCGCTCCTACGAGCCGCGGCAGGGCGACGATGCCGTCGCGGCCTCGGGCGACCGCCTGAAGATCGACTTCGAGGGCCGCGTCGACGACGTGCCGTTCGAGGGCGGCAAGGGCGAGGACGCGCCGCTCGTGCTCGGCTCGAACACCTTCATCCCGGGCTTCGAGGACCAGCTCGTCGGGGCGCGGGCGGGCGAGGAGCGCCGCATCTCGGTGACCTTCCCGGCCGACTACAACTCGGCCGAACTGGCGGGCAAGGACGCCACCTTCGACGTCAAGGTGCGCGAGGTCGGCGCGCCGGGCGAGCAGAAGCTCGACGACGATTTCGCCAAGACCTTCGGCTTCGAGGGGTTCGACGCGCTGCGCGAGGCGATCCGCACCCGCATGCAGGAGGACTTCTCCCGCGCGTCGCGCGACCGCATCAAGCGCTCGCTGCTCGATGCGCTCGACAAGCGCTACAGCTTCGAGCTGCCCGAAGGCCTCGTCGCCCAGGAGTTCGACAACATCTGGCGGCAGGTGCAGAGCGAGCAGGGCCGCTCGGGCAAGAGCTTCGCCGACGAGGACACGACCGAAGAGGCGGCGCGTGCGGAATATCGCCGCATCGCCGAGCGCCGCGTGCGCCTGGGCCTCGTGCTCGCCGAAGTCGGCGAGAAGGCCGGCATCAAGGTCGAGGATTCCGAGGTCGGCAAGGCGCTGGTCGAGCTGACGCGGCAGTATCCTGGCCAGGAGAAGGCCGTCTGGGAGCACTACACCAAGAACCCGCAGGCCCTGGGCGAGATCAAGGCGCCGCTGTTCGAGGAGAAGGTCGTCGACCACATCGTCGGCCAGGCCAAGGTGACGGAGCGCACCGTGTCGCGCGAGGAGCTGTTCAAGCCGCAGGACGACGAGGACGGCGCGCCGAAATCGGCTCCCGCGCCGCAGATCGGCAGCGAGGACGCCGCCTCCGAGCCGACCGGCTCCGAAGGCTGACGCTTTCCGCCGGCGGGACGCATGTTGCGCTCCGCCGGAGCGGACATATATTCGACGCATGGCCACCGGAACCCCACCCGCCAGGACCGCACGGATCCGGGCGGGTGGGGTTCAGGGTTTTGAGCGGGAGCGCGTCACCGTCCGATTTGGCAATCCCGCCCGATCGACGGGCGCTCCGGGGCCGCTGACAGGGAAGAGGACCGGTCCGATGCAGGATCCGATCGCGATGTACAACAACTACCTCATCCCCCAGGTGATCGAGAACACCAGCCGCGGCGAGCGGGGCTTCGACATCTATTCGCGCCTGCTGCGCGAGCGCATCATCTTCCTCACCGGGCCGGTGGAGGACAACATGGCGTCCGTGGTGATCGCCCAGCTGTTGTTCCTCGAAGCCGAGAACCCGAAAAAGGAAATCTCGCTCTACATCAACTCGCCGGGCGGCGTGGTGACGGCGGGCTTGGCCATCTACGACACGATGCAGTTCATCCGCCCGAAGGTGTCGACGCTCTGCGTCGGCCAGGCGGCCTCCATGGGCTCGCTCCTGCTCTGCGCCGGCGAGGCCGGGATGCGCTACGCGCTGCCCAACGCCCGCGTCATGGTGCATCAGCCGTCCGGCGGCTTCCAGGGGCAGGCGTCCGACATCCTGCGCCACGCCGAGGACATCACCAAGATCAAGCGCCGGCTGAACGAGATCTACGTCAAGCACACCGGCAAGGACTACGAGACGATCGAGCGCACCCTCGACCGCGACCATTTCATGACCGCCGACGAAGCCCAGGCCTTCGGCATCATCGACAAGGTCGAAACGGTGCGCGTGGAATCGACCGACGCGAAGTGAGGCCGGCGCCGGGGCCACGCCGCCGGCCCCGGCTTGATCTCGCCGAAAAGCTGTGGTGGCTTCCGAGGGTCGGCCCGGGGAAGGGCGCGCGATGCGACATCGCGACCTTCCACGTGGTGCACCTTTCGTTAGCCGGCCGCGGCTAATTTCTAGGAATGATTCGAGTCGCGCCCGGCGCGAAGCGGGTCGGAGTGGAGACGACAATGGTTAAAGCCGGCGGCAGCGACTCGAAAAATACGCTGTATTGCTCCTTCTGCGGCAAGAGCCAGCATGAAGTCCGCAAGCTGATCGCGGGCCCGACGGTCTTCATCTGCGATGAATGCGTCGAGCTGTGCATGGACATCATCCGGGAGGAGAACAAGTCCTCGCTGGTGAACCGTCGCGACGGCATTCCGACCCCTCGTGAGATCTGCAAGGTCCTCGACGACTACGTGATCGGCCAGCCGCAGGCCAAGCGCGTGCTGTCGGTGGCGGTGCACAACCACTACAAGCGCCTGAACCACGCGCAGAAGCACAACGACGTCGAGCTGGCGAAGTCCAACATCCTGCTGATCGGGCCCACCGGCTCCGGCAAGACGCTGCTCGCCCAGACGCTCGCCCGCATCCTCGATGTGCCCTTCACCATGGCGGACGCGACGACGCTGACCGAGGCCGGCTACGTCGGCGAGGACGTCGAGAACATCATCCTCAAGCTGCTCCAGGCTTCCGACTACAACGTCGAGCGGGCGCAGCGCGGCATCGTCTACATCGACGAGATCGACAAGATTTCCCGCAAGTCCGACAACCCGTCCATCACCCGGGACGTGTCCGGCGAGGGCGTGCAGCAGGCCCTGCTGAAGATCATGGAGGGCACGGTCGCGTCCGTGCCGCCGCAGGGCGGCCGCAAGCACCCGCAGCAGGAGTTCCTGCAGGTGGACACGACCAACATCCTGTTCATCTGCGGCGGCGCCTTCGCGGGCCTGGAGAAGATCATCTCGGGCCGTGGCAAGGGCACGTCGATCGGCTTCGCCGCCAAGGTCCAGGCGCCGGACGACCGGCGCACCGGCGAGGTGTTCCGCAAGGTGGAGCCCGAGGACCTGCTGAAGTTCGGCCTCATCCCGGAGTTCGTCGGCCGCCTGCCGGTGATCGCCACGCTGGAGGACCTCGACGAGGAAGCGCTGAAGAAGATCCTCACCGAGCCGAAGAACGCTCTGGTGAAGCAGTACCAGCGCCTGTTCGAGATGGAATCGACGGAGCTGATGTTCCAGGACGAGGCCCTGAACGTCGTGGCCAAGAAGGCGATCGAGCGCCGGACCGGCGCCCGCGGCCTGCGGTCCATCATGGAGGGCATCCTGCTCGACACCATGTTCGACCTTCCGGGTCTCGACGGGGTCGAACAGGTGGTCATCGGCCCCGAGGTGGTCGAGGGCAATGCCCGGCCCCTCTACATCTACTCCGAACGCGGGGCGGAGAAGACGGGGACGGGCGGGGCCGCCAGCGCCTGACGGATCGGACGGAAGGGCGGGACCGGCGACGGTCCCGCCCTTCGCCGTTCGGGGCTTGCCCGAAGCGGGACAGGGCTTCGGCCGGCCCGCGATAAAGCTTGAATGACGGTTGGGTGACCGCCATCTTCCCATCAGGGCATCGGCGACGGGGCGGCTTCCACCGCCCGATCCGGTCGCCTCGTGCCCCGGGGTGCAGACCTTTGGCCCCGTGGCGTGTCGCAGGTCCGTGTGGCGGTGTGGAACTTGCCAGGCGTTTCGGCGGCGAAGGGTCCCTTCCTGATCGTCGACTGCCGCCTCCGCCCGACCCCGGGCTTGGGCGGCGGGCGGAGGTCGCGAAGGGGGCCGATCGACCGACGGCGGCTTCAGGAGAAGCGCCGGCGTGCGTCTCACTCCCGACAGGATGCAGCATGACCAGTCCGAAACGCGTCCCCGCCACGCCCGGCTCCATCGACACCTATCCGGTCCTGCCGCTGCGCGACATCGTCGTGTTCCCGCACATGATCGTTCCCCTCTTCGTCGGGCGCGAGAAGTCCATCCGCGCCCTCGAGGAGGTGATGAAGGCGGACAAGTTCATCCTGCTGGCCACGCAGGTGAATGCGACCGACGACGATCCCGCCACCGACGCCATCTTCACCACGGGCACGCTCGCCTCGGTGCTGCAGCTGCTGAAGTTGCCCGACGGCACCGTGAAGGTGCTGGTCGAGGGCTCGCGCCGCGCCAAGGTCGGCAAATACGTCCGCACGGACGAGTTCTACGAGGCCGACGCCGAGGCGCTGGCGGACGATCCGCTCGACAAGGTCGAGGTCGAGGCCCTGGCCCGCTCGGTGGTCAGCGAGTTCGAGAACTACGTCAAGCTGAACAAGAAGATCTCGCCCGAGGTCGTCGCGGCGGTCGGCCAGATCTCCGACTACCCCAAGCTCGCCGACACGGTGGCGTCCCACCTCGCCGTGAAGATCTCCGACAAGCAGGGCATCCTGGAAACCACGTCGGTCAGCCAGCGGCTGGAGAAGTGCCTGGGCCTCATGGAGAGCGAGATCTCCGTGCTGCAGGTCGAGAAGCGCATCCGCACCCGCGTCAAGCGGCAGATGGAGAAGACGCAGCGCGAGTACTACCTCAACGAGCAGATGAAGGCGATCCAGAAGGAGCTGGGCGACGAGGACGGCAAGGACGACCTCAGCGAGCTCGAGGGGCGCATCAAGGAAACCAAGCTGTCCAAGGAGGCCCGCGACAAGGCGCAGGCCGAGCTGAAGAAGCTGAAGCAGATGTCGCCCATGTCGGCCGAGGCCACGGTGGTGCGCAACTACCTGGATTGGCTGCTCTCGATCCCGTGGAACAAGCGCTCCAAGATCAAGCGCGACCTGCCGCTCGCCGAGTCGACCCTGAATTCGGACCATTACGGGCTCGACAAGGTCAAGGAGCGCATCATCGAGTATCTCGCGGTGCAGAGCCGCGCCAACAAGCTCACGGGGCCGATCCTGTGCCTCGTCGGCCCGCCCGGCGTCGGCAAGACGTCGCTCGGCCGCTCGATCGCCAAGGCGACGGGGCGCGAGTTCGTCCGCATCTCGCTCGGCGGCGTGCGCGACGAGGCGGAGATCCGCGGCCATCGGCGCACCTACATCGGCTCGATGCCCGGCAAGATCATCCAGTCGATGCGCAAGGCCAAGACGTCCAACCCGCTCTTCCTGCTCGACGAGATCGACAAGATGGGCCAGGACTTCCGCGGCGACCCGTCCTCGGCCCTGCTGGAGGTCCTCGACCCCGAGCAGAACGCGACCTTCAACGACCATTACCTCGAGGTCGATTACGACCTGTCGAACGTGATGTTCGTGACCACCGCCAACACCCTGAACATCCCCGGTCCCCTGATGGACCGCATGGAGATCATCAGGATCGCCGGCTACACGGAGGAAGAGAAGGCCGAGATCGCCCGCACGCATCTCATCCCGGTGGCGGTGTCCAAGCACGGCCTGTCCAAGGAAGAGTGGTCGATCACCGACGAGGCCCTGCTGACCGTCGTGCGCCGCTACACGCGGGAAGCCGGCGTCCGCAACCTCGAGCGCGAGATCTCCAACCTGGCCCGCAAGGCCGTGAAGGAGATCATGATGTCGGAGTCGACCTCCGTGAAGGTGACGGACGAGAACCTCGCCGACTACCTCGGCGTGGCGAAGTTCCGCTACGGCGAGGCCGAGACGGAGGATCAGGTCGGCGTCGTCACCGGCCTCGCCTGGACCGAGGTCGGCGGCGAGCTGCTGACGATCGAGTCGGTCGCCATGCCGGGCAAGGGCAAGATGACCGTCACGGGCAACCTGCGCGACGTAATGAAGGAGTCGATCTCGGCGGCGGCATCCTACGTCCGCTCCCGTGCCACCGACTTCGGCGTCGAGCCGCCCTTCTTCGATCGGCGCGACTTCCACGTCCACGTGCCGGAAGGGGCGACCCCGAAGGACGGGCCGTCGGCGGGCGTCGCCATGGCGACCTCGATCGTGTCGGTGATCACCGGCATCCCGATCCGCCGCGACATCGCCATGACGGGCGAGATCACGCTGCGCGGCCGGGTGCTGCCGATCGGCGGCCTGAAGGAGAAACTGCTCGCCGCCCTGCGCGGCGGCATCAAGAAGGTCATGATCCCCGAGGAGAACGCGAAGGACCTCGCCGACATCCCCAACAGCGTGAAGAACGCCTTGGAGATCGTGCCGGTGTCGCGCCTCGACGAGGTGCTGGTCCACGCCCTCGTGCGCCAGCCGGTCCCGATCCAGTGGGAGGAGGACCTGAAGGCCGTCCGCAAGCCCGCGGCGGTCGAGGACGATGCTTCGGGCGTGATCGCCCATTGAGTTTGAAGCCGCGCGCCTCGGCGCGCGGCTTCACGTCCGGCTTGCGGTCGCGGCGCTGCCGGTTCACGGCCTGCGGCCGCGACCTGTCCCGTCGGTCGCCGATGTCATCTCGACGGCATCGGTGCATGCCGCCGCGCTGGCCGGCGATGGGGACGGTCGATCGCCGGCACTGCTTTTCTGAGGGGCCGAGTAAGTGAAAGGGCGCGCATCGTGAGATGCGCGCCCTTTCTCGTTCCGTGTCGCTCGCCCAGCGGCTTTCGCGGCCGGGCCCGGCGCGGGAAGGACGGCGCCCGAAAGGCGCCGTCCCCCGATGCCGACTCGAACCTCAGTGCGCGTGGGCTCCGGCGGCGCCGATGCCGGTCTCGGAGCGGACGAACTGCTGCTCGAACATCGCGCGTTCGCGCTGGGCACGGCGGCTGTTGTCCAGCTTCGACACGACGTAGATGCCGGCGAAGGCCAGCGGCATCGAGAACAGCGCCGGGTTGTCGTAGGGGAAGATGGCGTCATGGTAACCGAAGACCGCGACCCACACGCCCTTGCTCAGCACCACCATGCCGACGGCGGTGACGAGGCCGAGCACGCCGCCCACCAGCGCACCGTTGGTGGTGGTGCCGCGCCACATCAGGGACATGAGCAGCACCGGGAAGTTGCAGCTCGCCGCCACCGCGAAGGCGAGGCCGACCATGAAGGCCACGTTCACCGTCTCGAACTTGTAGCCGAGCCCGATGGCGACAAAGCCGATCACCACGGCCGTCACCTTGGACACCAGGACCTCCTTGCGCTCCGTCGAGCGCCCGCGGGCGATCACGTTGGCGTAGAGGTCGTGGCTGACCGCGCTGGCGGCCGCCAGGGTCAGGCCGGACACGACGGCCAGGATGGTGGCGAAGGCCACGGCGGCGATGAAGCCGTAGAACAGAGATCCCCCCACGGCCTTCGACAGCGCCAGCGCCGGCATGTTGCCGCCACCGACGAGCCCGGTCAGCTTGTTGTAGGTGCCGTCCGCCGCGACGTTGTAGAAGGACGAGTCCGGCATCAGGTAGACGATCGCCCCGAAGCCGATGATGAAGGTGAGAATGTAGAAGTAGCCGATCAGGCCCGTGGCGTAGAACACCGATTTGCGCGCCGCCTTGGCGTCCTTCACGGTGAAGAAGCGCATGAGGATGTGCGGCAGGCCGGCGGTGCCGAACATCAGCGCGAGGCCGAGCGACACCGTCGACACGGGGTCGGCGACGAAGCCGCCCGGCCCCAGGATGGCGAGCCCCTTGGGCTGGATCTTCACGGCGTCGGCCAGGATGGCGTTGAAGTTGAAACCGTAGTGCCACAGCACCGAGACAGCCATGACGGTGGCGCCGAACAGCAGCAGGCACGCCTTGATGACCTGCACCGAGGTCGTCGCCTTCATGCCGCCGAAGGCCACGTAGACGATCATCAGCACGCCGACGATCGCCACCGCGTAGCCGTAGGGCAGGCCGAACAGAAGCTTGATGAGCGAGCCGGCCCCGACCATCTGGGCGATCAGGTAGAAGGCCACCACGGTGAGCGTGCCGACCGCCGCCAGGGTGCGGATGGCAGTCTGGTCCAGGCGGAACGAGGCCACGTCGGCGAAGGTGAACTTGCCGAGGTTGCGCAGCCGCTCCGCGATGAGGAACAGCACGATGGGCCAGCCCACGAGAAAGCCGACGGAGTAGATCAGGCCGTCGAAGCCTGAGGTGAAGACCAGGGCCGAGATGCCGAGGAAGGAGGCCGCCGACATGAAGTCGCCCGCGATGGCCAGGGCGTTCTGGCCGGGCGAGATGGCGCCGCCGGCGGCGTAGAAGTCGGCGGCCGACTTGGTCTGCCGGGCCGCCCGGTAGGTGATGCCGAGCGTCAGCAGCACGAACAGCAGGAAGATGACGATCGCCGGCCAGTTGGTGGCGCTCTGGGTCGTCGGACCGAGGTCCGGGCCGGCCGCGCGGGCGGCGGTGGCGGTGAAGGCCGCCGCGGCGGCGAGGGACAGGGAAGCCAGGCGCATCACATCGCGTCCCGGTTCAGCTGCGCGGTGAGGTCGTCGAAACGCCCGTTGGCGCGCGACACGTAGATGCCGGTCAACGCGAAGGCGAAGACGATCGTGAACACGCCGAATACGATCCCCCAGGAGATGAAGGAGCCCGCGATCGTCGAGGCCATGAAACCCTTGCCGAAGGCGGCCAGGAAGATGAACGCGAGATACACCACCAGCATGGCAATCGACATCGTCCAGCCGAAGCTCGTGCGCTCCTTGACCAGGGCCTGGAATGCCGGATCCCGCATGATGCGGTCCGTATCGTCGATCGTCGCTGCGCTCTGTTTGTCGAGCATGCCGGTCCTCCCGTTGTGATCTCGGTCGGGATGGTCGGCTCGGGACCGCGCCGTGGGTCGGCGTCATGGCCACGGCGCGCCGCGAGGACCGGGATCCGGGCCTGGGGCCGCGCCGGTCGCTTCAGCGGAACGCCGTGGGGTAGGTCCCCGCGTTTCCATCCCCGTCTGTGCTGTGTAGATCGATTCGGGGCGGAACCGCCACACTCTCGAACCCGCTCAGGTTAAGAGACCCGTGTTCAAATCGCAAGCCAGTCATGCATTAACCACGTTTCGGTCGACGGATAGGTCGGAGGTGAAGATCTTCTAAATTGCGCTGTCGCGGGATCGTCCCGTTCCGGAGCACGGCATGCACGCCAGCCACTTCGATCGCGTCGCCCTGGCGGCCGCGGTCTCGATCCTGTTCGCGGTCCCCGCCTCCGCCGGCGGCGGAGGGCATGGCGGCGGTGCCGCCTTTCACCGCGGCGGCGGGTCCCATGGCGCGCTCGGCGGCGGCGGACGCGGGGTGCCGCCCGTCGCCGGCGTGATCCACGAGAGGTCCGGCATGCGGCCCTACCTGTCCGTGTACGGGCACACGGGCACGGCCGCGCGCTTCGGCGGCTTCGCGCGCGGCGGCGTGCCCCTCTACGGCCACACCGCGACGGCGCTGCCCTCCGGAAGTGGCTTCAGCAACGGGCGAGCGGGCTTCGGCCACGTCGCCACCGCTATGCGCTACGACGCCGGGCGCGGCTTCGCGAATGCCGGAGAGGCGCGACGTCGCCTGGCTGCACGGCGGGGGTATGGCGTCGTCGTCGGCGGCTTCGGCGGGGTCGGCGGAGACTTCGGTTTCGGCGACGGCGCACCCGGCTTCTACGGCGACGCGGGCGTCTACGGCGGGCAGGGGACCTACGGGGGGCAGGGCACCTACGGCCAGCCGGGCACCTACGGGGGCACGGGCAGCTACGCCACGCAGAGCGTGTACGGGACGGGGGGCGGCACCGCTTACCGCTCCGAAACGCCGCTGGCCGTCCGCTTCGCGGAGCCGCCGTTGGGGCCGAGCCCCTACGCGCCCTACAGCCCGAACGACCGTTACGCCTACGCGGCCTCGGCGGATGTCGGATGGGGCCCGCGCGCGTCGGATCGCGACGGGCGCGCCGGTTGCGCTTGCGGGGGGCGGCGCGAGCCCGTGGTGTACCGCTACGGGGTCGGCACCGCCTACTGAGCGGGCGCCTTCAGGCGCGCCACCGTCAACGCCACCGCGCAGGCGATGGACACGTTGAGGCTCTTGATCGGGCCCGGCATGTCGAGCCGCGCGACGGCGTCGCACCGTTCGCGGGTCAATCGGCGCAGCCCGTCCCCTTCCGAGCCCAGCACCAAAGCCAGCGGGCGCGGCAGGTCCATGGCTTCGAGCGAGCCGTCGCCGGCCGAGTCGAGGCCCACGCGGAAGAAGCCGCGCTCGCCGAGCTTGTCGAGCGTGCGGGCGAGGTTGACCACGAGGGCCACCGGCACGTGTTCCAGCCCGCCCGAGGCGGCTTTGGCCAGGGTGCCCGACAGGTCCGGCGCGTGCCGGTCCTGCAGGACCAGCGCCGACACGCCGAAGGCCGCGGCCGTGCGCAGGATGGCGCCGACGTTGTGCGGATCGGTGATCTGGTCGAGCACCAGCACGACGCCATCGTCGGGCAGGGCATCGAGCGCGATCGGCTCGAGGCGCCGCGCTTCCAGGAGCAGGCCCTGGTGGACGGCGTCGCGCGGCAGCCGCGCCGATATGGCGTCGCCGGGCACGATCGACACCGGCACGCCGCGGTCGGCGGCGAGTTCGGCGATCCGCTCCACGGCGGCCTCGGTGGCGGAGATCCGCAGCGCCTTGCGGCGCAGCGAGCCCAGCGCCTCGACGACGGCGTGGGTGCCCCACAGGTAGACGGTGTCGGGCGGCGGCGGGGGTGGGCGATGTCCGCGGTCGCCGTCCCGCGGCGGCGTGCGCCCCTGTGCGCCGGAAGGGAAAGGCCGGCTGTTGGGCCGGCGGCCGGGGGGGCGAGGTTTCTGGGTCGACACGGGGGGCCTCGGGCGCGCGGCCGGGCGCCGCGCCGCTTCTATGCGGCCGGGGAGGCCGCGATGGCAACGCCGTCGCGGTGCCGGCGGCCGCCCGCCGCGAGGGCCACGAGGGCTCCGACGAGGCACATCGCGCCCGCGGCGTAGAAGGCCGGCAGGTAATCGCCGAGGCCGGTCCTCACGGCGCCCGCGCCGGAGGTGGCGACGGCGGCGCCGAGCTGGTGCCCCGTGAACACCCAGCCGAACACCAGCGGGCCTTTCTCGCGTCCGAAGCTCTTGGCGGCGAGGCGCACGGTGGGCGGCACGGTGGCGATCCAGTCGAGCCCGTAGAACATCGCGAAGACCGACAGGCCGTAGAGCGTGAAGGTGGAATGCGGCAGCCACAGCAGCGACAGGCCCCGCAGCCCGTAATACCAGAACAGCAGCCACCGGTTGTCGACGCGGTCGGACAGCCAGCCCGACGCCACGGTGCCGACGAAGTCGAAGATGCCCATCATGGCCAGCACCGAGGCGGCGTCCGTTTCCCCGAGCCCATGGTCGAAGCAGAACGGGATGAAGTGGGATTGGATCAGGCCGTTGGTCGAGAGGCCGCAGATGAAGAAGGTGGCGAACAGCGCCCAGAAGGCCGGCACGCCCGCGGCTTCGCGCAGGGTCAGCAGCGCCCGGCGCACCGGGCCGGGCCCCGAAGCCGCGGGGGCCGCCGCCGCACCGGCGCGGGGCGCGTCCTCGCCGTAGGCGCCGAGCCCGAGGTCCTCGGGGCGGTCGGCCATGAACAGCGCCACCAGGGCGGCGACCGCCACGCAGGCCGCCACCGTGGGGAACACGGCGGCGCGCCACCCGACGCGTTCGACCAGCAGGGTCGCCAGCGGCAGGAACGCGAGTTGGCCCGTCGCCGCGCTGGCGGTGAGGAGGCCGAGAACGAGGCCGCGGCTCTTGGCGAACCAGCGGTTCGCCACCGTGGCGCCGAGGACCATCGCGGTCAGCCCCGTGCCGAGCCCGACCACCACGCCCCAGAGCACCAGGAGGTGCCAGAACGACGTCATGACGGTGGCGAGCAGCAGCCCGCCCGAGATGAGTGCCACCGCGCAGACGATCACGGCGCGCAGGCCGAAGCGCAGGATGAAGGCGGCGGAGAAGGGCGCCATGAGGCCGAACAGCAGGATGCGCAGCGCCAGCGCCGACGAGATCGTCGCGGTCGACCAGCCGTATTCGGCGTTCAGCGGCAGGATCAGCGCCCCGGGCAGCCCCATGGCGCCGGCCGTGGTCAGCATGGCCAGAAACGTCAGCGCCGCCACCACCCAGGCGTAATGGATGCCGCGGCGCGCCAGGACGGCGTTCAAGCGTCGGGCCAGCATGGTCGATCCCTTCCCGCGGCGCGCGCCGCTCCCGTGTGGCGGGCCGCGCCGCCGGCGCCGGCGAAACGCGCCCGCGCCAGTTCGCGCCCGAGATCGTCGTCGAAGCGCCCCCGCGCGGGGCGCCACAGAGGCCGGCAGCGCCCGCGCTCCGCGCGGCCGTGGCCCCGCGTGGCACGACGGTTCTGGGCCCGTCCTGCCACAGGGCGCGCGGCTTCGCAGCCCCGTTCGGCGAGGTTGCCCGGCACGGCATATTGCGACACGGTCGGCGCGTCGGGCGCCGGCGCCGCGCGATCGGCCCGGCTCGGGCGACGCGCCGCCTGGCGCGGGGCCGAACAGGTGCAGTCCATGTCCAACGCCCCCCGCCCCATGGCCGCGCTCGCGAAGGGTGTCAATGCAGGGACCCGCGTCGGGGTCAAACCCGGCGGCGCATTCACCGCCTATTCAGCGGCTCGGCCTAGCGTGTCGGCATGACCCGCGCCGCCCTGATCCTGGCCGTGCTGGCCTCGAGCTGCGGGGCCGCCGTGGCCCAAGGCCCTCCCGACGACGCGCAGCCTCTGGCCTGCGTCCGGCCGGCCCGGGCGCGCGAGCTGTTCTTCGAGAAGGGGCTCGTGCCGCCCATCCGCGCCCTGCGGGAAGCCTCGAACCTCGGCAACGCGGAAGCCATCGACATCCAGCTCTGCTGGTTCCGCGGCGAACTCGTCTACGACGTCACGCTGCTCGGCCGGGACGGCCCCGTCACCCACCGGCTCGTCGCGGCCGCGACGGGCGCTCCGCTGGGCGAGCACCCGAACCCCTGATCCGCCCCGGCGGGCATATCGCGAGGACTGCGCCATGAGGCTGCTGGTGGTCGAGGACGACCGTGACCTGAACCGCCAGATCGTGGCGGGGCTGGAGGGGGCCGGCTACGCGGTGGACCGCGCCTACGACGGCGAGGAAGGCCACTTTCTGGGCGACACCGAACCCTACGACGCCGTGGTGCTCGACATCGGCCTGCCGAAGCGGGACGGCCTCGCCGTGCTGGAAGCCTGGCGTGCGGCCGGCCGTGCCATGCCGGTGCTGATCCTCACGGCGCGCGACCGCTGGAGCGACAAGGTGAAGGGGTTCGACGCCGGCGCCGACGACTACGTGGCGAAGCCGTTCCACATGGAGGAGGTGCTGGCCCGCGTCCGCGCGCTGCTGCGCCGGGCCGCCGGCCACGCCAGCGCCGAGCTCACCTGCGGGCCCGTCACGCTCGACACCCGGGCGGGCCGCGTCGCGGTCGACGGCAACGCCGTGAAGCTGACCTCCCACGAATACCGCCTGCTGTCCTACCTCATGCACCACACCGGCCGCATCGTGTCGCGGGGCGAGATCGTGGAACACCTCTACGACCAGGACTTCGACCGGGATTCCAACACCATCGAGGTCTTCGTCGGCCGGCTCCGCCGCAAGCTCGGCGTCGAGATCATCCAGACCATGCGGGGGCTCGGCTACCTGGTGGCGCCGCCCGAAGGCGAGCGCAAGGCCGCGCCCAAGAAGGACGCGTGAGCGTGTCGGCACGCGCCCGCGCGTTCGACCGGTTCGGCACGCGCTCCATCGCGACGCGGCTGTTCCTGTCGGCCGCTTTCTGGAGCGTGCTGATCCTGCTGCTCGCCGGCGTGACCCTGTCGGCGATCAACCGCCGCTCGGCCGAGGCCGACTTCGACCAGCGCCTGTCCGTCTACGTCCGGGCGCTGGCGGCCAACCTCGGCGACCCCGGGGACGAGACGCATTCCAACCTCGGCCAGCTCGGCGAAACCATGTTCGAGCTGCCGCTGTCCGGCTGGTACTGGCAGATCACGCCGCTCGACGGCGACCCGAACGACATCCGCGCGTCGCGCTCGCTCTTCGCCGAGCGATTGCCGAGACTGACGGGCGAAGGCGTCGAATCGGAGGTCGGCGGCATCCGGCGCGGCTATGCGGTGGGGCCGGACGACCGCCGGCTGCGCCTCGTGGAGCGCGACATCGAGACCGACGACAAGCACCGCTACCTCGTCCAGGTCGCGGCGTCCCCGGAGGAGGTCGAACTCGATATCCAGTCCTTCAACGTGGCGCTGGAGGTCACGCTGGCCGTGCTGGCCCTGGCTCTGATCCTGTCGACCGTTCTGCAGGTGCGGTTCGGCCTGCGGCCCCTGCGCCAGCTCGGCGCCGGCGTGGCGGCCATCCGCCAGGGCGACGCCGAGCGGATCGAGGGCGAATACCCGCGCGAGATCGCGCCCCTCGCCAACGAGCTCAACCTGCTGATCGTCGCGAACCGCGAGATCGTCGACCGCGCTCGCACCCACGTGGGCAACCTGGCGCACGCGTTGAAGACGCCGCTCAGCGTCATCGTCAACGAGGTGTCGTCGCCCGGCGCCGGCGAGCCCGACGGCCTTGCCGCCAAGGTGCGCGACCAGGTGGGCATCATGCGCGACCAGGTCACCTACTACCTCGACCGCGCCCGCGCGGCGGCCCGCTCCACCGTGATCGGCACGGTGACGGACGTGCGCCCCGTCATCGACGGGCTCGTGCGCACGTTCGGCAAGATCTACCGCGACCGCGACGTTGTCTTCGAGGCCGAGCTCCCGGACGGCCTGCGCTTCCGCGGCGAGAAGCAGGACCTCGAGGACCTCGTCGGCAACCTCGTCGACAACGCCGGCAAGTGGGCTTCGGGCCGTGTCCGGGTCACGGTGGAAACCACCAACGACCCCGGCGAGCTCGGGCCCTCGGCGCTGCTCATCTACGTCGACGACGACGGCGACGGGCTCGACGCCGAAGCGCGGGGCCAAGTGGCGCGGCGGGGCCGCCGCCTCGACGAATCGAAGCCCGGCTCGGGCCTCGGCCTCAGCATCGTCACCGACCTCGCCGGCACCTACGGCGGCACCTTCACCCTGGACGAGAGCCCGTTGGGCGGCCTGCGCGCCGTGCTGCGCTTGCCGGGCAGCCGCACCGATTTCCGCCCGAATCCCGTGTGACGCGAGGTTCGGATAAGCATTTCGATGGTATCGTCCCCGCGAGAAGACGCGTGGAACGGGCGTTTTGCGGCGGATCGAGGGGACCGGGACGGCATGGCCAGCATGGCGGGGATCGTGAAGGGGGCGGCGCTCGCCGCCGCGGCGCTGGCGAGCGCATCGTCGCTCGCCGGCTGTTCGACGACGGGCACGGGCGGGGCGAGCCTCGCTTCGCTGTCGATGCCCGCCCCGGGCGTCGCGCCGGTCGCGGCCGTCGAAGCGGCACCGCTTCCCGTGCCGGTGAACTACGGCGGCTTCCTCGGCGGTGCGGCCGGCGCCAAGCTGCCCGAGGCGGACCGCAAGGCGGCCCTCGCCGCCGAGGACGGCGCGGTCGCGTCGGGCGAACGCCGCAGCTGGAAGGGCGACCACGGCGTCTACGGGTTCGTGGTGCCCGGCCCGACCTCGGCCGCCTCGACCGCCATCCCCGCCGACGGCGCCCCGGCCGAATGCCGCAGCTTCACGGCGACGATCTTCTTCGGGGGGCGTCCGCAGGTCGGCAAGGGCACGGGCTGCCGCGACCTCGACGGCAACTGGCATGTGACCTCTTGAGCACCCCGCCCGTTTTTGCGTTTCCGCCTCGCTGAGGAAGCGCTAAAAGAAAGGCATGGTCTGGTTAGCCTTCGCCTTCATGGCCGCCGCCGCGGTCCTCTGCGTGTCCTGGCCGCTGCTCCGCCCGCGCGAAGCGGCTGCCGAGGGCGCGACCGACACGGCTTTCTACCGGGACCAGCTTCGTGAGCTGGCGTCCGACGTCGACCGCGGGATCCTGCGTCCCGCCGACGTCGCGGCCACCCGTGCCGAACTCGGGCGGCGCCTGATCCAGGCCTCCGAGACCACGGGCCGCGCGCCCGGGGCGCCCCGTCGCCGGGTCGCCACGGCCGCAGCGGCCGGCGCCCTGGTGGTGGCGGTGGCGGCCGGGCTCTACGCCGAGGTGGGACACCCGGGCCAGCCCGACGCGCCCCTGGCCGCCCGCGAAACGGGCCAGACCGATTTCGCCACCGCCATCGCCAAGATCGAGGCCCACCTCGCGTCCGACCCGAACGACGGCCGCGGGCTCGAGATCATGGCGCCGGTCTACATGAAGATGGGCCGGTTCGACGACGCGGTGCGCACCTACCGGGACATCATCCGCGTGCGCGGCCGCTCCCCGTCCCGCGAAGCCGAACTCGGCCAGGCGCTGGTGATGCAGGCCGACGGCGTCGTCACCGGCGACGCCCGGCAGGTGTTCGACGCCGCCTTGAAGGACGACCCGGTGCTGCCGCAGGCGCGGTTCTTCGAGGGCCTCGCGTCCCTCCAGGACGGCGACAAGGCCAAGGCCCGCGCGACCTGGGAAGCGTTGATCCGCGAAGCTCCGCCCGAGGCCCCCTACACCAAGATCGTCCGCGAGCGCGTGGCCGAGCTCGACGGCGCCCCGGCCCGGGGCGGCGCCGCCGTCGCACGGGCGACCGGACCCGCGCCGGACCCGGCAGGTGCCGCGGCGAGGGGACCCCTGCCGGGCATGCCGGCGGGCGCCGCCGCCATCGCGTCGCTGCCGGCCGGCCAGCAGCAGGCGGCGATCCGCGGCATGGTCGACGGGCTCGCGGCGCGCCTCGCCGAGAACGGGCAGGACGGCGCCGGCTGGCTCCGCCTCGTGCGCGCCTATCGCGTGCTGGGCGAGCAGGACAAGGCCGTGAAGGCCCTGGCGGACGCGCGGCGGGCCCTGGCGGGCGACCCGCAGGCGACGGGCGAGCTCGACCGGCTGGCCCATGAACTCGGCTTGGAGAGCTAGGCCATGCGCCGCAAGACGAAACGTCTCGTCCTGGTATCCGGGGCGCTCGGCGTGGCGGCGGTCGCCGCCGGCCTCACGCTGTTCGCCCTGCGCGACAGCGTGGTCTTCTTCTATGGGCCCACCGAGTTCGCCCAGAAGGCCCCCGCGCTCGGCACCCGGCTGCGCATCGGCGGCCTCGTCGAGGCCGGGTCGCTGGCCAGGGTCGGCGACGCGACGGTCCATTTCGCCGTCACCGACAGGGCCCGCGACGTGCGCGTCAGCTACACCGGCATCCTGCCGGACCTGTTCCGCGAAGGGCAGGGCGTGGTGGCCGAGGGCGTCGTGACGGGGCCGAACCAGTTCACCGCCGATTCCGTTCTGGCCAAGCACGACGAGAGCTACATGCCGCGCGAGGTCGCCGACGCGTTGAAGAAGAGCGGCCAATGGCAGCCCGACGGGGCCACCGCTTCGGCGGCGCCGATCCTGTCCGCACCCGAGACCGCCATTCCCGCCTCGGCGTCGGCCTCGGCCGTGCCGGCGATCCGCTGAGGCCCACCGCATGTTCATCGAAACGGGCCACTTCGCCCTCGTGCTGGCGCTGGCACTGGCGCTGGTGCAATCCACGCTGCCGCTGTGGGGCTCGGTCCGCCGCGACCTGACCCTGATGGGCACGGCCGTGCCGGTCGCGATCGGCCAGTTCGCCCTGGTCGCCTACAGCTTCGCCTGCCTGGCGGAGGCGCATGTCGTCAGCGACTTCTCGCTGGTCAACGTGGTCGAGAACACCCATTCGACGCAGCCGCTCGTCTACAAGATCGCCAGCGTGTGGGGCAACCACGAGGGGTCGATGCTCCTGTGGGTGCTGATCCTGGCACTGTTCGGCGCCTCCGTGGCGGGCTTCGGCCGCGGCATCCCGATGGTGCTGCGCTCCGCCACGCTGGCGGTCCAGGGCTGGATCGCGTCCGCGTTCCTGCTCTTCATCCTCCTCACCAGCGACCCCTTCGCCCGCGTGGCCCGTCCGCCGATCGAGGGACGCGACCTCAACCCGATCCTGCAGGACCTCGGCCTCGCCATCCATCCTCCGCTGCTCTACCTCGGCTACGTCGGCTTCTCGATCGTGTTCTCCTTCGCGGCCGCGGCGCTCATCACCGGCCGGGTCGACGCCGGCTGGGCGCGCTTCGTGCGGCCGTGGGCGTTGCTCGCCTGGACCTTCCTGACGCTCGGCATCGCGATGGGCTCCTACTGGGCCTATTACACGCTGGGCTGGGGCGGCTTCTGGTTCTGGGACCCGGTCGAGAACGCGTCGCTGATGCCCTGGCTCGCCGGCACGGCGCTGCTCCACTGCACCAGCGTCATGGAGAAGCGCGAAGCCCTGAAGGTGTGGACCATCTTCCTCGCCATCACGACCTTCTCGCTGTCGTTGCTCGGCACCTTCCTGGTGCGCTCGGGCGTGCTGACCTCCGTCCACTCCTTCGCCAGCGACCCGACGCGCGGCACCTTCATCCTGCTCATCCTGGCCCTGTTCATCGGCGGCTCCTTCGCCCTCTATGCCTGGCGGGCGCCGATGCTGCGGGTAGGGGGCATCTTCGCGCCGGTGTCGCGCGAAGGCTCGCTCGTGTTCAACAACCTGTTCCTGTCGGCCTGCTGCGCTACCGTGCTGGTCGGCACGCTCTACCCGCTGGCGCTGGAAGCCACCACGGGCCAGAAGATCTCGGTCGGAGCGCCCTTCTTCAACCTCACCTTCGGCCCACTGATGGTGCCGCTGCTCTTCGTCATGCCCTTCGGGCCGGCGCTGGCGTGGAAGCGGGGCGACCTGCTCGGCGCCGTGCAACGGCTCATGGTCGCCCTCACGGTCGGGCTGGTGATCGCCGTCGTCCTGGTCGCCGTCACGCGCGGCGGCCCGGTGCTGGCGCCGTTGGGCGTCGGCCTCGCCGCCTACATCATCGTCGGCGCCCTGTCCGACGTCGCGCTGCGCGTCCGGCCCCGTCCCATGCCGTTGCGCACCGTGGTCGAGCGGGCCGCCGGCCTGCCGCGCTCGGCCTGGGGCACGGCCATCGCCCACGCCGGCATGGGCGTGACGCTGCTCGGCCTTGCCGCCACGGGCTGGGGCGTCGAGCGCATCGCCGCCGTCCATCCCGGCCAGCCGGTCGACCTCGGCCCCTACAGCGTCACCATCACGGCGCTGGTGCCGCGCCCCGGCCCGAACTACAGCGAAACCCTGGCCCAGGCGGTGGTGATGGAGGGGGGTCGCGTCGTCGCCGAGATCACGCCCGCCAAGCGCTTCTTCGCCACGCGCCAGCAGACGGTGGCGGAGGCCGGCATCGTCACGCTCGGGCTGGGGCAGGTCTACGTCAGCCTCGGCGACCAGCATCCGGACGGCACGATCGACACGCGCATGTTCTGGAAGCCGCTGGTGTCCCTTATCTGGGGCGGCGCGCTCGTGATGGCCTTCGGCGGCCTGCTGTCCCTGTCGGACCGCCGCCTGCGCATCGGCGTCGCCTTCCGCCGCCCCCGCCCGGCCGCGGCCGGGCCGCGACCGCCGGTGCCCGCCGAATGACGCGCCGCCGCACCCTGGGCGCGGTGGCGCTGATGGCGGCGCTCCTCGCCGCCGGGCCGTCCCGCGCGGTCGAGCCCGACGAGGTGCTTCCCGATGCCGGGCTCGAAGCCCGCGCCCGCGACGTGTCGTCGGGTCTGCGCTGCCTCGTGTGCCAGAACCAGTCGATCGACGATTCCGCCGCGCCCCTGGCGCGCGACCTCAGGCTGATCGTCCGCGAACACCTCAAGGCCGGCGACACCGACGCCGAGATCCGGGCCTACCTGGTCCAGCGCTACGGCGATTTCGTGCTGCTGAAGCCGCCGTTCGAGCGCGCCACGCTGCTGCTCTGGGCCACGCCGGCCCTGGTCGTGGTCTTCGGCGGAATGGCCCTGTGGCGCCGTCGCCGTCCCGGAACCGGTGCGGCCCCGCTCGATCCCGACGAGCAGGCCCGCGTCGACGCTCTCATGGCGGAGCCGCCGACGCGCCGATGAGGCCGCCGCGGGCGGCGGACCGCGGTTCGCCGGTCACGCCACCGACGCCCGCGTAGGCTCCGCGGCACGCCGGCCGGCGTGCCGGGCGGCCGCGGCACGCGGCGCGTCCCGGAGGGTGGGGACGAGCGCCGGCCCGGCCGCCGCGGGGCCGGGCAGGTGCAACATCACGATGGTGCCCCGGCCGACCAGCGAGCGGATGCGCAGCGAGCCGCCGTGCATCTCGACGAGGGAGCGCGCGATGGCGAGGCCGAGCCCCGAGCCCTTCATGCCGTCCCGCATCGTCGCGCCGGCCTGGGTGAAGGGCCGCCCGACCAGGGCGAGGGTTTCGGGCGCGATGCCGACGCCCTCGTCCTCGATGAACAGGTTGGTGCCGGCCGCGGCGGGCCGGACGCGGACGCCCACTTGTCCGCCGTTGCGGCTGAACTTGACGGCATTGCCGATCAGCGCCGCCAGGATCTTGTCCAGCGCTCGCGGGTCGGCGTGGAGCGCGGTCCGGGGCGCCACGTCGGCCGTGAGCGCGACCGCCTTCGCCGAGGAGGCCCCCCCGAGGTCGGCGAAGGCCGTCCGCAGCGCGACGGCCGCGTCGACGGGCTTCGGATCGATGTGGACGCGACCCGAGTCGAGCCGGGCCATCTCCAGCACGTCCGAGATGACGGCCAGCAGGTAGCGGCCGCTGGTGGCGATGTCGCCGGCGTAGTCGACGTATTTGCGGTTGCCGAGCGGCCCGAAGGTTTCGGCTTCCATCAGCTCCGAGAAGCCGATCACGGCGTTCAGCGGCGTGCGCAGCTCGTGGCTCATGTTGGCCAGGAACTCGGACTTGGCGCGGTTGGCGGATTCGGCCTCGGCCTGCTTCTCGGCGTGGCGTTCGGCCAGTTCGGCCAGCTGCTGGGCCTGGGTTTCCAGCGCCTGGCGGGAACGCCGCAGGTCCGCGATCGTCGCCATCAGGCGCCGCTCGGAATCCATGAGCTGCTCCTCGTGGCGCTTCAGCGCCGTGATGTCGGTGCCGACCGACACGTAGCCGCCGTCCTTGGTGCGGCGCTCGTTGATCTGGAGCCAGCGCCCGTCGCCGAGCTGCGCCTCGTAGGTCCGGGCGCCGCCCCGCGGGCTTTCGCCGAGCGAGATCTGCGTCTGGATGAGCGGCGGCGTGGCGTGGGCGACGAGGGCCGCGTAGGGCATGCCGACCCGCACTGTGTCGGGCTTGAGCTCGTGCAGCGCCAGGAACTTGGAATTGCAGGTGACGAGGCGGTTGTCCGCGTCCCACAGCACGAAGGCTTCGGAAATCGCCTCGATGGCGTCCCGCAGGCGCACGTCGGCGGTGGCGCTGCGTTCCGCCATCCGCTTCTCGTCCGAAATGTCGACCGCGATCCCGACGAGGTGCAGCTCGGAATCCGCGCCCTCGCGCACGAGCTCGGCCCGAGCGCGGAGCCACACATAGGCGCCGCGGCCGTTGCGCAGGCGGAACATGTGGTCGATCGTGCTCGAACGCGACGACGCCACCATCTCGGCCAGGCGCGACAGGTCCCCGTCGCGCGGGTGCACCAGCGCGTTCACCTCGCCGAAGGACATGAACTCGGAGCGCACCTCCATGTCGAGCATGGCGTACATGGAGGCGGACCAGTAGATGCGCCCCCGCGCGAGGTCCCAATCCCACAGCCCGCAGCGGCCCCGGTTCAGCGCGGTGTCGATGCGGCTGTGGACGCGGGCGTGGATGGCCTCGACCTCGACGGCGCGGTTGGTCTGCCAGAAGTAGGCCACCGCGATGACGATCAGCACGAAAGCGGTCGAGAAGAGCAGGAACCCCGAGCGGAACGAGGCGGAGCGCCAGTCGGACAGCAGGTCCGAGACCGGGTGGATGATGGCGATCTGGCCGTAGGGCGCGCCCAGCTTGCGCACGGCGGCCAGCACGTCCTCGCCGTCGGCGAGGTCGATGCGCATCACGCCGGCCTTGTCGGGCGATCCCGTGACGGGCTGCGCCGGTCCGAGGAGGTCGGACAGCAGGCGTCCGCGGGCACCGAGCGACGGCACCGCCGCCACGATGCGGCCGGACAGGTCGGAGATGAGGATCTGCCGGCCGCCCGTCAGGGCGCGGCCGGGCAGCAGCCGCTCGAGCGCTTCCGTGGGCTTCACGCCGGGCTGGCGGGCCAGGGCGGCATCGAGCTGGTCGGCCGCCAGGGCCGCCACCATCTCGAGGTCGCCCACGGCGTCGGTGACGGCGCGGTCGCGCGCGTCGCGGCATTGGACCACGGCGCCGACGGCCAGCACGGTCATGAAGACCGCAACCAGCAGCGGCACCAGGCGCCGCAGCCAGGGCTCGTATTCCGCCATCCTGAGGTGACCCGGTTGGGTCAGCGCCCGGGCAAGCCCCTGCAACGTCCCCGCATGCGCGGATCCGCCAGCCGCGTTCGCACGCGCCATCGATCGCCCCCTCGAAACACCGTTGGATCGGGGGATGTGCCGCATCTCCGAACCCGCCTCACTGTGGTTCGAGGGGGCCTGATTTGTCCAGAAACACATTTGTGAACGAATCGAAAATCCCGCTTGATTTCCGCTCGCGACGACGGGCTGCGGGCGCCCGGAAACGGCGCCCGACGCGAGAACGTCAGCCCAGAGAACGGCTTGTGATCTCCCTCACGTCGGCCGACAGGTCGGGGCCCGCGGCGATCCGTTTCAGCGCCGCTTCGGCGAGGGCCCGGCGGCCCGGTTCCAGCAGGCGCCATGACCGGAACGCGCCCAGCAGGCGCGCGGCCACCTGCGGGTTCCGGCCGTCGAGCGTGACCACGGCGTCGGCGACGAGGTCGTATCCCGCGCCGTCCGGGCGGTTGAACTCCGTGGGATTGGCGCCGAAGGCCCCCAGGAGCGCGTAGACCCGGTTCGGCACGCCGAGCGTGAAAGCGGGATGGCCCAGGAGGCGCCTCACGCGATCCACGGTCGAGCGTTCCGGGATCGAGGCCTGCAGGGCGAACCATTTATCGATGACGAGCGGCTCGGCGGCGTGGCGCTCGTAGAAGGCCGCGAAGGCGGCCTCGCGCGCTTCGCCCGGGATGAGGCTCAGCACCGCGAGGGCGGCGACGCGGTCGGTCATGTTGTCCGCGCCGTCGAACTGGGCGCGGGCCTGCGCGGCGCCGAGCGCGGGGTCGCCGGCCGCCAGCAGCGACAGGGCCGCGTTGCGGAAGGCGCGCCGGCCCGCGCCGGCCGCGTCGGGCGCATAGGGTCCCGCCGCGGCGCCCTCGGCGATCACGGCGCGAAACTCAGCCGCCAGCATCCGGCCCACCGCCCCGCGCACGGCTTCGCGGGCGGCGTGCACGGCGTCGGGGTCGACGTCGCGCCCGATCTCGCGGGCGAGCTCGCCTTCGGACGGCAGCGCCAGCACCTGGGCGGCGAAGGCGGGGTCGTGGCGGCCCGTCCGGACGACGGCCGCGAAGACCGTCCGCAGCGCTTCGGGGTCGCCGCCGCCGTCGCGCACGCGGGCGATGATCAGCCGCGACAGCACCGTCTGCGCCGCGTCCCAGCGGTTGAAGGCGTCGGTGTCGTGCGTCATCAGCGTCAGGAGGTCGGCGTCCGTGGCGTCGGTCACGAGCCGCACCGGCGCCGAGAAGTCCCTCAGCAGCGACGGGATCGTGCCGGGTTCGACGTCCTCGAAGCGGATGCGGCGGGTGGCCGTGGCGAGCTCGATCGTGTCGTTCGCCAGTTCGGCGTCCGACAGGCCGTCGTCCTCGCCGGTGCGCACCGGCTGTTCGGCGCCGTCCGGCAGCACGAGGCCGAACCGCAGCGGCACCACGAAGGGCAGCTTCTCGCCCTGACCCGGCGTCGGCGCGGTGTCCTGCGCGAGGTCGAGCGTCAGCGTCCGGGTCGCGGCGTCGTGATGCGTCCGCGCCGTCACGCGCGGCGTGCCGGCCTGGACGTACCAGCGGAAGAAGGGGGCAAGGTCGCGCCCCGAGGCTTCGGCGAAGCAGCCGAGGAAATCCTCGACGGTCGCAGCCGTGCCGTCGAAACGGTCGAAATAATGCTGCAGGCCACGGGCGAAGGCATCGGGCCCCACCAGGGTGCGGACCATGCGGATGATCTCGGCGCCTTTCTCGTAGATCGTCGCCGTGTAGAAGTTGTTGATCTCGGAATAGCTGTCCGGCCGCACGCTGTGGGCCATCGGGCCGCCGTCCTCGGCGAACTGGCGCGCCCTGAGCACCCGCACGTCGGCGATGCGCTTCACCGGGCGGGACCGCTGGTCCGCCGAGAACTCCTGGTCGCGGAAGACCGTCAGGCCTTCCTTGAGGCTGAGCTGGAACCAGTCGCGGCAGGTGATGCGGTTGCCGGTCCAGTTATGGAAATATTCGTGCGCGATGACGGTCTCGATGCCGGCGTAGTCCGCATCCGTGGCGAGCTCGGGCGAAGCCAGCACGTATTTGTCGTTGAAGACGTTGAGCCCCTTGTTCTCCATCGCGCCCATGTTGAAGTCCGACACGGCGACGACGTTGAAGACGTCGAGGTCGTACGCCCGGCCGAACGCGTCCTCGTCCCAGCGCATCGACCGCTTCAGCGCGTCGAGGGCGTAGCCGGCCTGGCCGACCTTTCCGGGCTCGACCCAGATGGCGAGGGCGACGCGCCGGCCTTCGCTCGTCGTGAACTCGCCCCGGAGGGCGTCGAGGCGGCCGCTCACCACGGCGAACAGGTAGGAGGGCTTGGGGTGGGGATCGTGCCACACGGCGTAATGCCGGCCCGTGCCCTCGACCGCGCCGGCCTCGACCGGGTTGCCGTTGCCGAGCAGCACGGGGGCGTCGTCCCGCTCGGCCTCGATGCGGGTCGTGAAGACCGACAGCACGTCCGGGCGGTCGAGGTAGTAGGTGATGCGGCGGAAGCCTTCCGCCTCGCATTGCGTGCAATAGGCCGAGCCCGACCGGTAGAGCCCCATCAGCTTGGTGTTGGCCGTGGGGTCGATCACGGTCTCGACCTCCAGCACGAAGGGGCCGGCCGGCGGCGCCGCGATCGTCAGCCGGTCCGGCGTCGCCAGAGCGAGGTCGAGCGCCGCGCCGTCGAGGCGGAGCGCGGTCGCGACGAGCTCGTCGCCGTCGAGGTCGAGCGGCGCGCCCGCGACCCCCTCCGGGTTGGGCCGGAGCCGCAGCGTCGAGCGGACCCGGGTGGCCGTGCGGTCGAGCGAGATGTCGAGCGCCACGGCATCGACGAGGTAGTCGGGGACGCGGTAATCGGAAAGGCGGACCGGCTGGCCCTGGTCGCTGCGCATCGGCACTCGTCCTGTGTGGTCGTGATCGGTCGGAACGGCTGTCGCCCGCCTGGTCGCGCGATCGGCGGCCTCGCCCGATCGCGATCCGGCCTATTCGCCCGGGCGCGCCGCGGCTTCGACGGGAATGTAGGCCGCCGCGGCGGCCGCCGCATCGGGCAGGTTGCGGCCGAAATAGACCGCCGCGCCGACGTTCACCACGCCCAGGGCCAGGAGCAGGACCGGATTCGGCACCGCGAGCCAGGGCGTCTGGAACAGGGCCGTGACGCTCGCGCCGACGATCATCATCACGGCGTTGAGCACCCCCACGCCGGCCACCACGCGGGCGCGCCGTTCCGGCGCCGCCCAGGATTGCACGGCGGAGAACACCGGCACGGAGAAGAGGCCCCCCGCGCAGGCGAGCCCCACCAGGTCGATCACGAGGCGGAGCCCCGTGCCGCTGTGCAGGAAGGCGGACAGCGACACGCGCTCCGTCGCGTCGGCCGCCGTCGCGGTGGTCCACCCGGCGTCGAGCAGGAACAGCCCCATGGCGGCCACCGACCAGGGGGCGTGTTTCAGGACGATGCGCCCCTGGCACAGCCAGCCCGCCAGCAGCGCGCCGACCCCGACCCCGACGGCGAAGAACAGGCTGATGGCGGTCTCGACCTCGACGCCGGCGCCGATCTGCTGCTTGACGATGACGGGGACCAGGACCAGCGCCACCGAGCCGCTGAGCCAGAACCAGCCCGAGCCGAGCGCGCCGACCCACATGCGGGGATCGCGGCGCAGGTCGCCGATGAGCGAGAAGGTGGAGCCGAAGAGGTTGCGGTCGATCCTGAGGTCCGGCACCTTGGAGGGTGCCCCCGGGATGTACCAGGTGGACACGAGGCAGAGCAGGGCGACGACGACGAGCTCCGCGACCACGAGCTCCTTCGGGATGCCTTCGAGCCCGGTGAGGCCGCCGGCCGCCAGGCCGAGCAGGATGGCGACGAACCCCGCGCCCTCGACCAGCGCGTTGCCGGCGGTCAGCTCGTCGCGCCGCAGGTGATCGGGCAGGATCCCGTATTTGATGGGCGTGTACAGGGTCGCGATGAGGCCGAGCAGCAGCAGCGCGGCGTAGAGCGCGACGATCGAGTCGAACCAGTAGCCCAGCGCCGCGACGACCTGGACGCCCACCTCGGCGAGCTTCAGCCATCGCGCCACCCGCGCCTTGTCGTGCCCGTCGGCGAGCTGCCCGCCGAGCCCCGACAGGACGAGCGACGGCGCGATGAAGGCCGCCAGCGCCAGGGTGACCAGGGGGCCCGCCCGCTCGGCCCCGACCTTGAACAGGATGATCATGGCCAGCATGTTGCGGACCAGGTTCTCGTTGAAGGCGGAAAAGAACTGGCTCCAGAACAGCGGCGCGAAACGGCGGGTGACGAGCAGCTTGAGGATCATGCGGCGCTTTCGGCTTCGACGGTTCCGAGCCGGGGTCGGCCTCGATGGGATCGCGCCGCGGCCGTCGCCTCGGCGGCCCCGGCCGGCGACAGGGTCCCCTGGGCGGCCGCGACCCCGGAGGCTTCGCCCGAACCCGGACGGCGGGCAAGGCAAAACCGATGCTTCGCGCCCCGGAGCCTCGCCGATCGCCGGCGCGGCGACGCGGAGCGCCCCCGCGGCCCAGCGACGGGCTTCGCGGCGGCCGGCGGGGCGTCGCGCTCCGCTGGCGGTGCCGCGGCGGCGCGTGCTACTGCGGCCCGGCAGCCGTCGCTGCCATCCTCTTCGACCGGAACGCCCCGCTGGTGACACAGACCGACTTCGCCGCCGACACCGTCACGGATCCTGCGCTCGACCCCCGCCGCAGCTTCCAGGGCCTCCTGCTGGCGCTGCAGCGCTTCTGGGCCGCCCAGGGCTGCGTGGTGCTCCAGCCCTACGACATGGAGGTGGGGGCGGGCACGTTCCACCCGGCGACGACGCTGCGCTCGCTGGGTCCCAAGCCCTGGCGCGCCGCCTACGTGCAGCCGTCGCGCCGCCCGAAGGACGGCCGCTACGGCGAGAACCCGAACCGGCTGCAGCACTACTACCAGTTCCAGGCCATCCTGAAGCCGTCCCCGCCCGACCTCCAGGACCTGTACCTCCGGTCCCTCGCCGCCATCGGCATCGACCTCGCGCTCCACGACATCCGTTTCGTCGAGGACGATTGGGAAAGCCCCACGCTCGGCGCCTGGGGGCTCGGCTGGGAATGCTGGTGCGACGGGATGGAGGTGTCGCAGTTCACCTACTTCCAGCAGGTCGCCGGCGTCGAATGCTCGCCCGTGTCGGGCGAGCTGACCTACGGGCTCGAGCGACTCGCCATGTACGTGCAGGGCGTCGAGAACGTCTATGACCTGAACTTCAACGGCCTCGACGGCGACGCGCGCATCTCCTACGGCGACGTGTTCCTGCAGGCCGAGCAGGAATATTCGCGCTTCAACTTCGAACATGCCGACACGGCGCTGCTGTTCCGGCACTTCAAGGACGCCGAGGGGGAGGCCCGGGCCATCCTGGAGAAGGGCGCGGCCGAGGCGGAAGGCGGCCGCCACCGCATGGCGCTGCCCGCCTACGACCAGACCATCAAGGCCTCGCACCTGTTCAACCTGCTCGACGCGCGCGGCGTCATCTCCGTCACCGAGCGGCAGAGCTACATCCTGCGGGTGCGCGAGCTCGCCAAGGCCTGCGGGGCGGCGTGGCTGATGACAGAAGGCGGCGGCGCGGCCTGACGCCCCGCCAAGCCCGCCCGTCCCCCGATCCCATCGAAGCGAAACCATGCCCGACCTGCTGCTCGAACTGTTCTCCGAAGAGATCCCCGCCCGCATGCAGGCGGCGGCCTGCTCCGACCTGAAGCGCCTCGTCACCGACGCGCTGGTGGCGGCGGGCCTGCTCTACGAGGGCGCCGAAGCCTTCGTCACGCCGCGGCGTCTGGCCCTGCAGGTGGCCGGCCTTCCGCCCCGCCAGCCCGACACCCACGAGGAGCGGCGCGGCCCGCGCGTCGGCGCTCCGGAGGCGGCGATCGCGGGCTTCCTGAAGAGCGCCGGCCTGTCGTCGATCGCCGAAGCCAAGGTCGTCGAGGACAAGAAGGGCGCGTCCTACGTGGCCCACATCCACCGGCCGGGGCTGTCGACCCCGGAGGTGATCGCCGGCCTCATGCCCGGCCTGATCCGCGGCTTTCCCTGGCCCAAGAGCATGCGCTGGGGGCGGACCTCGTCCGAGCCCGACACGCTGCGCTGGGTGCGGCCGCTCGTGTCCATCCTGTGCGTCTTCGGCGCCGAGACCGAGGATCCGGAGATCGTGCGCTTCGCGGTCGGCGGCATCGCGTCGGGCGACGAGACGCGCGGGCACCGCTTCATGGCGCCGGCGCCGATCAGGGTCCGGCGCTTCGACGACTACGTCCCGGCGCTGGAAGCCGCCAAGGTGGTGCTCGACGCGGGCCGCCGCGCCGACATCATCCGCCACGACGCCCGCGACCTCGCCTTCGCGGCGGGGCTGGAAGTGGTGGAGGACGATGCGCTGCTGGCCGAGGTGTCGGGCCTCGTCGAGTGGCCGGTCGTCATGATGGGCCGCTTCGACCCCGCCTTCCTCCGCATCCCCCCCGAGGTGATCCGGGCGACGATCCGCGCCAACCAGAAGTGCTTCGTCACCCGGCGGCCCGGCGGCGCGCTGGCGGACAGCTTCGTGCTGGTGTCCAACATCCTCGCCTCCGACGGGGGCGCCGCCATCGTGGCGGGGAACGAGCGCGTGGTGCGGGCGCGCCTGTCCGACGCCCGCTTCTTCTGGGACGCCGACCTCGGCGTGAAGCTCGCCGATCGCGTGCCCAGGCTCGACAACATCGTGTTCCACGAGAAGCTCGGCACGCAGGGCGACCGCGTCCGCCGCATCGCCGCGCTGGCGCGCGACCTCGCCCCGCAGGTCGGCGCGCCCGTCGCCGATGCCGAGCGCGCCGCCCTGCTGGCCAAGGCCGACCTCGTGTCGGAGATGGTCGGCGAGTTCCCCGAACTGCAGGGCCTGATGGGCCGCTACTACGCGGCGGCCCAGGGCGAGGCACCGGCCGTCGCGGCGGCGCTCGAGGACCATTACCGGCCGCAGGGGCCTTCGGACCGCGTGCCCACCGAGCCGGTTTCCATCGCGGTGGCGCTGGCCGACAAGCTCGACACGCTGATCGGCTTCTGGGCCATCGACGAGAAGCCGACCGGCTCCAAGGACCCCTTCGCGCTGCGGCGCGCGGCCCTGGGCACCATCCGCATCGTGATCGAGAACGGGCTGCGGTTGCGGCTCCGCCACGAGCTGACGTTGCACGGGCTGGTGTTCACGACGCTGGCCTTCGCCGACGAGGACCGGCGCGTCGTGGAAGCGCGGGAACTGCTGTCGCGCTACATCCGCGACGCTGCGCTGAATGCCACGATCGCCATCGCGACGGACCTGTCGCCCACGCTCGACGCGCGCTGGATCGAGGCCGCCGAGATCGCGCATCGACGGGCGGTGGAGCTGATGGCCTTCTTCGCCGATCGCTTGAAGGTCTACCTGCGCGACAAGGGAGCCCGGCACGACCTCATCGACGCCGTCTTCGCCCTGCCGGGCCAGGACGACCTCGTGCTGATCGTCCGCCGGGTGGAGGCGCTCGGCCGCTTCCTCGACACGGAGGATGGCCGGAACCTGCTCGCCGGCTATCGCCGCGCCGCCAACATCCTCAAGGCCGAGGAGAAGCGCGACGGGGCAGGGGCCTTCGACGCCTTCCACGACGCGTCCCTGCTCGTCGACGCCGAGGAGTGCGACCTCGCGCACGTCCTGTCGCGCGTCGAGGGCGAGGTCGCGGAACGCGCCGGTGCCGAGGATTTCGAGGGAGCCATGCGCTCCCTGGCGTCGTTGCGGACGCCGGTCGACAGCTTCTTCGAGCGCGTCATGGTCAACGCCGACGATCCGGCCCTGCGCCTGAACCGCCTCCGCCTCCTCGCGGCTCTCCGGCGCACCATGCAGGCCGTCGCCGACTTCGGCCGCGTGTCCGGCTAATCCACAGCACCCGGCTCGTCGCCGTTCGCGCCTTCGGGAGCGGGCGGCTCCGCCGGGGTCGCGACCGGCCGGACGACCATGAAGGCGTCGCTCGACGAGCGGCGCCTTTTCTCGTTCCGGGCCGCCGGCCGTCGCCCCGGCGGGTCGCGGGGCAGGGCGATCGGGGCGGGGCAGGGGAGGTGGGCCGATTCCCTGCTGCCTGTCGGGGGCTGCGGAGGCCCTGGGCGGGCATCGGCTGGGGTGCTTCGGATTTTTGCAGTTTTGTGAATTTCGGCGTTGACGGGTCTCCGTGGGGTGTCTTATACAGCGTTCATCGACGGCGGCGCTGCTGATGAGCGGCCCGCGGGTTTCGACGCTTCCGAGTTTGTCTCAGGAGTTCATGTCCCGGCAGGGTTTGCCGGGCGTGTCGTCGTCTCCCTCGTCCGGCGTTCATGCGCTGGGCTTGACGTTTGGGGTGGCCTTCGGGCGTGCCCGCCGCTGTTTGACAATTTCATCGGAAGAAAGAGAAACGTGGACGG
>NZ_QYBB01000139.1 GCF_004137685.1 Lichenibacterium minor | reverse complement strand
CCCGACCCCGCCGTGCGCGACGCCCTGCGCGAGATGGCCGGGGCCGACCCCCGCATCAAGCTCGTGCTGCGCCCCGAAAACGGCCACATCTCAGCCGCCAGCAACTCCGCCCTGGCGGTGGCGTCGGGCGAGTTCGTCGCCCTCATGGACCACGACGACATCTTGCCCGACCACGCCCTGTTCGAGGTCGCCGCCGCCCTCGACGCCGACCCCGACCTCGACGTCATCTACTCCGACGAGGACCACATCGACGGCGACGGACGACGCAACACCCCCTACTTCAAGTCGGACTTCAACCCCGACCTCCTGCTCGGCCACAACCTCGTCAGCCACCTCGGCGTGTACCGCCGCGCGCTGCTGGAGCGGATCGGCGGCTTCCGCCTCGGTTTCGAAGGCAGCCAGGACTACGACCTCGCCCTGCGGGCCGTGGACGCGTCCGCGCCCGAGCGCGTCCACCACATCCCCGCGGTGCTGTACCATTGGCGCAGCGCCACCGGCACCGACACCTTCTCCGAAGCCTCGCTGCAGCGCTGCATCGCGGCGGCGCAGCGCGCCGTCGCCGACCACCTGGAGCGCCGCGGCCACGCCGGCGAGGTGGCGTCGCATCCGGCGCTGCCGAACTGGCAGCGGGTGCGCCGCCCGCGGCCCGACCCCGCCCCGCTGGTGTCGGTGATCGTGCCCACCAAGGACAGGGCCGAACTGGTGCGCCCCTGCGTCGACGGGCTGCTCAACCGCACCGCCTATTCCAACATCGAGGTGCTGATCGTCGACCACCAGTCGACCGAGCCGTCCGCCCTGGCGCTGTTCGCCGAACTCGCGCGCGACCCCCGGGTGCGGGTGCTGCCCCACGCGGGGCCGTTCAACTATTCCGCCATCAACAACGCCGCGGTGTTGCAGGTGCGGGGTTCCGTGCTGGCGCTGCTCAACAACGACATCGACGTGATCGCGCCCGACTGGCTGGACGAGATGGTGGCGCTGGCGGTGCTGCCCGAGGTGGGGGCGGTGGGGGCCAAGCTGCTGTATCCGGACGACCGCGTGCAGCACGCGGGCGTGATCCTGGGGGCGGGGGGCGTGGCGGGACACTTCTTCCACGGCCTGCACGCGGATGATGGAAGCTACTTCGGCCGGGCCGCCCTGGTGTCCACGGTGGCGGCCGTGACGGCGGCCTGCCTGGTGGTGCGGCGGGCGGTGTTCGACGAGGTGGGGGGGTTCGACGCCGAGAACCTGCCGGTGGCGTTCAACGATGTCGACCTGTGCCTCAAGATCCGGGCGCGGGGCTACCGCAACGTGTGGACGCCGCACGCCTGCCTGTACCACCACGAATCCGTGTCGCGCGGCAGCGACCTCGAAGGCGAGCGGCTGCGGCGCTTCCAGCGCGAGGTGGAGTTCATGCAGCACAAGTGGGGCAGCGACCTCGACGCCGACCCGTTCTACAACCCCAACCTCGACCTCGCCTCGGCCGACTTCGCCCTGGCCTTCCCGCCCCGGCGGCGGAAGCCGTGGCACACGACCCC
>NZ_QYBB01000138.1 GCF_004137685.1 Lichenibacterium minor | reverse complement strand
CCTGAGAGGCTTTACGAGGCTCTTGGACGCTTGAAATCGGCCTGCAAGGGCCGACGGCCTCCTCTCACGCCTTGGCCGCCGCGATCAGGCCCTGCACGCCGACGAGGGTTATGGCGCGCCTCACGTTGTAGGCGAGCGCGGTCAGGCTGAACTCGCCCCGCACGTTCTCCAGCCGTCGCATCAGGAAGGCGCCCTGACCCATCCATTGCTTGATGGAGCCGAAAGGGTGCTCGACGCTCTCGCGCCGCTGGTCGAGCACCTCAGGCCGGGCAGCAAGGCGAGCCGCGACGCGGTCGAGGACGGCCTCGTTCTCCAACCGTGAGACCCGCCTGAAGCTCTTGGTACAGCGAGGCTTCAGCGCGCAGGCCTTGCAGGCGTTTCGGTTCGCGTAGTCGATCTTCACGTTGTCGCGCGACTTTCCAAAGTACTTCGGCGACAGCACTGCCCCGGACGGGCAATCGTAGACGTCCCGCTCAACATCATAGCGAAACTCCTCCTTGCTGAAAAAGCCTTCGCGCACCGCGGGTCCGCGGATTGGCTTGGGCACGTAGGCGGTGATGCCGGCTCCCTCGCACGCCTCGATGTCCTCGATCTTGAAATATCCCCGGTCGGCGACGGCATCGATCACCTCGACGTCGAGCACCTCCATCGCGGCCTTCACCGTCGGAGCCAGCAGGCCCAGGTCGAGAACCTGATTGCTCACCTCCTGCTCGGCGATCAGCTTGTGCTTCACGTCGACGGCGATCTGGATATTGTAGCCGACGCCGACTTTGGTCATGGCCGCCATGGCCCGGGCATCAGGATCGGTGAGCGAGATCTGGTCCGCCCCAGTGCGCTCCAACTCGGCGAGCATCTCCTTGTGGCGGTCTCGCTTACCCCGGATCGCTGCGATCTTCTCGGCGAGCTTGGGGTCGCCCCGGCCAGGGTGGCCGCCAGCGGGGCGCTCCTCACCGGCATCACCTTCATCAAGCCGAGCCATGTAGGCCGACAGCTTCGCATCGGCTTCCTGAACGAACGTGGCCAGCGATGATCGCGTAAAGTTGCGGTTCTTGTTGTTGACCGCCTTGATGCGCGTGCCATCGACCGCCAGCATTTCGCGGCCGAACAGGTCGAGTTGGCGGCACAGCACCACGAACTCGCGGAAGACCTGCCGGAATGCCGTCCGGTTGTCGCGGCGAAAATCGGCGATCGTCTTGAAGTCTGGTTTGAGGTGCCGCAGCAGCCAGATCACCTCGATGTTCCGATGGGTCTCGGCTTCAAGGCGTCGGCTGGACCGGACTCGGTTGAGGTAGCCGTAGATGTAGAGCTTGAGCAGATCGGCCGGATCGTAGCCCGGGCGGCCCGTCGCCTTCGCGCCCACGCGGGCGAACCCGGCGATCTTGAGATCGAGCTGATCGACGAAGGCTTCGATGAAGCGGACGGCATTGTCCGGACCGACGTAGTCGTCGACCACCTCGGGCAACAGCAGCAGCTGGGAGCGATCCGTGCCAGGAATGTGCGCCATGGCGGATCCTACCATGAGGCTGGGGGACGGGGAGCACGACCCTCCCCTTTCCACACAGTCTGTAGGA
>NZ_QYBB01000137.1 GCF_004137685.1 Lichenibacterium minor | reverse complement strand
GATCTTGGCGCTGTCCAGCATGGCGTCGAGCCGCGCCTTGGCGCGCGCCGCGAAGCCCGCGTCGCCGAAGGAGATCATCTCGTCGAACAGCAGGATGTCGGGGTGGCGCGTCGTCGAGGTCGCGAAGGCGAGGCGCATCCGCATGCCCGACGAGTAGGTCCGCATCGGCAGGTGGAGGTAGGGGCCGAGTTCGGAAAACTCCGCCACGTTGAGGATCGCGCGCCGCGCTTCCTTCAGCGACATGCCCAGGAACACACCGCGCTGGATGATGTTGTCGGCCCCGGTCAGCTCCGGGTCCATGCCCATCTCCATGTCGATCAGCGACGACACCGTGCCGCTGATGTCGGCCGTGCCGGTCGACGGCTCGTAGGAGCCCGCGAACACCCGCAGCAGCGTCGACTTGCCCGCCCCGTTGTGGCCGATCAGCCCCAGGCGGTCGCCGGGCCGCAGCGACAGGTTCAGCCGGCGCAGCGCCTTCACGGTGACGACGTCGCGCCCGTCCGCTTCCACCTGCCCGCCGACACGGCGGATCAGCGTGGTCTTCAGCGACCGGCCGCGCGAGTTGAAGATGGGGATCTCGACCGAAGCGTCGACGAGGTCGATCGAAGCCATGTCAGCGGTCCCCGCTCACAGCCAGTACACGATGCGCGAGCGGAACCGGGCGAAGCACGGCCACGCCACCAGGGCCAGAACGCCGAGCGCCACCAGCACCGTCGCGTAGGTGCCGGGCGCCGGCACGCGGCCGAGCAGCGGCTCCGACACCACCCGCAGGAAGGCCGCGAAGGGGTTCAGCACGTCGACGTAGACGGCGTTGGGGCCGAGCTGCTCGACGTGCCACATCACCGGCGTGACGAAGAAGGCGAGCTGCAGGAGGTTGCCGACGATCTGCGGCATGTCGCGGAAGCGGGTGCACAGCAGGGCCAGGCTGACCGACGCCAGGAACACCCCGGCCAGCACCAGCACCAGCCCGGGCAGGGCCAGCAGGGCCGCGGCGTTCGGCGCGTAGCCGAACAGCACGAACACGAGCGGCACGATGACGACGTTGTGGCCGAGCGCCATGACGTTGCGCATCATCACGCGCAGGATGAACGTCGACTTCGGCAGGCCTTCCTGGCGCAGGTAGGGCGCGGCCTCGACGAAGGCCTGGCAGCTTTCCGAGATCGAGGTCTGGATGAAGGTCCACACCGTCATGTTGACGGCGAGGTAGGGGATGTAGTCGCGGATGTTCTGGTGGAACAGCCCGCCGTAGACGGCGCCGATGCCGGCCACGAAGAAGGCCATGCTCAGCGTGATCCAGAACTGGCCGAAGCGCGACCGCTTGTAGCGCAGGCGGATGTCGCTCACCCCGAGCAGCGCCCACACGTGCCAGCCCTTGAAGCAGCGCGCGAGGTCCTGCCCCGCCAGCCGCCAGTCCCGCACCCAGGCCCGCTCGGGCACGCCCGGGGCCCGCAGGGCCGGCAAGGCTTCGGTACTACGCATCCTGGCTCCGCGAACGAGGTCGACCCGACGACCGGCCGGGCCGATGCCACGCGACCCTGTATCGGGTCCGCGCCGACACCGTCAAGGCGAGGCGCCGGACCGGCGGGGCCGC
>NZ_QYBB01000136.1 GCF_004137685.1 Lichenibacterium minor | reverse complement strand
CCTTCATCTGGACCGCCTCAGCCGCCAGCGTCATGGCCAAGCTCAGGGTGCATCAAACGAATGACTCAGAGCACTAGGGCGGGATGGAACAGGTAGAATGCACCAAGTCCAAGGAACATCATGACGTCAGAGCAGCCGACCGACGTTCGACGCGAGGCCGCCTCGGCCGTCACGCCAGAACAAGGTGCGACCACTGCCGAGGAGCTGGCCTACCGTCTGCGCCAGCAGGAGCTTACCGCCGAGTTCGGATTGTTCGCGCTGAAGACGCATGACGTGCAGGCGCTGCTGCAGGAGGCCACTGAAGTCTGCGGCGAAGGGATGAAGACCAGACTCTGCAAGGTCATGCAGTACCAGCCCGACGAAGGCGATCTGCTCATGCGCGCCGGGGTGGGCTGGAAGCCTGGCTATGTAGGCGTTGCACGCGCCGGGGCCGACCTCGGAAGTCCGGCGGGCTACGCGTTCCAGACCGGTGAGCCAGTGATCTCCAACCACCTGCAGGGCGAGACTCGTTTTCGGACGCCGCAGATCCTGGTTGATCACGGGGTGAAGCGCGCGATCAACGTGCTGCTGCGGAGCGGCAAGGACAAATTCGGCGTGCTGGAAGTGGACAGCCCGGTCCAGGGTCGCTTCACCGGCACCGACCTCGCCTTCATGCAAGGGTTTGCCAACCTGCTTGGGGTGGCGATCGAGCGCCAGCGCTCGGAGGGGGCGTTGCGCACGAGCGACGCGCAGCTCCGTCAGGCCCTCGAACACCAGGGCGTGCTGACGAAGGAGATCAGCCATCGGGTCAAGAACAGCCTGTCCATCGTCGCGAGCCTGCTGAGCATGCAGGCGCGGGCGTCCGACCACGACGAGGTGCGCCGCGCTCTCGCCGACGCGGAGAATCGCGTGCAGACCATCGCTGCCGTCCACGACCGCCTGTGGCGGACGGAGGAGGTGCACAGCATCGATCTGGCCGAGTTCCTCGGCGGCCTGTGTCAGCAGTTTCAGGCTGCCGGTCCCGAGCACGCGGTCAGCTACGACATTGCCCCAGTACTGATCTCGACTGACGATGCGGTGACGCTGGGCCTGCTCGCCAACGAGCTGGTCACCAACGCGATCAAGTACACTTCGCCCAAGGCCGAAGGCGACATCAGGTTGACCCTGACACCGCTCGGCCGAGGCGAACTCCGCTTCGAGGTCCGCGACCACGGCCCCGGGCTGCCAGCGGAGTTCGATACGACGAAGTCCAAGAGCCTCGGCATGAAGCTGATCGCTCGTCTCGGTCGCCAGCTCGGCGGCAAGCCGGTTTGGCAGAACTCCAACCCCGGCACGCGCTTCGTGTTGGAATTCACGCCTTAGGAGCAGGCGGTATAGGATATCTGTGCTGGTTCTACCTATGGTCGGCCCCGGTCATATTCAATCAGAAGGCGTGAGAGAAGCACCGATAGGGTTAGATTACTACGGCTCATGCTGGCCGGGGCTGCCGCTCAGTCCAAATTGGATGTACCCTAGGAGAACCGGCCGACGTGGACCTAGAACCGCGTTCCCTGGAAAGTGATATCGCCGCGGTACACGATGCGTCCCGTCTCGTCGCGTACCTCGCAGATCACGGTATGCCGATCGCGATTAGGCGTAAGCGGTGCGCCGGGCCCACGTTGCGGATGGCTGGCTTTTAGAGCAGGGCTCGGCGGAGGCGGTTCGGCACGGCG
>NZ_QYBB01000135.1 GCF_004137685.1 Lichenibacterium minor | reverse complement strand
GCCGGGGAGCGTCTGCGACGGCGCCTCGCGGGGGTCCCGTCCTGAGCCACCCCCGCCATCGTGATCGTCCAGGCCGGCCCGATCGCGTCCCGCAACGGAGAGAAACTCACCTATGCCCATCGTGGCATACGTCATGGGCTTGGCCGCCATCCAGATTCGCGCTCTTCTCCCGGGGCTCCCTGCGATCACGGGCCCGCAACGAGCCGCCGTCTTCGCGCATGTGTTGGTCTTGGTGACCCGCACGTGCAAAGCCGGGAGACGGGTGGATCGTCGGGAGGCCGGGGGACCGCAACATGAACCGCGCCTTCGTCGCAGATACGGTGGCCCTGATCCTGTTCTTCACCACCACCGGCGTGATCAACGAACGGCTCGTGGCGGGCATGGCTTGGGAGCAGGTCCTCCACGCGCGCTTGCTCGGTGCGGTTCTGATGGTCCCGGTCGGTCGCCCCTACGGCCTCTGGCGGGACTGGCTGATGAGACGGGCACGCCCGAACCGCCTGTCACGGATCGGGTGGGACAGCTTGGCCCTCGTCACGTTCCAGGTCCCGATCTACGCGGCGATCATCGCCGTGAGTGGCGCGTCGGGCCGAGGGTTGCTCCTCGGCCTGCTCGGGGCCACGGCTATCATGCTGGCCTGCGGGCGCCCCTATGGGGCGTTCCTCACTCTGATCAGGTCGTCGTTCGGCATCCATCCGGACAGATAACGGCCAGCGGTTTAACAACACCGTCCTCACGGCGTCGCGGGGCATGCCCGTCGCGCGAGCGCCGAGAAGGGCGAGATCCTGCTCGACGCCTATATCAGCGCCCTCGCGGCCCGACTGCGGGCGGGACAGCCCTGGGCCTGAGGAGGAATGCGACATGGAACAGCATGCCGAGATCCTGGCCCATCGCATCGGGCGGGCCGTCGTGACCAAGGTGCCCGAACTATCGCTCACGTTCCCGGCGGCGAAGCTGCTGCAGGGGTGGAAGGCCGGAGGCGAGAACGGCGGGGACGCTTCGCTGACCCTGAACGTCCATTCCTGGCTGGTGCGAATCGATGGTCTGACGGTCCTCGTCGACGCCGGGGTCGGCAACGGCAAGACGCGCGCCGTGGCGGCCTTCGACGGCCTCGACACGCCCTGGCTCACCCGACTCGCCGCGGCCGGCGCCCGACCCGAGGACGTTACCCACGTCCTCCTCACCCACCTGCACACCGACCATGTCGGCTGGAATACCGTGCCGGGCCAGGACGGTTGGGTGCCGACCTTCCCGAACGCCGTCACGGTGATGCCGCGGCTGGGCTATGAGTTTTTCATGTCCCCCACGGGCCGGGCTCGCCGCCCGAACCACGACATGTTCGTCGACAGCGTCGTGCCGGTCGTTGAGGCCGGTCGGGTCGTCTTCGTCGGACCGCACGAGGCCGAACCGCTGCCCGGTTTTACCTTTCTGCCGACGCCCGGGCACAGCCTCGACCACTCGTCGATCCTGCTGCGGTCGGACGGTCGCGAGGCTCTGTTCGCCGGCGATGTGCTGCACCATCCGGATCAGGTCGCGCGCCCGGACCTGTGCTCGACGTTTTGCGAAAGGCCGGACGAGGCGCGCCGGTCGCGGCTGCGCATGCTCGACCTCGCGGGCGACCGTGCCTTGACCTGGTTCAGCTCCCATTGCGCGGACACGTCCGCCGGACGCATCCGCCGTACGGTCGACGGCTTCGCTTGGTCGTTCGTTTGAGGATCA
>NZ_QYBB01000134.1 GCF_004137685.1 Lichenibacterium minor | reverse complement strand
TCACCGAGGGCTGCGAGCCGGTGACCGGCCACGCCAGCGAGGTGCGGGAGGGGCTGCGGGGGTAGGAAGCTCACGACGTCACCCCGCTGAACGCCGCGACCTGTCGCGCGAACCCAGCGGCGAGGTCGTCGCGACCGATCTCCTGCGACAGGCAATCCGCCACCCATGCAGCCTTCCGAGCGAGCCCAGCAACCGTGTGGGGCTGGTGCAGCCTCAGGGTGTCGTCGACCGCGTCCCACGCCTCCGCCAGCGCCTCGGCCTGCTCGATGGCCGCCGTGTAGCCCACAGCGTCCTCAACCGCCTTTCGCTTGGCCCACCAGTGATCATGGGTGGCGATGATCTCCTGCCGGCGCGCCTCGCCCCTGGGATCGGGCTCGCGCGGAGGTGGGTCCACATCGTCGCCGACCGTGGCCCAGCGCGTCACGGGCGGTCCGGCGCGCAGCTTCTCGACGTCGCCCGGGAGGAAGTAGGACCCAACTCGACCCGACGGCAGAACCCCACGCCCAGTTGCCTCCGCGCCAAGGTGGATGTGGAGGTCTCGCGACCCTGACCACAGCGCGTCGGGCATCGGCGGATAGTCCGCCCTGGCTCGGTCTTGAGCTTCGCAGAGCGGGACGTCGGTGGCGTCCCATGCCGCCCTTGCCTCGCGCCAGCGGTCGAGCAGCGCGAACAGCTCCGCGTCGAGGTTGGCGGGCACCGAAACGGGAATCGCCGCTTCGGCCAGTACCGGCAGCGACATCGCCCCGACGGCCGCGGTGGCGCCCAGCAGGGCGCGGCGGGTGACGGGGGCGTTCATTGCAGCTTCTCCCAACGCTCGACCGGCACACGGCCGCGGATGTCGGCGAGGACGATCGCCAGCACACGGCTGTTGAACTCGTCCGGGGTGATCTCCCCACCCTGATAATGCGGGTTGTCGAGCAGCAGCCGTACCCGGCCGCACAGGGCATCCACGCGGTAGAAGGTTTCCCCGCCCATCACGTCGGACAGGAGGTAGACGCCCTCCCCCTGGTAGGAGTGGACCGGCCGGCACAGCGCGAAGTCGCGGTGAGGCCGCAGCGTCGGTTCCATGCCGTCCCCGACCACGGGGACGATGCGGACCCGGGGCGACGCGAGGTCGATGACGTCAGCCATGGGCGCCTCCTGTGAGAGGCACGCCGGCCGCCGACAGGATGACCGCGGCGCGCTTCGACGGTTTGGAGTAGGCCGTCACGCGCTCGATGTCGGGCGCCTCGGGAAACCACCAGAGCGGCACGCGGGCGCGGGCGAAGTGCCAGTCCGTGCAGAGCCGAAGGTGTTCCTCGTTCGCGACGCTGCCCGGCATGTCGCGCTCGAACAGCGCCGCGGCATGCTCGTTCGCCAGCCAGGCGATGTAGCGATCCTGCAGAACGGGTGTGACAGGGACCGCCGCGGCAGTCGGATTGCCGGTCAGCGTCAGGCCGCCCCCGATGAGGGGAAGCGAGACGAGTCCGCGCAGGAAATCGCGGCGGCTCACAGTGCGCCCCGCACGATGTCCTGCCGCGCTTCGCACGGCAGCAGCATGAGACGGTCGAGCGCCGTCAGCGGGTCGGGCGGGTCGACCTCCGGCAACGTCGTGTCCAGCGTCGGCAGCAGCCCCCGCACGGGGACGACAGGCCGCGGCACGTCGGGGCGCATCCAGCGCTTACGGCCGGTCCTGCCGGGCTCGGGCTGCTGCGGTCGGGATGGTGGCGGGGCAAAGCTCCGCCCTTCACGCTTCTGCATGTTCGGATTTCCTGGTGGTGGTG
>NZ_QYBB01000133.1 GCF_004137685.1 Lichenibacterium minor | reverse complement strand
GCCGTCGTCGACCCAAAAATCCAACCGCTTCCCGACGCCCGCGACACCACACCAGCCCAGGGGAGGTGAGCAATTACGCCGGACTGCTTTCCACCCACTTCTGCCGTTCGCGGCCGCATGAAATCCTTAAGATTGCTCCAGATGACATCTGGTTTTTCAGTAGCTAGAGAATCTTGACAATAAATTTAAAGTAAAATGTCGCCCATGATGGAGATCGTCATGAGTATTTGCGTAACGTGAGCGTATGGAGCCGACAAAGGCCAGTTCCGCTCCGCCGTCAGGCGGTCAGGCGTTGCCCCTGATCTGGCGCCAGGCCACCTCCCCCGCGGCGGCCCGTCCCACGTGGACGTAGCCATGCGCCGCGAGATCCTGCAGCTCCAGGGCGTCGAGCGCCATCGCTTTCTGGTCCTCGCCCCTCTGCAGGCGCCTCGCCCTGACGTGCCGGCCGGCCTCCACCACCGCAGCCGCCAAGTCCTCGCGGGGCAGCAGCAGGCGCACGGTCAGGTGCCGCGCGTGGCGGATCGCGACAGCCAGGAGCAGCACGCAGTTCGCCGTGTCGGCGTTTGGTCTCCCGCCAGCCGGGCATCCCGCTCCGTCTTGAGGCGCACGGCAAGAATGGCCTCCTGCTCGATCAGCGCCGCAAGCCCGATCGCCGTGTTGACCAGCCATCTCATGGCCGTCACGGCGCGAGCGGTCGAGCCCGCCACGCGCGTGCCGAGCCAGTCCACCAACAGGTCGATCGCGGCGACGTCCACCCCGAACCAGTCGGTGAGCAGAGTCTCGACCGATACAATCCCGGCATGCGCCACCACCCGCATATCTTCGTGGGCCACGATCGCCGGATCTGGGTCGTCGAGGTGCAGCTGCCTGCGCCGGCGCAGCTCGGCCAGCAGGTCGTCGAGGTCCGACAGGGTGGGGTCGATGCTGATCAGAGGGACCATGACGCCGCCCGCCGCCTCGTCCGCCTCGAGCAGCAGGGGCGTCGCCGAGATCGGCTGGGTGGCGATGAACAGCGCCCATCCGAGGACGATACACCTGTTGGCCAGCATGGCGCTCGGCCAGCCGGGCGCCGCGGCCTGCGGCTCGGTCACGAGCGACATCGCCCCGGAATGGTCACAAAGGGCCGCCGCGAGCGCGACGGTGCGGCGCACGAGGACGTCGAGGCCGTCCAGGGGGTCCGTAGTCGGCTCGGCGTCGGGCATGAATCGGGCGCGCACCTGCTCGTCGCCGTGGGCTAGGGCTGCCATAACGGCTGGCTCGACGCCGAAAATCTGCCGCACGAGATCGCCGACCAGATTGTCCGAGATGGGCATGGTGGTGTGCATGTCGTTATTCCTTGTTATTTCTCGTGGGGTGGATCCGTCCTCGGATCGACTTCCCTCCGCCTCGCCATCCTTTTCGGCCCCGCCGATCCGCCACAGGCCGACCTTGGACGAGGCTCACCCGCTGCCGTGCATGGACGTGCCCCACCGCGCCTGCCCGTGCGTGCGGCTCGCATCCAGCGCGGCGCCGACTGCCGGCACCCGGGGCCAGGCCCAGCCGACCATGATCGCGAGAAAACGGCACTTGTCGTCGCTCGCTCGAGCCGACCCTCGCGGCAGGGTGACGTGGACGTGGACCTACCCGGAGGGGTCGAAGCGCACCATCGAGCGCGAGGAGTGGGTCGCCTACCTCGACGCGGCGCGGGCCCTGATGAGGACTAGGTGGCCGCGCGGAGAGCTGAAGGCCTGAGCGCCGCACGGTAGGGTGCGGAACGATGGGGCAGGACATAACATGCGATCACTGATGTCTCTCGCCGTCGCGCTGTGCTTCGCGACCGGTGCCGCTCTGGCTCAGCCGGGCGGCCT
>NZ_QYBB01000132.1 GCF_004137685.1 Lichenibacterium minor | reverse complement strand
GCTCGGTCGAGCCCTGCGACAGCTGCTCGGCCGACGCCGAAAGCTCCTGGCTGCCCGACGACACGTTCCGCGCCGCCGCGACGGTTTCGCCCACGATGGCGCGCAGCTTCGCCACCATGGCGGCGAGCGCCAGGCCGAGCGTGTCGCGGTCCGACTGCGGCTTGGCCGTGACGGTGAGGTCGCCCGCCGCGATGGCATCGGCCACGGAAGCATTCGCCTTGAGGTTCACCGTCATGGTGTTCAGCGCGGTGACGAGGTCGCCGATCTCGTCGTGGCTCGTCGTCGTGATGGTCTGGCCGAGGTCGCCCACCGCGACCGCGTTGGCGAGGTCCACCGCCCGGCCGAGGCCGCGGCTGATGCTGAGCGCGATCCAGGTCGCCGCCGCGAGGCCGAGCGCCAGGGAGGCCGCCACGGCGGCGAGCAGCAGCGTCTTGGCGAGGTCGGCGCTCGCCGCGGCGTTCTTCGACGTCGCCGCCATCCTGGCGCCGATGGCGTCCGAGATGGCGTCGTAAGCCTTGTAGGTCTGATCGAAGGCCTTGCCGCCCTCGCCCGAGGAAATGTCCTGCGCCCTGATGTTGCCGCCCTCGCGGGCGAGGTCGGCGACGCGCGACATGAGGGCGAGCCCGTTCTCGTAGG
The DNA here is from genome assembly GCF_004137685.1 of Lichenibacterium minor. Classification (GTDB taxonomy): domain Bacteria; phylum Pseudomonadota; class Alphaproteobacteria; order Rhizobiales; family Beijerinckiaceae; genus Lichenihabitans; species Lichenihabitans minor. The sequence continues at coordinate 1,240 of NZ_QYBB01000132.1, read as the reverse complement.
CTTTGACGACGTCGTCCGTCCTGACGCCGCCGGCGTTCACCGCCTGGGCGCTCTTGGCCAGGCTGGTGCGGAAGGTCGTGACCAGTTCCTGGAACTTCCGAGTCGAATCGTCGAGCTCCGCGATGGTCGGCACGGCGGGGAACGATGCGACCAATCGGGTCAGCCGCAGCCAATCCGCCCGAGCGTCCATGAACAGCAGGGCGGCCTGGGTTTGCTGGGTCGTGGCATCCGGCCGTTCGAGCTCTGCCAGGACGCCGTTCAGCATGGTCGTCAGACTCGCCAGCATGGGGACCGCGTCGTGCTTCCAGAGCGCATAGGAGCGATTGCTGGAATTGAGCACCGAAAACTTCGTGCTCTCGTCTTGCAGCTTGTACATGCGGACGAGCTGATCGTCGGCATCGGCCATCAGCTTGACGTCGAGCGGGTTCAAGTCTGTCTTGAGTTCCGCCCCGATCTTCGCCACGTCGGCCCTCTGGCTCGCAAGCTTCGTGACGAGAGCTGCGATCGTGCCGTCGTCGCTCTCGATGATCATGTTCTTTTCGGTGAGCGCGGTCGCCCAGAGGGCGTTTTCGAAGTCGCCTATCTTGCCCTGGCGCCAGCCCTGCTTGGCGAGCATCGCCTGGTTGTCCGCCAATTCGGATATGCGGACATAGCCGAGGCCGCCGGCCGCAGCCGACAGGATCAGGATGCTGCCGAAAGCGAGGCCGAGTTTGGTCTTGATGGTGAAACGCATTTCTGTCTCCGAATGCCGAAAAGACGCGATGTTACGATGATGGATGGGTTTATTCACTGATATTTAATAAATATTCTTTTCTCGTTTCGAGAAAAGAGGTTCCATGACACGAAGTGCGTTTCGGTCTCAACGGTCTGTGCTGCGGGACGAAATTTGTCGGACACCTGAAATCAGGCACGTCAGTATGTTTGTCGGATAAATATTACTCATAAGCTCAATATCGAGCGGCTTTGCTGGCCGATACAAACAAAAGACAACCGCCTCGCCGCCCGGATCGGGCGGCGCTCCCTGTCGTGGCGGGGCGCCATGGCCCCGCCGGCCCGAGGCTCAGGACGCGCGACGGAAGCCCTTGTCGGCGGCGTCGCCGGGCTCGGCCATGTCGAGGGCGAAGCCGCCGGTGTGGCGGGCGGCGCGGGCCGGGCGCGGGGCGCCGGACGCGCGGCCGGGCTTCAGCTCCTCCGTCACCCGCCGCTGCAGCCGGGCCACGGGGTGGCCCGTTTCCGCCGC
>NZ_QYBB01000131.1 GCF_004137685.1 Lichenibacterium minor | reverse complement strand
CCCACATCGCAGCCTGAGACCCGTCAGGAGCCGCGGTGAGCACCAGACCAAACTCCACCACCTTGACGGACGTGATCCTCCATGGGCGCCGGCGTGGCCTCGCGGGTTCTCCCTCGGTGCTCCTCGGCCAAACCCTCGCACTGGTCCACGTTGAACACCTGAAAGGTCTTCAGAAAAGCGGTCGCTCGGGCTTCCTCACCCGCCTCGCTGGCGCGACGGCGCTCGTCATCGGGAACGAAGCGGTCGACGTAGACCACCGTGGTCGCCCGCTCGCCTCGCCGAACACTCCCGCCCAACGCGAGGGCCTGGCGGTAGGTCAACCAACGCTGGCGGGCATAGCCCCGCTCGATCGCCGCAGCCCAAAGCGTCAGGACGTTGATGCCGCTATAGCGTCGATCCGTTCCAGCGTTGACCGGCATGCCAGGCATCCCAGCCGAGTGCCAAGGCTGGACCCAGGGCACTCGTCCGGCCTCGAGTTCGGCGATGATCTTGGCGGTGATCTCTCGATAGAGCGTGCCGCGGCCTTCCTGACCCTCTTGCGGCTGGACGCCGTCCCGAGCCGGCCTGGCTCGTTGGGCGTCGACATTTGCGAGGCGGGATGGCTCTGAACCCGGGGTCGGTGCCGTCACGGTCCGCTCGATGTTCCTGTTTTGTTCCATTTCGAAATGTTCCTGTGCTGCGGGACAGTCGCTCGCTGCCGATTGGTCAGACGCTGAGGCAGCGAGCGGCCCTGAGAGCGGTTCTCGAAGCGGGTGGGGTCAGAGCATCTTGGGATGCACAAGGGCCAGCTGGGCCCGCGGCCGGCGCGCCAGGGCTTCGGTCTCGTCGACCCATGCCAGCGTGAAGGCGTCACCCTCGATCTTCAAGATGCGAGCACCCCACCAACCATCAGCAGGCCCGCCGTAGCAGGCCAGCACAAGGTCGCCGACCTTAAGATGGCTCCAGCTATCGCCGACCGCCGTGACGGACGAGACGTTGGGTCCCGAGGCGGCCGTGACCTGCCCCTCCGTCGACAGGGCCGCTGCCTGCGTTTCCTTGGAGGAAGTCTCCGCCGCCGCTGCCTGCGCACCCTCGTTCTTCTTCTGCGCCGCTGCAGCCGCCAGTAGCTTGGCATAGACGTCCGGTGCCGCCTTCGCGAGAGTCACCTGCGTGCCCTCGACCCGGCCTCGAGCCAGTCCCTTGATCGCCTCCTCAAGTTCGAGCGGAACAGGACTGATGCAGGCCAGCGTCTTGGCATTTTTGGCTTTGCGTGCAGCTTCGACCTCGACATCGGTGAACCAGGCTGCCTGCAGGCTCCCCCGCACGGGCTGACCGAATAGGATGCACGCGGGCTTACCCTCAGTCGTTTCAACAGTAATCATCTTACAACTCCAATGTGCAGAAGCGATTTATCGCTTGCAATCTCGTCTGATTGCACTTCTATTGTATTTTATTCGCTTCAACGGCCAATAGACAAAACGTCGCAACCCGCTAAAGGAGTAATTATATGATTATAGGAGAGCTTATACAGGAGACATGTCGACGAACGATCCGCTCGGACTATTTGCGTCAGCGCCGCGAGCGCGCGCGCTGGAACGGCATCGCCCATGCCGTCTGCGAACACGACACTCCATTTTTATTCGGGTGGCTGGTCGAGGTGTTCAGCTATCAGGGGATCGCCGATGCCCGCGCGTCAGCCTACATGGACGCGCACGGACGCTTGCGCTTTGCCGACGTCGCGGGAGGTTTGAGCATGGGCCCTGCCTGCCCGAAGCTCACCACCTACTGGCATTTCCAAGGGTGCAGCTATGGCAAGCTCGCCAACAGCGTAAGCGGTGCGCCGGGCCCACGTTGCGGATGGCTGGCTTTTAGAGCAGGGCTCGGCGGAGGCGGTTCGGCACGGCG
>NZ_QYBB01000130.1 GCF_004137685.1 Lichenibacterium minor | reverse complement strand
GAGCTTGGCGTCGTAGGCGTTGAGACCGCGGCGTGTCTCGGCGGGGTTGCGCAGGGCGTTGAGGGCGTTGTCGCCCGTGATGCCGAACTCTCCCGCCTGGATCTTCGCGATATTGTAGGGCTGTTTCGCGAGGTAGGGGCCAAGGTTCTCCAGCATCTCCTCATAGGTGAGAGGCTTGCCATCCTTCCCCAGGGTCCGCACGCCCCCGCCGGGCAGCCCTTCCAACGCCTGCCGATACGCCTCCGGGTTCGACTTCATCTTGGCCGCGAAGCCTTCCAGCGCGCCGTTGGCCTCGCCCTCGTCGACCCCTTGCTGTTTCATCGCGAAAACAAAGCGTGAGATCCCGCCGGCCGTGGAGCCGACCCGCTGCGATTGGATGGCGAGGTTCGACAGTCCCGAGGCGGTGCGCTCCACTCCCATCAGAAAAGCGCCAAAAGGTGCGGCCGACAGGGCGGTCCCCAAGCCGGTCCCCACCGCACCCACGACGCCGGCAAACCGCAGCAAGCCAGCCTCGGCCGACTTGAACTGCTCGCTGCGAATGGCCGTAAGCTTTTTCGCCCTCTCGTGCTCGACCTCGACGGTTTTTCCGGCGTTCTCCTTGGCGTGCTTCAGAGAGGCGGCAAACTGTTCTTTATCGAACCCCAGCATCTCGGAGGTGACTTGGATGAACGCATCTCTGCGCCTTTCCTTCGACTTGGCTTCCGCCTCGCTGCGGGCGTCGAGCATCGCCTTGAAGCGGGATAGGCCGTCCGACGCCGCCTTGGTCTCCGCCGTGGTGCGCTTGGCGCTCTCGCGAGCCTGCACGTCGGTGATGCGGGTTTCTGTGCGATTGACCAAGTCCTCGACGGCACGCGCGCCCGCCGCGTCGGGCTTCTGAAAGCCAATCTCGACAAGGAACGAGTCGATCGGATCATCGGACATAGGCTTCGCTCATCAGGAATAGCCGAGACCGGCTTGTGTGGTGTTTACGTTCTGCCCTACACCGATCGTGGTGAGGGTCATGGTCCAGTCGGGTCCGCGCGTACTGCCGTTGGTCCGCATATGGATAACACGATAATCGCCATTTGCATTGAGCTGATTGGCGAGCTGCCCTTGCTTGTCGATGGAGCCGGGCACGATGGCGTTGCCGGTGACGTTCGGGGAAACGATCGGGCCTTTGATCGTGATCGTGGTGTTCAGGTCTATCGCCGGATTGATGAGGCAGGAGACGATTACCCCATCCAGCCGTTGGATGGGCGGACCACCGAGGATGGTGTCGGGCGTGAGCACCACGCCGCTTGACCCGGTCCCAGGTGCATTCGTGGCGAGAATGGAGAGCTTGTTGCCGGACAGCGTGAAGGTGGCGCCGAGCGAAAGGCAGGTTTCCCGAAGGTAGTCACGGGCGAGCCCCGCCAGGGTCAGGCCTCGTGGAAAGCGGACGGCCGACAGGTCCACCCCGACGACAGAACCCATCGAGAGGGTAGGCTGCGCCGCCTGCATCCCCTTCAAACACGCATCCACGATGTCTTTGTGTGTCGATCCGGCCCCGAGCGACGTGTTTACCCGCCCATGCTTGTAGGCCAGATCCGAGCACGCGCACCATATGCGCAGGAGCGTCGTCGTATTGTTGTCCGTTTTTTCGCCATACTGCGTCTCAACGATCGTACCGCGGAACAACTCTCCCTCGGAGCTGTAGCGATAACCCGCAGTGAAGGTGATTTCCGTAAACTCTTTCTGGACTTTCGCCGCCGTCGCAGCCGAGACGTTTTTCAGTACGAAGCACGCCAACGAGGGAGACTGTAGTGTGTGGGACTCGATCTCGAAATCCATCGAAAGGCAGTTCCCCTCACTCTCATCGTAGCGGATGACGGTGCCGCCCGCGCCGCTCGACCCTGATAGGGACAAGGTGCAAACGCGGTCGAAGGCCGATCCTGCCGGCATACCGCTCACGTCAGCCTCACCGCCAGCACGCCCACGCCCGTCTTCACTGCCGTGTTGACGTAGGCCGCGCCGATCCCCACCCC
>NZ_QYBB01000012.1 GCF_004137685.1 Lichenibacterium minor | reverse complement strand
TCAAGGCCCGGGAGAGTCGGTCGCCGCCAGGCCCGCCAAGATCAACGCAACACTTCACTCGACACGACAACCGACACAAGGCCCCGACGCTTCACGGCTCGGGGCCTTTTCGCGTCCGGCGATGTTCGGCCCCGGCGCTTCCCGACGTGCTCGCGGGTTCTTCAGCCTGCGGGGAACCGGATGCCCGTCATGGCCTCGCAGGCCGCGACCAGCCCGTCCTGAAGGTCTTCGTCGCGGGCGCCGCCGCTGGCCCGGCGAGGCTGGCAGTGGAAGAAGTACCCGCCCGTCCCGTTCGCCGCAGCGTCCCCGCCGACGGCAAGCCAGACCTGTGTCCGGTGCGCGGCGTCGAGGTCGCCGGTGGCGCGGGGACCGCCCATCCTGGTCGCCACCCAGCCCGGCTCCAGGGCATTGGACAGCGTGCGCGGCCAGCGCCTCGCCACCGCGAAGGCCAGCAGGGCGTCGTGCAGCTTCGTGTCCGAATAGGCCTGCGTGCCGTTCCAGGCCCGCCGGCGCCAGTCGAGGTCGTCGAGGTCCGACCTGCCGCGGCGATGCAGTTCGGACGACACGAAGACCAGCCGCCTCGGCGGCGTCATCAGGGCGGTCAGCGCGTAGGGGGCCAGCGTGTTGATGGCGAGCACGTGGGAAAAGCCGTCCTCGGTCGTGAGACGGCGCTTTTCCCGGTAGCCCACCGCGGCGTTGTGGATGACGGCGTCGAAACGACCGAGGGCGTTCGCCGCATCGGCGAGGCGTCGGACCTGGTCGAGGCTGGCGAAGTCGGCGACGAGCGCCCCCTCGGCGCCCGGGACCGCCCGCATCGCGTCGGCGGCGCGGGAATCGTCGCGGGCGTGCAACACGACGGCGTGGCCCTCCGCGACGAGGAGCTTCGCGGCGTTGCGCCCAAGGCCGTCCGACGATCCCGTGATGAAAACCCGCGCCATGGCGATCCCCCGATTTGGGAAGAAGACGCGCGGCGGGCTGATCAGGCCCCGAGCGCGGCCAGGCTGATGATGCGGCACGGCGTCCCGGCCGGGGCCGCGGGGGCATGCGGGGGCCGGATCACCAGGCAGTCGGCGTCGGACAGGGCCTTCAAGAGCGACGAATCCTGCCGCTTCCCCGGGACGACGCGGGGAACGCCGTCCGGCGAGGGCAGCCGGCGGCTGCGGACGTAGTCCTGCCGGCCGTCGTTGGCCGCCATCGGTTCGGCCAGCACGGCGGCCTCCGATCGATCGTCGCCGGCGTGGCGGTCCCCCGCGAGCTGCCGGATCAGCGGAACCACGAAGAGCATGCCGCAGACGATGGCCGACACAGGGTTGCCGGGCAGGCCCAGGACCTGGATGCCGCCGAGGTGCCCGTGCATGAGCGGCTTGCCCGGCCGCATGGCGATGCGCCAGAAGCCGAGGTCCATGCCTTCGGCGATCAGCGCCCGCTGGACGAGGTCGTGGTCGCCGACCGAGGCGCCGCCGAGCGTCACCAGCAGGTCGGCGCCGTCGCGGCGCGCGGTCGCGAAGGCGGCCGCCAGGGACGCCATCGTGTCGCCGGCGATGCCGAGGTCGATGACGTCGGCGCCCGCCGCCTCCGCCAAGGCCATGACGGCGAAACTGTTCGAGGCCACGATCTGGCCCGGGCCGGGGGAGCCGCCGGGCTGCACCAGTTCGTCCCCCGTCGCCAGGACGGCGACCCGCGGGCGCCGGAACACGGGGAGATCCGCGTGGTTCATCGCGGCCGCCAGCGCCACGTCGGCGGCGCCGAGCCTCAGCCCCGCCTTCAGCAGGACCTCGCCGTCCCGGAAGTCCTGGCCCGAGCGACGGATGTGGCGGCCCTCGGCTTCGCCCTGGAGCACGCGGACGCGCCCCGTTTCGCCGCCGACCGTGCCGCCCTCGGTGTTCTCCTGGATCACCACCGTGTCGGCGCCCGGCGGCACCGGTGCCCCGGTGAAGATGCGGGCCGCCTGGCCGGGGCCGACGCGCCCCGGGAAGGCGCGGCCGGCCGCGCTTTCGCCCAAGACGTCGAGCGTCACCGGCACGGCCGCGAGGTCGGCGGCGCGCAGGGCGTAGCCGTCCATGGCCGAAACGTCGCAGGGCGGCTGGGTGCGAAGGGCGGCGAGGTCGCGCGCCAGCGTGCGGCCGGCGGCGCGGCGCAGCGGCACGGTGTCGACGTCGCGCGGCGCCGCGGCCGAGCCCAGGATGGACGCGACGGCCTCGGCGACGGCCGTCAGCGACGGCGAGGTCACGCGGGGTCCGCCAGGTAATCGCCGGACTTGCCGCCGCGCTTCTCGACGAGGCGGATGTCGGTGATGCGGATGCCGCGGTCGACGGCCTTCACCATGTCGTAGACCGTCAGGCACGCGACCGAAACGGCGGTCAGCGCTTCCATCTCGACGCCGGTGCGGCCGTCGACCTTCACGGTCGCGCGCACGACGACCCGCGGCGGCTCGGACCCGGTCGTGAGGTCGAGCGTGACGGACGACAGGGCCAGGGGATGGCACAGCGGGATGAGGTCGTGCGTGCGCTTGGCCGCCATGATGCCGGCGATGCGCGCGGTGCCCAGCACGTCGCCCTTCTTGGCGTCGCCGGACAGGATCAGCGCCAGCGTGTCCGGCGCCATGAGAACGACGCCCTCGGCGACGCCGACCCGCGCCGTCACGGCCTTGTCGCCGACGTCGACCATGCGGGCCTGACCTTCGGCGTCGATGTGGGTGAGGCCGCTCACGCGGGCGCGCCCCGGCCGAGCAGGGTGCGGGTGGCCGCCGTCACGTCGGGCTGGCGCATCAGGCTTTCGCCGACCAGCACCGTGCGGATGCCGACCCGCGCCAGCCGGGCGCAATCGTCCGCGGTGGCGATGCCACTCTCGCCGACGGCGATGCGGTCCGACGGGATGCGGGGCGCGAGGCGCTCCGACACGGCGAGATCGGTCGCGAACGAGCGGAGGTCGCGGTTGTTGACCCCGACGAGGCGGCACGGGAGGGCCAACGCGCGGTCGAGCTCCTCCGCGGTGTGGACTTCGACCAGCACGTCCATGCCGAGGTCCCCCGCGGCGTCGGCGATGTCGCGCGACGCTGCGTCGTCGAGCGCCGCCATGATGACCAGGATGCAGTCGGCGCCCCAGGCGCGGGCTTCCAAGCACTGATAGGTGTCGAACATGAAGTCCTTGCGCAACACCGGCAACGCGCAGGCGTCGCGGGCTTGGCCCAGGAACTCCGGAGCGCCCCCGAAAGATGGCGCGTCGGTCAGCACCGAGAGGCATGCGGCTCCGCCCGCCGCATAGGCGCGGGCGAGGTCGGCGGGAACGAAGTCGGCGCGGATCAGCCCCTTCGACGGGCTCGCCTTCTTGATCTCGGCGATCAGCGCCAGCCCGTTCTCGGCATGGCGCGCCCCGATCGCGTCGGCGAAGCCGCGCGGTGGCGGGGCGGCGGCGGCGAGGCGGCGGAGCTCGGCCGGCGGCACGCGCGCTTTCGCGTCGGCGATCTCGCGGCGCTTGTAGGCTTCGATGCGGTCGAGGATGTCGGCCACCGTCAGGCGCTCCGCGGGAGGGGGTCGGCGTTCGACGCCGCGACGAGGCGGCGCAGTGTGTCGGCGGCGAGGCCGTCGTCGATGGCCCGGGCCGCCAGCACCGCGCCGTCGCGCAGCGTTTCGACGCGGCCCGCGACCACGAGCGCGCCGGCGGCGTTGAGCAGGGCGATGTCGCGATAAGGCGTGCGCGCGCCGTCGAGGACGGCGCGCAGCGCGGCGGCGTTGTGGGCCGGATCCCCACCGCGCAGGTCCGCGGCGGCGCCGCGCGGCAGGCCGGCTTCCTCGGGCGTGACCTCGAACAGGCGCACCGCGCCGTCGCGGAGTTCCGCCACGCTGGTCGGGCCGGTCGTGGTCATCTCGTCGAGCCCGTCCGACCCGTGCACCACCCAGGCCCGGTCGGCGCCGGAGCCGCGCAGCACTTCGGCCAAGGGCTCGAGCCACGCGCGGGAGAAGACGCCGAGAAGCTGGCGTCGCACACCCGCGGGGTTCGACAGCGGGCCGAGCAGGTTGAAGATGGTGCGGGTGCCGAGCTCGACGCGGGCCGAGGCGACGTGGCGCATGGCGGCGTGGTGGGCCGAAGCCATCATGAAGCCGATACCCGCCTCGCTCAAACAGCGCTCGACCTCGGCGGGCGTGCCGCCGACGCGGACGCCGAGGGCCGACAGCACGTCGCTGGCGCCCGAGCGCGAGGACGCGGCGCGGTTGCCGTGCTTGGCCACCGGCACGCCGCACGCCGCCACGATGACGGCCGCCAGGGTCGACACGTTGTAGGAGCCCGAGCCGTCGCCCCCGGTGCCGACGATGTCCACCGCGCCGTCGGGCGCGACGACCCGCACCATGCGGCGCCGCATGGCCGCGACCGCGCCGCTGATCTCGTCCACGGTTTCGCCGCGGACGCGCAGGCCCATCAGGAAGGCGCCGGTCTGGGTCGGGGTGACTTCGCCGGACAGGAGGTGGTCGAAGGCCGCTTCGGCTTCGACGCGGGTGAGCGCCGCCCCGGTCGCGAGCTTGCCGAGCAGCAGCTTGAAGCCGTCCATCAGCGGGCGCGCCCGCCGCGGGGATGCGCGGCGTTCCAGGCCTCGGCGATGTCGAGGAAGTTCTTCAGGATCACGCGGCCGTTCTCGGAAGCGATGGACTCGGGGTGGAACTGCACGCCGTGGACGGGGCGCTCCCGGTGCGACAGGCCCATGATGGTGCCGTCCTCCGAGCGGGCCGTCACCTCGAGCTCCGCCGGCAGCGTCGCCTCGTCGACGACGAGCGAATGGTAGCGGGTCGCCTTGAAGGCGCCGTTGATGCCGCGGAAGACCGCGCGCCCCCCGTGGTCGACGGTCGACACCTTGCCGTGCATGGGCAGCTTCGCCCGCACCACGTCGCCCCCGTACACGTCGCCGATCGCCTGATGGCCGAGGCACACGCCGAGCACCGGCATGTCCTCGCCGGCCTGGCGCAGCAGGTCGCAGCACACGCCCGCCTGCCGGGGCGAGCAGGGACCTGGGGACAGCACGATGGCGTCGGGCCGGGACGCCAGGATCTCTTCGGCCGACAGCTCGTCGTTCCGCACCACCGTCACTTCGGCCCCGAGCGCGCCGAGGTCGTGGAACAGGTTCCAGGTGAAGCTGTCGTAGTTGTCGACGAGGGTGACCTTCGGCACGGGAACCCGCCCTTTCATGTTGCGACCGCTTTTAAGCGGCCCCGTCCCGAGGTCAAGGCGAGGCGCCATGCCGCTCGCGCGACGGCACCCCGACTTTGGCAGGGACTAGGCTTTCGGCTATGGAAGCGTTGCTCGCCGCTCGGCGCCGCCCCCCGGGACACCATGGACGCAACAGAAACGCCGACCGTCGCTCCCCCGATGCCCGACCTGTCGGCCTGCGAACGCGAGCGCATCCACATGCCGGGCGCCATCCAGCCCCACGGCTGCCTGCTGTTCTGCGCGCTGCCGTCGTGGATCGTGCGCGCCGTTTCGGCCAATGCCGGCGACTTCCTCGGGCGCGACGCCGACTCCATGCTCGACGCCACGCTGGACATGCTGCTCCCCAACAAGACGCTGCACGACCTCCGCAACGTCCTCCAGGCGTCGATGGTGTCGGGCGGCGCCGAACGCCTCCTCGATCAGCCGATCGACGGGGGCGAGGAGCGCTACGACATCACCGTGCACATGTCGGCGTCGAACGCCGTGGTGGAGATCGTGCCGCGCCGCGGCGCCGACACGCTCGCCACCGACCCGATCACCCTGGTGAAGAGCATGGTGGGCCGCCTGAAACGCGCCCCCACGCTCGAGCGGTTCCTGACGTTGGCCGCCAACCAGGTCCGCGCCGTCACGGGCTTCGACCGCGTGATGATCTACAAGTTCCTCGCCGACGGCTCTGGGGAAGTGAAGGCCGAAGCGCTGCGGTCGGGGCTCAAGCCCTTTCTGGGGCTCCGCTACCCGGCGTCCGACATCCCGTCCCAGGCGCGCGCGCTGTACCGGAAGCAGTGGCTGCGGCTCATCCCCGACGTCGGTTACCGGCCGGTGCCGCTGCTGGCCCGCTCCGAATCCGCCGCCGACGCGGACCTCAGCTTGGCCGCGCTGCGCAGCGTGTCGCCCGTCCATATCGAATACCTCAAGAACATGGACTCGCACGCGACGCTGACCATCTCGCTGATGGCCGGCGACACGCTGTGGGGCCTCATCGCCTGCCACCATTCGTCGCCGCGCCGCATCTCCTCCTCGACCTGCGCCGCCGCCGAGCTGTTCGGGCAGATCTTCTCGCTGCAGATCGAGGCCAAGGAGCAGGCGCGCGAGCTCCTGCTCGCAGCGGAGCTCAGGAAGGCGCACGACAGCCTCATGGCCGCCATGTCGGCCGAAGCCTCGATCTTCGACGCGCCGGCGCGGTTCGACGACCTGATCAAGGGCATGATCCCCTGCGACGGCTTCGGCATCTGGTCCGAGAAGGGGTTCGTGGGCGTCGGCTCGGTCCCGCCCGCGGACGCCATGCCGGACCTGCTCCGCCACCTCGGCGAGCGCGACCCCCACGCGCCCTACGCCACGGGGGCGTTGTCGCGCGAGCTGCCGTCCGCCGCCGCCTACGTGGCGGAGGTCAGCGGGGTGCTGTCCATCCCGTTCTCGCGCAGGCCGCGCGAATACGTGCTGCTGTTCCGCCGCGAGGTCGTGCAGACCGTGACCTGGGGCGGGGACCCGTCGAAGCCCGTCTCCATCGAGGGGCGGGACGCCCGCATCGGCCCGCGCAAAAGCTTCGACGCTTGGCGGGAGGAGGTCCACGGCCAATCGGTCCCGTGGCGCCCCGCCGAGCTGCAGATCGCCGAAACGTTTCGGATCTCCCTCCTCGAGGTGATCCTGAACCGCGCCGACATCGTCAACACCGAGCGCCGCGCCGCCCAGGAAAGCCAGGCGATCCTGATCGCCGAGCTGAACCACCGCGTGAAGAACATCCTGGCGCTGATCCGGTCGCTCGTGCGGCAGAGCCGCCAGAACGCGGTGTCGATGGACGGGTTCGCCGGGGACCTCGAGCACCGCATCCGCGCGCTGGCGCTCGCCCACGACCAGCTCACCCAGACGGGGTGGGCGAAGGCGCCGTTCCGCCGCCTGCTGGACGCTGAAGCCCGCGCCTGGACGCATTCGGCCGACCGGGTGGCGCTGGTCGGGCCGGGCATCACGCTCGATTCGCGCGCCTACCAGGCGCTGGCGCTCGTGTTCCACGAGATGATGACCAATGCCGCGAAATACGGGGCGCTGAGCCGCAGCGGGGGGCGCTTGACGGTCACGTGGTCGCGCGAGCCCTCCGGCGACCTGCGCATCGAGTGGCGCGAACTCGGCGGCCCGCCGGTGAAGCCGCCGGAGCGGCGCGGCTTCGGCAGCATCATCGTCGAGCAGACCGTGCCGTTCGAGCTGCGCGGCGAATCCCGCGTGCAGTACCTGACGCAGGGCGTGCACGGCACCTTCCTGATCCCGGCCCAGCACATCGGCGAGGTGGACGAGGAGGACGTCGTGCCCGCGACCCCGCCGGAGCCCGTGGAACTCAACGCCAAGCGGCTGCTGCTGGTCGAAGACAGCATGATGATCGCTCTCGACGCCCAGGCCATGCTGGCCGAGGAGGGGCTCGATGTGGAAGTGGCGGGCACGATCGCCGACGCCGAGCGGTTCCTCGCCATGGACAGTTTCGACGTGGCGGTGCTCGACGTGAACCTGTCGGGCGACACGAGCTTCGGCGTGGCGGACCGGCTGATCGGGCTCGGAATGCCCTTCGTGTTCGCGACCGGATACGGCGAAAGCATCGTGATGCCGGAGCGCTTCCGCGCCGTCCCGGTGGTGTCGAAGCCTTACGACGGCGCCGCGCTCCGCATGGCGCTCGGCGGGGTTCAGGCCGCGCAGGCCGCCGGAGCGGCCGCGTGACGCCGGACGCGTTCGCCGCCGCGGCGCGCGGCGGGAGCGCGCCGCCCGACGGCCTGTCGCCGGCGCTGCTGGGGCTGTGGTGGGACCGGCGCGGCGACTGGACGCGGGCGCACGAGGCGGTGGCGGCCGATGAGGTCGGGCGAGACGCCGCCTGGGTCCACGCCTACCTGCACCGGCGCGAAGGCGATGCCGCCAACGCCCGCTACTGGTACCGGCGGGCCGCCAGGCCGGAAGCGGTCGGCGGCCCGGAGGCGGAATGGGGCGAGATCGCGGCGGTCCTCCTGGGCTGAACGCCCGCGGGCCTTGCCGCCCGCGGGCAGGCGGGCGCGTTCAGGACCGCTGCGAGCGCCGCTTCGGCCGGGCGCGCGGGGGATCGATGACGGCGCGGCACGCGGGGCTGAGCTGCGGCACGTGGGCGTTGAGGCAGGCCACGATCGCGCTTTCGCTCGGGATGGCCGAGGAACAGATCTTGAACACGTCCGGCGTGCAGGCTTCCTGATCGGAGGCGGACGGCTCGGCCCGCGTCGCGGCGACGTCGAGGCACAGGGCGAGCGCGGCCAGCATGAACGGCGCGTGGAAACGAGACGGCATCGTGATCTCCTGGCGGCGGTCCCGCGCCGTCCGCGTCGCAGCGGCGGGACGGGACCGCTTCGCCGGCCCTTATGGCACGGGAGGGGGCGCCACCGCGACCCCGGGGGCGCCTGGACAGCGCCCCGGGTGCCCTCTATTCCTCGCCCTCCGGCCATGACGGCCCCCCTCACAGGAATGTCGCCCCACCATGCGAGCCGAACCCCTGGCGCTCGTCGAGCAGATCAAGCAGTCCGTGGGACTGCTGAGGAGGCATCTTTGACGTCGATACAGCCACGCGACGCCTAGCCGAACTCAACGCCAAATCCGAAGACCCGGCCCTGTGGAGCGACGCGGGAGCGGCCCAGAAGCTGATGCGCGAGCGCACCGAGCTTGAGGACCGCCTGGGCTCCCTGTCCCGCCTGGAGCGCGACCTCGAGGACGCCGTCACGCTCGTCGACCTCGCCGAAGCCGAGGACGACGCCGACGTCGAGCGCGAAGGCATCGACCAGCTGAAGGCCATCAAGCTCGAAGCCGAGCGCCGGCAGGTGGAATCCCTGCTGTCCGGCGAGGCCGACGGCAACGACGCCTACATCGAGGTCCATTCGGGCGCGGGCGGCACCGAGTCCCAGGACTGGGCCCGCATGCTGTTCCGCATGTACACCCGCTGGGCCGAGCGCCGGAAGTTCAAGGTGGAGCTGATCGAGGAAAGCGCCGGCGAGGAGGCCGGGATCAAATCGGCCACCATCCTGGTCAAGGGCCACAACGCCTATGGTTGGGCCAAGACCGAATCGGGCGTCCACCGCCTGGTCCGCATCTCGCCCTTCGACAGCGCGGCGCGGCGCCACACGAGCTTCGCGTCGGCCTGGGTCTACCCCGTGATCGACGACAAGATCGAGATCGACATCAAGGAATCCGACTGCCGCATCGACACCTACCGGTCGTCGGGCGCCGGCGGCCAGCACGTCAACACGACGGATTCCGCGGTGCGCATCACCCACGTGCCGTCGGGCGTCGTGGTGGCGTGCCAGGGCGAGCGCTCGCAGCACAAGAACCGGGCCACGGCCTGGAACATGCTGCGCGCGCGGCTCTACGAGATCGAACTCGAAAAGCAGGAAGCCAAGGCCAACGCCGACGCGGCCTCCAAGACCGACGTCGGCTGGGGCCACCAGATCCGCTCCTACGTGCTCCAGCCCTACCAGCTGGTGAAGGACCTGCGGACCGGGATGACGTCCGGCACGCCCGACGAGGTCCTCGACGGCGAGCTCGACGCCTTCATGGAAGCGTCACTGGCGCAGCGCCTGTCCGGCCGCACGGTGGTGGTCGAGGACGTGGACTGAACCCGCGACCCGGCCCGATGGGCCGGGTCCGACATCGACGGCCCACGGGACGCCCCGGCGGCGTTCCGTGGTGGCGGCCGGGCGTTGAGCCGATCCCGTGTCACCGCGACCGCGGGCGGATCCGGCGACCGGGTCCGCTCGGGCGTCAGGGCGCGGCGGGCGCCGTCACTGCGCCGCCGTGAGGGCGTGTCCCGTCGGGTCCGTCGACAGGGGCGGGTGCGACAGCCAGGGCGAAGGCTGGCGGCCCCGCGCTTCGCCGCGCGCGAACAGCGTGGCCATGTATTCGGTGCTGAACTGGTCGGCCGCGTCGCCCGACGGGGGCTCCGGCACGTCGGCGTCGATGAAGGCGATGTGGTATCCCATGCCGTGGGACTGCGCGTAGGCGTAGGAGCTCAGGACGTTGTTGCGGCCTTCGCGCTTCAGGATCGTCGACAGGCTGCGCGCCGCCACCGACACGGTGGTGTCGTCGACGACCTTGAACGTCGGGTCGATCTTGTTGTTGACCAGGATGTAGAGGTCCTTGATCGGGTTGGCCGCCCCGCTCCTGCCGCCGTAGATGACCTCGTCGGGCGCCACGTAGAGCTGTCGCAGCGCCACGCCGTCGACGTGCATCTCTTGGAAGGCGTGGCCGCCGCTTTCGACGTCGATCAGCCGCGGCGGGAACAGGGCCGGGATGGAGGCCGACGCCGCCAGCACTTGGCGGAACAGCTTCAGCGCGCCGGGCGCGTGGGAATTGGCGATCGCCCCCATGTTCCAGATGACGGAGCGCTGCTGGTCGAGGTTGGTCGAGATGACGATCAGGCGCCGGCCCTTGCGGTGTTCGGCCGCCACGGCGTCGAGAACGTCCTGGTCGATGTATTGCGCGATGAACTTGCCGAGCTTGTCGCTGTCGACGAAGGCATTCCCCACCACGGCGTTGAGGAGATTGACGTTCTTGACCAGCGCCGACGCGTATCCGTCGGTGTAGAGCTTCTGCAGCGTGTCGTCGTACCGCGGGCCGAGGAAGACGAAGGGTGCCATCAGGGCGCCGGTGCTGATGCCCGACACGATCGTGAACTCGGGACGCTGGCGCGTTTCGGTCAGGCCCCTGATGAAGCCCGCCCCGAAGGCGCCGTCCGCGCCACCGCTCGACAGAGCCAGAAAGGTCACGGGCTCGTGGCGCGCCTGCGCCTGCGCGGCCACGCCCTGGCGGAAGCGCTCGAACACGAAGGCGGGCGCGTCGGCGTAGAAGCGCACGTCGGAGGGCATGCCGGGGACGTCGGCCGACTCGGCCTCGGCCTGGGTGTAGGGGACGCGCGGCGTCGTGGTCGAGCAGCCCCCGAGGATCAGGCTCAGGGCGGCTAGGCCGGCGAGCGACGCGCGCTTCGTGGAGGACATGGACTGGAAACCCCGGTGACGCTTCGACCGTCCCGTCGCGACGGGACGGTCGAACAGGCGGCATTATGCTCGCCGTGGAAGGTTACGCGAAGCCGTGATGTTCCTTCAGGTCCGACGATTTGCCGGTGGTGTTGCATAAGGGTGCCGCCCCCTTCAAGGGGCGCCGAGGCTGGCCAAACGGTCGGCGCTCGCCAGGAAGCGCGTCGGGTCGACCGGCTCGCCGTCGATGCGGACCTCGTAGTGCAGGTGCGGCCCCGTGGCGCGCCCCGTGGCGCCGACGAAGCCCAGAACGGCGCCGCGCGCCACCGCCTGCCCCTCGGCCACCGACACGGAGCCCATGTGGGCGTAGCGGGTCGCGAGGCCGTTGCCGTGGTCCACCTCGACCATGTTGCCGTAGCCGCCCGCCGTGCCGGCGAAGGACACGCGGCCGGCACCGGTGGCGCGGATGTCGGTGCCGTAACCCTCGCGCAGGTCGACGCCGGTGTGGAGCGCGGGGCGGCCGAGAAAGGGGTCCGTGCGGGCGCCGAAGGGCGAGGTCACGTCCATGCGGCCGAGCAGGGGCGCCGCCAGGGGCAGCCGCGGCAGCGCGGCTTCGAGCTGGCCCGCGGCCGCCACGGTGCCGCGCAACTCGGCCACGGCGCGGTCGAAGCCGCCGTCCGGTCCCTCGGGCAACGGCACGAAGGGACCGCCGAGGCCGGCACCCGCGGCTTTCGGCAGGTAGCGCTCGGGCGACAGGCCCGCGGTCTCGATCAGGTCGCGAATCCGCGCCGCGCGGGCGTGCGCCGCGGCGCCGATGCGCGTCAGGGCGGCGACCTGACCGCGCCCCACGCGTTCGAGCGACGACGCGACGGCGCCGAGCCGATCGCCCAGGGGCACCGTGGGGGCATCGAGCAGCGACGCGTGGTCTTCCAGCCCGGCCGCCCCCGCGGGGCCGCGCGTCGCGGGCTCGACGACGGGGCGCGGCTTGTCGGGCGCGGCATAGCCCAACGCCGCCGCGGGCGTGGCCGAGGCGCGGCCGGTGATGGCGGCCGGCAGGGCGGGGCGGCCCGCCACCGGCGCGACTTCGGCGGCGAGGCTCGCCACCGCGGCGGCGCGCCCTTCGAGCGTCGCTTCGCGGGCGAACAGGTCGTGCACGCGGGCATCGATGGTGGAGGCGTCGGCGCGAGACCGCTCGGCCTGGCGCTCCAGGTCCTGGCGCAGCGCCTCGATGCGGTCCTCGTAGGCGTATTGCATCGCGCTTTCGCGGCGCATCAGCCCCGCCATCAGGTCGTCGTGCAGGGCGAGGTAGAGCGTGCTGCAGAGGCCCGCGAGGAGCACGAGGGGCACGACCAGCATGGCGAGCTGGACCAGCGGCGCCCGCACCGCGACGGTGCGCATTCCCGAGCCGCGCGACAGGGTGATGAAGTAATGGGACCGCGGCAGGGCGTCGGACGGGGGAACGATGTGCGCCGGCATGCTCGTTACGACCCCTCACGCCGCGCCACCGTGCGATGGACGCCACGCAGCGAGATAATGCCGGCAGGGTTAACGATCCCTCACCGCGGGCCGTGTCGTCGCGTCCGGTCGGGGACGACCGGTCCCGGCCCGGGCTCCCCACACGGCGCCCGGGCGTCTGAGGATCAGCGCGGCAGCGCCTTCACGGCCGCCAGCACGGCGTCGGCATGGCCCTTGACCGACACCTTCGGCCAGATCTCGGCGATGCGCCCGTCCGGCCCGATCAGAAAGGTCGTGCGCTCGACGCCCATGTACTTGCGGCCGTACATGGATTTCTCCTGCCACACGCCGAAGGCTTCGCAGGTTTCCTTGGTCTCGTCCGAGCCGAGTTCGATGTCGAGCCCGTGCTTCTTGCGGAAGGCGTCGTGGCTGCGGTTGGAATCGGGGGACACCCCGAGGATCTCGGCGCCAGCGTCGCGAAAGGCCGGCATGAGAGCGTTGAAGTCGGCCGCCTCCCGCGTGCAGCCGCTCGTGTCGTCCTTGGGATAGAAATACAGGACCAGGGCCTTGCCGACGTAGTGCGCGAGCGTCAGGTCACCGCCGTCCCGGGACAAGCGGAACGCCGGCGCGGGTGCGCCCGTCTGGAGGGGATCGGCCATGACGTCTTCCTTTCGTCCCATTGGGGGCCGATGGCTTCCGGCGGGCGCCGGCCGCGTCGGCATGTGTCCGCAACGGTGGTCGGTCGCGTCCGGTCCGTCAATCCAGGGAACCGTCCGGCTTGGCCGCAATGCACGACTCTTCGCGTGAGGCGCATGGGGCGGAAGAGCCCGCATCCATCGACGAGCCTGCCGCGGCCTGCATGCGGCACCTCCTGCGGCGGCAGCCGCGGCGCAAGGCGGCGCGCCGCCGGACCGGGCTGCGCCGAGCCGCGCTCGCGCTGACGGGCTTCACGGCCAGCATCGGGTTCCTCGCCGCCGTGGCGGCCGGAGCGCTGTTCATCGAGCTGCGCCAGGGACCCATCTCCTTCGACCTCAAGCCGCAGATCGTCGCCGCCCTGAACGCCCGCGTCGGCCACGGCTTCCGCTTCGACCTGTCCGGCACCGCCATCGAGGCGACCGACCACGGGCCGGCCCTCACCATCCGGAGCCTGTCGGTGTCGGACTCCGCGGCGCGCCCCGTCGTGTCGGCCCCGAGCGCCGCCATCGCGGTCGATCCGATGGCGCTGCTCGTCGGCCGCATCGCCCCGACGCGGCTCGACATCCACGACGTCGACCTGCGCCTCGTCATCCGGCCGGACGGTCAGGTCGCGGTGTCGGCGGGTGCGGAAGCCGCCGCGGTGCCGCTGGCGAACGCCTTCGCGACGGACCCCGCGACCCGATCCGACACGGCCGCGCCGCCGACCGACGCCGTCCCCGCCGTGGCCGGCGCCGCGCCGCTCCACCCCGGCAACGGCGCGCTCCGCGCCTTGTCGGCCGCGTTGCGCTCGCTCGTCGACGCCGCGACGGCGCCCGACAGCGCGCTCACGGCCCTGCAGCGGGTCAACGTCACGGGCCGGCTCGTGCTCGACGACCGGGTGCACAACACCACGACGGTCTTCTCCGACACGGCGCTGAGCTTCGCCCGCGACGCCGACGGCGCGCCGACGCTGACGGTCGCCGCGGACGGGCCCGCGGGCCGCTGGAGCCTGTCGGCGCGCGCCGCCGCCGAGGCCGACGGCACGCGGCGGCTCACGGTGTCGGCCGACAACCTGTCGCTGGACGAGATCACGCTGGCGGGCGGTCTGAAGAGCCTGGGGTTCGACTTCGACATGCCGGTGGCCGCCCACCTCGACCTGCGGGTGGGACCGGGCGGCGAGATCGCCGCCGCTTCGGGCACGTTCGCCCTGGGGGCCGGCTACTTCAAGCTCGACGATCCGGACCACGAGCCGATGCTCATCGACGGGCTGGCGGGCGGCTTCCGGTTCGATCCCGCGGCCGGCGCGGTGCTGATCGAGCGGACCGAGCTCCGTGCGGCGACCTCGGATTTCACCCTGACGGGCCGGGTGGACCTGCCCCGCGGGGCCGGCGATCCCTGGACGTCCGCGATCGACGCGTCCGGCATCGTCGGGGCGGAGCGGCCGAACGAGAAGCCGATCCGCATCGCCCGCGCGGGCATCGGCTTCCGCTATTTCCCGGCCGACCGGCACTTCGCCCTCGACCGCTTCGACGTGTCGGGGCCGGAGGTCGACTTCAGCGGCACCGCCGACATCCGCTCCGGCCCGGCGGGCCTGCGCGTCCACGACGTGTCGACGGTGCGGCACATGCCGGCGCAAACGCTGGTGCGGCTGTGGCCGAGCTTCGTGGCGGCGCCGGTGCGGGCCTGGCTGCTCGCCAACCTCAAGGGCGGAACCGTCGACGGCGGCACCGCCACGGCCGACCTCGACGACGCCGACTTCGCCCTGATGAAGGCGGAACGCTCGGTGGCCGATGGGCACGTCCGCGTCGACTTCGGCGTGTCGGGCGTGTCCCTGGCCTTCATGGCCGGGGTACCGCCGCTGTCCGACCTGTCGGCCACCGGCACGGTCACGGGCCGGACCTTCGCGATGACGGTCGCGCACGGCGACATGGACGTCGCGGCCGGCAAGCGGCTCCAGCTCGCGGAAGGGTCGACCTTCCGCATCCCCGACAACGACCCGAAGCCCATGCCGGCCTTCGTCGACGCCCACGTGACCGGGGCGATCGAAACGATGGCCGAGCTTCTGCAGCGGGACGCGCTGAAGCCCTATGCCGACCTGCCGGCCGACAGCGGGACGCTGCACGGCCAGATCGACGGCCGGCTCGACGTCCAGTTCCCCATCGGCAAGGACGTGCCGGCGAATGCCGCCGCCTTCTCGGTGACGGCGACGGCGACCGGCCTCGCCGTGGACAAGCTCGTCGGCAAGGAAGGCCTGACGGACGCCACGGTGAAGGTCGACGTCGATCCCAAGACGGGGCTGCACGCCAAGGGCGAGGGACGGCTCTACGGCGCCCAGACCAGCATCGACCTCCACAAGCCCCCAGGGGGCCCGGGTGAAGCCGTGATCGCCCTGACCCTCGACGAGGCGGCGCGCGCCAAGGCCGGCATGACGGCGGCGGGGCTGAAGGGGCCGGTGGCCGTCAAGGTCACGGCCGCGTTGTCGAACGGCGAGAAGACCAGGGCCGCGGTCGACGTGGATTTCGGGCGCGCCAGCATCGATGGACTGGTGCCGGGCTTCGCGAAGCCGGCGGGCCGCCCCGCGCGGGCCACCCTGACGGTGCTGCAGCGCGACGGCGGGGTCACGCTCGACAACCTGTCGTTTGAGGGCAACGGCGCGATCGTGAGGGGACGGGTCGACCTCGACCGCGACGGCGATTTCGCGTCCGCCAGATTCGCCCAGGTGAAGCTGTCGCCGGGCGACGAGATGGGGATCGACGCGCAGCAGAGCGGCGACACCCTGAAGGTGACGGCCCGTGCCGCCAACCTCGACGCCCGGCCGTTCCTGAAGTGGATGTCGGCGCCGAGCGCGCCGGGCGGCGTAGCGGGCGCCAAGGGTTCGCTCGACCTCGACCTGCACGCCAGCATCCTCACCGGGCAGAACAGCCAGGCGGTGACGGGGGCCGAGCTGCGCCTGCTGCGGCGCGGCAAGGAGATCCGGCGGGTGACGCTGGCGGGGCGCCTCGGGCGCCAGCCGCTCACGGTCGCGACGTCGCAGATCGATAACGCGCCGCACTTCCTCGTCCACGCCGGCGACGCCGGCGCCGCCCTGCTGTTCATGGACCTGTACAAGCGCATGGCCGGCGGGCGGCTCGACGCCAACCTGGTGATGCTGGGCCAGCGGCTCGACGGCTACGCCGCCGTGCACGACTTCACGGTGCGGGACGACCCCGCGGTGCGCAAGCTCGCCGTCGAGGGCCTGGCGAGCCAGCGCCGGGACGACGGCGGCGCCGCCGCGGACGCGACGGGGATCGACCCGTCCGCCATGTCGTTCCGCAAGCTCGAAGCGTCGTTCAGCAAGACGGGAAACATCGTCGAGGTGAGGGACGGCTCCATGTTCGGCCCGGCGCTCGGCGCCACCGTGTCGGGGACGGTGGACTTCGCCCGCGACCAGGTGAACCTCGGCGGCACCTTCGTGCCGCTGTTCGGGGTCAACAACCTGTTCTCGCAGCTCCCCGTGCTGGGGCCGCTGCTCGGCGGCGGGCGGCACGAGGGGCTGCTGGGGTTGAACTACAAGATCACCGGCTCGGCCGCCAACCCCGTGCTCAACGTCAACCCCTTGTCGGTGCTGGCGCCGGGCTTCCTGCGCCAGATCTTCGGCGCCATCGACGGGTCGGCCCAGCGCGCCCCCACGGCGGGCGACGACGCGCTGCGGCTCGGCCAGGAATGACACGCCACCCGGCCGAACGAGCCGGGGCCGCATCGCGAGCCCGCGCGGCGCCTGGGCGGAGCCGACATCCGCGCTGCGAAGCGACGTCGCGGACGTCGCGCGACGCGCGCTCCGGCCCCTCGCGGCCGGTGCCGCGTCACTCCGGCTTGAGCAGGACGTGCTTCTTGCGGCCGAGGGACAGCTTCACGGACCCGGCGACGATGTCGCGCGGCCCGAGCACCGCCGTGTCGCTGGCCACGGCGTCGCCGTTCACCTTCAGCCCGCCGCCCTTGATCTGACGCCTCGCTTCCCCGTTCGACGACACGAGCCCCGAGCGCGTGAAGGCGGACAGGACGCCCAGCCCCGCCTCGAACTCGGCCATCGGCACCGTGACGCTGGGCAGGTCGTCCGCCACTTCGCCCTGCTCGAAGGTCAGGCGCGCCGTTTCGGCCGCGGCTTGGGCGGCGTCGCGCCCGTGCATCAGGCACGTCGCCTCGGTGGCGAGGCGCTTCTTCGCCTCGTTGATGTCGGCGCCCCCGAGGGCTTCCAGGCGAGCGATCTCGTCCATCGGCAGCAGCGTGAACAGGCGCAGGAAGCGCCCGACGTCGGCGTCTTCCGTGTTGCGCCAGAACTGCCAGTAGCCGTAGGGGCTCAGCATCTCGGCCTTGAGCCACACGGCGCCGGACGCGGTCTTGCCCATCTTGGCGCCGGACGCCGTCGTGATGAGGGGGCAGGTCAGGGCGTAGAGCTGCGGGGCGCCCATGCGGCGCCCGAGGTCCAGGCCCGTGACGATGTTGCCCCACTGGTCCGAGCCGCCCATCTGCAGGCGGCAGCCGAAGCGCCGGTTCAGCTCGACGAAGTCGTAGGACTGGAGGCACATGTAGTTGAATTCCAGGAACGACAGCTCCTGGTCGCGCTCCAGCCGCAGCTTGACGCTGTCCATCGACAGCATGCGGTTGACCGAGAAATGCCGGCCCACGTCGCGCAGGAAATCGATGTAGTTCAGCTTCGTCAGCCAATCGGCGTTGTCCACCATGACGGCATCGCCGGGGGCGTCTCCGAAGCGCACCAGGCGCTCGAACCCGCCGCGGATGCTGCCCTTGTTGGCCTCGATCTGCTCCAGCGACAGGATCTGGCGCGACTCGTCCTTGCCCGACGGGTCGCCGACCCGCGTCGTGCCGCCGCCCATCAGCACGATGGGCTTGCCGGCGCCGGTTTCCTGCAGCCAGTGCAGCATCATGATGGACAGGAGGTGCCCGACGTGGAGCGACGGGCCCGTGCAATCGTAGCCCACATAGGCGTTGAGCTGCCCCGCCCGCGCGAGGGCGTCGATGCCGGCCTCGTCGGAGGTCTGGTGGATGTAGCCGCGCTCGCGCAGGATCCGGAGGAACTCGGACGCGGGTTCGGCCTCGACGGCGCTGGCGGACATGGGGGACTCGACGCTTCGGGGAGGGCCGGCGCTCGGGCGCCGCGTGTCGGCCCGTCTATGGCGTCTTGCCGGCCCGCGCAACTTCGGCGACGCTCGGGCGGGGCGGGCGGACAGCGCGCCGCGAAGGCGGCGCGCGGCGGCGCGGGAAGGCTGAGGCGATGCTGGCACTGGGCCTGATGAGCGGCACGTCGATGGACGGCATCGACCTGGCGCTGCTCGACACGGACGGTCGCGACCGCCTGCAGTTCGGCCCGACGGCGTTCACCCCCTATGCCGAGGCCGACCGCGCGCTCCTGCGGCGCGCCCTCGCCGACGCCGCTTCGCTGTCGGACCGCGACGCCCGGCCGGGCGCCCTGGCCGAAGCCGAGACGCGGATCACGGCGCTGCACGCCGCCGCGGTGAGGGAGTTCCTGGCGGCCCATCCGGCGGAAGCGCGCCGCCTGGAGCTGATCGGCTTCCACGGCCAGACCGTGCTCCACCGGCCCGAACGCCGGCTCACCGTGCAGATCGGCGACGGCGCCCGCCTGGCGCGCGACACCGGGGTCGACGTGGTCGCCGACCTCCGGGCCGCCGACGTCGCGATGGGCGGGCAGGGGGCCCCGCTGGTGCCGGCCTTCCACCGCGCGCTCGCGGCGGCTTCCGGGCTGGCGCTGCCCGCGGCCGTGCTGAACCTCGGCGGCGTCGGCAACATCACCTTCCTGCCGGACGCGGGCGATCCGCTCGCCTTCGACACCGGTCCCGCCAACGCGCTGGTGGACGACCTGATGCTGGAGCGGACCGGTGCGGCCTTCGACCGGGACGGCGCCACCGCGGCGGCGGGCCGGATCCATCCCGGCATCGTCGCCGACCTGATGCGGCACCCCTATTTCGCCGCCCCGCCGCCGAAGTCGCTCGACCGCAACGCCTGGTCCCGCGCGCCCGTGGCGCCGCTGTCGACCGCGGACGCGGCCGCGACGCTGACCGACTTCACGGCGGCTTCGGTTGCGCGGGCGCTCGCCCACCTGCCGGCGGCGCCGGGCGTGCTGGTGGTGTGCGGCGGCGGCGCCCGCAACCCGACGCTGATGGACCTGCTGGCCGCTCGGCTGCCGTGCCGCGTCCTCGCGGCCGCGGCGCTCGGCTGGGACGGCGACGCCGTGGAAGCGCAGGCCTTCGCCTACCTGGCGGTGCGGTCGCGCCTGGGCCTGCCGATCACCTTCCCGGGCACGACGGGCGTTGCGGCGCCGGCGACAGGGGGCGTGGCGTTCGGCGGGCGGGTGTGACGGGCCGTCTCCGCGGCGCGTCCGTCCGCCCGGCGGCAGCGGCCGGCGGGTCCGCCGGGATGCCCCCTCAGGTGCCCGAGCTGCGGGCCGGGATCGCGGTCCGCACCGGGTTGTCGAGACGGCGGTCGAGGTAGGTGCTGACTTCGCCGATGAGGGTGTCGACGCAGTTCTCGAAGAAGTGGTTGGCGTCCGGGATCACGGCATGCTCGATCAGGATCCCCTTCTGCGTCTTCAGCTTCTCGATCAGCGTCTGCACCTCCTTCAGCGGCGCCACGCGGTCCTTGTCGCCGTGGACGAACAGGCCCGACGAGGGGCAGGGCGCCAGGAAGGAGAAGTCGTAGAGCGTCGCCGGGGGCGCGATGGAGATGAAGCCCTCGATCTCCGGGCGGCGCATCAGGAGCTGCATGCCGATCCAGGCCCCGAACGAGAAGCCGGCGATCCAGCAGGCGCGCGCGTCCGGGCTCACCGTCTGGGCCCAATCCAGCGCCGCCGCGGCGTCCGACAGCTCGCCGGCCCCGTGGTCGAAATGGCCCTGGCTGCGGCCGACGCCGCGGAAGTTGAAGCGCAGCACCGAGAAGCCTCGCTCGGCGAACGCGTAATACAGGTTGTAGACGATCTGGTTGTTCATCGTGCCGCCGAACTGCGGGTGCGGATGCAGCACGATGGCGATCGGCGCGCCGCGCTTCTTGGCCGGGTGGAAGCGGCCTTCGAGGCGGCCGGCGGGCCCGGCAAAGATGACTTCAGGCATGGGATCTCCAGGCGTTCCGTGGCCGCGATCGGGCCGGGCTCGCCGGTCCCGGCCGGCCACGGCGCGGCGGACGAGTGACGGCCCCGGGCGCTCGCTTGACTCGAATATCCGGAGGCCGTAACCCCGTTAGAACGATTCTAACAGCGTAGAACGATTCCAACAGGCCGTCGGCCGCCGTCCATCGGACCGAGCGAGGGCTTGTCCACGGGCAAGCGGCCTCTTAGCACGCCTGACCCTTGCAATTGCAAGACTTTCGAGTGGACCACCCGTGACCCGCCAGCCCGCCCGCCCGCGCGTCTACCTCGACCACAACGCGACGGCACCGCTGCGCCCGGAAGCCAGGGCGGCCGCCCTGTCGGCGCTGGAATGCGCCGCGAACCCGTCCTCGGTCCACGCGGAAGGGCGTCGCGCCCGGGCCGTGGTCGAGCGGGCGCGGGCCGAGGTGGCGGCGCTCGTCGGCGCGCGCACCGACGGCGTGACGTTCACCTCGGGCGCGACGGAAGCCGCGGCCCTGGCGCTGACGCCCGACCTCGTCGCCGACGGCCGGGGCGGCTTCGAGCGCCTGCTCGTGTCGGCCACCGAACATGCCGCCGTGCTGAAAGGCCACCGTTTCCCGGCGAAAGCCGTGACGGTCTTGCCCGTCGCGGCCGACGGCACCCTCGATCCGGAGGCCCTGGGCCGTGCCCTGGCGGAGGGGGGCCGGGCGCTCGTCGCCGTCCAGGCCGCCAACAACGAGACCGGCGTGCTCCAGGACGTGCCGAGGATCGCCGCGCTGGCCCGCGCCCGGGGTGGCGCGCTCGTCTGCGACGCCGTGCAGGCGGCCGGGCGGATCAACTGCCGGGCCCTCGGCGCCGACATCCTTCTCCTGTCCGCCCACAAGCTCGGCGGCCTCGCCGGCGCGGGCGCCCTCGTCGTCGCCTCGGGTCGCGTGGCGCCGGGGTCGGCGGTGCTGCGCGGCGGCGGCCAGGAGCGCGGGCTGCGGTCCGGCACCGAGAACGTGCCGGCCATCGCGGCTTTCGGGGCGGCCTGCGCGGCGGCGCGGGCGGCGACACCGGATCTCGCCGCGCTGCGGGACCGCTTCGAGGCGGCGCTGTTCGCGGTGGCGCCCGACGCCGCCGTGGCGGGGCAGGGCGCCGCGCGCCTGCCCAACACCTGCGCCTTCGCGGTGCCGGGCGTTTCGGCGGAGCGCCTGCTGATGGCGCTCGACCTCGACGGGGTGGCGGTGTCGTCGGGCTCGGCCTGCGCGTCCGGGAAGGTCGGAAGGTCGCATGTCCTCGACGCCATGAAAGTGAATGCCAGTTTCACTTCGGGTGCGATCAGGGTAAGCTTCGGGTGGGATTCGGCCGAAGCCGACGTGGACCGCGCCACACATGCGCTCGGTACGGCACTGCACCGCATGCGTGGGGGGCGGAACCGCACCGCAGCATGACTATATGCCAGGAAGAGGGCCCGATCCGGGCCGACGGATGCAAGACGACCGGGGCGCGTGCGCGGCCGGTCCGGGAGTGTTGAGATGCCGGCAGTTCAGGACACCGTCGATCAGGTCAAGGCCATCGACGTCAGCGAGTACAAGTACGGCTTCGTCACGGAGATCGAGGCCGAGCGCGCCCCGAAGGGCCTCAGCGAGGACATCGTTCGCTTCATCTCCTCCAAGAAGGAGGAGCCGGCCTGGCTGACGGAATGGCGCCTCGAAGCCTACCGCCGCTGGATCACGATGGAGTCGCCCGACTGGTCGCGCGTGAAGCACCCGCCGATCGACTACCAGGACCTGCATTATTTCTCCGCCCCCAAGGGCACGGCCGGCCCGAAGTCGCTCGACGAGGTCGATCCCGAACTGCTGCGCACCTATGAGAAGCTCGGCATCCCGCTGCGCGAGCAGGAGATCCTGGCCGGCGTCGAGCCGACGAACCGCGTGGCCGTCGATGCGGTGTTCGACTCGGTGTCGGTCGCCACGACCTTCAAGGCCGAGCTCGCCAAGTCGGGCGTCGTCTTCTGCCCGATCTCCGAGGCCGTCCACACCCATCCCGAGCTGGTCAAGAAGTACCTCGGCTCGGTCGTGCCGGTGACCGACAACTATTTCGCCACGCTGAATTCCGCCGTCTTCTCGGACGGCTCGTTCGTCTACATCCCGCCGGGCGTCCGCTGCCCGATGGAGCTGTCGACCTATTTCCGCATTAACGACACCAAGACTGGCCAGTTCGAGCGCACGCTGATCATCGCCGACAAGGGGTCCTACGTCAGCTACCTCGAGGGCTGCACGGCCCCGATGCGCGACGAGAACCAGCTCCACGCCGCCGTGGTCGAGCTCGTCGCCCTGGAAGACGCCGAGATCAAGTATTCCACGGTCCAGAACTGGTACCCCGGCGATGCCGAGGGCAAGGGCGGCATCTACAACTTCGTGACCAAGCGCGGCGACTGCCGCGAGGCGCGGGCCAAGATTTCCTGGACGCAGGTGGAAACGGGCTCGGCGATCACCTGGAAGTACCCGTCCTGCATCCTGCGCGGCGACGACTCGCGGGGCGAGTTCTATTCCATCGCCATCTCGAACGGCATGCAGCAGGTCGACAGCGGCACCAAGATGGTGCACCTCGGCAAGAACACCACGAGCCGGATCATCTCCAAGGGCATCGCGGCGGGCAAGTCGGACAACACCTATCGCGGCCTCGTGTCGGCCCACCGCAAGGCCACCAACGCCCGCAACTTCACCAACTGCGATTCGCTGCTGATCGGCGAGCATTGTGGCGCCCATACCGTCCCCTACATCGAGGCCAAGACCTCGACGGCGGTGTTCGAACACGAGGCCACCACCTCGAAGATCTCCGAGGACCAGCTGTTCTATTGCCGCCAGCGCGGCCTGTCCGGCGAGGAGGCGACCGCCCTGATCGTCAACGGCTTCGTGCGCGACGTGCTCCAGCAGCTGCCGATGGAGTTCGCCGTGGAAGCGCAGAAGCTCATCGCCATCTCGCTCGAAGGCAGCGTCGGCTGACCTGACACCCGCCGCCCGTCCCCGCGCAGGCGGGGACGGGCGCTGCGACGATCGGCCGAAGGCCGCCCATCCCGATCCCCGTCGCGCCCTCGGCCCCTGCATCCCCGCCCGCGCGGGGACGCGCGGCCGGAACGGTCCGCGACTCCGAAGAACGACGAAGCCAAGGTTCACCAGCATGCTCGAAGTCAGGAATCTCCACGTCGAGGTGGAAGGCCAGAAGATCCTCCGCGGTCTCGACCTCAAGGTCCATCCCGGCGAGGTCGCCGCCATCATGGGGCCGAACGGCTCCGGCAAGTCGACGCTGTCCTACGTCATCGCCGGCCGCGAGGACTACGAGGTGACCGACGGCGAGGTCCTGCTCGACGGCGAGAACGTTCTGGAGATGGATCCCGAAGAGCGCGCCGCGAAGGGCCTGTTCCTGGCCTTCCAGTACCCGGTCGAGATCCCCGGCGTCGCCACCATGACGTTCCTGAAGGCGTCCGTGAACGCCCAGCGCAAGTCCCGCGGCGAGCCGGAACTGTCCACGCCCGACTTCATGCGCCACGTGAAGCAGGGCGCGGAGCGGCTCGAGGTCAATCCCGATATGTTGAAGCGCCCGCTCAACGTCGGGTTCTCCGGCGGCGAGAAGAAGCGGATGGAGATCCTGCAGATGGCGCTGCTGGAGCCGCGCTACGGCCTGCTCGACGAGACGGATTCCGGCCTCGACATCGACGCGCTCCGCATCGTGTCGAACGGCGTCAACGCCCTGCGCGCCGCCAACCGGGGCTTCCTCGTCATCACCCACTACCAGCGCCTGCTCGACTACATCAAGCCGGACGTGGTCCACATCATGAGCAAGGGGCGCATCATCAAGAGCGGCGACGCCGCGCTGGCGCTCGAGCTCGAAAAGAACGGCTATCGCGACTACGTCGCCGACGCCGCCGCTTGAGGCCCGATCCCATGCCCCCGATGATCCGCCGCGAACACGACGCCGAGCGCATGCTCGGCGAACAGTTCCGCGCCTTCCGCCCGGCCGACGCTTCGGCGGGGCGGCGCGACGAAGCCTTCACGCTGTTCTCCGAGGCCGGCCTGCCGAGCCGTCGCATCGAGAGCTGGCACTACACCGACCTGCGCGGCCTCGTGCGCGAAGCGCTGCCGCCGGCGCCCGAGCCCGACGCCGCCACGATCGAGGCGGCGCGCGAGCGCCTGGCGGCCCATGCCGTGCCGGGCGCCGCCCGCGTTGTGGTGCTCGACGGCACCTACCGCCCCGAACTGTCCGACCTGTCGGCGCTGTCCGCCGGCGTGACGGTGACGTCGGTGCTCGACGCCCTGTCGACCGGCGACCTCGACGCCGGCCTCGCCGCCGCGCAGAAGCTCGGCCAGGTCGAGTCGATGCTGGCGCTGAACGCCGCCTTCCTGCAGGGCGGCGCCATGATCGTCGTCGCGCCGGACACCCAAGCGGCCGCGCCGATCGAGCTGGTGATGCTGCTCAGCGGCCGCGCGCCGGCCGCCACCTACGACCGCAGCTACGTGAAGGTCGGCGACCGCGCTTCCCTCACCCTCGTCGAGCGGCACGCGTCGCTGGGCGACGCCAAGTCGCTCGCCGCCACCGTCCTGGTGGCGGCCGTCGGCGACGGCGCCAGCTTCGAGCATCTCGCCCGCATCGACGGGCTCGGCCCGCAGGCGCTGCACCTCGGCACCACGCTGATCAGGCTCGGCGCGGACGCGAAGTTCGAGGCCACGACCCTGGTGGCGACGGGTGGCGTGACGCGCCGCCAGGCCTACCTCGAATTCGTGGGGGAGAACGCCACGGCGCACCTCTACGGGGTGTCGCTGCTCGACGGCAAGAGTCACGCCGACACGACGCTGATCGTCACCCACACGGCGGCGCATTGCGAAAGCCGTGAGCTGTTCAAGCATATCCTCGACGGGGAAGCGACGGGCATCTACCAGGGCCGCGTCGTCGTGGCGCCCGGTGCGCAGAAGACGGACGGCAAGATGCTGTCCAAGTGCGTCTTCCTCGGCGACGGCGCCAACATGTACAACAAGCCGGAGCTGGAGATCTTCGCCGACGACGTGGTGTGCGGCCACGGCGCGACGGTCGGCGCGCTTGACGACGACCAGCTCTTCTACCTGCGCGCCCGCGGCATCCCGCTTCGCGAAGCGCAGGCCCTGCTGCTCGAAGCTTTCGCCTCCGAGGCGATCGAGACGGTGTCGGTCGCGTCCGTCAAGGACGAGATGAACGACCGCGTCGGCGAGTGGCTGCGCCAGCACGGACGGTGATGACCATGCCCGATCACGGAACCCAGGGTTCGCCCGCCTACGACGTCGAGGCCATCCGCCGGGACTTCCCGGCGCTGTCGCTGACGCCCTACGGCAAGCCCCTCGTCTACCTCGACAACGCGGCCTCGGCGCAGAAACCGCGGGCCGTGATCGAGCGCATCTCCACCGCCTACGAGACCGAATACGCCAACGTGCATCGCGGCCTCCACTACCTGGCCAACGCCGCCACCGAGGCCTTCGAGGGCGCGCGAGAGAAGGTCCGCGCCTTCCTCAACGCCGAATCGGTCGACGAGATCGTCTTCACCCGGTCGGCCACCGAGGCGGTGAACCTCGTCGCGTCCTCGTTCGGGCTCGCCCACATCGGCGAGGGCGACGAGATTGTGCTGTCCATCATGGAGCACCATTCCAACATCGTGCCCTGGCATTTCCTGCGCGAGCGCAAGGGTGCGGTGCTGAAGTGGGTCGACTGCGACGAGGACGGCAACCTGTCGCTGGACGCGTTCGAGGCCGCGTTGTCGCCGCGCACCAAGATCGTCGCCATGACGCACATGTCGAACATGCTGGGCACGATCACGCCGATCAAGGAGATCATCCGCATCGCGCATGCGCGCGGCATCCCCGTGATGGTCGACGGCTCGCAGGGCGCGGTGCATCTCGACGTCGACGTGCGCGACCTCGACGCCGACTTCTACCTGTTCACCGGACACAAGGTGTACGGCCCCACCGGCATCGGCGTGCTCTACGGCAAGAAGGGCATGCTGGCCGGGCTTCCGCCCTTCAACGGCGGCGGCGAGATGATCGACGTCGTCACCACCGAGGGCGTGACCTACAACACGCCGCCTCACCGCTTCGAGGCCGGCACGCCGCCGATCGTCCAGGCGATCGGCCTCGGCGCCGCCCTCGACTACATGCGCGAGATCGGCCGCGACAGGATCCGCGCCCACGAGCGCGACCTCACCGCCTATGCGCACGAGCGGCTCGGGCGGGTCAACTCGCTGCGCATCTTCGGCAACGCGACGGAGAAGGGTGCCATCGTGTCCTTCGCGATGCAGAACGCCCACGCCCACGACGTCGCGACCGTGATCGACCGCTACGGCGTGGCGGTGCGGGCCGGCACGCATTGCGCCATGCCGCTGCTGCAGCGCTTCGGCGTCACGGCGACCTGCCGGGCCTCCTTCGGCCTTTACAACACGCGCGGCGAGGTCGATGCCCTGGCGGACGCGCTGCTGCGCGCCGAAGCGCTCTTCGCCTGAACGCGTGTCGGCTGTCGCCGACCCGCGCCAGCTCAAGACGGAAACAACGATGTCAGACGCCACCGCGCCCAACCTGCCGGAGATCGATCCGGCTTCCGCCATCCCGCCCGCCGAACTCGACCAGATCACCGAAGGGCTCGTGGCGGCCCTGAAGACCGTCTACGACCCCGAGATCCCGGTCGACATCTACGAGCTCGGCCTCATCTACAAGATCGAGATCGACGACTCGAAGTTCGTCGCCATCGACATGACCTTGACGGCCCCGGGCTGCCCGGTGGCGGGCGAGATGCCCGGGTGGGTCGAGACCGCCGCGGCGGCCGTGCCGGGCGTCGCCGGCGCCAAGGTGTCGATGGTGTTCGACCCGCCGTGGGACCAGAGCCGCATGTCGGACGAGGCCCGCGTCGCGCTGGACATGTGGTGAGGCAGCGGACGGCCCTTCTCCCCGCAGCGGGAGAAGGGCCGTCCCGCTAAGCCGCCGCGGCGGCGGGCTCCGCCACGCCCAGCCAGCCGTCGAGGTCCCGCTCCGCCCGCAGGCTCATCGCCAGCTTGTTGGCCTTGGACTTCTCGGGCCCGCGCAGCTTCTTCCCGGTTTCCGACCGCGGCGCCTCGCCGAGGGGCGGGAACAGCCCGAAGTTGACGTTCATGGGCTGGAACGACGGCGGGCCGGCGTCGATCGTCTCGATGTGGCCGCCGGTGATGTGGTTGATGAGCGCCCCGATGGCGGTCGTGGCCGGCGGCATGGCCGGCTCCTCGCCGCGCCGCTCGGCTGCCGCCAGGCGACCGGCCATCAGCCCGACCGCCGCGCTTTCCACGTAGCCCTCGCAGCCGGTGATCTGCCCGGCGAAGCGCAGCCGCGGCATGGCCTTCAGCCGCAGCCGTCCGTCG
Source organism: Lichenibacterium minor (assembly GCF_004137685.1). GTDB lineage: Bacteria > Pseudomonadota > Alphaproteobacteria > Rhizobiales > Beijerinckiaceae > Lichenihabitans > Lichenihabitans minor. The sequence continues at coordinate 113,979 of NZ_QYBB01000012.1, read as the reverse complement.
AGCAGGCGCGGCGAGTTGATGAAGGTGTTGCGGTGCAGGCCGCCGAGCCGCGCGAATTCCGCCCGCTCCAGGCCCGGGATGGTGCGGAACACCTCGACCTGGGCCCCGTGCTTCAGCTTCGTCTGGAAGCCCACCATGTTGTAGAGCGTGCCGAGCGCGTTGTCCTGGCGGAGCTGGACGATGCCGTAGGCCTTGACGAGCGGGTCGCGCGGGTTGGTCAGCCCCACGGGCTTCATCGGCCCGTGCCGGAGCGTTTCGCGCCCGCGCTCCGCCATGACCTCGATCGGCAGGCAGCCGTTGAAGTAGGGCGTGCCCTCCCATTCCTTGAAGGACGTCGCTTCACGGCTCAACAGGGCGTCGACGAAGGCCTCGTACTGGTCGCGGTCGAGCGGGCAGTTGATGTAGTCGAGCCCGTTGCCGCCCGGCCCCACCTTGTCGTAGCGCGACTGGTACCAGGCCTTGTCGAAGTCGATCGAGTCCTTGTGGACGATCGGCGCGATGGCGTCGAAGAAGGCGAGATGCTCCTCGCCGGCCAGCGCCGCAACGGCGGCCGCCAGCCCCGGCGACGTCAGCGGCCCGGTCGCGACGACGACGCTGCTCCAGTCGTCCGGCGGCAGCCCGTCCACCGCTTCCCGGCGCACCTCGATCAGCGGTTCAGCGTGGATGGCGCGCGTCACGGCGGCGGCGAAGCCGTCGCGGTCCACCGCCAGGGCGCCGCCGGCGGGCACTTGGTGGCTGTCGGCGCAAGCCATGACGAGCGACCCCATCCGCCGCATCTCGCGGTGGATGATGCCGACGGCGTTGCCGAGCGCATCGTCTGAGCGGAACGAGTTCGAGCAGACGAGTTCGGCGAGGTCCTGCGTCTTGTGGGCGTCGGTGGGCCGGGTCGGCCGCATCTCGTGCAGCACGACCGGGACGCCGGCGCGGGCGATCTGCCACGCGGCTTCCGAGCCGGCGAGGCCGCCGCCGATGACGTGGATGGGTTCGGGCTTTGAGGTCGACATCCCATCCACCTACGGGACCGGCATGGCCGTCGCAAGGCGGGTCCTCGAAAGTGAAGCGCCCGCCGGAGCGGAAGCTCCCAGCGGGCGCGGACGGACGGCCTCGGCCGGCGTTTCAGGCTTCGCTGTCGGCGCTCTGGCGGACGAGGGCCGAGATGTCGGCGCGGCCGATCCCGAGGTCGTTCAGCTCGCGGTCGGACAAGCGGGACAGCTCGCGGACGGAATCGCGATAGCGGCGCCAGGCGGCGATCTTCAGGGTCAGGGACTTCAGCATGGAGTTTCTCCGTTTCTGTTAGCCCGCCGCTGCCGCTCGGAGCGGCGCACGGGCGATTGGGTCATGCCCACCCACACAAAACGGCGGGCATGTCATGTTCCGGAGCCTCGTCGGCCCAGGGAATGTCCCGGTCGGTTCAGGCGGCCAGGGAGGTCGGCACGTGGGCGGCCCAGGCCGGGCCGATCAGCGCGTCGTCGGCGGTGACCGGGGCGGCGACGTCGCCGGAGACGAGCAGCGAACCGTCGGCCACGAAGGGGATGTCGCCGCGGCCGATGCCGAGGTCGGCGAGTTCGCGGTTCGTCAGCATCGACAGTTCGCGGATGGTTTCGCGCTGCTGGTTCCAGGCGGCGAGGCGGGTCTTGATGGACTTGATCATGGGATCATTCCTGTTGTTGTCGTTCCGACGCCGGCCATCCGGCAAGGGAACGAAGGTTTGAATGCCCTCCACACGGGGGCGGGCAGAGGCGGGTCGATCTTCGAAAGCCGGCGCCCGGCGGTTCGGGGCGGCGGGAAGGATGTCAGGCGGCGACGGACTGGCGGGCGTTGGCGGTCCAGGCCGGCATCGCGACGGTCGGCACCGGGCGAGGTGCCACGTCCCGCGACGCGCTTTCGGCGACGGACCGGATGTCGGACCGGGCGATGCCCAGGTCGGCGAGCTCGCGGTCCGACAGGCGGGACAGCTCGCGGACGGCTTCGCGCTCGCGGCGCCAGGAGGCGATGATGTTCAGCATGGAAAGGTTCCTTGCCTGTCGCGAGGCCGGTCAGACGACCCGCTCCGTTCGGCCTTTGATGCAATGCAATATACGCCCTTTCGGCATTGCGAGAAGGGAGGATGCGCGTCGTCTGATATGCAGGAGACGCGTGGCTTCATTCACATTCAGGTAGGAATTGAGGCTGAAAAGCGCTTGTCTGACCTCGCATCCAGCGTCGTCACCCGTTTGTCGGCAGGTTGTCATGTGAAAACTGCATGACAGAGGCGGTCGACGCTCGTCTCGTAGGCAGTTTGGCGCCCAGGCTGCACGGCGTGCGGCGGCTCGCCCTTTTTCGCTGCAGCCGTCCGTGGTGCATCGCAACAAAGGGCATCCGTGCGAAGCCGGCGACGCGGTTCGAGTCGCGCGCGCGTTCGGCGCGCGTCGGCCAGGATGGGGCCGGGCGGATGGGGTGCCGTCGCGCGGGACGGCCCCGTATCGCGGCCCGAACCGCGGCGGAGGGCCGTCAGGCGCGGCCGCGCCGGAGGTGTCCCGATCGGCGCGAGGCCGGACCGACGGGTCCGGCGGTCTAGCCGCCGGTCACTCGGCCGCGGCCTTCAAGGGCCGGCGCGCCAGCACGTCGCGCAGGAATCGCCCGGTGTGGCTCGCGGGGTGTCGCGCGACCTCCTCGGGCGATCCGGAGGCGACGATGCGCCCGCCGCCGTCGCCGCCCTCGGGCCCGAGGTCGACGATGTGGTCGGCCGTCTTGACGACCTCGAGGTTGTGCTCGATCACCACCACGGTGTTGCCCTGGTCCACCAGTTCCTGCAGCACCTCGAGGAGCTTGCGCACGTCCTCGAAGTGCAGGCCCGTGGTGGGCTCGTCGAGGATGTAGAGCGTGCGCCCCGTCGAGCGCCGCGACAGCTCCTTCGACAGTTTCACGCGCTGCGCTTCGCCGCCCGACAGCGTGTTGGCCTGCTGCCCCACCTTGACGTAGCCGAGCCCCACCCGCGCCAGCGTCTTCATCTTGTCGCGGATCGACGGCACGGCCTTGAACAGGTCGGCCGCCTCCTCGACCGTCATGTCGAGGACGTCGGCGATGGAATGGTCGCGGTACTTCACGTCCAGCGTTTCGCGTCCGTAGCGCTTGCCCTTGCACACGTCACAGGTGACGTAGACGTCGGGCAGGAAGTGCATCTCGATCTTGATGACGCCGTCGCCCTGGCAGGCTTCGCAGCGTCCGCCCTTGACGTTGAAGGAGAAGCGCCCCGGCCCGTAGCCGCGCGCCTTCGATTCCGGCAGGCCCGCGAACCAGTCGCGGATGGGCGTGAAGGCCCCCGTGTAGGTGGCGGGGTTGGAGCGCGGCGTGCGGCCGATCGGGGACTGGTCGATGTCGATGACCTTGTCGAGGTGTTCCAATCCCTCGACGGCGTCGTGCGGCGCCGGATGCTCGGCGCCGCCGCCCAGCTTGCGCGCCGCGGCGGCGAAGAGCGTATCGATCACCAGGGTCGACTTGCCGCCGCCCGACACGCCCGTGATGCACGAGAAGGTGCCGAGCGGCAGCTCCAGGGTGACGTTCTTGAGGTTGTTGCCCCGCGCGTTGACGACCCGGAGCGACTGTCCCTCCTTGGCGGCGCGGCGGCGGCGCGGCACGCCGACGGTTTTCCGGCCCGCGAGGTAGTCCCCCGTCAGCGATGCGGGGTTGGCCATGATGTCGGCCGGCGTGCCGACCGCCACGATGTGGCCGCCGTGCACGCCCGCGCCGGGCCCGACGTCGACCACGTAGTCGGCCGACAGGATCGCATCCTCGTCGTGCTCGACCACGATCACGCTGTTGCCGAGGCTCTTCAACCGCTGCAGCGTGCCGAGCAGGCGCTCGTTGTCGCGCTGGTGCAGGCCGATCGACGGCTCGTCGAGCACGTAGAGCACGCCCGTCAGGCCCGAGCCGATCTGCGAGGCCAGGCGGATGCGCTGGCTTTCGCCGCCCGACAGCGTCCCGGCGCCGCGGCCCAGCGTGAGGTAGTCGAGCCCGACGTCGATGAGGAACCGAAGCCGGTCGCGGATCTCCTTCAGGATGCGCGCCGCGATCTCGTTGCGCTTGGCGTCGAGCTGCGCCGGCAGGCCGTCGAACCACAGGATGGCCTTGCGGATCGACAGTTCGGCCGCGGCCGAGATGGTGCGGTCGGCGACGCGCACCGCCAGGGCCTCGGGCTTCAGCCGCGCGCCCGTGCAGGTCGGGCAGGGCACGGCGCCCATGTAGCGCCCGATCTCGTCACGGATGAACTCGCTGTCGGTTTCCTTGAAGCGCCGGTCGAGGCTTCGCACCACGCCCTCGAAGGGCTTGGTGACGCCGTAGGCGCGCGAGCCGTCGTCGTATTGGAAGCGGATCGGCTCCTCGCCGGAGCCGAACAGCACGACGTCGCGGAACGCCTGGGGCAGGGCGTTCCACTTGGTGTCGAGCTTGACCTTGTAGTGGCGCGCCAGCGCGTCGAGCGTTTGGGCGTAATAGGGCGACGACGACTTCGACCAGGGCGACACCGCGCCCCGCTTGAGGCTCAGCGTCGGGTCCGGAACGACGCGCTCGGCATCGACCTGCATCTGCGAGCCCAGGCCGGCGCAGACCGGGCAGGCGCCGAACGGGTTGTTGAAGGAGAACAGCCGGGGCTCGATCTCGGGAATGGTGAAGCCCGACACCGGGCAGGCGAACTTCGACGAGAACACGACTTCCCGCGGCGAGCCCTCCGGCGGCTCGTCGGCGAATTCCACGATCGAGATGCCGTCGGCGAGCTCCAGCGCCGTTTCGAAGCTTTCGGCGAGCCGCGTCGCCATGTCGGGCCGGACCGCGATGCGGTCCACCACCACGCCGATGTCGTGCTTCAGCTTCTTGTCGAGGACCGGGGCTTCGTCGATCGGGTAGAATTCGCCGTCGACCTTCAAGCGCTGGAAGCCCTTGCGCTGGTATTCGGCGATCTCCTTGCGGTATTCGCCCTTGCGGCCGCGCACCACCGGCGCGACCAGATAGAGACGCGTGTTCGCCGGCATGGCCAGCACGCGGTCGACCATCTGGCTGACGGTCTGGCTCTCGATCGGCAGGCCGGTGGCGGGCGAATACGGGATGCCGACGCGCGCCCACAGCAGGCGCATGTAGTCGTAGATCTCCGTGACCGTGCCGACGGTGGAGCGGGGGTTCTTCGACGTGGTCTTCTGTTCGATCGAGATGGCGGGCGACAGGCCGTCGATCTGGTCGACGTCGGGCTTGCCCATCATCTCCAGGAACTGCCGCGCGTAGGCCGACAGCGACTCGACGTAGCGGCGCTGGCCCTCGGCATAGATGGTGTCGAAGGCGAGGCTCGACTTGCCGGAACCGGACAGGCCGGTGAACACCACCAGCTTGTCGCGGGGGATCGTGAGGTCGACGTTCTTCAGGTTGTGCTCGCGCGCGCCCCGCACCACGATCGAATCGCGCTCGGGCGTGCGGGGCGGCTCCGCGTCGAACAGCTTGGCGAGGCGGTCGTCGCTCATCTCGGCGGCGGCGGGGGCTTCGGCCGCGCCGCCCTTCACCGCCCGGACCTTGCGCACGATGCGCGGGGCCGGGCCTTCCCCGCCGCCCTCCGGCTGGGGCGCGCGAGGCTCTTTGGCGGTCTTGGTGCGGGGCTGCTGCGCCATGGCGGGACGGGGTTCCGAACGGGGACGGCCGGCCATGGACCGGGACGAGGACCATATAGGGGCGCGACGCGCGGGCGGCACCCCGCGCAGGGGGACGCGTCTTCGACTCGGCAAATAGCACGATCCGTGCTATGGAACAAAGGTGGAACAGGCCGGCGGGCGTGCCCGTTCGGCGTTTTGGTAACCGGCGTCGCGTATGGCGTGGGACGGAGCCGGGGCGGACGCGCGACATCGCGCGAGGTCGCCCCTTGTCATTCCGGTCGCGGGGAGGGGTCCATGTCGGGCAGCGTCAACAAGGTCATTCTGGTCGGCAATCTCGGGAAGGATCCCGAGGTGCGCCGCATGCAGTCGGGCGATGCAGTGGTGAACCTGCGCCTCGCCACGACGGAGTCGTGGCGCGACAAGGCGTCCGGCGAGCGCAAGGAGAAGACGGAATGGCATTCCATCGTCATCTTCAACGAAAACCTCGCCAAAGTGGCCGAACAGTACCTGAAGAAGGGCTCCAAGGTCTATGTCGAGGGCCAGCTCCAGACGCGCAAGTACACCGACAAGGACGGCATCGAGAAGTACAACACGGAAATCGTGCTGCAGCGCTTCCGCGGTGAGCTGACCATGCTGGAAGGGCGCAATGCCGCCGGCGGGGGCAGCAGCTTCGCGGGCGACGACGACCGCGGCTCGTTCGACCGCGGCGGCGGCGGCGGCGGGGAGCGCCCGTCCTTCGGGCGGTCGTCGCCGATGGACCGCGGCGGCAACTCGGGCGGCGGCGGCCGCGGCGGCTCGATGTCGGACGCGATCGACGACGACATCCCGTTCTGAGCCTGCGGCTCCGGCCACGCCCGCGCGGCGCCCCTTCGCCCTGAGCGAAGCGGGCCGAACCCGGGCGCCGCCGGATCGGGGGCGGGCGCCGGGCGCGGCGCTCGCCCCTGTCTCCCGCCCATGCTGCCCATGGGCGCCCTTCCCCCCGGGCGGGGGAAGGGCTCGCGCACGACGCTCAAGCACAGACGAACACCATGCCAGATCTCCACGCCGACCTCGCCCGCACCCGCGCCGACTACGAGGGCTTCAAGGCCCGCGGACTCAAGCTCGACATGACGCGCGGCAAGCCGTCGCCCGAACAGCTGTCGCTGTCGGACGCCATGCTGCTGCCCCAGGGCAACCGGGACACCACCACGGCGGCCGGCGAGGACGCGCGCAACTACGGCGGCGCGCTCCAGGGCCTGCCCGAGGTGCGGGCGCTGTTCGGCGAAGCGCTCGGCCTGCCCGCGGACGCGATCGTGCTCGGCAACAATTCCAGCCTGGCCCTCATGCACGACTGCATCGTGTGGGCGCTGCTGAAGGGCGTGCCGGGCGGCGAGCGGCCCTGGTCGCGCGAGGCTTCGCCTGCCTTCATCTGCCCGGTGCCGGGCTACGACCGCCATTTCGGGCTGGCGGAAGAGTTCGGCTTCCGCCTGCTGCCCGTGCCGCTGACCGGGCAGGGGCCCGACATGGACGCCGTCGAGGCGCTCGCCGCCGACCCGTCGGTGAAGGGCATGTGGTGCGTGCCGCGATACTCGAACCCGACGGGCGAAACCTATTCCGACGATGCCGTGCGCCGCCTGGCCGCGATGAAGGCCGGGGCGCCCGACTTTCGCCTGTTCTGGGACGACGCCTACGCGGTCCACCACCTGACGGACCGCCGCACGCCCCTCGCCTCGATCCTCGACCTGACCCGCGAGGCCGGCCACTCCGACCGTGCCTTCTGCTTCGGCTCGACCTCGAAGGTGACGCTGGCCGGCGCCGGCGTGGCGCTGTTCGCCTCCTCGCCCGCCAACGTCGCCTGGTTCCTGGCGCGCGCGGGGCGCCGCACCATCGGCTCCGACAAGCTGAACCAGCTCCGCCACATGCGCTTCCTGCGCGACGCCGAAGGGCTGCACGCCCACATGGGGCGCCACCGCGACCTGATCGGCCCGAAGTTCGACGCCGTGCTGGCCGCGCTGGAGCGCCGTCTCGGCGGCACCGGCCTCGCGCGCTGGTCGCGGCCGGAAGGCGGCTACTTCATCAGCGTCGACGCGGTGCCGGGCACGGCGTCGCGCGTGGTGGCGCTCGCCAAGGCGGCGGGCGTGGCGCTGACGCCTGCGGGCGCCACCTGGCCGGGCGGGGCGGACCCGGAGGACGCCAACCTGCGCCTCGCGCCCACCTTCCCGAAGCTCGCCGAGGTCGAGGCCGCGGCGGAAGGCATCGCCATCTGCATCGCGCTCGCCGGGCTCGAGAAGCGGGGCGGGGACGCGGCCTCGACATCGTGATGAACGAAGGGCGATGGCACGCCCGGAGCCGTTCCCGCATGATCGGCAGGTGACCCGCGAAGGGCGTGGCCCAGCCACGGTCGAGCGAGCGGACACTTCGAGCGCCGAAAAGCGCTCCGTCCTTCCCGGGTCTTGGCGCGACGGCCGTTCGGGCCGTCGAGGCGCGCGCCGGGATGGAAGGACCGGCTGCCCGCGTGTGCTGCCGTCCGGCTGGTCCCGCCGCGGCGGAGCCCCGGCCCACGCTTCACGACAGACTCCCGGCGATCGCCGGACCCGGCTCGCCGCCCGTTAAACCTCGCGGAACGGCGCTTCGGAGCTTATATTCGGGGCAGATCAGATTCGAAGGCGCCCGCCAGCGCCGGGCCGTCCGCAAAGGGATGCAACTTGGCCGACAACGACGACAGACTCGAGGATTCGGCCGGCATCCGGCCCGTCTCCATCGCCGACGAGATGAAGCGCTCCTACCTCGAATACGCGATGAGCGTGATCGTGTCGCGCGCGCTGCCGGACGTTCGGGACGGCTTGAAGCCGGTGCATCGGCGCATCCTGCATTCGATGCAGGAGAACAACTACCTGCCGGATCGCCCCTACGTGAAGTCGGCCCGCATCGTCGGCGCCGTGATGGGAAGCTATCATCCCCACGGCGACACGGCCATCTACGACGCGCTGGTCCGGATGGCGCAGCCCTTCTCGATGCGCCTGCCGTTGATCGACGGCCAGGGCAATTTCGGCTCGATCGACGGCGACCCCCCGGCCGCCATGCGCTACACGGAGTCCCGCCTGGCGGCGCCCGCGCTCGCCCTCATCCAGGACATCGACGAGAACACCGTCGACTTCCAGGACAACTACGACGGCAAGGAGAAGGAGCCGGTCGTGTTGCCGGCGCGCTATCCCAACCTGCTCGTCAACGGCGCCGGCGGCATCGCGGTCGGCATGGCGACCAACATCCCGCCCCACAACCTCGGCGAGGTGATCGACGCCACGCTGGCCGTCATGGAGCGCCCCGAGATCGAACTCGACGAGCTGATGGAGATCGTGCCGGGGCCGGACTTCCCCACGGGCGGCACCATCCTGGGCCGCGCCGGCATCCGGCAGGCCTACACGACGGGCCGGGGCTCGGTGGTCATGCGCGCCCGCATCGTGTCCGAGGAGATCCGCCGCGACCGCACGGCGCTGATCGTCAAGGAGATCCCCTACCAGGTCAACAAGACCACGCTTCAGGAAAAGATCGCGGAAGCGGTGCGCGACAAGCGCATCGAGGGCATCTCCGAGATGCGCGACGAATCCGACCGCGACGGCATGCGGATCGTCATCGAGCTGAAGCGCGACGCCGTGCCCGACGTCGTGCTGAACCAGCTCTACCGCTTCAGCCAGCTGCAATCCTCCTTCGGCGCCAACATGATCGCGCTGAACGGCGGCCGGCCGGAGATGCTGAACCTCAAGGACTTCCTCGTCGCCTTCATCGACTTCCGCGAGGAGGTCGTGACCCGGCGCACGAAGTTCCGCCTCGCCAAGGCCCGCGCGGCGGCCCACCTCCAGGTCGGCCTCGCCATCGCGGTGGCCAACATCGACGAGGTGATCCGGCTGATCCGCACCTCGCCCGACACCGCCACGGCGCGCGAAGCCCTGATGGGGCGCGACTGGCCCGCGCTCGACATGGCGCCGCTGATCGCGCTGATCGCCGACCCGCACCACACCCTGAACGAAGACGGCACCTATCGCCTCAGCGAGGCCCAGGCCCGGGCCATCCTGGAGCTGCGCTTGGCGCGCCTCACCGCGCTGGGGCGCGACGAGATCGCCGACGCCCTGAACAAGCTCGCCGCCGAGATCGCCGACCTGCTCGACATCCTGGGCTCGCGCACCCGCATCTTCGACATCGTCCGCGCCGAGCTCGAGGCCATCAAGCTCGCCCACGCGACGCCGCGGATGACCGAGATCCTCGACAGCGCCGCCGACATGGAGGACGAGGACCTCATCGCCCGCGAGGACATGGCCATCACGGTCAGCCACGCCGGCTACGTGAAGCGCGTGCCGCTGTCCACCTACCGGGCGCAGCGGCGCGGCGGCAAGGGTCGCTCCGCCATGCAGACGCGGGACGAGGATTTCGTCGCCCGCATCTTCGTGGCCAACACCCACCAGCCGGTGCTGTTCTTCTCGTCGCTCGGCCAGGCCTACAAGATGAAGGTGTGGCGCCTGCCCCTCGCCGCGCCCCAGGCGCGCGGCAAGGCCTTCGTCAACCTGCTGCCGCTGGAGCAGGGCGAGCGCATCACGACCATCATGCCGCTGCCCGAGGACGAGGGCGACTGGGCCAAGCTCGACGTGGTCTTCGCCACGACGCGGGGCACGGTGCGGCGCAACAAGCTGTCCGATTTTGCCCAGGTGAACCGCTCGGGCAAGATCGCCATGAAGCTCGACGAAGGCGAGTCGATCGTCGACGTGCAGATCTGCTCCGAGGATGACGACATCCTGCTCACCACCGCCGGGGGCCAGTGCATCCGCTTCGCCGTCACGGACGTGCGGGTGTTCAAGGGCCGGGACTCCATGGGCGTGCGCGGCATCACGCTCGGCAAAGACGACGGCGTCATCTCGCTCGCCATCCTGCGGCACACCGACGCCGATTCCGGCGAGCGCATCGCCTTTCTCAAGATGCGCCGGGCCGTCGAGGGCGAAACCGGCGAGGACGACATCGAGAAGGAGGTCGTGGGGGCCGATGGCGTCGCGCCGGAAGCGCCAGCCACCCTCTCCCAGGAGCGCTACGCGGCCCTGTCGGCGCGCGAACAGGTGATCCTCACCGTGTCCGAGCGCGGCTACGGGAAGCGGACCTCGTCCTACGAGTACCGCATCACCGGGCGAGGCGGGAAAGGCATCGGCGCCATGGCGGTCAACGCCCGCAACGGCAAGCTCGTGGCGTCCTTCCCAGTCGAGCACAGCGACGGCATCATGCTGGTGACGAACGGCGGCCAGCTCATCCGCTGCCCGGTCGAAGGCATCCGCGTCGCGGGCCGCAACACGCAGGGCGTCATCGTGTTCAATACGGCCGAAAGCGAGAAGGTCGTGTCCGTCGATCGCATCGCCGAGGTCGGCTCCGAGACCGGCGAAGCCGGGCTGCTCGAGGGGGACGGCGAAGCGTGATGGCGCGGACGGCCCTCTACGCGGGGTCGTTCGACCCCCTGACCAACGGGCACCTCGACGTGATCCGGGCCGCGGCCCGGCTCTGCGACGTGCTGGTGGTGGCCGTCGGTCGCCACGCCACCAAGCAGCCGGTGCTGAGCCACGACGCGCGGGTGGCGCTGATCCGCGCCGAGGCGGGGCCGGTGGTGGCGGCCGCGGGCGGCGTGCTGCGGGTGGAAAGCTTCTCCGGCCTCGCCGTAGCGGCGGCGCGGGACGTGGGCGCGACGCTCATCGTGCGCGGCCTGCGCGGCGCCGCCGACCTCGACGACGAGATGAGCATGGCGGGCATGAACGCCGCCCTGGCGCCCGAGCTCCAAACATTGTTCGTGCCGGCCGCGCCGGGGTCGCGCACCATCACCGCCACCCTGGTCCGGCAGATCGCCGGGATGGGCGGCGACGTTTCGGCCTTCGTGCCGCCGGGGGTCGTCGCGGCCCTCAAGGCGGCGCGGGACCCAGCCTAGGCCCAGGGGCGCGCGGGCGCGCCCCTGGGCCTTCCGGTCCGGCCTCACCCGCCCCTGAGCCGCCGCTGCGCCGAGGCGACGATGTCCTCGGCGCGTTCGCGCGCCCGGGCGATGGATCGCCCGTCCTCGGCGCGCCCCCGGCCCTCGGCCTCCGCGGCTGTCCTCCGCACTGTGCGGGCCGCCGCATGCGTCATGGCGGCGACGAGGCGCCCCGCGGTCCGGCGCGGCATGCCCTCCACCAGGGCCGTGAGGCTGCGCACGGCCATCACGGAATGGCCGATCGCGGGGCCGCTCAGGATGAAGACCCGCGCGGCGAGTTCGGGCGAGGCCCCCACGGCGGCGAGGGCCAGGGCCAGCGGCTCGCCCTTGGGATCGTCGATCAGCCGCCAAACGTCGTCGAGCCGGATGTTCAGCGCCGCCGCCAGCGCGGTGTCGAAACCGTCGCGGTCGGGCGCCATCACGGCGCGCTCGACCCGCTCCAGCGCCGCCGCCTCGTCCGCGTTCGGGCGCGCCCGTTCGCCGTCGGGGCGCAGGTCGTCGCGCCGGGCCGCGAGGATGATCGCCGCCCGCTCGGCGCTGTCGGCGAACAGGAAGAGCGGCGCGCGCTCGGACGGCGGCATGTCGCGCCGGAGCAGCGCGCGGCCGAGCGCCTCGTCGTCCCGCGCGCGGCGCACGAGGTAGCGGAACACATCCAGCCCGACGGGCGCGGCGCCGTTCCCGGCCACGGCCAGGAGGACGTCGCGCTCCGGCCGGTCCACGAGGCTGGCGACCGCCTCGGGCGACAGGTCGGGCCGCGACGCCACGGCCAGCGCCATGGCGGGGGTGCCCCATTCGGCGGCGTCGAGCACCGTGCCGGGGTCGACGGCCGCCCGCGCCAGCACGGGCGCCGCGACGGCGTCGCCTTCCCTCAGGAAGCGCTCGAGCAGGCTGCGCGGCGTCGCGGGGTGGCCGGCGAGCCTGTCCGCCACGGTCTGGCGGACTTCCCCGTCGGCGTCGTCGAGCAGGCGCCCGATCATGTCCTCGAACTGCGCGAGGTCGCCCGGCGTGTGGTGGAGGCGGCGGGCGAACATGTCGACGAGCACGCGCAGCAGGACCGGGCGGATGTCGACGTCCGGCGTTCGGCCGAGCCGCACGAGGCGTTCGAGCGATCCGCGAAGGTCGTCGTCGTGGTCCATACGCGAAGCCTCTGAATCGAAGATTGATGCGCTGACCTGGTTTTAGGGTCCGATCGTTGATGTCGTGTTAACCTTCAACCGTCCTTATCGAAGGCGAGGCAGGGACAATCTCCGCCCGGCCCGGTTGTGCGGTTCGCACGAAAAGCCGGGGGAGATGTCCGACGTCCCACGCTGGATCGCGGCGCCGATGCGCGGCGCGGGTCCGGGTCGCCTCGGCCAACGTGACCGCATCGACTTCGTCGAGGACAGCCGCATGCAAAACATCGTCAGCCTTCAGCCGGACCGACCCCGGCCCCAGCGCGCCTTCGCCGTGCCGCGCAGCGGCGCCCGGATCCTGTTCTTCACGGGCGTCCGCTATTGCCGCGAGGAGGCCGATGCCCCCGCCCGGCCGGACGGCTACGCGCCGCACCACGGGCTCGGCTCAGGGCGCATGCTCGACGCGGCAGCTCATTGACGCCAGGGCCCGGCGTGCTTCGACCTCGCCGCCGATCCTCGGCAGCACGTCGAACATGACGAAGCCCTGCGGCTGCGGCGCCGCCACGCGCACGTCGCGCACCGGAGCATCCGCGGCATCCCTTGAGCGCGCCTCGTCGAGCTGCGCGCCCGTCATCACCACGAGTTCGAGCCTGCCCTCGTTCCCGGACCGATCGTTGAGGCCGTAGAAGGCCACGCCCGAGCGCGAATGGAGCGTGAGGGCCACGAAGGCTTCGTCGCCCAGCGCGGCCGACACGCGCAGCGGGCCGCGATCGAGATCGTAGCGGCACACGGCCGTGGCGAGCGAGGGATCCCGGCCTGGCAGGGCGGCCTTGGCGGAACCGCCCCGCGCCAGCACCGACACGCTCCCTTCGGGCGTCACGGCCGCGAGCCGCGCGAAGGCGTCGTCGGGCGCCACGCGCGGCAGGACCAGCAGCGACGCGATGTGGACGATGCCCGCCACGAGCAGGATCGCGAGCAGGCTCAGGGACGCCACGATGCCGCGCTGGCTCACCCCGGCCCCCCGCAGGATTCGCGGGTGATCCCCGGCAGCGCGGCGCTGGCGATCTCGCCGGTGTCGCCGGTCAAGGGCGTGTCGTAGAGGCGCAGCGTCAGCGTGAGCGGCCCGTCGCCCGACAGCGCCATCCAGTTTCCGGGTCGCGCCTCGGGCCCCGCTTCGATGACGAACCCGCCGGATGCGTCGCGGATGACCGTCGTCGAGGTGAAGGCGGAACGGCCGGCATCGCCACCGAGCGTCAGGCCGGCCCGGTCCGTCGCCGTCAGCGTCCAGAACCGCGCGGGCGGCACGGCGCCGCTCAGGCGATAGGTGCAGGTCGAGACGAGGCGGTATCCCGTGTCGTCCGTCGTGGCCGCGAAGCTCAGCCCTTCGCTGGACGCCATCGGGACGGCGCCGCTCCGCGCCAACTCGGCGCGGGCGTAGGGGTCGATCGACGGAGTCCCGATCCTCGGGTGCGTCACCCAGGGCCCGACCGCGACGGCGCCGGGATCCCAGCCGCGCCCGAGCACGATGGCCGTCGCGGCGAGGCCGAGCGCCAGACCCACCACCGCGATGGCGAGCACGCCGCCGCCGGGCAGGGCGGGATCGCTCCGCGCCCCGCGTTCGCGCGGCGGAACGCGGCCATCGACGTCGGCGGGCTCGTCGGCGACGCCGATCATCGCCCTCCCGTGCAGGGCGGACGCGCGCCCGGGGCTGGGGATCGGCGTCACGGCGTGCGGGACGTCGCGACGGCGGGGGCCGGCGCCTGCGACGCGAAAGCCTCGCCCTCGGCGAGCCGGGGCCGGCCGGCATCGGCCACCAGCGACGCGATGGCGCCGAGCGCCGTGGCGGCGCGCGGCGACAGGGTCGACCGGTTGTTGCCGGCGGGTTGCGTGCCGCCGGCGAGCGGCGCCGATGCCGCCACGGCGGCCGGCTGTCCCGCCGGCCCGAGCCCGAACGGCGGACGCGGCTCGATGCCGGCCTGTGCGAACTCCATCACGTCGTGCCACGTCGAGGCCGGCAGCGTGCCGCCCGTCACCTTGTCCATGGGGGAGTTGTCGTCGTTGCCGTACCAGACGGCGGCGACGTAATTGCCGGTGAAGCCGCAGAACCAGGCGTTGCGGTATTCGTTCGTGGTGCCCGTCTTGCCGACCGCGACGGCATCGTCGAGGCGGGCCGCCCGACCCGTGCCGTCGGTGACCACCCTGGCCAGCATGGTGTTGAGGGTGGCGACATCCGTCGCGGGGGCGACCTGCTTCGGCTGCGGCCCGTCCCGGTCGTGGCGGTAGACGAGGTCGCCGTGGCCGTCCTTGATGTCCACGGCGGCATAGGGCTGCACGCGCTTGCCGCCGTTGGCGAAGCCCGCGTAGGCGGTCGTCATGTCCATCACCGTGACGTCATCGGCGCCGATCGGCAGCGACACCGTGTCCTCCAACGGCGTGGTGATGCCGAGCGCGTGCGCGACGGCGACGATCTTGGCGCGGCCGGCGCGGGGCGAGCCGTTGCCGATGGCGATCGACAGCTTGATGGCGACGGTGTTGAGCGAGTGGGCCAGGGCGGCCCACAGCGGCAACGTGCCCATCTGCTCGCCCTCGTAGTTGCGGACGCAGTAGGTGCCGATGCAGACGGGCGAGTCCGTCACCATCGTGGTGGGCTTGAACTTGCCCGTTTCCAGCGCCGCCAGGTACACGAAGGCCTTGAAGGACGATCCGGGCTGGCGCTGCGCCACGGTGGCGCGGTTGAACTGGCTCGCGCCGTAGTCGCGCCCGCCCACGATGGCCCGCACGGCGCCGTCGGGCTCCATCAGCACTATGGCGCTCTGCTTGGCGTGGAGGCTCGGCCCCTTCTCGCGCAGGTGGTCCTCGATGACCGACTCGCTGCGGGCCTGGATGGCGCTGTCGAGGGCCGTGCGGACCGTCAGCACCCGGCTCGCCCCCAGCTTGCCGGCGTCCGCGAGCTTGCGCACCTCGTCGTAGGCGTAGTCGAGGTACCAGTCGGGCGCGACCTCGCGGGTGCGGTCGACGGGGGTCGCGGGGTTGCGGCGGGCGGGATACACCTGCCCCTCGGTCATGTAGCCCGCGTCGACGAGGTTCGACAGCACGTCGCCGGCGCGGGCCCGGGCGGCCGGAAGGTTGATGTGGGGGGCGTATTTCGTCGGCGCCTTGAACAGGCCGGCCAGCATGGCGGCCTCGGGCAGCGACACGTCGCGCACCGACTTGCCGAAGTAGAACTCCGATGCCGCCTGGATGCCGAACGTGCCCCCGCCCATGTAGACGCGGTCGAGATAGGTTTGCAGGATGTCGCGCTTCGACAGGTGGTGTTCGAGCCAGACGGCCAGGTAGGCTTCCTTGATCTTGCGGCCGAAGGTGCGCTCGTTGGACAGGAACAGGTTCTTGGCGAGCTGTTGGGTCAGGGTGGAGCCCCCCTGCACCACGCCCGACGCGCCGGCGTTGACGGTCAGCGCCCGCGCGGTGCCGATGGGGTCGATGCCGTGATGGTCGAAAAAGCGGCGGTCTTCCGTCGCCAGCACCGCCTGGATCAGGTAGGGCGGCATCTGGGCGATGGGCACGCTGTCGTCGTGCAGGATGCCGCGGCGGCCCACCTCGGTCCCGGTGCGGTCGAGGAACGTGACGGCGAGGTCCTGCTTCTTCAGCCAGTCGTCGGAGGTGTCGTGGAAGGCCGGGATCGCCAGGGCCAGCGCCACCACGGACGCGCCGAGCCCGAGGGTCAGCCCTTCGCAGGCCCCTTCCACCGCCCAGCGGCGCCAGCCGTCGACGGAGAACCGCTCCAGGAAGACGGAATACCGCCCGTAGCCCTCGACCGTGGCGCGGCCGCGCTCGAACACGAAGCTGTCGAACCAGCCGTCGAAGCCCAGCAGGACCCGCCGCACCCGTGCACCGAACCCTTCGCCGCCTCGCACCACGCAACGCTCCTGCCGCCCTCGTGCACCGTTCCGAACGGGGGACCGTTCCCCCGTCCGGCGCATCGCCGCTGCGCCGGTCGACCGATCCGTCCGCCCCCGACCCGCCCCGAGCCCCGGCCGGCGCCCTTGACGGGGCGTGTGTCGAAGCGCAACTCCGGGACAGCCACGACGGGTCCGGCCGCCTCCGCACCGCTTCCATCCTCACCCGAGCGCGATGAACGATCCCTTCTGGCGTAGACCGCTTTCGTCCTTAACCCAGACTGAATGGGAAAGCCTGTGCGACGGCTGCGGCCGCTGCTGTCTCGTGAAGCTCGAGGACGAGGACACCGGCCGCATCCTCTACACCGACGTGGCCTGCACCTTATACGATGCTGGCGCGTGCCGCTGCGGCGATTATCCGGGGCGGCAGAGCCGGGTGCCCGATTGCGTGAAACTCACCCCCGAGGCCGTCGCCGAGATCGACTGGCTGCCGCCGACCTGCGCCTATCGGCTGGTCAAGGAAGGGCAGGACCTCGCCTGGTGGCACCACCTGAAATCGGGCAGCCGCGACACGGTGCACGAGGCGGGCGTGGGCGTGCGGGGCCGCATCGGCGCGATGGAGCACGACGTCGACGTGGAGGACCTGCCCGACCGCATCGTCACCTGGCCGGACCGCTGGCCGAAACGCGCGAAACGCCGAAGCTGAGGGGCGCGGGCCCGGTCAATGCCCGGCAGCCGCCGCGGCGATCCAGGCGCGGAAGGGGGCGAGCCAGAGCGCCTGGGTGAGGGCGCCGCACCGGTGCCGGCCATCGCCGGCGGACCACAGCGTCAGCGCCGCGACCGCGCCCGAACCGTCGAGCACCGGGCCGCCGGAATCGCCCGTGCACGCGCCCGCGCCGGCGTGGTTCGGGTCGACGGCCCACAGAAGGACATCGGACAGCGGCGCGCGGGCAGCGAGTTCGGCCTGCCGGAGCTGTCCCGACGTCTTCGGGTCCCCTTCGCGCGCGAGGCCGAACCCCGCGACGGAGAAGCGGGTGCCCACGGCGGTTCCGGCCTCGCTCCCGAGGGTCGCCGGGCGATAGGCCGAGGGCAGCGGATCGGGCAGGAGCAGGACGGCGAGGTCGATCGAGCGCTCGCGGCTGGTGATCGCATCGGCACGATAGCCGGGATGGCGCACCACCTCGGCGACGGGCAGCAGGACCGCCGCTCCCTTGAGGTAGATGCGCAGGTCGGCGCCCGGCGGCACGCAATGGGCGGCGGTCAGCACGGCGCGGGGTCCCAGCACGACGCCGGTGCAGAAGCCCGCGGCGGCGCCCTGGCGCTGCAGCACCATGACGGCGCTGTCGGCGACGGTGCCGGACGCATCGTGGGCGGGGCCCACCACGGCGCCCGCGGGCGGGGCGGGGAGGAAGGTCAGGATGGCGGCGACGCACGCCGCCGACGGCGTCCCGATCTGGTTCCCGGCCTGTCGGGCCGGCCGCGTGCGCGTCAAGGGGGCGAAATCTCCGGGCGAGGGCGACCAGGACGGGCGGGACGAAGCCGGCCGCCCGCTTCGGCGCCGCCGTTCCGCCGCGGATGTCGGCGCCGCCGACGCCGAACCTAGCGCCTTCGCGCCCCGCTGGCGACAGGCAGGCGTTTCACGCCGACGCTTCCGCGACAGCCGCCGTCGCGAGATCGGCAGACGCACCGGCGAGGGGCACCCAGACTCCCACCGTGGGCAGTTCGGGTCGGCCCCGTCAGACGAGGTTCAAGCCGTGGCAGCGTTCCCCCAGACGGCAAGGGTGGTGATCATCGGCCTCGGCGGCATCGTGGGCGCTTCGGTGGCGCATCACCTCGTCGCCCGGGGCTGGGACGACATCGTCGGCATCGACGCGTCCGGCATCCCGACCGACATCGGGTCGACCGCGCATGCGTCCGACTTCTGCTACTCGACGAGCCACGACTTCCTGTCCTGCTGGACCACGCTCTATTCCATCGATTTCTTCGACCGCATGGGCCACTACGCGCGGGTCGGCGGGATCGAGGTCGCTCGCGTGGGCGACGACGAGCGCATGGCGGAGATCCGCCGCAAGGTGTCGTCCGGCAAGGCTTTCGGCACCCGCGCCCGTCTGATGGAGCCGGCCGAGATCAAGGCCAAGTTCCCGCTCGTCGAGGAAAGCATGGTCCAGGGCGGGTTGTGGGACCCCGATGCCGGCCTCGTCGTGCCGCGGTCGCAGACCGTCGCCGGCATCCTCGTCGACGGGGCGGAGCGGAGCGGGGCGCTCCGCAGCTTCGCCAACACGCCGGCCACGTCGCTCGTCCTGGAGGGCGGCCGCATCCGGGGCGTGGTCACCCCGCGCGGCACCATCATGGCCGACCATGTCGTGGTCTGCGCCGGGCTGTGGGGGCGCACCGTCGCCGCCATGGCGGGCGAGGACCTGCCGATCATGCCGATCGACCACCCGTTGATGTTCTTCGGGCCCTTCGACGAGTTCGCCGGCACGGGGCTGGACATCGGCTGGCCGCTGCTGCGCGACCAGGGGAACTCCGCCTACATGCGCGACACGGGCGACCCGACGACGTCCGAAGGCGGCATGATCGAATGGGGCTATTACGAGGAGCACGCCCCCCGCCTGTGCCACCCGCGCGAGCTGCTCGGGAAGGCCGAGGCGCGGATCTCGCCGTCGCAGCGCGACCTCGACATGGAGCACATCCTGGCGCCGCTGGAGCGCGCCATCGAGCTCACCCCCATTCTCGGCCAGCTCGGCTACGACGAGCGCCGATCCTTCAACGGCCTGCTCCAGGTGACGACGGACGGCAACGCCATGGTGGGCGAGAGCCGGGCGCACCGCGGGCTGTGGTACTGCGTCGGCGTGTGGGTGAAGGACGGCCCCGGCATGGGCAAGCTGCTGGCCGATTGGATGACGGACGGCCGCACGGGCATCGACCACGCCCGGATCGACGTGGCGCGCTTCCACCCGCACCAGCTCGAAGAGGCGCATATCGCCGGGCGCTGCGCCGAAGCGGCGCAGAAGGTGTACAATCCCGGCATCCACCCGCGCGAGCCCTTCGCGTCGGGGCGGAACGTGCGGCGCTCGCCCTTCCACGAGCGCGAAACGGCGCTCGGCGGCCATTTCATGGAGCTCGGCGGCTGGGAACGCGCCCACGGCTACGCCGCCAACGCCCACCTCATCGAGCGCTACGGCGACCGCGTGCCGGTGCGGGCGGACCCGTGGGACAACCGCCACTTCTGGCGCGTGTCCAACGCCGAGCAGCTCGCCCTGAGCGACGATTGCGGGATCGTCAACCTGTCCCATTTCGCGGTCCTGGACGTGACCGGCCCCGACCACGCCGCGCTGATGGAATGGGTCTGCGCCGCCCGCATCGGCGGCGCCGCCAACATCGGCAAGGGCATCTACACCCATTTCCTGGACGACGAGGGCATGGTGCAGGCGGACCTCACGGTGTTCCCGATGGCCGACCGTTGCCGCGTGGTCGACGGCGCCGACGCCGGCCCCCGCGATCTTCACGAGCTGCGCCGCGTCGCGCAGGACAAGGGCTTCGACGTCGAGATCACGGACCGGACGGAGGACATCGTCACGATCGGCATCTGGGGGCCGAACGCCCGGGCCAGGATGGCGGAGGTCGTGGCGGACCCGGATGGCCTGTCGCCGGAGCGCTTCCCCTTCGCGGCCGTGAGGCCCGTCGAGATCGCCGGGAAGCCGGTCAGCGCCTTACGCATCTCCTACGTGGGCGAGCAGGGCTTCGAGCTGCACATGGCCTACGGGGACGGCCTGGCGGTGTGGGACGCGCTGCGGTCCACCGGCGCCATCGCGGTCGGGATCGAGACCTACGCCAACAGCCGCCGGCTGGAGAAGAGCCTGCGCCTGCAGAATGCCGACCTGTCGACCGAATACAACCTCATCGAGGCCGGGCTCGCCCGCCCCAAGGTGAAGGAGGCGGATTTCCGCGGCAAGGCCAAGCACCTCGAACACCGCGCCCGCGCGCACCAGCCCGCCGTCCTGTGCACGCTGGTGATGACCGACAACCGGGACGCGCGCGGTGTGGCCCGCTACCCCGTCGGCATCCTGCCCGTGCTCGATCCGGACACGGGCGAAACGCTGGTGGACGACCTCGGCCGCCGCTCCTTCACGACCTCGATCGCCTACGGGCCGAGCGTGGGCCGGAACATCGCGCTGAGCTACCTGCCGCACGGCAAGGCGTCGGTCGGCCGCCGCTTCGACGTGGAATATTTCGGCGAAACCTACCCGGTCGAGGTGGCGGCGGTCGGCTACGCGGCCCTCTACGATCCGGAGAACGCCAAGCCCCGGAGCTGAGCGGGGCCGCCCGTCGCGCGACCGGGGACGCCGCGCGTCGCCCTTCGGCGTGACGGAACCTTGAGGTTTTTCGGGTGTCCTCCTCACGCCGTCGCCGCTCCGGCGACCCGACAGGAGCCCGCCATGCGACGTCGCACCGCCATCAGGGCCTTCACGGCCGCCGCGCTGATCGCGCCGGCGGTATCGGCGCGGGCCTGCGAGCCCGTCGCGACGGCCTGCCTGCCGACCGTGGTGGTGTTCCCCGCCTACACGCCGGAAGGGGACCGGATCGGCACCGTCGCGGCGCGGGCGAGGCCGCCCTACCCGCTGGAGCGCAGCCGCTTCACCGGGCAGTCCGTGACGGTCGCCTACAACAACCCGGACAGCTTGCCCGGGTCGGTCGACCCCGAGTTCACGCTGATGCCCCTGCCGCGCGTGCCGCAGTTCCACACGCGCGCGGTCTACCCGCGCGGCTACTGACGGCGCGAACGCACGGGGACGACTCCCGCGCGAGACCGCCGCCCACGACCCTCAGGCCGAACCGGTCGACGCGGCCTCCTCCCTGAGGATCGCGTCGAGCCAGTCGCGCGCCTTCGACAGTTCGTCCCACGGGATCTCGCCGATGGGGAACTCCGCCGCCATCACCACGCTGACCACCGCGTTGAGCCGCTCCAGTGTGGGGCGCCAGCGCGTCCCGCCCTCGCCGCGGTGGCGCTCGACGACGTGGTCCCGGAAGGCCGCCAGCCGCTGAATGGCGGCCTTCAGCGTCCGCCCGTCCCGCTCGGGGCGGTCGGCCAGCGCCTTGTCGATCTGCATCAGGGCGTCCCGCCCGGCGTTCACCTCCACCATGTCGCTACTCCGCCGCCTGGGGCGGGCCGGGGTGCCGCTCGGCCTCGGTCAGGCGCCCCGCCCGCAGCCCGCAGGTGACGGCCTTGGTGGAATGGATCGACGTGTTGGCGTCGCCCGTGATGGCCAGCAGGGCGTTGGCGACCGCTCCCGGGTTGTAGCCGAGCCGGCCGAACACCCAGGGCATGCCGACCTGGTGGACGGTCCGCCCCGCGATGGTGAAGGGCCGCACCCGTTGCGTCACCATGGCCCTGACCTCGATCGACGCCCGCGAGGTCGACAGCACCGTCCATCCGAGGTGCTGGATGCCGAGTTCGCCGGCCAGTTCCGGGGACACCTCGACGAAGGCTTCCGGCTGCAGCTCCGCCGTATGCGGCATGATCCGGGTCGAGATGCCGCCGCAATGCAGTTCCGTGAGGCGGTAGGTCGTGAAGACGTAGGGGTGCAGCGGGTCCTCGGGCGGGTGCAGCTCGTTGCCGGGCCGAGCCCAGATCTTGGCCGTGGGATTGTGCTGCTGTCCGTGCATCGGGTTGCGGACGGGGCTTTCCAGCGGCTCGTAATGCATCGGCAGCGGGCCGTCCTTCAGGCCCGTCGGCACGAACAGCTGGCAATATCCGTCCGCCTCCATGATGAACGGCTTGTCGCCGCCGAGCGCGTCCATGCCCGTCGGCTGTGTCGCCCAATCCGGCCGCATGTCGGGCCGCTTGGTTTCGACGAAGTCCGGCACGTCGTCGCCGTCCCACTTTCCGGCGCCGTCGTCCCACCAGATCAGCTTCTTGCGCTCCGACCAGGGCTTGCCGGCGGGGTCGGCGGAGGCGCGGTTGTACAGCGTGCGCCGGTTCGACGGCCACGCGAAGGCCCAGTCGAGATGGGCCGCACCCTTGCCGCCGGGCGTGTCCGGCCGGCGCGACCGCGCCATGTTCTTCCCGGCTTCGGGGTAGATGCCGCAATACATCCAGCCGCCGCAGGCCGTCGATCCATCGTCCTTGAGGTCCTGGTACTTGGCGACCTGCGTCCGGTCCGCGACCGTGTAGCCGTTGATCTCCTTCAGCACCGTTTCGGCGTCCGGCTCCCGCCGCTCGCCCTTCAGCGGGTAGTCCCAGGTCAGCGCCTTGATGGCGGCGTCGCGCGTCTCGGTGCTCGTCTCGTAGAGCCCCTTCAGGCGGCGGCCCAGGTGATAGATGAACCACAGGTCGGAGCGGCAATCGCCGGGTGCCTCGCAGACGTGGTCGTGCCATTGCACGAGCCGGCTGGTGTTCGTCACGGTCCCGTCCTTCTCGCCCGGCATGGCGCAGGGCAGGAAGAACACCTCGGTGTCGATGTCGGCCGGGGTCAGCTCGCCCTTCTCGATCAGGCGGCCGTTCTTCCAGAAGTCGGCGGTCTCGATCATGGCCATGTCGCGGACCACGAGCCAGTCGAGCCGGCCGAGGCCGCGCTCGACCATGTCGGTGTTGACGGCGCCCACCATCGGGTTCTGCCCCAGGATGAACTGTCCCTTGACGATGCCGTCCACCATGCAGAGCGTCATGGGTTCCTGGCTGACGTCGCCGGTGAGCTTCGGCAGGTGGTCGTAGCCGAAGTCGTTGCCCGGGGTGGCGTCGGCGCCGTACCAGGCCTTCAGCAGGCTCACCATGTATTTGGGAAAGTTGTTCCACCAGCCCGTCGGCGGCGTCTCGACCTTGAGGTAGGCCGAAAGCGACATGTGGTCGTGGAAGGCGTTCGGCTGCGGCAGGTAGGTCGGCAGCATGTTGTAGAGGGTCGGGATGTCGGTCGAGCCCTGGATCGACACGTGGCCGCGCAGGGCCATGATGCCGCCGCCCGGACGCCCGATGTTGCCGAGCAGGCCCTGGATGATCGAGCAGGCGCGGATGATCTGCACGCCCACGGAATGGTGCGTCCACCCCACCGCGTAGCAGAACGCGCCCGTGCGCTCGCGGCCGGAGTTCCTGGCCAGGGCGTCGGCGACCTTCAGGAAGGTGTCCTTCGGGCAGCCGGTGACGCTTTCCACCATCTCGGGCGTGTAGCGGGCGAAGTGCCGGCGCATGATCTGGTACACGCAGAACGGGTGCTGCAGCGTTTCGTCGAGGTGCGGCGGCCCCTTGCTCATCGATCGGTAGTCGCCCTGCTCGCCTTCGCGCGAGCTGGCGCGGTGCTCGGCGATGGAGGAGGGAACCGTCTTGTCCTCGTATTGCCAGGACTTCTCGTCGTAGGTGCCCGCGTCCGAATCGAAGCCCGAGAAGATGCCGTCCTGGTCCTCGGACCCGCGATAGCTGTCCTCGATGATGTGGGCGATGTTGGAATAGGCCATCGCCCATTCCTTGAACCACAGGTCGTTCTCCAGGATGTGGTGGATGATCCCGCCCAGAAAGGCGATGTCAGACCCCGACCGCAGCGGCGCGTGCAGGTCGGCCAGCGCCGACGTGCGGGTGAACCTCGGATCGACGTGGATGATCGTCGCGCCGCGGCGCTTGGCTTCGACGACGAAGCGGAACGCGATCGGGTGGTTCTCCGCCATGTTGGAGCCCATGATCACGATGCAATCGCTGTTTTCCAGGTCCCACAGCGCCATGGTGGCGGCGCCTCGCCCGAACGACGTTCCCAGACTGGGTACCGACGACGAGTGTCAGATGCGGGCCTGGTTCTCGATGTTGAGCATCCCCAGCCCGCCGCCGAAGAGCTTCTTGATGAGGTAATTCTCCTCGTTGTCCATCGTGGCGCCGCCGAGCGAACCGAGGCCGAGCGTGTGGTTCACGGTCCGGCCGTCGGGCAGCTTCTCCACGAAGGTTTCGTCCCGCGTCCGCTTCACGCGCTCCGCGATGCGGTCCATCGCCCATTCGAGCGGCTTCTTTTCCCACTTGTCGGAGCGCGGGGCGCGATACAGCACGTCCGTGACGCGCTTCGGGGACAGGAGGAGGCCCAGCGTGCCGCCGCCCTTCGGGCAGAGCGTGCCCTGGTTCACGGGGGAGCGCGGGTCTCCCTCGATGTGGATCGGCACGCCGTCCTTGGCGTAGATCAGCTGGGAACAGCCCACGGCGCAGAACGGGCAGATCGACGTGCCGACGCGGTCCGCTTCCTCTAGCCGCGGGCGCAGGTCGCGCGACGTCTGGCTTTCCGCCGCCTTGTCCCTGAGGCTTGCGCCGGCGATCTGGCGGGGGATGGACCAGTCCTGGAGGAACTTGCGAAAATGGGCTCCCGGCCCCTGGCTCAACTTGCGCATCGCATCCCTCGGTCGGCTCGTCGCGTCATCGTCGGCGCGCCGAAGCGTCAATGGGGCGCGGACGGCGCAGGTTCCCGCGCCGCCGCGGCAGGGACGGCCTGAAACAAGGGCAGGCCGGGCACGTTGCACCACCGCGGCAGGCGCGAGGACACCCGATGGCGACGATGGATGGGCGGATCACGCTGGTGCAGGAAAGCCGCTTCCAGCTCACCGACGAAGCCGGCGTCAGCCACCTCTTCACGCTGTCTCCCTGGTGCGCCGCCGAGCCCGCCCAGCTCCGGCCGCTGGCGCACAGCCAAGCGCCCGTGCGGGTGACGTACAAGGCAGGGGTCGACGTCATCGGCCAAGTCGCCCAGCGGATCGACGTCCAGGCGGAGGCCGGCCGGTGAACGACCATCCGCGCATCTCGGACTTTTCGGGTTCCGACCTCGACCGCATGATCCCGGACGAATCGCGCTTCACCGCCGGTGTGCTGATCGAGCCCGGCAAGTCCTACGGGTTCTTCACCGACACGACCGTCTGCATCGGCTGCAAGGCCTGCGAGGTCGCCTGCAAGGAATGGAACAACCTGCCGGCCGACCACATCGGCCTGACCGGTCAAAGCTTCGACAACACCGGGGAGCTGTCCGCCAACACGTGGCGGCACGTCGCTTTCGTCGAGAAGTCGGGATGCGGGGGCGTCCGGGACAATTCCGAGGCGCCGTACCAGAGCGGCTGGCTGATGCTGAGCGACGTTTGCAAGCATTGCCACAACGCGCCCTGCCTGGAAGCCTGCCCGACGGGCGCGATCTTCCGGACCGAGTTCGACACCGTCGTGGTGCAGCAGGACATCTGCAACGGCTGCGGCTACTGCGTGCCGGCATGTCCCTTCGGCGTCGTCGCCGTCAGCGAGAACGACGGCAAGGCGCATAAGTGCACGCTCTGCTACGACCGCCTGAAGGGCGGCCTGGAGCCGGCCTGCTCCAAGGCCTGCCCGACCGATTCGATCCAGTTCGGGGAACTGTCGGACCTTCAGGCCCGCGCCGCCGTCCGCGTGGAGCAGCTGCACGGGCAGGGGGTCGGCAGCGCCTACCTTTACGGCACCCCGGGCGCCCCGGGGGCCACGGGAGGCCTCGAACACCTGAACGCCTTCTTCCTGCTCACCGACCGGCCGGAGGTGTACAACTTCCCGGTGGCCCCGACGCGCGCGTCGAACCGCGTCGCGCCCAGCCTGCTGTCCGGCCTCCTGACCGTCGCGGCCCTCGCCACCGCGGCGTCCTTCATCCTGTCGAGCAGGGACCGCTGACCCATGAACGAGCCCTTCGTCGGCGCACCCGAGATCGCGGCATCGCTGAAGCCCTTCGCGATCTACGACGGCACGACCTATTACGGCCGCCAGCAGCTCAAGCCCTGGCCCTTCGAGGCGAACGTCGTGGGCGGCTACATCTTCCTCGCCGGCCTGTCCGGCAGCTCCCAGATCCTCGCCACGGTGGCGGCCGCCACGGGACGTCGCGAGCTCGACGGCGCAGTGCGGCGCGGGCGCTACCTGTCCCTGCTGGCACCCACGATCGGGTCGGCGCTGCTGGTCTACGACCTGCACACGCCGAAGCGGTTCTACAACATGCTGCGGGTGGCCAAGGCCACCTCGCCCATGTCCATCGGCACCTGGTTCCTGATGGGCTTCTCGGCCTTCGCGGTCGCGTCCGCGGCTGGGCGGGCCGGCGCGGACCGCTGGCCCCGGCAGCGCTGGATGAAGAGCCTGTCGACCGCCGCGGGCGTGCCGGCAGCCCTGGCGGGCTCCGGGCTCTGCACCTACACGGCGGCCCTGCTGTCGGCGACGTCGACCCCCATCTGGGCGTCCGCCCCCGCGACGCTGGCGATCCGGTTCGGGTCGTCGTCGATCGCCACGGGCGCGGCCGCCCTGGCGCTCGGCGAAACGGACCCGGCCGCGCGCGCCAAGCTCGACGACGTGCAGCTGTGCGCGCTCGCCGTCGAGGCCGTCCTGTCCGCGGTGACCAAGGGGCACCACAAGCGCGCCGGGGTGGAGGGCGCCTACGACAGCCTTCCCGGGCGCATCGAGCAGGTCGGCGCCACGGCGCTCGGCGTGCTGGCGCCCCTGGGCCTGCTGGCGGCCACGCGCGCCATGGGGCGCCGGCCGCGCGCCGCATCGGTCGCGGCGGGGATCCTGACCCTTCTCGGCAGCGCCACGCTGCGCAGCTCCATGCTCAGCCTGGGCAACGTTTCGGCGCGCCGCCCCGACGTGTCGCTACAGTTCTCGACTCCGGGGAACCTGCCCGAAGTGCGGGGCTGAGCGCGGGGCTGACGCTCCCCGCCGGGCGACGGAGAAGCCGACGCGGAGCGCGCGTCACTCCGCCGGAAGCGGGACCGCCACGGGCGCGTCGGCGGCGAGGTCGGGGATCTCGTCGGTCCACACGCGGAACTCCTGAAGCCAGCTCGACCCGAAGGTGTGGGTGAGCGACACGTCCGCGGCGTCCCGCCCGAAGGCCATCAGCACGCGTCCCTTGCGGGGCGCGTTGTTGCGGGGGTCGAACATGTGCCAGCGCCCGCCGAGGTACACCTCCATCCAGGCCGCGAAATCCCCGGGGCCGAACGGGGGCGTGAGCCCGATGTCGCTGATGTAGCCCGTGCAATAGCGCGTCGGGATGTTCATGGCCCGGCAGAACGCGACGGCGAGATGCGCGAAATCCCGGCAAACGCCGCGCCCTTCGGCATAGGCCTCGGCCGCCGTGCGGGTGTTCCGCGCGTCCTGGTAATTGAAGGCGATGTGGTTGTGGACGAAATCCACGATGGCCTTCACGCGGTGCCAGCCCGGCTCCGTGTGGCCGAACAGTCGCCATGCCTCGTTCGACAGCGAATCGCTCTCGCAATAGCGGCTGGCGAGCAGGAAGCCGAGCGTGTCGGCGGGCAGCTCCTCGACGGGGTGCTGCATCGCGGTGGTGTCGACCGGGTCCCACTCGCCCGAGTCGCGGATGACGCTGTCGACCTTGACGGCGAAGCGCCCCGCCGGCGCCATGACGCGCGTGCACCAGTTGCCGAAGCCGTCCCGGAACCCTTCCATCGGCACCACGGGCTCCGTGGTGACGATGTCCGGGCTTTCGAGGTCGGCCGCGCGCGAATAGTGGACGTTCAGCATCATGATGATGGGCGTCGGATTCGGGAGCTGGAACTCCATCTCGCAGCCGAGTTGAATGCGCATCGTGGGCCCTCGCGACGGCGGGCTTGGGAAAGCGGATGCCGTCCCCAGCGGCCCGCCGCGGGATGCAGGCGGGCGGAAGGGGACCTGCACCATGCGCGATTCATGCCGTCTCGGCCAGGGTAGACGCCGCGGCCGCATCTGTCGCTCGACGGTTTCGCGAGCCGGCCGCCGTCTCCGCCCCCGGGCGGCTCACCGCGCGTCGGCCAGGACCATCTCGGCGCCCTTCTCGGCGATGCCGGCCGTGGGCGTGTTGGTGTTGCCCGAGGTGATGGTCGGCATGATCGAGGCGTCGATCACCCGCAGTCCCCGCAGCCCGTGGACCCGCAGGCGCGCGTCGACCACCGCTCCGGCGTCGTCGGCCGTGCCCATCCTGGCCGTGCCGACGGGGTGGAAGATCGTCGTCCCGATCGCGCCGGCGGCTTCGGCGAGCGACGCGTCGTCGTCGCCCACCGAAGGTCCGGGCAGGACCTCCTCGGGGCGGAACCGCGCCATGGCGGGCTGGGCCATGATGCGCCGCGTCGCCCGGATCGCGTCGGCGGCGACGTGGCGATCCGCTTCCGTGGACAGGTAGTTCGGCGCGATCATCGGCGCGTCCGCGGGGTCGGCCGAGCGCGGCCGCACCGTGCCCCGCGAGGTGGGCCTGAGATTGCAGGCCGACAGCGTGATCGCCGGGAATCGATGCAGGGGCTCGCCGAACCGGTCGAGGCTGAGCGGCTGGACGTGGAACTGGATGTTGGCGCGGTTCTGTTCGGGGCCCGACCGCATGAAGATGCCGAGCTGGGACGGCGCCGCCGACAGCGGGCCGCGGCGGCGGAACGCGTAGTCGAGCCCCATCAGGGCACGCCGCGGCAGCGAATGGTACGTCTCGTTCAGGGTGCGGGCGTCCGACACCTTGAAGATGGCGCGCTGCTGCAGGTGGTCCTGCAGGTTCGCGCCCACCCCGGGGCGGTCCAGCACGGTGTCGATGCCGAGCGGCGCCAGCCACTCGCGGCGGCCGATGCCGCTGAGCTGCAGCAGCTGCGGCGAGCCGATCGCGCCCGCCGCGAGGATCACCTCCCCGCCGGCCCGCGCCTCGACGGTGCGGCCGGCCTGCCGGTAGCGGACCCCGGTGGCGCGGCCATCCGCGACCAGCACGCGCTCCGCCGTCACGCCGGTCTCGAGCCGCAGGTTCGGGCGGCGCAGCGCGGGCTTGAGGAAGCCCCGCGCCGCCGACCAGCGGCGACCCCGCTTCTGGTTGAGGTGGAAGTAGCTCGCGCCCTCGTTGTCGCCCGTGTTGAAATCGGCGACGGCCGGCACGCCGATCTCGCCCGCGGCCGCCCGCACGGCGTCGAGGATGGGCCAGGACACGCGCGCTTCCTCGACGCGCCAGCCCCCGCCGGCGCCGTGGTGCTCGCCGTCGCCCAGGAAATGGTCTTCGAGCCGGCGGAAGCACCCCACCATGTCGGACCAGCCCCAGCCGTCCAGGCCCTGGGCGCGCCACCCGTCGTAGTCGGCGGCCTGGCCCCGCATGGAGATCATGCCGTTGATGGCCGAACAGCCGCCGATGACCTTGCCGCGCGGGTAGTGGAGGGCGCGACCGTTCAGGCCCGGCTCGGCTTCCGTCCGAAACATCCAGTCGGCGCGCGGATGGCCGATCGCGAACAGGTAGCCGACGGGGATGTGGAACCAGATCCAATCGTCCCGCCCGCCCGCCTCGAGCAGCAGCACCCGGGTTTTCGGGTTTGCCGACAGCCTGTTGGCCAGGATGCAGCCGGCCGTCCCGGCCCCGACGACGATGTAGTCGTAATCCCCGTCGAGCTGATCCAAGACCGTCCCTCCCGCCGCGCCGGACGGTCGAGCGCCCGGCTGTGCCGCACACCATAGGGCAGGCGCGGCGGGATGGGGAGCGGCAGCGCCCGGGTCAGCGCTGGCCGAAGCTCGCGTCCAGGAACAGGTCCTTGTGTTCGCGCGGCTGGCAGCGCCAGTACTGCTTCGGCGCCCGCACTTTGGCGCCCAGCGTCGCGGCCGCGTGCCAGGGCCAGCGCGGGTCGTAGAGCATGGCGCGGGCGAGCGACACGGCATCCGCCAGGCCTTCCGCCACGATCGCTTCGGCCTGCTCGGCTTCCGTGATCAGGCCCACGGCGATGACGGGGATGCCGACCGCGTCCTTCACCGTGGTGGCGAACCCGACCTGGTAGTTCGGGCCGAGCGCGATGGCCTGGCGCGGCGAAACGCCGCCCGAGGACACGTGGACCGCCGCGCAACCGCGCCGCTCCAGCTCCCGCGACAGCGCGACCGTGCCGTCGATGTCCCATCCGCCCTCGACCCAATCCGTGGCCGACAGCCGCATCCACACCGGGCGCTCCGCCGGGAAGGCGTCGCGCACGACGTCGAAGACCTCGAGGGCGAAGCGCATGCGGTTCTCGAGGCTGCCGCCATACGCGTCCGTCCGCCGGTTGGCGAGCGGCGACAGGAACTCGTGGACGAGGTAGCCGTGGGCTCCGTGGATCTCGATGCCCTCGATGCCGAGCCGTGCGGCCCGTTTCGCCGCTTCGGCGAAATCGCGCTTCACCCGCGCGATCCCGTCGAGGTCCAGGGCCACGGGCGCGTGCTCGTCCTCGGCGTGGGCGATCGCCGAGGGCGCCTCGGTCTGCCAGCCGCGCGGCTCGCCCGGGCCGATCTGGTGGCCTCCCTCCCACGGGGCGAAGCTCGACGCCTTGCGGCCGGCATGGGCGAGCTGGACCGCCACCGGCATCGGCGAATGCCGGCGCATCGCCGCCAGCACCCGGCCGAGTGCCGCCTCGGTGTCGTCGGAATACAGACCCAGGTCGTCGGGGGTGATGCGCCCTTCCGGCGACACCGCCGCGGCTTCGGTGATCAGCAGCCCCGCGCCCGACAGGGCGAGGGTGCCGAGGTGCATGGTGTGCCAATCGGTGGCGCGGCCCTCGTCGGCCGAATATTGGCACATGGGCGCGATGACGATCCGGTTATCGAGGTCGAGCGACCCGATCCTCAGGGGTTGGAACAGCTGGCTCACGGGTGTCGACCTCGTCGTCTCGGGATGTGCGGTGGATGGACGGCCGGATCAGGCCGCCCCGTCCAGCTCCTTCACGCCGCTGTTGCGGTCCGCGTAGGCGGCCTTGAACGTCGGGCGCGCGACGCACCGGCGCCAGAACCTGTCGAGCTGCTCGAAGCGCTCGTCGAGCGGCGTCGCGTTGACGGGGAACTTCGAGAACGCGATGGCGGTGCACAGCGTCATGTCGGCGAAGGTGGGGTCCTGGCCGCCGAGCAGCCAGTCGCGACCGTCCGACAGGTGGCGGTCCACCAGGCCCGAATGCGCCAGGGCCTCCTTGCGGCAATGCTCGCCCCAGGCCTTGTTCTCCGTCAGCTCCAGCTTCGGGCCGAGGCCCTGGTGCATGACGTGGAACATGGTGGTGATGCGGTACAGGATCTGCACCCAGATGCGGGCGTCCCACATCGTATCGAGGCCCTGCTCCTCGGGCGTGGCGCCCATGATCTTGCGGCCCTCGAAGGCGCCGTCGAGGTAGCGCGCGATGGCGGTGGTTTCGCTGATGAAGGAGCCGTCCCGCAGCTGCAGGGTCGGGGTTTCGCCCCAGGGGTTCATCTTGAGGTGCTTCCAGCCGCGCTGTTCGCCGCCCGGCGCCATGTCGTAGACGACCTCGTCGAAATGCCCGGCGATGCCCTTCTCGTGCATGAACAGGCGCAGGCGCTGCGGGTTCGGGAAGGCGGAAGGCGAGGTGTAGAGCTTGAGCTTGTCGGCCATGGGATACTCTCGATCGTGTGCGGGTTGAGGTTCGGCGCCGGGCCGGTGCGGGTACCTACGCCCGGGCGCGGCCGATCGTTTCGCCGACCGGCCGGGGTTTGTGCGGGCCGGACCTCGGCTCGACATCCGCCCGCCCAGGGGGCAGAACGGCCGCGACCCCGACCCCAGCCAGCGGCGATACCCTGTCCATGAAGAACGGCATCCATTTCCTGTCCGGCCTGCCCCGCTCGGGCTCGACGTTGCTCGGCGCGCTGCTGAAGCAGAACCCGAAGCTCCATTCCGGAATGTCGAGCCCCGTGGGAGGGCTGGTCGGCCGCGTCCAGGGCGCCATGGGGCCGCGCAGCGAATTCAGCTCCATGATGACGGACCAGCACCGCCGCAACATCCTCGGCGCCGTCTTCGAGGGCTTCTACAAGGATGTCCAGGCCGACAGGACGGTGATCGACACCAATCGCGTCTGGTGCGCCAAGCTGCCCCTCATCGACGCCCTCTACCCCGACGCCAAGGTCATCGTCTGCGTGCGCGACCTCGTGTGGATCGTGGACAGCTTCGAGCGCGTCCTGCGCAAGAACGCGCTCGGCGTGTCGAAGATGTTCCAACAGAAGGACGCCCTGACGGTCCACACCCGCGTCAACTCGCTGGCGTCGCCGGGCGGTACGGTCGGCTTCGCCTGGAACGCCACGCAGGAGGCCTTCTACGGCGAGTTCTCCGACAAGCTGATCCTGGTCGATTACGAGGCCCTGTGCCGCGAGCCGAAGCGCACGCTGGAGCTCATCTACGCCAAGCTCGGGATGGAGGCCTTCGAGCACGACTTCGAGAACGTGGTCTATTCCGAGGGCGACAGCTTCGACGCCGACCTCGGCGTCCCGGGGCTGCACACGGTCGGGCGCAAGGTGCGCTTCTCTGAACGGCCCACCATCCTGCCGCCGGAACTCTACGAGCGCTTCTCGGGCCGCAACTTCTGGCGCCGACCGGGCGGCAACCCGCGCGGCGTCGAAGTGATCCTGCCGTCGGTGCCGCGGGACGGGCCGCGCCGCCCCATGGCGCCCAACCCCGGCATGAACCAGGGCGGCCGCATGGCGATGGGCCGCATGCGCCCGCCCGCCGGCGCCTGATCGGACGCTCGCTGCTGCGGGGACCGGCACCCCGCGGCGCCGAGCGTCACGCCTTGGTGGGGGCGCCGTCGAGCAGGGCGACCACCTCCTGCGGCGTTTCCTTCACGGGGACGATGCGGGCCGACTCCTTGTCGACCGCGGTGGTCAGCAGCACCGCCCCGCCGGTCTTGTTGGGCGCGATCACCACCACCTGATCCATGTTGACGTGGATGGTCACGCCGGTGTTGGCCTGGGTGAGCCGGAGGAAGCGCATTCTGGCGGGGTCCCGTGGGCGGCGTTCATGCCGGGTTGATCCGACGCCGCTTATGCGCGGGAGCCTGCGCCGTCGCAAGGCGGGCGAACCCGGCCGGGCCGGCAAACGTTGGTGCGCCACAGATGAGGACCACACCATGACGGGCGACAAGCAGCACGACGCCACGACCGAGTTCAACGAGGCGCTGGCGGCGGGCTTCGCGGCGAACAACTTCGACGCGATCGGCCCGTTCTACACCGAAGACGCCACCCTGCTGCCGCCCCGCGGCAAGCCGCTGGACGGGCGCGCCGCGGCGTCGGCCTTCTGGGCGAGCGTCGCGAACCGGTTCAAGTCCGTCGCCTTCACCACCGTGGCCGTGAAGGACCTCGGCGACGCCGCGCGCCGCGAAACCGGCACCTACGTCATGGGCGGCGAAGCCCAGGCGGCGGAAGGCAAATACGTCTTCGTGTGGCAGCTCGTCGACGGCGAATGGCAGATCGAGAGCGCCATCTGGAACCGCGGCGGCGACGGAAGCGCCGCCCGGCGGCAGGGCCAGGGGCAAGCACAAGGGCAAGGCCAGGGACAGCGCCGGCCGGGCGCCGGGCAGGGGGGCGGCTACCGTCGCGGCGGTGGTGGCGGCGGCCAGGGGGCCGGCGCCGGGCAGGGCGGCTACCGCCAGGGCCCCGGCGCGGGCGGGAGCGGCTATCGCGCGGGCGGCGGCCGCCCCTCGTTCCAGGCCGGTGGCGCGGCGGGCGGGCGGCGCGGCGGCGGCGGGCACCAGGACGGAGGCGCCGGGGGCGGCTCGCTGTATGACGGCGACGCCGGCCTTTATTCCAACCCGAAGGGCTGAGCGCGGCTCGCCCGCCCTCGACACCCTCGACAGATGCATCACGGGACGAGTCTCATGCGCAACATCATCGCTGCCCTCCTGGTCTGCGGCGCGGCCGTGCCGGCCTTCGCCCAGGACGTGTCGGGCGCGCGCGACGCGAGCGGCAAGTTCACCGCAGCCCTCAGCTCCGGCGACGCCCAGGCGGCGGCAGCCTACCTGACCGACGACGCCGTGGCGTTGCCGCCCGGCCGGGCCCCGATCAACGGCAAGGCCGAGATCCAGCGCTTCCTCGGCAACATGACCCACGCGGTGAAGAACCTGAAATACACCTCGGAGGACGTGAAGGCGATCGACGACAACACGGTGCGCGAGGTCGGCACCTTCGCGTTCAAGATGCGCGACAAGGACATCGACGGCAAATACCTGCTGGTCTGGACCAAGGTGGGAAGCGACTGGAAGGTCGCCGCCGACATGTGGAACCGCAGCTCCACCGGCGGCGGCAAGGCCGGCCGCGGCGGCCGCCAGGGCGGTGGCGCCGGCAAGGGCGGCGACGACGCGGAGTGACCCCGGCGGGCGGCGAACAAGCGGCCGCGGCGGCGCGTTGGCGGCCGCAGGAGTCGTCACGATGATCAGATTGAAACCGCTGGCCGAGCAGACGATCGTCATCACGGGGGCGTCGAGCGGCATCGGCCGCGTCACGGCGCTCGCGGCGGCCCGGCGCGGCGCCAGGTTGGTGCTGACGGGCCGCGACGAGGCCGCCCTGCGCGATGTCGCCGAAACCATCGCGACCCGCGGCGGCACGGCCCGCCATGTCGCCGGGGACGTGGCACGACGCGAGGACGTGGAAGCGGTCGCCGCCCTGGCGACGGACGCCTTCGGCGGCTTCGACACCTGGGTGAACAACGCCGGTGTGGCGATGTTCTCGCGCCTCGACGAGACGGTGGAGGAGGACGCGCGGCGCCTGTTCGACACCAATTTCTGGGGCACCGTGCACGGCTCGCTGACGGCCTTGAAGACCCTGAAGGCGACGGGGGGCGCGCTCGTCAACGTCGGCAGCATCGCGGGAGACTTCGGCGTGCCGGTTCAGGGCATGTATTCGGCGAGCAAGCACGCGGTGCGGGCCTTCACCGACACGCTGCGCATCGAACTCGAAACCGAGGGCGCGCCGGTTTCGGTGACGCTGGTGAAGCCGGCCGCGGTGGCGACGCCGATCATCGCCAACGTCGGCAACACCACGGGACGCGAGGCCAAGCTGCCGCAGCCCCACTACGCGCCCGAGGAGGTCGCCCACGCGATCCTCTACGCCGCCGAGCACCCGCAGCGCGACATCTACGTCGGCGGCACGGGCCGGCTGATGTCGCTCTTCGCCCAGGCGGCGCCGCACCTCGCCGACAAGGTCAGCGCCCGCTTCGGCGAGGACGCCCAACTCGGCGCCCCCGCGGACGGGCACGCCGACAACCTCCACACCCCCGGCGACCACGCGGCGAAGCACGACCCGGCCGACACGGGCCGGCGGAGCCTCTACACCCGCGCGACGCTCGACCCGAACTCGCCGGTGGCGGCCGCCACGGCGGCGAGCGGGGCGCTGTTCGACCTCGCCCTGTCCATCCTGGCGCCGCGCCGGAAGTGACCGCCATGACGCCCGGGACCGACCCCGCCGCTTCGGCCGCCGCCGCACCCGCGGCGGGCGGAAACCCGCCGCTGCCCTTCCTGCTCGGGCTGAGCGGGCTCGTCCCGTTCTGGGGCCTGGCGCTCGCCAAGGCGACCGGGTGGCCGCATGCGATTCCGGCCGGCGAGGTCGACGCCATGCTGGCCACCTATGCCGC
The DNA here is from genome assembly GCF_004137685.1 of Lichenibacterium minor. GTDB lineage: Bacteria > Pseudomonadota > Alphaproteobacteria > Rhizobiales > Beijerinckiaceae > Lichenihabitans > Lichenihabitans minor. The sequence goes on along the minus strand of NZ_QYBB01000012.1, from coordinate 78,069 downwards.
CACCATCCTGTCCTTCCTCGGGGGGATCCGGTGGGGCGTCGCCGTGGCGGCGGCGGGCCGACCGCGGGTCGCCACCGACTTCGTCTTCGGGGTGACGCCGCAGCTCTTCGCCTGGGGCGCCCTCGTCCTGCCGGACCCGTGGCGCTTCTGGGTGCTGGGCATCGGCGTGCTGGCTCTCGGCCCCATCGACCGGAACCTCGTCGCGCGGGGCCTGGCGCCCGACTGGTTCGGCCGCCTGCGGATGATCCTCAGCCTCGGCGCCGGCGCGGCGCTCTTCGTCGCGGCCCTGTCCTGAAAATGCAAAAGCCCGGGGCCGCGTCGCGGTCCCCGGGCCGGCATGTCGGGGCGAGGCCGCGAAGGCGGCCCCGCGGGCGGATCAGTCCGGACGGCCACCGCGCGCGGCGGCGCAGACCGGCCGGAGTTCCTTGGAGCTGACGCCGTAGCCGGAGTCGATCGACACTTCCGCGAGGGGGCAGGGCGCGAGCCGTCCGCCGATCACGGCGGCGTCAGCCGTCTGCGGGGGGTTGAACAGGGCGACGCCGATCAGGGTGGCGACGACGGCGGCGATGCCCGAGGACAGGCCGAGGATGGCTTTGTTACGCATGATGCTCCCGCGCAAGCATGGCGCCCGATGGCGCTGGGTCGAGCGTCGATCCCGCGCGGATTGCCTCTCGCGGGGGGGATGATCGACCGTGAAGGGTCTGGTTAGGCGCCCGCCGGACAGCCCGCTAGTGCAGGGCCGCCACAGTCAGGCTTCGGCTTGAGAATGCGCGGCGCCGCCTCGCGGTTCCCCCACATGCGGCAAGCCTGCCGCAATTCGGACATGCGATCACCCGGCGACGGCACGGGGGCCCGACGCCCCTTGCGGATGGAACAAAAGCGGTACATCTCGACCCCGAGAGCCCGCGCAACCGAGAGACGACCTTTCCCCGATGGCCAGGACCGCCCCCCCGCCGCCCCTTCCGCCCGCCGAGCCCGTGGTGGTGAAGCTGCGCGAGGCCTTGGAGGAGCGCTATCTCGCCTATGCCCTGTCGACCATCATGGGCCGCGCTCTGCCGGACGCGCGCGACGGCCTGAAGCCCGTCCACCGCCGCATCCTGTACGGCATGCAGGTGCTGCGCCTCGACCCCGCGACGGCCTTCAAGAAGTGCGCCAAGATCGTCGGCGACGTGATGGGCGACTTCCACCCCCACGGCGACCAGGCGATCTACGACGCGCTGGTGCGGCTCGCGCAGGACTTCTCGTCCCGCTACCCGCTGGTCGACGGGCAGGGCAACTTCGGCAACATCGACGGCGACCCGGCCGCCGCCTACCGCTACACCGAAGCCCGGATGACGGAGTTCGCCAAGCTCCTGCTCGACGGCATCGAAGACGACACGGTCGACCTGCGCCCCAACTATTCGGGCGACAAGGAGGAGCCGGTGGTGCTGCCGGCGGCCTTCCCGAACCTGCTCGCCAACGGCGCCCAGGGCATCGCGGTCGGCATGGCGACCTCCATCCCGCCCCACAACATCGTCGAGCTGTGCGACGCGTCGCTGCACCTCATCGCCCATCCCGAGGCCGAGAACCCCGAGCTCGTGCGCTTCGTGCGCGGGCCGGACTTCCCCACCGGGGGCGTCCTCGTCGAGGACGAGGCCTCGATGGCGGAAAGCTACCGGACGGGCCGCGGCTCCTTCCGCCTGCGCGCCCGCTGGGCGGTCGAGCCCGGCGAGCGCGGGGCCTGGAGCGTCGTCGTGACCGAGGTGCCCTACGGGGTGCAGAAGTCGCGGCTGATCGAACGGCTGGCGGAGGTGATCAACGAGAAGAAGACGCCGCTGGTCGCCGACGTGCGCGACGAATCCGCCGAGGACGTGCGCGTCGTGATCGAGCCGCGCACCCGTTCGGTGGAGGCGGGGGTGATGATGGAGCACCTGTTCCGGCTGACCGAACTCGAAGTCCGCGTCCCCCTGAACATGAACGTGCTCGTCGACGGCGTCGTGCCCCGGGTCGTGGGGCTGAAGGAGGCCCTGCAGCAGTGGCTCGACCACCGCCGCGCCGTGCTGGTGCGGCAGTCGCGCCACCGGCTGGGCGAGATCGAGCGCCGGCTCGAACTGCTCGCCGGCATGCTGATCGTCTTCCTCAACCTCGACGAGGTGATCCGCATCGTCCGCGAGGAGGACGATCCCAAGGCGGAGCTGAAGCGGACCTTCGCGCTGTCCGAGCTGCAGGCCGACTACGTGCTCGACACGCGGCTCCGCGCCCTGCGGCGCCTCGAGGAGATGCAGCTCCGCAAGGAGCACGACAAGCTCGTCAAGGAGCGCGACAGGCTCGCCGCCCTCGTCGCCGACGAGGCGCGCCAATGGAAGACCGTGGCGGGCCAGATCGGCGACATCCGCAAGCTCTACGGTCCCGACACGCCGCTGGGGCGCCGCCGCACCAGCTTCGCCCCGCTGCCCTATTTCGACGCGACGGTGTCGACGCAAAGCTTCATCGAGCGCGAGCCCGTCACCGTGGTGGTCAGCGACAAGGGCTGGATCCGCACCATGAAGGGCCACGGCGCCGACCTGTCGACCCTGTCGTTCAAGGGCGACGACACGCTGCGCCTGGCGTTCCCGGCCGAAACCACGGGGCGCATCGTCGTGCTGGCGACGGACGGCAAGGTGTTCACGCTCGAGGTCGGCAAGCTGCCGGGCGGCCGCGGCTTCGGCGAGCCGCTGCGCCTGATGGCCGACCTCGGCGAGGGCGAGGACGTGGCGGCGGTGGCGCCGTTCGAGGAGGGCGCGCGCGTTCTCCTGGCGACGAGCGACGGGCGCGGCTTCGTGGCCGCCATGGCGGACCTCGTGGTCGGCACCCGCAAGGGCAAGGCGCTGATGTCGCCGACGGCTCCCGCCAAGGCGAAGCTCATGGTGCCGGCGCGCGGCGACCACGTCGCGGTGGTGAGCAACGATCGCCACATGGCGGTCTTCCCGCTCGTCCAGGTGCCCGCCATGGCGCGCGGCAAGGGCGTCAAGCTTCAGCGCGCCGTCGCGGGCCTGTCGGACCTGCGCGTCTTCACCCTGGCGGATGGGCTGCCCTGGCAGGATGCGTCCGGCAAGGACCACGTGCTGGCCCACAAGGACATCCTGCCCTGGATGGGCAACCGCGCGGACCGCGGCCGCTTGCCGCCCCGCGGCTTCCGCCGCGACAACCGCTTCGGGCCCTGAGGTCGCGGGCGCCCGCAGTGGCGAGGAGGGGCGGGCCGGTGTCGTGGCGGCGGCCTTTTCTCGCGTTTCCCCGTCCCGAGCCCGTCGGCGGACGACGCGGGCGCTCCGCGCCCGGCTCAGGATGGGGGAAAGCGTCCGATCAGGCCGCCGCTGGTGTCACATCCTGCCGGGCGGCAGGATGGCGAGGTTGTCCTTGGGGATGGCGGCGAGCGTCTCGTCGCTGAGGCCGAGGTGTTGCTTCACGAGCTCCGGCGGCAGGGCGGCGAGCCAGTTGTTCAGCGACACGTCCTGGTAGGCCGGCGCCTTGAACATTTCGAGGTAGACGAGGTCGTCCGTGCCCGTGTTCTCGATGTAGTGGGGCAGGGTGGCGGGCGCGTAGCCGACGTCGCTGGGGTTGAAGTCGATCGTGCGCGCGTCGGAATGGTTGGCGAAGAGCGTCATCCGTCCCTTGCCGGAGATCCAGAACTGCCACTCGTCGGCGTTCTGGTGCCAGTGCAGCGAGCGCGTCGCGCCGGGCTTGATCACCACATAGGCGGCGGCGATGTTGCGCGACACGGCGAAGTTCCGGGAGTCGACGATGCGGACCGAGCCGTTGGCGTCCTGCTTCGTCGGCTTCATGTCCAGCATCGAGAACGAGAAGTCGACCGTCGACATCGGATGGTGTTTCGTCATCGCCGCCGCGTCCTGCGACAGGGCCGGCGGCACCGGCGCCGGGAAGATGTACCTGCCGTTGGGCGGGATGTCGTCGAAGGACTTCAGCGCCGCCCGGTCCACGCCCAAGTTCTTGGCGACCAGGTCGCGCGGCGTGTGGATCAGCCAATCGGACAGCAGCGTGGTGTCGTCCTCCGAGAAGCTGCCGTCGTCGAAGACGAGCAGGAACTCGCAGCCATCCGGGCCCAGGCCCTGGATGGAATGCGGCAGCCCCTGCGGGAAGTACCACAGGTCGCCGGCCTTCACGTCCTTGACGAAGGGGTGGCCGTCGCCGTCGAGCGCGGTGATGCGGGCCGCTCCGGTGAGCATCAGCGCCCATTCGTCCGTGGCGTGCCAGTGAAGCTCGCGGATGCCGCCGGCCTCGAGCCGCATGTTGACCCCCGCGAGGTCCTTCGAGATCGGGAAGTCCACGACGTTGACCTGCCGGGCCCAGCCGCCCTCCTGGATGCGGCGGTGGGACAGCGTCATGCTCGACCAGAACTGCTTGACGGTGCCGTGGTCGGAGGCGGGAGGCATGTCCGAGGCGGGGAAGGCCCCCTTGAGGATGCCGTTCTCGGGGCCGGGATCGGTCGCACTGGCGTCCTTCATGCCGGCCAGGGTCGTGGCGCGCGACTGAGCCTGGGCGGCACCGGCCACGAGGCCGAGCCCGGCGGCGGCACCGGCGCCCAGCGCCGCGCGACGGGACAGCGCGAAGCCGGCGACCTCGCGGCGGGGATCGCCGGGGGCTTTCTCGATGGGATCAGACATTGCACGCAATCCTCGGGGTGACGGCTTCGCGGCGCCAACGTCGGGCACCCGAGCCGGGTCCCTCACGTCGCCGGTTCGAGCTTCACCACGATCGCCTTCGGGTCGTGGCGGTAATAGCTGCCGTCCTGGACGTCGATGGCGCGGCCGAGCGCGTCGGCGCTGAGCTTGAGCTCCGACGCGGCCGCGATGGCGGCGTCGTCGGGCTTGGCGTCCGAACTCGCCGTCTGGGTCACGTAGCCGGTCTTGCTGATCGTCACCGAGATGGCGTCGCGGCGCGGGCCCGACACCGCGCAGGGCGAGGTGCACATCGTGCCGCTGCTCGACACGACATTGGCGCCGGGCGGGTCCGTGACCACCGCCACCTCGTCCAGCGTGCCGCGGTCGAGCGTGGCGCAGCCGCCGACACAGAATGCGAGGAGGAGGGCGACGCGGGGACGCATCGCGCTACGCCTCGGGTCGCGCGCGGGCCGGCTTCGCCGCGGGCCCGGCCGACGCCGTCAGGGTCACGTCCACGGCATTCGGCACGTGTTCGAGCGCCCCTCCCGTCGCGGCGTCGACGGCGAGCCCGAGGCCCGCCGTGGCGATGTTCTCGGTCGCCAGCGCGGCGCCCGTGCCGGAAATGCGCGTCGCCACCGCGACCGTCCGGCTCGCGAAGCCGGCCTTCGACACCGTCACGGTGAAAACCGCGTCGCGCCGGACCGTGAGGGTGCAGGGCGTGGCGGCGCAGCTGGCCCCGACCGAGGAGGTGACGGCGGCGCCGGGCGGCTCGGAGATCACCGCCACCTCGTCGTCGAGGCCGCGGGTCAGCGTCGCGCATCCGCAAAGGCCGACAGCCAGCGTCGCCATCACGGCCAGCCTTCGAACCCTCGCGACGCCGCGCATCCCGCATCTCCACCAGACTGAGCAGATTGTAACCTAAAACTGAGTCGATGCTAAGCCTTTCCTGCACCGCCTCCGCCCACGGCGTCGCGGTTCTGGCCGTGGGTTGGGCGGGGAACGCCGGGATGGTAGGATGGCGGCCGGTCCAGCCCCGCCGCCTGTCGCGGCCCGGCGGCAGGCCGGGCGGAGGAGCGGGGGAATGACGGGCCACACGGGACGCGCGACGACGCCCTATCTCGCGGCCGCGCGGTTCTCGGTCGCGCCTATGATGGACTGGACCGACACCCATTGCCGGACGTTCCACCGCATCCTGTCGCGACGCGCGCTGCTCTACACCGAGATGGTCACCACCGGCGCGATCATCCACGGCCCCCGCGCGCGGCTGCTCGCCCACGATGCCTCGGAGCACCCCGTCGCGCTGCAGCTCGGCGGCAGCGATCCCGCCGAGCTCGCGGAAGCGGTGCGGATCGCGGAAGCCTTCGGCTACGACGAGGTCAACCTCAACTGCGGCTGCCCGTCCGACCGCGTCCAGAACGGGCGCTTCGGCGCCTGCCTGATGCGCGAGCCGGACCTCGTCGGGCGCTGCGTCGCGGCGATGAAGGGCGCGACCGCGATGCCGGTGACGGTGAAGTGCCGCATCGGCGTCGACGACCAGGACCCCGTCGTGGCGCTGAACGCCCTCGTCGATGCCGTCGTGGCGGCGGGGGTCGACGGCGTGATCGTCCATGCCCGCAAGGCGTGGCTGCAGGGACTTTCGCCGAAGGAGAACCGCGACGTGCCGCCGCTCGACTACGGCCTCGTCCACGACCTGAAGCGCGAGCGGCCGGAGCTTTTCGTGGCCATCAACGGCGGCCTCGCCGACAACGACGCCGCGGCGGAGCAGCTGGTTGGCCTCGACGGCGTCATGCTGGGGCGAGCCGCCTACGGCACGCCCGAACTGCTGCTCGACGTCGACCGCCGGTTCTTCGGGGGCGCGCGCCCCGTCGCCGACGCCTTCGAGGCGGTCGAACTCTTCGTGCCCTACATGGCGCGCAAGCTCGGCGAAGGCGTGCGGCTCCACGACATGACCCGCCACCTGCTCGGCCTGTTCACCGGGCTGAACGGCGCTCGTGCCTGGCGCCGCCACCTCGCCACCGAGGCGGTGAAGCCGGGCGCCGGGGTGGCGGTGGTCCGCGACGCCCTGGCCAAGGTGGCCCGTCCCGACGGGGCCGTCGAACGCGCCGCCTGACAGCGCCTATTCTGTGGACGTGCGGCATGCAGGGCGGCGAGACTTTGGGCACAACGTGGCGCGACATCGAACGAAGTGTTTCCCGATGGTGATCGCGCCCTAAAACAAATTTTATAGGACGAGAAAACTTGCGGGTGCGGCGTCGCGCCCCGATGATCGACTGCAACGGTTCGGCCCGAGGGGGCGTTGACGGGCCGGGAGTTCATCGATGGGTCTCGTCCTCTACGCCTTGAAGAACCGCGTCACGTTCTACGTGATGGGCGTGCTGATCCTGCTCGCCGGCATCGGCACCTCGGCCATCGCGCCCAAGGACGTGCTGCCGGCCGTCGACATCCCCGTCGTCGTCATCGTGTGGACCTACACGGGCCTCGACACGACCGACATGGCCCAGCGGATCACGACGTACAGCGAATTCTCGCTGTCCAACAACGTGAACGACATCAAGCAGATGGAAAGCCAGACGCTGCCCGGTGTCGCCATCGAGAAGGTGTATTTCCAGGGATCGGTCAGCATCGACCTCGCCATCGCCCAGGTGGTGTCGGCGATGAACTCCATCCGCGCCGTGATGCCCACGGGCGTCCAGCCGCCCGTGGTGATGCGCTTCTCCGCGTCCTCGGTCCCGGTGATCCAGCTGTCGCTGTCGTCCGACAAGGAAAGCGGCGCCAAGCTCTACGACTACGGCCAGTACCGCATCCGGCAAACGCTGACCCAGGTGCCCGGCTCGACCCTGCCGTCGCCCTACGGCGGCGCGCCGCGTCAGGTGATGGTCGACCTCGACCTCCACGCCCTGCAGGCGCACGGCCTGACCCCGACGGACGTCACCAGCGCCATCACGGCGCAGAACATCGTGGTGCCGTCGGGCCTGTCGAAGATCGGCGACCAGCAATACCCGATCCGCCTCAACATGAGCCCGGAGGTGATCGACGATCTCAACCGCGTGCCGGTGAAGGTGGTCGACGGCACGCCCATCCTCATCCGGGACGTGGCCCACGTGCGGGACGGCAACCCGCCGCAGCTGAACATCGTCCGCTCGGACGGCCGCCATTCCGTGCTGATGACCATCCTGAAGAACGGCAACGCGTCGACGCTGAGCGTCGTCGACAGCGTGAAGAGCTTCCTGCCGGCGATCCGCGCCGCGGCGCCGAAGGACATGAAGATCACGCCGCTGTTCGACCAATCGGTGTTCGTGTCGGGCGCCATCTCGGACGTGGTCCGGGAGGGCATCATCGCGGCGGCTCTGACCGGCGCCATGATCCTGATGTTCCTCGGGTCGTGGCGCTCGACCCTGATCGTGCTCGTGTCGATCCCGCTCGCCATCCTGACGTCGCTGACGATCCTGTATTTCCTCGGCGAAACGATCAACATCATGACGCTGGGCGGCCTCGCCCTGGCGGTCGGCATCCTGGTCGACGACGCCACCGTGGCGATCGAGAACACCTATCGGCTGATGGAGGACGGGCGCTCCTTCAAGGATTCGGTGGTGGAAGGCGGCGCGGGCATCGCCAAGCCGGCGCTGATCTCGACGCTGTCGATCTGCTCGGCCTTCGTGTCGGTGTTCTTCCTCACCGACACGCCGCGCTACCTGTTCGTGCCCCAGGCCATGGCGGTCGTCTTCGCCATGCTGGCCTCCTACCTTCTGTCCCGCACGCTGGTGCCGATCCTCATCGACGTGCTGGTGAAGCGCGAGTTCGACCAGCGTCGCGAAGCCGCGGGCGACGACGCGCCGAAGGGCTTCTTCGGCCGCTTCCACGCTGGGTTCGAGCGGCGCTTCGCCCGGTTCCACCGGGGCTACATCGGGCTGCTGCACGGCGCACTGGACCACAGGTTCGCCACCTTCGCGGTCGTGGCGGCCGTGCTGGCGATGGGCGGGACGCTGCTGGAGCTGGTGGGGCGCGACTACTTCCCGCAGATCGACGCCGGCGCGATGACGCTGCACATCCGCACGCGCCCCGGCCAGCGCATCGAGGCGGCCGAGAAGCGCTTCGCCGAGGTCGAGGAGGTGGTCAAGCAGGTCGTGCCGCCGAAAGACCTCGACCTCATCCTCGACAACATCGGCCTGCCGTCCAGCAACTACAACTTCGCCTTCGGCGACGGTTCCTTCGTGGCCTACAACGACGGCCAGATGCTGATCTCGCTGAAGGAGGGCCACGGCCCCACGGCGGCCTACATGGCCAAGCTGCGCGACGTGCTGCCGCAGAAGTTCCCCGACACGATCTTCTACTTCCAGCCCTCGGACATCATCACCCAGACGCTGGACTTCGGCACCATCACGGCAATCGACGTGCAGGTGAACGGCCGCAATCAGGCGCAGGACCTCGCCGCCGCCAAGGCCATCGAGGCGCGGCTCAAGGCGGTGAAGGGCGCCGTCGACGTGCACATCCAGCAGGTGCTCGACACCCCGGAATTCGTCGCCGACGTCGACCGCCGCATGGCCTCCGAGATGGGCCTGACCGAGCAGCAGATCGCCAATGCGATGAACATCTCGCTGTCGGGCTCCTACCAGGTGACGCCGAACTTCTGGGCCGACCCCAAGTCCGGCATCCCCTACCAGCTCTGGGTCCAGACGCCCGAATATCGCAACGACAGCCTGACCGCGCTGAAGAACACCCCGCTCCTCGTGCAGGCGGCGGCGACCGGGGGCGGCAGCGCGACGAGCAACACGCTCGACATGCTGTCGAGCGTCGCCACCATGCGCCGCACGTCCGAGCAGACGGTCATCAACCACGTCAACACCCAGCCGACCTACGACGTCTACGCGTCGGTGCAGGACCGCGACCTCGGTTCCGTGCAGAAGGACATCGCATCCATTGTCCGGGACGAGCAGGCGAAGCTGCCGGCGCCCGACAAGATCACCGTGCGGGGCCAGATCGAGAGCATGGACTCGGCGTTCCTGCATATCGAGGTCGGCCTCGCCATCGCGGTGATCGCCGTCTACCTGCTGATGGCGGTGAACTTCCAAAGCTGGGGCGACCCCTTCGTGGTGATCTGCGCGCTGCCCATCGCCTTCTGCGGCATCGTCTTCAGCCTCTACATCACGGGCACCACCCTCTCGATCCCGTCGCTGTTCGGCGCCATCATGGCAGTCGGCGTCGCGTCGTCGAACTCCATCCTGCTCGTCACCTTCGCGCGCGAGCATCGCGAGGAAACGGGATGCTCGGCCGCCGAAGCCGCCATCGCGGCGGGGGAAACGCGGCTGAGGCCCGTGCTGATGACGGCCGGGGCGATGTTCGTCGGCCTGATCCCGATGGCGATCGGCATCGGCGAAGGGTCGGAGCAGAATGCCGCCCTGGCTCGCGCCGTTCTGGGCGGCGTGGCCTTCGGCACCTGCGCCACCCTGGTCTTCGTGCCGTTCCTGTATGCCTTGCTGCGCCGCGGCAAGTTCCAGCCCGTCGAGGACTACCTGTGATGGACCAGCTCGCGCCACGGCCGCAGGAGCACGACGGCGATCGCGACGGTGCCCCGGCGGAGGACGAGCACGACATCCTGACGCTCGCTCCGGACCGTGACGACGAGGGCGACGGCCGCGACGAGGCGTCCAAGCCCGGCATGCCGTCGCGCTGGATCTTCGTGGGCGTGCTCGTCGTGGTCGCCCTCGCCCTGGCCTGGGGGTACTACCGCCACGCGCAGACGGGGGCCGCCGCCACGGCCACGCAGCAGCGGCAGGCGGATGCGGTGCCCAACGTTCGCGTCGTCGCGGCGCGGACGGAGGACGGGCCGGTGGAGCTGACGCTCCCCGGCGAAACGCAGCCATTCGCCACCGCCAACATCTACGCCCGGGCCACGGGCTACATCACGGAGCGGCGCGTCGACATCGGGTCGAGGGTGAGGAAGGGCGACCTCCTCGTGCATATTTCGGCGCCCGACCTCGACCAGCAGCTCGAATCCGCCATCGCGACGCTGGGGCAGGTCGAGGCGGCGCTGCTGCAGGCCAACGCCAACGTCAGCCAGTCGGAGGCGAACCTCGACCTCGCCAAGGTCAACCTGCAGCGCGCCCAGGCGCTGGTGGGGAAGGGGTTCGAAACCCTGCAGAACCGCGACCAGCTCCAGGCCAACCAGGTCGCGCAGGGCGCCAACCTCGATTCGGCGCGGGCGGGCGTCAAGGTGGCCGAGGCCAACGTGAAGGCGCAGGGGGCCAACATCGACCGCTTGAAGGCGCTCACCGCCTTCGAGGACGTGCGCGCGCCCTTCGACGGCGTGGTGACGGTGCGCAACGTCGACCTCGGCGCACTGGTCAACGCCGACGCGTCGACGGGCACGCCGATGTTCACCGTCGACGAGGACGACGTGCTGCGCGTCTTCGTGCAGGTGCCGCAGAACTCCTCGCTCGGCGTGCGCGACGGGCTGCGGGCGAGGATCACGGTTCCGCAACTGCCGGGCAAGACCTTCGTCGGCAAGGTGACGCGGTCGTCCCTGGCGCTGCAATCCTCGGCCCGGACGCTGACCGTCGAGGTCGACATTCCGAACGAGGCCGGCGCCCTGCGCTCGGGCCTCTACGCCTATGTGACGCTCGACATCCCGCGCATCCACCCCGACGTGGTGCTGCCGGCCGAAACCCTGATCTTCGACGCGAGCGGGACGCACGTGGCCGTCGTGGGCGACGGCGACAAGGTCCGGATGGTGAAGGTCGACATCCGGCGCGACTTCGGCACCTCGCTCGAGGTCGAAGGCGGGCCGAAGGGCGGCGACAAGGTCATCCTCAGCCCTCCCGCGACGCTGAAGGAGGGCGCCAAGGTGAAGATCGAGGAAGAGGACGAGGGCGAGGCCCCGCCGAAGGCGGCGACCGGCACGCCGTCGATGTCGGGCGCCCCCCGGCCCCCGGTCCCGGGCGGCGAGGGAGCGGGCGGCGTCGGCGCCATGGCGGACAAGTGATACCGGCGGGGCGAGCGGGCCTCAGCGGCCCCGCAGCACCAGCTTGTCGTTCGACACGGTGAAGGACGCGAGTTTGTTGAGGTAGCTCATGCCGAGCAGGTTCTCGTGCAGCGCGCCGGGCTTCTCGACCAGCGCTTTGACGTCGAACTGGGTCAGCGGACCGATGGTCAGCGACGGCAGCACGACCTCGGCGGCGAGGCCACGGCCGTTGGCGGTCATCACCTCGACGTCGTAGGCGAGCGAGCGGACGGGGATCTTCAGCCGCGCCGCATCCTCGGAGCGCAACACCACCGAGGACGCGCCCGTGTCGAGCGTGAAGGGCAGGCGGGTGGGCCCGACGCTGGCGTCGAGCGTGAAGCCGCCGTCGGGGCGGCGGAACACCGTGACCTCCTTCGGGCCGCTCTCGACCACCGTGCCCGGCACCAGCACCGCCATGACGCGCTCGGCCACGGTGCCGAGCTCGAACCGGTAGGAGTAGCCGGCCAGCACGGCGAACAGGATCGCCGCCCAGAGCGCGAGGTTGACGAGCCCGGCCGACACGCGCCCCCGGAACATGCCGGGGATGGAGGTCGCCACTATGGCGGCGAAGCCGCCGTAGACGACGATGTTCGTCCAGTCCGAAGGGGTCAGCTCGCTCCAGTCCACCGGTCGGGCCCCCTTCGCATCCCGTTCAACTCGGCACGTTCGCCGGGGTTTCCCCTGCACCGCCGCGCTTCTCCTCGCGGGGACGAGAAGCTAGATGGCGTTGGCGGAACCGCGCCATCCCGCTCAGGGATCGCCGGTGCCCGCTTCCAGCGCCAGGATGCGGTCGGCCCCGAGCCGCATCGGCAGCTCGGCCATCACAGCGATGCGCTGCGGCTCGGACAATCCCCCCCATCCGACGATCTCGTCGATGGTGCGGCCGCAGCCGAGGCAGAGCGCGCTGGGCTCGTCGATGGTGCAGATGCCGATGCAGGGCGAGGAAGCGGTGGACATCCGCATCGGTTAGCCCGCGCGGGGCACGATGAGAAGGCCGACCAGCAGGGCGATATCGCACACCTGTTGACAGGCGCCCGCCACGTCGCCGGTGACGCCCCCGATCTGCCGTTCGGCGACGAGCGTGGTGCCCCAGGCGGCCGACGCGGCCAGACCCAAGGCCAACGCGGCGCGGGACGGGGGCGCGCCCGCGAGGATCGGCAGCGCGAAGCCGAGCGCGAGCGCGCCAGCGCAGGCGATCGGAAAGGCGGCGCCGGGCAGCCGGCCCGCGCCGTGGCCGAGCCCGTCGGCGCGGGCCGGCGGGAGCCGGGCCATCGGCATCAGCCCGAGCCCGCGCGAGGCCGCGGCGGCGGCGGCCAGCGCCGCGCCGGCGAGCACGGGCCCGCCCCGGTCGGCGAGGGCCGCCAGGGCGCCGATGCGCAACGCGAGGGACAGGCCGATCGCCAGGACCCCGTAGGAGCCGAGGCGGCTGTCGCGCATGATCTCCAGCTTGCGGCACCGGGTGGCGCCGCCGCCGAAGCCGTCGGCACAGTCTCCGAGCCCGTCTTCGTGGAGCCCGCCCGTCACCAGCACCGTCGACGACACGGCGGCCGTGGCGGCGACCGCCGACGGTAGGCCCAGCGCCGCCGCACCGGCGAGGGCGGCGGCGCCGAAGGCCCCGACCACGAGCCCGGCCAGCGGGGCCCAGCGCAGGCAGCGGGCGAAGGGGTCCGGGGTATGGGACGCTTCGCACGCCAGCGCCGGCACGGGCAGCCGCGTGTAGAAGCGCAGGCAGGTGACGGCTTCGGCGAGCAGGGCGGCGGGGGGCGGGGGCGCTGGCATGGCGACCCGCTTCTGCCATAAGACGGGCCAGCGTCCCACGCCCCAACCGCCGAGCGCCCCATGTCCAACAGCGGCCTGCCCTTCGACGACATCCGCGCCCTGATGGCGCACCTCCCCCCGCTCGACGCGGAGGCGGCCGCGGCGATCCGGGCGCGCGACGCGCAGCTCACCAAGCCGCCGGGGTCGCTCGGCCGCCTGGAAGACATCGCCGCCTGGCTCGGGGCCGTCCAGGCCAAGGCGATCCCGACCGCGTCCCGGCCGCTCGTCGCGGTGTTCGCCGCCAACCACGGCGTCGCGGCGCGGGGCGTGTCCCCCTATCCCGCCTCGGTGACGGCCGCTATGGTGTCGAACTTCGCGGCTGGGGGCGCCGCCATCAACCAGATCTGCGGCCATCTCGGCCTCGGCCTGAAGGTGTTCGAGCTGGCGCTGGAGATCCCCACCGCCGACATCACGGTCGAGCCCGCGCTGGACGAGGCGGCCTGCGCCGCCACCATCGCCTTCGGCATGGAGGCGATCCACGGCACCGACCTCCTGTGCCTGGGCGAGATGGGCATCGCCAACACCACCGTCGCGGCGGCCGTCTACGCGGCGCTCTTCGGCGGCGAGGTGCGCCATTGGGTCGGGCGCGGCACCGGCGTCGACGATGCCGGCTATGCCCGCAAGGTGGCAGCCGTCGAGGACGCGCTGGCGCTCAACCGCGACCACCTCGGCGATCCCCTGGAGGTGCTGCGGCGCCTCGGGGGCCGCGAGATCGCCGCCATGGTGGGCGCGATCCTGGCGGCGCGCATCGAGCGTGTCCCGGTGATCCTCGACGGCTACGTGGTCTGCGCCGCCGCGGCGGTGCTGCACGCGCTGGACCCGGACGCGCTGGACCATTGCGTGGCCGGCCACCGTTCCGCCGAAGGCGCCCACGGCGACGTCCTCGAACGCCTCGGGAAGAAACCCCTGCTCGACCTCGGGATGCGGCTCGGCGAAGGGTCCGGCGCCGCGCTGGCGGCCGGCATCGTCCGCTCGGCGCTGGCCTGCCACACCGGCATGGCGACCTTTTCGCAGGCGGGGGTGGAAGACAGGGGCTGAATGCCGCGCCGGCGACGCCGCGCGGGGGCCGGCCTCAGGGCGAAGCCGCGTCCGCGTCGGTCGCGCGGGCCTGCGCCCTCACGCTGTCGCGCAGCGGCGCGAGGTTGCGTCGCAGCCAGTCCGGCCCGCGGTCGGAGGTGAGGGCGTAGCCGAACGCCCCGTCGGCCCAGGTCGCCACGCCGAGCGGCGGCACGTCGTCGTCCGAAGCGGTCACGCGCCCGTCGTCGGGCATCGCCCAGCGGGACACGGTGAGGCCGAGGCGGTCGGCGCCGTTCCCGTAGGCCAGGAAGCCGGCCGCGCCGTGGCGCCCCGGCACGATGCGGCCGCCCAGAAGCGTCCAGCCGTGGCGCGACAGGTCGGGGATCCGCACCTCGCCGCCGAGGCGGCGCCCGAACCAGCGCGCCAGCTTCGGCTCCTCGACGCCCGCGATCTCGACGGGGCGTGACGCGTCGGTGAGGTAGGTGCGGTGCGCTTCGGCGGCCCGGGACGCGAGGTCCCGTGCGTCCGCGGGCGCCACGTCCGGGGCGCGGGCGGCGGGCGGCATGAGGCCGAACCCGTCGGTCCCGACGCTCGCCAGGGCGCCGAGCGCGAACCCGATCAGGACCATGCCGACCGACGTCGTCGCCACGATCCCGGCGAGCCGCCGGCCGGGCGTGGCCTCGCCGGGGGCGGCGGCCTTGGCGGCTTCGCGCGGCGGCATCGCCACGGGCAGCAGTCGCACCGGCACGGGTTCGGCCAGCACGGACGCGAACATCGTCCTCAGGCTGTCGTTCTGCCGCCGCCACGCGTCGATGCGGGCCGCCGATTCGGGATCGGAGGCGAGCGATTCGGCCAGGGCCGAAGCGCGGGCGGGCTCGATCCGCCCGTCCACGAGGCCGTTGAGGTCGGCGTCGTCGAACGCCATGTCGGTGTGCATGCGCCTGCGCCTACTTGACGACGCGGAGGTGCGACGGGCCGCCGCCCGCGCGGATGCGCTCGCCGACCCGCGCGTCGCGGCCCACCGCCGCGTGATCCGATTTCACGAGCAGGTCCCGCGCCCGCGTGAGCCGCGAGAACACGATGGACACGTCGATGTCGAGCACGTCGGCCACCTGCCCGTAGGCCAGGCCAGCCAGCGCGGTCAGCAGGAGCACTTCGCGGAACTCCAGCGGCAGCGCGTCGAGGCGCAGGATGTCCTTCGGCATGAAGGGCAGGGGCGCCCCGCCGCCTTCGACGCCCGCGGGCGCGATCGGGGCGCGGTTGCGCGCCCGGTTCAGCCCCACCAGTGCCGCGAAGCACCACACCGCCAGCGTCGGCCCGCGCTTCGGCAGGTCGGAGCGCGACGCGAGCACGATGGTTTCCTGCACGAGGTCGTCCGCCGCGCAGGCCGAGTGGCCCCGCACCAGGGCGCGGGCGAATCGCCGGAGGTGGGGCGTGAGCCTCCCGAGGTCGTCTGCAAAGCCCGGCATGCTGCCCTGATCCGCGTCGTTCGAAGGGTTTAAGATCCGTTAAGGAACGTAGCGGATCCCGACGCGGAAGCCCATGCCGGGGCCGCGGACTCGGACGAATTTTAACGCAAGCGTGGCGGCGGCGTGGCCAGGCCGGGTCCATGCGTGCCCGCGGCGCGGCCTTTCCACCCGCGCCGACGATGGGATAAGGGTGGGGAAACAGCGCCCCTCGCGCCGGCGAGCACGTCGCGCCGCCGGCCGGGGCCCGCACACGCCTTGGAACCCTCGATGTCAGAGACGCCCAGCACAGCCGCCGCCCCGAGTTCCATCCTCGCCGGCCGGCGCGGCCTCATCATGGGCTTGGCCAACAACCGCTCCATCGCCTGGGGGATCGCCAAGGCGGCTCGCGCCGCCGGCGCCGAGCTCGCCTTCACCTACCAGGGCGAAGCGCTGGAGAAGCGCGTGCGCCCCCTCGCCAAGGAGCTCGACGGCCTGGTGGTCGGCCACTGCGACGTGACCGATCGGGCCTCGATCGACGCGGTGTTCGGCGAAGTCGAGCGCGCCTGGGGCAAGCTCGACTTCGTGGTCCACTGCATCGCCTTCTCGGACAAGGACGAGCTGACGGGCCGCTACATCGACACCACCGAGGACAACTTTACCCGCTCCCTGGCGATCTCCTGTTATTCCTTCACGGCGGTCGCGCAGCGCGCCGAGAAGCTGATGACGGACGGCGGGTCCATGCTGACGCTGACCTATTACGGCGCCGAGAAATGGATGCCGCATTACAACGTCATGGGCGTCGCCAAGGCGGCGCTGGAAGCCTCGGTGCGGTACCTCGCGGCGGACCTCGGCGAGAAGAACATCCGCGTCAACGCCATCTCGGCCGGCCCCATCAAGACGCTGGCGGCGTCCGGCATCGGCGACTTCCGCTACATCCTGCGCTGGAACGAGCTGAACGCCCCCCTGCGCCGCACCGTGACGATCGAGGAGGTGGGCGAAAGCGCCGCCTTCCTGCTGTCGCCCATGTCGCGCGGCGTCACGGGCGAGATCCTGCACGTCGATGCGGGCTACCACGTCGTGGGCATGAAGAACCCGGCCGCGCCCGACATCGCCGTCAAGGAGGGCGGCCACTGAGCGCCGCCGGCCCGCGGCGCTTCTTCTTCGTCCGCCACGGCGAAACGAGCTGGAACCGCGAAGGGCGCCTGCAGGGACAGCACGACACCCAGCTGAACCCCCTCGGCCGGCAGCAGGCCGAGGCCGCCGGGGGCACCCTGGCGCGCCTGCTCGGCGAGCGCGGCCTCGATCCGGCCGACCTCCCGTTCTGGGCCTCGCCGCTGGCGCGCACGCGCGACACGATGGACCTCGTGCGCGCCGCGCTGGGCGCGGGCCTGCCCGGCGTCGCCTTCGACGACCGCTTGAAGGAGCTGTCCTTCGGCGCGTGGCAGGGACGGACCTGGGAGGACCTGAAGCGTCGCGAAGCGGCCGCCGTCGCGTCGCGTCGGCGCGACACCTGGGGCTTCGTGCCGCCGGACGGCGAAAGCTACGCCATGCTGCTCGATCGCTTGTCGCCCTGGCTGTCCGACCTCGCCGAGGACGCGGTCGTGGTGGCGCACGGCGGCGTCGCCCGGGTGCTGATGCACCGGGTCGCCGGTGTCGCCACGGGCCGCGCCACGGTCGAGGAGGTGCATCAGGGCCGCGTGCTCGTGTTCGACGGCGGAGCCGCGCACTGGGTGTAGCGTCCCCGCGGCGGAGAAGGCCCGCGGCGCGTCACGCGGCGTTCAGGAGCCCGGCGGTAGGCCGCTGGTCGACGCGCCGTCGCGTCCGGCCCCGGGGCGATGCAGGGTTCCGCCGCGTCCCGAAACCCCTTATACCGGCGGCCGGACGTCCGGACCACCGGCGAGCGCGAAGGCGCGCCGCCGCGCGTGCGGCGCAACCCGGCATCGGCGGCGCATCGCCGGTGCCGGCCGGTATCGAGACCACCTCGGCCTCCCGCGATCGCCGGTTCCACATCGGCGACCCTGGGATCCATTGTCCGCGGGATCGGCCCTCCGGCCGCCCCGTCGGTGAAGACGGGCGCAGAGAACCATGAGCCAGACGATCACGGCCGAGCGGGATCCCGTCGACGGCCTGCCCTCGGCCGCACCGGCGCGCGTTCCGGCGCGGCTCGAAGGGGCGTCGCGCCCCGAGTTCATCCGCGACGAGATCCTGGCCGAAGTCTTCGCCCGCACCGCCGCGGCGAGCCCCGACGCGCCCTGCTTCCGCGATCCCGCGTCCACGCTGACCTATGCCGAGGTGGATCGCCGCGCCGACGCGATGGCGCGGGGGCTCGCGTCCCGCGGCCTCGGCCGGGGCCGCGTCGCCGGCCTCTGGATGCAGCGCGGCTTCGGCCTCTTGGTCGCCCAGATCGCCGTGGCCAAGACCGGGGCCGCCTGGCTGCCCTTCGACGCCGACGCGCCGGCCGACCGCGTCGCGGTCTGCCTGAAGGACGCCGAAGCCCTTCTGCTCGTCACCGACGCGGACTTCGCGCGCCTTCACGGCGCCGACATGCCGTGCCCGTCCGCCGTGGAAGCGGACCTCGCCGCGGCCGGCGGCGCGCCGGTCGACGCCCGCGCGGGCGGGGCGGGCCCGGACGACCCGGCCTACCTCATCTACACCTCGGGTTCGACCGGCGTGCCGAAGGGCATCGTCATCACGAACCGCAACATCTGCCACTACCTGCGCGCCGCCAACGCGCTCTACGCCATCGCGGAATCCGACGTCGTGTTCCAGGGCGCGTCCGTCGCCTTCGACCTGTCGATGGAGGAGATCTGGATCCCCTACCTCGTCGGGGCGAGCCTGTTCGTCGCCACGCGCGAGATCCTGGGCGAAGCCGACGCGCTGCCGGACGTGCTCAACACCGCGGGCGTGACCGTGCTCGACACGGTGCCGACGCTGCTCGGCCTCCTGTCGCGCGACATCCCCTCCCTGCGCCTCATCATCCTCGGCGGCGAAGCCTGCCCGCCGAGCCTCGGCGCGCGCTGGTGCCGGCCCGGCCGCACCATCTACAATTCCTACGGCCCCACGGAAGCCACCGTGGTGGCGACAGCCGCGCTCGTCGAGCCCGGCGAGCCCGTCACCATCGGCGGTCCCATCCCCAACTACACCTGCTACGTCGTCGACGAGGCTCTCAACCTGCTCGACCGCGGGCAGGAAGGCGAACTGCTCATCGGCGGCCCCGGCGTCGCCCGCGGTTACCTCAAGCGCGACGCCCTGACGGCGGAGAAGTTCGTCGCCAACCCGTTCCGGCAGGGCGGCGTCGACCCCGTGCTGTACCGCTCGGGGGACGCCGTCGCGCTCGACCCCGAAGGGCAGATCCTGTTCCGCGGCCGCATCGACGACCAGGTCAAGCTGCGCGGCTTCCGCATCGAACTCGGCGAGATCGAGTCGAAGATCGTGGGCCTCGCGGGCGTGCATCAGGCCGCCGTGGTCCTGCGCCACGACGACGGGCTCGACGGGCTCGTCGCCTTCCTGGTGGCGAAGGACGGTGCGACCCTCGACAACGCCGCGTTGCGGGCCGGCCTGCGCGAAGCGCTGCCGCCCTACATGGTGCCGTCCCGCTTCGAAACCCTGGAAGCCCTGCCGCGGCTGTCGTCCGGCAAGGTCGACCGCAACGCGCTGAAGCGCACCGCGCTGGCGGCCCGCACCGCCGAAGCCCAGGAGGAGCCCCGGACGCCCACGGAAGCGTCGCTGCTCGACGCCGCCCGCGCCGTGCTGCCGGCGGGCGCGATCCCCTTCGACGCCGATTTCTTCACCGACCTCGGCGGCCACTCGCTTCTGGCGGCGCGCTTCGTTTCGGTGGTGAGGCAGACGCCGTCTCTCGCCGGCATCACGCTGCAGGACATGTACCGGGCGCGGACGCTTCGCGCCATCGCGGCCCTGGTGGACGGCCGCGCGCCGCGCGCCGGTGCCGGCCCGGCGGACCTGTCCTTCACGCCGCCGCCGCTCCTGCGCCGGTTCCTGTGCGGCCTGGCCCAGGCGGTCGCCCTTCCGGTCATCCTGTCCTTCGCCACCGCGCAATGGCTGGGCGTCTTCGTGTCCTACATGCTGCTGACGACCAGCGAAGCGACGTTCTGGGAAGAATGCCTCTACCTCGTCGGCACCTACATGGTGATCAACATCTTCACCATCGTGTTCGCGGTGGCGGTGAAGTGGGCGGTGCTGGGCCGCATGAAGCCCGGCCGCTATCCGCTGTGGGGCACCTATTACTTCCGCTGGTGGCTCGTGCAGCGCTTCACCGCGCTGATGCATCCCAAGTGGTTCCAAGGGTCGCCGGTGATGCGGTTCTTCATGATCGCCATGGGGGCCAAGGTGGGCGTGGACGCCATCGTGGGCGACCACGAGGCCGGCGCGCTCGACCTCATCGAGATCGGCCCCCGCGCCAGCATCGGCGGCAAGGTCAAGTTCGCCAACGCCCGCGTGGAGGGCGGCGAGTTCATCGTCGGCCGGATCACGATCGGGGCGGACGCCTACGTGGGCACCTCCTGCGTGATCGAGGACGGCGTCACGGTCGGCGACGGCGCCGAGATGGGCGACCTGTGCGCCGTGTCGTCGAACACCGCCATCGGCGCCCACGAGATCTGGGACGGGTCGCCGGCCCGCAAGGTCGCCGACGTGGACCTCGCCGCGCGCGACGCCTACCCGGAAGCCTCGCCGGGGCGCCGGGCGGCGCTCGGCTTCGGCTACGTGGCGATGCTGATGGTGATACCGCCGCTCGGCCTGCTGCCGATCTTCCCGGCCTTCTGGGTCTTCGACCAGCTCGACGAATGGCTGTCCATCCCCGACGTCGACCGGTTCGCCTACCTGGCGTCGCTGCCCCTCCTCGCCTGGCCGACCTCCTTCGTGATGGTGCTGATCTCCGTCGCCTTCATCGCGGCCATGCGGTGGGTGATCCTGCCGCGCGTCGTCGAAGGGCGCTATTCGGTCTTCTCCTTCTTCTACCTGCGCAAATGGACGGTGGCGCTCGCCACCGAGATCACGCTGGAAGTGCTGTCCTCGCTCTTCGCCACCGTCTACATGCGCAACTGGTATCGGCTGATGGGGGCCAAGATCGGCAAGGATGCCGAAATCTCCACCAACCTGTCGGGCCGCTACGACCTCGTCGAGATCGGCGAGAAATGCTTCATCGCCGACGAGGTCGTGCTCGGCGACGAGGAGATCCGCGAAGGCTGGATGCGGCTCGCCAAGGTCAAGACCGGCCCGCGCGTCTTCGTGGGCAACGACGCCGTGGTGCCGATCGGCTCCGAGATCCCCGAGGGCGCGCTGATCGGCATCAAGTCGAAGCCGCCCGAGAACGGCGCCATGAAGCCCGGCGACACCTGGTTCGGCACCCCGCCAATCCGCTTGCCAGTGCGCCAGCGGTTCGACGGCGGCGGAGCCAACTGGACCTACGAGGCGCCGCGCTGGAAGAAGGGCATGCGCGCCGTCTTCGAAGCGGTCCACATCTCGCTGCCCACCATGCTGTTCATCGTCTTCGGCACCTGGTCGGTGCAGTGGCTCGGCCCGAAGATCTTCGACGGCGCCTATGTCGAGGTGGCGCTGCTCTTCGTGCTCCTGTCGCTGCTGATCTCGGTCACGATGACGCTGATCGTGGTGGGCGTGAAATGGGCCACGATGGGGCGCTACGAGCCCACCACCCAGCCCATGTGGTCGTTCTGGGCGATGCGGACCGAGGCGGTCGCCGTCATGTACTGGGGGCTCGCCGGCCGCGTGCTGCTCGAGCACCTGATGGGCACGCCCTTCCTGCCCTGGGTGCTTCGGATGTTCGGCGCCAAGTTCGGCCGCGGCGTGTGGATGAACATGACCGACATCACCGAGTTCGACTGCATCGCGGTGGGCGACTTCGCGTCGCTGAATTCGCTCTGTGCGCTGCAGACGCATCTCTACGAGGACCGGGTGATGAAGGTGGGCCGCGTGCGGATCGGCGCCGGCGTGACGGTGGGGGCCGGCTCGACGGTACTCTACGATACCCATGTCGGGGACTTCGCCCGGCTCGGCCCGCTGACCCTGGTGATGAAGGGCGAGTCGATCCCCGCGCATTCCGAGTGGGTCGGCGCGCCGGCCGAGCCCAAGGGCGCCGCCGACGAGGGCCCGGTGGCGCGGGCGGCTTGAACCGTCCTATAGACTGAGCCGACTGCGTCCGGCCGGCCTCTCCACCGCGGCTCCGCGCGGTCCCGCTCCCCGGGGGGCGAGGACGCCGCGCGGCAGGGTGGAGCGGGAGGCCGGGTGCGACGTTCCAGCTGCCCGGCGCCCCGAGTCATGTCCCACAACACCTTCGGCCATCTTTTCCGCGTGACCACCTTCGGCGAAAGCCACGGCCCGGCGCTCGGCTGCGTCGTCGACGGTTGCCCGCCCGGCCTGGACATCTCGGAACAGGTGATCCAGGCAGACCTCGACCGGCGCCGTCCCGGCCAATCGCGCTTCACCACGCAGCGCCGGGAGCCCGACCAGGTCCGCATCCTGTCCGGCACCTTCGCCGAGGGCGACGCCCCCGCGAGGACCACCGGCACGCCGATCGCCCTGCTGATCGAGAACACCGACCAGCGTTCCAAGGACTACGGGGACATCAGGGACAAGTACCGCCCCGGCCACGCGGACTTCACCTACGACGCCAAATACGGCCTGCGCGACTACCGGGGCGGCGGCCGCTCCTCGGCGCGCGAAACCGCGGCCCGCGTCGCCGCGGGCGCCGTGGCGCGGCTCGTGGTCCCGGGGGTGACGGTGCGCGGCGCCCTGGTGCAGATCGGGCCACACCGCGTCGACCGCGCGCGATGGGACTGGGACGAGGTCGCCCGCAACCCGTTCTTCTGCCCGGACCCGGTCGCGGCTCAGCTCTGGGAAGCCTACCTCGACGGCGTCCGCAAGGCGGGCTCCTCGGTCGGCGCCGTGGTCGAGGTGGTCGCCGAGGGCGTGCCGGCCGGGTGGGGCGCGCCCATCTACGCCAAGCTCGACGGCGAGATCGCCGCGGCCCTGATGAGCATCAACGCCGTGAAGGGCGTCGAGATCGGCGACGGCTTCGCGGCGGCCGAACTCACCGGCGAGGAGAACGCCGACGAGATCCGCCGGGGCCCCGACGGCCGGCCGATGTTCCGCTCCAACCACGCCGGGGGGCTGCTCGGCGGCCTGTCGACCGGCCAGCCGATCGTGGCGCGCTTCGCCGTGAAGCCGACCTCGTCCATCCTGACGACGCGCGAAACCATCGACCGCAGCGGCGCCGAAACCGAGATCCTCACCAAGGGGCGGCACGACCCCTGCGTGGGCATCCGCGCCGTGCCGGTCGGCGAGGCCATGATGGCCTGCGTGCTCGCCGACGCCTTCCTGCGCCATCGCGGGCAGGTGGGGGAGCGCGCGACCGCGTCGTTCGGGCCGGCGTGACGCTTCGGCCCGGCTCCGCCCCGCAGCCCCCGGTCTCGTGCGGCAGCCATCATTGAGTGAAACTCAAATGATGGACGATATTCAGCTTCACTCAACATCGCCATCGACCTATCGTGCCGGCATGAAGCTCGCCCAGTGGCTCACCGCGCATGCCGTCACGCGCTCCGCCTTCGCGCGGCGCATCGGCGTCACGCCCGGGGCCGTCACGCAGATGTGCGGCCCCGGCGCCTGGGTGTCGCGCGACACGGCCGAGCTGATCCTGCGCGAAACGGCCGGCGGCGTGACGCCGAACGACTTCCTGTCCGGCCTGTTCCCCCCGCGAGCCCCCGATGGAGCCAAGACGATGAGCGACCAGAATGCCGTGATGGAAGCCATCGAGGCGATCGCGCGGGGCGAGATCATCGTCGTGACCGACGACGGGGACCGCGAGAACGAGGGCGACCTCGTCGTCGCGGCGCAGCACTGCACCACGGAGAAGATGGCCTTCATCATCCGGAACTGCTGCGGCATCGTTTGCACGCCGATGACCGGCGCCGAAGCGCGGCGCCTCAACCTCGCCCCCATGGTGGCGGCCAACGACGCGCCTCTCGGCACCGCCTTCACGGTGACGGTCGACGTGAAGCACGGCCTGACGACGGGCATCTCGGCCGAGCAGCGCGCCAACACGGTGCGGGCCCTGTCGAACGGCAACATGGGCGCGTCGGACTTCGTCCGCCCGGGCCACGTCTTCCCGCTGATCGCGCGCGACGGCGGCGTGCTGACGCGCTCCGGCCACACCGAGGCCGCCGTCGACCTGTGCCGCCTGGCCGGCCTGCCGCCGGTCGCGGTCATCTGCGAACTCGCCAACGACGACGGCACCGTCATGGTCGGCCCGCAGATCGAGGACTTCGCCGGCAAGCACGCCTTGAAGCGCATCTCGGTCGCCGACCTGATCGCCTACCGCCAGTCGCGCGAGAAGCTCGTCGAGCGCGTCGCCACATTTCCGGTGAAGACCGCCATCGGCGAGCTCACCGGCTACACCTTCACGACGCCCTTCGACGAGGTTCAGCACTTCGCCTTCGTGCACGGCCGCATCGGCGATGGCCGCGGCGTCCCGGTGAGGCTGCATCGCGCCGATATCGTCAAGGACGTGCTGGGCGGCAACCACATCGTCAACCGCACGCTGGAGCGCTTCGCCGCGGAAGGTCGCGGCGTGCTGGTCTACCTCCGCGACGGCACCGCCGGCGTGCCGATCTCGTCCGTGTCGGAGGAAGGGTCGGACGCGAAGCGCGTCAGCCAGTGGCGGGAGATCGGCGTCGGCGCCCAGATCCTGCGCGACCTCGGCATCGCGTCGATCAAGCTGCTGGCGTCGAGCGAGCGGACCTACGTGGGCCTGTCCGGATTCGGCATCGAGATCGCCTCGACGGAAGCGCTAGGCGGCTGACGCCGAGGCGTGGGGGCGCGCCGCCGGCGGTGGGGACGCCCGACCGCCGGCACGGCCTTCACGCCGTCCCCAGCAGGGCCGTCACATGCGCGGCCGCCGACAGGGCCAGCCCCCGCAAGTCGTAGCCGCCTTCGAGCAGCGACACGAGCTTCCCGCCCGTCAGGTCCATCACCCGTCTCGTCGCCCAGCCGAAATCCGCCTCGTCGAGTTCGAGTTGCCCGAGCGGGTCGCGGCGGTGGGCGTCGAAGCCCGCCGACACGATGACGAGATCCGGCCGGAAGGCCGCGATCCGCGGCAGGAGCAGGCCGTCGAGCGCCGCCCGGAAGGCTTCGGCCCCGTCGCCGGCCCGCAGCGGCGCGTTGACGATCGTGTCGTGGTCGCCCCGCTCGCCCCGCGCGCCCGTGCCGGGGAACAGCGGCATCTGATGCGTCGAGGCATACATCACGCCGGGGTCGCTCCAGAAGACATCCTGCGTGCCGTTGCCGTGGTGGACGTCCCAATCGAGGATCGCCACCCGGGCGGCGCCGTGCACGGCCCGCGCGTGCCGCGCCGCCACCGCGGCATGGTTGAAGAAGCAGAACCCCATCGCGGTGGCGCGCTCGGCGTGGTGCCCCGGCGGACGCATCGCCACGAAGGCGTTGTCGGCCCGCCCGCCCAGCACCTCGTCGACCGCCAGCACGGCCCCGCCCGAACCCCGCAGCGCCGCCGCCACCGTGCCGGGGCCGACGGCCGTGTCGGCGTCGATGCGCAGCAATTGCCCGCTCCGCGGCCGCGCGGCCAGCAGCGCTTCCACGTAGGGTTCGGGATGGACGCGCATCAGGGCGTCCGGGGTCGCTTCCGGCGCCTCCATCCGGCGCAGCGCCGCGAAGGGCTCGCCCGACAGCGCGGCCTCGACGGCACGCAGGCGGTCGGGCCGCTCGGGGTGGCCCTCGCCCATGTCGTGGCCGAGCCCGGCCTCGTGGCCGATCAGGATGGTCGTCACGGGTGCGTCGGTCTCCGTCCGCCCGGATGCCGGCGGCGTGGTGCGGGGGACACGGGGACGGCATCTCGGCCGCAGGGGCTCGTCCCACGCCGACCCACCGTGGTAATGTGATGATCTGGGGCGGCCGAGGGCGGGTTCAATGCGGACGGGGTGGCGAGCGGCAGGGGCGATGGCGGCAGCCGTCGCGCTGTCGGGATGCGAATACAAGGCCTTGCCCGATCCCGCGCTGTCGGCGCGCGACAAGGAGTTCATCGCCCGGGTTCCCAAGGCCGACATGGGCCGCGTCTTCGAGCGGTACCAGGTCGAGGACCCGACGGGCCAGCCCCCCGGCACCATCGTGGTCGATCCGAAGCAGAAGCTGCTCTACTACGTGCTCGGGGGCGGCAAGGCCGTGCGGTACGGCGTGGCGACGGGTGCCGAAGCCTACGGCTGGCACGGCACCGCCACGATCAAGCGCATGGCGGAATGGCCGCGCTGGATGCCGCCGGCCGACATGGTCAAGCGCTGGCCGCACCTGAAACCCGTGGTGGCGGAGGGCGGCATGCCGGGCGGCCCCGAAAACCCCCTCGGCGCGCGCGCCCTCTACCTCTACGACGCGAGCGGCCACGACACGCTGTACCGCATCCACGGCACCAACGAGCCGACCGAGATCGGCCACGACGCCTCGTCGGGCTGCATCCGCATGCGCGACATCGACATCATCGACCTTTATGGCCGCGCCAAGGTGGGGACCCGGGTCGTCGTGATGTGACGGCCCGTCAGGCCGTCGCCCCCGGGCTGCCGACGGTGATCTCGAGGATCTCCGGCGGCACGCCGAACCGCGCCGGCAGGCCGGACTCGCCCAAGCCGCCCGACACGACGAGGTTGCGGCCGTTCTCGACGTAATGGCCGTAATTGTAGCGGCGCGACGGCGTCACGAGCGGCCCGACGCCCGGCACCACGATCTGACCGCCGTGGGTGTGCCCCGACAGGGTCAACGCCACGCGCTCCGGCATGCGGGCGAAGGCGTAGGGTTCGTGCGCCAGCATGATCACTGGCGCCTCGTCGCGCACCTGGCGCAGCGTGCCCGGGATGTCGTCGGCGCCCTTGTGCCCGGGCGGTGCCGTGGGATGCGCGAGCTGGTCGGCGAGGCCGGCGAGCCAGAAGCGCTTGCCACCGCGGTCGACCAGCGTCGCCTCGTTCTCCAGCACGCGCACGCCGATCGCGCGCAGCGCCTGCCTGACCTCCTCGGGGCCACCCTTCATGCCCGGCACCGGGCCGTGCCACCAATCGTGGTTGCCGAGGATCGCGTAGGTGCCGAGTGGCGCGCGCAGCACCGACAGGGCGTCCGCCCAGGCCGCGGGCATCACCGGGCCCGTCACGAACCGGTGCCCGGCGTTGAAATCGCCAAGCAGCAGCACGAGGTCGGGCTGGAGCGCGTTGCATTGTTCGGCGATGCCGCGGACGCGCTCGGCCGACATCCAGGGCTCGCAGGCGTGGATGTCGGCGATGACCCCGATCCTCACCTCCAGGCCCGCGGGCCAGCGCGGCGGCGACACCGCGTAGCGGCGCACCGCCGGCACGAGGGCGGGTTCGACCCCGACGGCATATCCGGCGAATCCCGCCGAACCGAGCGCCAAGGCTCCGGCGCCGGTCAGGACGCGCCTGCGGGTGATGGTCAGGGGACGCTCCTGCGGCCGAAGGCGGGACCCGTACGGGCGGTCTGGGCTGTCGACCGCCGGCCAGCGCGGAACGGCGCCGCCGTTGGCGCGGCGTGACCCGTCGACGGCCAGCCGCCGTCCGTGACGGCTGTTATCAGGCGGCCCGCGCCTTGACCACCGGGGACGTCGCTGCCGTCCTGTCCAGGCCGGCCTGGGCCTGGGGCGCCGGGTCGGGCTGGGTGGTGAAGCGCAGGGCGGCGGCCACGGCGGAGATGCCGATCTCGCGGTACAGCTTGGCCTGCAGGTCGCGTGCGTCCTCGCGGCGGGGGGCGGTGTCGTGCGTCATGGGACAGGTGCATCCTGGTCGCGTCAGCCACGGTCGGGGCGAAAGCGGCGACGTCGTGAACGATGCGGAAACCCTGGCGGATCGTCCTTGCGAAAGCGCTAAGCGGGGCCGCGGCGGGGCGTGCCAGCTCAGGGCAGGGCCCCGGCACAGCCGCGCGGGTGGGGGTTCGGGGGCCAGCGCCGCCGCGACGCCGACCGGGCTACCGCGGCGGCGGCGTCTCGCATAGGGTCGCTCCGCCCGCCCTCGCCCCTCGTCACGACGCCCATGCCCCCATCCGTCGACATGCCCGCGCGCCGCGCGTCCACCCCGTGCTGAGGCGTCGGCTGGCGCCCGAACCCTTCGCGGCGTCGGCGACGGGCGCCCGTTCCTGCGCGCTCTTCGGCGGCGTGCTGGCCGTGTTCGCGGTGCTGATGGGCCGCAGCGGCGGCGTCGACCCGCGGGGAACGCTGGCGGTGCTGGGCTTCGCGCTGCTGTTCGCGCTGGCCGGCGTCGCGCTGGCGGTCTGGTCGGCCGGGGTGGTCTGGCGGACGGGGCGGCGCGGCACCGGTCGCGCCCTGTCGGCCCTGGTGATCGCCGCGGCCGTGCTGGCCTATCCCGCCTACCTGGCCGAACGCACGGCGACGCGCTCCACCGTCGCCGACGCTTCGACCGACCCCGCCGCCCCGCCGGCCTTCTCTTCCGCGCCCGCGGCCGTCGCGGCGCGGGGCGGCGCCGCCCACGACGATCCCCCGCCCGACGCGCGCGAAGCCGAGCGCCGCGCCTATCCGAACCTCGGGCCCGTGATGCTCGACGTGTCGGTCGACGAGGCCTTCGACATCGCCCTGAAGGCCGTGCAGGGCCGCGGCTGGCGCGTGATCGAGGCGGCGCCGCCCCAGGGGAAGTTCGGCGCCGGCCACATCGACGCCGTGGCGCCGACCCGCGTCCTGGCGCTGCCCGACGACGTCGCGATCCGCATCCGCCCCGCTTCGGGGCAAGCGCGGGTGGACATCCGGTCGGCGTCGCGCTTCTTCCGCGCCGATTCCGGCGAAAACGCCGCGCGCATCCAGTCCCTGTCGGACGAGATCGGGGATGCGGCCTCGTGAAGGCTCCTCCCAGCGGCCGGAGGTCCCCGCTGCCAGGGGGCGCGAACGCACCCCGCCGCTCGTGCGGTGCGACGGAGGCCGTCGGCGGGTCCGTCGTCCGGTGTCAGGTGCGCGCGTAGGTGGCCCGCAGCGTCGCGGGTCCGTCGGCGGCGACCTGGCCGTCGGCGGCGAGGTCCACGAGATGCGCCAGCACCGACAGGCCGGCGGCGGCGCGCAGCGAGGGGGCGAGGTCGCGGTAAAGGCTCGCCACCAGCGCCGGCACGGTGCCGTCGCCCGCCGCGACCCGGCGCAGGATGGCGGCCTCGCGCATCTGGCGGTGCAGCACCAGCGCCTTGACGAAGGCGCGCGGGTTGCGCACCGGCCCGCCGTGGCCCGGCCAGAACACCGTCTCGCCGCGTCCCTGGAGCTTGCGCAGCGACGCCATGTAGGCCCGCATGGAGCCGTCGGGCGGGGCCACCACGGTGGTCGACCAGGCCATGACGTGGTCGCCCGAGAACAGGGCGGCCTCCGCCGGCAGCGCGAAGGCGAGGTGGTCGGAGGTGTGGCCGGGCGTTTCGACGGCGACGAGGCGCCAGCCGGTCCCCTCGACAGCGTCGCCCTCGGCCAGCACCCGGTCGGGGCAGTAGCGGAGGTCGAAGGCGGCGTCGATCGCCGGCAGGCTCGGGTCGGCGGCGCGCGCCGCGCGCTTCGGGCAGCCGATCACCTCGGCGCCGGTGGCGGCCTTGAGCAGCGCCGCCGCAGGCGCGTGGTCGCGATGGGTGTGGGTGACGAGGATGTGGCGCACGGTTTCGCCCGCCACCGCGGCCATGATGGCGGCCACGTGGCTGGCGTCGGCGGGGCCGGGGTCGATCACGGCGACGTCGCCGCGGCCGACGACGTAGGTGCAGGTGCCCGTGAAGGTGAAGGGGCCGCCGTTGTTGGCGACGAGCCGGCGCACCAGCGGCGACACCTGCTGGGGCTCGCCGGGTTTGGCCGCCATGGTTCGGTCGAAGGGGATGTCGTCGGGGGCGGAGGTCATCGGGCGAGGGGTCCCGCGGCGTCCGCCGCCGGGGCGCGGCGCCGCTTGCCGGGATCGTAACGCCAACTTAAGAGATGGTTCAGCCTGCGGCTGCGCGCTTCGGAAAGCAAGGGTCCCCACCGCCATGGCGGCTTCTCCCGATGTCCGGCACCCCTCCCGGGGAGGGCCGGAGATCGGGGCCGCCGGTCGAGCGGGGGCCGGGCGCGCCGGCGCATCGCGCCGAGCCCGCCACGCGTCCAGGGACAGCCTTCCATGACAGACATCCGCATCCGCCTGCCGGCCCACCCGACCCTCGCCGGCGCCGTCTGGCCCGAGCAGGCTTCGCTCGGCCTGCGCGTCGCCCGCGCATCGCTGCTGGCGCTGGTGGGCAGCGCCGTCATGGCGCTGTCGGCCAAGCTGTCGGTGCCCTTCTTCCCCGTCCCGGTCACGATGCAGAGCCTGGCGGTGCTGCTGATCGCCGCCGCTTTCGGGTCGCGGCTCGGCGCCGCCACCATGGCGCTCTACCTCGTCGAGGGCGCGCTGGGCCTGCCGGTCTTCGCCGGCACCCCGGCCCACGGCATCGGCCTCCCGTACATGATGGGGTCCACGGGCGGGTACCTCCTGGGCTACGTCCCGGCCGCCTTCGCGGTCGGCTTCCTGGCCGAACGGGGTGCCGACCGCTCCGTGCCGCAGCTCCTCGGCGCCATGACGCTGGGCCACATCGTCCTGTTCGCCGCCGGCTACGCCTGGCTGGCGCATCTCGTCGGCGCGGAAGCGGCCTGGACGGCGGGCGTGCTGCCCTTCGTCGTCGGCACGGTCGTGAAGACCCTGCTCGGCGCCCTGCTGGTGCCGTCCGTGTGGGGCCTCGTCGGCCGTCGCTGAACGCGGACGACCGTGGGCGTCGGTTCAGACCGACGCTCGGGAAGGCTGATCCGGCCAGCGGTGGAGCCGGGCCTCGGTCCTCCCGCGGCCCGGATGGCTCGGGGCCGTCTTCCCGTCAATGGAAGTTGCGCCCCTTCGGCATGGCGCGGCGCACGTCGCCGACGGCGAGCGGCAGCGGCTCCTGCGCGGGCTCGGCCTTGCGGCGCGCGTCCTCCGCCATCGGGAACCCGGCCTTCGCCCCCAACACGCTTCCCAGCTCGGCGCCCTTGCCCCGCGCCGCCGCCGCATAGGTCTGCGGGCGCTTCACCTCGTCGGCCCGCGCGAGGTCGGTCAGGGCGGGCCCCCCCTCGCCCAGCGCGTTCAGGTCCGCCGAAAGGTCCTCCAGGCGATCCGCCACGAGGTGGATCACCCCGGCCGCCCGCTGCACCACGCCCCGCACGCCGAGCAGCCGGGACGCGATCACGGCCGAGCGGTTGGCCTCGAACACCTTCGGCCACACGATGACGTTGGCCGAGCCCGTCTCGTCCTCCAGCGTCAGGAACACCGTGCCGTGCGCCGAGCCCGGCCGCTGCCGCACCAGCACCAGCCCCGCCACCGCGGCGCGGCGCCCGTCCCCGACCCCGTCCAGCTCCGCCGCGCTGAGGATTCGCCGCCGCGCCAGGCCGGCGCGCAGAAACAGCACCGGATGCGCCTTCAAGGACAGCGTCAGGCGGCGGTAATCCTCCACCACGTGCTCGCCGAGCCGCAGCGGCGGCAGGTCGGCATCGGGCTCGCGGTCCGGCGCGCCTTCGCGGGCGAACAGCGGCAGGGCGTCCTTGTCGCCCACGCGGTCGAGCCCGCGCACGGCCCAGAGCGCGTCGCGCCGCTCGAGCCCGATCGAGCGGAAAGCGTCGGCCTCGGCCAGCACTTCCAGGACGGCGGGCGACAGCTCCGCGCGCAGCCACAGGTCGCGCACCGAATCGTAGCCGCCGCCTCGCCGCGCCACGAGCCGCTCCATGTCGCCCTGCCGGAGCCCCTTCACCTGCCTGAGGCCGAGCCGGATCGCCCGGTCGCCGAGGATGTCGTCGCGCATGGAGCCGTGGCGCCGGTGCAGCCGCGTCCCCGTGCCGTCCTCGCCCGAGCCGAGCGGCACGAGGTCGTGGTCCCAGGCGGAGAAGTTCACGTCCACCTCGTGCACCGCCACGCCGTGGTCGCGCGCGTCGCGCACGAGCTGCGCCGGCGCGTAGAAGCCCATCGGCTGGGCGTTGAGCATGGCGCAGGCGAAGACGTCCGGGTAGCGGCACTTCATCCAGGCCGAAGCGTAGACCAGCAGCGCGAAGGAAGCGGCGTGGCTTTCGGGGAAGCCGTAGGTGCCGAAGCCCTCGATCTGCCCGAAGCAGCGCTCCGCGAAGGCGCGGTCGTAGCCGCGCTCGACCATGCCCTCGACCATCTTGTCGTGCAGCGTGCCGATCGTGCCGACGCGCTTGAAGGTCGCCATGGCGCGGCGCAGCTTGTCGGCCTCGGTGGGGGTGAAGCCGCCCGCCACGATGGCGATCCTCATCGCCTGCTCCTGGAACAGCGGCACGCCCAGCGTCTTGCCGAGCACCGCTTCGAGCTCGGCCGACGGGTACACCACCGGCTCCGAACCCTCGCGGCGGCGCAGGTAGGGGTGGACCATGTCGCCCTGGATGGGGCCGGGCCGCACGATCGCGACCTCGACCACGAGGTCGTAGAAGGCCCGGGGCTTGAGCCGCGGCAGCATGGACATCTGCGCCCGGCTCTCGATCTGGAACACCCCGATCGTGTCGGCGCGGCAGATCATGTCGTAGACGGCGGGCTCCTCGGGCGGGATCGACGCCAGCGTGTAGCGCTCGCCGTAGTGGCGTTCCAGGAGGTCGAAGCCGCCGCGCAGCGCCGACAGCATGCCGAGCCCCAGCACGTCGATCTTGAGGATGCCCAGGGCGTCGAGGTCGTCCTTGTCCCATTCGACGGTGGTGCGGTCCGCCATGGCGGCGTTGCCGACCGGCACCACCTCGTCGAGCCGCGAGCGCGTGATGACGAAGCCGCCGGTGTGCTGGGACAGGTGGCGGGGGAAGCCCGCCAGCTCCTCGGCGAGGCGCAGCACGAGGGCCAGCCGCCGCTCGGACGGGTCGAGCCCGATGCGCCGCGTTTCGGCGGGGTCGACGCCGTTCGACCAGTAGCCCCATACCGTGCCGTTCAACGCCGACACGGTGTCGTCCGACAGGCCGAAGGCGCGGCCGACCTCGCGGATGGCCGAGCGGGTGCGGTAGGTGACCACGGTCGCGGCGAGGCCGGCGCGCTCGCGCCCGTAGCGCGCGTAGATGTGCTGCATCACCTCCTCGCGCCGGTCGTGTTCGAAGTCGACGTCGATGTCGGGCGGCTCGTTGCGGTCCTCCGAGATGAAGCGCTCGAACAGGAGGTCGTGTTTCGCGGGGTCGACCTCGGTGATGCCGAGCGCGAAGCAGAGCACGGAATTCGCCGCGGAGCCGCGGCCCTGGCACAGGATCTTCTCGCCCCGGGCGAATCGCACGATGTCGTGAACGGTGAGGAAATAGGCCGCGTAGCCGAGCCGACCCACCAGGGCGAGTTCGTCGTTCAGCATCCCCTCGATCCGCGGCTCGGCGCCGAGCGGGTAACGGTCCGCGAGGCCGGCCGCGGCGAGCGATGCCAGCGCTTCCTGTTCGGTCGCGAAGCCGCCGCGCAGCTCGTAGGGGTAATCGTATTTCAGCTGAGACAGGCAGAACGACAGCCCATCGATGAAGCGCATCGATTCCGGCACGGCGTCCGGCACCTCGGCGAAGATGCGCGCCATCTCGTCGGCGGGCTTCAGGTGGCGCTCGGCGTTGGCGGCGAGGCGGCGGCCCGCGGCGTCGAGCGTCGTGTGGAGGCGGATGCAGGCGAGCACGTCGCCCAGCGCGCGGCGGTCCGGGTGGTGCATGGTGACGTCGTTGGTGGCGAGCAGCCGCGCGCCCGTCGCCCGCGCCAGGGCGGCGCGTTCCGCCAGACGCTCCCGCATGCCGGGGCCGTAAAGGTGCGGGGTCGCGAGCCACAGCGGGCCGGGGCCGGCGTCGCGCAGGAGCCTCACCAGCGCGGGCCAGTCGGGCGAAGCCGCCGGGGCGGCGTCGGCCGTCGAGCGATCCGTCAGGATCATCTGCAAGCCGTCGGCGTGGTCGAGGAGGTCCGCCAGCCCGAGCTCGCACTTCCCCTTGCCGGTGCGGCGGTTGCCGAGCGTGAGGAGGCGCGCCAGCCGGCCGTAGGCGGTGCGGTCCCGCGGATAGGCGAGGACGTCCGGGGTGCCATCGGCGAAGACGAGCCGCGTCCCCACGCCCAGGCGGAAGCCGGCCTCGGCGGGGACGCGCTCCTTGACGAAGGAATAGGCGCGCACGACCCCGGCCAGCGAGTTGCGGTCGGCGATGCCGATGCCGGCATGGCCGATCGCATGGGCCTGCCCGACCAGCTCCTCGGGGTGCGACGCGCCGCGCAGGAACGAGAAGTTGGTGATGACGGCGAGGTCGGCGAAGCGCGTCATGGCGCCCGGCGACCGTCCCGGCGCAGGCGGGGGGCCGTCACGCGAACAGCCCGTGCACGAACCAGCGCGGTCCGTCGGTTTCCGGCCCGACCAGCCCTTCGCGGTAAAGCCAGAACCGCCGGCCGTCCCGGTCCTCGGCGCGGAAATAGTCGCGCGTCAGCTCGGCGCCACCCGTCCACCATTCGGGCGCGATCCGCTCCGGCCCCTCGATGGCGGCGATGTCGTGGAAGGCGCGGCGCCAGCGGAACCGCACCGGCGGCCCGTCGGGCACCGTCGCGATGGTTTCGATCGGCTCCGGCCGGTCGAACAGGCGGATCGGCCGGCACAGGTCCGCGTCGTCCCGGCCGGACGCGGGATCGCGGGAAACGGCCGGCAGCGCCACCACGGCGCATTCGGGAACGTGGCTGTCGCGGGCGGCGAGCCGCAGCACGCGCCGCAGCCCGAGCCGCGCCCCGAGCCGGTCGGCGAGGTCGGTAGCAGCATCGCTTCCGGCGGGCGCGTCCTCCGGGTCGAGCCCGTCCTGGCGGGCGTCGAGCGGCTCGCTGTCCGTCACGGCGAGGCGGATCAGGTCGAAGCCGTAGCCGGTGTCGAGCCCGTCCTCGCCGAGGGCGGCGAGCCTTTCGCGGAACAGCCCGAACAGCGCTTCCGGGTCGCGCGTCGGGCGGCTCGTGCCGATCTGGAGGTGCTTCAAGGCCCCGTCGACGCGGAAGAAGCTCGCCGCGACCCGCCGCGCACCTTCCCCGCGCCGGGCCAGCGAGGCGCACAGGTGCCGGCACAGCGGCAGCAGCGCCGCCTCGATCTGCTCGATCCGGGCGAGCCCCCCCGAGAAGCGGCGCTCCGCCACGCAGCGGGGTGCCGGGAAGCGCGGGCCGATGGGCGACGAGCCGCGCCCCATCAGCCCGTCGAGGCGCGCCAGCACCGGCGCGCCGAAGCGCGCCGCGATCGGGGCGCGCGGCCGGCTCAGGAGGTCGCCGACGCGGGCGAGGCCGGCCCGGGCCAGCCCCGCCACCGTGTCGCCGTCGAGGCGCAGCGCCGCCAGGGGCAGGGCGGAGATCAGCGGCTCGAAGCCGGGCTCGACCGGCGTCGGGGCGATCTTATCCGTCCCGAACCGGGCCAGCGCCCAGGCGGCCTCGGGCGTCGACGCCACCGCGGCCCGGCAGGCGAGGCCCTGCCGGCGCAGGCCCGCCTCGACGGCTTCGACGAGCCCCGCTTCGCCGCCGAACAGGTGGGCCGCCCCGCCGATGTCCAGCACCGCGCCGTCCGGCCCGTCGGGCGCCGACAGCGGCGTGAAGCGGCGGCACCAGTCCACCACGGCCGCCATCAGCGCGGCATCGGCGTCGGGGTCGGCCTCGACGACCCGGACGGCGGGGCACAGGGCGCGGGCGTCGGCGAGCGCCAGGCCGGGCCGGAGCCCGCGCGCCGCCGCCACCGCGCAGGCCGCCGTCAGCCGCTGCGCGCCCTTGACCGCCGCGACCGCGACCAGCCCGTCATCCGGCCCGGTTTCCAAAGGCGACGACGGCCGCGGCGCGGCGCGGCGCACCCGGTCGGTCGGCAGCAGGGGCAGGAACGCCGACAGGTAGCGGGTGGGCATCGAAGCACCTCCGGTGCTGGTTCCAAACGATGGGATGGCGGCGGTCGCGGTCGAGGCCGGCGTCGCCGCCGAGGCGGAGCTTCAGGACGCGCACCGCCACGGCGGCGGGGCCGGGGATGGGCAGGCGGGTTCCCGCCGAGGCGAGGTGCGGGCTCGGGCAGGCCGCCACGACGAGCCGCGTTTCGGCCGCGCTCGACAGGCCCGCGCCCCGTCCAGCGAGGCCCGCGTGGAGCAGCAGGGCGGCGCCGCGGCCGCCCTGTGCGGCGAGGAGCAGGCGGCGTGACGGCGCGAGCCCGTAATGTTTCGCGCCCCACAGTTCCGCCAGCACGGCCGGCGCGCCGAGCCTCAGCGCTTCTTCCAGCGCCCACAGCGTCGCCTGCCCGTCCGCGGTGCGGACCAGGATCAGCCGGTCCGGGTCGATGCCGTGGGCGGCGAGCCCCGGGCGGTAGGGCGCGCCGGTTTCGGCCGCGGCAGGGTCTTCCACGATCCACACGAGCGGCGCCGCGCCGGAGCAGCGCCCGGCGGCGGCGAGAGCGAAGCCGGCCGCCGCCGCGGCGTCCCGCGCGTTCTCCGCCACGACCTCGTGCAGCGCGCCGCGCCTGAGCCCGCCCCCCAAGGCGGCATCGAGCGGCAGGGCGCCGTCGCCGAGAGAAACGGTGGCCGGTCCGGCGGGGCCGGTCCGGCGCGGTGGGCCGCTCCGGCCCGCCTCGATGCGGGCGACGACGCCCCGCAGGGCGGCGACGTCGGGGGATGGATGGTCCTGCGGCACCGCTCGACCTCGTGAACGCGACACACCGAATGCGACGACGGGACCCATCGGAGGGGCGCTGCCGACAACCGGGACGGCCCACCGTGCGTTCCTGTTTTGTTCTCCATGGATCACGGCTGGGCATCGGAGAGTCAAGGCGGGTCGAATCATCGTGAGTTGAGTGCAGGGCCGGGCTGGGCGGGCGCTCGGGGCCCGTCGGGTTGCAAGATCGTGGGACTTATCCACAGCGGAAGCTTCCGGGGGGCGTCACGGGAAGGCGTGCCCGGCGGCCCGTTCCTCCCGTCGGGCCGGACCGGGACGCAGCCATGCGGGTGCCGGGGTGCCCGGCACGCCAGCCGCAGCGCAAGATGCGGCGCGAGTGCGTTGCAGCACGCCGGTCCGCCGAGGCCGTGTCCGCGCCCGTCGACCGGCGCCACCTCACACAGGGGAGATCCCCATGACCGACGCCGCGCTTCCCCGCGCCGCCTCGTCGCTGACCGACATCCGGGACGACAAGCGCCGCACGGCGATGATCGAGTTCGCCCTCGCGGTCGGCGGCTTCGCCATCGGCACCGGCGAGTTCGCCACCATGGGCTTCCTGCCCGACCTCGCCGGAACGCTCGGCGTCACCGAGCCCACCGCCGGCCACGTCATCAGCGCCTACGCGCTCGGGGTCGTGGTGGGGTCGCCGATCATCGCCGTGCTGGCCGCCAAGCTGCCGCGCCGCACCCTGCTGCTCGGGCTGATGGCGGTCTTCGCGCTCGGCAACCTCGCCAGCGCCCTGGCGCCGGGGTACCACGCCCTCATCGGCCTGCGCTTCCTCACCGGCATGCCGCACGGCGCCTATTTCGGCGTGGCGTCGCTGGTGGCGGCCTCCCTGTCGCCGCCCGGCGGGCGGGCCCGGGCGGTCGGCCGCATCATGATGGGGCTCACCATCGCCACCGTGGTGGGCACGCCGCTCGTCACCTGGTTCGGTCAGTCGCTCGGCTGGCGCCTCGCCTTCGCGGGCGTGGGAGCCGTCGGGCTCCTCACCGTGCTGCTCATCTGGCTCGCCGTGCCCGCCACCTCGGCCACCGCGTCGAGCCCGCTCGTCGAGCTCGGGGCGCTGCGCCGCCCGCAGGTGTGGCTCACGCTCGCCGTCGCGGCCGTGGGGTCGGGCGGCGTCTTCGCCATCTACACCTACGTCAGCTCGACGCTGACCCACGTGTCGGGCCTTCCGCTCGCCACCGTGCCGCTGGTGCTGGCCGGGTTCGGGCTCGGCATGACGGCCGGCAACGTGGTGGGGTCGAAGCTGGCCGACGTCGCGCTGATGCCGGCCATCGCCGGCGTGCTGCTGTGGGACGTGGCGATCGGCGTCGTCTACGTCTTCGCCGCGCATGACGGCTGGACGGCCGCGGCGGCGATGTTCCTGGTCGGCTGCGGCTTCGCCATCATGCCGGCCCTGCAGACGCGGCTGATGGACGTCGCCGCCGACGCCCAAACGCTGGCGGCGGCGCTGAACCATTCGGCCTTCAACGTCGCCAACGCGCTCGGCGCCTGGCTCGGCGGCGTGGCCATCGCGGCCGGCTACGGCTGGGCCTCGACCGGATGGGTGGCGGCCGGCCTGCCGGTGCTGGGCCTCGCCGTCTTCGGCGTGTCGGCACTGCTGGACCGCCGCCGTCCCCAGGCCTGACGACGAGCGAGTTCACCGCATTCAGCGAAGGGCCGGGCCTTTCGGGACCCGGCCGCGGTTCGGACCCTACCGGGCGGCGGGAAAGGCCGCCTTGTCGCGCCTCCGCGTCGCGCCGCCTGGGCGGCGGCGCGCGTTCGCGCTTGCCGGCGGCCGGGGTTCTTTGACCGCCGGTATCAGTGGCCGGCGGCGGTTCCGGCTTCCAGCGCGACGATGCGGCGGCGCAACTCGTCGTTCTCCTCGCGGGCCAGGGCCGCCATGTCGCGCACGGCTTCGAATTCTTCGCGGGTGACCACGTTCATGCCGGCCAGGATGCGCTCGACCTGGGAGCGCACGGCCGTCTCGGCTTCGCGCTTGACGCCGTTGGCGACCCCCGCTGCATTGGTCATGAGGCTGGCGAAGTCGTCGAAGATGCGGCCGCGGGTCTGGGGCATGGCGTCGGTCCTCTGCTGGAATCGGAGCCGACATGGCCCCGCCCACGCTTCGCCGCAAGCCCCGCGTCCCGCCCCGGTCCGCGGTGAAAACCGGAACGGGCCGCCGGCCCGCGCGAAAGCAGCCCGGCCCCTCGGCCGGGTTCGTGGGTCACTCGTCCTCGCCGAAGCGGTTGGCCACCAGCGCCGCCAGCGCGTCCACGGCGGCCTGCGCGTCCGGGCCCGTGGCCGATACCGTGATGGTGGTGCCGCGGCCGGCGCCGAGCGTCAGGATCCCCATGATCGACTGGCCGCCCACGGTTTCGCCGGACCGCGTCACCGTCACCTCGGCCTGGAAGTTCTCCACGCATTGGACGAACTTGGCTGTGGCACGCGCATGCAACCCCTTGCGGTTGACGATGGGCAGCTCGCGCGTCGCGGCCGCCATCCCATCCGCCGTCTCGGCGCTGTCCCCCATGGGCTATTTCCCGTTCAGCACGCGGCTGGCGATGTTGATGTATTTGCGCCCCGCCTCCTGGGCCTGGGTGACCGCCACTTCGAGCGACGCCACCTCGCGCACCGAGGCGAGCTTGATCAGCATGGGCAGGTTGATGCCCGCCACGACCTCGACCCGGGTTCGGTCCATGACCGAGATGGCGAGGTTGGACGGCGTGCCGCCGAACATGTCCGTCAACAGAACGACGCCCTGTCCGGTATCGACGCTGGCCACGGCGGACACGATGTCCTGGCGCCGCTGCTCCATGTCGTCCTCGGGACCGATGGTGATGGTCTCGATCCCCCTCTGCGGGCCCACGACGTGCTCGAGCGCGGCGCGGAACTCCGTCGCAAGGTGGCCGTGGGTCACGAGCACCATACCGATCATTGCAAGCTACCGCTCATGCCTTTGCCGGGAAGACTGCCCGCTCGACCGTTCGGCAGGGCAGGTTCTCCCGAACCTGCTCGTACGTCCGGGATCGAGCAGCGTTGATTTCGCCCTGGACAAGCGACATCGACCGTGGCTCCAGCCACGCAAGGCCTCTTCAGGCGCAATCTTGTGCATCGCGGCGAGCTTGGCAAGCGAAATAGGGGCGCCTTCACGGCGGCATCCCGGACATCGTCGACGCCGTGGCGACCAGCGCCACGATGTCGAGGGTCGGGGATCCCGCCGCGACCGCGATGCGGGGAAGGACGATGCCGCCGACCTCGCACTGCAATGCCCCGGGCTCGGGCATCCGCTCCGGCCGGCCCGCGACGAGGTCGACCACCAGGGCCACCACGCAGGCGGGCTCGTGATCGACCGGGACGATCCCGATCCCGATCCCGCGCCGCTCGACGCGCCCCGCCACCGCCGGGTGCGGCCTGGCGACGAGCCGGTCGCCGTGGCGCGTCACGAGCGTGCGATCGTCGGCGACGATGCGGGCGAAGGCGCCGCGCGTCCGCGCGTGTTCCACCAGCGCGAGCGCGAGGGAGGTCTTGCCGGCGCCGGAAGCCCCGCGGATCAGCACGCCCCGCTCGCCGAGCACGGCCGCGGACGCGTGGAGGTGGAGCGGCGGGCCGTCCCCCTCCGCGAGGATGCTCACCCCCGCGCGCCCACGGCCGGCAGCCACACCGTGAAGCGGGCGCCGAGCACCCGCGGCGGGTCGTCGTCGTCCGGCGCCGGCGCGGTGCGGTTGCCGGCCCAGATGCGCCCCCCGTGGGCCTCGATGATCTGGCGCGAGATCGACAGTCCGAGCCCCGAATTCTGCCCGAACCCCTGGTCGGGCCGGTCGGTGTAGAACCGCTCGAAGATGCGTTCGAAGGCGTGGGCCGGGATGCCGGGCCCGTCGTCGTCGACCACCACCTCGACGCCGGCGCGCCCCTGGTCGTCGAGCCGCGCCGGCCGCACCGACACCCGCACGGTGCCGTCCTCCTCCGAAAAGGAACGGGCGTTGTCGAGCAGGTTGTTGACCACCTGCCCGAGCCGCGAATCGTGGCCCATGACCCGGTAGCCCGGCCCTTCCTGGCCCGGCGGCGGCAGGGCGACCGTGAGGGCGAACCGCACGCCGTCGTCGCGCTCCACCTCGTTGGCGACCGTCACGACGGTTCGCACCAGCATCGCCATGTCGAGCCCCGCCGTGCGGTTGCGGGCGAGCTCCGCGTCGAGCCGGGATGCGTCGGAAATGTCGCTGATCAGCCGGTCGAGGCGGCGGATGTCGTGCTGGATGATGGCGGTGAGGCGCCCGCGCGATTCTTCCGCCTTGATGCGGGGCAGCGTTTCGACGGCGCTGCGCAGCGAGGTCAGCGGGTTCTTCAGCTCGTGCGCGACGTCGGCGGCGAAGCTTTCGGTGGCCTCCATCCGCGAATACAGCGCCTTCGTCATGTCGCGCAGCGCGCGGGACAGGTGGCCGATCTCGTCGGCGCGGGCCGTGAAGTCGGGGATCTCCTCGCGCGAGTCGACGCCCCGCCGCACCCGCTCGGCCGCTTCGGCGAGGCGGCGGATCGGCCCCGCGATGGTGTTGGCGAGGAACAGCGACAGCACGAACATCACCACGGCGGCGACGAGGAAGACCCGGAACAGCGCCCAGCGGTCGGACGCGATGATCTTGTCGATGTCGCCGGGCTGCGTGGACAACAGCAGCGCGCCCTGGACCTTGGCGGCGTTGAGGATCGGCACCGCCATCGACACGATGGTCTGGCCCCGGGCGTTGACCCGCACGATCCAGCGCGTCCGCCCTTTGAGGGCTTCGGCGACCTCGGGCAGTTCGCCGTCGCCGTTCCGGCCCTCGTCGACGGCAGCGGCTTCGGGCTTGGCGAAGCGCCGCTTGACGTCGAGCCAGCCGCGTTCCCAGGCCGGCAGGTCGGCCGCCGGCGCCGCGCGGGGCCGCGCGCCCGGCAGCGCCATGGCGCGGGTGTCGACCACGCGCACGCCCGCGCTGTCGTAGATGCGCGCCCGCGTGCCCGTGGGCGTCACGAGGCGGCGCAGCACGGGGCCCACGCGATCGGGGTTGATCGAGAACTCGAACGCCGCGGCATCCTCGTCCGCGGCCGGCGGCTGCCCCGGCGTCGCCTGCAGGAGCTTCTCGGGGTCGATGGTGATGTTGGCGTCGTCGACGCTGGCCGAGGCGGCGATCGCAGCCGCGATGATCTCGCCCTGCGTCTGCAGGCTCTGCACGCGGGCGTCGATCAGCCCTTCGCGGAACTGGTTGATGTAGAGGAACAGCACCAGGAGGGCGACGAGGCCCCCGAGGTTCAGCACCACGATGC
Source organism: Lichenibacterium minor (assembly GCF_004137685.1). GTDB lineage: Bacteria > Pseudomonadota > Alphaproteobacteria > Rhizobiales > Beijerinckiaceae > Lichenihabitans > Lichenihabitans minor. Next base: position 36,200 of record NZ_QYBB01000012.1, on the reverse strand, counting down.
GCCGCGTCAGCGACGATGACAGGCGCATCGTCACGGACCGCAGCGCCATGCGCAGGCGCAGGCCGATCGAGCGGCGCAGGCGCCGGGGACGCGAGCGGCCCGGCGGGCGGCCGGCGAGGCGGGCGCCGGCGCCGCGCAGCGGCGAAGCGGTCATCGGGGCTGCCCCGCCATCGCTGGACCGCCGCTCACGCTTCCTTGAAGCGGTAGCCGACGCCGTACAGCGTCTCGATCATCTCGAAGTCGTCGTCCACGACCTTGAACTTCTTGCGCAGCCGCTTGATGTGGCTGTCGATCGTGCGGTCGTCGACGTAGACCTGGTCGTCGTAGGCGGCGTCCATCAGGGCATTGCGGCTCTTGACGACGCCGGGCCGGGTCGCCAGCGCCTGCAGGATCAGGAACTCCGTCACGGTGAGCACCACCTGCTCGTTCTTCCAGGTGCAGGTGTGGCGCTCGGGGTCCATCTTGAGGTTGCCGCGCTCCAGCAGCTTGGCCTCGGACTCCTTCTGGGCGGCGGCCTCCTTGGGGTTGGCGCGGCGCAGGATGGCCTTGACGCGCTCCACCAGCAGGCGCTGCGAGAACGGCTTCCGGATGAAATCGTCGGCGCCCATCTTGAGGCCGAACAGCTCGTCGATCTCCTCGTCCTTCGAGGTCAGGAAGATGACGGGCAGGTCCGACTTCTGACGAAGCCGGCGCAACAGCTCCATGCCGTCCATGCGGGGCATCTTGATGTCGAAGATGGCGAGGTCGGGCGGGTTGGTCTTCAGCCCGTCGAGCGCAGCTGCGCCGTCCGTGTAGGTCTGCACGCGGTAGCCTTCGGCTTCGAGCGTGAGCGACACGGATGTGAGGATGTTTCTGTCGTCGTCGACGAGGGCGATGGCCGGCATGGTGATTTTCCGGGACAGCTGAGATACGCGCCGACCGCTGGGAAGGCCGAAGCAGGACGCCGCGAGGCGGCGTTTGACGTGATCGCCATGCTAGGCCGAAATGTGACGGAAGGCGAGCTTCGTGATTGACAGTGGCTCTGCTGCCTCAGGTTGCGGCATCGTCCGGCGGCCCCGCCTGCCCGGAAACCGTTCACGTCCGGTGCAGGGACAGGCAACCACCTTGCGTCCCGTCCATTAGGAAACGATGGACAAGGGGGACCCTCGCGTGAAGCGCTTCATCATCTCGGCCGTGGCCATTTCGGCACTTCTTTCCACCTCGGGCGGCAGCTTCGCCCAGTACCGCGACCCCGGCGAGGCCGCGGCCGGCGCCGTGGTGGGCGGCATCATCGGCGGCGTGCTCGTCGGGCCCGAACTGCGCCGCGAGCGTCGCCTGGAACTGCTGCGCCGCGAGCGCCTGCGCCGCCTCTACGGGGGCCGGCCCTTCCCGGGCGGCCCCGGCTTCGGTCCCGGTCCCGGCGGCCCGGGTTTCGGACCCGGCGGCCGCGGCCCCGGCTTCGGGGAAGGCCGGCCCGGCGAGGCGCAGGGCCGTCCCGGCGGCGAAGGCCAGCGCCAAGGCCAGGGTGGTGAGGGCCAGCGCCAGGGACAGGGCGAAGGCCAGCGCCAGGGCGAGGGACAGCGGCAGCGGCCGCAGGAAGGCCAGCAGGGCCAGGGACAGCGCCAAGGGCAGGGCCAGGCCGAAGGCCAGCGCCAGCGTCCCGAGGGTCAGCAGGGGCAAGGCCAGCAGGGACAAGGACAGCGCGCCCAGGGACAAGGCCAGGGGCAGGGACAAGGGCAGGGTCAAGGCCAGGGGCAGGGCGGTCAGCGCCGGCCGGGCGGGCAGGGCCAGCAGCGCCCCGGCGAGCCCTACCCGGGCGCCAACGAGGGCGGCGTTCCCGCCAACGCCATGGGCACGGGGCGCCAGCAGCCCTGATCCCCAAGCGGGGCGGGCGCCGATTCCGGTGCTCGCCCTTCCGGCAAGCCAGCGTCCTGGTCTTCCGGGGCGGGATGGGAGCCGGGTGTCGTCCGGACGGCCGCGCCGGTCGGTCGTCCGGGGGCGCCGGTCAGGCGATCTCGTGATGCGAGCGTCGGTCTCGCCGCGCGGCCCAGGCTCATTGCGCCGCGCCCCGAATCAATGCCCGGGCGGGCGGGCCAGCTTCGGGTCCGTCATCGCGAAGGCCATGACGGCGCGGGTGCCCGTTTCGGCGTCGTCGTAGGCCACGGTCGTGTCGAGCTTGGACGCCATCGCCTTGATGATCGTGCGCCCGATCCCGCTCGACGCCGGCCCGCCCCGCTTGTCGCCGCCCGATTTGCCCACGCCGTCGTCCTCGACGACGAGCCGGTAGTGCCGGTCGTCCTCCCCGGCCTCCAACCTGACGCGCACGGGCCCGCTTCCGCCCGGGTAGGCGTATTTCAGCGCGTTGATGACGAGTTCGGTCACGATCACGCCGATCGTCACCGCACTGTCGGCGTCGATCATCACCGGCACGGCGTCGAGCGACAGCTGGTCCACCGCGTCCGAAGCGTCGCTCGATTCTCGCAGGTCCCCGACCAGAGCCGACAGGTAGCTGTCGAGCGCCACGGCCTTGACGTCGTCCGAGGTGTAGAGGCGCCGGTGCACCTGGGCGATGGCGAGCACGCGCCGGTTGGCCTCGTTCAGCGCGTCCTTGGTCTCGGCCGACGCCGAACCGTTGGCCTGCAGGTGCAGGAACGCCGCGACGAGCTGGAGCGAGTTGCCGACGCGGTGGTTCACCTCGCGCATCAGCACCTGGCGCTCGGCCGCCAGCGCTTCGAAGCGGTCCCGGGCTTCCACGATGGCGCGGTCCGCCGCTTCCTTGTCCCGTCGCAGCACCACGCCGGCCACCGCTGACCGCACGGCCGCCTCGAGGAGCTCCACGAACTCGCCGCCCACGTCCTTGACCACGTAATCGGTCGCGCCCGCCTTCAGCGCCGAAACGGCGATGCGGCTCTCGCTCGTGCCCGTCACGAAGATCACCGGGGGGGCGTCGGGCAGGGCCCGGATGGCGTCGAGGACGTCCAGCCCGTCCCGACCCGGCATGTAATGGTCCAGCGCCACGGCGTCGAAGCCGCCCTCCGCCAAGCGCGCGAGGCCGCTGTCGCCGTCGGCGGCGGTCTCGACGGTGTGGCCGAGCCGGCCGAGCTGGCGCTGCACGAAGCGGCTCAACGCCGGGTCGTCGTCGATGTAGAGGAGCCTGTGGCTCGGCACGCTCAAACCTGTTCGGGGATCTGGATCACGGACAGGAACATCCCCAGCTGCCGAATCGCTTCCGCGAAGCTTTGATAGATGAGCGGTTTCGTGATGTAAACGTTGCATCCGAGGTCGTAGCAGCGGTCGATCTCGGCCCTGTCGTCGGTGGTGGTCAGCACGATCACGGGCGCGCGCCGGAACCGCTCGTCGGCTTTGACGCGCTTCAGGATGTCGACGCCGCTCATGTCGGGCAGGTTGAGGTCGAGCAGGATCATGAAGGGTCCGTGGTCGCCGCGCGCGCCCTCGTCCGAGCCGAACAGGAACTCGACCGCGACCGTGCCGTCCCGGAGGTGGACGATCTCGTTCGACACGCCGGCGCGCCGGATGTTCTTCTCGATCAGGCGCGCATGCCCCTCGTCGTCCTCGATCATCAGGATCGTCACCGCCTGCGTCAGCGCCATCATGGGCGAACTCCTGTGTTTCGGCGCCGTGCCGGCGTGGCCTGCGAGGTTTGCAGCCGTGCGTCCGTCAGCGCGCCGGGTGCCCGTCCTGGGGTTTCACCGGAAGCACCACCGTGAAGGTGCTGCCCCGGCCGGGGGCCGATTCCAGCGAGATGGTCCCGCCGAGCTGACGCACAAGCGTCTTGACGTGGGCGAGGCCGATGCCGTCACCCGGCCTGTCCTGCGCGCCGGAGCGCCGGAACAGCTCGAACACGCGGCCGTGGTCGCCCGGGTCGATGCCGCGCCCGTCGTCGGCGACGCGAAACCGGGCCCGGCCGTTCTCGGCGTCGGCCGACACCGACACCCGGCCGGGCACGCCGGGGCGCAGGTATTTCACGGCGTTGTCGACGAGGTTGGAGAACACCTGCTCGACGGCGATCCGGTCGATCACCAGGTCCGGCATCGGCCCGACCGTGATGGTGGCTTCGGCCGACAGCGCCCGGTGCGCCACGCCGTCGACGATCGAGCGCATCAACGCCGCCATGTCGACGGGCTCGGGCTGGAACACCCGGGAGCCCTGGCGCGCCAGCATCAGGATCGCCTTGATGAGCCGGTCCATCTTGTCGATCGAGGATTGGATGAAGCCGATCGCCTCGTCGAAGTCCTCGCGCAGCGTCGGGTCCGCGGCGGGCGCGTCGGGGAAGATGTCGCCGCGCAGCCGCTGCAGTTCGGAGGTGAAGCCCATGATGTTGACGAGCGGCGCCCGCAGGTCGTGGCTGACGATGTAGGCGAAGCGCTGCACTTCCGCGTTGCTTTCCTGGAGGTCCGCGGTGCGCTCGGCGACGCGCTGCTCGAGGCGGGTGTTGGCGGTGGCCAGGGCGGCGCGCGCGCGCGTCACCTCGAGGTTGGCCCGCGCTTCCACCCGGGTCTGCCGCCGCGCCAGGGCGAGCAGGACCAGGAGCGCCAGGATGGCGGCCGCCGGGAACAGCAGGAAGGTCCAGAGCCAAGCCCGCCAGCCGGCGTCCACCGCGGCTTCGCTGTAGCTGACCGTGAGGTACACCGGCAGGTCCCCGACCCGCTGGTAGAAGCCGAGCCGGTCGGGGGCGGGGACGTAGCGGCCGGACAGCGGGGCCTCCGCCGTCGCGGCCTTCAAGGCGGGAAGCGACGTGGCGGAGATGGCCGGCGTTTCGGGCAGGCGGACCAGAACCTGGCCTTCGCCGGCCCGCACCAGCGCCACGTGGGCGTCGTTCGGCAGGTCCATGCGACGCCAATAGCCGACGAAATAGTCGAGGTCCGCCGTCGCCGACACGAGGCCGCGGAAGCGGCCGTCGGCATCGGCGAGGCGCCGCGCGATGAGGAAGGACGGCTTGCCCGACACCTTGCCGAGCAGCGGCTCGCCGATCACCAGCCCCGTCGCCCCGTCGCGCGCCGCCGCGAAGGCGGCCCGGTCCGCCATGGACACGTCCGGCGCCGGAAAAGCCAGGCTGGCGAGGCGCAGCCGGCCGGCGGCGTCGGCGAGCAGCAGGTCGCGCACGTAGGGCAGGGCGACGGCCGTCGCCTGCAGCTCGTCGTGGAGCGGGAGCGACGCCTGGGCGTCCTCCCACGAGCGGTCGCCGAGGGACAGGGTGGCGGCGCGCAGCGCGAGGTCGGCGACCTCGAACAGGCGGGACGCGTGGTCGGCCAGCGAGAAGACGGCCCCCCCGGCGGACGCGCGCGCTTCGCGAAAGGCGATCTGGCGCTCGCGACCGGCGATGAAGGCGGCCGTGCCGAGGATGAAGACCAGCCCGCAGGCGCCCAGCGCCAGCGTGATCCGGCTGACGGACGAGCGCGGCCAGCGGAGCCGGGGTCGGCGACCGGCGGATGTCAGCATGGCCCGCCCAGGTCGCGGGGCGGGGAAAGGTGGTTCACGCGGGGGCTCCCGGTCCGCATCGGGGCCGTCCCATACCAGCTTTCGCCGGGGCGCCCAACACGGGCCGCCGAGCCCTCTCCACAGGGGCGGCGGCGCGGCCGCCTTGACAGCGCCATGGGCGGGGCCTACCTCATGCCCTGCGCTTTGGCACTCTCCTCGGATGAGTGCTAGCAGCCGCACCGGATCAAGTTCTGCGGACGGCGGGCCGTATAGCACGGCCGCCCCGCCTCACGAACAGGAAGGTCTCCATGAATTTCCGTCCCCTGCACGACCGCGTGGTCGTCAAGCGTCTCGAAGGCGAAGAGAAGACCAAGGGCGGCATCATCATCCCGGACACCGCCAAGGAGAAGCCCCAGGAAGGCGAGATCGTCGCCGTGGGCCCCGGCGGCCGGGACGAGAGCGGCAAGCTCACCCCGCTCGACGTCAAGGCGGGCGACAAGGTGCTGTTCGGCAAGTGGTCCGGCACCGAGGTCAAGATCGACGGCCAGGATCTCCTCATCATGAAGGAGAGCGACATCATGGGCGTGGTCGGCTGAGCCATCCTTCGGCGCGGACCGGCGGACGCCGGACCGCGCAAGCTCGCCCCCCACGCTGAACCCACGAACCAGGAGTCAACACAATGGCTGCCAAGGAAGTCCGCTTCTCCTCCGACGCGCGCGCCAAGATGCTGCGCGGCGTCGACATCCTCGCCGACGCCGTCAAGGTCACGCTGGGGCCGAAGGGCCGCAACGTCGTGATCGACAAGTCCTTCGGCGCGCCCCGCATTACCAAGGACGGTGTGACGGTCGCCAAGGAGATCGAGCTCGAGGACAAGTTCGAGAACATGGGCGCCCAGATGGTGCGCGAAGTGGCCTCGAAGACCAACGACAAGGCCGGCGACGGCACCACCACCGCCACCGTGCTGGCCCAGGCCATCGTGCGCGAGGGTTCCAAGTACGTCGCGGCCGGCATCAACCCGATGGACCTGAAGCGCGGCGTCGACCTCGCCGTCGAGGCCGCCATCAAGGACATCAAGGCCCGCGCCAAGAAGATCGCGTCCTCCGACGAGGTCGCCCAGGTCGGCACCATCTCGGCCAACGGCGACAAGTCGATCGGCGAGATGATCGCCCAGGCGATGCAGAAGGTCGGCAACGAGGGCGTCATCACCGTCGAGGAGGCCAAGACCTCCGAGACCGAGCTCGACGTCGTCGAAGGCATGCAGTTCGACCGCGGCTACCTCAGCCCCTACTTCATCACCAACGCCGAGAAGATGGTCGCCGAGCTCGACGACCCCTACATCCTGATCCACGAGAAGAAGCTGTCCTCGCTGCAGGCGATGCTGCCGGTGCTCGAGGCCGTGGTGCAGACCGGCAAGCCGCTGGTGATCGTGGCCGAGGACGTCGAGGGCGAAGCCCTGGCCACGCTCGTGGTCAACAAGCTGCGCGGCGGCCTCAAGGTCGCGGCCGTGAAGGCTCCGGGCTTCGGCGACCGCCGCAAGGCCATGCTCGAGGACATCGCGATCCTGACGCAGGGCCAGATGATCTCCGAGGAGCTCGGCATCAAGCTCGAGTCCGTGACGCTCCAGATGCTGGGCCGCGCCAAGCGCATCCGCATCGACAAGGAGAACACCACGGTCATCGACGGCGCCGGCTCCAAGGCCGACATCGACGCCCGCATCGCCCAGATCAAGGCGCAGATCGAGGAGACCACCTCGGACTACGACCGTGAGAAGCTCCAGGAGCGCCTGGCCAAGCTCGCGGGCGGCGTCGCGGTGATCCGCGTCGGCGGCTCGACCGAGGTCGAGGTGAAGGAGAAGAAGGACCGCGTCGACGACGCCCTCAACGCCACCCGCGCGGCGGTCGAGGAAGGCATCGTCCCCGGCGGCGGCACGGCCCTCCTGCGCGCCAAGAAGGCCGTCCTGGCCCTCAAGAGCGACATCCCGGACGTGCAGTCGGGCATCAACCTCGTCGCCAAGGCGCTCGAGGCGCCGATCCGGCAGATCGTCGAGAACGCCGGCGTGGAAGGCTCCACGGTGGTGTTCAAGATCGGCGAGAACTCCTCCGAAACCTACGGCTTCAACGCCCAGACGGAAGAGTACGTCGACATGATCGCGGCCGGCATCGTGGACCCCGCCAAGGTGGTCCGCACGGCCCTGCAGGACGCGGCTTCGGTCGCCGGCCTGCTGATCACCACCGAGGCGATGGTCGCCGAGCTGCCGAAGGACAAGCCCGCCATGCCGATGGGCGGCGGCGGCGGCGGCATGGGCGGCATGGACTTCTGAGGTCCGGCCACCGGCCATCGCCACCGACATGAAGGGCACCCCCGGAGCGATCCGGGGGTGTCTTCGTTTGCGCCCCGTCGATGCTCGGCTCGGCTCGGGGGATCGCCACGGCCGGCGCGGGCCGGACGTCATACGGCGTCCGCGAGACCGCTTCGCGGCGCGGATGCCGGCTTCGCTCGAGCGCCGCGCGGGCTTGCGGTACGGCCCCGGCCTCTTCGGCCGGATTTCGTGTCACACCGAAAGGTAGGCGGCGCAGGCTTCCGGGTCGGCCGCGATCTCGGCGATCGTGCCGGCGAGCCTGATGTGGCCGCGGTCGATCACCACGGCGCGGTCTGAGATGAGGCGCGCGAAGTGGAGATTCTGCTCGGACAACAGGATGCTCAGGCCGTCCCGCTTCAGGGCCAGGATGGCCAGCGCCATGTCCTCCACGATCTTGGGCGCCAGCCCTTCCGACGGCTCGTCCAGCAGCACGAGGCGCGGATTGCCCATCAGGGCGCGCGCGATGGACAGCATCTGCTGCTCGCCCCCGCTCATGGCGCCCCCGCGGCGGCGGCGCATCTCGGCGAGGTTGGGAAACAGCGCGAACAGGCGCTCCGGCGTCCAGGGCGTGGTGCCGGGGCGCGGCGGCCGCCGGCCGACTTCCAGGTTCTCCTCGACGGTCAGGTCGGCGAAGATGCGCCGGTCTTCCGGCACGTAGGCGAGGCCGCGCCGGACCAGCGCGGGGGTCGGCAGGCCCGACACGTCCATCCCGTCGAAGGCGATGCGGCCGTCGCGCCGGTCGAGCAGGCCCGCGATGCCCTTGAACGTCGTCGACTTGCCGGCGCCGTTGCGGCCGAGCAGCGCCACGACCTCCCCTTCGGCGATCGACAGTCCGACGCCGAACAGCGCTTGGGCGCGGCCGTACCAGCCGTTCAGTCCCTCGACCTCGAGCAGCGCCGTCATGCCGGCGCGTCCCCGCCGGCCGCCGCCGAGAAGGTCGAGCCGCCGCCCAGGTAGGTGGCGCGCACCCTGGGGTCGCGACGGACCTCGTCGGCCGAACCGCGCGCGATCAGCTCGCCCCGGCTCAGCACCATCACGCGGTCGGCGTGGCCGAAAACGATGTCCATGTCGTGCTCGGTGAACAGGAGGCCGATGGCGGCGCGGCGCGCACGCTCGACCGCCACGCCCATCAGCGCGTGGCGTTCCGCCGGCGCCATGCCGGCGGTGGGCTCGTCCATGAGGAGCAGCCTGGGTTCGCCCGCCAGCGCCATGGCGAGTTCGAGCCGCTTCACGTCGCCGTAGGCCAGTTCGGCCGCCGGCCGGCCGGCCTGGGCCAGGAGCCCGACGGGGTCGAGCAGGCGCTCCGCTTCCGCGACGAAGCGGCGGTCGGCCCGGCCGAACGGCCAGGCCATGGCGCCGGCGTGGATCAGGCAGGCGGCCTGCACGTTCTCGCGCACCGTCATGGACGCGAAGGTGGCGGCGACCTGGAACGTGCGGGCGACCCCGCGCGCCGCCATGCGGCGGGGCTTCGCGCCGGTGACGTCGACGCCGTCGAGCCGGATCGTGCCGGCGTCGGGGCGGATCTGCCCGTTCAACATGTCGAAGCACGTGCTCTTGCCGGCGCCGTTGGGCCCGATCAACGCCACCACCTCGCCAGCCCGCAGCGCGAAGCCGATGCCCCGCACCGCCGCCACGCCGCCGTAGGATTTCGAAAGCCCGGCCACGTCGAGCAGAGTCATCGTGCCGGCCCCGCCGCTGGAGCGGGAGGCGGGGCCGCCCGGGAACGCAGGCCCCCGCGGAAGCGCCCGGCAGCGCCGCCGAGGCCGGTGGGGAGGAGGAGCACGAGGCCGATGATGGCGAGGCCCAGCGCCAGCTTGGACTCGTCGGTCTGCGACACGAGCCAGACCGACAGCGCCTTGTAGACCGCCGCCCCCGCGACGCCGCCCGACACGGTGCCGATGCCGCCGAGCAGCACCATGACGAGCCCGTCGACCGAAGTGCCGATGCCGAGGCTGTCCGGGAAGACGCTGCCTTTGAGGAAGGCGAACAGCCCGCCGGCCCATCCGGCGACGCCACCCGCGAGCGCGAAGGCGGCCCATTGCACCGGAGCGCGGCCGAGGCCCAGCGCTTCCGCCCGCGGCGCCGAATCGCGAACGGCGCGCAGGCCCGCGCCGAAGGGCGAGAACACCGCGGCGCGGAGAAGCCCGACGCCCGCCGCCGTGGAAGCGAGGCAGACCCAGAAGAAGGCGCGCGGGGTCGCCGCCCAGCCGTCCGGCCACACGCCGAGCAGGCCGTTGTCGCCCCCCGTGACCGCCGTCCATTGGAACGCCACCGACCAGGCGATCTGGGCGAAGGCCAACGTCAGCATGGCGAAATAGACCCCGGACAGCCGCACGCAGAACCAGCCGAACAGGGCCGCGCCGGCGATGGCGAGGGCCATGCCGCAGCCGAGCGCCGGCAGCATCGGCAGGCCGAGGTGCTTCGCCGCCAGGGCGGCCCCGTAGGCGCCGAGGCCGAAATAGGCGGCGTGGCCGAAGCTCACCATGGCGCCGGCCGACATCAGGAACTGCAGGCTGGCGGCGAAGAGGGCGACGATCAGGATCTCGGACGCCACCGTGACGAGGTAGTCCCCGGCCCACGACGGCAGCGTGGCCGCAGTCGCGACGAGGATCGCCACGGCGAAGCGGGCGGGCGGCGGCAGGGGGGCCCAGGGCCGCCGGTCCGGCTCGGGCACGGCGCGGGCCTGGGCCTGCGGCCGGCCGAGCAGGCCGAAGGGGCGCACCACCAGCACGACCGCCATGACGACGAAGACCAGGACGAGCGACACGCCGGGCAGCACCAGGATCCCGAAGGCGTCGAGCTCCGCCACGAGGATCGAGGCCAGGAAGGCGCCGCCGACGCTGCCGAGGCCGCCGATCACCACGACCACGAAGACGTCGACGATGAGCCGCAGGTCGATGCCGTGGTTGACGGCATCGCGCGGGATCTGCACCGCGCCCCCGAACCCCGCCATGAAGGCGCCGAGCGCGAAGACGGCGGTGAACAGCCAGCGCTGATCGACGCCGAGCGCCGCCACCATCTCGCGGTCCTGCGTGGCGGCCCGGACCAGGGTGCCGAAACGCGTGCGGTGGAACAGCAGCCACAGCAGCCCGAAGGCGATCGGCCCGAAGGCGATCAGCAGCAGGTCGTAGCTCGGCACGGCCTCGCCGAAGACCCGGACGGCGCCGGCGAGGCCGGGCGCGCGGGGCCCGAGGAGGTCGTCGGGCCCCCACACGACGACGACGAGGTCCTCGACGACCAGCGTCAGCCCGAAGGTGGCGAGGAGCTGGAACAGCTCCGGGGCGCGATACAGGCGGCGCAGCAGCGTCATCTCGACGAGGGCGCCCGCCGCCGCGGTGCCGAGTGAGGCCAGGACGATCGAGCCCCAGAAGCCGAACGGGCCCGCGAAGCGCTCCGTCAGGCTGTAGGCCATGTAGGCGCCCAGCATGGCGAAGGCGCCGTGGGCGAAATTGACGATGCGGCTGACGCCGAAGACGATCGACAGGCCCGACGCCACCAGGAACAGCGACGACGCGCCGGCGAGGCCGGTGAGGAACTGGGCGAAGACGAAGCTCAACGCGATCTCCCAAGCCCGACGCCCGCACCGACACCCGGCGAAGCGGCCCCGCGCCGTCCTTCTGTTCCGGGCGCGCCGGGCGCCGACCGCGCGAGCCCGGCCGCATGGCAGCCTCTAGGCCGCCCGCACCACCGCTTCAACCAGCACCCGGACCGGCTCGGACCCGCCCTCCGCCACCTCGACCTCGTCCCCTTCGTCGGCCCGCGCCACGGCGGCGCCGAGCGCCGTCGCGACGGACAGGAGGCCGCCCTCGCGATCGTCGGCGCCGTCGGTCAGCCGCAGCGTCAGGCGACGGCGGTCGGGGAACAGCAGCGCGACGCGGTCGCCGACCGCGATGCGCTCCGCGGCCCTCCCATCCTCCGGCGGCGACGCGTCCGGACCAGCGGGCGCCGGCGCCACGCGGTGCTCGACGACGCGCGCCACCGCGGCCGGCCCGGCCGCGCCGCCGACCGGCGCGATGCCGTCGCGCTCCAGCGTCGCCACGAGGTCGGCCATGACGCCGTCGGGATCGCGGTAGAAGCTCGACGCGAAGCAGCGCCAGAAGCGCCAGCCGACGCGCTCCAGGATGCGCTGGCGGCGCATGTCGTCGCGCCAGCGCTCGGGCCCGTGGAAGCTGTCGCCGTCGCATTCGACCGCGAGGCGCCGGCCTTCGAAGTCCTCGACCACGAGGTCGATGCGGAATCCCTCCGACCCGACCTGCGGCTCGACGCGGTAGCCGAGCGCGAGCAGGCGGGCGAGCACGTCGCGCTCGAAGCCCGATTCGCAGCGCTCCGTGAGGTCCCGCGCCGGTGCGGAGCCGACGGGCATCGGGCGCTCGAAATGGGAGATGAGCCGGTGCTTGAGATCGGCCGCCGCGAGGTCGTCGAGACCGACGGAGCGCACCAGCACCAGGCGGTCGCGGGCGCGCGAGGCCGCCACGTTGAACCGCTGCTCGTAGGGCAGGGCGGTCAGTGTCGTGCGCCGGCGCCGGTCCGCCACCATGGACAGAAACACGACGTCGCGCTCGTTCCCTTGGAAGCCGGCGCTGTTGGCGCAGAGCACGCGGTGGCGCTGCATCGCTTCCTCGCCGATCCGCTCGGCCAGCAGTACGCGCACCAGCTCGGCCTGCTCGGAGCCGATGAGGGAGATCACCCCGACCGAGCGGCTCGCGCCTTCGGGCGACGCGATCAGCCGCGCGACCTCCTCGACGATCACCTCCGCTTCGGCGCGGTTGATCTTGCGGGCGCCGTCGCGGGCGCCGTGCGGCACGAAGATGTCGACGAGCGGCGGGTCGAGCCGCTCGGACGCTGCCGGCACGCGCAGCGGGACCAGCGTTTCAGGGTAGAAGCCCATCGAGAAGCGGATGATGGGCTCGACGCAGCGGAAATGCTCCTTCAGCATCAGCCGGCTGTCGGGGAACACCGCCCGCATCAGGTCGTAGAGGCTTTCGCCGGGTTCCAGCAGTGCCGCATAGGGCAGGTGCCGCAGGTGGCGGTGGCGGAGCTGCGCCACCTGGCCCTGGCTCACGAAGGGCGGGGTCGGGCTCACCTGCCGGTCGTCGCCGACGGCGAGGATCTTGCGGCCGCGCAGCAGGGCGGGCAGCTCCGTCACGTCGGACTGCGACGCCTCGTCCAGGACCACGAGGTCGAAGGCCGCCATGTCGGAGGGCAGCTGCTCGGCGACCCGCCACGTCGGCATGATCCAGCAGGGCACGGCGTCGTAGCAGCGCGCCATGGCGTCCCGGGCCACGCGGCGGTGGCGGCCCGCCCCCTTTCCGGTCCCCTTCCCGAGCCGCCCCAGCGCCCGGACGTATTCGACCAGCGCCGATTTCACCCGCGGCGACAGGCGCCGCTCGAGCTCGTAGAAGGCGCGCTCGCGCACGAGCTCGACGAAGAGCTTCCGGCCGCGCCGGTCGAGCGCGTCGCGCTCGCGCGCCAGGGCGAGCAGGGGCTCCCGCCCATCGGTGCGGGCCAGCTTGCGCTTCGCCGCTGCGGCGTCCCACGCGAGGCGCCAATCGTCCGGCAGGGCTTCGGGCGACGGGTCCGAGCGGAGGCGCGCGGCCCATCGGGGGGCGCCCGCGGCGGCGATCCCGTCCGCCGTCCGCCGCACCACCGCGAGGTCGGGCTCCCGCCCCGCGATGTCGCCGAGGCGCGCCAGCAGGGCCCGCCACAGCCCGGAAACCTTGTCGGCCGGGAGGTCGGCGCGGCCGACGAGCGATTCGAGGATCTGCCGCGCCATCACCGACGTGCGGTCCTGCCCGGCGAAGCGGGCGACCGCCGCGGCGATGCCTTCCGCCACGCCGACGAGGCGGGCCGACGCCGCCGAAGCCTCGACCTGCGCCGCCAGCGCGCGGGCGAGGGCGGGATCGCGGGCGAGGGCGTCCGGCGCGGGAAACCGCCGGGCCGCCGGGCCGAGCCCGTCGAACGATGTCGCGAGGGCGGCCGCGAGCCCGAGGAGGCGGGCCGCGTCGGCGGGGTCGCCGGCATCGGCTCCGGCCGGCGCGCCCGCATCGGTGGCGAACTGGCGCCAGCGTGCCGCCAGCGCCACGCGGGCGTCGACGAGCGCCAGCGCGTCGTCGATCGCCGCCCAATCGTCGCCCGCCCGGCCCGGCGGGCGGCCGCGCACCCGAACCGCCGCGAGGCGGTCCTTGGAGCCGCCGTGGCCGAACGACACCATCGGCCACAGGCGCTCGCCGCGCCGGGCTCGCGCCACCGCGTCGCGCGCTTCCGCGTCGTCCGCGATGCCCGGCGGCAGGTCCACCGCCGCGGCGGCCAGGCGGGTGCGTTCCGCCTCGATGTCGCGCCAAGCCTGGCAGCAGGACCGCAGCGCCGCCGCCCCGGCCGAACCGTCGCCGCGCAGGGCCGCGACGGCGAGCGGAAACAACCCGGGCCGTGCCATGGCGGCTTCCGCCGCCGTCGCCATGTCGCGCAGCGCCGTGCCGGTGCGGGTCGCGGCGTCGGCCAGCTCCGCCGGCAGGTGCAGGGTCGGCACCGGGCCGGCCGCGGCCGCGGTGGCGAGGCGCTCCCCGTCGAGCAGGTCCTCGTGCCAGGCCGCCAGCCCGGCGGGCGTCGGCAGGGCGTCGGCGCGGGGCAGGTCGGCGTCGCAGTGGTCGAGGAACTGGGCCGCCGCTGCGCGCGCGCGGCGCAGCCGTTCCAGGACGTCGTCGCCGAGCCCGGCCTCGGCGGCATAGACCTCCGGCGCATCGTCGAACCAGGGGCGCGCGCCGCGGTCGCCGGCGACGCGGCGGGCCAGCACGGCCGGCAGTTCGCCGTCGGGGCCGAGCGGCAGGGACTGCTGCGCCGCCAACCCGTCCATCTCGGCGTCGACGGCGGCGATGCGGGCGCGGATCTTGACGATCTCGGCTTCGCAGCGGCGGATGGCGGACAGGCGGATCTCGGGCCGGCTTTCCTCCACCACCGCCTGGATCTCGCGGATCGCGCCCTCGACCTGCCGCAGGCCCTGCCGTTCGGACGACAGGATCGCGATGGTGAGCGGCCGCACCTTCTCGGGCAGTTGCTCGCGCAACACGCTGAGGGCCGCTTCGCCGCGCGACACCACCAGGACGCGCTGGCCCAGCGCCATGGCGTGGCAGATGATGTTGGCGATCGTATGCGTCTTGCCGGTGCCCGGCGGCCCCTGCACGACGAGGCCGTCGGCCCCCGCCAGATGCCGCACGATGGCGACCTGGTCGTCGTTGAAGGGCTTCGGAAAGAACACCTCGCCGAAGGCGGGCTCGCCCGCGGCGGCGGGCGGGTCCCGGTCCTCCGCGCCGAAGCGGTCGCCGAGCGGGGCCCAGGCTTCGCCGGCGGCGTCCGACGGCGGCGTGACGAGGCGCTCGGCCAGGCCGCTCACCGGCAGGCCGGCCCGCGCCGCGGCGCGGAAGCGGGCGATGTCGTCGAGCACCACGTGCTGGGAACGCGGCCGCGCGTAGAGCACCCAATCCCCCGCGACGGCCGGCTCGTCGGGAGCGGCATCGCCCGGGTGGCCGGGGGCATCCGCGTAGGTCCCGCCAGCGGACAGGCGCGTGGCGGCGACGCGCAGCGCCGACGCGAAGGAGGCGGGGCGGAACGGGGACACGCCGTCGTCCGCTTCGGCGACGGCGAGCTCCGCGCGCAGGGCGGCGTCGAGCGCCGGCATGCCGTCGCACGCCAACTCCTCGTAGGGCTTGAGGTCGAAGCGCGGCGCCGCGCCGGTCGGCCGAACGGACAGGCGGCCGTCGGGCGCGAGGTCGAGTTCGACGGGGCATTCCAGCAGCGGACGATCGACCGTCCGGCCGCCGCGGCGCCAGCGCACCGTGCCGATGCCCCACACCGCCTCGACGGCGCCCTCGCCGCCGCCGAGCTCCAACAGCTGCTGGAGGCGGTAAAGCTGGCCGTAGAGCGCGATCGTGCGGCGGCGCAGGGCTTCCTCGGCCGACCAATCGGCCCAGGGCCCGGCGCGATAGGCCGCCAAAGCGTCCGCGAGCCCGGGCTGCTCGGCGAAGCGGAGGCGAAGGTCGAAGCCGCCATGCCCGTCGGCGCCGTCGCGGGCCGGCACGGGGGCGAAGTCCTCCTCGGCGGCGCAGTCGGCGGCGATCAGCGCCGCGCGCTCGGCGGCCGACACGGTGCGGAGGATCTCGGGCGCGGCCGCGGGCGGAACCGCTGGATCGGCGACCTCGGGCAGCCAGGGCCGGAGCGCGTCCGCCGGCGCGGGAGGGCGGGTCCGGGCGAGGCGCTCCACCGCGAGCCAGGCCGGGGCTTCCCCGTCCCGGAGGTCGGTGGCGACGCCCGGCAGGCCCGCGACCTCGGCGGAGCGCAGCGCCAGCGCGGTGCCGTCGGGCATGCGGTAGTCGGCGAGGCGGAACGCCACGCGCTCGTCCAGGCGCACGACCTGTTCGATGTAGTCGAGAAGGTCCACCAGCCGGGCGGCCGCCGTCCCGGGCGCCGCGTGGTCCCCGCCTGTGTCGTGTGCGTTCAGGGTGCGCCCCTCGGCTGTCTCATGGTCCGCACCAAAGCGCGGATGAGCCCGCCAAGGCAAGCGGGCCCCGCCGCCCGCCGATCAGGCGGCCGGGCTCAGCCGGGACACCAGGCGCACCATGGCGGCCACCGAGCGAAAGTTGTCCATGGTGATCTCGACCGGCGGGATCGCGACGTCGAACTCCGCCTCGACGCCGAGCATCACCTCGACCATGTCGATCGACGTCATGCCGAAGCGGGCCAGTTCCGCATCCGGCGCGACGGGTCCGTCCACGCCGCGGCGGGACAGGATGTCTTCGACGAGGTTGCCGATCCGGCGCGCGGGGGAAGACTTCACATGGTCCAACATCGCAGCACCTCCAGGCGCCCCGGACCGCTCCGGGCATCTCGCCGTATCTCTGCCGCGGACACTGGTTTCACGCCTCGCCCTTGTCAATGTAAGTTGAATCAACTGGTCACGAAACAAGAATGATGGTTTCTGCGCGGGGACACGCGTCGATCCATGTCATATCGTCATCTTCATCATCTGTTTACCATGACGCTGTTGTCGCGCCCTTAACAATGATCGACGCTATGTCGTGCGCTGCAGGCCGGTTCAGGATAGGCGATACAACGTGCCGTGGCAGGCGGCGCGATCGGCATCGGAGCGGCAGCCATGTTGGACGAGAGGGTCGAGGATGCACGGGGCATCGAGCTCTCGGCCTGCGGGCTCCACGGCGCCGGGACCCGGCCGGTGGTGCAGCGGGCCGAGGCCGCCGCCGCCGTGGCGGGCGAACATGCCGTCGCGGTGGACCGCGAGGGTCGCTTCCCGGCCGAGGCCCTCGCCGCCCTGAAGGCGCAGCGGTTGCTGGGGATGGCGGTTCCCCGCGCGTTCGGCGGCGACGGCGCTTCGCTGGGCGAGGTGGCGGACGTCTGCTTCAGGCTCGGCCGCCGGTGTTCGTCCACGGCGCTGATCTTCGCCATGCACCAGATCAAGCTGGCCTGCGTGGTGCGCCATGCCGGCGGCGCGCCTTTCCACGAGGGCGTGCTGCGGAGCGTCGCCGCGCACCAGTGGCTGCTCGCGTCCTCGACGACCGAAGGGCTCAGCGGCGGAAACGTGCGCAGCAGCGCCGCCGCCATCGAGGCCGCCGAGGACGGCACCGTGTCGCTCGACCGCGATTCCACCGTGATCTCCTACGGCGCGCAGGCCGACGCCATCGTCACCACGGCGCGGCGTTCCGCCGAGGCCGCCGGCTCCGACCAGGTGCTGGTCGTGCTGCTGCGCGAGCATTACCGGCTCGACCCCGGCCAGGCCTGGGACACGCTGGGCATGCGGGGCACCTGCAGCCGCGGCTTCAAGCTCCACGCCCGCGCCGCCGCCGGGCAGGTGCTGCCGGTCGGCTACGACGTGATCCACGCCCGCACCATAACGCCGGTGGCGCATGTGCTGTGGGGGGCCGTGTGGAGCGGCATCGCGGCGGCGGCCGTCGAACGGGCGCAAGCGTTCCTGCGCGCCGCGGCGCGCCGGGCCAAGGGGCAGATGCCGCCGGGCGCCGCGCATTACACGCGCGCCCAGTCGTCGCTGCGCGGCCTGCGCCTGATGGTGCGCGACGGCGTGGAGCGCTGCGAGGCGGCGTTCGCCGACGAGGCGCATTTCAACGGCTTCGAGTTCGCCGTGGCGATGAACCTGCTGAAGGTCGAGGCCTCGGACACGGCCGTCGCGGCGGTGACGAGCGCGCTGCGCGCCTGCGGCCTGTCGGGCTACCGCAACGACGGCGACAGCAGCATCGGGCGGCAGCTGCGCGACGTGCTGTCCGCGCCGCTGATGATCAACAACGACCGCATCCTGTCGAGCCTCGCCAGCCCCGCCCTGATGGCGCCGGTGCCGGCCGGCCTCGCCGACTGACGGCCCGGCCCACGATCTTCGGAGTTCCACCGCCATGACCGCGCCCCTGCGCCTCGACGCTTCCTTCGACGAGGTCGACGACCGCCTCGTCGGCCTGATGGAGGCCCTGTTCCATCCCACCGGGGTGGCGGGCGTGTACGGGCGCCGGGGCGTCTACGAGGACGTGGTCGAGCGCCTCGCCGCCTTCGTGTCCGCCCACCGCGAGGACGGCACGGAGGTGATGCGGTTCCCGCCCGTGATGAGCCGGCGGACGCTGGAGCGCTCGGGCTATCTGAAGAGCTTCCCCAACCTGCTCGGCTGCATGTGCGCGCTCGGCGGCACGGAGCGCGACATCCGCGCCGCCGTGGCGACCTTCGAAGCCGGAGGCGACTGGACGGAGGGGCTCGAAGCCGGCGACCTCGTGCTGACGCCCGCGGCCTGCTACCCGGTCTACCCGATCGCGGCGCGCCGCGGCCCGCTGCCCGAGGGGGGGCTGCGCTTCGACGTCGCCAGCGACTGCTTCCGCCGCGAGCCGTCGCCCCACGCCGACCGGTTCCAATCCTTCCGCATGCGCGAATACGTGTGCATCGGCTCGCCCGCCGACGTGGCGGCCTTCCGCGAGCGGTGGATCGACACCGCGCAGGGCATGGCCGGCCGGCTCGGCCTGCCCTACGCGCTGGAGCAGGCCAACGACCCCTTCTTCGGCAAGGTCGGGCTGATGATGGCCGCCATGCAGCGCCAGGACGCCCTGAAGTTCGAGCTGGTCGTCCCCGTGCGGTCCGCCGAGAAGCCGACGGCCTGCATGAGCTTCAACAACCACAAGGACCATTTCGGCGACGTGTGGGGTATCCGCGACGCCGAGGGCGGCATCGCCCACACGGGCTGCGTGGCCTTCGGCATGGACCGGCTCGCGGTGGCGATGTTCGCCACGCACGGGACGGATCCGGCAGGATGGCCGGCGGCGGTGCGCGACGCGCTGCGGTTCTGAAGGCACCCCGGCGGTGCACCCCGGCCGGCGTGCACCGCCGGCCCGGGATCGCGGTCGGACCATCTGACAGGCCGCGGGGACGTCCGGCCGGATGTCGCCGGCAGCGGCGTCGCATCCCGTCCGACCCTGCGGCCCGCGCACGCCGTGTGGGCGGAGGTCCGCCGCGCGGCATCATCGAACGCAGTGGAGTTTATGGCGCGGCGGCGCCGCGCGTCACGCCGTGTTGCCGGCGTCCACCGTCAGCACCGTGCCGGTGATGTTGCGCGCCGCGTCACTCATCAGGAAGCCGACCGCCTTGGCGACGTCCTCGACCTCGGCCAGGCGCTTGAGCGCGCTGCGCTTGGCGATCTGCTCGCGCTGCTGATCCCCGAGGCCGCCCGTCAGCTCCGTTTCGACGAAGCCCGGCGCCACCGCGTTGACGGTGATGCCGACCCGCCCGACCTCGCGCGCCAGAGACTTGGTGAAGCCCACCAGCGACGCCTTGGTGGCGCCGTAGACCGACAGGCCGTTGTAGCCCGTGGAGCCGATGATCGAGGCCATGTTGACCACGCGACCCCGGCCCTCGGCCATCATGCCCCGCACCGCGTATTTGCTGAGCACGATCGGCGACAGGGTGTTGATGCGGATCAGCGCCTCGATCTGGGCGTTGTGCATCGTGGCCAGCAGGCCCTCGGTGCCGATTCCGGCGTTGTTGACGAGCCCGAAGAGCGGCCCGTGCAGGCGGCGCTGCTCCTGCACCATGGCCGGGATGGCGTCGATGTCGGCGAGGTCGAGCGCGACGAAGCGGATCTCGCCCGTTCCCTCCCGCGCCGCGGCTTCGGCGGCCGCGTCGAGCGCATCGCTCGAACGCCGCGCCACGGCCAGGACGCGGTGGCCGCTGGCGGCGAGGTCGCGGACGATGCCCAGGCCGAGGCCTCGGCTGCCGCCGGTGACGAGGACGTTACGCATCGCGCCGCTGCAACTTTCCCGCGGGGGTCATGGCGAGCGCGGCGGCGAAGCGCAGCAGCACCGGCACCTTGTGGGCGGGGAGCGTCGCCCGGCACAGCTCCAGGATTTCGGCCTTCATCGCGGTCTGCCGGTCACCGCCGGTCCCGTCCGGGAAGGGCTCGTCCGCCACCACGTCGGCCACCACGATGGCGCCGGTGATCGGATTCGCGCGCGCCTTGACGAGCGACATGCGGACCCCGGCATGGCGGTTGATCACGGCCTCGACTTCCTCGGGGTGGACCTTCAGCCCGCCGACGTTGATGATCCCGGAACGGCGGCCGACGAAATGCATCCGGTCGCCCCGGCGCTCGACGAGGTCGTCCGTGTCGACGTAGCCGTCGGCGTCGGCCAGCGCCGCCGCGCCGCCGCCGATGTAGCGGCTCGCCGTGCGGGTCGAGCGGATGCGCAGCGACCCGTCCTCGACCTTCATGGCCACGGCTCGGTCCGGATGGAGAAAGGCGGCCGGGAAGCCCTCGCGCCCGTCCGTCACCTCGAACCCCACGCCGGCCTCGGTCGACGCGTAGGCGTGGCCGAGCGTGGCCCCGGGATAGGCGCGGGCCAGCGCGTCCAGCACCGCCTGGTCGGCGATCTCGCCCGACAGCCGCACGGCGCGCGGCGCGATCAGCGCCGCTTCGGGCGCCATCAGGGCGCGGCGCCAGTGCGACGGCGTGCCGGACAGGTGCGTGACGCCGTGGCGGGCCAGCCGGGCGAGGTGGTCCGCCACGGGTTCGCCCGCCTGCGACAGCACCAGCGAGCCGCCGCCCAGAACGGCGCGGAGGAAGATCTGCAGGCCGCCGTAGCGGCGGATATCGTAGAAGGTGCCCCACACCGGCGCCGAAGCCGCGGGGTCGATCGCCCCCACGAGCCCGGCCCGGCTGTGCACCACCATCTTGGGCGTGCCGGTCGTCCCCGACGTCAGCATCACCCATTCGGTGTCCCGCGCCTCTCCGCCGTCGGGCGGCAGCGGCATGGGGGGACCCGCCACGGCGACGAGGAGGTCGGCGGGCCAGCTCGGGTGGTCGCCGTCGAGGAACACGGCATCGATCGCCGCTCCCGCCAGGACGGCGGGCAGGTCCGACGGCTTCAGGTCCGGGGGCGCCAGCACGATGCGGCGCGCGAGCCCGTCGAGCTCGACCAGCGCCAGGCCGGCCGAAAGCTGATCGCCCGCGGCGACCAGCACGGAGCGCCCCGCCAGCGCGGCCCGCAGCGGGGCGATCGTCGTGGTTGTGGCGAGCGTGTCGAGGGACAGGCTCCGGCCGGGGGCGTGGATCGCCCGCCCCGGCCGGGACCCGGCCTCAAGCAGCCAGCGTCGGAGCGGCTTGCTGGCGTGCGGCATCGTCGTAGAACCGGATGAAGTCGCCGAGCGTGACGGGGAAATACACGTCGTCCGACAGGGTGAAGGGGTCGCATCCGACCTCGTCCTCCAGCCGGGTGACCAGAACGGCGAAGCACAGCGAGTCCAGGCCGGAGTCCAGCAGGACGAGGTCGTCCGTGAGCGGCTTCAACGCCTTGCCCTGTTCCGACGCGACCGCCTCGATCGTCGAGATGATGACCGCCCTCATGTCCATCGGATAAGACCCCCTCCACAACCTGGGAGAACGCTACCATGCCGACCTGCGGGGACAACGTGAAGATGGCGGCGTGGTGAACGGGTTTCGACCGGGCGTTCGCCGCCGCGAGATCCGCGACGCGGACCTCGCGGGCGTGACGGAGCTGCTCCGCCGCGGCTTCTCCCACCGCCCGCGCGCCTTCTGGGAGCGGGGGCTGCGCCGGATGGGCGAGCGCCCGGCCGTGGACGGCTGCCCGCGCTACGGGTTCCTGCTCGACGACGGGAGCCGGCCGGTCGGCGTCGCCCTGATGCTGTTCGGCCGCGACGGCGCGGGCCACGTCCGGTGCAACCTGTCGAGCTGGACCGTAGACCCCGCGTTCCGCGCCCAGGCGCCGTTCCTCGTCGCCTCCGCGCTGAAGCGTCCGGAGGTGACCTTCACCAACATTTCGGCGGCGCCGCACACCTGGCCCACCATCGAGGCGCAGGGGTTCCGGGCCTATTCCGAGCGGCGAAGCCTCGTCCTGCCGCTGCTGGGCCCGGCCGGCGAGCGCGCGCGGGTGTCCGCCGACCCCGCGTCGTGGCGCGGCCTGCCCGAAGCGACGCTGCTCGACGACCACCGCGGATACGGCTGCACCTGCCTGACGGTCGAGGCGGAGGGCCCGCCGTGCCCGCTCGTGCTGGCGCCGGTGCGGGTGCGGGCCGGCCGCTACCCCCTGCCGGTGTTGCAGGTCGTGTTCTGCCGCGACATCGCCGACGTGTCGCGCTACGCCGGCGCGATCGGCCGGTGGATGACCCGCCGCGGCGCCGTCGGGCTCCTGGTCGACGGGGGGGTGCCGGGCGGGCTCGTGGGCGGGCCGTGGATCCGGCGCGGGCGCCGATACGCCCGCGGCCCCCACCCGCCCCGGATCGGCGACCTCAGCTACACCGAGCTGGCGATCTTCGGTCCTTGACGGTGGCGGCCGTCCCAGGGGCCTTGACGGCGGCGGCCGTCCCGAAGTCCTTGACGGCAGCGGCCGTCCCGAGGTCCTTGACGGCAGCGGCCGTCCCGTGGTGCGACCCGGGGCGACAGGAGGACCGGACCCGATGAGCAGATATGGCCGCGTGCCCTCGGTCCTCCTCGGCCTCGTGGGGCAGGACATCGGGAGCTCCCGCACCCCCGAGATGCAGATGCGCGAAGCGGAAGCGCAGGGCCTCCGCTGCGTGTACCGGCTGATCGACCTCGCCGCGCTCGGTCTCGGCGTGGACGCGCTGCCCGACATCCTGTCCTCCTGCGAGCGCCTCGGCTTCGACGGGATCAACGTCACCCATCCGTGCAAGCAGGCGGTGATCCCCCACCTCCACGCCCTGTCCGACGACGCGCGCGCGCTCGGCGCCGTCAACACGGTGCTGTTCCGCGACGGGCGCCGCATCGGGCACAATACCGACTGGTCCGGCTTCGCCGAGCCGTTCCGTGCCGGGATGGCGGGCGCGCGCCTCGACCGGGTGGTGCAGCTCGGCGCCGGCGGGGCCGGGGCGGCCGTGGCCCACGCGGCCCTGACGCTCGGCGCCGGGCGCCTGACCATCTTCGACATCGACCCCGCCCGCGCGGACAGCGTCGCGGCCAACCTCGCGGCGCATTTCGGCCCCGGACGCGCCGTCGCCGGCACGGACCGCGCGTCCGCCATGGCGGACGCGACCGGCCTCATCAACGCCACCCCCATCGGCATGGAGGCCCATCCGGGCCTGCCGCTCGACGCCGCGCTGCTGCGCCCCGACTTGTGGGTCGCCGAGGTGATCTATTTCCCGCTGGAAACGGAGTTGCTGCGCCGCGCCCGCGCGCTCGGCTGCCGCACGATCGACGGCGGCGGCATGGCGGTGTTCCAGGCCGTGGCGGCGTTCCGCCTGTTCGCCGGGCGAGAGCCCAACGTGGACCGCATGGTGGCGCAGTTCCGCTCCATGGACGCGGCGTGACGGCATGACGACCGTCGGCATCCTCGAAACCGGCGTCCCGCCGACCGACCTCGCGGCGCGGTTCGGCCGCTACGACGCCATGGTGAGGCGCATGCTGGGCGACGGCTTCGCTTGCCGCACCTACGCGGTCCGCGACGGGGAACTGCCGGCCGCGCCCGACGCCCATGCCGCCTACGTGATCACCGGCTCCTCGGCCGGGGTCTACGACGACCTGCCCTGGATCCCTCCGCTGCGGGACTTCATCCGCGCCGCCCATGGGCGCGCGCGCCTGGTGGGCCTGTGCTTCGGCCATCAAGCGATGGCGGACGCGCTCGGCGGCCGCGTCGAGAAGAGCGAGAAGGGCTGGGGCCTCGGGCTCCACCGCTACGAGGTGCATCGGTCGGAGCCCTGGATGGACGGGGCGGCGGCCATCGCGGTCGCGGCTTCGCACCAGGACCAGGTCGTCGACGCGCCGCCGGGCGCGACCGTGCTGGCGTCGAGCCCCTTCACGCCCCATGCGGCGTTGCTCTACGCGGGCGGCGATGCCGTGTCGTTCCAGTTCCACCCGGAGTTCGAGCGCGGCATGGCGGAAGCGCTGGTGGAACTGCGCCGGCCGGGCCTGCCCGACCCCGCGGAGGCCGACCGCATGCTGGCGAGCCTCGGCGCCCCGAGCGACGCCGACCGCGTGGGCGGCTGGATCCGGCGCTTCATCGCGCGGGGCTGAAGGCCCGGCGGCCCGCCGGGCGAAGCCTCTCAGCCGCGCCCGGGTTCGATCTCGCCCAGCGTCGGCGTGCGCCGCAGCGCCGTGCCCCGGCGACGCACGCCGACGCGCCACAGCGCGAAGACCGCCAGGGCGGCGTGGGTGGCGCCGTTCTGCCAGAACAGCGCCGTGGAGCCGAAGCGGGCCATCAGGACCGAGGCCAGCACGGGCGCCAGGATGGCGCCGGCGCAATACAGGAAGAGCATGCCCGACGACACCGTGACGGCGTGCAGGGGCCCGGCGCGGTCGTTGGCGTGGCTGACCGCCAGCGTGTAGAGCACCATGGTGGTGGTGCCGACCGCGAAGCCCAGCGCGCACACCATGCCGTAGGGCAGGGCGGATCCTAGCGCCAGCGCCACCTCGGCCAGCGCGCCGACCCCCGCGAAGCCGATCAGCACGATGCGCCGGTCGGCGCGGTCCGACAGGCGGCCCACGGGGTACAGCGCCAGCGCGGTGCCGACGATGACGGCGGTGATGAAGCCCGCGACGCGCCCGGCGTCCAGGCCGAGGCTCAGCCCGTAGACCGGCACCAGCGCCCAGAACGAGCCGTTGGCGCAGCCGATCGCGAAGGACGCGACGGCCGCCACCGGGGCCGTGGCCCAGAGCCAGGGCAGGCGCAGGCTGACCGTCCGCGGCTTGGGAGGCGGCTCGGCCTGGGTGAAGGCCATGGGCAGCATGGCGAGGGCGAAGAGCCCGGCCGTGACGGAGAACAGCGCGGCGGAGCGCGGGTCCACGAAGGCCAGGATCTCCTGGCCGGCGGCCGTCGCGCCGTAACTGACGACCTGGTAGAGCGCGTAGACGCGCCCGCGGTCGGCGTCGCTCGACTTGTCGCTCAACCACGCCTCGATCACGGCGTAGAAACCGGAGAACAGGAAGCCGATGGCGTAGCGCAGCCCGACCCAGACGGCGGGCTGGACCGCCATCGGGTACACCAGCGACACCACGACGGCGCCGGCCACGAAGGCCGAGAAGGCGCGGATGTAGCCCGCGCGGGCGATGAGGGCCGGCGCCGCCAGCGTCCCCGCCAGCATGCCGGCGAAGTAGCCGGACCCCAGCAGGCCGATGGCGAGGTCCGGAAAGCCTTCCAGCTTGGCGCGCAGCGGCACGAGCGTGTTGATCAGCCCGTTGCCGGCGATCAGCACCAGCACGGAGGACAGGAGGGCGGTGATGGACGAGACGGCGGCGGGCATCGGCCTTGCGGGGCAGGGAGGGCGCGGCCGGGGGCCGGCGGGGCGACGATGTCCTGCGCGCTTCAAGGCGGCGGAAACGTGTTGCCGGGTGCAAATTCCGACATCCGGCCGCGATCCGTGGGGCCGTGTTGCTTTCGAGGCGCGGGCGCGGCGGCAGCCCGGCTGTGGACCCCGGCCCGCGCCGGTGTATAAGCGCGACCTCACGAGCGCATGAAGGGCCGTCGGCGCGAAGGAACGGCGCCGCGGGGAGTGGAAGCATGGCACAGGATCGCAAGCTGTTCGAAGGCGCGGCCCGCGCGAACTGGACGCCGTCGAGCTGGCGGTCGAAGCCGGTCGAGCAGTCCCCCGTCTACCCGGATGCGGCGAGCCTCGAGGCCGTGGAGCGGCAGATCGCCGGCTTCCCGCCGCTGGTCTTCGCCGGGGAAGCCCGCAAGCTGAAGCGCACGCTGGGCCAGGTCGCCCGGGGCGAGGCCTTCCTGTTGCAGGGCGGGGACTGCGCCGAAGCCTTCGCCGAGCACGCCGCCGACACGATCCGCGACTCGTTCCGCGTGTTCCTCCAGATGGCCCTCGTGCTGACCTTCGCCGGCGCGGTGCCGGTGGTGAAGGTCGGCCGCATCGCGGGCCAGTTCGCCAAGCCCCGCTCGGCCCCGACCGAAACGGTCGACGGCGTCGAGCTGCCGAGCTACCGCGGCGACATCATCAACGGCATCGCCTTCGATGCCGCGTCCCGCGTGCCCGACCCGCAGCGCCAGCTCGACGCCTACCGCCAGTCCGCCGCGACGCTGAACCTGCTGCGCGCCTTCGCGGGCGGCGGCTACGCCAACCTCGAGAACGCGCATCGCTGGATGCTCGGCTTCGTCGCCGACAGCCCGGCCTCGTCGCGCTACGGCGCGGTGGCGGACAGGATGACCGAAAGCCTGGAGTTCATGCGCGCCATCGGCCTCGACGCCGAACACCATCCGGAGCTGCGCCAAACGGATTTCTACACCTCGCATGAGGCGCTGCTGCTCGGCTACGAGCAGGCGATGACCCGCGTCGATTCGACGAGCGGCGACCATTACGCCACCTCGGGCCACATGATCTGGATCGGCGACCGGACGCGCCAGCCGGACGGCGCCCACGTCGAGTTCTTCCGCGGCGTCAAGAACCCGATCGGCCTGAAGTGCGGGCCGACCATGACGGGCGACGGCCTCCTCAAGCTGATAGATCTGCTCAACCCCGCCGACGAGGCCGGCCGCCTGACGCTGATCTGCCGCTTCGGCGCCGACAAGGCGGGCGACCACCTGCCGGCCCTGATCCGCGCGGTGGAGCGCGAGGGCCGCACGGTCGTGTGGTCCTGCGATCCCATGCACGGCAACACCGTGAAGGCGTCGAGCGGCTACAAGACCCGGCCGTTCGACCGCATCATGGGCGAGATCCGCACCTTCTTCGCCGTCCACGCCGCCGAAGGGACCCATCCCGGGGGCGTCCACCTCGAGATGACCGGCAAGAACGTCACGGAATGCACCGGCGGCGCGCGCGCCATCACCGACACCGACCTGCACGACCGCTATCACACCTACTGCGACCCGCGGCTCAACGCCGAGCAGTCGATCGAGGTGGCCTTCCTGGTGGCGGAACTGCTGAAGGCCGGCCGCCAGGGGCGGACCATGCTGTCCCGGGCCGACGCCGCCGAATGAGCCCGGGGGGCGTCGGCTCAGCCCGCCCGTCGGAACGGTCCTGCCGTCACGACGGGCGGCGCCAGATCCCGGCCATCGGGTCGCCCGTGACAGGATCGCGGGCGGGCACGGGCACCGCCGCGATGGCGGCCACGGCCCGTCGCAGGTCGTCCTCGGTCGCCCCGTCGGCGCGGATCAGGTCCCAGGCGCAGCCGTCCGGATAGGCGCCGACCACGCCGAAGCCCTCGCTGGCGCCGACGCGCCGGTGCCCCGTTCCGGCCGGCAGCACCAGCACGTCGCCCGCCGCGACCGCGACGTCCCGCCCGCCTTCGCCGCCGAGGCGCAGCGTGGCGCGCCCGCCGCAGATCCCGAGCACCTCGTGCGCGGTCGCATGGAAGTGGTGGAAGGGGTAGACGCCGTTTCGCCACGCGCCGGTCCAGCCGTGCCGCATGAACAACGCTTCGTGTGCTTGCGCAGGGGCGTCGGGCGCCAGCGCGCCGCGATGGACGAGGACCGGCAGAGCGCTGTTGGGGACGCGGCCCGAGGGCGCGAAATGCAGCGCGTCCGCCACGGCGGTCAGCCGACCTTGGCGGGCTCTTCCTTGACCGTCATGGCGTTGCCGCGCCACACGAAGTCGTCGGTGAGCAGCGCCGTTGTGAACAGGACGGGCAGCATGCAGTCGCGGAACAGCCACACGAAGGGCGACGCCCAGGTCATGCGCCAGCCGGCCGACCAGGCCAGCACGGCCTCAGCCGCCATCCACAGCGCCGCCACCAGCACGCCGACCGGCGCGGCATCGTAGCCGTAGACCGAAGCCGCGAAGGCGGCGGCGAGCGACGGGAACACGCAGCCGG
This sequence comes from Lichenibacterium minor, assembly GCF_004137685.1. GTDB lineage: Bacteria > Pseudomonadota > Alphaproteobacteria > Rhizobiales > Beijerinckiaceae > Lichenihabitans > Lichenihabitans minor. The sequence goes on along the minus strand of NZ_QYBB01000012.1, from coordinate 8,154 downwards.
TGAAGACTTCCAGCAGGAAGAAGGGCAGGAACGTCACCCGCCGCAGGCGCGCCCAGCGCAACTGCCGCCCCCAAACCTCCGCGAAGCTCCTCACGCCCAGCGGCTGCTCGAACGGGTTGTCGGCCAGGCCGACCCGCAGCCCCTGGCGCCGGACGAGCTTGGTGGCGGCGGCGTCCTCGGCGATCTCGAGCCCGAGCGCCTCGATGGAGCCGTGGCCCTCCAGCACGGGCTTGTGCCACAGCATCGACTTGCCCTGCGCGAAGCCGAAGCCGATGGCTTCCGCGGCATACTGCCAGCGGGCCTGCAGCGTGTTGAGGAAGCCGCATTCCACCTCGGCCCAGAAGCTCTGCGGGCGCGAGCCGATCGGCGTCGAGCACACGAGGCCGGTGTCCTTGGTGTAGCGCTTCAGCAGGCGCTGGATGTAGTCGTGCGGCATCAGGACGTTGGAATCCGCCATGATGATCCAGTCGTGGGCCGCGCCGTGCCAGCCCTTGACGCAGTTGTTGAGCTTGGGATTGGCGCTGATGTCGTCGCGGCCGATGAGGACGCGGCTGGGCACGCCGGGGTGGGCGGCGATCAAGCGGCGGATCAGCGGCAGGACGGGATCATCGGCTTCCTCGCAGCAGAAGATGAGCTCGTAGTCGGGGTAGTCGAGGAGGAAGGAGGAGCGCAGCGTTTCCTCCTCGAAATTGTCCATGCCGCGCACCGGGCGCATCAGGCTGACGGGGGGAGCCGGGTCGGGGACCGGGAAGGGCTGCGGAATCTTGCGGCATCGGACGGCCGCGACGCCGGTGCTGAAAAGCTGCGCGCCCGTCATCAGGACGGAGAAGCCCGCCGCACATTCGGCTACCGTCATGATCGACCCTTCTTCCATCCGCCGGGGGCGGCTCGTCCAGCGGCCGGCGGCGCGTCGCATGCCGGTCATCGTTCAAGCTTTGCCTGCCCGAATCGAGGCGGCGAGTCCAGGCGGCGACCCGGTTTCGGCGGGCCTTTGCCGGGATGTCGCCTCGAAAATACGCAGCCTGCGACGAAACGACGACCGTCCGTGGCGGCGATCGGGCGGCAGTGCGGCGGGGATCGTTCATTCGGCGTGCAGATTTTCCGCGCTACGAACGCCGGACCGCGCGGCCCCCTGCCGCGCCGGCCCACGACGTGGAAGAGGGTGACCCCATGAGCAAGACCATCAAGCTGGCCGCCGCCGCCGCGGCCCTGTTCGCGGCCCTGCCGCTCGGCGCGGAAGCCATGCCGATCGCCCCCGCGGCCTCGGCCGACGCCGGCATGACCCTCGTGGCCGGCGGCTGCGGCCCCGGCTTCCACCGCGGCCCGTTCCTCGGCTGCCGCCCGAACCGCTTCGTCGGGCGGCCGTTCGTTCGGCCCTTCGTGCGCCGCCCGGTGATCTGCCGCACCGTGCTGCTGCCGCTGCCGCACCGCGTCTGCCGCTGACGGCCGCCCGCCCGGCGGAGCGTTTCCGCCGGGCCCCGCAAGGTCCCGTTAACCCTGTCGGACGACGGCCACCCCGCCGTCCATAGGGCATTTGACCTGGAACAAAACAGGAACGAAACTGCCTCCGCCGATCTCGGCAGGAGGGACCATCCATGTTGCGACGCTTGGCCGCCGACGCGATCGAACTCGCGTTTCTCGCCGCCTTCCTGGGCTTCGTCGCCCTGATGGCGCGCTGGTGAGCCCGCCCCCGGCGCCGACCGGCCGAGCCCCGCGGCTTCGGCCGAACCGGGACGACTCGACTCCGGTGCCGGGCGGAGTCATGGATCGCCCCCGACCGACGAGGAGCCTGGACCATGACGACGACCCCCGGGCCCGGCTTCGTCCACCTCCACGTCCACACCTCGTTCTCCCTGCGCGAAGGCGCGCTGACGATCGCCAAGCTGACCAAGCTGGCGGTGGCCGACGAGATGCCGGCGCTCGCCATCACCGACACGAACAACCTGTTCGGCGCCCTCGAATTCTCGGAAAAGCTGTCCAAGGAGGGCGTGCAGCCCATCACCGGGATCCAGTTGACGGTGGACTTCGGCGACGGCGCCCTGTTCGGCCGCGACGTCGCCCGCAATGCCCGCGGCTCGGTGGTGATCCTGGCCTGCACGGAGGCGGGCTACACCAACATCATGCGCCTCGCGTCCGAGGCCTTCACCCGGCCCGAGCCCGGCGACGAGCCCCACATCGCCTTCGACCGCCTGCTCGGCGGCACCGAAGGGCTCCTGCTGCTCACCGGCGGACCCAACGGGGCGGTGGACCGCGTGCTGGCGGCCAACAAGCCCGAGGCCGCGGCGGCGCGGGTCGACCGGCTGGTGGCCGCGTTCGGGCCGTCGAACGTGTATGTCGAGCTGCAGCGCCACGGGCTGCCCGAGGAGCGGCGCCTCGAATCCCACCTCGTCGCGCTCGCCTACGACAAGGGCCTGCGCCTCGTCGCCACCAACGAGCCCTTCTTCGCCGCCGTCGCCGACCACGAGGCCCACGACGCGCTGATCTGCATCGCCGAAGGGCAGGTGCTCGGCACGCCGGACCGGCGCCAGCTGTCGCCCGAGCACCGGTTCCGCACGCGCGCCGAGATGCTGAAGCTGTTCGCAGACCTGCCGGAGGCCACCGCCAACACGGTGGAGATCGCGCGCCGCTGCTCCTATCGCCCGCGCACCCGCAAGCCCATCCTGCCCAACTACACGAGCCAGGACGGCACGGTGCTCGACGCCGAAACGGCGCTGCGCGAACAGTCGATCGTCGGCCTCGCGGCGCGGCTCGCGGCCCACGGCCCCGCGCCCGGTTTCTCGGACGAGGACTACGAGAAGCGCCTGGCCTTCGAACTCGACATCATCTCGCGCATGAAGTTCCCCGGCTACTTCCTGATCGTGTCGGACTTCATCAAATGGGCGAAGGCCCACGACATCCCGGTCGGGCCGGGCCGCGGCTCGGGCGCGGGCTCGCTGGTCGCCTACGCGCTGACCATCACCGACATCGACCCGATGCGGTTCGCGCTGCTGTTCGAGCGGTTCCTCAACCCTGAACGCATCTCGATGCCCGACTTCGACGTCGACTTCTGCCAAACGCGGCGCGAAGAGGTGATCCAATACGTGCGCCACCGCTACGGGGTCGACCGCGTGGCGCAGATCGTCACCTTCGGCTCGTTCCTGGCCCGCGGCGTGCTGCGCAACGTCGGCCGCGTGCTGGAGATGCCGCTCGGCCAGGTCGACAAGCTGGCCAAGCTGGTGCCGCAGAACCCGGCCAACCCCGTGACGCTCGACCAGGCGATCGAGGGCGAGCCGCGCTTGCAGGAGGCCGCCGCCGAGGACGAGAAGGTCGAGAAGCTGCTGGGCATCTCGCGCAAGCTCGAGGGGCTGTATTCCAACGCCTCGACCCACGCCGCCGGCATCGTCATCGGTGACCGCCCGCTGCACGAGCTGGTGCCGCTCTACAAGGACCCCAAGTCCGACATGCCGGCGACCCAGTTCAACATGAAATGGGTCGAGCCCGCGGGCCTGGTGAAGTTCGACTTCCTCGGCCTGAAGACCCTCACGGTGATCGACACCTGCCTGAAGCTGATGAAGCAGCGCGGCATCGCGGTCGACATCTCGTCCATCCCGCTCGACGACGGCCCATCCTACGCCATGCTGGGCCGGGGCGAAACGGTGGGCGTGTTCCAGGTGGAATCGGTGGGCATGCGCAAGGCGCTGGCCGAGATGAAATGCGACCGGCTGGAGGACATCATCGCCCTGGTGGCGCTGTACCGGCCCGGCCCCATGGCCAACATCCCGGTCTACTGCGCCCGCAAGCTCGGCGAGGAGGTGCCGGAATACCCGCACCCGAAGCTGGAACCCGTGCTGAAAGAGACGTTCGGCGTCATCATCTACCAGGAACAGGTGATGCAGGCTGCCCAAACCCTGTCGGGCTACTCGCTGGGCGAGGCCGACATGCTGCGCCGCGCCATGGGCAAGAAGATCAAGTCCGAGATGGACGCGCAGCGCGAGCGCTTCGTCGAGGGCGCGGTCAGCAACGACATCCCGCGCGCCAAGGCCGACGAAATCTTCGACCTGCTCGCCAAGTTCGCCGACTACGGCTTCAACAAGAGCCACGCCGCCGCCTACGCGCTGATCTCCTACCAGACCGCCTATCTTAAGGCGAACTATCCGGTCGAATTCCTGGCGGCGTCGATGACGCTCGACAAGGCCAACACGGACAAGCTTTCCGAATTCCGCCAGGAAGCGCAGCGGCTGAAGATCACCGTCGAGCCGCCGTCCGTGAACCTGTCGGGCGTCGACTTCGAGGTGAACGCAGAGAAGCGCACCATCCGCTATGCGCTCAGCGCCGTGAAGGGAGCGGGCGAGGGACAGGTGGCGGCGATCGTGCGGGCGCGCGGGGCGAAGCCCTTCTCGTCGCTGGGCGACTTCGCAGCCCGCATCAACCCGCGCGAGGTCAACAAGAAGGTGCTGGAAAGCCTGGCTGCGGCCGGCGGTTTCGACGAGCTCGAACCCGACCGCGCGGTGGTGTTCGGCGGCATCGAATCCATGATGGCGGAAGCCAACCGCATCCACGGCGAGCGGCAGGCCGGGCAGAGCGCGCTGTTCGGCGGCGGCGACGAGGCCCCGTCTCTGCGGCTCGACCGCACGAAGTCCTGGCCCGCGGCGCAGCGCCTGAAGCGCGAGTTCGACGCCATCGGCTTCTTCCTGTCCGGGCACCCGCTCGACGATTACGGCCGCGTGCTCGACCGCCTCAAGGTGGAGCGGTGGGCGAACTTCGCCCGGGACGTGAAAGCGGGAAAGAGCGGCGCGCGGCTCGCCGCCACCGTGCTCGACCGCCAGGAGCGGCGCACCAAGTCCGGCAACAAGATCGGCATCGTCAACCTGTCGGACCCGACGGGCCAGTACGAGGCCATTATGTTCCAGGAAACGCTGAACACCTACCGCGACCTGTTCGAGAAGGGCAACGCGGTGCTGCTCGACGTGCAGGCGTCGGCGGAGGGCGACGAGGTGCGTGTCCGCATCGTCAAGGCCGAGGGGCTGGAACAGGCGGCCTGCCGGATCGGCAAGGGCCTGCGCATCCACCTCCGCGATTCCGGGCCCATCCCGGGCATCCTCGGCGCGCTGGGGCGCCGCGGCGACGGCGAAGTGTCCTTCCTGGTGCCGTCGGACGGCGGCAAACGCGAGGTCGAGGTGCGCCTGCGCGACCGCTACGCCGTGTCGCCCGAGGTCGCCAACGCGCTGCGCGTGCTGGCCGGGGTGACGCAGGTCGAGAACCTGTGACCGCGGCGCCGCTCGACGAGGACGGGCTCATCGCTCGCTTCTTCGCCCCCATCGCGGGGCCGGGCGGACTCGGCCTGCGCGACGACGCCGCCGTGATCGCGCCGCCGGCAGGACACGACCTCGTGGTGACGGTGGACGCGCTGGTGGCGGGCGGCCACTTCTTCGCCGACGACCCGCCGGCCGGCATCGCCCTGAAGGCGCTGGCGGTGAACCTGTCCGACCTCGCCGCGAAGGGCGCCGACCCGCTCGGCTTCACCCTCGCGCTGGCGCTGCCCGCCGGGTGGACGGCGGACTGGATGGGGTGCTTCGCCCGCGGGCTCGGCGAAGCCGCCGCCGCCCACGGCTGCCCGCTGCTCGGCGGCGACACCGTCAGGGCGGGCGGCCCGCTCACCCTGTCCATCACGGCTTTCGGCGCGGTGCCGGCGGGGCGCATGGTGCCGCGCACGGGCGCGGGGCCGGGCGATCGGCTCTACGTGTCGGGGACGATCGGCGACGCCGCGCTCGGGCTGAAGCTGCGCCTCGCCGGCCGGGGGGCGCCCGAAGGCCAGGCGCATCTGCTCGACCGCTACCTCCACCCCCGGCCCCGCCTGGCCCTGCGCGCCGCCCTGCGCCGCCACGCGTCCGGCGCCATGGACGTGTCGGACGGCTTCGTGGGCGACCTGCGCAAGATGATGCGGGCGTCGGGCGTGGCCGCCACGGTCGACCTCGGGGCGGTGCCGCTGTCGGAGGCTGCCCGCCGCTTCATCCGGGACGACGCGTCGGGGTTCGAGGTCGCCGTGACGGGCGGCGACGATTACGAGATCCTGGCCAGCGTTCCCGACGCCGAGGCGCGGGCCTTCGAGGCCGCGTCCGCGGCGGCCGGCGTGCCCGTCGCGGAGGTCGGACGGGTCGGCGAGGGCGAGGGCGTGGCCTTCCGGGGCCGCGACGGCGGGGCGGTCGACTTCGCTCGCGGCGCCTTCAGCCATTTCTGACCGGCCTCAGGGGAATCCGGCCCCCGACGCCACCCCCCGGCCCACCGACACCCCGAGCGACACGGAAGTGTTGGGCGTCAGCGCATAAGCGACGCCGGCGCCGACCCGCGGCGCGGCGTAGAGGTCGCCGGACCCGTTCATCAGCTCGTTGATGCCGTCACGGCTGGTGCCGGCCAGGTTGTTGCCCGTGACGGGCCGGGCGACGACCACACCGGCTGACAGGAAGGGCGTGAGCCGGCCCATGGGGTAGGCCACCTGGGCGCTGGCTTCGCCGAAGTCGAAGCCGCGCAGGCCCGGTCGGCCGAGGATCGACGGCGCGTAACCGGTCGCGCCCTGGACACCGACCAGCATCCCGTTTTCGAGCAGGCGCTCGTAGCCGCCGTAGACGTCGCCGCCGAAGCCGCCCCTGACCCCGCGGCCGCCGACGCCGAACACTTCCGTGCCGACGTAGAGGCCGTGCCAGGGCGATGCCGGCTCGGCCAGAGGCGCGGTGACGGCCGCGGAAGCCGAGCCGGCGGGGAGCAGCGCCGAGGGGGGCGGCACGGCGACGAAGGTCGGCAGCGGCGCGTCCGCCGCCATCGCGGCCGAGGCGAAGCCCAGGGCGGCGCCGACGACGGCGAGCGGGACCAGATGGCGGAACATTCGGGGCACTCCGGCGCGTCGGCGCGCAGGTTTGCCCGCATCATCGCCGCCGCGCAAGGCCGGCTCTCCCGCCCGGGCTTGCCGCACGACGCCCGCGCGGCGACACTCGCGCGGTCGTCACGCGTCCCGGAACCCGTCCCCCATGCGATTCGCAGCGCTCGCGCTCATCGTCGGCCTGTCCTCCGCGGCGCAGGCCGCCGAGCCCGACACCTACATCTTCGACGCTCTGGCGCTGCAGCCCTACAAGGGCAACTTCGCCCGCCTCGTGAAGGGGAAGGACGTGCCGGACTGGGTGAAGGCCATCGCGGCACAGGGTGCCGGCACCGCCGGCCCGACGAAGGCGGTCGACGTCGGCGGCACGGCCTACCGGCTCGACCGCGTGTGCAAGGTCGGCGCCTGCGCGGGCAACACGCTCGACGTGCTGTGGGCGCCGCGCGGCGCGAAGGTGTGGGCGGCGCTGGTCGAGGACGGGAAGCCGCCCGTCCTGCTCGGCGACCCTAAGGGCGCGCAGGCCCGTGAACTCCAGGCGGTGTCGGGCTCCGTCCCGCCGACGGCCGCGGTCGCCCCCGCGACCCCGGCGACGAGCCCCGTCGCGCCGCCGACGTCGCTCCAACCCCCGGCCGCCACGGCGCGCGTCGCCGAGCCGGCCCCCTAACTCTTCGACCTGCTGCCGCTTCAACCCTACAAAGGCAACTTCACCCGCCTCGTGAAGGCGAAGGCCGCCCCGGATTGGGTCAAGGCTATCGCGGTGCAGGGCGCCGGCGCGGCGGGACCGATGCGGACCGTCGACGTCGCCGGCACGCCCTACCGGCTCGACCGCGTGTGCAAGGTGGGTGCGTCCTGCGCCACAGACAGGCTCGACGTGCTGTGGGCACCGCGGGGTGCCCGGGTGTGGGCAGCGCTCGTCGACGGCGGCAAGGCGCCGGTGATGCTCGGCGACCCGAAGGGGGCGCAGGCCGAGGCGCTGGCCGAGGCAGCGCGGACGGCTCCCGTCCCGGCTGGTGCACCTGTGGATGCGTCGCCAGCCGCTCCGAAATGATCGAACGTCGTGCGGGCGGGTGGGTCAGCTCCCTCCGCATCCCCCACAGCCTCCACCTCCTCCTCCTCCTCCCCCGCCGCCTCCACACCCGCCGCTGTCCGCGGCCGTGAGCATGCGGGCGTAGATCTCGAAGGCAGTCCCGGCCAGCGCGGAGGCGCCCGTGACCGCGAAGGCATCGATTATACCAAACGTCAGAATTGTTGACACACCGCCCATTGGCGGGTCGTGATGGATCTCACTGCCTTGGTGTCGGCGA
>NZ_QYBB01000129.1 GCF_004137685.1 Lichenibacterium minor | reverse complement strand
CACCGGATCTGCTCCGCTCGCGCCGGCGAAGCGACCGCCATCAGGGCGACGGCGGTGAGGGCGAAGCGCATGGGCGAAGTCCGAGAGGCTGAGTGCGGTACGGGTCTCGACGCTATCGCGCCGGCCGCGGCCGGGCAACGAGACCGACGGCAAAGGCGGCGAGGGCGATGGCAAGACGCTTCATCCCACAAGCCCTCTAAAGACGCGAACGGCACCTCTCTCCGGGTGCCGCCGATTGTGAGAATAGCCTACTTGGCGGTTCCACTTCCCGTGCCAGCCCCGCCACCCATGCCGGCACCCGGCGCGGTACCTGTCCCGGCGTTCGAGTTCGCGGCACCGGCAGCGCCGGTCCCCGCGCCGTTGGGGACGGCGGTGCCGCCCGCGGAGGAGCCGCCCATGGGCATGTTCGTGGCCGGCACGGCGGACGTGCTGGTCGGCGAACCAGTCGTCGCGTAGGGGTTGGACGAGTCTGTGCCGTTCTGCGAGTTGGCGGCGCTGGCGGCCTGAGCTGACTGGGCGGCCAGCAGAGCGAACGCCGTCGCGGCGGCGATGATCATGATACGGTTCATGGTGTTCCCTCCCCGTTCGGCATCGTGGCGTGTATCGCCTCTCTCGGCCGACGGGCACAGACCAATCATCGGGTGCCACCGAGGTTCCGGTGAAGTTAATTCGCGCCACTGCCTATAGGGCGGACAATGTTGTCCGCCGGCCACCTTTTCTGCCACGCCAAACCGGTTCGCCGTGCAAGGCTGCTACTCGGCCGCTTCCTGCATATCGATGGCCTGGAGAACCGAGTGAACCGGCGACTTGCGCCCGAAGGCAGCGACGACCTGACTTCGCAGCTTGTTTGTGTTCGCGTCGGCGGCCGCAGAGCGCTCCCGAGCCTCATCGGTAGCGGCCTCGAGAGCGGCGATGCGTGCGTTGGCGGCGTCGGACCGGGTCGTGAGTTCGGCAATCGTGTTCTGGTCGTTCGCCGTCTGCGCCTGAAGCTTCACCGCAAACTGCTGCCACTGCTTGGCCGACCGCTCGTGCTCGGCCACGATTTCGTCCTTTTCGGTCGCTTCCTGTTCCAAGATCTCACACCGCGCGGCCAGAATTTCGATCGCCTTTGAAGCCTTGCCGAGAAGCACATCGACTTGGTCCGGATCCGCGGCGGGCGCTTGGATGTCACCGCGGCGCTGGTCGGTTCGTCGATCGGAACAGTGCAGCGTGTCTTCGATCGGGCTGAATACCCGGCTCATGAAAGCGCCCACCTCGGCCATAGCGGCGAGGTCGAGAACGTCGTCCCTCTGGGGAGCACGTTGAATGGCGCTGTTTTCAATCATGTCGAACCCCTCCCGATGCAGGCGTCGACCTTCCGATAGGCATGGTTAACAGATGGTAAATGCGATCAACGATTGCGGAAATTTGCACGAACGCGCGCCCTCTTGTGGAGGATCACCCACCTGCGACGGGGGCGGAGATAATCGTTGACACCGATACCGACAGGCTCAAAGCGGGATCGTCTGCTTAAAATGCTGTGTATCGATCGCCTTGGGCCGGCAAACGCAACCAGTTAACCGACCGTAGCGCCCTCGCGCCTGTCAAACTCCCACCGCTGATTAGCGTCCAGCATCGCCGCCGTACTCCTGCAGCCAATCAAGTGGCACTTGAACCCTGTTCCCCTTGATGCCATGCAGCTATCGCCACCCGAGAGAACCTATGTCCGAAGCCGAAACCGCCACCCTGATCGAGATGACGTCAGAGATCGTCGCCGCCTATGTGTCGAAGAACCATGTCCGCGCGGCCGAGTTGCCGGAACTGATCTCGACGATCCATGCTGCGTTGAGCGGCATGGGCGGGGCACCCGAGGCGGCGCCCGAGGCCGCCAAGCTGGTCCCCGCGGTGCCGATCAAGAAGTCCATTACGGAGGACTTTATGATCTGTCTGGAGGACGGCCGAAAGTTCAAGTCGCTGAAGCGTCACCTACAGTCGGTCTACGGCCTGTCGCCAGAGCGGTACCGGGCGAAGTGGGGCCTCCCCCACGACTACCCCATGGTGGCGCCCGGCTATTCGGCCCGCCGGTCCGAACTGGCGAAGAGCAT
>NZ_QYBB01000128.1 GCF_004137685.1 Lichenibacterium minor | reverse complement strand
CCTCCAGCTTGCGGATCTGCTGGCTGACCGTCGACTGGGTCCGGTGCACGCGGGCCCCCGCGCGCGTGAAGCCGCCTACGTCCACCACGGCCACGAAGCTGCGCAGTAGGTCGAGATCGAGCGACGCGGCATTTGCATAATCGATAGACAGCATCGGATCATCTCATTTCCGAATGGGCATATCCGCTGCTACAGCTCCGCTCGCGACCTGTCCACGGATCCCGTTCATGCTGTCCGGAACACCCCGCCCGACCTGGCTCACCTTCGACTGCTACGGCACGCTGATCCAGTGGGATGAGGGCCTGCGAGCCGCCGTGGCGACCGTCCTGGCCGGCAAGGCGCGGGCGGTCGACGCCGAGCGGCTGATCGCGACCTACGACCGGCACGAGCACGCGCTGGAGCAGACGCCGCTCCACCGCACCTTCCGTGCCATCGCCGGGGAGGCGCTCGGGCTCGCCCTGCGCGACCTCGGCGCGGAGGTCGACGCCGCCGACGCCGCGATCCTGACGGACGCGATCGGCCGCATGCCGCCCTTTCCAGAGGTCGTCGACACGCTAGCCGCGCTGAAGCGGGCCGGCTTCCGGCTCTGCATCGTGTCGAACACCGACGACGACGTGATCGCCGGCAACGTGGCCCAGCTTGGCGGCACCATCGATCGCGTGGTCACGGCCGAGCAGGCCGGCGCCTACAAGCCGTCGCGACGCATCTTCGACTTCGCGCATGCCGCGCTCGGCGTCGGAGGCGACGCCGTGGTGCACGTCTGCGCCAGCCCGCACCTCGACTTAGTCGCCACGCGCGAACTCGGCCTGCGGGACGTGTGGATCGATCGCGGCACGGGCCGCAGACCGGTGGACGGCTACCGCCCCCAGGCCGTGCTGCCGAGCCTTGACGGCCTGCCGTCGCTGTTCCGCGACGCGGGATGGATGTGACGGGGCCGACAATCGCCGAAGCCTGGGACGACCTCTATTACCTGGAGCGGGCCGCCGAGGTGCAAGTCAAAGCGCTGAGCACCGGCCGGCCGCTGCGCGCCGTCGATCCCGATGTCGCCCGGCGCGTCGCCGCCCAGATGCGCGAAGGCGATCCCGAAAGCGCCCGCCTACACCTGGAGAGCGTCAAGCGCGTGCTGATGCGCGACGATCCGGCTTTCGCGACCTGAACCCCTCCGACACCCTGGCCGCACTGCGGCATTCCTGAAGATGCACAATCATGTCCGAACGCGTCCCGCGCACGGGTTGGAAGACTCGCCTGATCCATTCGGACGTTCGAGTGTCGACGGCCTTCCGCTCTCTGGCGACGCCGGTGCTCAGGGGATCGACCGTGGTCTTCGATCGCCTCGCCGATGCGCGTGACGATTGGACGGCGGACAACGGCTACACCTACGGCCTTTACGGGACGCCCACGACCCGGGAGCTCGCCGGGCGGATCGCCGAGCTGGAGGGCGCCCACCAGACCTTCGTGGTGCCGGGCGGCCAAGCCGCCATCGCGCTCATCTTCCTGGCCCATTGTCGGGCGGGGTCGCACGTGTTGGTGCCCGACAGCGCTTATCGTCCCGCGGCGCAACTCGCCTCGGGGCTGCTCGCGAAGCTCGGCGTCGACGTCGAGACTTACCCTGCGATGGTCGGAGTGGGTATCAATCGGCTTATCCGCCCCGAGACCGCGCTGCTGTGGTGCGAAAGTCCCGGCTCAATCACCATGGAGGTGCAGGACGTCCCGGCGCTCGTCGAAGCGGCTCACCGGCGCGGGGTCAGCGTCGCACTGGACAACACCTATGCGGCGGGCGTCCTGTTCGACGCCTTCGCACACGGTGTCGACATCAGCATGCAGGCACTGACGAAGTACGTCGGTGGCCATAGCGACATCCTGCTCGGGACCGTGTCGGTGCGCGACGAGGCACACCGCATTGCTATCGGCGAAATGCATCGCCTGCTCGGCTTGGCAGTGTCGCCCGACGACTGCAGCTTGGCCCTCCGCGGATTGCAAACTCTGGGACTGCGCCTTGAACGGTTGGAGCGAACGACGCTGGCAGTGGCGCGCTGGTTGGCCAAACGGCCCGAGGTCGAGAGCGTCCTGCACCCCGCGCTGCCGGGCAGTCCCGGCCACGAACTCTGGTGCCGGGACTTCGACGGCTCATCAAGCGTCT
>NZ_QYBB01000127.1 GCF_004137685.1 Lichenibacterium minor | reverse complement strand
GCGCATCGCCAAGCTCATGCAGGCCGTCCAGCCGCTGCCACCCCTCTGGGCAACATAGAAACTGATGGATGGTCAGGTTTCGTGCTCACCAAGCCAATCTGATTGAGCAGATAGACACCATCAGCGGTATCCTAAGTGCGCAGACGGCAGGTGAGATTGGATATGCCAAAGTCATCCTACGTCGAGAGGCTTGGGCAAAAAGTCATCGTCCGGTGAATTCTCTTTTTCGTCCTGACCGCGTAGCAACAGTTGGAGGTGGCGATCTAGGGGTTATGCTGGTCGAGGTAAGGCCGAATTCCCTGAGTAGGCTCGCTCAGGAGATCGCAGCGGCTGAGCCCACCACCCGGATGAAGCTCAACGAAAAGCGCGGCAGGGCAGAACCCAATCCATCGGTGAGGAAGAGCGAAGCTGGAGCTATCGACCGTATCGAGCTTTTCGGGCCGGCCGATAGGCGGGCGTTCTCATTGGAGGAGGCGCTCGTATGGCTCTCTAATCCAATGACGGGAAGCGGGTATCAAATCGAACTGTTCGAAGTACCGCCGCCTAGATCAGAATGGGATCGTTTGGACGCTGGCCGCCGTAGGTTGGTGCAGAGCTTCGCTGTCGGACTCGCCGAAATCGGCTTTGGCTTGACCGTCGAGCGGCTCCCCGATCATTCGAATAAGCGACCCATTCTCAACGTTAGGCTTGATCAGTCCAGAAACCCGCCTGTCATCCGGCTCCAAGACACGTCCGTCGTGGAGCGACGCCGCGTATTGGCGCCCTTCAATCCAGACCGGGCGCGTCATAGTCGATTGCTTAAGTTCCTGGACAATCATCCGCTCGTTCGCCGCATTGAACTCCCAGGCATCGTAGTACACTCCGCGAGAGCGCCCATGCGGACGCCACGCGCACGACCAAACGGGATAACGATTCCCGTCCGAGATAGCCGTCGCTCGCATCCCCGATTGGGTATCATTGACGGTGGGATCGGCCCTGCTCTGTCCGACTGGGTAATCGATCGGTGGGATGTCTTAGCAGATGAGGACATGGATCTTGCACATGGCACGTTCATAGGAGGCCTTGCTGCCCTTGGTGGGGCATTGAACGGTGCAGAGGTATGTCCAGAGCCTGATGGTGCTGAACTCGTAGACTTGGCAGTTTTCCCTAGCGAAGGTAGGTCGGGAGCATTCACGTCGTATTTCCCAGATGGGCTACCACAGTTCTTCGATGAAATGGAGAGTGCTGTCTCCGATGCTAATGCGCGACATGGTGTTCGCGTGTTTAACATGAGCTTAAACATTCTTCAGCCCGCAGCGCCAGATCGTTACAGTCAACACGCAGCAAGGCTGGATCAGATCGCCGAAAATAGTAATTCTGTCATCTTCATTTCGGCAGGGAACATAAATCCCCAAGATCTCAGGGCGGAGTGGCCTAACGATGATTTAGCAGCACTGACAGCCCTGGTAAACTCCCGGAACGATGGGTTGCTGACGCCTGCTGAAAGCGCCCGGAACGTTGCCGTTGCAGCGTTGAACCCGCCCGGACATGACGGATGCGTTCCATTTGCGCCAACTCGTTTCAGTAGAAGAGGCCCTGGTCTGCGTGGAGGAGTGAAACCCGAAATCGCGCACGTCGGCGGCTCAGGATCTCAGCATGCGGTACTCGGGCACGGTCTTTTCTCGGTCCTGCCAGATGGGACCATCGTTGATGGATGTGGGACGAGTTACGCTTCACCTCTAGCGGCGAAAACGGCCGCGGTACTCGATCATTTGATCGAGGGTGAGGTGTCGCGAGAGACACTCATAGGCTTGTTGGTTCACCATGCAGAAATGCCAGCTCTTCTGCGGTCGAAAACACTTGCTCCAGTCGCTCGGCATATGGTTGGCTTCGGTATGCCCCCCTCTGCAGGGCAGATCTTGGAGACCGGTGATCATGCCATCACCCTCGTCTTCGCATCGCGCATCCAGCGCGATCAACAAATTAATTTCCGGTTTGCTTGGCCGCCTTCCTTGGTCGGCCCCGGAGGTAAGTGCCGTGGTCGAGCCAAGCTTACCCTTGTCGCGACTCCGCCGCTTGATGCCCGATTTGGTTCGGAGCTGGTTCGCATTAATGTGAACGCTTCTCTTCAGCAGGAACAGGAAGACGGTGGATGGAAGGGGCGGCTGGACTCCTTATATCTGCCGCCGAGAGGGTAATTGCTCACCTCCCCTGGGCTGGTGTGGTGTCGCGGGCGTCGGGAAGCGGTTGGATTTTTGGGTCGACGACGGC
>NZ_QYBB01000126.1 GCF_004137685.1 Lichenibacterium minor | reverse complement strand
CCGTGTTCGGCCAGGACCGGGTGAACATGATGAAGATGATGGGGCTGCTGAGCCCGCACCTGAAGGCGATCTGACCCCGGTGCGCCCCCGTCTCCCCGCGTCGACGAGTGATCGGCGACGCGGGCGGCACGCAGCCCCCGCCCCGAGCCGTCCCAGGACTACGGCCCTGCGGCGCGTGCTGTCCTCGTGTCTGTTCCGGACTTGCTCTGCCAAGCCGAGGCGTGCGGTGCCATTGTGCTTGCGCGCTATCTCGGGCAGGCGCTGAGCGAGGCCGATGGGATCCTGCGGCGGGCGCCGCGCTGTTGAGACACGAGCGCCACGCCGCGGCTCTCACGGTAGCCTGTTGGCGCGCGCCGAGAACATCGCCTGCTTCAACGCGAAATAGATCACGAACGTCAGAGCGAACACGACCACCACATTTATGATGCCGGTTATCTCCGAGGTCGGCTGTTGCAACATCACGGCGAAGTACGAGATCACCGCGCTCAGCACGGCCGCAATCACAATGTCGATCATGGTGTTCCCCAAGGAAGGTCGAAGGACCGTCCGATCACGCCGAAGCGACGTGGTTCTCCAACGTCGCCGATCTAACGGCGGCCCAACCTGCTGCGGCAGGCTGCGGGTGGCGTGCTCTGGCCGTACCTTCCTACTTCCGCCCGCGAACCCATTTCAACGGCTTCGATAGCGCAGCCCAGGGCCACTCCCATCATCCGAAAGGAAGCGGACGCCCTCCGTCTCGAATGCGTCTTGCATGGAAGCGACCGTCTCGTCCGACACGGGAGCCAATCGCCCATCCTCGAACCGCTTCACGGTCGAGACCGACACCCGCGCGGCCTTGGCGAGATCCACCATGGACCAGTCAAGCAGGCCGCGGGCGGCGCGAACCTGGGCCGCGGAGATGACAGGCATTGGGACCTCTCGAAAACGTCACTCTGAGCCATTGGTTACGACAATGCATACATGCTTGTTACCTGACTTTGTGCGACAAAATAGGTCAAAAAGCTTGGCCCGCCTAGCCTATGTGAATGAGGCCCAACCTACCATTCGGTAACATATCCGTGTTGTTCCTTCGACCCTCGGCATGGAGCGATTGAGGGATGAGTGTGCCCTGGCCCGGACGACCGGACGGCACATGGCTCGGTATTATTTCGACGTCCAAGATGGGCGTGGTTTCCATCGCGACGAGATTGGTGACGAGTTCGACAGCTTCGAAGAAGCGCGGGAGCAGGCCCAAGCTCTGCTTCCCGATATCGCCCGCGAGGAACTGCCGGACGGTGATTTGCACGTCATCACATGCGACGTGCGAGACGAGTCGGGCCGGATCATCTACCGCGGCAAGCTCACCTTTGAGGGAACGCGCGATCCGCCGTGGGTTCCGAGGCTGGACTAGATGCCATACCGCCCGCATAGGCTCGGGAGACGACCACGCCCGAGCCCTCCCCGTGCCCATCCTCGCCCGCCACCGCTGGCTCTACCCGATCGACTGGCGCGAGCTGTCGGCCTCTATCCGGGTCCAGTGGCCGATGCGAGACGCAGTTCGTGGGGCTGCACCGATACAGCCCCACGCTTGATGCTTCGAACTAAGTTGGGTCCTTCACCTGCCCGAATGTCGCGGCTTAAGCCTGTCGAGAATTTTGTAACTTTTGTAAAGTT
This sequence comes from Lichenibacterium minor, assembly GCF_004137685.1. Lineage (GTDB taxonomy): Bacteria > Pseudomonadota > Alphaproteobacteria > Rhizobiales > Beijerinckiaceae > Lichenihabitans > Lichenihabitans minor. Next base: position 716 of record NZ_QYBB01000126.1, on the reverse strand, counting down.
CCCAAGCTGCAAAAATCATGGGAATACCCACAATTGCAATGAATATCCAATCGAATGTCATCGAGCCATCGGCTTTGGCCATAGGTGAATACATAATTCTCTCCTGCGTTTTGATGCGAATGGCAAACGCTGCCCGCCTAACAACGTTACGGTCGCGGACATGCGGCATATGCAGGACGATGAAATATTAAATTTTGTAAGTATAGGCCATAGTGCGTCGAACGAGGCTGGTAGCATCTCAAGGCCCGAGATGGAAAATCACGGATATCCACGTCGTGATCTCGTTCTATCCGCGACCACGACCCACAGAACGACGCGGCCAACACCCTCGCCGCGCTATGTCAGCGGTGTCACTTGCTGCACGACGCCTCGGAGCACCGGAGACGCCGGGCTGTGACGGTACGGGCCCGAAGAGCGCTCGGCGACTTGTTCACGGGGCCATATGGGTGAAGCGCTACGAAGAAATTATATCAAATGTAATTGGAGATACATGGTACATTTAGGGAACATGTAGCGCGGACTTTAGTTGCTTTCACAGTGGCTTTTTGCCACTGCAAGGTAGCGCAAATGGAAAACGTGTTGACGCGCAAGCTGGAGCGCTTCTCTCCGCTGTCGGTAGACGACAAGCGCTTGCTCGAAGAGATCGTTGGCCCACACCGCCTTGTTGCCGCCCGTACAGATCTCATCCGAGAGGGCCAAGGGTCCAACACCGTCCG
>NZ_QYBB01000125.1 GCF_004137685.1 Lichenibacterium minor | reverse complement strand
TTCGCCGACGCCCTGCCGAAGACGCTGTCGGGCGGCATGAAGCAGCGCTGCGCCATCGCGCGCGCCTACGCGGTCGATCCCGCCATCCTGCTCATGGACGAACCCTTCGGCGCGCTCGACGCCCTGACCCGCGTCGGCCTGCAGGACCAGCTCCTCGACACTTGGAGCCGCGAGCGCCGCACCGTGATGTTCATCACCCACGACGTCGAGGAAGCGGTCTATCTCGCGAGCCGCGTCGTCGTGATGGCGGCGCGCCCCGGCCGCCTCCGCTGCGTCGTCCCTGTGAACCTGCCCTACCCCCGCACCGAGGAGATGCGGCTGTCGCCGCATTTCGCGGAGCTGCGCAACCGCGTGTGGCGCGCCGTCTACCATCCCGACCGAAATCAGGAGCCCATGCCATGCTGACCCGCCGCACCCTCCTGGCGGCGGGGACCGCCGCGCTGGCAGGAACCGCCGCGCTCGCCTTGCCGCGCGTCGCCCACGCCGCCGCGCCGAAGTCCGTGCGGGTCGGCTACATCGGCGATTTCCCCAACGCGAGCCTTTTCGCGGTGGCGAACGACCAGAAGCTGTGGGAGTCGGAGGGCCTCGTGCCCGATCTCAAGGTGTTCACCAACGGCCCGATCCAAGTGCAGGCCATGGGGGCGGGCAGCCTCGACTTCGGCACCATCGGCCCCGGCGCGCTGTGGCTGCCGGCGAGCGGCCGTGCCAAGGTGGTGGCGATCGACGACGTCGGCTTCAGCGACCGCCTCATCGCCCAGCCCGGCATCGCGTCGATCGCCGACCTCAAGGGCAGACGCGTCGGCGTGCCGCAGGGAACCTCGGGCGACATGATCCTGCGGCTCGGCCTCGCTAAGGCAGGCCTGACGATCAAGGACGTCCAGGTCGTGCCGATGGACCCGAGCACGGTCGTGGCGGCCTTCTCGTCGGGTCAGATCGACGGGGCCGGTATCTGGAACCCGCTCGTCGACGTTATCCGCCGCCGCGTGCCGGACCTGAAGGAGCTCGCCGCCAACCGGGACTTCTATCCCGACGTGTCCTTCGTCAACGCCGTGGTGGCGCGCAACGAGGTGGTGAGCGGCGACCCGGACCTCGCGCGCAGCTTCGTCCGCGTCGTGAAGAAGGCGATCGACTACCGGGCGGAGAACCTCGATCGCAGCGTGGAGCTGACGTCGGCCCTCATCCATGTGCCGGTCGACGTCTTGATGCCGGTGGCCAAGAGCCGCCTTCTTCTCACCGGCGCCCAGCTCGACGCCTTCACCCGCGACGGGACAGTCGACAGATGGCTGGGGCGGTTCAACGCGATGTTCAAGGAATTCGGCACGGTCGCAGACCCACTCCAGCCGAGCGAGTACTACGACGGAAAGCTGTTCCTGTCGGCCTGACCGGGCTCCGGCGGGGGCCTGGGGATGCATGCGCGCCTTGATCGAGCCCCGTGGACGGAACAAGCCCGGCCCCGGTCCTGAGGGAGGCGACGCATGGGCGGGACGAGCACCTCCGAGGTCGGCGTGCAGGCGCCGAGCTTCCATCGGTTCAAGGTCGGGGCCTTCACGGCCGGCGCGCTGCACGATGGCGTGCCCATGCGCGACCGCCCCCCGCATTCCGTCCGCACGCGAACGCCGACGAGGTTGGGGAAGCCTTCGCGGCCTGCGGGATGGCGCCGGACAAGCTGATGTCGACCTTCAACGCGCTGGCGATCGAGACCCGCGACGGCGTCGTCCTGATCGACACCGGGCTGGGCGAGGGCGCAGGGTCCGCTGCCGGACATCTGCCGGCGAGTCTCGCCGCGGCCGGCATCGACGCAGCCGCCGTGAGTTCGGTGGTCATCAGCCATTTCCGCGGCGACCCCGTCGGCGGCCTTCGCGGGCCGGACGGCACGCCGGCCTTCCCGAACGCCGAGGTCCTGGTGCCCGAGATGGAACGGAACTTCTGGATGGGCGACGCGGCCGTCCTGCCCGACGCTTTCAAAGGCACCGGCGCCGCCGACCACCTTCGCCTGCCGTTCTTCCACGCCCCCCTTCCCGGCGACGGGCCACGTCATCGAGGACGGCGGCGGGTACGACTACGTCCCGGCGCTGTGGACGACGTCCTGACCCGACCCCGCGAGTCGCCGTGCGGGCGGTCCCTGACCGGGCCCGGCGTCACCCGCGGGCTCGCGCCGTCCCGGTCCGGTGGCGGCTGACCTCTGCACCGTCCTCCGCTTTGAGCAGGAGGAAGCTCGACGCGACGGGACTCATGCCGAACCCGACCTGCAGCATCAGCGGCAGCAGGAAGGGAGCGCCGTTGAGCCCGACGCGGCAAAGGCCGCCGGCCAGCGTGCCGACTGCGAAGGAGCGGTGCCGGAACAGCCGCAGGTCCACGGCCGGATGCGCGACCCGCCGGGCGTGGAGGCCGAAGGCGAG
>NZ_QYBB01000124.1 GCF_004137685.1 Lichenibacterium minor | reverse complement strand
CCTCCAGCTTGCGGATCTGCTGGCTGACCGTCGACTGGGTCCGGTGCACGCGGGCCCCCGCGCGCGTGAAGCCGCCTGCGTCCACCACGGCCACGAAGCTGCGCAGTAGGTCGAGATCGAGCGACGCGGCATTTGCAGAATCGATGGACATCATCGGATCATCTAATTTCCGAATGGGCAGCATCCGCTGCTACAGCTCCGCTCGCGACCTGTCCATGGATCCCATTCATGCTGTCTGGAACACCCCGCCCGACCTGGCTCACCTTCGACTGCTACGGCACGCTGATCCAGTGGGATGAGGGCCTACGAGCCGCCATGGCGACCGTCCTGGCCGGCAAGGCGAGGGCGGTCGACGCCGAGCGGCTGATCGCGACCTACGACCGGCACGAGCACGCGCTGGAGCAGACGCCGCCCCACCGCACCTTCCGTGCCATCGCCGGGGAGGCGCTCGGGCTCGCCCTGCGCGACCTCGGCGCGGAGGTCGACGCCGCCGACGCCGCGGTCCTGACGGACGCGATCGGCCGCATGCCGCCCTTTCCAGAGGTCGTCGACACGCTAGCCGCGCTGAAGCGGTCCGGCTTCCGGCTCTGCATCGTGTCGAACACCGACGACGACGTGATCGCCGGCAACGTGGCCCAGCTCGGCGGCACCATCGACCGCGTGGTCACGGCCGAGCAGGCCGGCGCCTACAAGCCGTCGCGGCGCATCTTCGACTTCGCGCATGCCGCGCTCGGTGTCGGGGACGACGCCGTGGTGCACGTCTGCGCCAGCCCGCACCTCGACCTCGTCGCCACGCGCGAACTCGGCCTGCGGGACGTGTGGATCGATCGCGGCACGGGTCGCAGGCCGGCGAACGGCTACCGCCCCCGCGCCGTGCTGCCGAGCCTCGACGGCCTGCCGTCGCTGTTCCGCGACGCGGGCTGGATGTGAACCGCGCCGGATAGGAGGAGCGACATGGCACATGAATTAGGCGCCGCGCAGGGCCGAGGGGGCCGCGCGCTCGGCCCAATCGATAGCGACGCGCTGCTGCGGGCGCGGGTCGACCTCGCGGCCTGCTTCCGCATGGCGGCGCGACTCGGGCTGGAGGAGGGCATCTGCAACCACTTCTCCGCCCTCGTCCCGGGCCGGGACGACCTGTTCCTGGTCAACCCCTACGGGTTCGCCTTCGCCGAGATCACCGCGTCCGGCCAGCTGGTCTGCGACTTCGACGGAAACGTCGTCGAGGGCGAGGGCCGGCCGGAGGCGACGGCCTTCTTCATCCACGCCCGGCTGCATGCCACGCTGCCCCGCGCCCGCGCGGCGTTTCATACCCACATGCCGAACGCCACGGCACTCAGCATGGTGGAGGGCGAGCCGCTCGCCTTTGCGGGGCAGACGGCGCTCAAGTTCCTCGGCCGCACGGCCGTCGACGAGCGCTACAACGGCCTCGCGCTCGACGCGACCGAGGGCAACCGCATCGCCGCGACGCTCGGCGACGCCGACGTGGTGTTCCTGCGCAACCACGGCGTTATGGTGACGGGGCCGACGATTGCCGAAGCTTGGGACGACCTCTACTACCTGGAGCGGGCCGCCGAGGTGCAAGTCAAAGCCCTGAGCACCGGCCGGCCGCTGCGCGCTGTCGATCCCGATGTCGCCCGGCGCGTCGCCGCCCAGATGCGCGAAGGCGATCCCGAGAGCGCCCGCCTGCACCTGGAGAGCGTCAAGCGCGTGCTGATGCGCGAAGATCCGGCTTTCGCGACCTGAACCCCTCCAACACCCTGGCCGAACTGCGGCATTCCTGAGGATGCATGATCATGTCCGAACGCGTCCCGCGCACGGGTTGGAAGACTCGCCTGATTCATTCGGACGTTCGAGTGTCGACTGCCTTTCGCTCCCTGGCGACGCCGGTGCTCAGGGGATCAACCGTGGTCTTCGATCGCCTTGCCGATGCGCGTGACGATTGGACGGCGGACAACGGCTACACCTACGGCCTTTACGGGACGCCCACGACCCGGGAACTCGCGGGGCGGGTCGCCGAGCTGGAGGGCGCCCACCAGACCTTTGTGGTGCCGGGCGGCCAAGCCGCCATCGCGCTTATTTTCCTGGCCCATTGTCGGGCGGGGTCGCACGTGTTGGTGCCCGACAGCGCTTATCGTCCCGCGGCACAACTCGCCTCAGGGCTACTCGCGAAGCTCGGCGTAGACGTCGAGACCTACCCTGCGATGGTCGGAGTGGGTATCGATAGGCTCATCCGCCCCGAAACCACGCTGCTGTGGTGCGAAAGTCCCGGCTCCATCACCATGGAGATGCAGGACATCCCGGCACTCGTCGAAGCGGCTCACCGGCGCGGGGTCAGGGTAGCGTCCACGGAGCTGGTGGAGTTTTGGAGTCGAGGGCGGTGGGCGGAGCTCCGCACATGGCGGAGCCCGCCGC
>NZ_QYBB01000123.1 GCF_004137685.1 Lichenibacterium minor | reverse complement strand
CCTTCATCTGGACCGCCTCAGCCGCCAGCGTCATGGCCAAGCTCAGGGTGCATCAAACGAATGACTCAGAGCACTAGCGACCATCAGACAGAGATGTGCTACACGGGCACCCTGTCCCGAGCCGATCGTGAACGCGAATTAAAACCTGTCTGAGAGAGCTCCGAGCTACAGCTACCCGGTATGTTTAGAGTGCACCCTAATAGAACTTGGCAGGGTACGAACCTTTGCGCCGGTCTCGTTGAGGTGCAGCCAAAACGCACTAACGGGTTGACCGCTATGGGCGGCTTGTCGAACTTGGCGTTAGGCGTTTGGTGCGACACTCGTTCTACAAGCTACACGGTCAAGCGGCGCGGCAGACGATGTGCCCGCACTACATCGCCGGTTTAGTCGGGCTCGCGTTCATCGTCTACGCCGCCTGTATCCGGTCAAGCTCCGGGGTATGCGTTGTCGCTGCGCAGGCCCGGCTCTCGAGATCGTTCATCACAAGGCGAGCCAAGCCGGCGAGTAGACGCCGTTGCGCCTCATCGAGCGGCTGTCGCGCTTGGTGATCGACGACGCAGAGGGCGCCCAGCTTGTGTCCGTTACACGGGTCGATCAGCGGCGCACCGGCGTAGAAGCCGATGCCCGCTTTCGTGAGCGGGTTGTAGGTGAAGCGCGGATCGGCCAGCGTGCTCGGCACCACGAGGAGCTCATCACCCTGGATCGTATGAGCGCAGTAGGCGGCATCGCGAGGCGCCCGGTCCATCTCCACATTGTACCGTCCGACGAGGGCGGCTTCTTCACGGCCGACCAGTGACACGAAGGCCATCGGCATGCCGAGTAGCTGAGCCGTCAGCTGGGCGATGCGGTCGAGGCTGTCTGAGGGGTGAGCCACGCCGGCCTCCTCATAGCTGGCGAGCGCCTGCAAACGATCGACCTCGCCCGAGGAGTCGGAGACAACGGCCGCCACCGGCATTGTGGCCACGACACGATTGCGCCCCGTCCGCTTCGCCTCGTACAGGCGCGCGTCCGCCTGGGCGACGAGTGCGGACGGCTCCTCACCGTCGGAAGGGTTCAGCGTCGCGCAACCCAGGCTTGCCGTCACCACCGATCCGCAAGCCGGGTTGCCGATGTGCGGAAGACCGAGGCTTTGGATAGCGTCGCGCACCCGCTCCGCCACCTGAGCGGCGCCACTCTCATTCGTGCTGGTTAGAATGATGACCAGTTCTTCGCCTCCGTAGCGAGCGGTGAGGTCACCGGGACGCCGAACGCTGCCGGCCACGGCGGAAGCCACGGCACGCAGGCAGGCGTCGCCCTTTTGGTGGCCGTAATGATCGTTGTAGAGCTTGAAGCGATCGACATCGATCAGCACCAGCGAAACGGTTCCGCGGTCCCGCTTGGCGCGGCGCCACTCGCTGTCGAGCACCTCGTCAAAGTGGCGGCGGTTCGATAAACCGGTCAGGGCGTCGCAGCGCGCGACACGCTCCAGCTCGGCATTCAGCCCTTCGAGCTGCTCCTCGGCAGCCTTGCGCTTGCTGATGTCGCGCAGCACGACGACGAAGCCGGCGTCCTCGGCAACCCAGCTGTAGCGTGCCTCGATCCAGACGTGGTGGCCACCCTGGTGCCGCAGCCGATAGGTCGCCTCGGTGTTGGAACCCTCCGCCTGCGAGGCGCAGATTAGCACGGCGACGTTCGGCCAATCGTCGGGGTGGACCATCTCTGAAAAGCTGTGACCGAGCAATTCCTCGGGTGCATAGCCCAGCATGCTGGAAACCGCGGGCGACACGTAGGTCCGACGCAGCGAACGATCGAGCCGGACGATGACATCCTGGGCATGATCGGCGAAAAGCCGGTACTGAGCTTCGCTGCGCGACAGCATGACCTCGGTGCTGGCCGTGCGCCGCAGCTGCCGCCTCAGCAACTGTGCCAAGATAGCCGCAGCCACACACAGCACGATGAGGCTGAAGCCGATGATCATGCTCTTGGTTCGCCAAACGGCGAAGACGTCACCTTCAGCCAAGGCGACGTTCATCACCAGGGGCAAATCGCCGACATGGGTGAAGCTGTAGATGCGATCGACGCCGTCGATGATCGCCGTGCCGACGAAGGTCCCCGATGGCGACCGTACGAATCGCTGAAAGTTGCTGCTCTTGGCGAAGCTGAGCCCGATCTGGCTGGGATCGTAGGGCACGCGCATCAGCGAGATGCCGTCCGTGCGGAACAGGCTGATGGACCCGTGCCGGCCGAGATCGGCCTTGGAGAAGAGCTTACGGAAATAGGCTAGGCGCATCGTGCCGACGACGACGCCGGCGAAAGATCCGTCCGCTCCCTTCACCGAGCGACTGAGGGCGACGACCTCGTCGGCACCGGTGACGCGACGGGTGAACGGTAATTGCTCACGAGGTCGTGCTGCCGTTCAGGCCGGCACGGCGATTGGCTGGCCTCGCAGCGTGAGGCGGATGGCA
>NZ_QYBB01000122.1 GCF_004137685.1 Lichenibacterium minor | reverse complement strand
TGGATCGAAGCCTCCTGCAGCCTCGATCATCGATCACCCGGTCAGGCTCCAGAAGGTGGGGGCGGAGCGACGCTTACCCAACAGCTGCGCCGAACCCGTGTTCTTTGAGACCTGCCCCCTGCCGCGGCACGATCTACGCAATGGTCGCCTGAACCAGATGGCCTACGCGCTGTTCCTGTTCATCCGTGACGTGTGCGGCGGTGATGTCATAAGCTGGATCGACGATCGCCTAACTGAGGCCGACCACCCTGGTGAGGATGACCGTCCAGCGCTGATGCGGGAAGCCCTGCTCGCGCCGCTGAGCCATGTCTACGGGATCTCGTTTAAGGTGCTGGCGATGGCCCTGGCCGAGCTGCTGCTCGCCGGAGACCCTGCCCGGGAGCGGAGGGTTACCGCGGGAGCCACGATGATCGCCATCGACACTCTGGTGCACAACTGGCTGCATCGAACCGGGGTCGCCCGGCAGGTCGGGACGGAGCACGCCTATGGGCGACTGTGCTACGAGGCGGGTGGCTGCGCGGAGGTCCTGGAGCGCTGCTCACGCGAGATCGACGCCACAATCCTATGCCCGGATGGCCCTGCCTATTTTCCACGCCTGGTGCAGCATGCGGTCTGGCGGTTCTGCGCCGAAGGCGGCCTAGATATCTGCAACGGCAATCGCATCAACGATCGCATCGGATGCATGCAAATCGATTGTCCGCTCAGTGAGGGTTGCGCCCACCTTCCGCTGCCGTAGGCATTCTCGACTCACGCTTCCCAGGTCCGTCCAACAGGCACCTCTGAAGGACCCCAGTTGACCCATTGCAGGCTCGGGAGATGTCCGCTTCCGGGCATTCTGATGGGCCGCACGAGTTAGGGATGATGACCGAAGGCCGCCTGTCTGCGTTTAGTCGGATTAGGCTGGAAGAGAACCTTGAGTTCCCGACCTGTCGGCGACGTTGCGACCGGGAAACTAGGGCCTGTTTGGACTGGTATGGTCGACATCGCCGTTATCCCTCGAGGGCGCATCCGGCTTAGTACTACAGCCGGGTTTGGGCGTTGTGTGGGCGGAGGGCGTCAACATGACGACAAGCAGCGAGGTGGCCGACTGGCTGACGGGCCTGGACGACATTGTGGATCGCATCGCGTCCCGTTTCGGTCGATCGGAGCCGCGCCGTCGCGCGGCCGCCTACCTTCGCGGGCTGTTGTTGCCGATCGAGCGCAAGAACGGCTGGCAGCTGGCCGAAGCGGCTGGGGACCGCACGCCGGACGGCGTGCAGGAGTTCCTGTCGCGCATGCGGTGGGACGCCGACGCGGTGCGGGACGACCTGCAGGCCTACGTGGTCGAACAGTTCGGCGACGCTGATGCTGTGTTGGTTCTCGACGAGACCGGGTTCTTGAAGAAAGGCAAAAAATCGGCTGGCGTCGCACGGCAATACTCTGGGACGGCAGGCCGGATCGAGAACAGCCAGATCGGCGTCTTCCTGGGCTATGCGAGCCGGCACGGCCGCGTGCTGCTCGACCGGGCGCTCTACCTTCCAAAGGACTGGGCCAAGGACCGGCTGCGGCGAGCCGAGGCTCGCATCCCGGACGAGCTGGCCTTCGCCACGAAACCGATGCTGGGCTTGGCCATGCTGGAGCGCGCCCGGGCCGCCGGCGTGCCCTTCGCCTGGGTCACCGGCGACAGCGTGTATGGCGGGGTCTACGCCCTGCGCCAGTGGGCGCAACAGCATCGGCGCGGCTACGTGCTCACCGTCGCCTCGAATCAGCACCTCGGTATGCGGCCGGTCGCAGCCTGGATCGAGGGTCTGGGCGAGGCGGACTGGCAGCGCCTGAGCGCGGGCGCTGGTGCCAAGGGCCCGCGCCTGTACGATTGGGCTTTCCTGCCCCATGCTGGCGGCGCCAAAGGGTTCCGCTGCGGCCTGCTGGTGCGCCGTTCCCTCGCCGACCCGAGCGACGTCACTTTCTATCTCACCCACGCGCCCGAGGCGACGAGCTTGGATGAGCTGGTGAAGATCGCCGGATCGCGATGGTCCATCGAAAGCCTGTTCGAGGACAGCAAAGGCGAGGTCGGGCTCGACCAATATGAAGTCCGCTCCTGGGTGGGGTGGCATTGGCACATCACCTTCGCCATGCTGGCCCTGGCCTACCTCGCCGCCGTCCGAAAGGGCGCCGTCGGGGGGTGTGGACCTGAAAAGCCTCGCCGAAGACTTGCTGCCGCTGACCGTGCCCGAAATCAGGCACCTGATCGCCGCCGTAATCGCCAGACCCTATCTCGATCGCCAGCGACTGTTTCGCTGGTCCGAATGGCGCCGCCGCCATCAGCAGCGCGCCAGACGAGCCCACTGGGCACGACGAGCCTGGCATCCGCCTGAAACCCGGCTGTAGTATTAGAGCTTGACCCAAAAGGGTGGCTGACCTCGTCCTGGTTATATGATTCAGAGTTGGCGACCGAGCCAGCGGGATCGC
>NZ_QYBB01000121.1 GCF_004137685.1 Lichenibacterium minor | reverse complement strand
CGCCGTGCCGAACCGCCTCCGCCGAGCCCTGCTCTAAAAGCCAGCCATCCGCAACGTGGGCCCGGCGCACCGCTTACGATCAGCCATTCCCTGCATGCCCTGCGGGACCGCTTCGGCGATCCGCTGCTGGTCCGCATCGGCAACACGCTTAGTCCGACGCCACGCGCTCTGGCCTTGCGCCCTGGCCTGTCGCTCGGGCTGGCTGAACTCGAGCGCGTGCTCGGCCATGAGACAGCTTTCGATCCGGCGTCGTCGACGCGGCGTTTCACCCTCGCAACCCCGGATCATCCTCAGTTCACGGTGCTACCCGAGCTGGTCGGGCGCCTGAGGCGCGAGGCACCGGGTCTAGACCTCCATTTGAGATCGATCGGTCCAGGACTCGCCGACGACCTTGCGAGCGGCCGCCTTGATCTCGTCCTGGCCGGTGCGGAGGTTGAGCACCAGCTGGCACTGGACCGAGAAATGATGCGGGTCCGCGTCATCTCCGAGCCCTTCCGTTGCGTCCTACGCCGCGGCCATCCGGCGCTCGATACCGACCTCGACCTTGATGCTTACACCGCCCTGCCGCACCTTCTCGTGAGCACCACGGGACAGGGCGTGGGTATCGTCGACGGCGCGCTGGAGACTCTCGACCGTCGCCGGCGCGTCGCCATGACGGTCCCGAGCTTTCCGGCAGCTATCTGGATGGTGGCGGCTTCTGACCTCGTCGCGACCCTGCCGAAGGCGATCACCGATCGCGCGGCATGGCACGATGTCGAGGTCAGAGACGTTCCTCTCGTCCTGCCGTCGAGCGACGCCTACCTTTGGTGGCACCCCGCTTCCAACACGATCCCGGCCACGTGTGGTGGCGCCAAACCCTGACGGATGTATTTGCGGTCCTGCGGTGATGGCTGGCTTGCTACAGCGGGTTCACCGTGGCGGCATCTCTACCAGGATGAGGTCGCGGCAAGGTGAGCCAGAACCGCTTCGGCGACCGCGATTGGCGCTTCACGCGCTGGGAAGTGCCCGACGCCTGGGAGCACGAGCCGGCGATAGCCGGAGGTGAAGTAGCGTTGCTGCTCCTCTGATCCGTTCGCTGGATCGCAAGCATCTGCCCCGCCCTGGATCATCAGCGTCGGGATGGCAAGAGTCTCAGTTGCGTCGACTCTGTCCCGGAGCGGCGCATACTGCGCGTCGAGCGGCTCGGTCTGCCAGCGGCTGCGATAGCCGTGCAGCGTAATCGAAGCCCAATCGGGGTTGCGGAAGCTCTCCGCCGTTGTGTCGAAGACCGCGGCGTCGAACCAGCCCGCGGGGCTCCAGGTCTCCCACTGGATGCGGGCGAAGCCGATCGGATCGTTCCGCACTGCTACAGCACCGCCATCCGTCGTCATAAACCACTGATACCACCAGAGCCGGCTTTGCGCGAAGCTAGGGACTGCAAAACGGCCACGCGGCGCATAGCCGATAGCGAGCGACGCGATCGATGTCAGGCGCTCGGGCGCGAGCGCGGCCATAAGGTAGGCGGCGCGCCCACCCCAGTCATGCCCGACGACCGCGAAGCGAGACCAGCCGAGCGCCTCTGCCAGATCCAGGGCGTCCTGCGCAAGGGCGACGCCGCTGCCGTCACGGGGCGTTCCGTCGGATAGAAAGCGAGTGCTGCCGAAGCCGCGCAGCCAAGGTGCGGCCCAGCGGTATCCGGCTGCCTCCAGAGCCGGCGTGATGCCGCGCCAAGCCGTGGCATCGTCGGGCCAGCCGTGCAGGAGCAGCACGGGTGATCCGTCGACGGGTCCTCCGCTTTCGAAGGCGATATCGAGGAGGTCCGTTCGGACTACTGTCATGAGTTCATCCTCCAGATCTGCGGTGGGCCATCCCCATTAACAGCTCTGTGTCCGTTACAAAGGCGGAGCCGAGGCTTTGCGGCTCACACGAGGCTTTCGGGCCGATGCGGCTGGGACCTCACCCGCGGGTTCTGCGGCCTTCGCGACGTGCTTCCTGGTCAGCTTGGCGGGTGCAACCTCGATCGGCCCGGCGTTGAACTGTTCGACCGCGGCGGCCCTGGCTTCCGCTTCGTCGCGCTCCCGCTCGGCCTGTCGCCAGTGCTGCACGTCCTGCCCGTGAACGCAGCCGCTCTTCTCCCAGATTTGGTGCGCACGAGCGGTGATGGCGGTATGGCGGTCGAGGTTCACGTTGGGCTCTTGCCGATGGTTCGTCCGCCTGCCATACCTGCGGTTGACCAGTTGGCACAAGTCAAGCTCACGCTGAAATGCCCGCTCCGGGCTGATAGGAGCACGAGTTCCCACTTTAGCGCTGCACCTATCAGCTTCTCTGATGTCCGATGAGGTATTCCTCAGCCGACATGCGGCTCGGGGCTGATCCACCTAGTCAGCAGCTGTCCTGGGCTGCGTCTCGCTACGGCCATCCTCTATCTGTCGCTTATGTCCTACAGACTGTGTGGAAAGGGGAGGGTCGTGCTCCCCGTCCCCCAGCCTCATGGTAGGATCCGCCATGGCGCACA
>NZ_QYBB01000120.1 GCF_004137685.1 Lichenibacterium minor | reverse complement strand
GTAAGCGGTGCGCCGGGCCCACGTTGCGGATGGCTGGCTTTTAGAGCAGGGCTCGGCGGAGGCGGTTCGGCACGGCGGACGGCTCAGGCGGCGGCCTTGAGCCCCGGGATGGTCGGATAGGCCCAGGGCAGCAGCTGGTCGAGCTGGCTCTGAGGATGGCCACCGACGATGCGGCTGATCACGTCGCAGAGGTAGGCCTGCGGGTCCACGCCGTTCAGCTTGCAGGTTTCCACCAATGAGGCGATCACCGCCCAGGTCTGGCCGCCCCGATCGGAGCCGGCGAAGAGGGCATTCTTGCGCGTCAGGGCGAGGGGACGAATTGAGCGCTCCACCGTGTTGGAGTCCATCTCCACTCGGCCGTCGTCGACGTAGAGCGTCAGCCCCGCCCAACGTGAGGTCGCGTAGCGGATCGCCACGGCGAGCGTGCTCTTCTGGCTGAGAAGCGCCAGCCTGTCGCGCAGCAACAGGTCGAGCTTAACTAAAAGCGGCCGGCTGCGCTCCTGCCGCGCCTGGCGGCGCGCTTCGGCCGAAAGCCCGGCGATCTCGCCCTCGATCCGGTACAGCGCCGCGATGCGCTCGAGCACCTCGGCGGCGATCGGCGACGCGCCTTTGGCGGCGAGGTCGATGAACCCTCTCCGGACATGGGCCCAACAGAAGGCGAGCTTCACCCGGTCGCCCTTCGTCAGGGCGCGGTAGCCCTCATAGCCGTCCACCTGCAGCACGCCGGAAAAGCCAGCGAGATGGGCCATGGGCCGCTCGGCCTTGCGATCGGGGGCGTAGACGTAGGCCACCCCCGGCGGGTCGGCCCCACCCCAGGGGCGATCGTCGCGCGCGTAGGCCCACAGCTGCCCGGTCTTCGTCCGCCCGCGGCCGGGATCGAGCACCGGCGCCGTTGTCTCGTCGGCAAAGAGCTTCGTGGACGCCTTCAGGTGGTCGAGCAGCCGCCCGTGCACGGGCTCGAGCAGAGCCGCGGCGCGCCCCACCCAGTCGGCCAGGGTGGAGCGGTCCAGGAGGACACCCTGGCGGGCGAAGATCTGCGCCTGCCGGTACAGCGGCAGGTGATCCGAGAACTTCGACACGAGCACCTGCGCCACGGTGGCGTCGGTGGGCAGCCCGCCCTCGATCAGCCGCGCCGGCGCGGGCGCCTGGGCCACGCCGTCGGTGCAGGCCCGGCAGGCGTATTTCGGCCGGCGCACCACCAACACGCGGAACTGCGCCGGCACCACGTCCAAGCGCTCGGAAACGTCCTCGCCGATGCGGTGCAGCGGGGCCGAACAGCATGGGCAGCTGTCATCGGCGATGTCCACCACGGTCTCGATCCGCGGCAGGTGGGCCGGCAAGGAGCCCCGGTTGGCCCGGCGCTTCGCCACACGGGTCGCGCGGACGCTCGGAGCCGCTGCCTCTGCGCTGGCCTCATCGGCCGCTTCGGCTTGCTCGGCCTCCTCCAGCCCGAGCTGGAGCTGATCGAGGGGCAGGCTTTCGGCCCGACGGCCGAAGCGGTGGCGCTGCAGCTCGCGGATGATCTTGCGCAGCCGCTCGTTCTCCAGCCTCTCGGCCGCCAGCATGGCCTGCAGGGCGGCCGGGTCGTCGGAGGGGGCGGGCTCGCTCGGCATCACGGAAGCATCAGATCACATCCGAGCCCTGCGCGCGACGCCCTCGCTTCTTCTCGCCTAACCGGCGAGCCTCGGCACGGCCGTGTCGCGCGGCACGTGCACGCGCCGCCAGTCGAGCCCTTCGACGAGCGCCGCCATCTCGGCGGCCGTCAGCAACAGGGCGGCGTCGCCCGGCTTCGGCCAGTGGAACGCACCCGCCTCGAGCCTTTTCGCCACCAGCACCACGCCGGTCCCGTCGAAGAACAAGAGCTTCAGCCGGTCCGCCCGTTTCGAGCGGAAGGCGAACACCGTGCCGCAGAACGGATCGGCGGCCAGCTGTTCGCGCACCAGCATGGCTAGGCCGTCCATGCCCTTGCGGAAATCCACCGGCCGCGTGGCCAGCATGACGCGCACCGTGCCCGAAGGGCCGATCACGAGCCGGCCTTCAGCGCGCCGATCACCGCCGCGATCGCGCCGGCATCGGCATCCCGGCCCACCCGCACCACGACGCCATCGATCTCCACCTCGATGCTCGCCTCCTCGGTCCGCTTCCGGCGCCTGCGCGGCTTCGGGCCAATCGGCGCCTCATCACGGGGCGGTGCCTCGGGCTCGGACGCCACGATGACGGGCACGAACAGCGGTCGCTCGGCGGGCAGAGACGAAGACGACCCGACGCGGGCCAGTCGGCGCCAGCCGAACAGCTGCTGGGACGTCAGGCCGTGACGGCGCGCGACCCCGCAGACCGAGGTCCCGTCCGCGTAGCTTTCGTCGACGATCGCCCTCTTTTCGGCCGCGGTGAAACGGCGTCGGCGCCCTCCGCCGGTGAACACGTCGAAGCGCTGCGGCCCCTCCGACACGTGCATATGCTTAGGTGTAGACATGGATCGAAGCCTCCTGCAGCCTCGATCATCGATCACCCGGTCAGGCTCCAGAAGGTGGGGGCGGAGCGACGCTTAC
>NZ_QYBB01000011.1 GCF_004137685.1 Lichenibacterium minor | reverse complement strand
CGCAGCGCTCTCATCCTGCCGCGTGATCGCGATCCCAGCCGCCATGGTCAGCCTCCCAGCAAGGAAGCCAAACCGAATCAGATAGCCCGCCCCCTGTCCACGTGAGTCACGACTTCAAGCGATTGGTATTACTTCTTCGGCTCGTGTGGCACGGAGCGCCCGGCTGTGTTCGATGTTGTGGTCCGCGATGAGCTTTTGCCCGGCCATCGAGGCCAGTGATCGCCGCTCGACGGGCGACGATTCGGCGTCGCCTCCGAACCCGCAAAGTTTGATCGTGATGTGCGAGAGCTCGTTCAACGCGGCGCGGGGGTGCCTGCCTCCGCGGTCGGCTTAGGCCGGCTCGCCACCCGCTCGCCGTAGCGCATCAACGATCTGTCCAGCCGGTCGCTTTCGCTTTGATCCCGTGCCGCCTGCATCTGCCATTCCTCGGGTCGAAATGGAGGGATGGGGATTTTCTCACGGCGCAGCGCCGAACGGGCCGCCTGCTCTCTCTCACGCATTCCTTTCCGAGACAGGTTCGGATGCTTGCGATCGAAGCGGCGGCTCACGAGCAGAGCTGCGGAGACAAGGGCGAAGCCGACCGCGCCGAGGGCAGGGGGAACGATCCAGATCGTCTCCATCTCTCACTGCTCCGGTTTGAACAAGCCCAGCACCAACCAGCCGAAAAGATGGAGCAACACGCCCAAACCCGCAACCAGCGCGCTCCAATACGGATTCACAAGCGCGCCCGCAACGGTTGGCGCGATCAGAGAGCCGACCAGGGACGGCGCCGCCAAGGTGTTCAAGAGATTGGCGAAGAGCTTCAGCTGTTCGTTGGCCACCTTGGCGTCGAGCTTCTCGGTCGGCGTCACACTCAACCCCGTCGACGAGCCCATCCTGGCGGCCAGCGTGTATCATCCTGTTGCCGACAGTAGTCAGCTCTAAAACACGAGCCTGTCGGGCTTGAGTTGAAGCTCCGCGTCAACGACAGCCTGACAAGCTTTAAGCAGGATCGTGCGGGCTCGCCTACGCGATCCTGCCGCCTTCCCTTGTGAGGAGACGCAGGCTTTCGTGGGCCAACCCACGAAGGCCTGCTTAGGATCGGTCGCGGGTGCGGACCTGTCAACGGTGTTCAACTCACCATCGCGCTCGTCGGCGACGAGGTCTGTTTCGATCGCCTTCGAGGGGACCGGCGTCATTCCGCGGCTTCCGCCACCTCCGCGGCTGCGATGGTCCGCCGAAGGTCCGGCGCCACGGCCTCCTCGACCAGGGACGCCAGCACCGCGTCGGCGTTGCCGCCGGTCTGGTTCGGCGAGCCGAGGCGGCGCATCGACACGGTGCGCTCCGCCGCCTCCTTGCGGCCGACGACGAGCAGCACCGGCACCTTCGCCAGGGAATGCTCACGGACCTTGTAGTTGATCTTCTCGTTGCGGAGGTCGCCTTCCACGCGCAGCCCCATGCGGCGGGCCTCCGCGATGAGCTGCAGCGCGTAGTCGTCTGCTTCCTCGGTGATGGTGGCGACGACGATCTGCACCGGCGACAGCCAGAGCGGCATGTGGCCGGCGAAATGCTCGATCAGGATGCCGGTGAAGCGCTCCAACGAGCCGAACATGGCCCGGTGCAGCATCACCGGCGTCACCTTCTCGCTGTTGTGGCCGATGTAGAAGGCGCCGAAGCGGCCCGGCAGGTTGAAGTCCACCTGCAGGGTGCCGCACTGCCAGTCGCGGCCGATGGCGTCGCGCAGCACGTATTCGAGCTTCGGCCCGTAGAAGGCGCCCTCGCCGGGGTTGATCGAGGTCGGAACGCCGCGCGCCGCGACGTTCTCGATGACGCGCCCGAGCGCCTCCTCGGCCTTGTCCCACACCTCGTCCGAACCGACGCGCTTCTCCGGCCGCGTCGACAGCTTGATGGTCACGTCCTCGAAGCCGAAGTCGCGGTAGATGGACAGGATGAGGTCGTTGACCTTCAGGCACTCGGCCATGATCTGGTCGTCGGTGCAGAAGATGTGGGCGTCGTCCTGCGTGAAGGCGCGCACCCGCATCACCCCGTGCAGCGCCCCCGAGGGCTCGTAGCGGTGCACGGTGCCGAATTCGGCGATCTTCAGGGGCAGGTCGCGGTAGCTCTTCAGCCCGTTCTTGAAGATCTGCACGTGCCCCGGGCAGTTCATCGGCTTCAAGGCGAAGACGCGCTCGTCCTCCGTGGTCGTCACGAACATGTTGTCGCGATACGTCTGCCAATGGCCCGAGGTTTCCCACAGGCTCCGGTCGAGGATCATCGGGGTGTTGACTTCGATGTAGCCCGCCCCTTCCTGACGCCGGCGCATGTAGCCGATCAGCGTCTGGAACAGGTTCCAGCCCTTGGGATGCCAGAAGATCGTGCCCGGCCCTTCCTCCTGGAAGTGGAACAGGTCCATCTCCCGGCCGAGCCGGCGGTGGTCGCGCTTGGCCGCTTCCTCCAGGCGCTTCAGGTGCGCGTCGAGGTCGTCCTGCTTGGCGAAGGCGGTGCCGTAGATGCGCGACAGCATCGGGTTGGTGGAGTCGCCCCGCCAATAGGCGCCCGCCACCTTCATCAGCTTGAAGGCCGTCCCGACCTTGCCGGTGGACGTCATGTGCGGCCCGCGGCACAGGTCCATCCATTCGCCCTGCCGGTACATCTTCAGCGTCTGGTCGGCCGGGATCGCGTCGACGAGCTCGACCTTGAAGCCTTCGCCGCGCTCGGCGAAGAAGCGCTTCGCGTCGTCGCGGCTCCACTCCTCCTTGGTGAAGGGTTGGTCCTTCGCGACGATCTCGCGCATGCGCTTCTCGATCGCGGCGAAGTCGTCGGGCGTGAAGGGCGTGTCGCGGTGAAAGTCGTAGTAGAACCCGTCCTCGATCACCGGGCCGATCGTCACCTGCGTGCCGGGGAACAGCCCTTGAACGGCCTCGGCCAGCACGTGGGCGGCGTCATGGCGGATCAACGTGAGGGCGCGCGGGTCGTCGCGGGTCAGGAACTCGACCGACGCGTCGCCCTCGATCGGGTCGGCGAGGTCCACTACGACGCCGTCGCGCGCCAGCGCCACCGTGCGCTTCGCGAGCGAGGGCGAGATGGATTTCGCGACGTCGAGGCCGGTGGTGCCGACGGGGTAGGGACGCACCGCGCCGTCGGGAAAGGTCAGTTCGATCACGGCAGGATCCTCCGGGCTCAGTCGCCGAAACGGGTCGGCGTAAGCGGGTTCCCCGCGGGCCGGGCTGGCCACGGCGCGGGAAAGGAGGCGCTACATCATGGGCACCGCCGGCGCAATCCGCGGAGGCAGAGTCAGGCGGCGGAGTCGCCCGGCCGGTCCGCATCGATGGCCGACGGGCTCGGGACGCCGCGCAGCATCGAGTCCGTGACCACCACGCCCGACAGCAGGCACAGCACGCTCCAAACGGCCGCGAACAGCGCGTAGGAGGATCCGGCGAAGCCCATCATGTCCATCCTCCCCTGGACCGGCGGTGCTGTGGCACCT
This sequence comes from Lichenibacterium minor, assembly GCF_004137685.1. Classification (GTDB taxonomy): domain Bacteria; phylum Pseudomonadota; class Alphaproteobacteria; order Rhizobiales; family Beijerinckiaceae; genus Lichenihabitans; species Lichenihabitans minor. Next base: position 139,227 of record NZ_QYBB01000011.1, on the reverse strand, counting down.
TCTCCGATCGGCCGCTTCCATCCCACTGCCCGCAGGAATAGCATATGCAGGCTCGCATTGCCCATAAATTTCGCTGTATCGGCCCGGTGCGGGCGATCGTCGGACGTCGTGCCTCATCGACGGGCAGCGGGGCGGGCGCGCCTGGCGTGCGGCGGGGGGCCGGGCTAGACTGACGGCATCGAAGAAGCACCCCTCGCCATGACAGCGTTGCGCATCGTCTTCCTGGCCCTCGCCGTGGGGGTGCTCGGTCTCCTGGGGTGGCGATCGACGGTGAACCGCCCCGCGCCGCGGCCCGTCCCACCCCCGCCCGGCCTCGCGGTCCTGGCGGACGCCATGCGGGTGCCGCCGGCCGCCGCGCCGGTCTCCGTCCCGCCGCCCGACCGCATCGGCGAGGTGCCGGAATTCGCGGGCTTCTACGGCCGCTTGAGGACCGATTTCCCGCGCCAATACGGGGCCATCCTGGACCGGCTCGGGCGGGACGCGGCGGTGCCCTCCGCCGATGCGGCGATCTGGGACGCGCTGCGCGACATCGAGCAGTCGGACGGGATCCTCGCCGCCCAGGCCGGGCCCGCCGCGCTCGACCGCTTCTTCGACGCCCGCTCCGCGCTGCTGGGCGGGATCGCGCCGCTCGACCCGCGCCGATGCGTCGACTTCCTCTACGGCCTGACGGACGCCTCGATCGCCACCTTCACGGCGGCGCATCGGGGGCTCGTGGCGACGCTCGCGGACCGCACGCTCGACGCCATCGCGGACGGGCGCAGCCGGCACCGCGACCGCACCGCCCCGACCGACGCGGATTTCGACGCCCTGTCGTCGGGGCTGGCCTCCTTCGGCCTGACGCCGGGCGAGATCGGGCTTCTCATCGACGGCACCACGCCCGACCCGCCCCTGCCCGACGGGCGCGTCTGTGACATCGGACGCACCTACCTTGACGTCCTGCACGGCATGCCGGCCGACGCACGCGGGCGCATCTACGGCTTCGCCGCGGAGCTGCTGTCGCGCTCGTGAGCTTCGGGGAGGGCGGCCGGGTCGCGAGGAATCTCCGTCGGCAAAGGCGTGACGGCCGGCATCCGCCACGCGCCGTGGCGCCACGGCTGGCCCGCCGGCACCGGTTCGCAGCGCATCGGCACGGGGTCGTAGCCCCAGGCCCCGAGGGGATGGCACCGGCACAGCCGCGCCGCCGCCATCCAAGCGCCCGGCCACACGCCGTGGCGCCGCACGGCTTCGGCGGCGTAATCCGAGCAGGTCGGCAGGTAGCGGCATTGCCGCCCCACCAGGGCCGAGAAGGTCAGCTGGTAGGCGCGGATCAGCCCCAGGGCGACCCGCTGCCCGGCTTTCGCCACCTCAGTCCGCCGTGGCGGGCTCGGCGGGGCCGCCCTGACGCGCCCGCAGGGCCGCCTCGACCGCTTCGACGGTGGCGTCGAAGGTCAGCAGCGTGGACGCGTGGCGCGCCTTGTAGTCGCGCACCGGCTCCAGAACGGCGCAGTCGGTCCAGCGGCCGGCCGGCGGCGCGGCACCGGCCTTCAGCATGGCCCGCATGGCGTCCCGCAGCGCGCGAAGCTCCGCCGCGTCCGTGCCTACGACGCCGCTCGCCATGATGGACGACGAGGCCTGCCCGAGCGCGCAGGCCTTCACATCGTGGGCGAAGTCGGCGACGCGGCCGTCGGCGTCCAGCGCGACGTCCACCGTCACGGTGGAGCCGCAGAGCTTGGAATGGGCCGTGGCCGAACCGTCCGGCGCCGAAAGGCGGCCGACGCGCGGCAGGTTGCCGGCGAGGTGGAGGATGCGGCTGTTGTAGATGTCGCTCAGCATGTCGGGACCGCGGGACGGGGAAGCCTGTCCCCTATATAGGCGGCCGGGCAGCACACCGCGAGGCGGGGAAACGAGATGGCGACGGGCGGTATCGACGAGACGACGGAGTTCCGGCCCCGCTTCGACGCGGTCGGCCTCATCACCTGCGTGACGGTGGCGGCCGACGGCCGCGTGCTGATGGTCGCCGGCATGAACGCGGAAGCGCTGCGGCTCACGCTGGACACGGGCATCGTCCACTACTGGTCCCGCTCGCGGGCGACGCTGTGGCGCAAGGGCGACACGTCGGGACAAGTCCAGCGCCTGCTGGAACTGCGGGTGGATTGCGACCAGGACGTCCTGCTGGCGCGCGTCGAGGTCGGCGGCGACGGCGGCGCCTGCCACACCGGCCGCCGATCCTGCTTCTATCGCGTCGTGGAGGCCGACGGCGCCACGCTGCGGATCGTCGAGGAGCCTCAGGCGGTCCCGATATAGTCCAGCATGGCCTGCCGCTCGGTTTCGATCTCGGCGATGCGGAACTTCACGAGGTCGCCGATCGACACGAGCCCCTTCAGGCGACCGCCCTCGACGACCGGGATGTGGCGGAAGCGCCCTTCGGTCATGCGCTCCATGAGTTGGAGCACGCCGGCGTCCTCGGTGGCGGTGACGACGCGCGAGGTCATGTGCCGCGACACCGAATCGTCGAGCGCCGCGCCGCCGAGCGCCAGGACCTTGACGACGTCCCGCTCCGAGAAGATGCCGAGCACGATCCCGTCGGCGCCCGCCACCACCACGGCGCCGATCGCCTTGTCGTGAAGCAGTTTCGCCACCTCGCGCACCGTGCGGTGCGGCGCCGTGGTCACCACGTCGCGGCCTTTCTGGGACAGTATCAGCGACAGCGTCGTCATGCTCGACCTCCCCTGGCGCGGCATCCATGCCATCTCCGGCCGGATCCGCTCGAAGGGACAGTCTGATCCCGCGCCGAGCCCCTCGCAAGCTTTATTCGGTTCGCAATACTTCGCCCTTACAGTCGTGGCGGCGACAAAACCGATCATCCGCTCTCCGGGTGAGCATAAATCCATCGCAAGTGGCGGTGTGCCCGCCCGGCGCCGGACCGGCGGGGCCGGGATGCGCCGCGCCCTCCGCCCTTCCCGGCCGGCAACCAAGGCCGACGCCGCGCCGTTCGCGTGGCGGAACCCCAACCCGAAAGCCGCGCGCCATGCCGATCGACCCGTCCCGCTACCGCCTGTGCCTCGTCACCGACCGCGAGATCGGCCACGGACGCCCTCTCGTCGAGGTGGTGATGCGCGCCGTCGCGGGCGGCGTCACGATGGTTCAGCTGCGTGAGAAGACCGCCCCGACGCGCGCGATCCTCGAGGAAGCGCGGGCGTTGAAGGCCGCGCTCGCCGGCCACGGCGTGCCGCTCGTCGTCAACGACCGGGCCGACATCGCCGTGGCGATCGGCGCCGACGGCGTCCATGTCGGCCAGACCGACCTGCCGGTCGAAGCCGTGCGGGCCGTCGTGGGGCCCGGCATGGCCATCGGGCTGTCGATCACCGACGCCGAGCAGATCGCCCGCGCCGACGCCGGCGCCGCCGACTACCTCGGCATCGGCCCGGTCCACCCGCAGAAGACCAAGGCCGACGCTTCGGCGCCGCTCGGCCTCGGCGGCTTCGCCCGGCTTCGCCGTATGACCGGCAAGCCGGTGCTTGCCATCGGCGGCGTCAAGGCCGACGATGTGCCGATGCTGGTCGAGGAGGGCGCGACCGGCGTCGCGGTCGTCAGCGCCATCATGGGGGCGCAGGACCCGGAAGCCGCCGCGCGCCTGTTCGCGGCCGCCTGGGCCAGCGAGACGCGCTGAAGCGCTTGCGCCGGACCGCCCGGCGGTTCAGCATCGGCGAAGGGCCGCGACCGCCCCGCCGTCTTCGGCGACGGGCGGGGCGAACGGGACGGACCGCATGAAGTGCACCCTCGAAGTCGAATGCACCCCGCTCGAAGCGCGCCAGTTCTTCGGCCTGCCTGACCTGCAGCCGCTCCAGGCCACCATCCTGGCCGAGGTCGAGAAGAAGATGCTGACCGAGATGGAGCGCTTCTCTCCCGAAGGCGTGCTCAAGAGCTGGCTGTCGATGTTCGCGCAATCGCCCGAGCAGATGCAGCAGGCTTTCTCCAAGATGATGTTCACCGGGCTCAACCGCACCAAGTCTTGAGCGGGGACGAGGCGGCCCCGGCACGCCCGTCCCGCCGGGCGCGAAGCGGGGGAGCCCGCTGTTGCCGGACGTCCCGCGCCCTTCCTATGATGGCGACAGCGCATCGGAGCGACTCATGGCCAAGACCATCCGCATTCACGAGTTCGGCGGACCGGACGTGTTCCAGGTCGAGGATCACGACCTTCCGGCGCCCGGCCCCGGCGAAGTGCGGCTCCGGCAGCGCGCCGTCGGCCTGAACTACATCGACGTGTACCAGCGCCAGGGCGCGTATCCGAATCCGCTGCCCCTCACGCTCGGCAACGAGGCGGCGGGCGACGTCGTGGCGGTCGGCGAAGGCGTGACCGAGTTCAAGGAAGGCGACCGCGTCGCCTACGGCACGGCGCTCGGCGCCTATGCCGAGGAGCGCAACGTGCCGGCCCGCCTGCTCGTCCACCTTCCCGAAGCGATCTCCTACGAGGTCGGTGCCGTGATGATGCTGAAGGGGCTCACCGCCCAGTACCTGCTGCGGCAGGTCTACGCCGTGGTGCCCGGCTCGACCATCCTGGTCCACGCCGCCGCGGGCGGCGTCGGGCTGTTCCTGTGCCAATGGGGCCATGCGCTCGGCGCCACCGTCATCGGCACGGCCGGTTCGGCCGAGAAATGCGAGCTCGCGAAGCGGCACGGCGCCGACCATTGCATTGAATACCGCCGCGAGGACTTCGCCGCGCGCGTCGCGGAGATCACCGGGGGGGCGCTCTGCGACGTCGTCTACGACGCCATCGGCCAGGCCACCTTTCCGAAGTCGCTCGACTGCCTCCGCCCCTTGGGGATGTTCGCCTCCTACGGCGCGGCGTCCGGCCCCATCGCGGCCTTCGACATCAACCTGCTGGCCAAGAAGGGCTCTCTCTTCGCCACGCGCCCCTCGCTCTTCGCCTATTCGGCCAAGCGCGAAGCGCTGGTGCGGATGACGGAAGACCTCGTCACCGCCATCGAGACCGGCGCGGTCCGCCCCGAGATCCACGCCCGATACCCGCTGGCCGAGGTCGCCGAGGCCCACCGAGCGCTCGAAGCGCGCGAAACCACCGGCTCCACCATCCTGGTGCCGTGAGCATGGCGTCGCTTCCAGGGTCCCCCTCGGTCCGCACCCCGGCGCCGCTCGTCGCGATCCGCGGCCTGTCCAAGAGCTTCGGGCCCGTCCACGCCAACCGGAACATCGACCTCGATGTCCTCGCCGGCGAGAACCACGCCCTGCTGGGGGAGAACGGCGCCGGGAAGTCGACGCTGGTCAAGATGCTCTACGGGCTCCTGCAGCCGTCCGCGGGCGAGATCCTGTGGCAGGGCCGCCCGGTGGTGCTCGGCTCGCCCGAAGCCGCGCGGGCGCTCGGCATCGGCATGGTGTTCCAGCACTTCTCGCTGTTCGAGAACCTGACCGTGTCGGAGAACATCGCGCTCGTGCTGCCGCCCGAACGGCAAAGCCGGCTCGACGCGCGCATCGGCGGCCTGTCCGAGCGTTACGGCCTGAAGCTCGAGCCCGCGCGGCCCGTCTGGTCGCTGTCGGCGGGCGAGCGCCAGCGCATCGAGATCGCCCGGGTGCTGCTCCAGGACCCGAAGCTGATGATCCTCGACGAACCGACATCGGTGCTCACACCCCAGGAATCGGAGTCGCTCTTCGCCATCCTCGACCGCTTGAAGGCCGAAGGCCGGGCATTGCTCTACATCTCGCACCGCCTCGACGACGTGCGGCGCCTGTGCGACCGCGCGACCGTGCTCCGCGCCGGCCGCGTCGTCGGCACCTGCGATCCCCGCGCCGAGACGGCGCGCTCGATGGCGGCGCAGATGGTCGGCGCCCAGATCGCGGAAGTGTCGTCGCGCGGCGGCGCGGTCGGGGCCGAACGCTTCGCGGCGGACGACCTGTCGCTGCCGGCGCCGGGGCTCCACGCCACGGCGCTGCGCGGGATCCACCTGTCGGTCCGGGGCGGCGAGGTCCTGGGCATCGCCGGGGTCGCGGGCAACGGCCAGGACGAGCTCTTCGCCGCGCTGTCGGGCGAGCGGCTGGCGTCCGACGCCGGAGCGATCCGCATCGACGGCCGTCCCGCGGGCCGCGACGGCATCACGGCGCGACGGCGCCGCGGCGCCGCCTTCGTGCCGGAGGAACGCAACGGCCACGCGGCCGTGCCGGGCTTCGCGCTGTCGGACAACCTCGTCCTGTCGCGCCACGCCACCGGCGAGGTCAGCCGCGGCGGCTTCCTGCGCGGCGCCGCCGCGCGGGCCATCGCCCGCGAGGTGGTGGAAACCTTCGACGTCCGGGCGGGCGCGCCGGACCCGGCGGCACGCACCCTGTCGGGCGGCAACCTGCAGAAGTTCGTCGTCGGCCGCGAAATCCTGCGCGAGCCCGGCGTGCTGGTGATCAACCAGCCCACCTGGGGGGTGGACGCGCTGGCGGGAGCGGCCATCCACCAGGCGATCCTCGACCTCGCGGGCCGCGGCTCGGCCGTGGTGGTGATCAGCCAGGACCTCGACGAGCTGTTCCGCCTGTGCGACCGCCTTTGCGTCATCCACGACGGCACGCTGTCCCCGGCGACGGCCACGGCCGAGACGGACCGCGACGACGTGGGGTTGCGCATGGCCGGCACCGTGCCGTCCCCGCCGGCAGGCACGGAGGTTGCAAGCGCCCCGGTCCATGCGCATTGAGCTTCAACCCCGCCTGAACCCGCCCCGTTGGCTCGGCTTCGCCGCGCCGGTGGCCGCCGTCGCAGTCGCGCTCCTCATCGGGGGCGTCATCGTGGCGAACCTGGGCAAGTCGCCGCTCGACGCCTTCCTCGTGTATTTCGTCGACCCCCTGACCCAGGATTGGTCGCTGGAAGCGCTGGCCGTGAAGGCCTCGCCCCTCGTCCTGATCGCGACGGGCCTGTGCTTCTGCTTCCGCGCCAACCTGTGGAACATCGGGGCCGAGGGCCAGTTCGTGGCCGGCGGCGCCTGCGGGGGCGCGCTGGCGCTGGCCACCCACGGCGCGGACCACGCGGGGCCGCTCGGCGGGTCGTGGATCCTGCCCGCCATGCTCCTCCTCGGCATCCTCGGCGGCGCCGCCTACGCCCTGATCCCGGCCGTGCTGCGCGTGGCGCTCGGCGTCAACGAGATCCTGTCGAGCCTCATGCTGGTCTACGTGGCCGGGCTCGGGCTCGACTACCTGGTGCGCGGGCCCTGGCGGGACCCCGCCGGCTTCAACTTCCCCGTTTCGGTGAACTTCGACCCGGACGCGACCCTGCCGACCCTGATCGACGGCGCGTCGCTCCACGCCGGCGTGCTGGTCACGCTCCTGGTCGTCGTCGGCGCCGCCTTGGTCTTTTCCCGGACGATGTTCGGCTACGAGATCCGCTGCGTCGGCGCGGCGCCCCGGGCGGCGCGCTTCGCGGGGTTCGACGAGAAGCGGCTGACGCTCCTGGTCTTCGCGCTGTCGGGCGGTCTCGCGGGCCTCGCGGGGGTCATGGAAGTGTCGGGCCAGATCGGCCAGCTCCAGCCTTCCATCTCGCCGGGCTACGGCTTCACCGCCATCATCGTGGCCTATCTCGGCCGGCTCCAGCCGATGGGGGTGCTGGTCGCCGGCCTCGTCCTGGCGCTGACCTACGTGGGCGGGGAAGGCGCGCAGATCGCCCTGAAGCTGCCGCTCGACGTCACGAAGGCGTTCCAGGGCATCCTGCTCGTCTGCGTGCTGGGCGCGGATGTCGTCACGCGCTACCGGGTGCGGATCGTCGGACGGGTGATGGCATGAACCCGGACATGATCCAGCTCGTCCTCGTCGGCGTGGTCACGGCCGCGACGCCGCTGTTCCTCGCGGCCCTCGGCGAGCTGGTGGCCGAGCGGGCCGGCGTGCTGAACCTCGGCGTCGAGGGCATGATGGTGATGGGCGCCGCGTCGGGCTTCGCGGCCGCCTACCTCACCGGATCGACGCTGATCGGCGCCCTGGTGGGCACGGCCGTCGGCGCCCTGATGGCGCTGCTGTTCGGCCTGCTGACGGTGGTGTTCGCCGTCAGCCAGGTGGCGGCCGGGCTGGCCCTGACCATCTTCGGACTCGGCCTGTCGGGCCTCGTCGGCAGCGCCTTCGTCGGGCTGAAGCGAGACGCCGCCCCGCACCTCGCCATCCCGGGCCTGACCCACCTGCCGGTGGTGGGCCGCCTCGTGTTCGGCGAGGATTATTTCGTCTACGCGGCATTGCTGCTCGCGCTGGCGGTGTCCCACGGGCTCCGCCGGACCCGGGCGGGCCTCGTGCTGCGCGCCGTCGGCGACAACCACGGCTCCGCCCACGCGCTGGGGGTGCCGGTCCGCAGCGTCCGCCTGCTGGCCGTGCTGTTCGGCGGCGCCTGCGCGGGCCTCGGCGGTGCCTACCTGTCGCTCAGCTACACGCCGTTCTGGTCGCCCGAGATGACGGCGGGCCGCGGCTGGATCGCGCTGGCGCTCGTGGTCTTCGCGTCCTGGCGGCCGTGGCGGGCGCTCGGCGGGGCGTTGCTGTTCGGCGGCGCCACCGTTCTGCAGCTCCAGGCGCAGGCCTTCGGCATCGGCCTGCCGGGGCAGTTCATGTCGGCGGTGCCCTATCTCGTCACCCTGCTGGCGCTGGTGGCGCTGTCGCTGCGCCGGCGCGCCGGCTCGGTCGCGCCCGCCATGCTGGGGACGGCCTTCGTGCCGGATCGCTGATTCGGTGCCGTGCCGCTGATCGGCACGGTGATTGCATCAAAAACAGGCAGAGGCGCCGCTCCGGCGCCGATGGGGAAGGATCTGACGATGGGTGACGGGATGAGGGCCGTGGCGGTGCTGGCCATGGCGGTGCTGGCGGGCTCGGCGGCGCGTGCCGAGGAGAAGCTGAAGGTCGGCTTCGTCTACGTCGGACCGGTCGGCGATTTCGGCTATTCCTACCAGCACGACCAGGGCCGGCAGTTCCTGCAGAAGCAGCTCGGCGACAAGGTCGAGACGACCTTCCTGGAGAACGTCGCCGAGAACGATTCGCAGCGCGCCTTCGAGCAGCTCGCCCGCTCCGGCCACAAGCTGATCTTCGGCACCTCCTTCGGCTTCATGGACCCGATGCTGAAGGTCGCCAAGCAGTTCCCCAAGGTCGATTTCGAGCACGCCACCGGCTACAAGCAGGCGCCCAACCTCGCCACCTATTCGGCGCGCTTCTACGAGGGCCGCTACATCATGGGCGAGATCGCCGCCAAGATCTCGAAGACCCACACCGTCGGCTACATCGCGTCGTTCCCGATCCCGGAAGTCGTGTCGGGCATCGACGCCTTCATGCTCGGCGCGCAGTCGATCGACCCGAACTTCAAGGTCAAGATCGTGTGGGTGAACACCTGGTTCGATCCCGGCAAGGAGGCGGATGCCGCCAAGGCGCTGATCGCCCAGGGCGTCGACGTCATCGCCCAGCACACCGATTCGGCGGCGCCGCTTCAGGAAGCCGAGAAGGCCGGCATCCACGGCTTCGGCCAGTCCTCCGACATGGCGAAGTTCGCCCCGAAGGCGATCCTGACCTCGCTCGAGGACAATTGGGGCCCCTATTACGTGGGGGAGGTGAAGGCCGTGCAGGACGGCACCTGGAAGTCGCACGACACCTGGGGCGGGCTGGCCGCCGGCATGGTGGTGATGGGGCCCTACGAGAACATGCCCGCCGACGTGAAGGCCATGGCGGAGAAGACCGAGGCCGACATCAAGTCGGGCGCCGTGAAGGTCTTCGCCGGCCCGATCAGCAAGCAGGACGGCACCGTGGCGGTGAAGGCCGGCGAGGTGATGCCCGACAAGGAGATCCTCGGGCTGAACTGGTACGTGAAGGGCGTGGACGACAAAGTCCCGCAGTGAAGCGGAGGCCCTAAAGCGCCGGCGACGATCCGGGGCAGGGTCCCGCGCGCCGGCGCCGGGTTCCGCCCCCGTCCTGCTGAGCCCGGCCTGCGCCCGTCGTCGGTGCAGGCCGCTCTCGCAGACGCGTCCCTTGCGACGGACAGCCGGCGCGGGAGGCGGCCTGGTCCGGGCGCCGCGCGGGCCGGCGGCCGAAGCTTCGACCTACGCCGCCCCTACACCACCGTGCCGTGGAGGTCGTAGGCGTCGGCGCCGGTGATCCGCGCCGTTACGATGTCGCCGACCCGCACCGGGAAACGATGCTGGAGGTGCACCTTGCCGTCGATCTCCGGCGCGTCGCCCTTGGAGCGACCCACCGCGCCGCCCGGCCCGACCGCGTCGACGATCACCGGCATGCGCCGCCCGACCTTCTTCGCCAGGAGCCGCGCGCTGATGGCCTGCTGGTGCGCCATGAAGCGGTCGAGACGCTCCTGCTGCAGTTCGCGCGGCACCGCGGGCAGGTCCAGGGCCTGCGCGGGCGCGCCCGCGACCGGCTCGTATTTGAACGCTCCGACGCGCTCGAGCTTGGCTTCCGTGAGCCAATCCAGAAGGATCTGGAAATCCTCCTCGGTTTCCCCCGGGAAGCCGACGATGAAGGTCGAGCGCAGCACGAGGTCGGGCGCCACGCCGCGCCAGGCCGCGATGCGGTCGAGCGTGCGGTCCTGCTTGCCGGGGCGCTTCATGGCGCGCAGGACGTTCGGCGCCGCGTGCTGGAACGGGATGTCGAGGTAGGGGAGCACCAGCCCCTCGGCCATCAGCGGCACAACGTCGTCGACGTGGGGGTAGGGGTAGATGTAGTGGAGGCGCGTCCAGGCGCCGAGCGAGCCGAGCTCGCGCGCGAGGTCGATGAACTTGGCCCGGACCTCACGGTCGCCGTGCGGCTGCATCGGGTAGCCGAGGTCGAGGCCGTAGGCGGCCGTGTCCTGCGACACGACGAGCAACTCCTTCACGCCCGCCGTCACGAGCTTCTCGGCTTCGCGCAGCACCTCCGACACGGGGCGCGACACGAGGCGCCCGCGCAGCCGCGGGATGATGCAGAACGAGCAGGAGTTGTTGCAGCCTTCCGCGATCTTCAGGTAGCTGTAGTGGCGCGGCGTGAGCTTGATGCCCTGCGGCGGCAGCAGGTCCAGGAACGGGTCGTGCAGCGGCTCCGCGGCCTCGTGCACGGCCGCCATCACGCTCTCGTAGGCCTGCGGGCCCGACACCGCGAGCACGTTGGGATAGCGCTCCCGGATGGCGTCCGGCTCGGCGCCCATGCAGCCCGTGACGATGACCTTGCCGTTCTCCGCCATGGCGTCGCCGATCGCGGCCAGCGACTCGGCCTTGGCGCTGTCGAGGAACCCGCAGGTGTTGACCACCACGGCGTCGGCGCCGTCGTGCTTGCGGGTGATCTCGTAGCCCTCGGCGCGCAGCCGCGTGATGATGCGCTCGCTGTCGACCAGCGCCTTGGGGCAGCCCAGCGACACGAAGGAGATGCGCGGCGCGGCGCGGCCGGCGGCACGCGCCGGGGCGGGATCGGGGGTCGGGAGCATGGCGGTGCCTTGCCACGGCGGGACGGCGACCGCAACAGCGGCGCCGCAGGCCTGGGTTGCAGGGGTGGTCAGCGCAGCATGTCGGGCGAGATGCGCGCGCCGCGCTCCAGCCAGGGCGGCACCGGCAGGCCCTTGGCGCGGAGGAAGTCCGCGTCGAACAGCTTCGACGCGTAGCGGGCGCCGGAATCGCACAGGATGGTCGCGATCGTGTGGCCGGGCCCGAGATGCTTCGCCAGGCGGATCGCCCCCGCGACGTTGACGCCGGAGGACCCGCCGAGCAGCAGTCCCTCCTCCTCGGCGAGCGCGAACACGATGCCGAGCGCTTCCCGGTCGTCGACCTGGCAGGCGAAGTCGACCGGCGCGCCGACGAGGTTGGCGGTGATCCGGCCCTGGCCGATGCCCTCGGTGATGGACGAGCCCGAGGCCTTCAGCTCGCCGCCGTCGTAATAGTTGAACAGGGCCGAGCCCATCGGGTCGGCGATGCCGATCGTGACGCCGGCGCTCTTCGCCTTCAGGGCCAGTCCGACGCCCGCCAGGGTGCCGCCGGTGCCGACCGCGCAGACGAAGCCGTCGACCGCCCCTCCGGTCTGCTCCCAGATCTCGGGACCCGTGGTGCGCTCGTGGCCGGCGCGGTTGGCGACGTTGTCGAACTGGTTGGCCCACACGGCGCCGTTGGCGTCCTCGGCGGCGAGCCGCCGGGCCAGCCGCTCGGACACCCGGACGTAATTGCCCGGATCGCTGTAGGGCTTGGCCGGCACCTCGACGAGTTCGGCGCCGGACATGCGCAGCAGGTCCTTCTTTTCCTGGCTCTGCGTGTCGGGGATGACGATCACGGTGCGGTAGCCGAGGGCGTTGGCGACGAGCGCGAGGCCGATGCCGGTGTTGCCCGCCGTGCCCTCCACGATCGTGCCGCCCGGGCGCAGGGCGCCGCGCGCGATCGCGTCCTCCACGATCGCCAGGGCGGCACGGTCCTTGACCGAGCCTCCGGGGTTCATGAACTCGGCCTTGCCGAGGATGGTGCATCCCGTCAGCTCGGACGCGCGCTTGAGCTTGATCAGCGGCGTGTGGCCGATGGCATCGAGGACCGACGTCAGCATGGAGCATCCACAGGAGGGTGAGGGCTGCCCGCGCGATCGCGGGCACGGCAGAGATGAGAGAGATCCGCCCATCGATCAACCGTCGCAAGGACGGGATCCGAAGAAGCTCGATCGCGATGATGTTGGGAGAACGCCTGGAGCGCTATGGCTCCCCGAGCAGGGCTCGAACCTGCGACAATTCGATTAACAGTCGAATGCTCTACCAGCTGAGCTATCGGGGAACACCGCCGCGTCGCCGCGGCGTGGGTGCTGTTTAGCCGGGAAGATGCGGCTTTGCCAAGCCCCATTCTGCCGGGCGGCGGGGGAAAAGTTTTCGCGGGCGGCCGCCTTGCCGTCACATCGCGGATCCGTTAGACACCGCTCCTGTCGCCCTGACCAAGCGACCGTGGGTCTTCACCGACCCCCGCGAGGCCTCGTGGCGGAGTGGTTACGCAGAGGACTGCAAATCCTTGCACCCCGGTTCGATTCCGGGCGAGGCCTCCAGACCGTGACCGGCGCCGAACAGGTCCGCACCTTCTCCTCATCCCGCGAAACGCGCTGAACCTCATCTTGGCTCGCCCGGCGCTGCCGAGTGGCCGGGCGAGGAACGTCGACGCCGGACCCCAACGTGGCGCGTCCCGGCGCGTTGGATCGGCCAGCGCCGATCGGTCACCCGAAGACAAGCGCGAAATCCCGACGCGCCGTCTCGGCCCAAGGAGGGCTGTTGGTCAGGCAGGCGATCCAGGCCGCGTCCCGAGCCCACCCCGCGTCGAGCCCGGCGCGGTCGGACGCGGCTCCCGCGAACCGGGGCAGCGCGGGAGCCGCCCCTGTCGCCGAAACGCCAGCATTCCGGGCCGGCCGCCTCGAGACCGTATCATGAGCGACTCGCGGCGGCCTTCAGGTCCGTTCCTCCGCCAGCGCGGCGATACCGCTCGGCCGCGCCGGCACGGCGGCCTTTTCCATCGGGTCGTCGCCCCCCGCCGCGGTGCGAAGCCGTTCGTAGGCGGCCCGCACGAGGTCCGGCCCGTAGACCCGTTCCAGGCGGCGCACCGTGAAGTGGCCGCGTGCCAGCCTTTGGTAGTGGTCCATGAAGGCCGCGTTGATGCCCGCGCCCGTCACGGCGCCGATGACCGGCACCGCCTGGGCGACGACCTTCTGCGACACGGCGAGGCCGAAGCGCGATGCGATCTGCCCGAGCAGCCGCGACAGGACGGGCGCGGCCTCGTCGGCCACACCGCGGGCCACGAGGTGACGAGCCGCCTCGGTGACGGATTTGGCGAGCAGCGCCCGCACGGCGAAATAGCTGCTTTCGCCCAGCGCAGCTTCGCCGCCCGTACCGAGGGCGAAGACTTCGAGGCAGCTCAACACGGCCTCGGGGTCGTGCAGGTCTTCGCCCTCGGCGCGCGCAATGTCGGCGACGGAGCGCAGGATCAACGCGGTCGACAGCGGCAGCTCGACCGGCAGGGTGGCGAGCCCGAAGGCGCCCCCGATCGCACCCGTGGTCGCCACGGCGGCGAGATGGAAGCGGTTCTGCGGCGGGCGGTCCTCGCCCGACAGCGACCTCACGGCGCCGCGCAGCGCGAATCGCAGCGCCGCGCCGGCGGCCTTGTCGGCGACCTCCGCGACCCGCGCGGGCAGGAGGCTGCCCGAGAAGCCGAGCTGGCGGCCGACGAGGCCGGACAGGTGCGCGGCGAAGCTCGTGCCTTCGAGTGCCCGCACCGCGCCGGCGAGGGCCGCCTCGTCTTCCGGCGACAGCGCGTCGGGCCGCCCCGTCCCCGGCACCGGGGCGCCAGGGTCGCGCGGCTCGGGCGCGAGTGGCTGGAGCGGCGCGGCGCGGTCCCCGGGCTGCGAATCGTCGACCATGGCGCGCGGGCTCCTGCTGGGGGCGGGGTAGGGGACCCCACCGTCGGCAAGGAGACGCGCGAAGCGAGGGCGCGGTTCGGCGGGGCCGCCCGCCTTGCCGCCGGCCCCGGGATGGCGCAGCCTGCGTGCGGCGGAGCCGGGGTGGCACCGGAAGGCGGGGAGGATGCCGATGACGGCCGTGCGGGTGCTTCTGACGGCGGCAGGCCTCGCCGCGACGGCGCTGCCCGCGCGGGCCGCCGAACCCGTGATGCTGCAATGCGGGCGCGAATACCAGGCGGCCCGCGCGGCCGGCACGCTGAACGGCGCGGATTGGAACGGCTACCGCGTCGCCTGCGCCGAGCGCCTGAAGGGCGCCGCCACGCCGTCGCCGGCCACGCCGGCGCCCGCCCCGGCGACGAACGCGTCCGCCGTTCGGCCGGGCGTCCCGGCGCCTGCGGCCGCGGCCCCCGCCGCCGCTGCGGAAGCCGGCTCCGGCATGGCCGGGATGCACGCCCGGCAGAAGCAGTGTGGCGCCGAATGGACCGCCGGCAAGGCCGCGCTGATCGCCGAAACGCCCGGCCTGACCTGGCCGAAATATTGGAGCCGCTGCAACACGCGCCTGAAAACGACGGGGCGGTGAGGGGTCACACCGCGTAGGCGGCGGCAGCCACGAGCGTCCCGACGACGCCCAGCACCATGGCGGCGTACCAGGGCCAGCGCCGGCCGCGCATGATGATCGACAGCGTCGCGACCGCGATGCCGACGTGGAGCAGGGTCACGCCCACCGTGAGGACATGGTGGCGCTTCTCGTGACGCTCGCCGGCTTCGAGCAGGGCGTCGCTTTCGCGGCCGAGTTCCTCGGCCTTCTCGCGCGTGACGTCCCCGTCCTTCTCGTAGCCCCGCGCCTTGGCGTCGAACGCGTCCGCCTGCCCGGGGTTCGCCGCCTTGGCGATGTCGTACATGTTCTTCTTGATGCTCTGCGCCTGGAAGAAGGCCCAGCGGTCCGTGGCCCTGTTCTGGACCAGCACCGATTCGCTCTTCTTCGAGATGGCGGCGCCGCTTTCGATGGTTTCGAGGCTGCCGACGGAAGCCGCCACCACGGCCAGGATGGCGATCGTCGCCGAAACCCGCAGCAGCAGCGGCTCGCCGCTGTGGGCCGCGTGCTCGGCGTGTTCCCGGTGCTCCATCTGTTCGCTGATCTCGTTGTCCATGGCGCCAGCCTCCGGCTCGGGGCGATTCGGTCTGTGTCCACCTTGCGGGGGCCGCGGGCGGCGGACCAGCCCCGGCCCGGCGAATGGACAGCGAGCGTCGCTCGCCTATAATGCCGCCGGTCTGGCCGCCGGCAGCGCGAACGCGCGCCGTCGCCCATGCGGCGCGGCTCGACAGGGACGGATCGGCATCCGTTCGGCCGCGAGCGGCCGGTCATCTCAGCGAAGGGCGGGATTCCATGCAGGGCGAGGTTGCGGCGACCGAGCAGGTGTTCTCGGCCCAAAGGCGGGCCATGGTTGACGGCCAGATCCGCACGTTCGACGTGACGGACGCGCGCGTCGTGCGCGCCTTCGACCTGACGCGCCGCGAACTGTTCCTGCCCGAGGACCTGCGCGCCTTCAGCTATTCCGACGCGATCCTCACCCTCAAGTCGCCCGGCACCGGCAGGCCGGTCCGCACGCTGATGCAGCCGATGCATCTCGCCCGCATGCTCCAGGGCGTCGACCCCGCGCCGGACGCGCATGTGCTCGTCGTCGCGGGCGGCGCGGGCTATGCCGCAGCCGTGCTGCTCGAAATGGTCGGCAGCGTGGTGACGCTCGAATCGGACGCGGGCCTCACCGCCCTCGCCGCCGACGTGCTGGTGAAGGGGTCGGCAGGGCGCGCTTCGGCGGTGACCGGTCCGCTCGCCGAGGGCTGGGCGGCCCGCGCCCCCTACGACGCCATCGTCGTGCTCGGCGCGGTCGAGTCCGGGCTCGATGCGCTCTTCGCGCAGTTGAAGCCGCGCGGCACCCTGGCGGCGGTGGCCACCTCGACGGAGGACAACGGCCGGCGCTCCGGACGCGTCACGCTCTACACCAAGGCGGGGGAGGACGTGAGCGGGCGGGTGATCTTCGACGCCACGGTTCCGGTCCTGGCGGAGTTCAAGGCGAACGCCGGCTTCGTGTTCTGATCCAGCGGTCCTCGGTCGGCCGCCGAGCCCACCCCGACGACGTCGGCGGTGGGCTTTTTCTCGTCGGGCAGCGCGCCGCTGTGTCGCATTTTTGCGCCAGACCCCGGATTTGTCCGGTCGCTTCGACCGATCGAGGTCCATCGCACGGCGCGGAGGAGTATGGTGGCGCCTCGGGCGCATCGAACGGGCGCTTGCCGGGCGGTCGAAGCGCGGAGCGGGCCCGTCCGGCGTAGCGCAGCGTCACCGACGTCGAGGTCGAAAGATGAGTGGTACCAGCGTCACAGGCAGCGCCGTCGTGTTCCGCGGCCAGACGCGACACCGCGTGTCGCCCGCCCTGGCGCTGATGGGCGCCGTGGCGTTGTCGGCGCTGGCCGGCCCCGTCGGCGCCGAGAACCTGCCCGACGCGCTGTCGAAGGCCTATTTCAACAATCCCAACCTCAACGCCCAGCGCTCCAACACCCGCGCGGCCGACGAGAACATCCCGATAGCCAACTCGGGCTACATGCCGCATGTTTCGGCGTCGGGCGATCTCGGCGCCCAATACGAGCAGTATTCCGGCCCCCTCACCACCAACACCACCAGCACGACCAGCATTTCGGGCCTCGGCGGCACGTCGACGGCTGGCACCACAACGGTGGGAACCGGCACCACCACGACGGGCGTCGGCACCACCACGACGGCGGGGACCGGCACCCTGTCCAGCCAGGCCCTCGCGGCCTCGACCGGCACGTCGGCCGGCACGACGTCGTCGACGGCGCTGGGGGGAGCCACGCGGACCAACGCGTCGGGCACCGTCATCCCGCGCGGCGCCGGGATCAGCGTCACCCAGACGCTGTTCGACGGGCTGCGCACGACGAACAACATCCGGTCCGCCGAATCCAACGTCTTCGCCAGCCGCGAAGCGCTGCGCAACGTCGAGCAGAGCGTGCTGCAGAGCGGCGCGCAGAACTACATGGACGTGCTGCGCGACACCGCGATCCTCGACCTGCGCAACTCCAACATCAAGGTGCTGGAAGAGCAGCTCCGCCAAACCCAGGACCGCTTCAAGGTCGGCGAGGTGACGCGCACCGACGTGGCCCAGGCGGAAGCCAGCGTGGCGGGCTCGCGGGCCGATTACTTCGCGGCGCAGTCGCAGCTGCAGAACTCCATCGCCAGCTACCGGCAGGTCATCGGCGAGCAACCGACGCGGCTCGAGCCGGCGCGCCCGCTCGACCGGGGCATCCCGCCTTCGCTCGAAAACGCCATCGCGGTGGCGATGATCGAACATCCGTCCGTGCAGGCGGCGCTGCACAGCGTGGACGTCGCGGCCCTGCAGGTGAAGATCGCCGAAGGCGCGCTCTACCCGACGCTGAGCCTCAACGGCTCGGCCCAGCAGCGCTACGACGTCAGCCAGACGGGCGGTTCGTCCGCCCTGGTGGCCTCCATCGTGGGGTCGCTGACGGTGCCGATCTACGAGGGCGGCGCCTCCTACGCGACCATCCGGCAGGCCAAGGAGCAGCTCGGGACCGCCGAGTTCCAGGTCGACGTGTCGCGCGACAACGTCCGCGCCGCCGTGATCTCGTCGTGGGGGCTCCTGGTGTCGTCGAAAGCCGCCGTTCAGGCCGACCAGGCCCAGGTCAACGCGGCCGAGATCGCGCTGAACGGCACCCGCGAGGAGGCCCGCGTCGGCCAGCGCACGACGCTGGACGTGCTCAACGCCCAGCAAACGCTGTTGAACGCGCGCGTGCAGCTCGTCGGCGCCCAGCGCGACCGCGTCGTCGCCACATACGCCATCCTGGCGTCCTGCGGGCGGCTGTCGGCGTCCGGCCTGAACCTGCGCCTGCAGCCCTACAACCCGACGGTCCACTTCGACCAGGTCAAGGACAAGTGGTTCGGCCTGCGGACCCCCGACGGCCGCTGAGGGCCGTTCACCGACGCCCCGCCGATCGACGGCGGGCAGGCATTCCCCTGCGTTTTCAGCGGTCGGGCGGAAACAAACGCGAACTTGCACCAATTCCGACGCGACGGCGTCAACCGTCCGGCCCGATTGTCCACGGAACTTCGCCACACATGGCTTGTTTGCGGACGGGACCGGACGTATCCGTTAAGGACAGGTTTACGCCGCAATCTTTCCGTGGCGCCGACGACCTGGCTCGTGACCCCGTAAAGCGTAAGAAGGTCCTCAGGCTCATGACCGCTGCCAGCGCCTATCCCCCCGAGCCGGCCGAGGGTCGGTCCTCGGAGCCCTCGATGGAAGACATCCTGGCCTCGATCCGGCGGATCATCGCCGACGATCAGAACGGCGGCGGCAAGCCGGCCCTCACCCCGGTCGCGGCCCGCCGCCCGGATGCGGCGGCCGAAGGGGAGCGCAGCTTGGCCCGCGCCCGCACACCTTACGACGACGTGCTCGACCTCGCCCGGCTCGTGCCTTCCGCGGACCGTCCCCCCCTGCAGGCGGCGGCCCCGGTGCCATCGGACGCGGACGAGGCGGCTTACCACGGCGGGGCGCAGGACGAGAGGGATGCCGGCGGCATCTCCGGCCTGCGGGCAAGATTGCCCGAACCCGCGATGCGCGCGCAGGCGCAGGATGAGGACCACGATATGCCAGACCATCCCGTTCCTGCCCTGGGCGACGACGCCGAAGGCGACCTGCTGTCCCCGCC
The DNA here is from genome assembly GCF_004137685.1 of Lichenibacterium minor. GTDB lineage: Bacteria > Pseudomonadota > Alphaproteobacteria > Rhizobiales > Beijerinckiaceae > Lichenihabitans > Lichenihabitans minor. Next base: position 120,123 of record NZ_QYBB01000011.1, on the reverse strand, counting down.
GCTCGGCGAATCGGTCATGTCGGCCTTCGAAACGCTGGCCGCCACGGTGGTGCTGCAGAACACCCCGATGCTCGAGCGCGTCATGCGCGACCTCCTGCGGCCGATGCTGAAGACTTGGCTCGATGACAACCTCCCGCAGCTCGTGGAGCGGCTCGTGCGCAGCGAGATCGAGCGCGTCGCGCGCGGCCCCCGCGGCTGAACCCCGGCCCAACACGACCGGCACCGATTTCGACGGCTCCCGCTCCCGCGGGGGCCGTTTCGCTGTGCGGCCCCGGCTTCGCCTGGCATGTCGAATCGCCGGCCCCGCAGCGGCGCGGGCAGAATCGGCGAGGCGCGATGCTGAATCGTCGTTCGCCATGCCGTGAAGTATCGACGGCGTTGCCTTTCCACAACGGTCCGCGACCTGAACGTGGCATTGGCGCAACAATCCTGGATCATCCCAACTCGGCCCGATTGGGGCAGCGTGGGCGCCGCTATTCAGCCATAAACCGACCGCTACTCTCCCCCATCGAGAGTTGATCGCCGATCCGAGGCGAGATGAACGGGAGATGACCGCCGGGCGACCGGCGGGGCCGTCTCGCGCCATCCACGGGGGCGCGCGGGGCGCCGGCCCGGCGGTCGAGGGGAACCGGAATCTATGGGGGCATTCCGCAGTCTTGTCCGACGGACCGGCACCGCGTTTTCCGCGTCCGCGCTTCGCATCGTTTCAGCATCCCGCCGCGGTTGAGTTCCGGATCCATGACGATCTCGCGTCGCATCTCCCTCACCCTGCTGGTCGCCGTCGTGCCGTGCTGGGCTTCCCCGGCGTCGGCCTTCGACGGCGCCGACGTGGCGTCGCAGGGCGTCAAGGCCGCCGGCAGGCTGTCCCTCTTCGAAACCCCGTCGCAGGCGTTCCGGCAGGGGATGGACGGCTACCGCTCCGGCAACTTCAAGACGTCCGTCGAGGCCTTCGAATATGCGGCCGCCAACGGCAACCCGCTCGCCCGCTGGAAGCTCGGCCGCATGTACGCGTCCGGGGACGGCGTCCCCCAGGACGACGACAAGGCCTACCGGTACTTTTCGCAGATCGTCGCCAACTACGACGAGGAGGACGGCGACCGCCGCGACCTGTCCGTCGTGTCCAACGCCTTCGTGGCGGTGGGCGTGTACAGCTTGAACGGCCTGCCCAAGACCGGCGTCAAGGCCGATCCCGAGCGCGCGCTCGAGATGTTCCAATACGCGGCGCTGAACTTCGGCAATGCGGATGCCCAGTACAACCTCGCCCGGCTCTACCTCGACGGCGCCGACGGCGCCCTGCCGAAGGACCCCCGCCAGGCCGTGCGGTGGCTCGCCCTGGCGGCCGACAAGGGGCACCTGCAGGCGCAGGCGCTGCTCGGCCACATGCTGTTCAACGGCTTCGACGGAATGCCGCCCCAGCGGGCCAAGGGGCTGATGTGGCTGACGATGGCGCGTGACGCCGCCCTGGGCGGCAAGGACCCGAAGGACGCCTGGATCGTCGACCTCTACGGCAAGGCCGCCTCGTCGGCCTCCGACAGCGACCGGCAGGTGGCGTCGCTGTACCTCGACGAGCACCACAAGCGGAACTGACCCGGGTCAGCCGAGGTCGATCCGCACCGGGACGTGGTCGGACGGCTTGTCGGCGGCGCGGACATGCTTGTCGATGGCGGCCGAGCGGAGCCGGTCGGCGGCGCGGGGCGACAGCAGCAGGTGGTCGATGCGGATGCCGCGGTCCTTCTGCCAGGCCCCGGCCTGGTAGTCCCAGAAGCTGTACACGCCGGCCGCGTCGGTCGTGGCCCGCACCGCCTCGGTCAGCCCGAGGTTGAGGAGCGTGCGGAAGCGCCGGCGGGTGTCGGGCAGGAACAGCGCGTCGCCCGTCCAGGCCGCCGCGTCGTAGGCGTCGCGCGGCTCGGGGATGACATTGTAGTCCCCCGCCAGGACGAAGCAGTCCTCGGCCTGGATCAGCTCCGAGGCGCGGCGGATCAGCCGGTCCATGAAGCCCAGCTTGTAGGGGAATTTGTCCGTGTCCGGCGGGTTGCCGTTGGGCAGGTAGATGCTGGCGACGCGCACCGGGCCGGCGGGTCCCGCCATCACGGCCTCGATGTAGCGGGACTGGACGTCGCCCTCGTCGCCCGGCAGGCCGATGCGGACCTCCAGCGGTTCCGCCCTGGTCAGGATGGCGACGCCGTTGAACCCCTTCTGGCCGTGCACGGCGCTGCGGTAGCCCGCCGCCTCGATCTCGGCGCGCGGGAACGCGTCGTCGACGCACTTCAGTTCCTGCAGGCACAGGACGTCCGGCGCAGCCTTGCCGAGGTAGTCGAGGAGGTGGGGCAGCCGCTGGCGGACCGAGTTCACGTTCCAGGTGGCGATCCGCATCTGTCGGGTCCTGTCGGTTCGGGGCTCAGCCCCAGCGCTTGTGCGCCCACATCCATTGTTCCGGCCAGCGCCGGATGAAGCGTTCGAACACCGCCTGCACGTCCGCCGTGACGGTGATGAGGTCGGCCTTTCGGTCGCCGCTGTCCGGCATGCGGACCAGCGCGTAGCTCTGCACGAAGCTGACGCCCGACACGCGTCGCATGCAGCTGACCAGGATCGGCGAGCCCGCGCTCAGGGCCAGGAGGGCGGGAAACGTCGTGGTATGGGCGGGCCGCCCGAAGAAGGGCACGAGCGCGCCCGCGCCGTCCCGCAGGTCGGTCAGGAGCCCCACCGTGCCGCCGTCCCGGATCACCCGGAGGAACTGCCGCGGCACGCCGGCCTCCTTGGGCACGAGGCCGCCGGTGTAGAGGTGCCGGCGCAGCGCGTGGACGTCGCGGTCGACGAGGGGATTGCGCAGGCGCTTGTAGATGCTCCAGGGCCGCAGCCCGCTCAGCGTCGCCGGCGCGATGGTGAGCTCCCAGTTGGCGAGATGGGCCGCGCAGGCGACCTTGCCGCCCGGCCACGCCCTCCATTCGTCGAAGGCGTCGACGTTCTCGAAGGTGATCCTGGCGCTGCCCGCGATCTCGGGGAGGAAGAAGGCTTCGGCGAAGGTGCGCCCGAGGTTCTCCCACATGGCGCGCACGATCGCCTCGCGCCGCGGCGCGTCCATGTCGGGGAAAGCCAGCGCGAGGTGGTTCAGCGCCCGACGGTGCCGCTTGGAACGCGGCGCCGCGGCGCGCCACACTGCCCCCGAGAAGGCGGACGCGCGGTCGAGCCCCAGGCCCCGGAAGAGTCGCCCCGCCGCCAGGAACAGGCGGTGTTCCAGGCGGTGGCGGACGGGGCGCCAATCGAATCGCATCGGGGTCCGGGGTCGGGCGGGGGGAACGGGACGGGAGGAGCGCGTCCCATGGACGATGGCCTTCCCCGCCGTCAACCCGCCCCGGTCGTCCGGTCCGCGCCCGGCATCAGTCCCCGCCGCATGGCGAAGCGCCGCAGCGGGCCGATGCTGCCCATCGCCAAGAGCCCCGCCCCGCGCAGCAGGTCGACCGGGAGCCGGTCGTCCAGGATGGCGCGGTTGAGCCAGTCGACGCCGAAGGACCGCGCCGCGATGTCGCCCTGGCGGGTGCGGGCGTAGCGGTCCAGCACGGCGGCGCTGCCGAGGTCCTCGTGGCCGCGCGCGGCGTCCGACAGGATGTCGGCCAGGGCCGCCGCGTCGCGCAGGCTGAGGTTCAGGCCCTGGGCGCCGATGGGCGCCATGGCGTGGGCGGCTTCCCCGGCCAGCGCCACGCGCGGGCCGACGATCCGGTCGGCCTTGAGGGCGCCGATCGGGAAGCGGCCGACCGTGCCCGCCACGCGGACGCGGCCCAGCAGCATGCGGCTCTGCCGCTCGATGTCGCGCGCCAGGCGCTCCGGCGACAGGGCGGCGCGGCGCTCCGCCGCCTCGGGCGCCATGCCCCATACGAGGCTCGACCGGTGCGGCGCTTCCGCGGTCCCCGGAAGGGGCACGAGGGTAAAAGGCCCGCCGCGGGTGTGGAACTCCGTCGATACGTTGCGGTGCGGCCGGTCGTGGTGCAGCGTCGTCGTGAGGGCGTCCTGCGGATAGGGGGTCTCGCGCGCTCCGATGCCGGCCGCCTTGCGCGCCGCCGAGCGGCGGCCGTCGGACGCCACCAGCAGCGCTCCCGTCGCGGCGACCCCGTCCGGCCCCGTCGCCGTCACCCGGTCCGGCCCGAACGCGAAGGCGTCGAGGCGGCCGGGCCGCAGCGTCAGCCCCGGCACGCCACGGGCGGCCCCGGCCAGCGCTTCCACGAGCAGGTGGTTCTGGATGTTGTAGCCGAAGCAGTCCCGGCCGATCTCGCGCGCGTCGAAATCGAGCGGCGGCCCGCGGAACAGCGAGCCCGTGTCGTCGACGAGGCGCATCACCTTCAAGGGCTCGGCGGACGGGCGCAATTGCTCCCACACGCCCAGGCGTGCCAGAAAGCCGACGGAACCTTCCAGCAGAGCCACGGTGCGGCCCGTCGGCCGCGCGTCCACCGTGCCGACCAGGACCGTCCCGATGCCAGCCCGCGCCAGAGCGATGCCGAGCGACAGGCCGACGGCGCCGGCGCCGACCACGACGACGTCGGCCGCCTCGGGGACGGCGGGGGGCAACGATGCGCTCATGGACGGTGGCTCCTCGGGATCCCCGCTGCATAGAGGGCGCGTCGACCCCGCGGCAACCGCGGCGCTCCGGTGCGGCGCCGCTGTGGCCGGCGGAGCGGCGTCGTGACCGTGGACTTCGGCTGGGTCGCGACGCCGTCGGGCTGGCTCGCGCTGGGCACGCTGACCGCGATGGAGATCGTGCTCGGCATCGACAACGTCATCTTCGTGTCGCTGATCGGCGCGAACCTGCCGCCCGGCCGGGCCCGCTTCGCGCGCCTGCTCGGCCTCGGCCTCGCGTTCCTGTTCCGCGTGGGGAGCCTCGCCGGCCTGACCTGGCTCATCGCCTTGACGCGGCCGGTGGTGACGGTGCTCGACCATCCCCTGTCCTGGCGCGACATGGTGCTGGTGGCGGCCGGCCTGTTCCTGATCGTGCAGGCGACGCTGGAGATCCACGGCGCGATCGACGAAGGCGACGGGGACGACGACGGCGCCGTGCCGAAACCCCGCGCCCTGGCGCTGGTGATCCTCAACATCGCCGTGATGGACCTGGTCTTCTCCTTCGATTCCATCCTCACCGCCATCGGCATCGCGCGCGACCTCGCCGTCATGGTCACGGCGATCCTGATCTCCATCGTGGTGATGTTCGCCGCCGCCACCGCGGTGGCGGGCTTCATCCGCCAGCACCCGACCAGCAAGGTGCTGGCGCTGTGCTTCCTGGTGCTGATCGGCCTGTCGCTCGTGGCGGAAGGCACCGGGTTCGACGTGCCGCGCGGCTATCTCTACTTCGCCATGGTGTTCTCGGGCGGCGTCGAGATGCTCAACATCTGGGCCAAGCGCAACCGCCGCCGCCGCCGCGTCGCCGCGCGCCCGGCGGCCCCCGATGCGGCGCCGGCTCGGGACGGTCGCGCCGAAGCGCGCTGACGGCCGGGCGCGGCGGTGGGGAAGCGCGGTGCCGCCCTTGCTGGCGACGGCGGATTCCCCTTAAGCTCCGTCCATGACGGGGAGGGTCGGCCGGCGCGGCGCGATTCACGCGCAGGAGGCCGCGGTGGAACACAGGGTTGCGCTCTGCCCGTCCCGGGCGACGGACCCCGTCGAAGCGCGGCGACAGGACCTCTACGCCGCGCTCGACCTCGGGACGAACAACTGCCGCCTGCTCGTCGCGCGTCCCTCGTCCGACGGGCTGCAGATCGTCGACAGCTTTTCGCGCATCGTCCGGCTCGGCGAAGGCTTGTCGGTCACGGGGCGGCTCGGGGAAGCGGCCATCGCCCGCACCCTCGCGGCGCTGTCGATCTGCCGGGACAAGATCGCGGCGCGCGGCGTCGGCCGGTCCCGGCTCATCGCCACCGAGGCGTGCCGCGCGGCCGGCAACGGGCCCGCCTTCCTCGAACGGGTCAGGGCGCATACCGGCCTCGAGGTCGAGATCGTCGACCGTGAAACGGAAGCGTCGCTCGCCGCGGAGGGTTGCGCGGCGCTGGCCGACGCGGCCGCCGAAGGCGTGGTGCTGTTCGACATCGGCGGGGGCTCGTCCGAGATCGTGTGGCTGGACAGGGACCGCTCGGCGGACGGCGACCGGCCCGTGCGCGACCGCATCCGTGCCTGGACGTCCCTGCCGCTCGGCGTCGTGTCGCTGGCGGACCGCTTCGGCGGCGTGGACGTGTCCCCCGACTGTTTCGGCGCCATGGTGCGCCACGTCGAGGCCGCGCTGTCGCCCTTCGCCGCCCAGGTGAAGGCGGAGCACCGCTGCGGCCGCTTCCATCTGCTCGGGACGTCGGGCACCGTGACCACGGTGGCGGGGGTGTTCCTCGGCTTGCCGCGCTACGACCGGCGCCGCGTGGACGGGCTTTGGATGGACCGCGCCGACGTCGACGACGCGGTGCGGCGGGTGCGGGCCATGCCGTTCGAGGCGCGGGTGGCGAACGGCTGCATCGGGCCGGATCGCGCCGACCTGGTGCTCGGCGGCTGCGCCATCCTCGAAGCCCTGCGCAGGACGTTCCCGAGCGAGCGCCTGCGCGTCGCCGACCGCGGTCTGCGCGAGGGCATCCTGATCCAGATGATGAGCCGCGACGGCGTGTGGGCCGGCCGGCCAGCCGCCGCCGGCCGGTAGCAGCGGTCGAGGACCTCGACCGTCGGCGAAGGCGCGGACCGGCGCGACATCGGCGATGTCCTTCGGCGGTGCCGATCGTTATAGGATGGCGGACCGCGCTTCCAGGAGACACGTCCATGACCACGAACAAGCCGTCGTCCGGCCGCGAAGGCGGGCGATCGCTGAAGACGCGGGTCAAGTCGGCCAACAAGCGCACCATGTCGTCGGCGCTGTGGCTCGGCCGCCAGCTCAACGACCCCTACGTGGCCCGCGCCAAGACGGAGGGCTACAGGTCGCGCGCCGCCTTCAAGCTCATCGAGATGGACGACCAGTTCAAGCTGCTGCGGACCGGCCAGCGCATCATCGACCTCGGCGCCGCGCCGGGCGGCTGGTCCCAGGTGGCGGCGCAGCGCATCGAGGCCGTGGCGGGGCCCGGCAAGGTCGTCGCCATCGACCTGCTGGAGATGGACGCCGTTCCGGGCGTCGACTTCGCCGTGATGGACTTCAACGACGAGACGGCCGTGTCCCGCATCGCCGAGATGATGGGGGGGCGGGCCGACGGCGTGCTGTCCGACATGGCGTCCAACGCCACCGGCCACAAGAAGACGGACCAGCTCCGCATCATGGGCCTCGTCGAACTCGCCTACGAGTTCGCGCAAGGGATCCTCGCGCCGCGCGGCTTCTTTCTCGCGAAGGTGCTGCAGGGCGGCACCGACGGCGACCTGCTGGCCATGCTGAAGCGCGACTTCACGGTGGTGAAACACGTCAAGCCGAAGGCCAGCCGGGCCGATTCGTCCGAGCTCTACGTGCTGGCGACGGGCTTCCGCGGCGCGCCGGCCTCGCCCACCAGCGCGGCGGGCTGATCGCCGAGCCCGCCGGTCGGCGCCGCGGCGGCCGACGCGTCGCGTTTGCGCACGCCCCGCATCAGGTCTCCGGCGTCGGCCGGCAGGCGCGCGAACACGAGGCTCGCCGAGGCCGACACGAGCGCCACGGCGTAGAACGCGAAGGAAAAGTCGCGCACCGTCAGGGTCGCGTCGGCGTGCCACCATTGCGACAGCTCGATGAAGCCCGCGCCGGCCGCCACCCCGGTCGACAGCGACAGCTGCTGCGCCACCGACGCGAAGCTCGTGGCCCGGCTCATCTGAGGAGCGTCGATGTCGGCATAGGCGATGGCGTTGATGGAGGTGAACATCAGCGACCGGAAGAAGCCGCCGGCGAGCAGCGCCACCCACAGCAGCACCTCCGGCGTCGTCGGGCTGAAGAAGCCGTAGGCCACCATGAAGAGGCTCGACAGCGCGGCGTTCCACACCAGCACGGTGCGGAAGCCCAGCCAGCGGAGGATGGGTCTGGCGGTGGTCTTCATCAGCATGGCGCCGGCGGCGGCCGCGAAGGTGAGCGTTCCCGACTGGAACGGGTTCAGCCCGAAGCCGATCTGCAGCATCAGGGGCAAGAGGAAGGGCAGCGCCCCGATACCGAGGCGGAACACGAAGCCGCCCGCCACGCTGGCCCGGAACGTGGGGATGCGCAGGAGCGCGAGATCGATGATGGGGTGGGCGGCGCAGCGCGCGTGGACGCAGTAGCCGCCGACCAGGACCAGGCCGCCGGCGATCAGCGCCGCCGTGACGGGCGCCGGCACGATGCCGCGGCCGATGACCGTCAGCCCGAAGGACAACGACGACAGCCCCGCGCCCGACAGCAGGAAGCCCGTGACGTCGAGCGGCCAAACGTCGGCCTCGCGGATGTCGGCGATGAACAGCGTCGCCAGGGTCACGCCGAGCACGCCGATCGGCACGTTGATCCAGAAGATCCAGCGCCAATCGAAGTAGGTCGTGATGAAGCCGCCGAGGGGGGGCCCGAGGATGGGACCGATCAGCGCCGGCACGGTGAGGTAGGCCAGGGCGGTGACGAGTTCCTCGCGCGGGACGGACCGCAGGAGGACGAGCCGCCCCACGGGGACCATCATGGCGCCCCCCAGGCCCTGGACGACGCGCGAGGCCACGAAGGTCGCCAGCGAACTCGACAGGCCGCACAGGATGGAGCCGAGCACGAACACCACGATGGCGCCGCGGAACACCGGCCGCGCGCCGAACTTGTCGGCCGCCCAGCCACTGGCCGGGATGAAGACCGCGAGGCTGATGAGATAGGACGTCATCGCCAGCTTCAGCGTGATCGGGTCCTGGTGCAGGTCGGCGGCGATCGCGGGGAGCGAGGTCGCGATGACGGTCGAGTCCATGTTCTCCATGAACAGCGCACAGGCCACGACGAGGGGGACCAGCATGTGACGGGGCAAGGCGGGGCGGGACTCTCGGTGGGGAGGGCTGCGAAGGGCTCGGTACGCCTTCGGACGGGCTTTACGGTGCCGGTGCGACTTTTCCTGGGCCGGCCGCTGCGGATGGAGCCGGCGCGGCGCGTCGCCGGTGGCGGGACATCGGCGGCGTGGTGAACGATGCGTTCAGCCGTCCGCTCCGATCTGCGAAACCGGCGTGACGTCCGGTAGTCCATGCCGACGCGTTCCTGGCGACGCTGTCTGTCGGTGCAAGTAGAGCATCGCATCACAGGAGATGCGAAATGTCCTTGGCCCTGTCTTCGATCAGTTCACCAGTTTCCGTCGCGCCGAGAAGCCCGAGCCCCTCGCCCGAAACGTCGGGCAATGGTGCTTCCCCGCCGCCGCAGACGTCGTCCAAGGCCGCCGCATCGCCTCAAGCGAGCGGCTCCCCGCCTCCCGGCCACGACGACGCCTCCTCGGGGGACGCCGGGACCTATGGCCGGACCAAGCCTTCGGCACCGTCGCGGGATACCGGCGCCGCGTCCCCGTCCCCGTCGGCGCAGGGCGGTGCCGCTCCGGGCGCGAGCGGCCCGTCGGGGCAGAGCGCCGGCACGGCATCCGGCGGCGCCGCCGCCGCGGGCGACGGCGGGGCGACCGGCCAAACGCAGACGGCGGCCTCGTCGTCGGACGCCGGCGCCGCGGCTTCGTCTTCGTCGGCCCAGGGCGCCGCCGCTCCGGGCGCGAACGGCCCGTCGGGTCAAAACGCCGGCACGGCATCCGGCGGCGGCGCTGCAACGCCCACGCAGGCCACGGCGGCACCGCAGCGGAACGCGTCCGCCAGCGCGTCTTCGAGCGGCAGCGCGACACCCGCGTCGCCGCAGAACGCCGGCGCTGCCCGATCGAACGGCGGCGACGTGTCGAGCGCGCACGGGCCGGCACAGCCCACGTCCGCCCCTGGCGTGTCGGCTTCGGCTTCGGCCGAAGAGCATGCCGACAGGGCCAGGGCTCAGGCGATGGCGGACGAAAGCGCGAACGGTTCGGTCGTGGCGCGACTCGCCTCGCTCCTGTCCGGCCCGTCCCCCAGCAGCGGCCCCGCGGCCCTGCTCGCGGCGGCCCAGCGGTCCTCGCAGGCGTCGTCCGGCGCATCGACGGCCGGATCCGCTTCGGACATGTCGGCGTCGTCCGGCTCGGGCCGGAGCGCCGCGGCCGCAGGGGCGGGCACGCAGGGCGCGGTGTCGGGCGCCACCGCCGCGGCTGCGCAGCGCGCCTATGGCGGGTGGGACGCCGGCCGCGTTGCCTGACGGGTCGATCGCGGAAGGAAGCGGACGCCGCGCGGCGCCGCGTCTTCCCCCCGTCGCGATGGCGTGCTAGTCGCCACTGCCAACCCGAGCGGCGCCCCACCGGCGCCGCTCTTTTCGTCGCATCGGCCATCTGGGCCCCCGCGACCCGCCCGGAGTTGGCCATGACCATCGCACGCCCGATCCTGTCCGAGGCCCTCACCTTCGACGACGTGCTGCTGAGGCCCGCCCATTCCCTCGTGATGCCGGGGCAGGTCGACGTGAAGACGCGGCTCACCCGCGCCATCGACCTCAACATCCCGCTGATCTCCTCCGCCATGGACACCGTGACGGAAGCGCGCCTCGCCATCGCGATGGCGCAGGCCGGCGGCATCGGCGTGATCCACCGCAACCTCGAGCCCCAGGCCCAGGCCGAAGAAGTGCGGCGGGTGAAGCGCTACGAGAGCGGCATGGTGGTGGACCCCATCACCATCAACCCGGACGCCACGCTCGCCAAGGCGCTGGAGCTGATGCGCCGCCACAACATTTCCGGCATCCCGGTGGTTGAGCCCGGCCCCGCGGGCCTGCCGGCGCGCATCGTCGGCATCGTGACCAACCGCGACGTCCGCTTCGCCGACGACCCGAGCCAGCGCGTCACCGAGTTCATGACCAAGAAGGTCGTCACGGTGCGCGAAGGCGTGCGCCCCGACGAGGCGCGCCGGCTGCTGCACCAGCACCGCATCGAGAAGCTGATCGTCGTCGACGACGACGACCGCTGCGTCGGGCTGCTCACCGTCAAGGACATGGAGAAGGCGACGCTGCACCCGCTGGCCTGCAAGGATCCCGAGGGGCGCCTGCGCGTCGCCGCGGCGTCCAGCGTCGGCGACAAGGGCTTCGCCCGCTCGATGATGTTGATAGAGGCCGGCGTCGATTGCGTGGTGGTCGACACCGCGCACGGCCATTCCCAGCTCGTGCTCGACCAGATCGCCGAACTGAAGCGCCTGTCGAACAAGGTTTCCATCATCGCCGGCAACGTGGCGACGGCCGAAGGCGCCAAGGCGATGATCGACGCCGGCGCCGATGCCGTGAAGATCGGCATCGGGCCGGGCTCGATCTGCACGACCCGCATCGTGGCGGGCGTCGGCGTGCCCCAGCTCACCGCCATCATGGACGCGGCGGAAGCCGCCCGCCGGCAGGACGTGCCGGTGATCGCCGACGGCGGCATCAAGTTCTCGGGTGACGTCGCCAAGGCGGTGGCGGCGGGCGCCGACAGCGTGATGATCGGTTCCCTCTTCGCCGGCACGGACGAGAGCCCCGGCGAGGTCTACCTGTACCAGGGCCGGTCCTTCAAATCCTACCGCGGCATGGGCTCGGTGGGCGCCATGGCGCGCGGCTCCGCAGACCGCTACTTCCAGGCCGAGGTGCGCAACGAGCTGAAGCTCGTGCCGGAAGGCATCGAAGGGCAGGTGCCCTATCGCGGGCCGCTGGGCGCCATCCTCCACCAGCTCACCGGCGGCCTTCGCGCCGCGATGGGCTACACGGGTTCGGCTTCCATCAAGGACTTCCAGGGCCGCGCGCAGTTCGTCCGCATCACCAATGCGGGCCTGCGCGAAAGCCACGTCCACGACGTCGCGATCACCCGCGAAAGCCCGAACTATCCGGGCGGTGTCTGACCGCCGCGGCGATCGTCCTCATGGAAAAGGGCGGCCCGAGCCGCCCCCCTCCGTCGCCGTCGGGCGCCCGAACGCGTCGGGCGCCGTCCCCGGTCACATGTGGTTTTCGAGGGTCGTCTTGGCGTCCGGGCGCATCTTCGGGGGCGCCGGCAGCAGCGGGGGCGGGGGCGGCGGGGTGGTGGCGCAGGCCGCCAGCGACAGGGCCAGGGCGGCGAGGGCCGCCTGGCGGACGATACGGGTCATTCGAATGATCCTTGATTACGCAATCGGAGGGCGCGTTCGCTGAACGGCGCCGCCCGGTTTTCTTCTCATTCCAGGCTCAATTGTGGCGAATCTCGCATGAACTCCGGTGCCCGTCTTTCCGCCGCCATTGAGATCCTCGATGTGATCGAAATACAACGGCGCCCCGCCGCCGATGCCCTGAAGGAGTGGGGCACGGCGCATCGCTACGCCGGTTCCAAGGACCGTGCCGCCATCGGCAGCCTCGTCTACGATTCGCTCCGGGTGAAGAGTTCGGCCGCCCATGTCATGGGCTCCGACGCGACCCGGGCGGTGCTGCTGGGCGCCCTGCGCGAGCTGCGCGGCATGGACCTCGACGCGGTCGCGGCCCTGTGCACCGGCGAAGGCTACGCGCCGACGCCGCTCACCGACGGAGAGCGGGAGCGCTACGCGTCCGGCTCGCTGGACGGCGCGCCGGACCACGTCCGCGGCGACTACCCGGAATGGCTGGCCGGCTCCTTCGCGGCGGCCTTCGGCGACGGAGCGGTCGAGGAGGGGCGGGCGCTGGCGCGGCGCGCCCCGGTCGACCTGCGGGCGAACCGGTTGAAGGTCGACCGCGATAAGGCCATGCGGTCGCTGGCCCACCTCCGCCCCGAAGCGGCGGGACACGCGCGCGACGGCATCCGGATCGCGGTCGGCGAGGACGGCCGTGCGCCCGCGCTCGCGGCCGAACCCGCCTACGTCAAAGGCTTCGTCGAGGTGCAGGACGAGGGCAGCCAGGTGGCGGCGCTGCTCAGCGGGGCGAAGCCCGGCATGCAGGTGCTCGACCTGTGCGCCGGGAGCGGCGGCAAGACGCTGGCCCTCGCCTCCATGATGGAGAACAAGGGGCAGATCTTCGCGACCGACCTCGACGGGCGCCGGCTCATGCCGATCTACGACCGCTTGGCGCGCGCCGGCGTGCGCAACGTCCAGGTGCGAGCCCCGAAGGGGCGCCAGACGGCGCTCGGCGACCTGCAAGGACGGTTCGACGTGGTCTTCGTCGACGCGCCCTGCACCGGCACAGGCACGTGGCGCCGCAACCCGGACGCGAAGTGGCGCCTGCGCCCCGGCGCGCTGGAGGAGCGCATCAAGGAGCAGGACGAGATCCTGGCGACCGCCGTGTCCTGCGTGAAGCCGGGCGGCCGCCTCGTCTACGTGACCTGCTCGGTGTTGCGCGAGGAGAACGAGGACCGCTTGGCGAAGCTGGTCGAGGCCCATCCGGGGCTGCTGCCGCTGGACGCCGGCCACATGGCGCGGGACGCCGGCCTGCCGGATCTGGCCGGCTGCGCGTCGCCGCACGGGCCCGGGCTGCGGTTGACGCCGCTGCGCTGCGGCACCGACGGGTTCGGCATCGCCACGCTGCTGGTGCAGTAGGCCGCGGGCCCCTCGATCCCAGCCTCAGGCCGCCTTGTCGCCTTCCTCGCCGGGGAAGAGCGACAGGAGTCCGGCTTCCGACGCCGCGCAAACGCCGCGCTCGGTGATGAGCCCGGTGACGAGCCGCGCCGGCGTGACGTCGAAGGCGTAGTTGCTGACCGCGCTGCCGCGCGGCACCACCCGCACGGTTTCGATGGCGCCCGACGCCGTTTCCCCGGACACGAACGTCACCTCGTCGGCCGAGCGTTCCTCGATGGGGATCTCGCGCACGCCGTCGCTGACCCGCCAATCCACGGTGGAGGACGGCAGCGCCACGTAGAACGGCACCCCGTTGTCGTGCGCCGCCAGGGCCTTCAGGTAAGTGCCGACCTTGTTGCACACGTCGCCGGTGCGCGTGGTGCGGTCCGTTCCGACGATGCACAGGTCGACGCGGCCGTGCTGCATCAGGTGGCCGCCGACGTTGTCGACCACGACGGTGTGGGGCACGCCTTCCCCGAGCAGCTCGTAGGCGGTGAGGCTGGCGCCCTGGTTGCGCGGCCGGGTCTCGTCGACCCACACGTGGACCGGCACGCCCGCGCGATGCGCCTTGTAGATCGGCGCCAGCGCGGTGCCCCAGTCGACGGCGGCGAGCCAGCCGGCGTTGCAATGGGTCAGCACGTCGACGGGTCGCGACCGGCCGTTGCGCTCCCAGGCTTCGGCGATCAGCGCGGCACCGTGTTCCCCCAGCCGCTCGCAGGTGCCGGCATCCTCGTCGGCGATCCGGACGGCCTCGGCGAAGGCCGCGCCCCGGCGTTCGCCGGCCTTCAGCGGCGCCAGGCGGGCCCGCATGCGGTCGAGCGCCCAGCGCAGGTTGACGGCGGTCGGCCGCGCCACGAGCAGGGCGCCATGAGCCGTCGACAGGTTGGCGTCGGACGGGTCGGCCGCCATGGCGAGCGCCAGGCCGTAGGCCCCGGCGGCGCCGATCAGCGGCGCGCCCCGCACCGTCATGTCGGCGATGGCGGCGGCGGCGTCGCCGGCGTCGCGCAGGGTGCGGAGCGCGAAGCGGTGGGGCAGGGCGCGCTGGTCGATGACCTCGACCGAGGCGCCGTCGGCACCGAGCCAGATGGTGCGGAACGCGCGGCCGTCGATGCGCATGCGATATTCCTTGCGTCGCGGGACAACGGGCCATCCATAGCGGGATCGGCGGCGACCGGGAACCGGGCGCGCCGCCGCGGGAGAACTTCGCGATGCTGACGAGACGAGCTTTGACGGCCGCGGCGGCCCTGTGCCTGCTCGGCGGGGCGGCGATGGCCCAAAGCGCCACCCGGCTGCGCGGCACGGTGGTGTCGATCGACGGCACGGCGCTGCGGATCCACGACGCGGCGGGCCACGACGTGCAGATCGCGCTGTCGCCGACCTACACCGTGACGGCCCTGGTGCCGGCCAAGCTCGGCGACGTGACGCCCGGCAGTTTCATCGGTGCCGCCGCCAACACGCAGCCGGACGGGACGCTGGTGGCCAAGGAGATCCACATCTTCCCCGAAGCCATGCGGGGTTCCGGCGAGGGCCATCGCGCCTTCGACCTGGGGCCGCAGAGCACCATGACCAACGGCACGGTGGGCAACGAGGTGAAAGGGGCGGCGGGCGACACGCTGACGGTCGCCTACAAGGGCGGCGAGAAGAGCATCACGGTGCCGAAGGACGCGCCCATCGTGATGTTCGCGCCGGGGGACCGCGCCATGCTGGCGCCCGGCGCCCACGTCATCGTGCAGGCGCAGGCCGGCGAAGGCGGCGGGTTGACGGCCGAGCGCGTCACGGTCGGCAAGGACGGGCTCGTGCCGCCGATGTGAACTGGGAACGACTGCGCGACATCGCGGCGGCCGTGGAAGGAGATGACGATGAAACGGCGCTGGAGCCTCCTCGCCGCCGCTCTGGTGCTCCTGCCGGGTGCGGCTTCGGCCCAAGCGGGCCGGCGCATCCGCGGCACCGTCACGTCGCTCGACGGCTATCGCCTGCACGTCGACGACGCCGGCCGGACCGTGACGGTCAGGCTCGCCCCGGATTACGGGGTCGGCGCGCTCGTGGCGGCGAAGCCGGAGGAGGTCGCCCCCGGGCGATACGTCGGAGCCTTGGCGTCCCGGCATGCCAACGGCGTGCTCACGGCCCGCGAGGTGCACATCTTCCCCGGCAACCTGCGCGGGGCCGGCGCCGGTCAACACCCCTCGGACGCCGATCCCGGCGGGGTGGCGGTGGCCGGCACGGTGGATCAGGGCGCCCTCGACGCCCTCGGCGGCACGGTGACGTTGGCCTATCCCGGGGGCGAGGTCGTGCTGGACGTCCCGCCGGACGTCCCCGTCGTCCGGTTCGTGGCCGGAGCGAGATCCATGCTGGCGCCGGGCGCCCACGTGGTCATCTCGGCCGCCTCCGCGGCGGACGGGACGCTGTCGGCCGACGAGGTCATCGTCGGCGTCGACGGCCTGGTGCCCCCGATGTGACGGCCTCTAGTCCGACGCCAACACGACCGGCTTGTCACGGTACAGCTCGGGATAGATCCGCTGCAGCGCCGCGATCTTGGGGGCGTCGTTCGTCACGATGTAGGGGCTGTCCGGGTGGTGGATCAGGTAGTCCTGGTGGGAGCCCTCGGCCGGGTAGAAGCGGCGCAGGGGCTCCAGCGTCGTCGTGATCGGCCCGTGGATCAGCGCCGTGGCGCCGAGTTCCGCGATGTAGCCCGCGGCGACGCGGCGCTCGGCGGCGTCCGCGACAAAGATCGTCGAGCGGTACTGCGAGCCCTCGTCCGGCCCCTGGCCCCCGACCTGGGACGCGTCGTGTGCGGTCGAGAAGAACAGCTGCAGCAGCTGCCCGTATGACACCACGGCGGGATCGTAGTCGATCTTCACCGACTCGGCATGGCCGGTCTCGCCGGAGCTGACGATGCGGTAATGCGCGGTCGCGGCGTCGCCGCCCGCGTAGCCCGCGACGACGCGGGTGACGCCCTTCACGTGCTCGAACATGCCCTGCAAACCCCAGAAGCAGCCGCCCGCCAGCACCACGCTGCGCGTGCCGGCCCTGGCGGCGAGGTCGGCCTTCGGGGCGGGAAGGCGGACGTTGGGCTCGGCGGCGCGGGCCGCGGGCGTGACGGCACAGAGCAGGGCGGCGAACGAGGCCGCCGCGAAGGCGCGCGGGAAGGGGGCACGTTGCATCGGAGGGTCCTCGATCGTTGGAGAGGCACGCTGCGGGCGAAACGCGGCGGAACGGCGGCTTCCCCGAGTCGTCGTGTCGGGCCGACGCGGCGTCACGCCGCCAGCGCCGCCAGCACGTCGCCGCGGCGCGGCATCGGGTCCACGGCGCCGTAGCCCCGCGTCGCCAGGGCGGCAGCCGTGTTGGCGTAGAGCCCGGCGCGGAACGGGTCGCCGGTGAGCAGGTATTCGGCCAGGTAGGCGCCGTCGAACGTGTCGCCGGCGCCGGTGGCGTCGACGGCCTCGACGCGGTGGGGCGGCACCCGCAAGCGCTGTTCGGCCGTGGCGATGAGGCAGCCCTGGCTGCCGAGCTTCAGCGCCACGATGCGCGCCCCGAAGGACAGGTAGCGGTCCGCGATGGCGTCCGGGTCCTCGACGCCGACGAGCAGGCGCGCGTCGTCGAGGCCGGGCAGGGCGATGTCGATGTTCGTCATCGCTTCGTGGATCACCGCGCGGGCGCGGGCCACCGGCCACAGCTTCACGCGGATGTTGGTGTCGTAGGACAGGAGGACGCCGGCTTCGCGGGCGACCGCCATGGCGTCGAACACCGCATCGGCGGCCCGCGTCGAGATCGCCTGGCTGATGCCGGACACGTGCAGCACCTTGGCGCCCCGGATCGCGTCGCGGGGCAGGTCGCCGGAGCCGTAGAGGCTCGCCGCCGAGCCGGCGCGCCGGTAGGAGAAGTCGTGGCCCGCTTCGGTGTGGGACACGAAATAGAGCCCCGTGGGGGCCGCCGGGTCGACCCGGACGTGGGCGGCGTCGACCCCCTCGCGCGCCCACATGGCGAGCAGCGTGCGGCCGAACTCGTCGTCGCCGACCGCAGTGGCGATCCCCGACGAGGCGCCCGACCGCGCCGCCGCCACCATGGCGTTCGACACGTCCCCGCCGCAGCTCACCGCGTAATGCTCGGCGCCCTTGTGGCGGTTCAGCTCGACCATGGGTTCGCCGAGCGCGATGATGTCGGGCATGCCTGAGTCCTGGGCCGTTGCTGCTTCCGGCGTCTTGTGCTGCCGATCTCTTCGCCTTGACAAGCCCTCTCGCGCGGCCCGACACTTGACCAATCGGTCAGGTCGTATCCCGAGAGGTCAGGATGGCGTCGATCACCACGGACGGCGTTGCGGGCGGGCGGCTCGCCGCCGATGATTATGCCCGCAACTTCGCGGACCTGTCCCCGCCGCTGACGCGCCACGAGGCCTTCGTCGAATCGGAGCGCTGCTACTTCTGCTACGACGCGCCCTGCGTTCGAAGCTGCCCGACCGGCATCGACATCCCGCTCTTCATCCGGCAGATCGCCAAGGACAACGCGCTCGGCGCCGCCGACACCATCCTGTCGGCGAACATCATGGGCGGCATGTGCGCCCGCGTCTGCCCCACGGAACAGCTGTGCGAGGAGGCCTGCGTGCGCGAACACGCGGAAGGCAAGCCGGTGCGCATCGGCTCGTTGCAGCGCCACGCCACCGACGCCATGATGGCGGCCTCGGCGGAGGCCGGCACGCATCCCTTCACCCGCGCGCCGTCGTCGGGCCGCAGCGTCGCGGTGGTGGGCGCCGGGCCGTCGGGACTCGCGGCGGCGCACAGGCTCGCGATGCTCGGCCACGCGGTGACGCTCTACGACGGCAGGCCCAAGCCCGGCGGCCTCAACGAATACGGCATCGCCGCCTATAAGACGCCGGCCGGGTTCGCCCAGGCCGAGGTGGACTTCATCCTCGGCATCGGCGGCATCGACCTGCGGCCCGGCTTCCGCCTGGGGCGGGACATCGATCTCGCGACGCTGCGCGACCGGCACGACGCCGTGTTCCTCGGACTCGGGCTCGCCGGCGTCAACGCGCTCGACGGCATGGGGGGGCGGCGCAACGTGGTCGATGCCCTGGGCTTCATCGAGGGCCTGCGCCAGGCGCCGGACAAGGCCGCCGTCCCGGTGGGGCGGCGCGTCGTGGTGATCGGCGGCGGCATGACGGCGGTGGACGCCGCCGTGCAGGCGCGCCGCCTCGGCGCCGAACAGGTGACGATCGCTTACCGCCGCGGCGCGGCCGACATGAAGGCCAGCCGCTGGGAGCAGGACCTGGCGAAGACGGACGGCGTGGTGATCCGCCACTGGATGACGCCGACGGGCTTCGACGACCGGGATGGCGCCGTTTCCGCCGTGCGCTTCGTCCATCGCCTTCCCGGTTCCGGCGCGGCCGAGGAGGTGGCGATGCCGGCCGACCTCGTGCTCTGCGCCATCGGCCAAACCTTTGTCGGTGATGCGCTGGGCGGCGTCGCGCTCGGCGGCGGCACCCTGGCGCTCGACGGCGGGCGCATCCGCGTCGACGGCGACCGCCGCACCACGCTGCCCGGCGTGTGGGCGGGCGGCGACTGCGTGGCCGGCGGGCCCGACCTCACCGTCAGCGCCGTCGAGGACGGCAAACGCGCCGCCCTCGCCATCGATGCGCACCTGCGGGCGCAGGACACCGCCCTTCCTGGAGCCGCCTGACATGGCCGACCTTCGCAGCGACTTCCTCGGCATCCGTTCGCCGAACCCGTTCTGGCTCGCTTCCGCGCCGCCCACCGACCGCAAGACCAACGTGCTGCGCGCCTTCCGGGCGGGCTGGGGCGGGGTGGTGTGGAAGACGCTGGGCGAGGAGGGCCCTCCCGTCGTCAACGTGTCGGGCCCGCGCTACGGCGCCATCCACGGCCCCGACCGGCGGCTGATGGGCTTCAACAACATCGAGCTGATCACCGACCGGCCGCTGGAGGTGAACCTGCGCGAGATGGCCGAGGTGAAGAAGCTCCATCCGGACCGGGCGCTGGTGGCCTCCGTCATGGTGCCCTGCGACGAGGACAGCTGGCGCCGCATCCTGCCGCGCGTGGAGGCGACGGGCTGCGACGGGGTGGAGCTGAACTTCGGTTGCCCGCACGGCATGAGCGAGCGCGGCATGGGCTCGGCGGTGGGGCAGGTGCCCGAATACATCGAGATGGTGGCGCGCTGGTGCAAGGCGTTCACCCGCATGCCGGTGATCGTCAAGCTGACGCCCAACATCACCGACATCCGCCAGCCGGCGCGCGCGGCGAAGCGGGGCGGTGCCGACGCCGTGTCGCTCATCAACACGATCAATTCCATCGTGGCGGTCGACCTCGACCGCATGGCGCCGTCGCCCCACGTCGGCGGCAAGGGCACGCACGGCGGCTATTGCGGGCCGGCGGTGAAGCCCATCGCGCTGTCGATGACGAGCGAGATCGCCCGCGACCCCGCGACGCGCGGCATGCCGATCTCCGCCATCGGCGGCATCACCACCTGGCGCGACGCCGCCGAGTTCATCGCCCTCGGCGCCGGCACCGTGCAGGTCTGCACGGCCGCGATGACCTATGGGTTCAAGGTCGTGGAGGAGATGGTGTCGGGGCTGTCCACCTGGATGGACGCCAAGGGCTACCGCGGCATCGAGGACTTCCGCGGCATGGCGGTGCCCAACGTCACCGATTGGCAGTTCCTCGACCTCAACTACGTCGCCAAGGCGCGCATCGACCAGGACCTGTGCATCTCCTGCGGGCGATGCCACATCGCCTGCGAGGACACCTCGCACCAGGCCATCACGGCGACGGTGGACGGCCGCCGCAGGTTCGTGGTCAAGGACGAGGACTGCGTGGGCTGCAACCTGTGCGTCGAGATCTGCCCGGTCGAGAACTGCATCACGCTGGAGCACCGCACGGCGGGCGCAGATCCCCGGACCGGGATGGATTACGATCGGCCCTACGCCAACTGGACGACCCACCCCAACAACCCCGCGGCGGTGCGGAACGCGGCGGAATAGCCCGGTCGGGACCGGGCAGGATGTCGCCTTCCCCCGCGACGGCGGGGGAAGAGGCCGGGGTCACGTCCCGTACATGCGATTCATCGTCGGGCTGATCGTCACCTCGTTGAGGCACACGCCCGGCGGCCGGGTGGCGATGAACAGCACCAGGGCGCCGAGGTCCTCGGGTTGCAGCATGGCGGCGCGCTCGTCGGCGTTGGGCGGCACCGGGCGCCGGTCGAGGATCGGCGTCGCGACCTCGGCCGGCAGCACCGCCGTCGAGCGGATGCCGTCCCGGTATTCTTCCATGTTGATGCTCTGGCTCATCGCCACGACGGCGTGCTTGGCCGCCGTGTAGGCCGGCCCGCTCACGGGCGAGATGTATTTCCCCGCCCAGGATGCCGTGTGGATCAACACGCCGCCGCGCTGCCGCCGCATGGGCGGGAGCGCGGCGGCGGAGCAGTAGAAGGCGGCGGACAGGTTGCCGCCCAGAACCGTGTCGATGCTGCCCGGCGTCAGGTCGCGCCACGCGCGCGCCGCGATGTTCAGCCCGGCGTTGTTCACCAGGATATCGAGCCGCCCGAAGCGGCGCACCGTTTCGGCGACGATCTCGCCCGCCGTTTCGGGCCGCGTCAGGTCGCCCGGCAGCGCCAGGGCCGTCCCCCCGGCCGCCGTGATCCTGGCCGCGACGGCGTCGAGGGGCTCGGCACGGCGTCCGGTCAGCACCAGCGTCGCGCCCGCCCCGGCGAGCGCCAGGGCGGATGCTTCCCCGATGCCGCTGCCCGCGCCCGTGACCCAGGCGATCGTGCCGACGAGTTCAGCCATGTCCTGCTCCCCCTGGCCCGCGCCCCGGCTCCTGCCGGCCCAATCCGCGTTCGCCGCGCCGCGCCGCACGCGCGGCGAACCGCGCTCCCCTGCGGCCCAGCCCTTCGATCGCCGACGTCAATCCGGATATTTGGCCGTGCCCTTGGCGTCCGGCACCGTGTCGTGGTGGACCTTGGCGGTCTTCTTGGCGTGTTCGCCGGTGTCGACATGCTTGTCGGCCTTGCCGTGGGGCTGCTCGCCCTTCTGGGGCGTGTGGTTTCCGCTGCCGGCTTGGCCCTGCTTGTGGTCGCTCATGCGGTCCTCCTCGTCTGGGACGGGGAGAACGTCGGGCGCCGTCGCGCGTTCCGCCCTCACGGCGGCGGCAGGAAGTCCACTTTGACGCTGTTCGCCGCCGAACCGCTGATCTCGACGGTCGCCTGCCCGGCCGCGAAGTCGAAGCGCACGCTCTTGCGCACGTTCGGGCAGTCCCGTTCGCCCGTGACGGCCTTGGGCTTGAGCTCGCGCCCGTCCTGGACGACGTCGATCCAGACGTCGTCGGACGTCGTGATCTGGTAGATGCCGCCCACCGCGAGCGGCGGCGTCTTCACCACGGCCCCGAAGGTGCCGTCCTTGGGCTTGCGGCTCGGCGGCCGCTCGAACTTCACGTCGGCCACCGGCTGCAGCGCCACGATCGCGGGGTCCATGATGCCGGGCAGGGGCTTGCCCGCCTCGACCGTGCGCAGGCCGGGCGTGCCGAAGGCGGAGCGCTCGCGGTCGACCGGCCATCGGAACTTGGCGCAGCCGCTCGCGTCCTGCGCCAGGGCGGTCCCGGGCGAGGACGCGGCGAGCGGGGCGGCGACGGCCAGGACGGCGAAGAGGGAAGGGGTGCCGAGGCGCATCTCAGTCCACGGCCACCATGACGTCCGACGCCTTGATGACGGCGTGGGCCGCTTCGCCGACCCTGAGGCCGAGCTCGTCGACCGCCTCGTTGGTCACCGAAGCCGTGACGATCACGCCGCCGCCGATGTCGATGCGGACGTGGGCGGTCGTCTGGCCCTTCGTGACCTCGACGATCCGGCCCTTCAACTGATTGCGCGCACTCAATCGCATGGTGATCTCCTCGCACGCGGCTCCGGCGACCGAAGCCCGGGGACGGCTCTGCCCAGGCTAGGCGAGATTCGGGGTGCCGTCACGCGCGGTCGGGGCCGATGCCGCGCAGGATCGTCTCGACGACCTGCCGCTTCGCCGCCGCGAAGGCGTCGTCGTCGAGCGGCGCGCCGCCGTTCAGCGCCGCGATCTGCGCGCCGAAGTCGGCGTAGTGCTGTGTGACGGCCCAGATGGTGAAGAACAGCACCTTGGGGTCGAGCGGCCGGACCTGCCCGGAAGCGATCCAGCCTTCCACGACGGCGCCGCGCGCCTTCACCCATTCCGCCAGGGTGGTCTCGAGGAAGTCGCGCACCGCGGGGGCGCCGCTCATCACCTCGCGGGCGAAGATGCGCGAACCGAGCGGCCGGGCGCGCGCCAGGTCCATCTTGCCCTCGATGTAGCGCGTCAGCGCTTCCGCCGCCGGGCCGTTCTCGTCGAAGCTGCGCGCTTCGGCCAGCCACGCGTCGAGCACGCCGCCGATGACGCGCCGGTACAGCGCCTCCTTGGTGGCGACGTAATAGTGCAGGTTGGCCTTGGGCAGGCCGGCCCGCGCCGCGATGGCGGCCGTGGTGGCGCCGTCGTAGCCCTTCTCGGCGAACTCGGCCTCGGCGGCGCGCAGGATGGCGTCTTCGACCTCCGCGCGGGCCGCGGGCCGGCGCTCCGGGCTGGCGTTCCGTGACGACATGGGGCGTTTGACCGATCGGAAAAACTGACGTTCACTCGCGTCGAAGCGCCGCGTGTCGATGGCGCGAACCGTCGCGAGCCCCTTCATGCCAGATCTGTCCAACCTCCGCATCGATGGCGCGCGCCTGTGGGACAGCCTGATGGAGATGGGCCGGATCGGCGGCACGGCGAAGGGCGGCTGCAACCGTCTCACCCTCACCGACGTCGACCGGCAGGGCCGCGACCTGTTCGCCCGCTGGTGCGCGTCCGCCGGCCTGGCGCTGACGGTGGACGCCATGGGCAACATGTTCGCGCGCCGGGAAGGCACGGAGCGCGGCCTGCCGCCGGTGATGATGGGCAGCCACCTCGACACCCAGCCGACCGGGGGCAAGTACGACGGCGTGCTCGGCGTGCTGGCCGGCCTGGAAGTGCTGCGCTCCTTGAACGACCTGAACGTGCGGACGCGGCACCCGATCGAGGTCGCCAACTGGACCAACGAGGAGGGCTCCCGCTTCGCCCCCGCCATGGTGGCGTCGGGCGTGTTCGCCGGCGCCTACACGCTGGACGAAGCCTATGCGATCGAGGATCGCGACGGCGTCCGCCTCGGCGACGAACTCGCCCGCATCGGCTACAAGGGCGACGCGCCCTGCGGTGGGCGCGACATCCGCGCGATGTTCGAGCTGCACATCGAGCAGGGGCCCATCCTCGAGGACGAGGGCATCGACATCGGCGTCGTCACCCACGGCCAGGGGCAGCGCTGGTACGAGGTGACGCTCAAGGGGTTCGAAAGCCACGCCGGGTCGACGCCCATGCCGCGCCGCCGCGACGCGCTGGTGGGCGCCGCGCGCGTGGTCGAACTCGTCAACCGCATCGGGCTCGACCATCCGCCGCTGGCGGTGGCGACCACCGGCATGCTCACCCCCTATCCGGGATCGCGCAACGTCATCCCGGGCGAGGTGTTCCTCACCTGCGAGTTCCGGCATCCGGACGAGGCCGTGCTGGTCGCCATGGACGCGGCCTTGCACGCCGGCATCGCGGCGATCTGCGAGGCCGCGAAACTCGAAGCCGACGTCAAGCAGGTGTTCAACTATCCTCCCGTGCCCTTCGACGAGGCCTGCGTCGGGGCGGTGCGGCGCGCGGCGGAGCGGGGCGGCTTCAGCCACCGCGACATGGTGTCGGGCGCCGGGCACGACGCTTGCTACATCGCCCGCGTGGCCCCCACGGCGATGATCTTCACACCCTGCGTGGGCGGCGTGAGCCACAACGAATCCGAGGAAATCTCGCCACAATGGGCGAGCGCCGGCACCCAGGTTCTGCTCCACGCCGTGCTGGAAACGGCGGAAGTCGTGGGCTGACGCCCGCGACGTCGCCCCTGTCGGGGCAGGGAAACTGCGGCGTGCCCGTCGTCGGGCGATCAGGGTGGGAGCGGGCGATGTCGACGGTGATAAGGGGCGGCACGGTGGTGACGGCGGCGCGGAGCTTCCCCGCCGACGTGCTGGTCGAGGGCGGGCGGGTCGCGGCCGTGGGCCCGGGGCTGCGCGGCGACGACACGGTCGACGCCGAGGGTTGCCTCGTGATGCCGGGCGGCATCGACCCCCACACCCACCTCGAGATGCCCTTCATGGGCACCACCACGGCCGACGACTACGCGTCGGGCACCCGCGCCGCGCTGGCGGGCGGCACCACCATGGTGGTCGACTTCTGCATCCCGTCGCACGGGCAGAAGCTGATGGATGCCTGGGCCGACTGGGACCGGCGCTCCGCCACCGCCGCCACGGACTACAGCTACCACATGTGCATCGTCGGCTGGTCCGCCGCGATCCGCGACGAGATGGCGGAGGTCGTCGCCCGGGGCGTCACCACGTTCAAGCACTTCATGGCCTACAAGGGGGCCCTGATGGTGAACGACGAGGAGATGTTCGCCTCGTTCCGCCGCTGCGCCGAGCTCGGCGCCATGCCGCTGGTCCACGCCGAGAACGGCGACGTCGTGGCGGCGCTGCAGGCGGAGCTCCTGGCCCAGGGCATCACCGGCCCCGAAGGCCACGGCTATTCGCGGCCCCCGCGCGTCGAGGGCGAGGCCGCCAACCGCGCCATCATGCTGGCCGACCAGGCCGGCGTGCCGCTCTACGTCGTCCACACCTCGTCGATCGAAGCGCACGAGGCGATCCGCCGGGCGCGGGCGAACGGCCAGCGTGTCTACGGCGAGCCGCTCATTCAGCACCTGGTGCTGGACGAGGGGGAATACCTCAACCCCGATTGGGACCACGCCGCGCGCCGCGTGATGTCGCCGCCCTTCCGCGACAAGCGCAACCAGGACGACCTGTGGAACGGGCTGCGTGCCGGTTCGCTCCAGGTCGTGGCGACCGACCATTGCGCCTTCACGACCGAGCAGAAGCGCTTCGGCCGCTCGGACTTCACCAAGATCCCCAACGGCACCGGCGGCCTCGAGGACCGCATGCCCGTGCTGTGGACCCGCGGGGTCGGCGAAGGGCGTCTGACGCCGGAGGAGTTCGTCGCCGTCACCTCCACCAACATCGCCCGCATCCTCAACCTGTACCCGCGCAAGGGCTCGCTCGAGGTCGGCGCGGACGCCGACGTCGTCGTGTGGGACCCGGCGGCGCAGAAGACCGTTTCGGCCGCCACGCAGGTGTCCGCCATCGACTACAACGTCTTCGAAGGCCTGCACTGCACGGGGCTGCCCCGCACCGTGCTGTCGCGCGGCGAGGTCGTGGTCCGCGACGGGCGCGTCCAGGCCGAAGGGGGGCGGGGCCGCTTCGTCGCCCGCGCGCCCTTCACGCCCGAAGCGCGGGCGGCGCGCCGCCTGAGCGACCTCGCGGCGCCGCGGGCCGTCGTTCGCCCATGAGCGCCGCCGCGGTCCCGCATCCCGCCGGGGCGCCGGCGTCGCCGTTCGCCGTCGAGGCCCGCGACCTGTCGCTCGTCTTCGACACGGGGGACGGGCCGGTCCACGCCCTGTCCCACGTCGACCTCGCGATCCGCCCCGGCGAGTTCGTGTCGCTGATCGGCCCTTCGGGCTGCGGCAAGACCACCCTGCTGCGCGTCATCGCCGACCTGGAATCCGCGACGTCCGGCTCGATCGCGGTGAAGGGCATGGGCCCGCGCGAAGCGCGGCTGAAGCGCTCCTATGGCTACGTGTTCCAGGCGCCCGCCCTGTACCCGTGGCGCAGCGTGGCCCGCAACGTCGCGCTGCCGCTGGAGATCATGGGTTTCCCGAAGGAGGAGCGGCGGCGGCGCGTCGCGGCCGGGCTCGACCTCGTGGACCTCGGCGGGTTCGGGGGCAAGTTCCCGTGGCAATTGTCGGGCGGCATGCAGCAGCGCGCCTCCATCGCCCGCGCCCTGTCGTTCGACCCCGACCTCCTCCTGATGGACGAGCCCTTCGGCGCGCTCGACGAGATCGTGCGGGACAAGCTGAACGCCCAGCTCCTGCGCCTGTGGCACCGCACCGGCAAGACGGTGGTGTTCGTCACGCATTCGATCCCCGAAGCGGTGTTCCTGTCGACCCGCATCGTCGTCATGTCGCCCCGGCCCGGCCGCATCCACGACGTCGTCGAGTGCGGCTTCCCGCCGGACCGCACGCTCGATATCCGCGAAACGCCCGCGTTCCTCGGCGTCGCCCACCGCGTCCGCGAAGGGCTGCGCGCCGGGCACGCCTATGTCGACTGACGCCGCGCTCCCGCTCCGCCGCCCCGCGCCCCGGGGCCGCCTCGGCGCCGGCCTGCGCGCGCTCGCCGGCCGCGCCGCCCCGGTGCTGACGGTGGTGCTGGTGCTGGTCGCCGCCTGGTACGCGGCGGCGGTGGCGATGAACGCCGACGGGCAGCGGCAAGCCTTCGAACGGGCCGGCACGGCGGATGCCGGGTGGCGGGCCTTCGTGGCCGGCACCTGGGCGCAGGGCCACCCCCGCCTGCCGGCACCGCACCAGGTCGCCGCCGAGATCGCGCATTCGGTCCTCGACGTGTCCCCGACGTCGAAGCGTTCGCTGGCGTTTCACGCCGCCGTCACGCTGCAGGCGACGGCGCTGGGCTTCCTGCTCGGCGCCGCGGTCGGCTTCGCGCTGAGCCTTCTGGTCGTGCATGTGCCGAGCCTCGACCGCGGCCTGATGCCGTGGATCGTCGCCAGCCAGGCGGTGCCGATCGTGGCGCTGGCGCCGATGATCGTGGTGATCCTCGCCCAGGTGTCCGTCACCGGGCTGTTGCCGAAGGCGGCCATCGCCGCCTACCTGTCCTTCTTCCCCGTCGCGGTCGGCATGGCCAAGGGCCTGCGCTCGCCCGAGCCGTCGCACGTCGACCTGCTGCGGACCTATTCGGCTTCGCGCTGGCAGGCCCTGCGCGTCCTGCGGCTGCCGGCCAGCCTGCCGTTCCTGTTCGCGAGCCTGAAGGTCGGCGTCGCGGCGAGCCTCGTCGGCACCGTGGTGGCGGAGGTGACGAAGAGCGAGGACGGCGGCCTCGGCGCGCGGCTCCTCGCCGGCTCCTATTATGGGCAGACCGTGCAGATCTGGGCCGCGCTGGTCGTCGCCTCCGCCTGCGGCGCCGCGCTGGTCGGGCTCGTGGCGGCGGTCGAGGCGGCCGTGCTGCGCCGCATGGGGGCGGGGCGATGACGGCGCCGCAATGGTGCGGCTGCGCGGCCCTGTGGCTCGGCGCCTGGGCGCTGGTCGAGTTCATCGTGCGGCGCGGCCCGCGCCGCGGCTGGGCAGGCCGCGCGGCCGCGGTCGCCGTCCCGGCGATCTTCGGCGCGACCCTCCTGTTCTGGTGGGAAGCGATCGTGCGCGGGCTCGGCGTGCCCGCCGTGATCCTTCCGCCGCCCAGCGCCATCGCGGCCCGCATCGCCGCATCGCCCGGCCTGCTGGCCGCCGACTTCGCCCAGACCATGAAGGGACTCGCCGCGGGCTACATCGCCGGATGCGGCGGCGGCGCCCTCGTGGCGCTCGCGATCGACCGCGTTCCGTTCCTGCAGCGCGGGCTCCTGCCGCTCGGCACCTTCGCGTCCGCGCTGCCCGTCGTCGGCGTGGCCCCCATCATGGTCATGTGGTTCGGCTTCGACTGGCCGTCCAAGGCCGCCGTCGTGGCCGCCATGACGTTCTTCCCCATGCTGGTGAACTGCGATGCGGGCCTGCGCGCCACCACCGCGCTCGACCGCGACCTGATGAGCACCTGGGCGGCGCCTTACGGCATGGCCCTGCGCAAGATGCGGCTGCCGGCCGCGCTGCCCTTCGTGTTCAACGGCTTGAAGCTGTGCACCACGCTGGCGCTGATCGGCGCGGTCGTGGCCGAGTTCTTCGGCACGCCGATCGTCGGCATGGGCTTCCGCATCAACGCGGAGGTCGGCCGCATGAACATCGACACCGTGTGGGCCACGATCACGGTCGCGGCGCTGTCGGGAACGCTGCTCTACGGGCTCGTGGCCCTCGTCGAGCGGCGCGCGACCTTCTGGCACCCGTCATTCCGCGGGCGCCGATCATGACGGGGGAACGGACCATGAAGCGGATGATTCTCGGCCTCGCGGCGCTCGGCGCCGCCATGTCCGGCACGGGGGCGGCGCGCGCCGCCGACCCGGTGACGCTGCAGCTCAAGTGGGTCGCCGACGCGCAGTTCGCCGGCTATTTCGTCGCGAAGGACAAGGGCTTCTACAAGGATGCCGGCCTCGACGTCACCATCAAGCCGGGCGGCCCGGACGTGAACCCCGAGCAGGTGCTGGCCGGCGGGGGCGCCGACGTCGTGGTGGACTGGATGCCATCCGCGCTGGCGACGCGCGAGAAAGGCTCCCCGGTGGTCAACATCGCCCAGCCGTTCAAACGGTCGGGGCTGGAGCTGACCTGCCGGGCCGATGCCGGCGTGAAGGCACCGTCCGACTTCCCCGGCCACACGCTCGGCGTCTGGTTCGCCGGCAACGAATACCCGTTCCTGGCCTGGATGGCGAAGCTCGGCGTCAAGACCGACGGCCCGCCCGGCGTCACCGTGCTGAAGCAGGGATTCAACGTCGATCCGCTGCTCCAGAAGCAGGCCGCCTGCATCTCGACCATGACCTACAACGAATATTGGCAGCTGATCGAGGCCGGGATGAAGCCCGCGGAGCTCGTGGTCTTCAACTATTCCGATCAGGGCGAAGCCACGCTGGAGGACGGGCTCTACGCCCTCGAACCCAAGCTGAAGGATCCCGCCTTCGCCGAGCGCATGGCCCGCTTCGTCAAGGCCTCCATGCGGGGCTGGCAGGACGCGCAGGCCCACCCGGACGAGGCCGTGAAGATCGTCCTCGACAACGATTCCTCGGGTGCCCAGACCGAGGAGCACCAGAAGCACATGATGGACGACATCAACAAGCTGACGAAGGATTCCGCCGGCGTGCTCGACCCCGCCGCCTACGCCCGGACCGTCGCGGTGCTGCTGTCGTCCGGCTCCGACCCGGTCATCACGAAGGAGCCGCAGGGTGCCTGGACGCATGCCGTGACCGACGCGGCCGGCCTCGGGACGCCGTGACGCCTGCGGAGGCCCCGAGCGTCCGAAAGCGGAGGATTTGTCGGATGTAGAAATATGTTGGTCCGATTCGCGGAAGCGATTGCCACTTCCGGTATTGTTCGGCCATCATCTCCCGCGAACCGGCCATCGTGTTTCCCCGATCGTCGTCCAGGACGGCGCCGTCATGGGGGTGACGCGTTTTCGATGGTCCGCAGCTCCCCGGTCCGGGGGACGAGCGGTCGAGAGGAGGGCTGCATGCTGATGGCCGATATCCTTCATTCCTGCACCGACGAGGGCATCGCCGCCGCCGCCGTGGCGTCGATCGGGGGGCCTTTCGCGGCCGCGGTCCGCGCCGAGGCGGACCGCGCCGGGCTGTCGGTCGGGGCCCTCACCTCGTCGCTGGTGTCCGGTTTCGCCCGCGACGCGTCCGAACGCGATTGGCGCGAGCTTGCGGCCGCCATGACGGGCGCCGACCAGCCCGTGCTGGCGGGGTTGCAGGCCATGGCGGAGCGCGCCCTGCGCCAGCGCGAGCGCGCCACGCGCATCCGGCCCGTGCGCGACGCCGCGGCGCCGCTCCACCCCGCCGGCTTCGCCTTCCTCACGCTCTACCGCCGTCCGGCGTGACGGGGACCGCCGGAACGGGCGCCGGCCCGACGCACATGCTTCCGCTCGCCGCGCGCCTGTTCTAGAGCCTGTCGCAGGACGGCGGGCCGGAGGCGCGGGCGACGACGCGGGTTTACCCATTCGATCGATGCCGCCCCCGGCGCTCCGCATCGATCGAGGGACCGGGATGGCATTGCGCTTCCACAACACGCTGACGCGCCGCAAGGACGACTTCACGCCGATCGACCCCGAGCGGGTGCGCGTCTACGTGTGCGGCCCCACCGTCTACGACCGCGCCCACATCGGCAACGCCCGCCCGGTCATCGTCTTCGACGTGCTGTTCCGCCTGCTGCGCCACGTCTACGGGCCGGACCACGTCGCCTACGCGCGCAACATCACCGACATCGACGACAAGATCATCCTGCGCGCGGCGGAGCGGGGCGTATCCATCCGCGAGCTGACCGAGGGCACGGCGCGCGGCTTCACCGAAGACGTCGACGCGCTGGGCTGCCTGCGCCCGACCGTGGAGCCGCGCGCCACCGACCACATCCCCGAGATGATAGCCGTCACGGAGCGGTTGATCGCGGGCGGCCACGCCTACGCGCCGACCGACGGGGGCGGGGAAGGACACGTTCTCTTCGCCGTGGGCTCGATGCCGGACTACGGCCGCCTGTCCAACCGCACCCTCGACGAGATGCTGGCGGGCGCCCGGGTCGAGGTCGCGCCCTACAAGCGCGCCGACGGCGACTTCGTTCTGTGGAAGCCGTCCACGCCCGCCGAGCCCGGCTGGGACAGCCCTTGGGGCCGCGGCCGACCGGGATGGCACCTCGAATGCTCCGCCATGAGCTGGAAGCACCTGGGCGAAACGTTCGACATCCACGGCGGCGGGCTCGACCTCATCTTCCCCCACCACGAGAACGAGCTGGCCCAGAGCTGCTGCGCCTTCCACCGACCGGTGATGGCCCAGGTGTGGATGCACAACGGCTTCCTGCAGGTCGAAGGCCAGAAGATGTCGAAGTCGCTCGGCAACTTCGTCACGATCCGCGAGCTGCTGGACACGGACGGGTTCGGCGGCCGGAGCTGGCCCGGCGAAGTGCTGCGCTTGGCCATGCTGCGGACCCATTACCGCCAGCCCATCGACTGGACCGCCAAGGCGCTCGACGAGGCCGAGCGCACGCTCGACCGCTGGTACGCGGCGGCCGAGGGCGTCGACGCGGGCGAGCCCGCGCGGGACTTCCTCGACGAGCTGTCCGACGACCTCAACACGCCCGGCGCCATCGCGGCGCTGCACGGGCTGATGGGGCACGCCGAATCGCGGGCCGCCGGGGTGGCGTCGGCGCGGCTGCTCGGCCTGCTGGGGGACGCGCCGTCCGATTGGGCGGCACGGCGCGGCGCGTCGACGGGCGTCGACCCGGCCGTCGTCGAGGCCCTGATCGCGGACCGCCTCGCGGCGCGGCGCGAGAAGCGCTGGGCCGACTCGGACCGTATCCGCGATGAACTCGCGGCCCTGGGCGTCGTTCTCAAGGACAATAAGGACGGCACCACCAGCTGGGACGTGGGCCGAAAGGGGACAGCGTGATGGCCGACCGTGACGAGAAACCCGCCCTGCGGCCCATGCTGCCCGCCGACGTCCCGGCCTTGGCCGCCATCTTCGGCGCCAGCGTCGACGAGCTGACGGCCGAGGACTACGACGAGGACCAGCGCGCCGCCTGGATGGCGACGGCCGAGGACGAGGGTGCCTTCGGGGCGCGCCTGTCCGCCATGCTGACCCTGGTGGCCACGATGGCGGGCGCGCCGGCGGGCTTCGCGTCGCTGAAGGACAATGCCCGGATCGACATGCTCTTCGTCGACCCCGCCCTGGCCCGTCGGGGCATCGGCACCCTGCTGGTCGACGCCTGCGAGAAGCTCGCCAAGGCGCGCGGCGCCAAGGCCCTGGCGGTCGACGCGCCGGACGCGGCGCGGCCCTTCTTCGAGCGGCGGCGCTACGTGCCGCAGAGCCGTCAATCGGTCCCGGTCAATGGCGAATGGCTGGCGAGCACGCGGCTGGAGCTGAAGGTCGAGGCCGCGTAGGCTGAAGTGGATCGTGATCGGACGGAGTTCCGCGATCGTCCGAAGGGGTGCCCGAAGACAGGCAGGCGCGAGCCAGGGCGAGCGGCGATGCGTCCAGCTCGGTGGACAGGGAGACGGTCATGACCCGGGACGACGTGCGTGCGGTTGCCGAGCGGATCCTGCCGCCCATCCTCGGTCCGGTCGGCTTCACCTCCCTCGACGTCGTGGAACGAGAGAACAGCGTCGGCTCGCCGTCGAGCTTCTGGTCGCGAAGGGTCGCTGACCCGCCGCCTTGCCACCGTCACACCCCCCGCCTATCTCCGGCCCGCACACCATCAGAGAGCCCACCATGACCCTGCGCCGCCGTGATCTCCTCCTGTCCTCGGCCGCCCTCGCGGCCGGCGTCGCTCTCGCCACCGTCCCGGCCCGCGCGGCCGACGACGCCAACACGGTGACGATGACCACCAAGGACGGCAAGATCAGCATCCAGCTCGAGCCGAACCTCGCCCCGAACCACGTCAAGCAGATCGAGGCGCTGGTGAAGGATCACTTCTACGACGGCATCGTGTTCCATCGCGTCATCGGCGGCTTCATGGCGCAGACCGGCGACCCCACCGGCACCGGCATGGGCGGCTCGAAGCTGCCCAACCTCAAGGCCGAATTCTCCGCGACGCCCTTCACCCGCGGCACCGTCGGCATGGCGCGCTCGTCCGATCCCGATTCGGCCAACTCGCAGTTCTTCATCTGCCTCGGCGACGCGCCGTTCCTGAACAACCAGTACACGGTCGTGGGCCACGTCACGGCGGGCATGGACGTCGTCGACAAGATCAAGAAGGGCGCATCCGACGACAACGGCAAGGTGACCAACCCCGACAAGATCGTCACCATGCGGATGGCCTCGGCCAAGTAGCCCCGGCTTGCGCGGCGCGGCGCGATGGGGGGTCGGCGCGCTCGCGGCGGCCTGGGCGGTCGCGCCCTGCGGTGCCGCGCCCGTGCGCATCGGCCCGCCCGCGCCGCCGCCTCCCACAGCGCGCCCGCGCGCGGCGATCCGCATCGGGCCGCGCCTGGAGTTGCGGCGGTTCCGCTACGGTTTCCGGCCGCTGCTGCGTCGGCGCTTCGCCCCGGACGCGCCGCCCTTCCTCCTGCCGTCGCCCCCGCCCGACACTTTCGTGCAGCCCGAAGGGCCGGGCCCATCGCCGCTGATCGAGGGCGCGCCCGAGGACCTGCCGGCGCTGGCCCACGGCTTCCACCTGAACGTCGCGGTCGGTGCCGGGCGGACCTTCGCCGCCCCGCCGACCCTGAACCGCTTCGTGGAGGTCGGGCAGGCGCTCGGCCGCTGCTTCGCGCCACCCGCCGGCCTCGGTTGGGGCTCGATCACCCTGCGGGTGGCGTTCAAGCGCGACGGGTCGGTGTTCGGCCTGCCGCGCGTGCCCTACAGCGACGCCGCCACGCCGGACCAGAAGAGCGCGCTTGCGCATTCTCTGCTCGCGGGGCTTAAAAGCTGCACACCCTTGCCGCTGTCGCCGTCTCTCGGCGCCGCGGTGGCCGGCGAAATCTTCGCCATCCGCTTCATCCACGAGGACCAAAGATGACCGACACCAACACGCTGACGCTCGACACCACCAAGGGGCCCGTCGTCATCAAGATGCGTCCCGACCTCGCCCCCAAGCACGTCGAGCACATCAAGAAGCTCGTGAACGAGAAGTTCTACGACGGCATCGTCTTCCATCGCGTCATCGACGGCTTCATGGCCCAGACCGGCTGCCCCAACGGCACCGGCACGGGCGGGTCGAAGTACCCGAACCTGAAGCAGGAGTTCAACGCCGAGCACCACAAGCGCGGCACCTGCTCGATGGCCCGCGCCCAGAGCCCCGATTCCGCCAACTCGCAGTTCTTCATCTGCTTCGGCGACGCCGGCTTCCTGGACAAGCAGTACACCGTGTGGGGCGAGGTGACCTCCGGCATGGAGAACGTCGACAAGATCAAGCGCGGCGAGCCCGTGCGCGAACCCGATTCCATCAAGACCGCCACGATCAGCTGATCCGAAGCGTTTGAAACCCCGTTCGGCCCGGTCGGCGTCCCGCCGGCCGGGCCTTCTCGCATCCTGATCCCATGCTGGTCGACGCCTTCGATTTCACCCTGCCGGAGTCCGCCATCGCGCTGCGGCCGGCGTCCCCGCGCGATGCCGCCCGGCTGCTCGCCGTGGACCCCGGCGCCCCGCGACCGCTGGTCGATCGCGCCGTCCGCGACCTGCCGACGCTGCTGCAGCCCGGCGACGCTCTGGTGGTCAACGACACGCGCGTCGTGCCGGCGCGGCTCTTCGGCATCCGCCGCCGCGGCGGGCACGTCGCCCGCATCGAGGTGACGCTGCACCGGCGCGATGCCGCCGACCGCTGGCGGGCGTTCGTCCGACCCGCCAAGCGCTTGGCCGACGGCGAAGCGCTGGACTTCGAGGCGGGCGGCGCGGTGGCGCTGTCGGCCCGCGCGTCCGACAAGGACGGCGGCGAGGTCAGCCTCACCTTCGACCGCGCCGGGGACGAACTCGACGCCGCGACGGCCCTCGTCGGCCGGATGCCGCTGCCCCCCTACATCGAGCACCGCCGCGCCGGCGACGATGCCGACGCGTCGGACTACCAGACGCTGTTCGCCGCCCGGCCCGGCGCCGTGGCGGCCCCCACCGCCGGCCTCCATTTCACCCCGGACCTCGTGGACGCGCTTCGGGCGCGCGGCGTGGCGCTGCACCGGGTGACGCTGCACGTCGGCGCCGGCACCTTCCTGCCGGTGAAGGCGGACACGACGGAAGAGCACCGCATGCATGGCGAGATCGGCACCGTGTCGGCCGAAACGGCCGACGCCCTCAACGCCGCCCGCCGCCGCGGCGGTCGCCTCGTGTCGGTGGGCACGACGTCGCTGCGCATCCTCGAATCCGCCGCGGGCGAGGACGGGATCATCCGCCCCTTCGCGGGCGAAACGTCGATCTTCATCACGCCCGGCTACCGCTTCCGCTGCGTCGACCGGCTGATGACCAACTTCCACCTGCCGCGCTCGACGCTGTTCATGCTGGTGTCGGCCTTCTCGGGGCTCGACGCCATGCAGGCCGCCTACGCGCATGCGATCGGCGCCGGTTACCGCTTTTATTCCTACGGCGACGCGAGCCTCCTCGCCCCCGCCGCCGACAGCGCCGCGCCGCGGCCGGACCCCGCATGATGACCGCCGACACCCGCCAGGACCTCCCATTCAGGTACGAGCACCTGGGACAGGACGGCGCGGCCCGCACGGGCCTGATCCACACCGGCCGCGGCACGATCCGCACGCCGGCCTTCATGCCGGTCGGCACCGCCGGCACCGTCAAGGCCATGTACATGGGCCAGGTGCGGGAGCTCGGCGCCGACATCGTGCTCGGCAACACCTATCACTTGATGGTGCGGCCCGGCGCCGAACGCGTGGCCGAACTCGGCGGGCTGCACAGGTTCAGCACCTGGTCCGGGCCGATGCTGACCGATTCCGGTGGCTTCCAGGTCATGTCCCTCGCGAAGCTGCGCAAGCTCGACGAGACCGGCGTCACCTTTCAATCCCACATCGACGGCTCGAAGCACGCCCTGACGCCGGAGCGCTCGATGGAGATCCAGGCGCTGCTCGGTTCCGATATCCAGATGCAGCTCGACGAATGCGTGCGCCTGCCCGCGCCCGACGCCGAGGTCGAGCGTGCCATGCTGCTGTCGCTGCGCTGGGCCGAGCGGTCCCTGAAAGCCTTCGAGGCCAAGCCCGGACGCGCCTGCTTCGGGATCGTGCAGGGCGGCACGGTGGCGGCGCTGCGCGTCGAAAGCGCGAAGCAGCTCGCCGCCATGCCGTTCGGCGGCATCGCCATCGGGGGCCTCGCGGTCGGCGAGCCGCAGGCCGACATGCTCGCCGCCATCGAGACCGTCGAGCCGCACCTGCCGGCCGACAAGCCGCGCTACCTGATGGGCGTCGGCACCCCGGACGACCTCGTGGAAGCCGTGCGGCGCGGCGTCGACATGTTCGACTGCGTGATGCCGACCCGCGCGGGCCGACACGGCCTCGCCTACACGCGCTTCGGCAAGGTCAACCTGCGCAACGCCCGCCACGCCGCCGACCCCCGGCCGCTCGACGAGGCGTCCGATTGCCCGGCGGCGCGGGACTATTCGCGCGCCTACCTGCACCACCTGGTGAAGTCGGACGAGATCCTCGGCATGATGCTGCTGACCTGGGTCAACCTCAGCTACTACCAAAGCCTGATGGCGGGGCTGCGGGCCGCCATCGCGGCGCGGCGGCTCGACGACGTCGTCGCCGAAACCAAGGCGGGCTGGGACCGCGGCCTCGGCGACTGAGGGCCCGAGGGCGGGGCGGCACGCCCGAGGCTGCGCGGGGTCGT
This sequence comes from Lichenibacterium minor, assembly GCF_004137685.1. Lineage (GTDB taxonomy): Bacteria > Pseudomonadota > Alphaproteobacteria > Rhizobiales > Beijerinckiaceae > Lichenihabitans > Lichenihabitans minor. The sequence continues at coordinate 83,534 of NZ_QYBB01000011.1, read as the reverse complement.
CGCGCCGTCAACCGCAGAACCGCCACGCTGGCGCGGCAAGCTCCGCGCGAGGTCGCTGCCGCCTTGTGTTTTGGCGACGCCTGCGCTTATCAGCCCCATCCGGGGTGCGGCATCGGTCGCGCCCGAGTCCAGAAACGATTGTCAGATGCGCTCCAGCCGATACTTCATGCCGATCCTGCGCGAGACGCCGAAGGAAGCTGAGATCGTGTCGCATCGCCTCATGCTGCGCGCCGGCATGATCCGGCAGGAATCCGCCGGCATCTACGCTTGGCTGCCGCTGGGGCTGCGCGTGCTGGAAAAGGTCAACGCCATCGTGCGCGAGGAGCAGAACCGCTCCGGCGCGATCGAGATCAAGATGCCGACCGTCCAATCCGCCGATCTGTGGCGCGAGTCCGGCCGCTACGACGACTACGGCAAGGAGATGCTGCGCATCAAGGACCGGCACGAGCGCGAGATGCTCTACGGCCCGACCAACGAGGAGATGGTGACGGAGATCTTCCGCGCCTCCGTCCGCTCCTACAAGGACCTTCCCCTCAACCTGTACCACATCCAGTGGAAGTTCCGCGACGAGGTGCGCCCCCGCTTCGGCGTGATGCGCTCCCGCGAGTTCCTGATGAAGGACGCCTATTCCTTCGACCTCGACGCCGCGGGCGCCCGCCACAGCTACAACCGCATGTTCGTGGCCTACCTGCGCACCTTCGCGCGGCTCGGCGTCACCGCCATCCCCATGGTGGCCGACACCGGCCCGATCGGCGGCGACCTCAGCCACGAGTTCATCATCCTGGCCTCGACCGGCGAAAGCGAGGTGTTCTGCCACCGCGACTACCTCGGCTTCGCGCCGCCCCCCTCCGACATCGATTTCGACGACGCTGCCGGGCTGCAGGCGGTGGTCGACCATTGGACGTCGCGCTTCGCCGCCACGAGCGAGAAGTTCGATGCCGCCGGCTTCGAGGCCGTGCCGGAGGAGAGCCGCCTTTCGGCCCGCGGCATCGAGGTCGGCCACATCTTCTATTTCGGCACGAAATATTCCGAGCCCATGAAGGCCGTGGTGAGCGGCCCGGACGGCGCGACCGTGCCGGTCCACATGGGATCCTACGGCATCGGCCCGTCGCGCGTCGTCGCGGCGCTGATCGAGGCGGGCCACGACGACAACGGCATCCTGTGGCCGGACGCCGTCGCGCCGTTCACGGTCGGGATCGCCAACCTGAAGGTCGGCAACCCGGACACGGACGCGGCCTGCGAAGCGCTGTACCGGGGCCTGCTCGCCGCCGGCGTCGACGCCCTCTACGACGACCGCGACGAGCGGCCGGGCGCCAAATTCGCCACCCTCGACCTGATCGGCGTGCCGTACCAGGTCCTGGTCGGCCCGAAGGGCCTGGCCGAGGGCAAGGTCGAGCTGAAGCACCGCCGCTCGGGCGAAAAGGAACTGCTGGCGCCCGACGAGGCCCTGTCCAAGCTGAAGAGCCTCACCGCGGCCGTCGCGCGCTGACATGAACACGAGGATCGCCGCATGACCATGGCCCAGGCCCAGGCGGCGGCCTCCGCGCCGCGCGGCCCCGCGCGGACGACGCGCGCCTTCTCGCCCTTCGAATGGATCGTGGCGCTGCGCTACCTCCGCGCGCGGCGCCAGAAGAGCTTCGTATCCGTGATCGCCGGCTTCTCCTTCGCCGGGATCCTGCTCGGGGTCGCGACCCTGATCGTCGTGATGTCGGTGATGAACGGCTTCCGGCAGGAACTGCTGAACAAGATCGTCGGCATCAACGGGCACGTCTTCGTGCAGGCCACGGACACGCCGTTCACCGACTACGATGCCGTGACGAAGCGGCTCGAAGCCGTGCCGGGCGTCAAGCTGGTGATCCCGATGATCGAGGGCGCCGCCGGCGTTTCGTCGCCCTTCAACCAATCGGGCGCGCTGGTGCGCGGCATCTCGGGCGCCGACCTGCGCCGCCTCCCGGGCATCGAGGGACACGTCGTCCAGGGCTCGCTCGACGACTTCGACAAGTCGGGCGGCGTCGCCATCGGTCAACGGCTGGCGGAATCGCTCGGCCTGTCGATCGGCGACCAGATGTCGGTGCTCACCGCCAAGGGCGCCCAGACGCCGTTCGGCGTCGCGCCCCGCATCAAGAGCTATCCCGTGACGGCGATCTTCCAGATCGGCATGTCGGAGTTCGACTCCTCCTTCGTCTACATGCCGATGGCCGAAGCGCAGAGCTACTTCAACAAGGACGGCGAAGCGTCCGTCGTCGAAGTCTTCGTCGACGATCCCGACCATATGGACGCCGTGCGGCTCAAGCTCGACCGCGCCATCGAGCGCCCCGCGGTGATGACGGACTGGCGCCAGCGCAACAAGACGTTCTTCGACGCCTTGAACGTCGAGCGCAACGTCATGTTCATCATCCTCACGCTGATCGTGCTGGTGGCGGCGCTCAACATCATCTCCGGCCTCATCATGCTGGTGAAGGACAAGAGTTCCGACATCGCCATCCTGCGCACCATGGGGGCGTCGCGCGGCTCGATCCTGCGCATCTTCCTCATCGCCGGGGCGTCCATCGGCGTGTGCGGGACCTTCGCCGGCCTCGCGCTCGGCGTGCTGGTGGCGAGCAACGTCGAGCGCATCCGCACCTTCCTGAACGGACTGATGCACGCCGACCTGTTCCCCTCCGAGCTGTATTTCCTGTCGCACCTGCCCTCGGTGATCCAGCCCGGCGACGTCCTGGCCGTCACCGGCATGGCCCTGGCCCTGTCTCTGCTCGCGACCGTCTACCCGTCGTGGCGGGCCGCTAACCTCGATCCCGTCGAAGCGCTGCGGTACGAATGATGTCTTCCGCTCCGGCCCTGACGCTGTCCGCCGTCGTCCGCACCTACCGCCAGGGCGAGGCGACGCTGTCCATCCTGCGCGGCGCCGACCTGACGCTGTGGCCCGGCCAGTCCGTCGCGCTGGTGGCCCCCTCGGGCGCCGGCAAGTCGACCCTGCTCCATGTCGCGGGCCTGCTCGAAAAGCCGGACGGCGGCGAGGTGTATGTCGGGAACGCGCCGACGGCCGCCATGGGCGACCCCGAGCGCACCGCGCTGCGGCGCACCGCCATCGGCTTCGTGTACCAGGCGCACCACCTGCTGCCGGAGTTCACCGCGCTGGAGAACGTCGTCCTCCCGCAGATGATCGCCGGCCTGACCAAGCGCGAGGCGGGGGAGCGGGGGACGGAGCTCCTGTCCTTCCTCGGGCTCGGCCAGCGCACCGGCCACCGGCCGGCGGAACTGTCGGGCGGCGAACAGCAGCGCGTCGCCATAGCGCGGGCGGTCGCCAACGCCCCCGGCATGCTGCTGGCCGACGAGCCGACCGGCAACCTCGACCCCCGCACGGCCGACCACGTCTTCGCGACCCTCACGTCGCTGATCCGGGCGACGGGGCTCGCGGCCCTGATCGCCACCCACAACATGGACCTCGCGGCCCGCATGGACCGGCGGGTGACGCTGCAGGACGGCCTGGTCGTCGAGCTGGACTGACCCGTCCCGCCGAGGCGAGCCTGGGCGTGGGGATCGGCGCAGGAAGGTCCCCCGCCTCGGGACGGGTCGCTCGACGGTGACGGCTCGGCGCGAAGCCCGACGGTTGAGCCCGTCGTTGACCGCGCCGGATCGCGAGCGCAGACTGGCGCCATCGTGGGATCGGGCACAGCGGCGCCGACGCCGACCGACCTCGTTTCCCTCGACCATGCGAACGACGCCGAACGGCGCGATCGACCCCGGGAGGAAACGATGTTCCAGCAAGCGCTCGACCAAGTGCAGAAGCAGGTCCTGATCCGCGACAAATACGAGAACTACATCGGCGGGAAATGGGTGGCGCCCGTGGAGGGCCGCTACTTCGACAACCCGAGCCCCGTCACCGGCAAGGTGCTGTGCCAGGTGCCGCGATCCTCGGCGGCCGATGTCGAACTGGCGCTCGACGCCGCCCACAAGGCCAAGGACGGCTGGGGCAAGACGTCGGCGGCCGAGCGCGCCAAGGTGCTCAACCGCATCGCCGATACGCTGGAATCGAAGCTCGAGCTCGTCGCCATGATCGAGACGCTCGACAACGGCAAGCCCATCCGGGAAACCACGCTCGCCGACCTGCCCCTCGCCGTCGACCATTTCCGCTACTTCGCGGGCGTGATCCGCGCCCAGGAGGGCAGCCTGTCGGAGATCGACAACGACACGGTCGCGTACCACTTCCGCGAGCCGCTCGGCGTCGTCGGCCAGATCATCCCCTGGAACTTCCCGCTGCTGATGGCGACGTGGAAGCTCGCGCCCGCGCTCGCCGCCGGCAATTGCGTGGTGCTGAAACCGGCCGAGCAGACCCCGCTGTCCATCCTGGTGCTGATGGAACTGCTCGGCGACATCGTGCCGCCCGGCGTGGTCAACGTCGTCAACGGCTTCGGCCTGGAAGCCGGCAAGCCGCTGGCCCAGAGCAAGCGCATCGCCAAGATCGCCTTCACGGGCGAGACGACGACGGGCCGGCTCATCATGCAATACGCGTCCGACAACATCATCCCGGTGACGCTGGAACTCGGCGGCAAGTCGCCCAACATCTTCTTCGCCGACGTGATGGACCACGACGACGCCTTCTTCGACAAGTGCCTCGAAGGCTTCGCCATGTTCGCCCTGAACCAGGGCGAGGTGTGCACCTGTCCGAGCCGGGCGCTGGTGGACGCCAAGATCTACGACAGCTTCATGGACCGGGCGATCGCCCGGGTGAAGAAGATCCGCCAGGGCCACCCGCTCGACATGTCGACGATGATCGGCGCCCAGGCGTCGAACGACCAGCTCGAGAAGATCCTGTCCTACTTCGACATCGCCGCCCAGGAAGGCGCCAAGGTGCTCACCGGCGGCAAGCGCGCCGACCTCGGGGGCGAGATCGGCGATGGCTTCTACATCGAACCCACGGTGCTCGAAGGCCACAACGGCATGCGGGTGTTCCAGGAGGAGATCTTCGGCCCCGTGGTCTCGGTGTGCAAGTTCGACGGCGAGGACGAAGCCTTGTCGATCGCCAACGACACGCTCTACGGGCTCGGCGCCGGCGTGTGGACGCGCGACGGGACCCGCGCCTACCGCTTCGGACGCGCCATCCAGGCCGGCCGCGTGTGGACCAACTGCTACCACCTGTACCCGGCGCATGCGACCTTCGGCGGGTACAAGCAGTCGGGCATCGGCCGCGAGAACCACCTGAAGATGATGGACCACTACCAGCAGACCAAGAACCTGCTGGTCAGCTACTCGCCCAACGCGCTCGGCTTCTTCTGAGCGGGACGAGGCAGCGGGCGGAGCGGATCGACGACGGGGTGGGGGCGGCATGGTCGAGCGGGTCGAGATCACCGAGGCGGCGACGGCCATGCTGGAGCGGCTGAAGCGCCAGCACGGGCCCCTGCTGTTCCACCAGTCGGGCGGCTGCTGCGACGGCTCGGCCCCGATGTGCTTCCCCGTCGGCGATTTCCGCGTCGGCCCGCAGGACGTGCACCTGGGCTCCATCGCGGGCTGCGACTTCTTCATCGGAGCGGCGCAGTTCGCCTATTGGGAGCACACGCAACTCCTCATCGACGTGGTGCCGGGGCGCGGCGCCGGCTTTTCGGTGGAAGCGCCGGAAGGGGTGCGCTTCCTCACCCGGAGCCGCGTCTTCACGGACGACGAGGTCGCCGAACTGGCCGCCGCGGGGCCGCCGCGCCGGGCGGCGTGACGGCGCCGCGTTGCGCGTCCGGGGCGGGTCCGCCATAGGTTCGGCATGTCCGCACCCGTCGTCCGCTTCGCCCCGTCCCCCACCGGTCGCATCCACATCGGCAACGCCCGTCCGGCGCTGCTGAACGGGCTCTTCGCGCGGACCTCCGGCGGTCGTTTCGTGCTGCGCTTCGACGACACCGACGTCGAGCGCTCGCGCGTCGAATACGCCGAGTCGATCGAGGCGGACCTGCACTGGCTCGGCGTGCGCCCGGACCTCGTGGTGCGGCAGTCTGACCGGTTCGCCTTCTACGCCGCCGCAGCCGAGCGCTTGAAGCGGGAGGGGCGCCTTTATCCCGCCTACGAGACCGCCGACGAGCTCGACCGCCGCCGCAAGCGCCAGCAGGCGCGCGGCCTGCCGCCGGTCTACGACCGCGCCGCCCTGCGCCTGACGCCCGAGCAGGTGGCCGCCTTCGAGGCCGAGGGCCGGCGTCCCCACTGGCGCTTCAGGCTCGACGGCCGCACGGTCGCCTGGGACGACGGGGTTCGCGGTCCCTGCACGGTGGATTGCGCGTCGCTGAGCGATCCCGTGCTGGTCCGGGCCGATAGGAGCTACCTGTACACGCTTCCGTCCGTCGTCGACGACATCGACCTCGGCATCACCCACGTGATCCGCGGCGAGGACCACGTCACCAACACGGGCGTGCAGATCCAGCTCTTCGAGGCCCTGGGGGCGCCCCCGCCCGCCTTCGCGCACCACAACCTGCTCACGACCGCGTCGGGCGACGGCCTGTCGAAGCGCTCGGGCGCGCTGTCGATCGGAGCGCTGCGCGACGAGGGGGTGGAGGCGCTGGCGGTGGCCGCCATGGCGGTGATGACGGGATCGTCGTCGGCGTTGCGGCCGGTGGCGTCGCTCGACGAGCTCGCCGAAGGGTTCGACCTGTCGCGCCTGTCCCGCGCCCCGGCGCGGTTCGACGAGGCGGAACTCCGCACGCTGTCGGCGAAGGTGCTGCACGGCCTGCCCTTCGCCGCCGTCGCGCCGCGCCTCGCGCTGTTCGGCATCGTCGGCGCCAAGGCCGAGCCGTTCTGGGACGCCGTGCGGGGCAACCTCGCGCATTTCGCCGAGGCCGCCGAATGGTGGGGCGTCGTCGAGGACGTGGTCGAGCCGGTGATCGAGGACGCCGCCTTCCTGACGCGCGCCGCGGCGGCGATGCCGTCCGAACCCTGGGACGGCGACACCTGGGCGACCTGGACGGCGGCGCTCAAGGCGGACACCGGCCGCAAGGGCCGGGCGCTGTTCCACCCGCTGCGGCTGGCGCTCACGGCGCGCGACGCGGGGCCCGACCTCAAGGGACTGCTGCCGCTGATCGGCCGCGCTAGAGCGTGGGATCGGATCCGCGGAACTCCCGCGTGAGGTCGCGGTCGGGCAGGGGCGAGGGCGCCGCGAGCGAGGGCGGCGACTTCGCCTTCTTCTTCGGGGCGCTCGGCGCCGGCTTCGCGGCGGCCGGCACCGCCGCCCGGGCGGCCGGCACGGGCCGCGCCATGGAGGCGGCGAGTTCCGCCGTCACGGTGACGTCGGCCTTGTTCGGCTGCAGCAGGGCCTCGGCCCCCGCCAGCGCCGCCGACCAGCTTTGATGCGGCGCCCGGCAGGCGCAAGCCTGGCTGGGGCCCTTGAGGTATCGGAACGCCGTCGGCAGCGCCGAATAGGGAGAGCCGTCCGTCGCGGTCGCGCCCGACACGTCGCCGTCGTCGCCCGCGTAGGCGGACGACTCCGCCGAGGGGCACTGCGCTTGGCAGATCCGGTCCATGTCGGGCATGCGGTCCGCCGCCACGGAGACCGCCAACGGGTAGAAGGCGCCGTCGCAATGCCGCACGCAGAGGACGCGGCTGGCCTTGGGCGCCGCGGCGGGGCCGGGCGGGGCGTCGGGGTCGACCGGCACCGTGGTGACGGGCGCGTCCTCGGCGCGATCGGCCGAGCATTCCGCGTCGAACCGCGCCTGGAGGTCGCGGCTCCGGCCGTCGCCGGCGGGATCGTCCCGGAATGCCCGGTCCTGCAGCCGCTGGAGGCCGACCTGGAGCAGGCCGATGCGGCGCGCGAGGGCGCGGCACGGCGTCGAGTCCGGGTCGTCGAACAGGCCGTCGCCGCAGCCCGTCCGGCTGGCCGCGTCGCGCATGCGGACGATCTCGTCGCGCTGGCGCTGCAGGGCCGCGTCCGCCTGCGCCGGATCGGCGGTCCGCCCCGCCGCGTCGATCGCGGCGCGCAGGGCCGAGCAGTCGACGGCCTGCGCCGATGCCGCCCCCGGCGACGCCGCGAGCGCGATCAGCAGGGCGAGGGACGGGACGGGGAAGCGACGCGATCCGGGGCGGGTCATGGCGCGAAAGCATGACGAGTTTCTTGGCCGAAACAAGGAGTCTGGTTAACGTCGCGACGTCGGCTCGCTCGGTGCCGCCGCTTCAGGGATGCCCCATGCGCGTTCACGTTCTCCTGGTCTCGGGCGCCCTCGCCCTGGCGGCCGCACCCGTCCACGCCGCCGACAAGCCGGACCTGATCTTCAAGGAATCCACGAAGTGGCGGGCGCTGACGCCGGACGACAAGCTCGCCACCTACGCGGTCGACGATCCGGCGGTCGAAGGCGTGGCCTGCTTCTACACGGTGCCGGAGAAGGGCGGCGTCGCGGGGGCCTTCGGGGTGGCGGAGGAGGTGTCGGACGTTTCGCTGGCCTGCCGACAGGTCGGCCCGATCAAGATCAAGGACAAGCTCGCCCAGGGCGACGTCATGTTCTCCGAAAAGCGCTCGTTCTTCTTCAAGCACATGCAGATCGTGCGCGGCTGCGACGCGAAGCGCAATACCCTCGTCTACATGGTATATTCGGACAAGCTGATCGACGGTTCGCCGAAGAACTCGACCTCGGCGGTGCCGATCATGCCCTGGGGCGCGGCCGGCGACCCGCCGTGCTGCGCCGACATGTTCAAGGGTTGATCGGCCCCGCCGGACCGACCACCCCCCCGGGCCCGGGCTAGTCCCCGCAGCGGATGACGATGTCGCGCGGGTCGCCCTTCAGCACCTCCGGCCTGGTGCTGGCCTGGATGGAGCCGGTCACGTCCTCGACGGTGCCGTAGGCCAGCACATGGGCGTGGCCGTGCGACTCGCACCAGCTGTCGGCGATGACGCGGCCGCAATCCATGCCGGCGTGCATGCACTCGCCGATGCCGTATTCGTCGCTCGCCGGGATGACGTAGTTCTCGGCCGCGCGGGCCGGCAGGCAGAAGCACGATGTGAGCAGGACGCCGGCGGCGAGCGCGCGCAGGCTGGAAGCCGTGAAGGCCATGGGTGGTCGTGTCCCCGATACGTTGGCGGTGCCGTGTCGACACGGTGGCGAATCGAGGTCACTAAAAGTTTAACGGTCCCGGGCCGCGCTCAGTCCTCGTGGCGGAAGGGCAGGTGCTCGCCGAGCTGCTCGACCGCGTTTTCCACGTAGCCGCGCTCGTGGTCGAGGTAGTCGGCGATGGCGGCGGCGAGGCGCGGGTCGGCGATGTCGTGCACCGAATAGGTGGTCGTCGGCCGGTAGCCGCGGGCGAGCTTGTGCTCCCCCTGGGCGCCGGCTTCGACGCGGCCGAGCCCCCGCGACAGCGCGAAATCGATGGCCTGGTAGTAGCAGACCTCGAAATGCAGGAACGGGTGCTCCTCGACGCAGCCCCAGTTGCGGCCGTAGAGCGCGTCGTCGCCGATGAAGTTGATGGCGCCCGCCACGTAGCGCCCGGCCCGCTTGGCCATCACGAGGAGGATGCGGTCCGCCATTCCGGCGCCGATCTCCGAGAAGAAGCGGCGGTTGAGGTAGGGCCGGCCCCACTTCCGCGAGCCCGTGTCCATGTAGAAGGCGAAGAACGCGTCCCAATGCTCTTCGCGGATGTCGGGACCCGTGAGGTGCTCGATCGTGATGCCGCCCGCGAGCGCGCTTTCGCGTTCCTTACGGATGTTCTTGCGCTTGCGCGACGCGAGCGCCGCCAGGAAATCGTCGAAGCCCGCGTAGCCCTCGTTGACGAAGTGGAACTGCTGGTCCGTGCGCTGCAGCCAGCCCTGGGCCCCGAGGCTGTCCCATTCGGCTTTCGTGACGAAGGTGGCGTGGGTGGAGGACGCCTTGACCTCCTTGCGCAGCGCGCGCAACCCGGCCGTGAGGTAGCCCTGGGCGGCTTCGACGTCCTGCCCGGGGCTGACGAGGAAGCGGCGCCCCGTGGCCGGCGTGAAGGGCACCGCCACCTGGATCTTCGGGTAGTAACGGCCGCCGGCCCGCGCATAGGCGTCGGCCCAGGAATGATCGAAGACGTATTCGCCTTGCGAATTCGTCTTGATGTAGGTCGGCGCCGCGGCGATGAGCCGGCCGCCCTCCTCGACGGCCACGTGAGCCGGCGACCAGCCGCTGCGCCCGCCGACCGAGCCCGAGCTTTCCAGCGCCTTCAGGAAGGCGTGGCTGAGGAAGGGGTTGTGGCGCTCGCCGGAGGGGTCCGGACCCGCTTCGGCCGGCGGGTTGGCGCAGCGGTCCCAGTGGGCGGCGTCGAGCGCCGCGATGGAGGTCGCGACCTGGACGGTGATCGGTGAGGTCATGGGAGCCTTCGATCCTGCCCGCCGTCGCGACGGCGGCGGGGCGTGGCGGGGGCCGGCTCGCCGCGGATGCGCGGTCCGGCCTTCCCCCCTAAGGTCTTCCTCCGTCGGCGGGCGTCAAGGCGCGAAGCCCTCGAACACCATCTGATCCGCCCATCTTGCGGCGCGTTGCCGCTGATCCGGCGTGCGCACGGTCCAGCTCATCACCGGGCGGCCCAGCGCGACGCGGAACAGCATCGGCGCGGCGTGGGGCAGGTCGTGCACGCGCCACGACAGGAAGTCGGGCCGCGTGTCGGCGACATGCGCCAGTGCGGCGAGTCCGGCACGCATGTCGGGCGCCAGCGCCGCCCATTCGGGGTCGTCGTAGGAGGCTTCCGCCACGATGCCGAGGGGGATCGCCGTGCCGAGGCCGCGCAGGTGGGCGATCACGGCGGGGTCGAAGCTCTTGATGGCGAGGGGCCCCCCATAGGCAGTCGCCAGCTCGGCGACGCGGTCGGCGAGCCGCATGTCCCCCGAAAACCCGCTCTTCACCTCGCAGATCAGCGGCACGCGCCGGTCGATCGCGTCGAGCAGCGCGGTGAGGGTCGGGATGCGGTCGGTCGCCGAGCCGGCGAGCGCGATGGCGCAGAGGTCCGCGGAACGGAGCGCCGCCACCGGACCCGTGGACGCCGTGAGGCGGTCGAGCGCGGCGTCGTGGAACACGACGGCTTCGCCGTCCGCGGCGAGCTGCACGTCGCATTCGACGGCGAAGCCGCCCGCGACCGCGGCCCGCGCCGCCGCGAGCGAGTTCTCGATCGTGCCGGCGGCGCGGTCGTGCAGGCCGCGGTGCGCGATCGGGCGCCGGACCAGCCAGTCCGGCGCGTTGGGTTCGCCGATCACGGACGAATGCTGAACAGCGCCTCGACCTCCACGGCGCAGCCGAGCGGCAACGACGCGACGCCCACGGTCGAGCGCGCGTGGCGCCCCTTGTCGCCCAGCACCTCGACCATCAGGTCCGACGCGCCGTTCATGATCAGGGCGAGGTCGATGAAATCCGGGGCGGCGTTGATGAAGCCGCCGAGGCGCACGCAGCGCTCGATCCGGTCGAGGTCGCCCAGCGCGGCCTTGGCCTGCGCCAGCACGTTGATGGCGCAGTTGCGGGCGGCGGCGCGGCCGGCCTCCCCCGACACGTCGGCGCCGAGCTTGCCCTTGTGGGCCGCGTCGAGCACGCCGTCGGGGCCGAGCGCGAGCTGGCCGGAGATCACCAGCGTGTCGCGGCCGAGCACGGTGGCGACGTAGTTGGCCACCGGCGCGGCGGCCTTGGGCAGGGTGATGCCGAGCTCGCTCAGCCGCGCTTCGATGGTCGCCATGGTGTGTCTCCGCCGCGGCCGCATGCCGGCCGTCCCGGGGATCTAGGCGAAACCGGCCCGCTCCGCCAATGATCTCAGTTCCGCCACGTCCGGCCACGATGGTCGGCGCCGATCCCAGGAGTCCGCCCGCGTGAACCGCTTCGAGTTGACCTGCCTCACGTTTCTCGCCCTCGGGGTCGCCGCCGCGGGTCCCGCCCGGGCCGAGGACGCCCCCGTCGTGATGGCGGCGCATCACGCGGTCTACAAGCTGTCGCTCAGGAGCGCCAAGGGCACCAACGCGCCCGCGTCGGCGTCCGGCGCCATCGACTACGACGTCACGGGTTCGGCCTGCGACGGCTACACGACGAACTTCCGCCAGCTCGTGGAGGTGCAGCCGGCCGAGGGCGATTCGAAACTGAACGACATGACGTCGAACACCTTCGAGAACGAGGCCGCCACGGACTACACCTTCAACACCAAGACGTCGTCCGGCGACGACACGCCCGACACGGTGGCGGGCAAGGCCCAGCGCGGGGCGGACGGCCGCATCGCCGTCGACACCAAGTCGCCCAAGGGCCACGCCGATTTCGCGTCCGACGTGCTGTTCCCCACCCAGCACCTCCGCCACATCATCGCGGCGGCCGAGCGCGGCGACAAGATCCTGTCGGCCGACATCTTCGACGGCTCGGAAACCGGCAAGAAGCTGTTTCACACGCTGACGGTGATCGGCGCCCCGCTCACCGACGCGCCGGACGACCCCGCCGGCCAGGCCGAGGCGCTGAAGGGGATGCGCCGCTGGCCCGTGGTGATCAGCTATTTCGAGGACGGAAAGGACCAGCCCGACTACGTGCTCTCGTCCGACCTCTACGAGAACGGCATCTCGCGGGCGCTCAAGCTGGATTACGGCGACTTCGTCCTCGCCGGCGCCCTCGACCAGCTCACCGTCGCGCCGCCGGCTGGCCCCTGCAAGAAGTGAGGCGGACGGCCGGGCGCTCGGGTGGCGGGCCGGCGAAGGCGCGCCGCTGCCCGCGCGGCACGACCCGGCTCCGAGGCACCGTCGTCGACGGCGCGGGACCGCTACCGCCGGCTCATGCGGTCGTGGGCGCCCACGACGGCCTCGGGGGCGACGCCGGCGTCGGCGGCGACGAGCAGCAGGAGCGGTTCGTTCCCCACCACGTAGTCCATGACGCCGAGCAGGAAGCCGGAATCGGCGGCCGCCTGGCGGAGGTCGCCGAAACCGATCCCGGACAGGGCGAGGAATCGCTCCGCGTGATCGGGATTGCTCGCAATGAATGTTAAGGCTTGAATGGCAATGAAGTCGGGGTCGACGGCCGGGGTCGTCCGCCGCGAGGGACCGGTCGGGCCGTTTTTCATGATCATGCTTTTTCCGTGCTCGATTCGGTCACGTTCGGCTAACGGTGCGCGGGCGAAACGAGCCGCCCCCGGCGAGGTTCGCCGTTCCCAGGCGCAGTCCTGAAGCCACCGAGGCGCCGAAACCATGTCGAAAACGATCCTGATCGTCGAAGACAACGAACTCAACATGAAACTCTTCAGCGACCTGCTGGAGGCCAACGGCTATGCGACCGTGCAGACGCGCAACGGCGTGGAAGCGGTGGGCCTGGCGCGCCAGCACCGGCCCGATCTCATCCTCATGGACATCCAGCTCCCCGAGGTGTCGGGCCTGCAGGTGACGCAGTGGCTGAAGGACGACGACGACCTGCGCGCCATCCCGGTCATCGCCATCACGGCCTTCGCCATGAAGGGCGACGAGGAGAAGATCCGCCAGGGCGGTTGCGAAGCCTACCTGTCCAAGCCGATCTCGGTCGTCAAATTCCTGGAAACGGTGCGCAATTACCTCGGCGATGCGTGACCGGCGCCCCGGGCGGACCGAACTGCCTGCGGGCCACGGGACGCTGCGGCGCCTGGGCGGGTCCGGGCCCGGCATCGCCGATCGTTCGGGCGGCAACGGCTTGGAAGGGCTTTGAACCATGACGGCGCGTATCCTGGTCGTCGACGATGTCCTCGCCAACGTGAAGCTGCTCGAGGCGCGCCTGTCGGCCGAGTATTTCGACGTCCGGACGGCGTCCGACGGGCTGGAAGCACTGCGCTTGTGCGCCCGCGGCGCCTTCGACGTCGTGCTCTGCGACGTGATGATGCCCGGGATGGACGGTTTCGAGGTTTGCCGGCGGTTGAAGTCCGATCCCGCGACCGCACACGTGCCGGTGATCCTCGTCACGGCGCTCGACGGCTCGTCCGATCGCGTCCGGGGGCTCGAAGCCGGCGCCGACGACTTCCTCACCAAGCCGGTCGACGAACTGGCGCTGATCGCGCGCGTGCGCTCGCTCGCGCGGTTCAAGCATGTCGTGGATGAACTGCGGCGTCAGGTGGACGCTTCGGCGACGCTCGGGCTCCAGTCCGGCGGCAAGCCTGCGGCGCTGGTGGACGAAGGCGGGCGCGGACGCGTGCTGCTCATCGAGGATCGCCAGGTGTCGGCCGAGCGACTGTCCGCCACCCTGTCGCAGGGCCACACGGTCGACCTGGAAGCCGTCGCCGACGACGCCCTGTTCCGCGCCGCCACGGGCGGCTACGACCTCGTCGTCCTGAGCTCCACGCTGAAGGACTACGATTCGCTGCGCGTGTGCAGCCAGCTCCGCTCCCTGGAGCGCACGCGCGACCTGCCCATCCTGCTGCTGGCCGAGGCGGAAGACCGCGCTCGGATCGTGCGGGGGCTCGACATCGGGGTGAACGACTACCTGGTGCGGCCGGTGGACCGCAACGAGCTGATGGCGCGCGTCCGCAGCCAGCTGCGCCGCAAGCGCTACGCCGACCGGCTGCGCGACATCATGCAGGCGTCCCTGCAGATGGCCGTGACGGACCCGCTGACCGGCCTGCACAACCGCCGCTACCTCGAATCGCACCTGGGCGGCCTCATCGACACCGCGGCGGACGGCGACAAGCCGCTGGCGCTGATGATCCTCGACATCGACCACTTCAAGGCGGTGAACGACACCTTCGGCCACGACGCGGGCGACGACGTGCTGAAAGCCTTCGCCGAGCGCGTCAAGACCGTGATCCGCGGCGTCGACGTGTTCTGCCGGCTCGGCGGCGAGGAGTTCATCATCGTCATGCCGGACACTTCGCTCGACATCGCCGGGCGGGTGGCCGAACGCGTGCGGCAGACGGTGGGCGGCAGCCCCTTCGCGATCGAGAAGGGCGCCCGTCAGATCCCCGTCACCGTGTCGATCGGCTTGGCGGAACGGCGCAACGGTCGCGAAGCCGACGCGATGCTGAAGCGCGCGGACCGCGCGCTGTACCGGTCGAAGGCGGCGGGCCGCAACCGGGTGTCGGCCGACGCCGCCTGACGCCACCGGCCCGCGGGCGTCGGATGTTGTCCACCCGAGATTTCGGCCCCGACCGGGACTCGGCTTGACAGTCGGTCAGATGATGTAAAGGTTTGCCTCGTATTCTCATCAATGTCGCAGGACGGGCCGTGAGGTTCGGGTCGGCGGCAGGGTTCGGGCGGCGGTTTCGCCGTCCACAGATACCCTACGGAGTGCTCAGGTCCGCCGCATCTCCTGGGTCCGTGGGGTCGGCCGGTTCGGAAGTGGCTAGAGTGGCCTCCTCGATCGCCACTTCCGACCGGCCACCATTCTTCGGTGGAATCAACAAAAAAGCCGCCCTGCGAAGGGCGGCTTTTTTGTTGGTCCAAGCTCGTCTTGTCCGTCCCGCATCCGGCAGTCGCCGGACGCGGGACGGCGTCGGATCACTTGATCTTGGTTTCCTTGAACTCGACGTGCTTGCGCGCGACGGGATCGTACTTCTTGAACGTGAACTTGTCGGTCTTGGTGCGGGCGTTCTTCTCGGTGACGTAGAAGAAGCCGGTGTCCGCCGTCGACAGCAGCTTGATCTTGATGGTGGCGGCCTTGGCCATGGCGGGTCCTCGCGCGGTGCCGTCACCGGGGCGACGGGAGATGGGTCGAAAACAGGAGACCTGCGCCGGCCGTGAGCCACGCTGATCGTCGGCCGGGACACTAATCGGCCGCGCCGCGATGTCAACCGCGACTCGCGCGGTCGGGGGTTAGCGGTTGCGGCGGGACCTCCGCCAGGGCAGGGGCTCGCTTCCGCCCCCGTCGGCCGCCTTGCGGGGCCGCGGTGCGTCGCCGCCCTTCCTGGCCCGCCGCGGCCCGCCGTTGGCGATCTCGAACCGCAGGGCGCCGGCCACGGGAGCCGCTTCCACCAGCCGGACCTCGAGTTCGTCCCCGAGCCGGAACGTCGTGCCGGTGCGCGTCCCCACCATGGCGCGGCCGGGCTCGTCGAAGGAGAAATACTCGTCCCCGAGGTGGGCGGCGGGCACGAAGCCGTCGGCCCCCGTGTCGACCAGGCGCACGAACAGGCCGGCCCTGGTGACGCCCGACAGGCGGGCCTGGAACGTGGCGCCGATCTTCTCCGACAGGAACCCCGCGATGAGCCGGTCGATGGTTTCGCGCTCCGCCGCCATGGCGCGGCGCTCCGCGGCGGAGATGCGGGCCGCGGTCTCGCCGAGGTCCTTGGGCGCCGTGTCGGGCAGGCCGTCCGAGCCGAGGCCGAGCGCCCGGATCAGGGCGCGATGTACGACGAGGTCGGCATAGCGCCGAATGGGCGAGGTGAAATGGGCGTAGCGCCGCAGGTTGAGGCCGAAATGCCCGTAGTTCTCGACCGCATATTCGGCCTGCGCCTGCGAGCGCAGCACCACCTCGTTGACGAGGTGCTCGTGCTCGGTGTCCTTCACGCGGCCGAGGATGCCGTTGAACTGCGCCGGCCGCAGCACCTGTCCCTTGGCGAGCTTGATGCCGATCGTCTGCAGGAACTCGCTCAGGGCGTTGAGCTTCGTCAGCGAAGGCTCGTCGTGCACCCGGTAGACCAGGATCTGCCGCTTCTCCTCCAGGGTTTCGGCGGCCGCCACGTTGGCGAGGATCATGAACTCCTCGATCAGCTTGTGGGCGTCGAGGCGCTCGGGCACCACGACGCGATCGACGGTCCCGTCCCCCTTGAGCACGAGCTTGCGTTCGGGCAGGTCGAGGTCGAGCGGCGAACGGTCCTGCCGGGCCCGGCCGGCGATGCGGTAGGCGTCCCACAGCGGCTTCAGCACGGTGTCGAGCAGGGGCGCCGTCGTGCCGTCGGTGGCCCCGTCGATCGCCGCCTGCGCCTGCGCGTAGGACAGTTTCGCGGCCGAGCGGATCATCACGCGGTGGAAGGAGTGGCGGCGCTTGTGGCCGTCGGCGGAGAGCACGAGCTTCACCGCCAGCGCCGGCCGGTCCTCCAGCGGCCGAAGCGAGCCGAGGTCGGTCGAAACGCGCTCGGGCAGCATCGGCACGACGCGGTCGGGAAAATACACGGAGTTGCCGCGGTCGACGGCTTCGCGGTCCATCGCGGAGCCGGGCGCGACCAGCGATGCCACGTCGGCGATCGCCACCGTCACCACCATCCCGCCCGGGTTGTCGGCCGCCTCGTCGAGCGCCGCATGCACGGCGTCGTCGTGGTCCTTGGCGTCGGGCGGGTCGATGGTGACCAGGGGCAGGGCCCGCCAGTCCTCGCGCCCGTCGAGGCCCGGCGCCGCGACACGGGCCGCTTCCGCCAGGGTTTCGGGGCGGAACACGTGCGGGATGCCGTGGGTCAGGATCGCGATGGTGCTCACCGCCTTCTCGCCCTTCAGCGAACCGAGCCGCTCGGCGACCCGCACGGCCTGGAGCCCGAGGACGCGTTGCCGGCCGATCGCCTCGATGGCGACCAACTCGCCGTCCTCGGCCCCGCCGCGCTCCTCGTCGGGCAGGAAATACTCCTCGGACGCGTTCTTCTTGTCGACGGCCTGGACGCGCGCGCCGTTGGCCCGGTCGAGCCGCACCACGCCGAGCAGGCGGGCGCGGTCCCGGGCGATCATTTTGACGACGCGGCCGGTCAGCGCGGGGTCGTCCGGCCCGGCATCGGCCGTGGGCTCGAGGCGGAGCAGGGCGCGTTCGCCGACCCCCGGCACCGGCCGGCCGGGCCTATGCAGCTTCGGGACGTGGACCAGGATGCGGGGCGCGGGGCCGTTCTCGGCGGGCCATTCGACCGGCTTGGCGACCAGGTCGCCGTCCCGGTCGCGCGACACGATGTCGGCCACCACGATGGCGGGCATCGCGGCCACGCCGTCGCCGCCGCCGGCCACGGTGGTCGGCGCCGAACTCCCGCGCTCCGCCGAGCGGCGGCGCTCGATCTGGCCGTCTTCCTCCAGTTCCCGCAGCATGCGCTTCAGCGCGACGCGATCGGAACCCTTGATGTTGAAGGCCCGCGCCACCTCGCGCTTGCGGCTCTTCACCACCGACCCCTTGCCTTCCGCGATGAGCGTGGCCTCGCGGGCCATGAAGGCCAGGATCTCGGCCTTCGAGGGCAGGGCGGAGCGCGTTTCGGTGTTCTTCGGCATTCGGCTGGGGTGTCTCGGCGGAAATCTCCACCAAGATAGGCTCGCGGAGCCGGGATGGCGAGGCGGGCGTGATCGCAGGTCGCGGGACGCCGCCGATCCCTCGCGGGAGCGGCCGACGTCGCGACGGCGATCAGGCCGTCTTCTTGGCCCGTGGCGCCGCGGTGGCCTTGGGTTTCGCCGCCGCCTTGGTGGCAGTTCTGGTGGTGGCCTTCGGCGCGGCCTGGGGTGGGACCGGCGCCTCGTCGGCGGCCTTGGACACGGCCGCCTTGGTCGCGGTCGTCTTGGTTCCGGCAGTCTTGGCCCCGGCCGTCTTGGTTCCGGCCGTCTTGGTTCCGGCGGTCTTGGGCTTGGCCGCCTTCCGGGCCGGCGCCTTCTTGGATGGCGACAGGCCCGTCTGTTCCGCCTTGGCGGCGATCATCCGCAGCGCGTCCTCCAGCGTGAGCGTCGCCGGATCCGTGCCTTTCGGCAGCGTGGCGTTCACCTTCCCGGCATTGACGTAGGGCCCGAAGCGCCCGTCGCGCACCGTCACCGGACCGCCGTCCGGATGTTCGCCCAGCACCGTGCCGGCGGGCGTGCCGCCGCCGCGCCGGGCGCCGCCGCGGCCCTCCTCCTTGGCGACGACCAGGTCGATCGCCCGGTTGGCGCCGATGGTCAGCACGTCGTCGTCGTCCGACAGGTTGGCGTAGGTCTTCCCGTGCTGCACGTAGGGGCCGTAGCGACCGATGCCGGCGAGGATCGGCTCGCCGGTGCCCGGATGCTTCGCCACCTCGCGGGGCAGCGACAGCAGCGTCAGCGCCGCCTCGAGGTCGACGTCGGCGGGCCTCAGGCCCTTGGGCAGCGACGAGCGCTTCGGCTTCTCGCCCTCGCCGAGCTGGAGGTAGGGCCCGAACCGCCCGTCGCGCAGCGTCACCTCCAGCCCCGATTCGAGGTCGGTGCCGAGCAGGCGCTGGCCGGGCTTCTCGGCGTCGCCGATCGGGGGCGCGTCGGGGTCCGAGGACAGCGTGCGGGTGAACTTGCATTCCGGGTAGTTCGAGCAGCCCACGAAGGAGCCGAACTTGCCGAGCTTCAGCGACAGCCGCCCCGCGCCGCAGACCGGGCAGGTCCGCGGGTCGGTGCCGTCCGCCTTGGGCGGGAACACCAGCGGCGCCAGCACCTCGTTGAGGTTGTCGAGCACCTCCGTGGTGCGCAGCTCCTTGGTTTCCCCGATGGCGGCGGAGAAGTCGCGCCAGAAGTCGCGCAGGATCTGGCGCCAGTCGACCTCGTCGTTGGACACGCGATCGAGGCTTTCCTCGAGGCCGGCGGTGAAGTCGTAGTCGACCCAGCGTTCGAAGAAGGATTCCAGGAAGGCCGTCACCAGCCGGCCCTTGTCCTCCGGCACCAGCTTCTTCTTGTCGAGCCGCACGTATTCGCGGTCGCGGAGCGTCGCCAGCGTGGCCGAATAGGTCGACGGCCGTCCGATGCCGAGGTCCTCCATCTTCTTGATGAGAGAGTCCTCGGAATAGCGCGGCGGTGGCTCGGTGAAGTGCTGGTCGGCGTCGACCTTCTCCTTCGACAGCCCCTCGCCCGCCGCCATGGCGGGCAGCTTGCCGTCCTGGTCTTCCTCGTCGTCGTCGACGCCGTAGAGCACCAGGAAGCCGTCGAACCGGACCACCTGCCCGGTGGCGCGGAGCTCGAACCGTCGACCGTCCACCTCGGCCAGGATGTCGACGGTGGTGCGCTCCAGCTCGGCGGACTCCATCTGGCTCGCCACCGTGCGCTTCCAGATCAGTTCGTAAAGCCGCTGCTGTTCCGCGTCGAGGTAGGGCGCCATGTCACGGGGCAGGCGCGACAGGTCGGTGGGCCGGATGGCCTCGTGGGCCTCCTGGGCGTTCTTCGCCTTGACGGTGTATTTGCGCGGCACCGATGGGAGGTAGCGCTCGCCGTAGAGTTCGCCGACCACGCGGCGCGTGCCCGCGATGGCTTCGGGCGCCATATCGACGCCGTCGGTTCGCATGTAGGTGATGAGGCCGGTGGTCTCGCCCTTGATCGTCACGCCCTCGTAAAGCTTCTGGGCGATCTGCATGGTGCGGGCCGGCGACAGGCCGAGCTTACGGGACGCGTCCTGCTGCAGGGTCGACGTGCGGAAGGGCGGGAAGGGGTGCCGCTTGACCGGCTTCGCTTCGACGCTCGTGACGGAATAGCGCGCGGTGTCCAGCGCGGCCCGGAAGGCGAGGGCTTCCTCGCCGGTGCCGATGTCGAGACGGGTGATCTTGCGCCCGTCGGCCCCGACCAGCCGCGCCTCGAAGGCGACGTTGGCGGCGGTGCGCAGGTGGGCGACGAGCGACCAGTATTCCTTCTTGCGGAACTCCTCGATCTCGCGCTCCCGGGCACAGACGAGCCTCAGCGTGACGGACTGGACGCGGCCAGCCGATCGCGAGCCCGGCAGCTTGCGCCACAGCACCGGCGACAGGTTGAAGCCCACGAGGTAGTCGAGCGCGCGCCGCGCCAGATAGGCGTCGACGAGAGGCTGGTCGAGTTCACGCGGGTGCAGCATGGCGTCCCGCACCGCCGATTTCGTGATCGCGTTGAAGGTGACGCGCTCGACCTTCTTGTCCTTCAGCACCTTGCGGGCGCGCAGGACTTCCAGCACGTGCCACGAGATGGCCTCGCCTTCGCGGTCCGGATCGGTCGCCAGGATCACCTTGTCCGACGCCTTCACGGCCCGGACGATGTCGCTCATGTGCTTGGTGGACTTGTCGCCGACCTCCCACAGCATGGCGAAGTCCTGCTCGGGGTCGACGGAGCCGTCCTTCGCGGGCAGGTCGCGCACGTGGCCGAAGGACGCCAGCACCTCGTAATCCTTGCCGAGATAGCCGTTGATGGTCTTCGCTTTCGCCGGGGACTCGACGATGACGACGTTCATGGATGCGTGATCCTCGGTGGTCCGGGGCGGGGCCGGCGCGGGGTCGGTGGTGCGGAGCGATGGCCGGGTGGGCCGGAAAATGGGGGAGGGGTTCGGCCAAGTCAAACCGGGCCGGGCGCCGAACGCCTCAGCCGGCGATGGCAACGCGGCGTCGTATCAACCGGGGCGTGCCAGCTCTGCGGCAGCGGCGGCCTCGGGCAGGACGGGCCCGGCGGCCGCGACCGCCGGCGTCCGGCGCTGCAGCGCCTCGGTCATCGGCCTTTCGACGAAGCGGTGCAGCAGCAGCGCGCCGCCGACCGCGGCCGCGCAGGCGGACAGGAGGTAGACCCACGGCGGTGCCGCGGCCGGCATCGTCCCCTTCCAGGCGGCGCCGAGCAGCCGCACCGCGAAAGGGTGCGACAGGTACAGGCTGTAGGACGCGTCGCCGAGCAGGGCCAGCGCCAGGACGGCCCGGCTCGCCCCCCACCGCGGGCCGAGCACGCAGCCGCCGACGGCGAGCGCCGCCGGCACCCCTTCCCGGAGCCAGGGCGCGAGCCCGTCGAACCGCCCCGACAACGGTCCCAGCGCCACGGCGCCCAGCGCCCCGGCCGACACCGCCAGGGTGGCCGCCGCGGGCCCGAGCCGCCATCCCCGCTCCGCCGCGACGCCGAGCCCCAGGCCGAACAGGAATTCCAGCAGCAGGCCGTCGGTCCACACCGCCGCGGCGGCGAAGGGGGGAACGATGGTGCGCCCCAGGGCGACGAGCCCGACCAGCGCCGCCGCCAGCGCCGCCAGCGCCGCCCGGCGCGGCAGCGGCATCGACAGGGCGAAGAGGGCGTAGAAGAACATCTCGTAGTCGAGCGTCCAGCCCTGGCCGAGCACCGGGTTGACGGCGCCGTTGCCCCGCGCCACGGGCACGAACAGGAAGCTCCCCGCCACCCATGCGACCCCGCCGGGGGCGCCGTTGAGGAGGCCCGGCGCGACCGCCGCCCCCAACAGGGTCAGGGCGGTCAGCAGCCAGTAGAGCGGCACGACGCGCAGGATCCGGCGGCCCATGAACACCAGCGCGCCGCGGGCCGAGCCGTGGCCGCGGGCCGTGCGCAGCATGATGAAGCCCGAGATGACGAAGAACAGGTGCACGCCGAAGCCGAGGTCGACGAAGCGGTCGAGCCCGAAGGGCGTGGCGCCGGTCCGGGCCGCGATGGCGTCCGCGTCGTAGCCGGCATGGTGCAGCAGCACCAGCAGCGCCGCCACGGCGCGCAGCACCTGGAGCGACAGCAGCGGCGGCGAAGGCCGGACAGGGGGGGAAGCGACCGTCATGGCGTCCGGGAGAAGGCGGGGCCGGGCCCGTCGCGCGTTGCCGTAGCGCGCAATGGCCCATAAGATCCAGGCATCAGGGTGGCGGGACGACGCGATGAACGAGCCGGGTGTGGGTGAAATCGCGGCACTGGCGCTCGGCTACGGCCTGGGTTCGATCCCGTTCGGCCTGCTGATCACCCGCGTCGCGGGCACGGCCGACCTCCGCTCCATCGGTTCGGGCAACATCGGTGCCACCAACGTGCTGCGCACCGGACGCAAGGACCTGGCGGCCCTCACGCTCGTGCTCGACGCGTTGAAGGGAACGGCGGCCGTGCTGCTGGCGCGCTGGCTGTTCGGTGACGCCGCCGCGGTGTTCGCCGGCGTGGCGGCGTTTCTCGGCCACATCTATCCCGTCTGGCTGGGGTTCCGCGGCGGCAAGGGTGTCGCCACCTATCTCGGCTGCCTCATCGGCCTGTGGTGGCCCGGCGCGCTCGGCTTCGCCGCCGTGTGGCTCGGCATCGCCTTCGCGACCCGGTTCTCCTCGGCGGCGGCGCTGGTGGGCTCGCTCGCGGCGCCGCTGCTGTTCGTTCTCACCGGGCAGATCACCGACGGGGCGGCCTTCGCGCTGATGACGCTGATCCTGTGGTGGAAGCATCGCGCCAACCTCCAGCGCCTGATGCAGGGCACGGAAAGCCGCATCGGGGCCAAGGCTTGACGATCGGCGGACGGACCCTTGCCGACGCGGAGAAGCTGGACTGGCTCCGGCTGATCCGCAGCGAGAACGTCGGTCCGCGCACCTTCTTCAAGCTGCTCGACCGCTACCGGAGCGCAGGGGCGGCGCTGGCGGCGCTGCCCGACCTGGCCAGGAAGGCCACCTCCCGCGCGATCACGATCTGTTCGGTGGCCGACGCGGAAGCCGAATGGAACCGCGCCCGCAAGCTCAACATCCGCTTCGTCGCGTCCTGCGAGGCCGCCTACCCCGAAGCGCTCCGCGCCATCGACGCGCCGCCGCCGCTCCTCGCCGTCGCGGGCCGGATCGACGTCCTGTCCCGGCCGATCGTCGGCATCGTCGGGTCGCGCAACGCGTCCGCCGCGGGCCTCGTCTTCACCGAGCGCCTGACGCGGGGCCTGGCCGAGGCCGGCTACGTCATCGCGTCCGGCCTCGCGCGCGGGATCGACGTCAAGGCCCACATGGCGAGCCTCGATACCGGCACGGTCGCGGTGCTGGCCGGAGGCCACGACCACATCTACCCGAGCGAACACGAGGGCTTGGCCCGGCGCATCTGCGAGCGGGGCGCGCTGATCTCCGAGATGCCGCTCGGCTGGGAACCGCGCGCCCGCGAGTTCCCGCGCCGCAACCGCATCGTTTCGGGGCTCGGCCTCGGCGTGGTCGTGGTGGAAGCGAGCCGCCGCTCGGGATCGCTCATCACGGCGCGCTTCGCCAACGAACAGGGCAGGGACGTGTTCGCGGTCCCGGGATCGCCGCTGGATGCACGGGCCGAGGGCACCAACGACCTGATCCGGCAGGGGGCCACGCTGTGCACCTGCGCCGAGGACGTCGTCGCGGCCCTGGCGGCGCGGCGCGGCGGCGACCAGCCGGACGCCCTGGGCGAGGCGCCCCGGCTTGCGCCGGAGCCGGAGCCGCTGTGGGACGAGCTCGACCTGTTCGGCGACGGCCCCGTGGCGGACCGCGCGTCCCCGCCGCGCCCGTCGCGCTTCGCCGAGGAGGCGCCCGCTCCGCCCGCCCAAGCCGACGGGCCGTCAGGCGTGATCGCGGGCCTGCTCGGGCCCGCGCCCATCTCGGTCGACGAGCTCATCCGCGCTTCGGGCCTGCCGTCGCGCCTCGTGCAGGTGGCCCTCGTCGAACTCGAGGTCGCCGGCGTCGCGGTGCGGCACGACGGCAACCGCGTGTCGCGCCGCGCCGCCTGACCCGGGCTCAGCCCGGCAGTTCCTTGCCCATCTTCTCCGATTCCAGCCGCGCCATGTCGAGCAGGTAGCTGATCGTGCGGAAGTTCGGTCGCCTCGCCAGATGGCTGAGTTCCAGACACATCTCCGAAATGTAGTGGCAGATCTGCTTGTCCGACGGGCGACCGGACGGCGGCGGCGGCACTTGGGAAGGGCTAACGGGCATGGAGCTGCGGCTCGACACATCTTAAAGTTGATTTTTCTCACGACAGATCGTAAGAGTATTCAACAACTCATAAGTGCGCAGTTTCGCTTCTGCAACGTCTATTTTGCGGTCCGTCGTGGCGCGAAGCTCGCCTAGATTGCATCCCTCGCCAAGCCGGCCATGCGGTCGAGCACGCCTTGAAGGATGTAGGCCGCCGCCATCCGGTCCACGACCTGGGCGCGCCGGGCGCGCGACGCATCCTGTTCGATGAGGGTTCGGGTGACGGCGGCCGTCGACAGGCGCTCGTCCCAGAAGGCGAAGGGCAGGCCCAGGATGGGGTGAGCCTGGCGCACGAAGGCGCGCGTCGACTGAACCCGCGGCCCTTCCGAGCCGTCCATGTTGAGCGGAAGCCCGATCACCAGGGCGACGACGGCGTTCTTGCCCAGGATGTCCTTCAGCTCGGCGACGTCGCGGGTGAACTTGGTCCGCCGTATCGTGTGGAACGGGGATGCGATGCGGCGCTCGACGTCCGACATCGCCAGACCGATCGTCTTGGTGCCGAGGTCGAGGCCGATGAGCCTCTGGTTGCGCCCCAGCAGGGCGGGCAGCTCCCGGATGTCGACCGTGGCGCTCATGGCAGGTGTCCTCACGCGGCGACCCGGCGTCGCCCGACCCGTCCTACCCCGCCCAGCCCGGGGAGCCATCGTTGATTCACGCGTCGGCGCGGTGATAGAACCTCGCGCTGATCATCCCCCGAGCCGCGGAACCAGCATGTCCATCGATCAGGCGACCGTCCGCCGCGTCGCGCAACTCGCCCGCATCTCGCTCGCCGAGGGCGAGGTGGAGCACCTCAGGGGAGAGCTGAACGCGATCCTGTCCTTCGTGGCCGAACTCGACGGCGTCGACGTCGAGGGCGTCGAGCCGATGACGTCCGTGCTGCCGATGCAGCTCCGCCGCCGGCCCGACGCGGTGACGGACGGCGGCATCGCGCCGAAGATCGTCGCCAATGCGGCGGCCAGCGAGGACCACCTGTTCGCCGTCCCCAAGGTCATCGAGTGAAACCGGCGCCGCCCGGCGCCCCCTCCACAGCCGCACCCGCTCCAGCCCGAGACCCCATGTCCGATCCCACCAGCCTGACCCTCGCCGAAGCGCGCGATGCCGTCAGGTCCAAGAGCCTGTCGTCGCGCGAACTGACGGAAGCGCATGTCGCCGCCGTGGCGGCGGCGCGGCCGCTCAACGCCTTCATCACCGAAACCCCCGAGCGCGCGCTCGCCATGGCGGATGCCGCCGACGCCCGGATCGCGCGGGGCGAGGCCGGCCCGCTCGAAGGCCTGCCGCTCGGCATCAAGGACCTGTATTGCACCGAGGGCGTGCGGACCACGGCCGGAAGCCGGATCCTCGACAGCTTCGTGCCCGGTTACGAGTCGACCGTGTCGTCGCAGCTGTGGCGGGACGGTGCCGTGATGCTCGGCAAGCTGAACCTCGACGAGTTCGCCATGGGCTCGTCCAACGAGACGTCCTATCACGGGCCGGCCGTGTCGCCCTGGCGCAGGCCCGGCAGCGAAACCGCCCTCGTGCCCGGCGGCTCCTCCGGCGGTTCCGCGGCGGCCGTCGCGGCGCGGCTGTGCCTGGGCGCGACGGCGACCGACACGGGCGGCTCCATCCGCCAGCCGGCGGCCTTCACCGGCACGGTCGGGATCAAGCCCACCTACGGGCGCTGCTCGCGATGGGGCGTCGTCGCCTTCGCGTCCTCGCTCGATCAGGCGGGGCCGATCACCCGCACGGTGCGCGACGCCGCCATCCTGCTGCGGTCCATGGCGGGCCACGACCCGAAGGACTCGACCTCCGTCGACCTCGCGGTGCCCGACTACGAGGCCGAGGTCGGGGCGTCGGTCGCCGGCAAGACCATCGGCATCCCGCGCCAGTACCGCATCGACGGCATGCCGGCCGAGATCGACGCGCTGTGGGCCGAGGGCGTCGCCTGGCTCAAGGCCGCCGGCGCGCGGATCGTCGACATCGAGCTGCCCCACACGCGATATGCCCTGCCGGCCTATTACATCGTGGCGCCCGCGGAAGCCTCGTCGAACCTCGCCCGCTACGACGGCGTGCGCTACGGGCTGCGCGTGCCGGGACGCGACATCGCCGAAATGTACGGCAACACCCGCGCGGCCGGTTTCGGACCCGAGGTCCGCCGCCGCATCATGATCGGCACCTACGTTCTGTCCGCCGGCTATTACGACGCCTACTACCTCAAGGCGCAGAAGATCCGCACGCTGGTCCGCCAGGATTTCGAGCGTGCCTTCGCCGACGGCGTCGACGCCATCCTGACGCCGGCGACGCCGTCCGCCGCCTTCGCGATCGGCGAGAAGGGCGGAGACGACCCGATCGCCATGTATCTCAACGACGCCTTCACCGTCACGGTGAACCTGGCGGGCCTGCCCGGCATCGCGGTGCCGGCCGGATTGTCCGCCGACAAGTTGCCGCTGGGGCTGCAGCTCATCGGCCGGCCCTTCGACGAGGGCACGCTGTTCTCCCTCGCCGAGGTCATCGAGCGCTCGGCGCCCAAGACCGAACTCCCGTCCGACTGGTGGTCAGCCACCGCCCCGACCCGATAGGCGCCCCGATGGCCAAAGCATCCGAATCCAAGCTCGTCGCGGGCGCGACCGGCGATTGGGAGATCGTCGTCGGCATGGAGGTCCATGCCCAGGTATCGTCGAAGTCCAAGCTGTTCTCCGGCGCTTCGACGGCCTTCGGCGCCGAGCCGAACAGCCAGGTGTCCTTCATCGACGCCGCGATGCCGGGCATGCTGCCCGTGATCAACGAGTTCTGCGTCGCGCAGGCGGTGCGCACCGGCCTCGGCCTGAACGCGGCCATCAACCGCCGCTCGACCTTCGACCGCAAGAACTACTTCTACCCGGACCTGCCGCAGGGCTACCAGATCTCGCAGTTCAAGCACCCGATCGTGGGCGAGGGCGAGGTGCTGGTCGACGTGACGCCGAGCGAGCAGATCCGCGTCGGCATCGAGCGGCTGCACCTCGAGCAGGACGCCGGCAAATCGACCCACGACCAGTCGCCGACCGAAAGCTTCGTCGACCTGAACAGGTCCGGCGTGGCGCTGATGGAGATCGTGTCCCGTCCCGACATCCGCTCGGCGGACGAGGCCAAGGCCTACGTGACCAAGCTCCGGACGATCCTGCGCTATCTCGGCACCTGCGACGGCGACATGGAGAAGGGCAGCCTTCGCGCCGACGTCAACGTGTCGGTGCGGCGCCCCGGTGGGCCGCTCGGCACGCGCTGCGAGATCAAGAACGTCAACTCGATCCGCTTCATCGGCCAGGCGGTCGACACCGAGGCGCGGCGCCAGATCGCCATCCTGGAAGACGGCGGCGCCATCGACCAGGAAACCCGCCTGTTCGACCCGGTCCGCGGGGAAACGCGCTCCATGCGCTCGAAGGAGGAGGCGCACGACTACCGCTACTTCCCCGACCCCGACCTTCTCCCCCTGGAGTTCGACCAGGCCTACGTGGACGAACTGGCGGCAGGCCTGCCGGAACTCCCCGATGCCAAGAAGGCGCGGTTCGTGTCGGACTACGGCCTGTCGCCCTACGACGCTTCCGTGCTGGTAGCGGAACGCGACCTCGCCGCCTATTACGAGCGCGCCGTCGCGTCGGGCGGGGTGAAGCGGGACGCCAAGATCGTGGCCAACTGGATCACGGGCGACGTCGCCGCCTACGCCAACGCGATCGGGCGGTCCGTCCAGGACACCCACATCACGCCCGAGCAAGTGGCGGCCCTCGTCGACCTCATCGCCGACGGCACCATTTCGGGCAAGATCGCCAAGGACGTGCTCGCCCTGATGACGGGCGAGGAAAGCGGCGCGTCCCCGCGCGATATCGTCGAGCGGCGCGGCCTGCGGCAGGTGACCGATACCGGCGCCATCGCGGCGGCGATCGACGCCATCATGGCGGCGAACCCCGACAAGGTCGCGCAGGTGCAGGCGAAACCGACGATGTTGGGCTGGTTCGTCGGTCAGGCCTTGAAGGCGACGGGCGGCAAAGCCAACCCGCAGGTGGTCAACGACGTGCTGAGGAGCAAGCTCGGCCTGTGACGACGAAAGGGCCCGGACGGCAGATGCCGTCCGGGCCCTTTCGTTTCACCGTTGCGGCGATCAGCGCTGGGCCAGGCACCCGCGCGAAAAGTCCTTCCAGGTGCCGGATGCCGTTCCGGCCCGCTTGAGATTGCTCCACTGGTGCCCGCATTCCAGCATGCGGGCCCGGGCCACCACGTTGCGCGACGACTGGTCCAGCTCCGGATTGGCGGGCCCGGATGGCCGAGGCGCGGCGGGATCCGCGCTTCGCGCGACCGGTGCCCGTGGCTGGATGGCCGGTGTCGCCGCAGCGGCCTCGCCTTCGAGGCCGAACAGCGCGAGCAAGACCATCCCGCCTCCGGCGACGGTCGCGGCGAACGGCGCCGGAGAGATGCGGCCCGTCCTCATTCGGGGGGCGTCGCGGCTCCGGTGGCCGGCACGGATGCCTTATGGGCCGCGGTGCCTGCCGGCGTCGGATGCGCCGGCTCCGGATGGGCAGCCGCGGGCTTCGCGGTGCCGGATTCGGCGGTGTTCACGGTCTTCGGGTCTTCGCGGGTCCACTTCTGGCCACCGCACAGGATGTAGGCGACGCAACCCTTGAGCTCGACCTGCGTATGGCTGAGGATCTTCAGAGTGGCATCATAGGTCTTGCCATTCTGCGGGTTGTAAACCGTCCCCTTCCAGTAATCGTCTTCGGGCTTCATGTTGATGAGCTGAAGGCCGAGGAGGGTGCGCTTTCGCTTCGCCTCGTCCTCGTTCTCCTTGTCGAGCCTCATGGCCCCTTTGCCGTCCGACGGCTCCTTCATCCAGAAGATGTTGCCGCACAGCTTGTCGCCGCAATGCGTGATATGGATCTGCGACTCGTTCTTCTCGGTCGCCCAATACCCGGTCGGGTCTTCCGCCGCGACGGCTTGGCCGATGCCCATGATCCCCAGGCTCAGCACCCCGAGAGCAGCAATATTATTCGCCCTGACCATGATCACCCTGTCACTCTTCAGCGAAGAACGGCGACGATGGCGGAGACGGAGGGATTCGAACCCTCGATAGGGCTTTACAACCCTATAACGGTTTAGCAAACCGCCGCCTTCAGCCTCTCGGCCACATCTCCGTCTTGCCCGTCACCGGACAACTCGCGTCCGCTCGCTGGAGCGAGGCAACCTATGCCCCACGCCGTTTCACATTGCAAGAATGGTCTTCGATTCGGGCGAAAACAGGAAGGCGGCGTGGAAGAGGTGCGGCACGGGCGACGACCCGCCGTCGCTGGCGTGCCGTCGCGGCCGGACGTCGGTCCCCGGCACGGGAGCGACATGGCGCTTCGCCGTGACGGCGGCGGCCGGACGGAGCCGGCGCGGTGGGACTCGTTGTGCGGCCGACGCGCGGACCCCTGGGTCCCGAACCGCGGCCGGCGCCGATGGGACGCCCGCGCCGCTCGCCGCGCGATGTCGCGCCCGAGCGGAAGGACGCGGGGTCCCCGCCACGGCTGTACTGCTTCCGACTCGGAAGAGAGACAGGTCGGCCTCGCGCAAGCTCCCGATGAGCGCGCCCGGATGCTTGGGTCGGGAAGCGCTCGAACCCGTCTGTTCTCCCCGCTCATGCTATCGTTGCGGGAATGTCACATCACCGTTCCAAAGGTGGCAGGAGGGCGTCCGGAAGCGATCTGACAATTGTCGAATCTGCGATGCCGAGTATGTTGTCTCGGCGGAGGGGAGACGCCCCACGCATTCGAAGGCCCGTCGCCCAACGCCGATCTCTCCCCTCGGGGTGAAGTAAAAAGGCGGATGCATCGGGTCGCGAGTCGGGGAGCACGGGGCGCTAAAGGTTCGATGCGGCTTGAGAGACGATCAAATCTCCAGGATGCAGCTGGTCACGAAGCAAAACCATTCCCGTTGGGTCATACATTTTGGAGGTTTGACGATGAAGCTCGGTAAGAGCCTACTTCTCGGTTCGGCGGCCGCATTCGCTGCCACCGTTGGCGCCCAGGCTGCCGATCTTCCCGTCCGGAAGGCAGCGCCTGTCGATTACGTCCGGGTCTGCGATTGGACCGGCGTGGGGTTCTTCTACATCCCCGGCACTGACACCTGCATCCAGGTCGGCGGGCTCGTCCGCGTCGAAGGGCTGTTCGTCAACAACGCCCGCCAGTATTACCCGACCGCGACGGTCGGCAGCTCGACCCGCCTGGTCGCTGGCGGCACCACGGTCCCGGGCCGCGCCGAAGACGAGTCGGGCTTCTTCGCCCGCGGTCGTATCGCCGTCGACACCCGCACGCAGACCGCCTACGGCACCCTGCGCGCCTATGTCCGTTACCAGATCGACCGTCTGCAGGGCCTCTATGCCGGCGGTGGTTCGGCTGGCGGCCAGAACACCTTCGCCAACCAGGGCGGCAACTCCGCCTACCTCGACAAGGGCTACATCCAGTTCGCCGGCATCACCGCCGGGCGCGTCCAGTCCTTCTTCGACTTCTATGCCGATAACTACAACTACGAAGGCATCGCCAACTCCGATTTGTCGAACAACGTCTTCGCCTACACCTACACCGGCGCTGGCGGGTTCTCGGCTACCTTCGCCATCGAAGACCACAACCAGCGCAACGACGGCATCGGCACCATCCAGGGCGGCGCCTTCGAAGTCGGCGGCGTGAACCAGGGCGCGACCGCTCTGACGGTCGGCTACGGCGGCGAGACGATCCCGGACCTCGTCGGCAACGTGCGCCTCGACCAGGCTTGGGGTTCGGCCCAGCTGTCGGCCGCCTACCACCAGGTCAACACCGTTTCGGGTCCCTATGCCGGCACGGGCGGCCAGGGCTTCAACCACAACGACGCCGACGGCTTCGCGGTGCAGGGCGGCGTCCAGCTGAAGCTGCCGATGCTGGCGGCCGGCGACGACATCTGGATCGAGGGTGCCTACCAGAACGGCGCGTACCTCTACCAGGACTCGGTGGGCTACGCGAACGCCGGCTTCCAGTCGCGCTTCATCGGTGGCTTCCAGCACATCGACCATGACGCAATCGCGATCGGCAACGCCGGCTCGACGAACGGCTCGTACAACCTCGCCCTGAGCCGCGGCTTCTCGGTCATGGCGGCCATCAACCACTACTTCACGGCGACGTTCCACGACGTTCTGTTCGGCTCCTACGAGGAGAGCGGCTACGGACGCGCCAAGAACATCGACTGGACGCTCGGCGGCCTCGGCGACGTCAGCCAGTTCCGCGTCGGCAACCAGTTCCTGTATGATCCCGTGAAGAACCTCGAGATCGGCCTCGAGTTCGATTACGCCAAGATCTACCAGACGCTGGCCCACAACCCCGGCCAGGCCGCCACGGCCCTGCCGATCGGCGTCTCCAAGAACCCCGACGCTTTCGAAGCCCGCCTCCGCATCGAGCGCGACTTCTAAGATCCTTCGGATCACGAAACAGAGAAGCCCGGCGGGACACCGCCGGGCTTTTCTCGTTCAGTCGTGGCGTCGCGCGTGCGGCTCGGGTCCGCCGAGCAGACGAATCGCGCTCGCGCGAGGCCGTGCGCGCGAGCTTCACGCTTCGGCTCATGTCGTCGAAACGTGCGTCATCGATCGGTCTGGGAAGAAGGGGCGATCATCGGCCCGGCGACCCCGCGTCGGGCGGCGCCTGCATCATCGATACGGACGCGGCCGAGGTCGGCTGTGCGTGTTGCCTACCGCCGGACCATCGCTCGCCGCGACCCCTCGACCTCGCGTCGGCATCGAAGCGTCGGGCCGGGACGGATGGGTGTCGACGGACGGCCATGACGGTTGGCGACGCCGACCACCGAGCCCATGTAAGCCCGCGCAAGCTGTCGTGGCGAGGCGATCGGGGGCGGCTCTATGACCGGCGATGCCGGGCCGATGTCATCGCGCGGGCGGAGCACCGGCGGTCGGGTCGGACGGGCTCGGACCGTCGCCCGACCCGGCGGACGAAAAGGGTGTGTCGGAAACGCTGCGATGCCGACCGGGACGTGGGAGGCTCACCCGCCCCGGTCAGTTGCGCTCCCACATCATGATGCTGCCGAGGTCGCCCATGGCGTGCCATTCCGGCCGGCCGACGTCGCCCGTCTTCTCGATCGCCATCAGGTTGGCGATGGCGGTGCGGGCGCGGTTCACGCGGCTCTTCAGCGTGCCGAGGGCACAGCCGCAGATCTGGGCCGCCTCCTCGTAGGCGAAACCCGACCCCCCGACGAGGATGAGGGCTTCCCGCTGCTCCGGCGGCAGTTTGGCCAAGGCGCTGCGAAGGTCCTGCAGGTCCATGTGGCCGTTCTGCTCGGGGACGGACACCAGCCGGGCCGCCATCGTGCCCTCGGCATCCTCGACCTCGCGCCGGCGCTTCCGGTATTCCGAGTAGAATACGTTGCGCAGAATCGTGAAGAGCCAGGCCGACATGCTGGTGCCGTGGGTGAAGGAATTCTGGTTGATCCAGGCCTTCATCAGGGTTTCCTGCACGAGGTCGTCGGCGCGGTCGCCGTTGCCGCAGAGCGAGAAAGCGAAGGCGCGCAGGCTCGGGATCGTGCCGAGCATCTCCTCCTTCAGCCGCTTGGCCGCCGCTTCGCCGGACAACGGCACGGCTTCGCCGCGCTGGTCCCCACCGGTAGGCGTGCTCATGACGATCTTCCCTGATGACGCTGGACCGCGGGCACCGCCCCCGGGCACTGACGAAGGCACCGAGACCCGTCCCGGGCTCCGCCGCCGAGGCCCGGAACGCGAGCGATCGAGCCTGGGCAGGGATTGCCTGCACCGCCGCGGATATTGGATGGTTCCGACGTGAAATCAACCCGTCAGGACGGGAACGGCGAGAGCTTGCCGGTGAGCACGGGCGCGGTGGTCGGCTGGCCCGTCGGGGACCCGCCGGCGGCTTCCACCGTCACGGCGAACGTGGCCTCGGTGATCACCCCGGCGTCCAACGGCCGCAACGTATCGCTGGATCCCCCGCCGGCCGGCACGAGGCCCAGCGAGCGCGGCGCGCCGAGGGCGGGATCGATGATCCACAGCTCATAGGCGTGGCCCGCCGGCGCCGCGGCGACCAGCGGGCGGACGGTCAGCCGACGCGCCGAAAGGTCGACGTCCACGACCATCACGGGCGCGCCCGCGTCCCGCTGCAACACGGCCGTGAACCTTTGCGCGTCCGGCGCGACCGCGCCGTCGCGCAGGGCGATCCAGCCCAGAAGGGAGGCGGCCAGCAGGGCCAAGCCACCCGTCGCCGACTGCCAGACCCGGACGCGCCGGCGCAGCGCCAGCACGGCGCCGGCCGGACTGCGGGCGAGATCGCGGTGCGCGTCGCCGAACAGCCGGGCCGCGATGCCCGCGTAGGCTTCGGCGGGCGGCGTCACCTCGGGCACGCCGTCGATCAAGGGAGACAGCCGGTCTTCCCAGGCGCTGACCGCGCCCGCGAGTTCGGGATCGGCGCCCAGCCGCGCGGCCACGCTCGCGCGCTCCGCCGCATCCAACGTCCCGAGGACGTATTCGGCGGCCAGCATGTCCCTGTCGTCGGGGTCACTCATCGGCGCAAACAGAGTCTCAATTGGAGCAGGCTGCGGTGGAGCCAGGTCTTGATTGTCGGCACGGGGCGGCCGAAACGCGACGACAACATTTCCCGGCTGCAGCCGCGGTAGTAGGCGAGGAGGACCGCTTCGCGCTTCTCGCCGTCGAGCTGGTCGAGGCAGGCGATCAGCGCCCGGAGGCGATCGTTGGTTTCCATGGCGTCGAGCGCGCTTCCGGCGTCCGAAGCCACGTCGAACCCGTCGGGCAGGGCGCTGACGGGTGCCGCCTTGGCGCGGCGGAGATCGTCGAGCGCCCGGTTGCGGGCGATGGCGGCCATCCAGGCGATCGGCGATCCCTTGGACGGGTCGAAATCCCCCGCGCGCTCCCAGATCCGGGCATAGACGTCCTGGAGCGCCTCGTCGGCGAGGCTGCGCCGCACCAGGATGCCGACCACGACGCCGTAAAGCTTGGCGCTGGTCGCCCGGTACAGATCCTCGAACGCATCTCGGTCGCGCGCCGCCACCCGATCCAACAGGTCGACCAGGTCACGCCTGTGTTCCAGCATCGGACGCCCATCCTGGCCTCTGCCGCCCAGGATGGGCCGGACCGCCGTCGAGATGGGCGTCACGCTAGCGATAGCGTCCCGCCGTGCCAAGGCGAACGCGTCGCTCGACCACGGGATGGTGTCAAATGACATGAGACCCATGGCCTGGAAGACACGCCGCGCCGCCGGTCACCGGCGCCGCGTCCCCGCCACGACGGCGCAGGCCGACAGGCAGAGCCAGCCCGCGATCAGGCACAGGCCGCCCGTCGGCGCCGCCAGCGGCACGGGCCGCCAATCGAACAGCGCCGCGACGGCCAGTTCGCCGCCGAACAGGGCGGCCCCGACGGCCAGCAGGCCCAAGGCGGTCACCACCAGGACGGAGATGCGGCCGAGCGCCGGGGCCACACAGGCCCCGGCGACGATGGCTGCCGCATGGACCAGCAGGAATTCGGAGGACGTGCGGGCGAGATCGCCGCCGCCCCTGTGGGCGCCGGCCGCCCCCACGGCCACGCCCGACGCGCCCAAGAGACCCGCGATCCCGACGAAGGCCAGAATCACGCCCGGCAGGAGCCGCCGGGCCGGCCCGCTCGGGGCGTCTTGGGATGCGATGGGGCGATCGAGCATGGCGCGTCCGTTCAGCTGGCGGGCAGGAGAACCTTGTTGATGACGTAGACCACGCCGTTGGACTGCTTGACGTCCGAAATCGTCACGTCAGCGGTGCCGCCGGCGCCGTCCATCACGCTGAAGCTCTTGCCATGCTTCATGACGGTCAGCGAGTCGCCGCCCGCGGTCTTCAGCACGGCCTTGCCGCCGCCGTCCTTGATCTGGTTGTCGAGATCGGCCGGGGCGAGGTCGCCGGGCACCACGTGGCCGAGCAGGATCCCCTTCAGCTTGTCGACGTTCTCGGGCTTCAGCAGCGTGGCCACTGTCCCCTTGGGCAGGGCGCCGAAGGCCGTGTTGGTGGGCGCGAAGACCGTGAACGGGCCCGGGCCGGCCAGCGTGTCGACGAGGCCGGCGGCCTTGGCGGCGGCGACCAGCGTCGTCAGGTTCTTGGCGTGGCTGGCGTTCACCGCGATGGGCTTGTCGGCGTACATGGCGGCGCCGCCGACCTTGGGGTTGGCGAAGGCCGGCGCGGCCGACAGCGAAAGGGCGACGGCGAGACCGACGAGGGCGTTCCGCTTCCCGGACTGGATCGACATGGTGTTCTCCGAAATCAATGCTGGACCCCTCGAATGGGGACCGCGGAGTTACGGGGCGATCCGTCGGGAGTTTCAGGCCGTCGCATTCTTTCGCGCGCAGGCCGGCCGGCCGCCCAACCGTTCACCACGTCGCGACGCGGCGCTCGCCGTCGACGCGCCGCGGGTCGATAGTGCGTGGGTTCGTCGCCGGCTCGCCCGGACCCGCTCGTGAGTCCCATCGCCATGGCGCCGAGTCCCGTCCCCCTCACGGTCGTTCTGGTCCTGGATCACGCGTCGGTCACGGGCGGACAGGCGCGCGTCGCCTTCGACAGCGCCATCGGGCTGAAGCGCGCCGGGCACGACCCCATCGTCTTCGCCGCGGCCGGGCCCGTGGCGCCCGAGCTCGAGGCCGCCGGGGTGAGGACCGTGTGCCTCGGGCAGGCGGACCTCCTCAACAACCGCTCGCTCGCCGCCGCGGCCGTCCAGGGCCTGTGGAACGGCGTGGCCGCCGACGCCCTGCGCGCGCTGCTGGCCACAGTGCCCCGGGGCCGAAGCGTCGTCCACGTCCACGGCTGGGCCAAGGCCCTGTCGCCCGCCATCGCGCCGCCGATCGCCGATTCGGGCCTGCCGGCGGTCTACACGCTGCACGAATATTCGTTGCTCTGCCCCAACGGCGGCTTCTTCAACTACCGGACGGAGCAGCCCTGCGCGCTGAAGCCGATGTCGGCGGCCTGCGTGACGACGGACTGCGACTCGCGCAGCTACAGCCGCAAGCTGTGGCGGGCCGCCCGCCATGTGGCCATGGAGCGCGTGGCGAAGATGCCCGCGGTGTTTTCCGACATCGTGGCGATCTCGCGGTTCCAGGTCGATGCGGTGGGGCACCACCTGCCCGCGGGCGCGCGGATCCACCTCGTGTCGAACCCGATCGGCGTCGCCCCGCTGGGGCCGAAACCCGCCGGCGCACGGGGGCCTCTCACCTTCGTGGGGCGGATCTCGCCCGAGAAGGGGCCGCTGCTCTTCGCCGAAGCGGCGCGCCAGGCGGGGACGGAAGCCCTGTTCGTCGGGGACGGGCCGCAGCTCGACGAGCTGAAGCGGCGCTATCCGGAGGTCCGCACCGTGGGGTGGCAGGGCCCGGAGCAGGTCCAGCGCTACCTGCGGGACGCCGGCGCGCTGGTGTTCCCCTCGATCTGGTACGAGGGACAGCCCCTGACGGTGCTCGAAGCGAAGGCGCTGGGCACGCCCGTGATCGTGTCGGACGGCTGCGCCGGCCGCGACTGCATCGAGGACGGGGTCGACGGCTTCTGGTTCCGGCGCAACGACGCCGCCAACCTCGCTGAAGCCATCCGGCGGTTCGCCGTCGCGGACGTCGACACCCTGTCGCGCGCCGCCTACGCGTCCTATTGGCGGGCGCCGGCGACGCTCGACCGGCACGTCGACGCCATCGTCGGGCTGTATCGCGGCCTCCTTCCGATAGAGGCCGAACTCCGCCTCACCGCGTGACGCCGCCGCCCCGCTCGAGCCACCGGACGCGCGCCGTTTCGATGCCCCAGACAGCGCCGAGCATCAGGAACACGTGGCGCCAATGGTCGATGTCGATCTGGAATCCCTGGAGCAGGAACACGAGCAGGGACGGCCAGAAGACCTGCGCTGAGCGCCGGTAGGGCGAAGGCTTCCAGGCCACGCGGAAGCCGATCGTGACCGTGAGTGCGACGAGAAGCACGAAGGCGAAGCCGCCGAGCCAGCCATAGGACGCGAAGGCGTTGACGTAGGAGTTGTGCGGCTCGAGGCCGAAGATCAGGCGGAAGCGCAGCGGGCCGAAGCCGTTGGGCAGGCCCAGCAGGATCGGGATGGACCGGAGCTGGTTGCCGAAGCGCCCCGTCACGCCCTCGTCGTAGTCCTGCTCGAGCGCGGCCCGCTGCAGAAAGAAATCGCGGGTGTTCGGCAGGGCGAGCAGCACCAGCACCGCCAGCGCGGCGACCGCGGCGGCGGCCAGGGCCACCGTGACGATGCGGCGCCGCATCCGCGGCTCGGCGCTGGTCAGGAAGGCCATGCCGATGCTGAGCAGCGTGGCGACCAGGAAGGCGCCCCAGGAGCCGCGCGAGAAGGACAGCAGGATGCCGGCCACGACGATCAGCAGGGCCGCGCCGGTCGCCAGCACGTGACGGGTGCGGCCGAGCACGATGAGCTGGACGTAGTACACGGCGCCCATCACGAGGTAGGAGCCGAGGACGTTGGGATCCTTGAAGGTGCCGGACGCGCGGCCGTAGCGCGACAGCGTTTCGCCGAGCCCCGCGACGCCGAAATAGCCCACGATGCCGGCGAGGGCCGCGAAGACCGTGCTGGCCGCGTAGAATTGGAGGACGATCTCCGCCCGGCGCGCGGTGTCCTCGGCGAAGAACAGCGCGAAGACCAGCGTCGTCAGGGCGAGGTAGAGCGATTGCAGCATGAACAGCGTCGGGTCGTGTTCCGCCACGTAGGGGATCAGCCCGATGAAGCCGCCGAGGTTGTAGAGGACGATGAGGGCGAAGAAGGGCAGGAAGGTGCGGTGCACCTTGAAGCCGCCGACGAACCAGATGGGGATCGCCAGCATCGAGGCGAAATCGTAGGGGGACGGCTCGACGATGGCGACCGAGCCGCAGAAGACGAAGGCCGCGAAGCTCCAGTTGACCAACCGGCCGTAATCGACCCGGCGCCCGAGCGCGCGGCCCGGCCGGAGCGGGGCCGGGCCGGCGGACGGGAGGAGCGCTTCAGTATGCATTCTCGGTCTTCAGCAGCGCGAAGGGCGTGATGAGTAGGATGTACATGTCGAAGAACAGCGACCAGTTCTCGATGTAGGCGAGGTCGTGTTCGACGCGGCGCTGGATCTTGATCGGCGTGTCGGTTTCGCCGCGCCAGCCGTTGATCTGCGCCCAGCCGGTGATGCCCGGCTTGACGCGGTGGCGCGCGAAATAGCCGTCCACCACGTCGTCGTACTGGCGGTCGGCCGCCTTGGCGTGGACCGCGTGGGGGCGCGGGCCGACCAGCGACAGGTTGCCCTTGAACACCACGTTGAACAGCTGCGGCAGCTCGTCCATCGACGTCTTGCGGATGAAACGGCCGACGCGCGTCACGCGCGGGTCGCCGCGGGTCACCTGCTTCGAGGCGGTGAAGTCCAGCTTGTCGGTGTACATCGAGCGGAACTTGAACACCTCGACGGGCTCGTTGTTGAAGCCGTAGCGCTTCTGCCGGAAGAACACGGGGCCCTTCGAGTCGAGCTTCACCGCGATCGCCACCGCGAGCAGCAGCGGCGACAGGACGAGGAGCGCCGTCGCGCCGACCACGCGGTCGAAGATCACCTTCATCACGACGTCCCAGTCCGCGATGGGCTTGTCGAACACGTCGAGCACCGGGACCGAGCCGATGTACGAGTAGGACCGCGGCCGGAACTTCAGCTTGTTGGTGTGGGCCGCCAGGCGGATGTCGATGGGCAGCACCCACAGCTTGCGCAGCATGGTGAGCAGCCGGCCCTCGGCCGTGATGGGGAGGGTGAAGATGATGAGGTCGATGCGGGTATGGCGGGCCAGCGCCACGAGGTCGTCGACGCGGCCGAGCTTGGGATAGCCCGCCACCACGTCGGGGGAGCGCGCGTCGGTGCGGTCGTCGAAGACGCCGATGATGCGCAGGTCCGTGTCCTTCTGCTTCGACAGCTCCTCGAGCAGGGCCGCCCCGGCCGGGCCGCCACCGACCACGACGGTGCGGCGGTCGAGCCTGCCCGTGCGGGTCATGTGGGCGGTGACCAGCGACAGGATCCCGCGCTCCACCAGCAGGGTGCCGAGGCCGAGCACGTACCAGCCCATCATCCACACGCGCGAGAACGTCGCGTCGAGCTTGAGAAAGAAGATCACGGCGAGCGCCGCCAGCACCACCAGGCTCCAGCCGCCGGCGAGGCGGAAGCC
Source organism: Lichenibacterium minor (assembly GCF_004137685.1). Classification (GTDB taxonomy): domain Bacteria; phylum Pseudomonadota; class Alphaproteobacteria; order Rhizobiales; family Beijerinckiaceae; genus Lichenihabitans; species Lichenihabitans minor. The sequence continues at coordinate 43,970 of NZ_QYBB01000011.1, read as the reverse complement.
CTGGCCGATGGGCGAGCGGTAGGCCGCCACATTGTTGATGCGCAGCGCCTGGAAGGCGAGGATCGTCAAGGCCGCCATCGACGGGACGGCAATCTCGTAGGCGAAGCTGTAGCCGACCTGCGGCACGACGTAGGCCAGGTGGACCAGCACGCCGGTGGCGCAGAGCAGGGCGAATTCGACGGCGCGGACCAACCCCGCCAGCACCAGGGGCGAGTAATGCGGGCTCGCGTCGAGGTGCCCCATGGTTTCGGCGAGGGACAGCAGCGCGCGGCTCGGGTCGCCGCTCTCGGGCGCGGAGCCGGGGGGCTCCGCGGCGGCGCCCATCTGTCGGAAGTCGTCCGGCGTGAAGGCGGCCGCGGTCGTCTTGGAGAGTTTCACGGGATCCAGCCTGCGGCTCAGGGGGAAAGGATGACTTCGGCGGCTCGGGATGCGGCGGGGCGGTCCCGCGCCGACAGCGCATCGCGGTAGGCGGCCAGCACGGTGTCGACCATCGCCGAGATCGAGAAGCCGTCGCGCACCGCGGCGGCGAGGTCGGCCGCATCGCGGTCGCGGCGTTCGGGCGAGGCCGCCAGGGCCGCCGCCATGGCGCCGCCGAGCCGCGCCACGTCGTCGGGCGGGATGAGGCGATCCCGATAGCGCCCGAAGATTTCCGGGATGCCGCCGACGTCGGTCGAGATCAGCGGCACGCGGGCGGCAGCGGCCTCGAGCACCACGTAGGGCAGGGACTCGGCGCGCGACGGCACCACCAGCGTGCGGCCGAGCGCGAAGGCGCGGCGCGCCGGCATGGGGCCCGGGAAGGCGACGCGGTCGCCCAGGCCGAGCTCGGCCGCGAGGCGTTCCAGCACCCCGCGGTCCGGGCCGGAACCCACCAGCACGGCGCTGAGGTTCCGTCCCAGAGTCCGGCCCGTGGTGTCGAGCGCCTCCAGGAGGACGTCGATGCCCTTGGCGGCCCTGAGTTCGCCCACGTAGACGAAATCGGCCGCGTCGGCCGCGGGCGCGACCGGCTCGAACTCGTGGTCGTCGATGCCGTTGTGGACCACACGGGCCAGGTGGCGCGGCGGCCCCACCAGGGCGCGGTAGCGGGCGCCGATGAAGGCGCTTTCGAACAGCATGACATCCGTGCGGCGGCCGAGGAACCGTTCCACGCCCATGTAGGCGCGGTGGACCGCAGTGCCGGGCCGGTGGTTCACGCTGCCGCCGTGGGGCGTGTAGGCGCGGATGCCCCCGGCCGACCCGGGGATGAAGCCGGGCAGGCGGGCGAAAAGTCCGCCCTTGGAGCCGTGCCCATGCACCACGTCCGGCTTCGTGGCGGCGAGACGCTTCACGACGTGGGCCAGGACGATCGCGTCGGCCGGGTGGGGATCGCGCCGCATGGGGACGCGCGACAGGCCGAGCGCCAAGCTCGGCTCCAGCGCCGCCAGGGTCCTGTCCGCGGCCTCGCCGCCGGTCGTGGAATCGACGATGAGGCCCACCGCATGGCCGCGCCGGGACTGTTCGCGGCTGAGGTCGAGGACGTGCCTGTAGAGCCCCCCCAACGGCGCGCGCAGGACATGCATCACCTTCAACGGGGAGTGATCCAGTCCGGTGCCGTGCGCCATGATCGAGCCCCGCTTCTGCGACGGCCCACCATGGCGCTCGAATGTTAAAAGAAGCGTTCCTCGATGTTGACGGTGTCGCCGGGGCGGACCGGGTAGGCGAGGGGCACGCGGGCCGTCACCTGGACGCCGTTGACCATGCGGGTGATGGCGGCGGAGCCGCGGTCGGCGCGTGGGCCGAAGCCGCCCGCGACCGCGATGGCCTTCTGCACCGTCATGCCGTTGATGAAGGGATACTGGCCCGCGGTGGTGATCTCGCCCAGCACGAAGAAGGGCCGGTAGGCCTCGACCTCGATGGCGATGTGCGGGTCGCGGAGGAAGCCGCCGCGGAGCTTGGTTTCCACGACGCGCTGGGCGTCGGCGGTTGTGAGCCCGCCGACCGGCACGTCGCCTATGAGCGGCATGGAGATCATGCCCGAACCGTTGATCGCATAGGAGTTCGACAGCGCGTCCTGGCCGAAGACGATCACGCGGATGCGGTCGCCGCTGGCCAGCGTGTAGGGGGCGGTGAGCTGCGCCTTGAAGACGTCGGTGCGGTAGATCGGATTGGCGCAGCCGCCGAGCGCGGCGACGCCGGCGAGGCAGAAGGCGAGTGCGATTCGGCGCATGGGATGGTCCGGGCAGGAGGCCCCGACGATTCGTCGCGGCGGGGGATGACGGCCTCCATCAGTAGGTCGTTAGGGTTAACGAAAACCGAAAGCGCGGGGCACGGGGCGCATCGGAGGTCCGCGCCGCCGCGGCTTGCGGCAGGGGGGCGCGGGGCGCTACTCCAGGCGCGGCGCGTCGCCATATCGGCGTGACCCGATCCGGGGCGGGGCGACCCGCCCGCATCCCAAGCTGAAGCCGCGTGTTCCCGCCATGCCCTCGTTCCGCACGACCCGCAACGTCGCCCACCCGGCCGCCAGGATGTTCGACCTCGTGGCGGACGTGGAGAAGTATCCGGGTTTCCTGCCGCTGTGCCAGGGCCTGACGGTGCGGCGCCGGTCGACGCTGCCGGACGGGCGCGAGGTGCTGGTGGCCGACATGCGGGTGGGCTTCAAGGCCATCCGGGAAAGCTTCACCAGCCGGGTGACGCTGGACCGCGCCACGAACGTCATCGTGGCCGAATATATCGACGGGCCGTTCCGCAGCCTTGAAAACCGCTGGACCTTTCGCGACCGGCCGCCCGGCGACGGTTCCGCCGGGTGCACGGTGGAGTTCTTCATCACCTACGAGTTCAAGAGCCGAATGCTGGGGCTCCTGATGGGCTCGATGTTCGAAGGTGCCTTCAGCCGCTTCGCGGAAGCCTTCGAGGAGCGCGCCGACAAGGTTTACGGCTGAAGCGCGCCGGCGCGGTCCTCACAGCGCGCCTTCGAAGAGCTCCAAGGCCTGCGCCACCGAGGCCAGCCGCACGGCGTTGCGGCCGATGTCGCCGAACCGGCGCTCCACCGCCGTGACGGCGCCGTCGCGGCGCGCGCGGGCGAAATGCACCAGCCCCACGGGCTTCGCCGCCGTCCCGCCGCCCGGGCCGGCCACGCCGGTGATCGACACGGCGATGTCGGCGCCCGACCGGGCGAGCGCGCCCGCCGCCATGGCGCGCGCCACGGCTTCGGACACGGCGCCCTCCGCGGCGATCAGCGCCGGCGACACGCCGAGCATCTCGGCCTTCGCGGCGTTGGAATAGGTCGCGAACCCGCGGTCGAAGGCCGCCGACGACCCCGGCACCTCCGTGATGAGCGCGGACACCAGCCCGCCCGTGCAGGATTCCGCCGTGGCGAGGACGAGGCCGCGGTCGCGGCAGGCGGCGACGAGCGCCGTCGCGCGGTCGAGGAAGGGAGCGGGCAGCACCCGTTCAGTCCGCCGTGACGGGCAGGCGCACGGTGGCGAGGCCCCAGGCGACGATGCCCTCCTCGCGCCCCGTGAAGCCCATCCGCTCCGACGTGCCGGCCGTGATGCCGACCCGGTCGGGACCGATGCCGGCGATCTCGGCGATGCGCTTCTGCATCGCTTCGCGGTGCGGGCCGATGCGCGGCGCTTCGCACACGATCGTGGCGTTGATGTTGGCGATGACGCCGCCGCGGGCCCGCACGCGCTCCACCGCGTGGCGCAGGAACCGGTCGGAGGAAGCGCCCTTCCACTGCATGTCGGAGGGGGGGAAATGCGAGCCGATGTCGCCGTCGCCGATGGTGGCGAGCAGCGCGTCGGTGAGGGCGTGGAGCACGACATCGGCGTCGGAATGTCCGCTGAGCTTGCGCGTATGCGGGATCTTCACGCCGCCGAGCCAGACGTGGTCGCCTTCGACGAAGGAATGGACGTCGAAGCCCTGGCCGGTGCGGACGTCGAGGAGGGCGGTCTGCAAGCGGAGCTCCGCGGCTTGGAGGTCGGACGACGTGGTGATCTTGGTGTTGGCCGGGTCGCCCTCGAAGACCGTCACGGCATGGCCGGCGAACTCCGCCACGGCGGCGTCGTCGGTGAGGTCGTGCCGCCCTTCGGCCACCGCGCGGCCGTGGGCCTCGCGGATCAGGCCGAACCGGAACGACTGCGGCGTCTGCACGGCGCGCAGGCCGGAGCGGTCCGGCGTGCCCGTGATCCGTCCCGATGCGTCGACGGCCTTGACGGTGTCGAACACCGCGCAGCCCGGCACGGCCGCGCCGAAGCGGGCCGCCGCCGCGATGGCGCGCGCGACGAGCTCCGCCATCGCGAAGGGTCGGGCGCCGTCGTGGATGAGCACGATGTCGTCGGGCTCGGCCCCCCGCGCCGCGAGCGCGTCGAGCCCGGCGCGGACGCTGTCCTGCCGGGTGGCGCCGCCCGTGACGGGGGCCGCCAGGCGATCGCGTCCCGCGAGGCCCGCCGCGGCGCCGTCGTAGAGGGCGCGGTCGTCGGCGTGGATGACGGTCGCCACGCCAGCGACGTCGTCCCGGTCGACGAAGGCTTCGAGCGTGCGGGCGAGCACCGGCCGGCCCGCGAGGACGCGGTACTGCTTGGGCAGCCCTTCCCCGGCGCGGGACCCGCGCCCCGCCGCCACGACCAGCACGTGAACTCGTTCCATCATCGACCCGTCGCGGCTTCCCTTGAGAGCGGCCCTATCTCCAGCCTTTCGCTCCCTGCGTCAAACCGGAGAGGAGGGTCCGGGCCGCACCGCCCCGCCGACCTTGCCGCTCCGCGGCGATTGGCTATGCTGTGGGCAGATTTCCGATTGGCGCGCAAAGCGGCAGCGACCCCCGCGGTCGTCGGGCTGCTGGGCCCTGGACCGCGACGATGGCACACTCCCGAACTTCCGAGCTGCGCCCCCCGGCGGGGCAGGGCGCCGCGGCGCTCCGCCTCGGCGCCCTGTCGCTCGGGGGGCGGGCCCTGCTGGCGCCGATGGCGGGGGTGACCGACCTCGGCATGCGCCGCGCCGCGCAGCGTTTCGGCGCCTCGCTGACCGTGTCCGAGATGGTGGTGGGCGACCACCTCGCCCGGGGCGAGGCGGCGAGCCTCGCGCGGGCCGCCGGCGCCGGGCTCGACCCGCACGTCGTGCAGATCGCGGGGTGCCGGGCCGAAGCGCTGGCCGATGGGGCCCGCGCGGCGGCGGACGGCGGCGCGGTCGCGATCGACATCAACATGGGCTGCCCCGCCAAGAAGGTGACGGGCGGCCTCGCCGGTTCGGCGCTGATGCGCGACCTCGACGCCGCGGTCCGGCTCGTCCGGGCGGTTGTGGCCGCCGTCTCGGTGCCCGTCACCGTCAAGATGCGGCTCGGCTGGGACGACGCCTGCCTCAACGCCCCCGAGCTCGCGCGCCGCGCCGAAGCCGAGGGCGCGGCGCTGGTGACCGTGCACGGCCGCACGCGCCAGCAGTTCTACAAGGGCCGCGCCGACTGGGGCGCGGTCGCGGCGGTGAAGCGGGCCGTGTCGATCCCCGTGGTCGTCAACGGCGATTGCGCGTCCGTGGCCGACGCCCGCGCCATGCTGGCCGCGTCGGGCGCCGACGCCGTGATGGTCGGGCGCGCGGCGGTGGGGCGCCCCTGGCTCGTCGGCGAGATCGCCGCCGACCTGCGCGGCGAAGCCTGGGCGCCCCCGCCGCTCGCCGCGCGCCGGGACGCCGCGCTCGCGCATTTCGACGCCCTGCTCGACGGCTTCGGCCCCGAAGGCGGCAACCGCCATGCCCGCAAGCACCTCGTCGCCTATGCGGAGCACCGCGCGGCGGAGCTCGCCGGCGACGCCGCGGCGCTCGGCGCCTGCGCGGCCCTGCGCGCCGCCATGGCGACCAGCGACGACCACCGGGCGACCCGCCGCATGCTGGGCCGCGTCTTCGACATTCCCGCCGACCTGGACCTCGCGGCATGACCGATCCCGAGCCCCGCCCGGCTGGCAACCGCGCCGGGAGCGCCCGTGCCGGCGGACCCCGCGCCGACGGCGGCTTCGCCCAGGCGGGCGACGTCATGAACCTGCTGCCCCATGCGGTGCTGACCGTGGAAGCGGACGGCACCGTGGTGGAAGCCAACGCCGCCGCCGAAACCTTCTTCGATATGAGCCGCGCCGTGCTCAGGCGCCACCGCCTCAGCGACATCGTCCCCTTCGCGTCGCCGCTGCTGTCCCTGCTCGAGCAGGCCAGACGGCGCGACGCGGCCCTCAACGAATACCAGGTCGACCTCGGCAACCCGAAGCTCGGGCCGGACCGCGTCGTCGACATCCACGTCAGCCCCATGCAGGAGCCGCGCGGCCGGGTGATGATCCTGCTTCAGGAACGATCGATTGCCGCGAAGTTCGACAGGCAACTGACCCATCGGGGTGCAGCGCGCTCAGTTTCTGCGCTGGCCGCCATGCTGGCGCACGAGATCAAGAACCCGCTGTCGGGCATCCGCGGCGCGGCGCAGCTCCTCGAAACGGCGGTGGGCGACGAGGACAGGGCCCTGACCAGCCTGATCTGCGAGGAAACCGACCGGATCGTGAAGCTGGTCGACCGCATGGAGGCCTTCTCCGACCTCAGGCCGATCGAGCGGGACAGCGTCAACATCCACGCCGTGCTGGACCACGTGAAGCGCGTCGCCTTGGCGGGCTTCGCCCGCCACATCCGCTTCGCCGAAACCTACGACCCGTCGCTGCCGCCGGTGTTCGGCAACCGCGACCAGCTGATCCAGGTGTTCCTGAACCTCGTCAAGAACGCCGCCGAAGCCCTCGGGCCCGACACGATCGACGGGACCATCGAGCTGACGACGGCCTTCCGGCCCGGCGTCCGGCTGCGCACGCCGGGCTCGCCGACGCCCGTCAGCCTGCCGCTCGAGTTCTGCGTGCGGGACAACGGTCCCGGCGTGCCGTCCGACATCGCCGCCCACCTGTTCGATCCCTTCGTGACCACCAAATCCTCGGGAACTGGCCTTGGACTTGCACTGGTGGCGAAGGTGATCGGCGACCACGGGGGAACCGTGGAATGCGAGTCCTATCCGCGCCGGACGACCTTTCGCGTCCTCCTGCCCATGTTCGCCGCGCGCGACGGGCGGGGCGGAAGCGAGGCGTGACGGTCCGGCGCACAGCGTAAGGGAAGTATCGGCGATGAACGGCCACATCCTCGTTGCCGACGACGACACCGCCATCCGCACCGTGGTGAGCCAGGCGCTGTCGCGCGCCGGCTACGACGTCCGGACGACCGGCACGGCGGCCTCGCTGTGGCGCTGGGTCCAGGCGGGCGACGGCGACCTCGTCATCACGGACGTCGTCATGCCGGACGAGAACGCCTTCGAGCTGCTGCCCCGCATCAAGAAGCTGCGCCCCGACCTGCCCATCATCGTGATGAGCGCGCAGAACACCTTCATGACGGCCATCAAGGCGTCCGAGCGCGGCGCCTACGACTACCTGCCGAAGCCCTTCGACCTGAAGGAGCTCGTGGCCATCGTGGGCCGCGCCATGGCGGAGCCGCGCCAGAAGGAGACGCCCCAGGGCGAGGAACTCGACGCGATGCCGCTGATCGGCCGCTCGCCCGCCATGCAGGAAATCTACCGCACGCTGGCGCGGCTGATGCAGACCGACCTCACCGTGATGATCTCGGGGGAGTCGGGCACCGGCAAGGAGCTGGTGGCCCGCGCGCTGCACGATTACGGCAAGCGCAAGTCCGGGCCGTTCGTCGCCATCAACATGGCGGCGATCCCGCGCGACCTCATCGAATCCGAGCTGTTCGGCCACGAGAAGGGCGCCTTCACGGGCGCCAACACCCGGTCGGCCGGCCGCTTCGAGCAGGCGGAAGGGGGCACGCTGTTCCTCGACGAGATCGGCGACATGCCGATGGAAGCGCAGACGCGGCTGCTGCGCGTGCTCCAGCAGGCCGAATACACAACGGTGGGCGGCCGCACGCCGATCAAGACCAACGTCCGCATCGTCGCCGCCACCAACAAGGACCTGCGCGTCACGATCGGGCAGGGCCTGTTCCGCGAGGACCTGTTCTTCCGTCTCAACGTCGTGCCGATCCGCCTGCCGCCGCTGCGCGAGCGCGCCGAGGACATCCCCCACCTCGCCCGCCACTTCTTCACCGCCGCCGCCGCCGAAGGCCTGCCGCTGAAGCACATGGACACCGGCGCCCACGACCGGCTCAAGCGCTACCGCTGGCCCGGAAACGTGCGCGAGCTCGAGAACCTGGTCCGCCGCCTCGCGGCCCTCTACCCGCAGGAGGTCATCACGGCGCCGCTGGTGGAAGCGGAGCTCGGGTTGAACAGGCCGAACCAGACCCTGGCGCCGACGTCCGAGATCGCCGCGGGTCTGCTCGGCGGGGGCTTCGACGCTCCCGCGGCCGGCGCGGAGGAGGGCGGGCTGACGGGCGCCGTCGAGCGACACCTCGCCGACCTGTTCGCCAAGCACGGCGAGGACCTGCCGCCGCCGGGCCTCTACCATCGCGTGCTGCGCGAGCTCGAAGTTCCGCTCGTGTCGGCCGCCCTGGCGGCGACGCGGGGCAACCAGATCAAGGCGGCCGAGATGCTCGGGCTGAACCGCAACACGCTGCGCAAGAAGGTCCGGGAGCTCGACATCAAGCTGATGCGCCTGCCGCGCTGACCCGGAGGGGAGCCCTCCCCTCCGGGGCGCCCTGAATTTGCTGCAATCCGGCAACAGTGCTGTATAAATGCAACGGCCGGCGACCCCGGCCGGCACGGCAGCACCGCGACGGCCCCGGGCGCAGACGCCAGCCCGGGTCCCCGCTCCACGGATCGACGCGCTTGACGGATCAGACAGGCAGGGACGGCCCCGACACCGCCACGGTGAAGCGCGACGACCGGCGGTTCAACCTGCGGATCGCGCCCGTCGTCGTCGCGCTGGCGCTGGCGTCGGCCCTGGCGAGCTTCGCGGTGTTCACCGGCTTCACCCCCATCGTCCCCACCGACGCCGTGGTGGTGGACGTGTTCCTCGCCGACGGCATCATCGCGCTGGTGCTGTTCGGCCTCGTGGCGGCGGAAGCCTGGAAGCTGCTCGCGGCCTGGCGCACCAAGCAGGCCGGCGCCCGGCTGCACGCCTACATCGTGGGGCTGTTCAGCATCACGGCGGCGGTGCCGGCGGTGATCATGGCGGTGGTGGGGGCCGTCGCCCTGGAACGGGGCCTGTACCCCGGTTTCGTCGACGACGTCGGCAGCTTCATCGGCGAGACCACCGCGGCCGGCAAGCTGATCCGCTCCAAGCAGTGCGATTCGCTTCAGCGCGACGCCGACCTCACGGCGCTCGACCTGTCGCGGGCGCGGATCGGCTACGGCGACCGCAAGTTCTTCCAGAACTTCTTCGATTCGCGCGTGCAGTCGCTCGGGTTCACCACGGCCGTGATCATGAACGCGAACGGGGCCGTGACCGAGAAGGTCGACACCGGCCAGCCCCTCCAGGTCGTGACGCCGAACGCCGCGGTGCTCGACGAGGTGCGCCGCGGCGAACAGGTCTGCTACCGCCCGGACAACGGCCGCACCTTCGTGGCCATGCGCTCCATGCCGACCTTCGACAACAGCTTCCTTTACGTGGCGCGCCCGCTCGACCCCTTCACCATCGGCTTCCAGCAGCACGCCGAGGAGATCACCCGGGCGTTCCTCAACTTCGACCTCCACCGCAAGTCCATCCAGGTGGCCTTCATCGTCATGTACGGCCTGCTGGCGGCCATCATGCTGCTGTCGGCGATCTGGCTCGGCCTGTCCTTCGCCAACCTCCTGGTGGCCCCGATCCGCCGGCTGATCGACGCCACCGACCAGGTGTCCTCCGGGAACCTCTACGTGCAGGTGCCGATCCGGCGGTCCGAGGGCGACCTGGCCCGCCTGGGCGAAACCTTCAACAAGATGATCTCCGAGCTGCGGTTGCAGCAGAACCGCCTGATCGCGGCCCGCGAAACGATCGACGCGCGCCGGCTGTTCACCGAAGCGGTGCTGTCGGGCGTGCCGGCGGCGGTGATCGGCGTGGACGCCAAGGGCGACGTGACGGTGGTGAACGCGTCGGCGCAGAAACTGCTCGACCTCGCCGACCCGGCCGGAACGCCGGCCGTCGGGCGTTCGCTGGGGACGGCCGTCCCCGAGCTGTCCGGCCTGCTGTCCGAAACCCGGGGCGGCCGCCAGCGGCTGCAGCAGGGCCAGGTGACGCTGTCCCGGGCGGGCCGGGAAAGGACCTTCAACGTCCGCGTGGCGAGCGAGCTCAGCGGCAAGGCCGAGCGCAACTCCGTGGTGACGCTGGACGACATCACCGACCTCGTGTCGGCCCAGCGCACCTCCGCCTGGGCCGACGTGGCGCGCCGCATCGCCCACGAGATCAAGAACCCGCTGACGCCCATCCAGCTGTCGGCCGAACGGCTGAAGCGCCGCTACAGCAAGGTGATCACGGAAGGGCGCGACGTGTTCGACCAGTGCACCGACACGATCATCCGCCAGGTCGAGGACATGAAGCGGATGGTGGACGAGTTCTCCTCCTTCGCCCGCATGCCGAAGGCCCTGCTGGCCGAGGACGACCTCGCCAAATGCGTGGCCCAGGTCGCCTTCCTGATGCGGGTCGGCAACCCGGAGATCGTCCTCGACGAGGAGCTGCCGGCGGAGCCGCTGGTGGCGCGATTCGACCGGCGGCTCCTGTCCCAGGCCCTGACCAACATCGTCAAGAACGCCACCGAGGGCGTCGCCGCCCACATGGCGTCGCTGCCGCCCGACGAGCGCGAGCCGGGGCGGGTGGCCGTGTCGCTGCACCGCGCCGCCGACGGCCAGGCCGTGATCGACGTGGTCGACAACGGCAAGGGTTTCCCGACCGAGAACCGCCAGCGGCTGCTGGAGCCCTACATGACGACCCGGGCCGAGGGCACGGGCCTGGGGCTCGCGATCGTCGCCAAGATCCTGGAGGATCACGGCGGCGGGATCGAACTCCTCGACGCGCCCGGCCACCGCGGCGCCCGTGTGCGCCTGCACTTCCCCATCGACCCGCCGGCCCGAGCCGACGCCGCCCCGGCGTCGGGCTCCCTCGCCGAGAAAGCCTGAGAGCCATGGCCACGGACATCCTCATCGTCGACGACGAAGCCGACATCCGCGAACTCGTGTCGGGCATCCTGTCGGACGAGGGCCACGGCACGCGCGTCGCCAAGGACGCCGACGACGCGCTGGCCCTGCTGGCGGCGCGACGGCCCCACCTGATGTTCCTCGACATCTGGCTCCAGGGCTCGCGGCTCGACGGCCTGCAGCTGCTGGAGATCATCAAGGAGCAGCACCCGACGCTGCCGGTGGTGATGATCTCGGGTCACGGCAACATCGAGACGGCGGTGTCGGCCATCCGGCTCGGCGCCTACGACTTCATCGAGAAGCCCTTCAAGGCCGACCGGCTGGTGCTGGTCGCCGAGCGGGCGCTGGAAACCTCGCGGCTGAAGCGCGAGAACGTCGAGCTGAAGACGCGCTCGCTCACCACGGACCGCGTCGTCGGCCGCTCGACCAGCTCGAATCAGCTCCGCCAGGTGATCGACAAGGTGGGCCCCGCCAACTCCCGCGTGCTGATCGCCGGCGCTCCCGGCACCGGCAAGGAGCTGGCGGCGCGCATGATCCACGCGGGGTCGGGCCGCGCCGCCTCGCCCTTCGTGGTGATCAACGCCGCCACCATGCTGCCCGAAGCGATGGAAACGGAGCTGTTCGGCGTGGAAGGGGCGGACGGGCGCGGGCGGAAGGTCGGCGCGCTCGAAGAAGCGCACGGGGGCACGCTCTTCATCGACGAAGTGGCCGACATGCCCCGGGAAACCCAGAGCCGCATCCTGCGCGTGCTGGTGGACCAGAACTTCCAACGGGTCGGCGGCACGGCGCGCGTCCACGTCGACGTCCGCATCATCTCGTCGACGGCGCGCGACCTCCCGGCGCTGATCGCGGAAGGGGGCTTCCGCGAGGACCTGTTCCACCGGCTGGCCGTCGTGCCCGTGCGGGTGCCGGCCCTGTCGGAGCGGCGCGACGACATCCCCGAACTCGTGTCCTTCTTCATGGACCAGGTGTCGGCCAACACCGGCCTGCCCCGGCGGCGGATCGGCGCCGACGCCATGGCGGTGCTGCAGTCGCACGACTGGCCGGGCAACATCCGCCAGCTGCGCAACAACGTCGAACGGCTGATGATCCTCGCCGCCGGCGATCCCGAGGCCGAGATCACCGCCGACATGCTGCCCTCCGAGATCGGTGCGCTGGTGCCGGCCACGCCCAACGGGGCAGGGGGCGAGAAGCTGATGAGCCTGCCGCTGCGCGAAGCCCGAGAAGTGTTCGAGCGCGAATACCTGGTGGCCCAGATCAGCCGATTCGGCGGAAACATCTCCCGCACGGCCGAGTTCATCGGCATGGAACGTTCGGCGCTCCATCGGAAGCTGAAGTCTCTCGCCATCGACTGACCCGGCCCAGGCCGACGGGGACGCGCGGGAAGTTCCGCTTGCGACTTCTGCTTGATCCTGCCTCTAATACGGCGGGATGCAGGCGGCCCGGCGGCGAGCCGGGCCGCCCGCGCGCCGCCCGTTCGGGCAGGCTCGCGGGCGAAGTCCGCCCCGTGGGAACGCCCGGACGACGCCTTTCGGAGGTGTCGGCGGGGCCGACGCGCGAGGCCGGGCTGCGGCATCGAGACCGCGAGCAAGCGGCGACGAGCAGTGGACAGGACCATGGCGGCTGAACGAACACAGAACCTGCAGGACACGTTCCTCAACTACGTGCGCAAGAACAAGGTCCCCCTCACCATCTTCCTGGTCAACGGGGTCAAGCTGCAGGGCGTGGTGACGTGGTTCGACAATTTCTGCGTCCTGCTGCGCCGGGATGGCCACTCGCAACTGGTCTACAAGCACGCCATATCCACGGTGATGCCGGGACAGCCCATCCAGATGTTCGAAGCGCCCGAGGACGTGCCCGCCGCCGCGGCGGCGGCCGCCCCGGTCGGCGAGCGCCCGCGGTGAGGCCCGCCGCCGGCTGACGCCCACGAGCCATCGGGACACGCGATTGAAGTCGAAACACGGGGATGACGGCACGGACGCCGTCGAGCAGACCGCCGCCGAAGCCACGCGCACGTTGGTGGTCGGGCCCTACCCGAGCGGCCGGGGCGCAGCGGCGCGCGAGGCCCGCTCTCCCGAAGCCCGCATCGGCGAGGCGGTGGCGCTCGGCGACGCCATCGACCTCGACGTCCGCCGCGATGTCGTGGTCAACCTCGGCACGGTGCGGCCCTCGACCTATCTCGGCAAGGGAAAGGTCGAGGAGCTGGCGGAAGCCTGCGAGGAGCTGGACATCGGCCTCGTCGTGATGGATTGCGCGCTGTCGCCGGTGCAGCAGCGCAACCTCGAGAAGGCTTTCGGCACCAAGGTCATCGACCGGACCGGCCTGATCCTGGAGATCTTCGGGCGCCGCGCCCGCACCAAGGAGGGCACCCTCCAGGTGGAGCTGGCCCATCTCGCGTACCAGAAGTCCCGGCTCGTGCGGTCCTGGACCCATCTCGAACGGCAGCGCGGCGGCTTCGGCTTCCTCGGCGGCCCCGGCGAAACCCAGATCGAGACCGACCGGCGCCTCATCGAGGAGCGCATGGCGCGGATCGAGCGCGACCTCGAACACGTCAAGCAGACGCGCGCCACCAACCGCAAGACCCGCGTGGACGTGCCGTTCCCCACGGTGGCTCTCGTCGGCTACACGAATGCCGGCAAGTCGACGCTGTTCAACCGGCTGACCAAGGCGGCCGTGCTGGCCGACGACATGGTCTTCGCCACGCTCGACCCCACCTTGCGCGTGTTGAAGCTGCCGCATCGGGGCAAGGTGATCCTGTCCGACACGGTGGGGTTCATCTCGGACCTGCCGACCATGCTGGTGTCGGCCTTCCGGGCGACGCTGGAGGAGGTGGTCTCGGCCGACGTCATCCTGCACGTCCGCGACGTGGCCCACGAGGACACCCAGGCGCAGAGCGCGGACGTCCTGGCGATCCTGCGCGAACTCGGCGTCGACGCCGACGATCGCGAGCGCGTCATCGAGGTGTGGAACAAGGCGGACCTGCTCGACGAGGACCGTCTCGCCGCGACGCTGGACGCCGCCGCCCACAAGCGGGCCGACGAGCGGCCCGCGGTAGTGTCGGCCTTGACGGGGCAGGGGGTGGACGACCTCCTCGCCACCATCGAGCGGCGCCTCGCCACCCATGCCACCTCGCTCAACGTCGACCTCGACCCGAGCGACGGGCGCGGGCTGAACTGGCTCTACGAGACGACGGAGATCCTGGCGCGCCAGGACGGCGAGGACGGCACCATCCACCTCACCGTGCGGGTGGCGCCGGAGCGCATGGAGCGGGTGCAGAACCGGTTCCCGCAGGCCGAGCGCGTGCTCGTCGAGCCGGACTAGGGCCGCCCGGTCGCTCAGGCCCGGGGCAGGGCGCGGCCTGCCCCTGCCCTCGGTTCAGTTCGACGCTTCCAGGCCCTTGGCCTCGTTCCACAGGGCTTCCATGGCGTCGAGGCCGGCCTCCTGGAGGCTGGAGCCGCGCGACGCCAGCGTCCGCTCGATATGTCCGAAGCGCCGCTCGAACTTGCGGTTGGCGCCGTGCAACGCGGCCTCCGGGTCGACGCCGGCGTGCCGCGCCAGGTTGGCGACGGCGAAGAGGAGATCGCCGATCTCGCCCGCCACGGCGTCGCGGTCGCCCAGCGCCGCCTCGACCTCGTCGGCCTCCTCGCGGATCTTGTCGAGCACCGCCCGCGGATCGTTCCAATCGAACCCGACCGTGCCGGCGCGCTGCTGCAGCTTCACGGCGCGGGGCAGGGGGGCGAGCCCGCTGCCCACGGCGCTCAGCAGCCCCTGGGTGCCCTGCCCCGCGCCGGCCCGACGCTCCCGTTCGGCGCGCTCCGCCTTCTCTTCCGCCTTGATCCGGCCCCAGGCCGCCTTGACCTCCTCGGGCGTCAGGTCACGGCGGTCGCCGAAGATGTGCGGGTGGCGGCGCACGAGCTTCGCCGTGATGGCCTGGACCACGCCGCCGAAATCGAAGCTGCCTTCCTCCTCGGCGATCCGGGCCTGGAAGACCACCTGCAGCAGCAGGTCGCCGAGTTCCTCGCGAAGGTCCTCGCGGTCGCCGCGCTCGACCGCGTCGGCAACCTCGTAAGCCTCTTCGATCGCGAAGGGCGCCACGCTGGCGAAGCTCTGTGCCAGATCCCAGGAGCAGCCGGTGTCCGGGTGGCGCAGCGCCGCCATGATCTCGATGAGGCGGGCGATGTCGCGGGACGGCGTCATGGTGGCTCTCGTTGAAACGCGAAAATGCCCGCGGACGGGATCCACGGGCATCGATAGGGCGGGATTGAGCGCCGGCGGGACGACCCGCCCGGCGCAGGCTCAGCTCAGTCGGCCGAGATCGACAGCGCTTCGCGACCCTTCGGGGTGTCGACGACGCGCATGGACACGGGCTGGCCCTCCGCGAGATGCGACAGACCGGCCGGGCCGAGGATGGAGATGTGGACGAAGATGTCCTTGCCGCCATCGTTGCTCGACACGAAGCCGAAGCCCTTGGTGTCGTCGAACCACTTGACCTTGCCGGACACCTCGATGGCGGTCGACGGATCGGGCGCGCGACGGGCAGGGCGCGGCGTGTCGAAGGACCGCTGAGGGGCGCGCTCCTGGGCACCGGCCGTGTCGACCTCAACCACGCGGGTCACCTGGGCGCCCTTGGCGCCGTTGCCGACCATCACCTTAAGCTTGGCGCCGGGCGGCACGGTCTCATAGCCGGCGGACTGGATGGCGCCGATGTGAAGGAAAGCGTCGCCCTGGCCGTTCTGCAGCTCGACGAAGCCGAAGCCCTTGTCGGCCTTGAACCACTTCACGACGGCATCGACCGTGGGGCCGGCCGGAGGGGGGGCCATCATGTCGCCACCGCCGCCGCCGAAGCCGCTCGGGGCGCCGCTGCCGAACGGGCGCGAAGCCGGCCGGGACGGGCGGGACTCGTAGGGGGATGACGGCATGTCGTCGTCGAATCCCCGCTTCCTCGGTCCCCGGAAATCTCTACCTTTGCTCATGTCGCCAGCTCGTCTTTGCCTTCAACCCAACCGCCCACACCGTGACCGGAACGACGACCCGATGTCGCGCCCATGGTGGCCACGTCTCACAATCCCGCGACGATCGCTCTCGCGGGCCCTCAGCGTACAACCGTGGCTGGGCATTGTCTTCACCAAACCCGGCCAAAGCGACCCCGCCTTGGCATGCGCCTGTCTGTCCAACAACGACGGCGGCGCAATCGACCGTCGATGCTCCGTTCCCCTTCGGGAGCCGATGACGACGCGGGTGGGGGATCTGCGGAGCCCACGTCTTGAAGGAACGCTAAACCATTTCCGTTCCCTTCGCCACCGCTATTCCGGCGCGATACAGGGGGTTTTCGGGCTTTGCGGCGGGTGACGGTGCCGCCGCGGTCTCGGGTCGGCATCAAGGGAAACGTCGCCGGGAGCGCGTCCGGACCGCGTCGGGAACCGAGCTAGGTCAGGAGCGCCGCGCGTCCCGGGACGGCATGCATCACGATCGGCTCGACACGACGGCGCGCGGCGCGGCTGCCCAGGGCCGCCTAGGGCTGCGGACAGGTGGGCCCGACCGGCCCGTCACGTCAGGTTAGCTACGGCCTTATCGCTCAATCGATCCAATTCGCATAATCTATATTATGGAACTAAACCTGGGTACGCGGGCAGCGAAAAGTCCGGATCGGCAAGGGCCTGTTAAGCTTAACGATTCGTAACCCGTCATGCCCGACGGGCGGACGTCGACCAAGTCTTAGCCCGGCATTCCTTCCCGCTGCGTTAACCATCCCCGTCACGGCGCGACAGGCCACGAGCCTGTCCAGAGCGCCACCTCCGAGGATCGCATCCCTGCGAAGTCTGCGCGTGCGCCTCATTCAGACGGCCCTGTCCGAAGCCGGCGACCCTCGGCATCGTCGCCTCGGTCGGAGCCGTGGCGGCCGATCGCTGCGGACCGCGGCGCAGTCCGGCGCCACCGGATGCGGGCAGGGCGGCCCGGCTTGGAGCCCCCGAGCTCCCCTGCCCCGTCCCCGATCAGGTCAGGATCGGGCGATGGGGCTGCACATGCGGCGGAATGTGGCCGGTCGCCCGCGGGTCCGGCACGATCTCGACATGGGTGCGGAACGGCACGAAGCCCTCGCGCCGATAAAGGCCCAGGGCGGCGGGATGGTCGAGGTCGCAGGTGTGGACCCAGAAACGTCGCGGCAGGCCGGCCCAGGCCCGGTGCACGGCGGTGCGGAGCAGGAGCGGACCCAGGCGCCGCCCGACAAAGTCGGGCAGGAGGCCGAAGTAGCTCAGCTCCACGTCGTCGTCGGCACGGCGGTCGAGTTCCGCGAAGCCGCCCGGCTGGCCGTCGACGCCGAGCAGCCAGATCTCGGTTCGGTCGTCCTGGATCCATTCGGCCAGCGCGGCATCGGTCCAGCGCCGGCGCCCGCCCCACATCCACGGCTCGCCCACAGTGTCGTAGAGGAAGCGATAGAACGCCACCGTGGGCCGGACCACCCGCTCGATCCGGCAGCCCGGGGGCAGCGTGGGCGCGTGCCGCGCCGGCTCCGGGCAGGCGAACATCTCGAGGGACGTCACGGTCTCGGCGATGTGGCCGGGCGGGATGGCGTCGTCCGTCATGGCGCGAAGGGCAGGGCCATGCCGTCGTAGGCCGGCACGATGCCGTCGGGCAGCGCCGCGCGCAGCGTCGCGTAGTCGAGGTCGTTGTGAAGGTTGGTCAGCACGGCGCGCTTCGGCCTGAACCGGGCGATGGCGGCCAGCGCCTCGTCGAGCGAGAAGTGGCTGGGATGCGGCTTGTAGCGCAGCGCATCCACGATCCACAGGTCGAGGCCCTCGAGGAAGGGCTCGCTGTCGGGCGGGATGCGGTTGAGGTCCGGCGTGTAGGCGACGTCGCCGATGCGCAGCCCCAGCGCGTCGATCTCGCCATGCTCGAGCCTGAAGGGCGTGATGGGGATCGTCCCCCCTGCCCCCGCGAAGCTTTGCGCTTCTCCGGCGACGATCCGGTGCTCGTCGAGCAGCGGCGGATAGGAGCTGCCCGGGGGCGTACGGAACACGTAGCCGAACTTCTGCGTCACGTCGCTCGAGGTCGCGTCGTCCATGTAGACGGCGATGCGCTTCTTGGCGCCCAGGACCAGCGGCCGCACGTCGTCGATGCCGTGGACATGGTCGGCATGGGGATGGGTCAGCACGATGGCGTCGAGGGAGCGGATCCCGCTCGCCAGGAGCTGGCGCCGCAGGTCCGGCGACATGTCGACGAGCACGCGCGTGGTTCCGGCTTCGCTCATGCGCTCCACCAGGATCGAGCAGCGCTGGCGCTCGTTCCTGGGCTCGGCCGGGTCGCAGGCGCCCCACCCCTGCCCCACGCGCGGCACGCCGCCGGAGGAGCCGCAACCGAGGATCGTGATGGTTCCGGTCATGGGCGCGACATCATGGGCGCGATATCTCGGGCGCGCCCTGCCCGGCGCGGGGCGGGAGCTTGGAGAACAGCCGGTCGACGTTGGCGCTGGTCGCCGCCGCGAAGGCGTCGACGTCGAGGCCCTTCAGCTCCGCCAGGACGCGCGCCGTGTGGGCCACGAAGGCGGGCTCGTTGCGCTTGCCGCGGTGTGGCGCGGGGGCCAGGAAGGGCGCGTCCGTCTCGACCAGCATGCGGTCGAGCGGCACGCCGCGGGCGACGTCGCGCAGGTCGCCCGAGTTCTTGAAGGTGACGACGCCCGAGAACGAGATGGACAGCCCGAGCTCCAGCCCCGTGGTGGCCAGCTCCGCCGAAGCGGTGAAGCAGTGCAGCACGGCGGAGAACCGCCCGCGGCCCATCTCGTCGCGGAGGGTCGCGGCCATGTCGGCATCGGCGTCGCGCGAATGGATGACCAGCGGCAGACCCGTTTCGCGGGCCGCCGCGATGTGGGTGCGGAATACCCGGTCGGCCAGGTCGCGCGGTGCCGCGTCGTAATGGTAGTCGAGCCCCGCTTCGCCGATGCCGACGCATTTGGGATGCGCCGACAGGGCGACCAGGCGCTCCACCGAAACGTCCGGTTCCTCGGCGGCCTGCAGCGGATGCGTGCCGACGGTGAAGAACACGTCGGGAAAGCGCTCGGCCAGCGCGACGATGTCGCCGTTGCGCGCGACGCGGGTCGAGATGGTGATCATGCGCGCCACGCCCGCCGCGCGGGCGCGCTCCACCACGGCGTCGAGTTCGGGCGCGAACTCGGGGAAGTCGAGGTGGCAATGGCTGTCGGTCAGCGTCACGCGGCCGGCTCCGCCTCGACGTAGCGGGGAAACACGCCGGAAGGCGCGGGCAGGGCGGTGCCCGGGGTCAGGCGATGCTCGGGCCCGAAATGGGCGAAGTCGCGAGCCTCGGCCGGCACGGCCAGGAAGTCCAGCAGCCGCGACATGGCGCCGGGCATCACGGGCTGCACCACGATGGCGATCTCGCGCACCACTTCGGCCACCACGGCCAGCACCGTGCCCATGCGGACGGGATCCGTCTTGCGCTTCACCCAGGGCTCCTCGCCGGCGAAGTAGCGGTCCGCGGCGGCGATCACCCGCCACGCGGCGGCGAGGTAATCGTGCAGCGCGTAATGGGCCATGGCGTCCCGGGCGCGGTCGAGCAGGGCGTCGGCCTCGCCGAGCAGGTCCCGGTCGGCCTCCGTCAGCGTTCCCCAGTCCGGCACCCTGCCCCCGCAGTTCTTGGCGATCATCGACAACGAGCGCTGCGCCAGGTTGCCGATGCCGTTGGCCAGGTCGGCGTTGATGCGCGCCACGATGGCCTCGTGCGAATAGCTGCCGTCCTGGCCGAAGGGCACCTCGCGCAGGAAGAAGTAGCGCAGCGGGTCCACGCCGTAATGCTCGGCGAGCGTCGTCGGCGAGATGACGTTGCCGACCGACTTCGACATCTTCTCGCCCTTGTTGAACAGGAACCCGTGCACCACCACCCGGCGCGGCAGCGGGATCCCGGCCGACAGGAGGAAGGCGGGCCAGAAGACGGCGTGGAAGCGGGAAATGTCCTTGCCGATGAGGTGGGCGTCCGCCGGCCAGAAGCGCGCGCGCGGGTCCGACGCGTCGGGAAAGCCCGTGCCGGTGAGGTAGTTGGTCAGCGCGTCGACCCAGACGTACATCACGTGCTTCGAATCGCCCGGCACCGGCACGCCCCAGTCGAAGGCCGTGCGGCTGATCGACAGGTCGTTCAGCCCGCGCGACACGAAGCTCACGACCTCGTTGCGGTACTTCTCCGGGGTGACGAAATCGGGGTTCGCGGCGTAATGGGCCAGCAGGCGGTCCCCGTAGGCCGACAGGCGGAAGAACCAGCTTTCCTCCTCGACCCATTCGACCGGCGTTCCGGTCGGGGCGAGGCGGGTGCCGTCGGGGCCCGGCACGAGGTCGGCCTCGTCGTGGAAGGCTTCGTCGCGGACCGAATACCAGCCCTTGTAGCTCGACAGGTACACGTCCCCGCGCGCTTCCATGCGGCGCCAGATCTCCTGCGCGGCGGCGCGGTGCCGGGGCTCGGTCGTGCGCACGACGTCGTCGGCCTCGGTGCCGAGCAGGCGGTTCATGGACAGGAACTGTTCGGCGGTGCGGTCGGCGAGCCCCTGCGGGGTCAGCCCTTCGCGCGCCGCCGTCTGCTGCATCTTCTGCCCGTGTTCGTCCATGCCCGACAGGCTCAGCACGTCGAAACCGTCGAGCCGCTTGAAGCGCGCGATGGCGTCCTGGGCGATCCGCTCGTAGGCGTGGCCGATGTGCGGGGCGCCGTTGGCGTAGGGGATGGCGGACGAAATGCAGTAGGTGGGGCGCGGGGCCATGAAGCTTCTTCTTGGGGTCAAAGCGCGCGCGTCGCCTGGGCGAGATCCGCGAAGGTCGAGAACAGGAACGTCTTCTTGTCCAGGTTAAGGGCCAGCGTGTCGCGCGCGGAGCGGCGGACTTTCTCCCATACCTCGGCCAGGGGTGCAAGGCGGCGGGCCCCGCCCGAACCGGCCCGCAGGCGCTCGTGCAGCCAGTCCAGGATGGCGCCCGTCAGCACCGCGAAATCGTCCTCGTCGGACCCGATCCGGTCCGCCAGGCGGTGAAGCCCGGCCCAATCGACCTCGGGGAGCCGCGCCAGCAGGCGCGCCGTGTCGCCGTCGAGGCTCAGCCGTTCGCCGCCGAGATAAGGCAGCGTGCCCGACACGGAGTTTCCGGCCCGCCGCACGGCCTCGTCGAGCGTCGCGGGCTCGATCGTCGACCAGGGAGCCCCGAGCGCCCGCAGCGCCGCGACGGCGTCGGCGGGGCCGAGCGGGTCCAGGGCGAGCTTGCGGCAGCGCGAGCGCAGCGTCGGCATCACCTGGGCGGGGTGGTGGGCCAGCATCAGGAACAGCGAGCGCGAGGGCGGCTCCTCGACGAGCTTCAGCAGCGCGTTGGCGCTGTTGGTGTTGAGGTCCTCCGCCGTGTCGATGATGCAGATCCGGTAGCCGCCGGCCCGGCTCGCCTGCTGGAACAGGCCGGACATCTTCCGCACCTCGTCGACGCGGATGTCGGAGAAGAACTTGCCGGTCTTGTCGTTCCAGCCGCGCCGCAGCACCGCGACGTCGCCCGGCGCGCCCGCCGCCGCCTGCCGTGCCGCGGGATGGTCCGGGGGCACCCGCAGGTCCGCCGCGTCCCGGACCGCGCCCGCGGCGGGATCGGGGTTGGCCAGCAGGAAGCGGGCGAAGCGCCAGGCCAGCGTCGCCTTGCCGGTGCCCGCGAGGCCGCCGATGAGCCACGCGTGGTGCAGCCGGCCGGCCCGGTAAGCGTCGAGAAGTTCGCGCTCGGCGCGCGCCTGCCCGAACAGCCCGGCCGTTTCGCGCGGGTGCGGGGCGCCTTCGGCGCGGTCGCTTTCGGGGGCGGCCTCGCCGTCCTTCACGGCCGCGCTCCCGGGTTGGGTCGGCGTAGCGCGGGGAAGCGGGCCCGCGCGATCAGCCACAGCGTTTCCGCGATGGCGTCGGCGTCGCCCGAAGCGTCGACCACGAGGCAGCGCTCCGGCTCGCGCTCGGCGTTCTCGAGGAAGGCCCGTCGCAGCCCCTCGTGGAACCCGTCCGCTTCGCGCTCGAACCGGTCCGCCGCGCCGGCCCCGCGCCGCGCGCGAGCGCGGGCGAGCCCGATGGCGACGTCGAGGTCGAGCACGAGGGTGAGGTCCGGCATCGTCGGGCCCACGGCCACGCGCTCGAGGCCCGCGAGCAGGCCCGCGTCGACGCCCTCCAGCGCGCCCTGGTAGACGCGCGTCGAATCGGCGAAGCGGTCGCAGACCACGAAGGCGCCGCGGGCCAGGGCAGGGCGGATCGTGACGTCGAGGTGGTCGATGCGGGCGGCGGCGAACATCATGGCTTCCGCCACCGGGCCGAGCGGCTTCACCGCGCCGGACAGCAGCGCGTCGCGGATCAGCTCGGCGCGGGGCGAGCCGCCGGGCTCGCGCGTCGCCACCGCGTCGAGGCCGAGCCCGCGGATGCGGTCGACGAGGCGCCGCGCCTGGGTGGACTTGCCCGTGCCCTCGCCGCCCTCGAGCGTGATGAAGCCGCCCTGCCCCGCCGTCACGGCGCCGCCCCCGCCGGCTGTTCGGCCCGGCCCCCCGGCCCGGCCCCCGCGCCGGGCGGGCGGCCGAAATTCTGCCGGATCAGGGTCGCGCCGAGCTCCCAGCCGGCGTCGAGCGCGCGGCGCGGCAGCGAGCCGGTGCCCACCGCCGCGGCCGCCTTCAGCGGCACGACGAGGATGTCGGCTCCGTCGTGCGCGACATGCAGCTCCGCCACCGTGGCGCCCTGCTGCACCGGCGCCCGCAGCGGCCCGCGATAGGTGATGCGGCCGGACAGCGTTTCCCCCGCACCGCGGGGCACGAGCAGCTTCACGGGGGCCCCGGCGACGAGCGGCACCTCGCCGACCTCGCCGCCGAACACCTGTGCGGTGCCCACCACCTCGTCGGCGCCGTAAAGGTCGCGCGGCTCGAAATTGCGGAATCCCCAGGTCAGCAGCTTGAAGCTTTCGGTGGCGCGGTCCTTCGCGGTGCGCAGCCCGTTGACGACCACGATCAGCCGTTCCCCGTTCTGCACCGCGGATCCGACCAGGCCGAAGCCGCTTTCGGCGATGTCGCCGGTCTTCAGCCCGTCGGCCCCGATGTTCATGCCCAGCAGCGGGTTGCGGTTGAGCTGGCGCACCCTGTTCCAGGTGAACTCGCGCTCGCCGAAGTAGCGGTAGAAGTCCGGATAGGTGTGGATCACGTGCCGGGCCAGGGTCGCCATGTCGCGCGGCGTCACCCGCTGGTTCGGGTCCCCCCTGCCCCACGGGTTCTTGAACACGGAATGGTCCATGCCGAGCTCGTGGGCCCGCCGGTTCATCAGGGCCGCGAAACTGTCCTCCGAACCCGAGATGCCCTCGGCGAGCGCGATCGCGGCGTCGTTGCCGGACTGGACCACGAGGCCCTGGATCAGGTCCTCGACCGGGATGCGGCTGTTCAGTGCCGCGAACATGGTGGAACCGCCCGACTTGGCCCCGCCCGAGCGCCACGCGTTCTCAGACACGAGGAACACGTCGTCGAGCTTGAGGCGCCCTTCCTTGATCTCGCGGAAGGCGATCTCGGCGGTGAGGATCTTGGTCGTCGAGGCGGGCGCCATCTGCTTGTCGCCGTTCTTGTCGAACAGCACCGAGCCGGTGTCGGCATCCAGCAGGAGCGCGAAGGGCGCCGCGGTCTGGAAGGCTTCGGCGGCGCGCGCCGGGGGAACGGCGCAACCCAGAAGGGCGGCGATGAGGAAGAAGCGCGTCGGCACGGGGGATCTCGCGTCGGGACAGCGGCGGGAAGCGGCGCCCGGGGCCAGTGTAGCCCGGCCGGCCCGGCGGCCAAAGGACCGGATGGCGCCCGTCAGCGCGCCTCCTCGTGGGCCACCGGCTTTCGGTGCGGGACCGCTCCGCCCGGCTTTCCAGCCTCGACCCGCCGCGCCGGTCCCGCGAAGGACAGGGTCGCGCGCGGCGCCGGTTCGGATTTCGGCGGCGGGAACAGCGGCTTGAAGAAGGGATCCCGCCCGCCGCCGGCCCTGCCGCGGAGGGCGGGCGCCGGAAACGGCCTGGGGAGGAGCGGGGCCGCGAGGGGGCGCGCCGGCGCGGGCACGACCGGGTCGATCGGCCCCGCCACCGGCACCGCGGCGGCGTGGCCGCGCCGGAAGATCGGCAGGGACGCCACGCGGGCCGGGATGTTGGGCAGCGGCGAGGGACCGTCGGGCGGGGGCGGCAGCGCCTCGTCGGCGACCCGCGCCGGCTCGGCCATGCCGTCGAGCCGCGCCGGGCGGCCGTCGGTGGTCAGGGTGGCGAGCAGCCTGTCGTCGTCCGCGCCGGCGAGGCTGGCGCGCCCGACATAGTCGATGCGGATGCGGCCTGTCCCCTCGGTCTTGAAGGCCAGCGCTTCGGCGACGCGCTGCGACACGTCCATCACCCGCCCGCCGTGATAGGGTCCGCGGTCGTTGACCCGCACGATCAGCGAGCGGCCGTTCTTGAGGTTCGTCACGCGCACGTAGCTCGGCAAAGGCAGCGTCGGGTGGGCGGCCGAGATCGAGCCCTTGTCGAAGATTTCGCCGTTCGCGGTGCGGCGGCCGTGAAAAGCGTCGCCGTACCAGGACGCGGTGCCCACGGCCGCATATCCCTTCGGGTCGGCGTTGGGAACGTAGGTGTGGCCCCCGATCGTGTAGGGGCGCCCGACGAGGTATCCGCCGCCGCCGCGCGGCACCGCCTGCCCGTCCTCGACGAGGCGCGGGCTGGCCCAGACACCGAGGATCGGGTCGAAATACCGGCCGCCCCCGGGCCGGCCCGGGTTCAGCGACGGCTGCGTGGCGCAGCCCGCCAGCGCCGCGGCGCAGACCGCTAGGGCGCCCCAGCGCAGGGCGGCGGCCATCGGGGCGGCGGGGGCGGGCGGGGCGGTGGCGGAAAGCGCGGCGGCCGGGAACTTCATGGTCTGACGCGGGATCCTGCTCGGACGCAGGCGCTCCGATCTCCGCCCCGCACCGTCCCGGTGGGGAGGGCGGCGGGCCGGTGCGAGCGGTTCGGACTGTCGATACACAGCATTTTCGGCCCCGCCGCTTTCGGAAGGCTTAAACGCGCCGCCGTCCGCGCCACGCCCGCCGGGGCGCCAGGCCCTGCCCCGTTTCGCCCTTGGAATGAGGTCGAATTACGGCACAGCTCAAGGTCCCTCGCCCGAGATCACGATGGCCAGGCGGGCGGACCTGCACTATGGTGCCGGCGAGGACGGGTGGCCGAGTGGTTGAAGGCAGCGGTCTTGAAAACCGCCGTGGGTGCAAGCCTACCGTGGGTTCGAATCCCACCCCGTCCGCCGGCAGCCCGGCCCGGTGCCCGCCGTCCCCCTCGCTTGCCGGCGAGCACAGCGTCGCGTTCGGTCGGCGTCGGATGCCGGTGCGCCGCTCGGGGCCGCTTCGATGCCCGACCCCGGAATTGACGCTCCCCCGTTCGGGTGCAAGGCTCCTGCCGCCGGGGCCCGGCAGCGGGCGGTCCGAATCGCCATCGCGGGCCCGCATGCGAGGGGAAACGCCATGAAAGCCGTCCTGATCGCCGCCGCCCTGATGGCGGGCCTGTCGGCCGCCCACGCGGACGGCACCTGCACCGCCAACGCGGCGGACAAGAAACTCGGCGGGGCCGCCAAGACCAGCTTCCTCGGGAAATGCCGGCGCGACGCCGCGGCGTCCTGCGACGCGGCCGCGGCTGGCAAGAAGCTCGCCGGGGCGGCCAAGACGTCGTTCACGACGAAATGCGTCAGGGACGCGGTCGGCGGCTGACGCGGACGGCGGGAGGGCATCACCGATGATGAAGCGCAGACTGGGTCGATCCGACATCGCCGTGGCGCCCTGGTGCTTCGGCGGCAACGTTTTCGGCTGGACGGCCGACCGCGACGCGTCCTTCGCCCTCCTCGACGCCTTCGTGGGCGCGGGTTTCGACTTCATCGACACGGCCGACGTGTATTCCCGCTGGGTGCCGGGGCATGTCGGCGGCGAATCCGAGACGGTCATCGGCGATTGGCTCGCGTCGCGCGGCGGGCGGGACCGCATCGTGCTCGCCACCAAGGTCGGCATGGGACAGCCGGACCGGGCGGGCCGGCTCGACCGTGCCCATATCGAGAGCTCGATCGACGGCTCGCTGAAGCGCCTGCGCGTCGACTACGTCGACCTCTACCAGTCTCATGCCGACGACGGCGACACGCCGATCGAGGAAACCTTGGACGCCTATGCGCGCCTCGTGAAGGCCGGCAAGGTCCGCATCATCGGGGCGTCCAACTTTTCCGCGGACCGGCTGCGCACCTCGCTCGCGATCAGCGAAGCGCGGGGGCTGCCGCGCTACGAAACGCTGCAGCCGGAATACAACCTTTCGGTCCGGTCCGGGTTCGAGGGCGCCGTGCAAGACCTCTGCGTCGCCGAGGCCGTGAGCGTGATCCCCTATTTCGCCCTGGCATCCGGCTTCCTCACCGGCAAATACCGCTCGGAGGCCGATTTCGGGAAAAGCACGCGCGGCGGCAACATGGGCCGGCACCTCAACCCGCGCGGCCTGCGCATCCTGGGGGCGCTCGACGCCGTTTCGGCGCGGCGCGGGGCGTCGCTCGCCGCGGTGGCGCTCGCCTGGCTGATGGCGCAGCCGTCGGTGGCGGCGCCGATCGCCAGCGCGACGTCGCTCGACCAGTTCCGCGACCTCGCCGCCGCGGCTTCGCTCGACCTGTCGGCCGGCGACCGCGCCGAGCTCGCCGCCGCCTCCGCCCCCGCATGACCGGCACGGGCCTCCCCCTGCTCTTCGCCGCCGGGCTCTGGGCCGGCACGCAGAACGCGCTGGCCGGGGGAGGGTCGTTCGTCACCCTGCCGGCGCTGATCCTGAGCGGGCTCGACGCGCGGGCCGCCAACATCACATCGACCATCGCGCTGTTCCCCGGCCAGCTGTCGACCGGCTTCGCCGGGCGCGCCCATGTCCGCGGGGCCCAGAACCTGTCGTTCCGGGCCCTGCTCGGCATCAGCCTGGTCGGCGGCGCGGCCGGCGGGGTCCTGCTGCTGGTCACGCCGGCCTCGTTCTTCGCGCGGCTCGTGCCCTGGCTCGTGCTCTTCGCCACCGCGGTCTTCGCCTACGGGTCCTTCGGCCGCAGGCGCGCGGACGCCGCCGCCGTGCACCTGACGGCCGCCCAGGCCGCTGGGGCGCAGTTCCTCATCGCCGTCTATGGCGGCTATTTCGGCGGCGGCATCGGCTTCCTCATGCTCGCCGCCCTGACCCTTGCGGGCCTGCCGACCCGCAACGCCGGCGCATCCAAGAACGTGCTGGCCGGGGTGATGAACGCCGCCGCCGTGGCGATCTTCGCCTTTTCACCCTCCGTGGCCTGGGTGTCGGCCCTGGCCCTCGGCGTCGGCGCCGTGCTGGGCGGCCTCGCCGGTGCCTGGATGCTGAGCCGGGTCGACGAGAAGCTGCTGCGCGTCGGCGTCGTCGCGATCGGCGTGATGCTGACGATCGGCCTGTTCGCCCACCCCGTCTGATTACCCCGTCATCGACGATGCCCGTCCCGCGACGGGGGAGGGACGCCGCCCGCGCGGCGCCGCGGCTCCGCTCCGGCCGGCCCCCATGCCCACCGCCCCCGAGGCGCGCCGCGCCCCACGGCGCGCGCGCCCGTCTGCGCCCGCGGAGTCGTTCGTTTCACGGAACATCGTTCTTCATGCCGAACGACACCCCGTGAAACGGCCGCCCGACGAGGTCCGCTCCGCCTTGGCGCGCGGGCAAGCGGGCGCTACAGCCCGGGAACAGTCTGGCGGGAAGGGGAACGGGACGATGGCCGGCACGGAAGAGAAGGCCCCTGCCCTGTTCATGGGCATCGACGGCGGCGGCTCGACCTGCCGGGCGCGGCTGCGCGACGGCGCGGGTGCCGTGCTGGGCGAGGCGGTCGGCGGCAGCGCCAACGTCTACCTCGACTTCGCCGGGGCGCTCGCCGCCGTCCGGGACTGCATCGGCGCCACGCTCGCCGCGGCGGGCCTCCAGTCCGATGCGGGCGGGCGCCTGCGGGTCGGCCTGGGGCTCGCCGGCGTGTCGTCGCCCGCCATCGCGGCCGAGGTGGCGGCGGCGCTCCCGGGCTTCGCCGAGGTGCGGGTGTCCAACGACGCCGTGACGGCCTGCCTCGGCGCCCACGGCGGGGCGGACGGCGGCCTCGTCATCGCCGGCACCGGCAGCGCCGGCCTGGCCCTGGTGGGTGGGCGCGAGATCGTCGTCGGCGGCCGCGGCTTCGTGCTCGGCGACGACGGGTCCGGCGCCCGCATCGGGCTCGACGCGTGGCGCCGCGCCCTGCGGGCCCACGACGGCCTGGAGCCCCACACGCCCTTCACCCGAAGCCTGATGGCGCGCTTCGGCGACGATCCCGCCGCGGTGATCCGCTGGGGCCTCGCGGCGCGCTCGGCGGATTACGGGGCGGAAGCGCCCGCCTGCTTCGCCGCGGCGGCCGGGGGGGACGCCGTGGCGCTGTCGATCGTGCGCGGCGCCGCGGCGTCGCTGGCCGAACTCGTCGCCGCGGTGCGGCGGCTCGGCGCGGACCGGATCTGCCTCGTGGGGGGCGGGGCTTCTGCGGTGCGGCCCTACCTGCCCGCCGCGGTCGCCGACGCGCTGGCCCCGCCACACGCCGACGCGCGGGACGGCGCCGTCCTGCTGGCCGGCGGCCGCCTGCCCTGAGCACCGGGGCGCTGGCTGTGCGCAGAAGGCTTGTGCGGGGGCGGAGGGGGGACTAACTCGGCCACGAAGGCCGCGCCGGCGGCCCCGCCCCCGCGAGTCCAGCCTTGTCCGATCCCCTCACGCCGACGCTGCTCGGCCAAACCGTCGCCCAGCCCGGCTCGCCCGAGGAAGCCCGGCTCGACCGCGTGCCGAACCCGCATCCCGGCACGCTCTACCTCGCGCGCTTCACCGCGCCCGAGTTCACCTCGCTGTGCCCCGTCACGGCGCAGCCCGACTTCGCCCATATCGTCATCGACTACGTGCCGGACGGCTGGCTCGTCGAATCCAAGTCGCTGAAGATGTACCTCACGTCGTTCCGCAACCACGGTGCCTTCCACGAGGACTGCACGGTGCGGATCGGCAAGGAGCTGCAGTCGCTCCTGCTGCCCCGCTGGCTCCGCATCGGCGGCTACTGGTACCCGCGCGGCGGCATCCCCATCGATGTGTTCTGGCAGACCGGCGCGCCGCCCGAGGGGCTCTGGCTGCCCGACCAGGGGGTGCCGCCCTATCGCGGCCGCGGCTGACCGCGGCGCCCCGCCAGCTTGCGCGCCACCGCCCGCCGGCCGTCGGACATCCGGCGCTTGAGGCCGAGCAGCGGCTCCCCGGCGCCCCGCGGGCGGGCGGGCGCCGCGGGTCCCGCCAGGGCGAGCTGCGGGAAGGCTGGCGTGAGCCCGTAGGTGAGCGCCCGCAGGTGGTCCGCCAGGGCCTGGCGGTCGAGGCAGGCCGGCAGGGCCGAGAAGGGCACGGGCCGCCCGACGGCGACCAGCATGGCGCTGCCGATGCGGCTCTTCACCTCGTGAAAGATCAGCGACAGGCGCAGGACCGGGCTGAGGTGGCTGGCGATCTGGAACAGGCGGCTGTTCTGCCCCTCGAAGCACACCGGCACCACGGTGGCGCGGGACCGCTGCACGAGCTGCGCCGTGAAGGGCTGCCAGGGCCCGTCCGTGGCGCGCTCGCGGCCGAGCCGGTCCGGCGCCGTCGAGATGCCGCCGGCCGGGAACACCACAACGCAGCCGCCTGCATCGAGGTGGCGGCGGGCCGCGGCGCGCGACGCGACGTTGGTCCGCGTGGCGCCCTCGGTCGGGGCGAAGTCGATCGGCAGCACGTGGGCGGCGATCTCGGGCGCCCGCAGCAGCACGGCGTTGGTGAGCACGAGGAAGTCCGAGCGCACCTGCCCGACCAGCCACGAGATCACGATGCCGTCGAGCACGCCGTAGGGGTGGTTCGCCACCACGACGACAGGGCCGGTGCGCGGCATGGCGGCCAGCGCGGCGGGGTCGAAACGGACGTCGAGCCTCAGGCTGCGCACCGCCGCGGCGAAGAAGCTCTCGCCCGCGACGCCGTGGCGCCGGTTGTCGAGGTAGAGCCGGCGCAGCTGGCGCTGGCCGGTGGCGGCCTCGACCAGGCGAATGAGGCCGCGCTTCACGGGCGGCATCGCGTCGTCGGCGTAGCTGAAGTTCGGGTCGCTCATGGCTGTCGTGCCTAGCAGGCCCGCGTGAAGGCGAGATGACGCGGGACGACGCCCCGCCGCGGCCTGGAGCCGGTGCCGCTCGCCTCGGCCCGCGATGCCGGCACTAGCTCCCTGTTTTTAAGGTCATGTTCACGCGACCAGGTGACTCCACCCGATCGCGATCCGTTCTAAAGCGCCTTGGCGAGGCGATCGAAGCGCTGCAGCGTGGCGACCAGCCCTTCCATGTCGTCGAGCGGCACCATGTTGGGCCCGTCGGAGGGCGCCGTCCCGGGCGTCTGGTGGGTCTCGATGAACACGGCCGCGACCCCGACCGCCACGGCGGCGCGGGCCAGCACGGGCACGAACTCGCGCTGCCCGCCGGACGTCTTCCCCTGCCCGCCGGGCTGCTGCACGGAATGGGTGGCGTCGAAGACCACCGGCGCGCCGGTGGCGGCCAGCACCGGCAGGGCGCGCATGTCGGACACCAGCGTGTTGTAGCCGAACGAGGCGCCCCGCTCCGTCACCAGCACGTTCGGGTTGCCGCCGCCCACCAGCTTGTCGACGACGTTGCCCATGTCCCACGGGGCCAGGAACTGGCCCTTCTTGACGTTCACGGCGCGGCCCGTGGCGGCGGCGGCGAGCAGCAGGTCGGTCTGCCGGCACAGGAAGGCCGGGATCTGCAGCACGTCCACCACCTCGGCCACGGGCGCGCATTGGGCGGCGTCGTGGACGTCGGTCAGGACGGGCAGGCCGGTGCGCGCCTTGACGGCCTCGAAGATCGCCAGGGCGGCGTCGAGGCCGATGCCGCGGGCGCTGTCGGCGGAGGAGCGGTTGGCCTTGTCGAAGGAGCTCTTGTAGACGAGGCCGATGCCGAGCCGCTCGGCCAGGGCCGCCAGGGCGTCGGCCATGAACAGCGCGTGGTCGCGGCTTTCCATGGCGCAGGGGCCGGCGATCAGCGCCAGCGGCAGCCGGTTGCCGATCCGCACCGCGCGGGGCCCCTGCCCCACCACCACTTCGCCGTTGTTCGTCATGCCGCCGCGTCCCCGTTGCGGGGCCCGGAATGGCACGGGGCGGGCGCGAAGGCCAGCGCCACGCCGAAGGCGGCATGGGGCGGCACCACGACGGCGCCGGCGACCTCGGCATGGGGGATGCCGGCGCGGTCGAGCAGCGCGCGCACGGGTGCGAGCGCAGCGACCACGAGCGCGACGGCGGCGAAGCGGCCCGCGACGGCGCCGGCGCCGTAGCGCGCCTCGGCATCGGCGGGCGTCATGATGGCAAGCTGGCCGGTGGGCGTGTCGAAGGTCGGGCGCCCGGCCGGCCCGCCCGCCGCCGCGTCGACGACGGCCCCGACCGCGGGGGCGAGGGCGCCGGGGCGGTCGGCGGCCAGCACGACGGCGCCGAGCCGGAGCGCGCCGTTGACGTGCCGCCGCCCGGCGGCATCGCCGAAGGGCTGGTGGTGCCGGCAGGCGAAGAGCCCGGCCTCGGGCAGGGTCGGGAGGGCGGCGAAGGCGAGGCCGAAGCGCAGCGTCGCGGCCGTGCCGTCCGGTGACGCCGCGGCACGCCGGAAGTCGAGGCGCCGCCCCTGCCCCAGCCCGGCCGCGCGGAAGCGCGCCGCATCGGCGTCGGCGTCGGCGGAGCCGAGCGCCACGAGGGGGAGCCCGCCGCCCCGCGCCACCGCGGCGGCGACCGGGCCGGCGAAGGGCGCCGCCGGGTGGTCGGGCGGCGGGGGGAGGAACCCATCCGACAGGCCGATCAGTTCGAGGTAGCTGCCGTCGAGCTGCACGACGGCGTTCTCGGTGCCCCAGGGATGGAGGTTGCGCGACCCGACCGTGAAGCCCATCGCCCGGTAGCGCGCGGCCGCGGCGGCAAGGTCGGGGACGGCGAGCACGAGATGGTCGATGGCCCGCATGGCTCGTGTCCCCCTCCGGATGGCGCCCTCGCCCGCAGCGTACGGGCCGGGCAGTCCGGCGGCGAAGCCGCCCGACCCCCGTTCAGACCAGGCGCGACTGGGTCAGCGCCGCCGCCACGAAGCTCGCGAACAGCGGGTGCGGGTCGAAGGGGCGCGACTTCAGCTCCGGATGGTACTGCACGCCGATGAACCACGGGTGGTCGGCGAGTTCCACCGTTTCCGGGAGCAGCCCGTCGGGCGACAGGCCGGAGAACACCATGCCGTGCGCTTCGAGCCGGGCGCGGTAATCCGTGTTGACCTCGTAGCGGTGGCGGTGGCGCTCGGTGATCTCGGTGCCGCCGTAGATGGCGGCGATCTTGGTGCCGCTCCCCAGCGTGGTGGGATAGGCGCCGAGCCGCATCGTGCCGCCGAGGTCGCCGTCGTGGAGGCGTTGCTCCAGCGCGTTCCCGCGCATCCATTCCGTCAGCAGGCCCACGACCGGCTCGGCGCAGGGGCCGAACTCGGTGGAATTGGCGTCCGCGACGCCGGCCAGCGCCCGCGTGGCCTCGATCACCGCCATCTGCATGCCGAAGCAGATGCCGAAATACGGGATCCTGCGCTCGCGCGCGAATCGCGCCGCGGCGATCTTGCCCTCGGCGCCGCGCTGGCCGAAGCCGCCCGGGACCAGGATGGCGTGGACGTCCTCGAGCTGCGACGCCGTGCCGTCGCCCTCGAAGACTTCCGCCTCGATCCAGTCGAGCTTCACCTTCACGCGGTTGGCGAGCCCGCCGTGCATCAGCGCCTCGATGAGGGACTTGTAGGCGTCCTTCATGCCCGTGTACTTGCCCACGACGGCGATGCGGACCTCGCCTTCCGGGTTGAGGGCGCGCTCCGTCACGGCGTTCCAGCGCGTCATGTCGGGCTTGGGCGCGGGGGCGATGTCGAAGGCCGCCAGCAGCGCCCGGTCGAGCCCCGCTTCGTGGTAGGCGCGGGGCACGTCGTAGATCGAGGCCACGTCGCGCGCCTCGATCACGGCGTCCTCGCGGACGTTGCAGAACAGCCCGAGCTTGCGGCGCTCCTCGACGGGGATCGGCCGGTCGGAGCGGCACAGCAGGATGTCGGGCTGGATGCCGATGGAGCGAAGCTCCTTCACGGAATGCTGCGTCGGCTTGGTCTTCAGCTCGCCCGCGGTCGGGATGTAGGGCAGCAGCGTCAGGTGGACGTAGACGGCGTGGCCGCGCGGCAAGTCGTTGCCGAGCTGGCGGATGGCTTCGAAGAAGGGCAGCCCCTCGATGTCGCCGACGGTGCCGCCGATCTCGACCAGCACGAAATCGATGTCGTCGTTGCCCTCCAGCACGAACTCCTTGATGTGGTTCGTGACGTGGGGGATCACCTGCACGGTGGCGCCGAGGAAGTCGCCGCGCCGCTCCTTGGCGATGATGTCCTGGTAGATCTGGCCGGTGGTGATGTTGTCGGCGCGGGTCGCCGGTCGGCCGGTGAAGCGCTCGTAGTGGCCGAGGTCGAGGTCGGTCTCCGCGCCGTCGTCGGTGACGAAGACTTCCCCGTGCTGGTAGGGGCTCATCGTGCCGGGGTCGACGTTGAGGTAGGGATCCAGCTTGCGCAGCCGCACCGTGTAGCCGCGGGCCTGGAGCAGGGCGCCCAGCGCCGCCGACGCGAGGCCCTTGCCCAGCGACGACACCACGCCGCCGGTGATGAAGACGTAGCGTGCCATCGGGTTCAACACCTGTCTCAACGCGGGCGCGCCGGGCCGACCTCACGGCCGCGGCGCACCGATCATGCGATGGGCCGATCCGGGGATCGGCCCTGCGGAAACGACGAAGGGGCGGCCGTCGAAGCCGCCCCTCCCCTCATGTCAGGCCGAGGCCGTCACTGCGACTTCGGCACCTCGGGCTGCGCCGGGGCGGCCGGGGCCGCGCCGCTCTTCTGCTTCTCGATCTGGTTCAGCTGGTCCATCAGCGTCGAGCCGGGCTGGACCGGCACGGCGCCGGCCGGCGTCGCGCGGGACGCGGCGGGGGCGTCGAGCAGCGACTTCGGGGCGCGGTTGTAATGGGCCAGCAGCGTCAGGGCGAGGCTGGTCACGAAGAACAGCGTGCCCAGGATGGCGGTCGCGCGCGTCAGCGCGTTGGCCTGGCCGCGGCCGGTCATGAAGCCGCCGCCCCCGCCGACGCCCAGGGCACCACCCTCGGACCGCTGCAGCAGCACGGTGGCCACGAGCGCGATCACGATCATCAGGTGGAACACGATCAGGACGGTTTGCATCTGTGACACTCGGGGGGCGGCCGGCGCCGGCTCGCCGGGGCGATCGGAAAGAATGCGGTTCCCATACACCATGGGCCCCGCGATGCAAATTTCCGGCCCGGCGACGCGGCCCGGATCCGGTCACCGCCGCGCTTCGGCGATGGCGAGGAACTCCGCCTCCTTCAGGCTCGCCCCCCCGACCAGGACCCCGTCGACGTGCTCCACGGCCAGCACTTCGGCGGCGTTGTCGGGCTTGACGGAGCCGCCGTAGAGGAGGCGCACGCCGCCGCCCTCGGCCCCGAGCAGCGAGCGCAGCCGGCGGCGCATGAAGGCGTGCACGGTGGCGATGTCGTCCGCCGACGGCACCACCCCGGTGCCGATGGCCCACACCGGCTCGTAGGCCAGCGCCAGGCCTGCCGCACTGGCGCTCGGCGGGACCGAATCGTCGATCTGCCGGCCGATGACGCGCAGCGTTTCGCCCCGGTCGTGCTCGGCCCGCGTTTCGCCGACGCACAGGATCGCCATCAGCCCGGCCCTCCCGGCGGCTTCGGCCTTGGCGCGGACCACCGCATCCGTGTCGCCGCGATGGGCGCGCCGCTCGGAATGGCCGACGATCACGGCGCCGGCGCCGGCGTCCCGCAGCATTTCGGCCGACACGTCGCCCGTCGACGCGCCGGCGGGGTGTGCATCGCAGTCCTGCCCCCCGATCATCAGGCCCGTGCCGGCGCAAAGGTCGGCCGCCGCCATCACCAGCGTGAACGGCGGGCAGATCAGCACGTCGGCCCCGCGCGTTCGGCCGGCCGCCACGGCGTCCCGCAGGGCGGCGATCTCGGACAGCGACGCCCGCGTGCCGTTCATCTTCCAATTGCCCGCGAGCAGGGGGCGCGAGGTGGCCATGGTGGAGGATTCCTGCCTGGAGCATTGAGGGGACGGCCGGGGCGGGGTATCATCGGCATCGCGGCTTGCAAAGCCCGGCGCGCGGCCGCCTCCGCCGAGCCCTCGAGGTGGAAGTTTGTCGGACCCAGGGGGGCGCGAGATCGACGGCTCGGACCCCGCCGGGGAGGCCCTGCCCCGGCTGCTGGCGGTGTTCGCGCGCGCCGAGTTCCAGGCCCCGGTGGAAGCCATCACGGGCCTGGCGGCGCTGCTCGCCGAGGACTGGCCCGACGAGGCTTCGCGCGCCGACGTGGGCCGGCTGTCCGCCGCCGCGGCGCGGCTCGACGCCATGGTCCGGTCCCTCTTCGACCCTTCCGCGACCGAGAACCTGATGGAAGGGCGCGACGCCGCTGCGGCGTCGAGCCACCTCCGCCACGAGCTGCGGACGCCCATCACCGCCATCCTGGGCTACGGCGAGCTGCTCGCCGAGGAGATCGAGGGCGCGGCCGGCGCCGCCCAGGCGGGCACGCTCGCCGACATGCTCGACGCGGCGCGGCGGCTCCTGGCGCAGATCGACGCCATGGTGGAGTTCATGCGGCTGGCCCACCAGGGCCGCGGCGAGGAAGCCCAACGGCTGCTCGACCACGATTCCGCCCTGCACGAGCCCATGGAGGCGATCCGCTCCGTCCTGATGGAGCCGGCCGTGACCGGGCCTCGCGCGCTCGGCCGCGTGCTGGTCGTCGACGACAACGCGTCGACGCTGGACCTCCTGTCGCGCCGCCTGCGCCGCGACGGGCACGAGGTGACGAGCTGCGACAACGGCGAAGGCGCGCTGGAGCTGCTCGAGGGCACGGAGTTCGACCTCGTCCTGCTCGACCTGCTCATGCCGGGCGTCAGCGGCATCGAGGTGCTGCGCCGCATCAAGGGCGCGCCCGAAACGGCGGCCCTGCCGGTGATCATCGTTTCGGCGCTCGACGAGATCGAGAGCGCTGTCCACTGCATCGAGTCGGGCGCCGACGACTACCTGACGAAGCCCATCAACCCGGTGCTGCTGCGCGCCCGGATGACGGCCTCGCTGGAGCGCAAGTTCCTGCGGGACCGCGACCAGGCGACGACGCAGAAGCTGCGGACCGAGCAGGAGCGGTCCGAAGGGCTGCTGCTCAACCTCCTGCCCCGCAGCGTCGTGGAACGGTTCCGCAACGGCGAATCGGTGATCGCCGACAGCTTCGCCTCCGCCACCATCCTGTTCAGCGATCTCGTCGACTTCACCCAGACCACCGCCACCCTGCCGCCCGACGTGGTGTTGGAGCTCCTGAACGGCATCTTCTCGCGCTTCGACCGCCTGACGGCGGAACACGGGCTCGAGAAGATCAAGACGATCGGCGACGCCTACATGGCGGCGGGCGGGCTGCCGGAAGCCTGCCGCGACCACGCGGCCCGCGCCGCCGCTATGGCGCTGCGCATGCCGGCCGCCGTGGCCGAAGCCAGCCGTGCGATGGGCCAGGACCTGCGCATCCGCATCGGGCTCCACACGGGGCCCGTCGCGGCCGGCATCATCGGCAAGGACAAGTTCATCTACGACGTGTGGGGCGACACCGTGAACGTGGCGAGCCGCATGGAAGCGATGAGCGAGGCGGGCCGCGTCCACGTCACGGGGGAAACCCTGGCAGCCCTCGGCGGCCGCTTCGGCGCC
This sequence comes from Lichenibacterium minor, assembly GCF_004137685.1. GTDB lineage: Bacteria > Pseudomonadota > Alphaproteobacteria > Rhizobiales > Beijerinckiaceae > Lichenihabitans > Lichenihabitans minor. The sequence goes on along the minus strand of NZ_QYBB01000011.1, from coordinate 7,091 downwards.
GAAGCGCGGGCGCCCATCCAGGTGAAGGGCCGCGGCACGATGTCGACGTTCTTCCTCGACGCCCTGCCGGGCTGACCGGCCCCAGGCCGGCGAGCGCTTCTACGCGAAGCCCGCCACCGCGTGGGGGACGTAGGGCTCTTCGAGGCGGGCGACCTCCTCCGCCGACAGCGTCAGCTCCAGGGCCGCCACGGCGTCGTCGAGGTGGGCGGGCTTCGAAGCTCCGACGATGGGCGCGGTCACGCCGGGCTTCGACAGGAGCCAGGCCAGGGCCACCTGGGCGCGGGGCACGCCGCGAGCCTCCGCGATCTCGCCCACGCGGTCGATGACGGCCCGGTCCGACGCTTCGAAACCGCCGTACAGCGTTTTCCCGAAGGCGTCGCTTTCGGCCCGGTCGGTCCTGGTCTCGGGCGGCCGCGTGAGGCGGCCCCGCGCCAGGGGGCTCCACGGGATCATGCCGATGCCCTCGGCCCGGCACAGCGCCACCATCTCGCGTTCCTCCTCGCGGTAGAGCAGGTTGTAATGGTTCTGCATGGATACGAAGCGGGTCCAGCCATGGCGGTCCGCCAGGTGGAGCGAGCGGCAGAACTGCCACGCATGCATCGACGACGCCCCGATGTGGAGCGCCTTGCCGGCCTTCACGACGTCGTGAAGCGCTTCCAGGGTTTCCTCGATGGGCGTGTCGGGGTCGTAGCGGTGGATCTGGTACAGGTCGACGTGGTCGGTCCCGAGGCGCTTCAGGCTGGCATCGATCGACGCCATGATGTGCTTGCGCGACAGGCCGGCGCCGTTGGCGTCGGGGTGGGTGCGCCCGTGCACCTTGGTGGCCAGCACGATCCCGTCGCGCCGCGCGTAATCGACCAGCGCCCGGCCGACGATCTCCTCGCTCGACCCGTCGGAATACACGTCCGCGGTGTCGAAGAAGGTGATGCCGAGGTCGAGCGCCCGTTTCAGGAAGGGCCGGCTTTCGGCTTCCGGCAGCGTCCACGGGTGGTTGCCGCGCCCGGGCTCGCCGTAGGTCATGCAGCCGAGGCAGAGCCGCGACACCTTCAGTCCCGTCCGCCCCAGGTTAATGGATTCCATCTCGTTCGATCTCCGGCCCGCTCTCATGGGTCGGGAATCCGGGGCGGTCGTCGAAAGATCCGCCCGCGTTGCGCTGGCGTGCCGTCGCCTATAGATCTGCGCCCCAGTCGCGCGACCCCGCGCCCGCCCCCTCCACCGCGAGAAACGACCCCATGCTCGGAGGCATCCGCGCCGCACAATCGACCTGGATCGGCAAGGCGCTGACCACGCTGATCTTCGGCGTCATCCTCATCGCCTTCGTGATTTGGGGCATCGGCGACCCGTTCCGCGGCGGGAGCGCCAACGCGGTGGCGCAGGTGGGCGACGTCACGATCACCACCGCGGCCTACCGGCAGGCCTACCAAGCCGACCTGCAGGACATCCAGCGCCGCACGCGCCGCGCCGTCACCAACGAGGAGGCGCACCGCATCGGCCTCGACGCCCGGGTGCTGTCGCGCCTGATGTCGAACGCGGCGCTCGACGACCGGGCGCAGAGCTTCGGCCTCGCCATCTCGGACCGGCAGATCGCCAAGGGCATCCTGTCCGACCCGTCCTTCGCCGGGCCGGGCGGGGCTTTCGATCGCGCGCGGTTCAACGAGGTGCTGCGCGACAACAACTTCACGGAAGCGAGCTTCATCCGCGAACAGCGCGGCACCTATCTCCGCCAGGAGCTGGTGGGGGCGCTGATCGGCGGCATCGAGGCCCCGACGGCGGCCATCGACGCCCTGCACCGCTACGAGGACGAAACCCGCAGCCTCGACGCGATCGCCCTGCCGGCATCGGCGGCCGGGCCGGCGCCGGTGCCCGACGACGCGGCGGCGCGCGCCTACTACGACGGCCACAAGGCCGCTTTCACGGCCCCGCAGTACCGCAAGCTCGTCGTGCTGGCCGTGACGCCCGCGACGGTCGCGAAGCCGGACGACGTTTCGGAGGCCGACGCCCAGGCGCTCTACGAGAAGGACAAGGCGGCGCGCTTCTCCACGCCCGAGAAGCGCCACGTCAGCCAGGTCGTCTTCCCCACCGAGGACGCGGCGGCGGCCTTCGTGCGCCGGGTGCGCGCCGGAGAGCCTTTCGCCGACGCCGTCAAGGCGGACGGCCTCGGCGACAAGCTCGTCGACCTCGGCACGGTGGCCAAGGAGGCCATCTTCGACCGCGCGGTGGCGGACGCCGCCTTCGGCCTGCCGGCCATGGGCATCACCGATCCCGTCAAGGGCACGTTCGGCACCGTGGTGGCGCAGGTCGACGCGGTCGAGCCGGGCGCGACCCAGCCCTTCGCCGCCGTGGCGCCGGACCTGAAGCGCGAGATCGCCGGCCGCCGTGCCGGGGCGGCCCTGACGGCGCTGCACGACCGGATCGAGGACGCGCGCGCTTCCGGCAAGACGCTCGCCGAGGCCGCCGCGGCGGCGGGCCTGCAGGTCCGCACGATCGACACGATCGACGCGCAGGGCAAGGGCCGCGACGGGGCGCCGGTGGCGGGCCTGGTCGACGGCCCGGACCTGCTGAAGGCCGCTTTCGCGTCCGACATCGGCGTCGACAACGACACGCTGTCGACGCCCGACGGCGGCACGGTCTGGTTCGAGGTGGCCGGCATCGATCCGGCCCGGCCGCTGACCTTCGACGAGGCCAAGGCCAAGGTGCAGGCCGTGTGGACCGAGGAGGAAACGTCGCGCCGGCTCGACGCCAAGGCGGCCGAGCTCGTGCGCGACATCGACGCCGGCACGCAGACCATGGAGGGCGTGGCCGCGTCGCTCGGCCTCGCCGTCGAGCATGTCGCCGATGCCAAGCGGGCCGGGGCGGCCGGCCTGCCCCCGGGCGTGGTCGCCAAGGCCTTCGACGTGCCGGTGGGCTCCGCCGGGTCGGCGGCGACGGGCCCCACGGGCCGCACCCTGTTCAAAGTCATCGACAGCGTGACGCCGCCGCTCGACCCCGACGCGGAGAACATCAAGCGGATCGCGCAGCGCTACGGCGCGGCGCTGCAGGACGCGGTGATCAACGACTACCTCGGGACGCTCGGCGCCAAGCTCGGCACCAAGGTCAACCAGGCCGCCGTGCAGCAGGCCTCCTCGGGCGCGGGCTATTGACCATGGGCCACCAAGGATTCGCGGCGGTCCCGGCGGCCTACGAGGCCGGGCGCGCCACCGTGGTTTGGTCCGTGCTGGTCGCCGACCTCGAAACCCCGGTGTCGGCCTACCTGAAGCTCGCCTCCAAGCGCGCCGGCAACCTGTTCCTGCTGGAGTCGGTCGAGGGCAACGCCACCCGCGGCCGCTACTCGATGATCGGCCTCGACCCCGACGCGGTGTGGCGTTGCACGGGGCCGCAGGCGGAGCTGAACCGGGACGCCGCGACCGACGCCGGCGCGTTCCGGCCGTTGGACGGCACGCCGCTCGACGCGCTGCGGTCGTTTCTGACCGAATCGGCCATTCCCATGCCGGCGGGCCTGCCGCCCATGTCGGCGGGCGTGTTCGGGTACCTCGGCTACGACATGGTGCGCCACATGGAGCGGCTGGCGCCCGCCAAGCCCGACCCGATCGGCGTGCCCGACGCCCATCTGGTCCGCCCCACCGTGATGGTGGTGTTCGACAGCGTGCGCGACGAGATGATCGTGGTGACCCCCGTCCGCCCGCGGGCCGGCGTTTCCGCGCGGCAGGCCGCCGAGGCGGCGGCGGGCCGGCTCGACCGCGTCATCGGCGAACTCGAAGCGCCCCTCGCCCATCCGGGCGCCGCGGCGGACCCGCTGTCGCCGGCGGAACGGCCCACCTCGAACACGCCCGTGTCCGACTACCTCGGCATGGTCGAGCGCGCGCAGGAGTACATCCGCGCGGGCGACGTGTTCCAGGTGGTGCTGTCACAGCGTTTCTCCGCCCCTTTCGCGCTTCCGCCCTTCGCGCTCTACCGCGCGCTCCGGCGCATCAATCCCGCGCCCTACCTGTCCTTCCTCGACTTCGGCACGTTCCAGATCTGCTGTTCGTCGCCCGAGATCCTGGTGCGGGTGCGCGACGGGATCGTCACGATCCGGCCGATCGCGGGGACGCGGCGGAGGGGCGGATCGCCGGCGGAGGACGAGGCGCTGGCGGCGGAGCTGCTGGCCGATCCCAAGGAGCGGTCCGAGCACCTGATGCTGCTCGACCTCGGGCGCAACGACGTCGGCCGCGTGGCGGACATCGGCTCGGTGGAGGTGACGGATCGCTTCTTCATCGAGCGCTACAGCCACGTCATGCACATCGTGTCGAACGTCGAGGGGCGCCTCCGGCCGGACCGGGACATCGTCGACGCGCTGGCGGCGGGCTTCCCGGCCGGCACGGTGTCGGGCGCCCCGAAGGTGCGCGCCATGGAGATCATCGACGAACTCGAGCACGACAAGCGCGGGATCTACGGCGGCTGCATCGGCTATTTCGGTGCCGATGGCACGATGGACACCTGCATCGTGCTGCGGACCTCGGTCATCAAGGACGGGACGATGCATATCCAGTCCGGCGCCGGCATCGTCTACGATTCCGTCCCGGAATCGGAGAACACCGAATGCGTCAACAAGGCGGAAGCGCTGGTGCGCGCCGCCGAGGAGGCCCTGCGCTTCGCGACGGCCGGCCGGCGGGGGCAGTGAGGCGGGGCACCGCCCTTCCCGATCGCACCGGCGGTCGTACAGCATCTCCGCCTTCTTGCGCCGCACGAGCGGCGGTGCGCTTTCGCGCTCGCCACGCGGTCGAGGCTTTGCCAGCCGGTCTCCGAGGACGGCACGTCGTCGATGGGCCCGAGGCGTGCCGCACCGCTCGATCGTGCTCCGTAGCCAGGGTGGGCGCCCGACCCTGGACGAACGCGTCGGCAACACGGGATGGCGCGAGCGTCCCCGGGCGTCGGTCGACTAGGATCCGGCCCAGATCCTCTTGTAAGCGTCACGGTAGCCGTTGTCGGGGTCGAACAGGTTCCGCGGCCCGCCATCGTAGGCGATGTTCTCGGCCGTGACGACGTGGACCGGCGACACGTAGCCCGACCAGGGTCGTCCCGCGAAGGCGCGGTTCAGTTCGTCGACGAGTTGCCAGCCCTGCTCGGTCAGGGGCTCGGCGACCGTGGCGATCTGGTAGTCCTTGGCACGGATGCGCTGGAAGGCCGATTCCGAGCCGTCGCCGGCCGAGATGTTGTGTGGTGCTCCCGCACCGTCGACGCCGGCGGCGCCGAGCGAGGCCGCCATGAAGTCGTAATAGAGGTCGTTCACCGCCAACGAGTAGGTCCACTTGGCGCCGTAGCGCTGCAACAGCGATGTGGTGAGCTGCGGCATGCGGGTCGAGGCCTCGGTCATCGGCGAGTCCTCGAGGCTCAGCACGGCGCAGCCGGAGCATTTCTTGATGTCGGCCTCCATCATGCGTGCCTTGCCGATGGCCATCTCGTAGTTAGAATCGCCGAAGATCACGACGCCCGCCTTGCCGTTCGAGGCCACGATGGCGAGGTCGGACGCGGTCTGCGCCACGTCGGAGATGCTCGTGTTGACGTTGGCGAACATGCCGGTGGTGGGGTCCGGCCCCGGCGCCACCGTGGCGTGCCAGCCCACGTAGGGGATGCCGGCCGCCTTCAAGGTCGCCAGCGCGGCGTTCTGTTCGACGGCGTCGAAGCCGCCGAGCACGATGCCATCGGGCTTGAGCGCGATGGCTTGGTTCACCGCGGCGGTCCGCGCCGAGATGTCGCCCCGCCCATCGAGGATGCGCAGCGTCCAGCCGATCGCCTTCGCGGCCTCTCCGACGCCGCGCGACACGCCCTCGGTGCCGCCGTTTCGGAGGTCGCCCGCGATATAGATGATCGTCTTGTCCGTCGCGGCCTTGGGGCCTGCCGTCGGGCCGTCCCACTTGGTGACACGCGCGGTCGCAGCCGCGACCCTCGCCTTGGCGTCGGCGAGTTCATCGGCGCGCGCGCCCGCCGCGGCGAACAGGGCCAGCGCGGCCGTGGCGCCCAGAAGCATCGATCTCATCGCATTTCCTCCTTGGTGATCGGGGCCGTGGCGGCCCTCGTTTTATCGAGCAGCGCGGCGCCCACCGCCGCGGCGAGACCGCGCTGGGCGCAGCCAGAGATGCCCGTGGCGACGAGCAACCCCGTTTCCTCGAACGGCGGCTCGGCATGGCACGAGCCGCCGCCGCCGCTTGCCGAGGCGCACCGCGAAGGCGGTCGTGCCGGTCCCCGGCGCCACGCGTCCCTCGACGCCGAGCCGCACGGGACTTGGACTGAACTCGGCTGCTTGGAACCCTTCGAGGTCAGCGGGGCCGCCCGCAGCGCGGACGGGTCCGTGTCGGGGATGTTAAACCCGTCGACCGTCTGCCCGTCCCGCATCACCGCCACGCGGTCGGCGGCGTACCGACTGTCGGCGCCCTGACGGGTGCGGTCGCCGAAGCCGAGAGTGTCGGCCGCCGTTCTCCATTCGACGCAGCCGAAGTCTTGGCGGATGAAGGGACGGCGAAGCGGCCGCCGGGCGGCGTCCAGGCGCGATAGGGTGCACCGTCGGTCAGGGCGGGCAGGCCGGGCTCGCTGTCGCCGAGGAAAGCCAGCACCTCACCCCGCCGGACATCGAGGGACACGTCCTGGAAAGAGCGCGTGGCGCCGAACGTCTCGACGACGTCGTAGCTGAGAACACCGTCCGGCATTCCGATCCCCTTGGCGGCAGTCTCGCGCTGCTCGTGCTTCGATATCGGTAACGAAACGTGGCTTTGTCAACACGGGCGTGAGGTCGCCGCGGTCATGTCACGTCGGAACGGGCGAACGCCTCTCGCGCAGCGGGACGCCTCACGTCGGCGCTCGACAGTCGCCTTGACGCGCGAAAGCCCCGAGGTGTGGGCCTCGGGGCTTTCGGGATGGTGATGGTTGGTTGCGGGGGCAGGATTTGAACCTGCGGCCTTCAGGTTATGAGCCTGACGAGCTACCGGGCTGCTCCACCCCGCGTCGCCCCGGCGTCGGTCCCGTGCGGGGTCCGCCGCCGTGTCGGTTGTCGTGTCGAGTGAAGTGTTCCGTTGATCTTGGCGGGCCTGGCGGCGACCGACTCTCCCGGGCCTTGA
>NZ_QYBB01000119.1 GCF_004137685.1 Lichenibacterium minor | reverse complement strand
CGCCCCAACATCGTGCTCATCATCACCGACCAGCAGCGCTTCGACACGATCGCGGCGCTGGGTTTCCCCTATGCAGACACGCCGAACCTCGACCGGCTCGTCGCGGAGGGCGTCAGCTTCACCCAGTGCCACGTCACGGCACCGTCGTGCGTGCCATCGCGGGCGAGCCTGTTCAACGGCCATTACCCGCACACCACGGGTGTGCTGGCCAACGGTCAGCCCTGGCAACGCACCTGGGTCGAGCAGCTCCGCGACGCCGGCTACCGCTGCGTCAACGTCGGCAAGATGCACACCATCCCCTATAACTCCGATTCGGGGTTTCACGAGCGCTACGTCGTCGAGAACAAGGACCGATATCTCGAAGGCCGCTGGTACTTCGACGAGTGGGACAAGGCGCTGGCCGCCAACGGCCTCGTCAAGCAGCAGCGTGAGGGGTACCGGCAGCGTGACGACTACCGCGAGCGCCTCGGCGCCTTCGACTGGGAGCTGCCCGAGCGGCTGCACTCGGACGCCTTCGTGGGCGACATGGCGCGATGGTGGGTCGATACCTACCCGAAGGCCGAGCCGCTCTTTCTCCAGGTCGGCTTTCCTGGCCCGCATCCGCCCTACGACCCGCCGGCCCGCTACTCCGAGCCCTACCTCGCGCGGGACGACCTGCCGCTGCCCGACCCGTCGCGGGCGGAGCTCGATCGCCTGCCCGCGGCCCTGAAGGAGAAGCGGCACCACGACGTCGCGGTCGACCACGATTCGGTGTCCTGGAGCCTCGACCCGAAACCCGAGCAGATGCGGCGCATGTGGGCGCACTACCTCGGCAACGTGACGCTGATCGACGAGAAGGTCGGGCAGCTCCTCGGCTCGCTGAAGGAGCGCGGCTACCTCGACGACGCCGTGGTGATCTTCACATCCGACCACGGCGAATGCCTCGGTGACCACGGGCTCAGCCAGAAGTGGTCCATGTACGATGTCGTCACACGCGTGCCGACGATCGCGTGGTCGACGGCAGGTCGCTTCGCGGGGGGGCGCAGGGTCGACGGGCTGTGCCAATGGTTCGACCTCGGCCCCACCATCCTGGAGCTGGCCGGCATCGCCCCGCCCACTACTTTCGAGGCGCGCAGCCTCCTCCCGGCACTGGAAGGCAGGCCTTGGGAGCCTCGCACGCACGTGTTCTGCGAGCAGGGCGGCGATGTCGCGCTGTCCGGCACCGAGTTCATCACCGGCGTGCGGGGCGAGCGCTGGAAACTCGTCCATTTCAAAGGGTCGGAACAGGGGCAGCTGTTTGACCTCGCGGCCGATCCCGACGAGGTCGACAACCTGTGGGACGACCCCGCCCATCTCGACATGCGTCGTGCCCTGCTCGACGTGATCCGCGACTGGCTGATCGAGTCGAACGTCCGCACCCGCGACCGGCAGGCGGCCACGCGATGACGGCCTTGACCGCACGAGCCGCCAAGCCCCGTCCGGCCGGCGCGCGGCGCCTCGGCGCGTCCTCCATGCTCAGCCTGAACCTCCTCGCGGTCGGCGGTGGGCTCGCGCTGTGGTGGGCGCTGACGGCTGCGGGCGCCGTGGGGCTGCCCGGCCCCGGCGCGGTGGCGACCCAGGCACTCGCTTCGGCGCGCGACGGCACGCTCTTCGCCGACGCTGCGGCGAGTCTCGCCCGCGTGCTCGCCGGCTTCCTCATAGGCATCGCCTGCGCGATCCCGGTGGGCTTCCTGATGGGCTGGTACGCGGTCGCGCGCGGCCTCGTCGAGCCCTACGTGCAGTTCTTCCGGGTCATCCCTCCCCTCGCCATCATTCCGCTGGCCATCGTGACGTTGGGGATCGGCGAAGCCCCGAAGGTCTTCGTCATCTTCCTCGCCGCCTTCCTGTCCTCGGTCGTGGCGACCTACCAGGGCGTGATCGGCGTTGACCGCACCTTCATCGACGCCGCGCGGGTGCTCGGCGCCTCCGATTTCACCATCTTCCGCCGCGTCGTCGTGCCAGCGTCTACCCCCTTCATCATGGTGGGGGTGCGGATCGGGCTCGGCTCGTCCTGGGCGACAGTGGTGGCGGCGGAACTGATCGCCGCGCAGTCCGGCCTCGGCTTCCGCATGCAACAGGCCGAGCTCTACTACGACCTGCCCACCATCTTCGTCAGCCTCATCGCCATCGGGGTGTTGGGCCTCGCCATGGACCGCGCCGTCGTGGCGCTCGACCGCCGCCTCACGGCTTGGCAGGAGCGAGCCTGATGGAGCACCCCGGGATGCCTGCCAAGATCTCCTTCCAAGCCGTGTCGCGCGACTTCGCCGCCCCGGACGGTTCGCGCTTCACGGCGCTCGATCGGTTGAACCTCGACATCGCCGACGGCGAGTTCGTCACCGTCGTGGGGCCGTCCGGCTGCGGCAAGTCGACCGCGATGGGCATCGCGGCCGGCCTTACCCTGCCGAGTTCGGGGCGCGTGCTGGTCGACGGGCGCGAGGTGCGTGGGCCTGGCCCCGAGCGCGGCGTGATCTTCCAGCAATACGCGCTGTTCCCCTGGCTGACCGTGCGCCGCAACGTCGAGTTCGGGCTGGAAATCGCGGGCCGGCCCAAGGCGGAGCGCCGCGCCGTCGCCGAGCGCTTCATCGATCTCGTGGGCCTCACGCCTTTCGCCGACGCCCTGCCGAAGACGCTGTCGGGCGGCATGAAGCAGCGCTGCGCCATCGCGCGCGCCTACGCGGTCGA
>NZ_QYBB01000118.1 GCF_004137685.1 Lichenibacterium minor | reverse complement strand
GTATCTACCCACGGGGTTGAGTGAGGCGACCGGCTCCGAGCATGGTCGGCCGAGGTGCAACGACGGCTTGCGCAGCGTGATGAAGGCTGATTCCTTCGTGGCATGAGCCGTGGTGATCTCGAGCGTCTGAGCAAGGACGAACTGATTGAGCTGGTGCTGAAGCTACAGCGCCCGGCCAAGACGTCGCGCACGTCGTCCAAGCCGCCCTCGACCGACCGCAAGGAACGCCGCGAGTATTCCAGGCCCGGGAACGCAAAGCCCGGCCACGAAGGCCACAGCCGGATCGCCGCCGAGGTCCCTGATACGGTCGTCGATCACCGTCCGACCGAGTGCCCCGACTGCGGGTTGGCGTTGTCGCCCGATCTGGCCGTCGAGACGGTCAGCGTGCACGAGCACATCGAGCTGCCAGAGGTGAAGCCCGTCGTCGAGCAGCACCGGCGCTTGGCAGTGGTGTGCCCGGGATGCGGGGCGCATGTGGTAGCGCCGCGGCGGGCGGAGGCTGCGGCCTCGCCGTTCGGCCCGCGCCTGCACGCCACGGCCGTATACCTGAAGACGTTCCAAGCCGTGTCCTACGAGCGCTTGCAGAAGGCTCTCTTGACCTGTTCGGCCTGCGCATCAGCCAGGGCGGGCTGACCGACATGCTGCGCCGGGCCGAAACGCGCTTCGACGCCGGGCGCGACGCAGCGCTGTCGAGGCTGCGTCGCGCCACCGTGGTGGCGTCCGACGAGACCGGCGTGCGCATCGAGGGCACGAACGCGTATCATTGATGGGGTGGACGGCTCCTGCTCCCGGCAGGAATGTGCCAAGATCAGAGTAGCAATCGTCAGTAGGAGCATCCCATGGCAAGCGTCAGCGTCATCGGCCTCGATCTGGCCAAGAACGTCTTTCAGGTTTACGGTATCGACACCGTAAGTAAGGTCCTCCTTCGCCGATAGCTGCGAAGGTAAGAAGTCATCGGCTTCTTCAAAAAGATCTCGCCGTGTCTGGTGGGCATGGAAGCTTGCGCCACCGCGCATCACTGGGCACGTGAACTGATCAAGATCGGGCACACCGTCAAGCTCATGCCGCCGATCTACGTGAAGCCCTACGTCAAGCGGGGCAAGACCGACGCTGCCGATGCCGGGGCCATCGCTGAGGCCGTGACCAGGCCCACCATGCGTTTCGTCGCCGTGAAGACGATCTACCAGCAGGCCGTGCTGATGACGCACAAGGTGCGCGAACTCCTGGTCCGGCAGCGGACAGCCCTCATCAACGCCTTGCGTGGGCACCTCGCCGAGTTCGGTATCGTGGCGGCGCAGGGCTTGGTCGGGCTCAAGGATGCCATCGCGCAGTTTCAGACCGAGCGGGCCAACTTTCCGACGATGGCGCAATCGGCCCTTCGTCGCCTCATCGAGCGGATCAGCCAGATTACGGACGAGGTCCGCAAGACAGAGAAGGAGATCGTCGCCTGGTGCCGGGCCGATGCGCCCAGCCGCCGGTTGATCACGATCCCGGGCGTTGGGCCGATCACGGCGAGCGCCATCTCGGCCTCCGTGCCCGATCCCGCCCTGTTCCGCTCGGGTCGGCAGTTCGCCGCTTGGCTCGGCCTCACGCCGAAGCCGCACAGCAGCGGCGGCAAGGAGCGGCTCGGGCGCATCAGCAAACAGGGTGACGGCTCGATCCGGCACCTCCTGGTGATCGGCGCGACGTCGATGCTCCGCCGAGCGCGGGAGGACAATCCGGGCAGGGCCTGGGCGAAGCAGCTGCTGGAGCGCAAGCCGGCCCGCGTCGTGTCCGTGGCCCTGGCCAACAAGACGGCGCGGATCGCCTGGGCGGTGCTGGCGCGCGGCGAAGAGTTCAAGGCGGCCGCGGTCGCCTGAGGAGATCCCGCCTGTCGATGTTTCGACGTCGATGGGTGGGTGTGCAAGGTGCTGAAACATGATGACGAACCGGTCGACCCGGGATCGAGGGCAACCCGCAAAACCCAAGCACTTCCTGAGCGCGAATCATTGATTGGGACCTCGGTCGCGGACTTCATCAAGGCCAGCGGCCATGAGCGCCGCACCGACAGGCCGGACACATGGCTGCAACCCGACCGACCGCCATCATAATTTCGCTTGCACCGCAAGGCCCGTCCACACATGGGTTTTCCGCTGCGAGGAAGCGGTGGTGCATCATGCCGCTCCGACGCGGGGAGCGTGCGTGGTGCACGAGATCATGGACGGGCATCGGCCGGCCGTGTGGCTGTCGGACCGCTACTCCGCCCAACAAGGGCATGCCGACCGCCAGCAGACCTGCCTGGCGCACCTCGCCCGCGTGTGTCGCCTACGCTCTCGACGCCGGCGACGACACCCTCGCCCTGCGGCTGAACCTGTGGCTCGACGGAGCTTTCGCCCTGGCACGAACCATCACCACGTCGGCGCCCTCCACGGTGACCACCAAGCGCCGCAAGCTGGAGCGCTCCCTCGGCGATATCCTCGCCGCCCCGGCCACCTGCGACCTGGCGCGCGACATCTAGAACCGGATGCGCCGCGCCCATGACCAGCTTCTGACTTTCGCGTCCTTCCCCGGGCGGGTCGAGCCAACCAACAATGCCTGCGAGCGCGACCTACGGCCCGCCGTGATCAAACGCAAGAACACCAACGGCTCTCGCGCCATGTGGTCCGCGAAGGGTGAAGCCGCCGTGCGCACCGTAGTGGCCACGGCTCGCATCACCTCGGATGCGAGCACCTTCAGCACCGTGCTGGGCACCATCGGCGCCTGACAGCCCTCAG
>NZ_QYBB01000117.1 GCF_004137685.1 Lichenibacterium minor | reverse complement strand
ACGGCGGGCTCCGCCATATGCGGAGCTCCGCCCGCCGCCCCCGACTCCAAATCTCCACCAGCTCCGTGGACGCTACCGTGGGTTACGATGGTCCGGAAGCGCAAGGACAAAATTCCTGTATACATCGATGATTTTGTGCTACGATCCGCTATAACGGACCCTTACCAAGTTCGTATCGCTCGCAAATTTGGGTTGGTGTTCGCCGCAGGTGCTATTGCAGCCAAAACGAAGTTTATGCCCTGGACCGTTGATTTCGTATACGACGTTGTGCACGGCTTGATGAGACGCGCCTTCGAAAGTGTGGTACACGAGTTGACGCCTTCTAGAGCCGTAGCTGCGCTTAGAGCAGCAGTTCAGGGCAAAGGGAAGCTTCCAATGCTGAAGAGTCGGAGTCTACATCTTGCTTCTGGTTCAATCGTCGGATTCAGATATCGCAAGAGCGGACGTAAGATGATCGCAATTCGGCGGGAGAGGCTGCCTACTTTGATGGGTTTGACCGAGAGCAGCGAGACGATCATCAGCATGTTGGTCAAGGCTGGTGCGATCGAGACAGGGCATGGCGGGAAGACGACGCAGCAGGTGCCGTTTACGCTCGTGACCGCACGTGGGAGGGAGAATAAGAGCCTGCGTATGGTCGTGGTGGATGCGACCAAGCTTTCGCCATCCCTGACCTCTCTATGAGCGTCTGAATGCCTGAGGGGGCGGGAGCCTTTGAGCTGGTCGAGCGACTGGCCGAGGTTCCCGTCCACTCCGGACTTGTCAGTGCACCACGTTGACGACGTACTCGGTGCTGCTCCCATCGATGTACTGCACGGTGTATTCGAAGTCCGAGAGGTCCCGGTCGTCGGCGATGCCTACCTTACTCTTATCGATGGCTGAGACGTTCATCATGGCCGCGCATGTGCTGCCGCGAACCGGGCTTCCTTCTTCTAAAGTTCTGATGCTGTGAAACGAGATACGGGCGTTGCTGAAACTTCCGTAATAGGCCCCGATGATGATCCAAGTTGGGTCCTTTTTGATAAGATCACCCAAGGTCACCAGCACACCAGGATTGGAACAGAGGGATTGGGCAGGTCGCACCGACTCGAGAGCTCGCCCACCGTAAGTTAGGAAAGCGCCCACGCTGACCAGGGTCAACAAGGACGCGAGTGTCCAAACATTCAAACTACCTGCTTTTTTTGTTTTTCTATGGATCACATAGTCTTTAGCAATAGGCAGGGGGTCAGGACCGTAATCATTCCGTCCATAAGTCCCTCGCTTTGTCAGCAGCCAAATCTCGACGACACCACTCAAGACCATCGACGCCAAGCTTACAAGCCCTGGGGGTAGAAAGGCGCTCCCGAAGGCGAGAGGTGCAACCCAAAGCAGATGGAAGCCCGACAGGTCAAGGTCGTGAAGCCGTTTGGCCGTCAGAGCCAAGCCGATCCACACGAACGGCAGCGCCAGGGCGAGCCTGATCAGAGTGCCCGTCACCTCTGAGACCGGCACATGCATGTGTGACACGACGGCCATCACAACCAGGATGTAGGGCACGATGCTGAGGCAGGAGGCCCAGAAGAACCTCGCTCGGCCGAGCCGGCCCTCGAACGAGAAGAGCAGTGATACCAACCCGGAAGGACTGTCGGGGGCGGGGGGAGGGCCGTAGATCAGGGCTCGAACGGGAGCCTCAGTGGCGCTCGCCCAATCGGGCAGGCTGGAATGCCAGACCAAGATCCCGACCAAAGGCATGAGCCGCAGGATCTCGGCAAGGGCTTCACGATCCATCGGTCCATGGTCGGTGCCGGCCCGATGATAAAACCAACCTCGGTTTAGGTTGCTTTCATCGGCCGGGTCATTGAGGGGGTGGGCCATCTTTCGCTCCGTTGAGGTTTCTGTCCTCAGGGCGCACCAGGTTTGATCCTCGACGCTCACGCCCTGCGTTATCTCGCTCCCCCACCCGACCTTCGCGTCGCTTATGACTTATAATCTATGGAGTTTCACGGCGCCATAGCTGCCATCGGTGGATGGACGCGCGAGGTCGAGTGGGCCGAAATGTCAGAAAGTTGCGCATGGCGCGCGCGCTCTCCCAAGAAGAGCTCGCCCACCAGGCCGATGTTCATCAGGCCTATCTCAGCGGCGTCGAACGCGGTAAGCGCAACGCGAGCGTGCTGGTGCTCGACCGCATCGCAAAGGCGCTCGGGGTGGACATCGATCGCCTCTTCACCCGCGATGAATGAGATCGCCGCGTTGAGTGTCGTCCGATCGCGTTATCGCGTCATGCGGTAGAGTTTAGCTAACGCGACCTCTGACCGGATCCGCCCCTCATCTCTGGGGGTAAGAAGCCTATCATGTAATCGGCGGCTTTCGACGCGAGGCTTGCCGCCCGCACGATGGCGCGCTCGTCCGCCCGCAGCACCTCGAGCCAAGAGCCGATGTAGTCGGCATGGCGTACCGTGGGCACCACCCCCAGCGCGGCACACAGGAATGCCGCCGTCATCTCCGCCACGAGCTCCTCGCGGGCATACTGTGCCGAGCCGAACCAGCCGGTGAGATCTCGCGCCAAGCGATCACGATGGCCGGTGGCATGGGCCAGCTCGTGGAGCACCGTGCGATACCAATTGATCGGGTCGGGGTAGGCCGAGGGCGATGGGACGTCGATGCGGTCGGCCAGCCAGTTGTAGCGAGCCCGTGTGCTTCCGACCTGGACGTCCACCCTCATCGTCAGGATCAGGGCATCCATCCAGGGCTCCATGGGGGTAGCGTCCACGGAGCTGGTGGAGTTTTGGAGTCGAGGGCGGTGGGCGGAGCTCCGCACATGGCGGAGCCCGCCGC
>NZ_QYBB01000116.1 GCF_004137685.1 Lichenibacterium minor | reverse complement strand
ACCTGGTCCATGATGAGCCTCTTCTTGGAACATGGTTCCCAAAGGCGCTCGGCCTTCGGCGGGGTTCCGGGGCTGAGCCTCGAAGCCCTTGTTCTCGCGATCGAGGGTGCGCCTTGTCCGTCATCGCCAGCGCGGCGGTGACGGCCTCTACAGATCCACCGTCTGCGGCAGGATCACGAGGTCGCGCACCACGACGCCCTTGGGCCGCGTCAGCATGAACATCACCGCCTCGGCCACCTCGACCGGCTGGATCAGGCCGCCGTTGGCGAGCGCGTCGGCGAGCTTGGCTTTGGGCCAGTCGTCGAGCAGGGCGGTCACGACCGGCCCCGGCAGCACCGCGCCGACGCGGATGCCGTGGCGCATCACCTGGCGCCGCAGCGTATGCACGAAGGCCTGCACGGCATGTTTTGACGCCGTATAGATCGGCTCGACCACGACCGGCACGACGCCCGCCACCGAACTCGTGACGACGATGTCGCCGGAGCCGCGGTCCACCATGTGGGGCAGCACCGCGTGGATGCAGCGAAACACCGAGTTGACATTGAGGTTCAGCATGCGGTCCCAGGCATCGGGGTCGCCGCCGTGCACCTCGCCGCCGACGTAAGCACCCGCATTGGCGTGGAACACGTCGAGCCGCCCGGCTCGGCGGAGGATCTCCGGCATCATGCCGGCGACGCTCGCCTTGTCGAGCAGATCGACGACGACCGGGAAAGCCTGCGGTCCGAGTTCGGCGCAGAGGGCGTCGAGCTTGTCCGCGGCCCGGTCCACCAGCGCCACGCGGGCGCCGCCTTGCAGCATGGCGCGCGCGCATTCGAGCCCGATGCCCGAGGCGGCGCCGGTGACGGCCGCGACCTTGCCGCTCAGATCCTGAGCCATGACGTTTCTCCTGTCGTGTGAAAGGTCGGGGCTCAGGCGCGGCCGTGGGACACGCGCGAGCGACGGGCCAGCGAGTCGACGATGACCGCGATGGCGAGAACGCCGCCGGTGATCATGTAGCGGAGCGACGAGCTCAGATCGAGCAGCGTCAGCCCGCTGGCGATGGACTGGATCACGATGATGCCGAGCAGCGCCGAGTAGGCCGAGCCACGCCCGCCGAACAGGCTCGTGCCGCCGATCACCGCCGCCGCGATGGCGTCGAGGTTGACGTCGCCGGTGCCGGCCTGCTGGCTCGCCGAGGCGAGGCGAGCCGCCGACAGGATCCCGCCCAGCGACGCCAACGTCGAGCACAGCATGAAGGCGCCGCGATAGATGCTGTGCACGTCGATGCCGGCGCGGCGCGCGGCCTCGCGGTTGCCGCCCACGGCCGTCATGGAGCGGCCCCATTGGGTGCGCTTCAGCGCGTAGTCGAGCAGCACCACGAGCAGCGCGAAGAATCCGAAGACCCACGGCACGCCGCGGTCGGTGTTGAGGTAGGCCGCGACGGCAAGCAGGGCCGCGGTGAGCACTGCGGTTCTCACCGCGAGGCCGAGAAGCGAAGGCGGCGTGAGCCCCGCGGCGCGACGGCGCGCCGCCGTGCGGAACCCGGCGAAGAAGTAGGCGCCACCCGCCAGCAGCACGAAGAGATAGGCCAGGACGGAGGGCATCACCCAGGTCTGGCCGAGGCCGACGAGGCTCGATTCGAAGGGGAGGTTGATCGAACCGCTGGAGCCCAGGACGTAGAGCTGGAGACCGAGCACGGCGAGCAGGCCGGACAGGGTCGACACGAAGCTCGGCATTCCGAGCCGGTTGAACAGCACCGCGTAGATCGCACCGACGGCCGCGCCGCACAGCATCGCAAGCAGGATCGCCCCGGGCGCCCACCAGCCGCCGTTGACCCACAGTACCCCAAGCAGCGCGGACGCGAAGCCCGATACGGAGCCGACTGAGAGGTCGATCTCGCCGACCATCAGGATGCAGACGATGCCGAGCGAGATGATGCCGACCGTGGAACAATCGAACAGCAGGTTGACGAGGTTGTTGGCCCCGAGGAATACGGGGTTCAAAATCTGGAACACCGTCCAGATCACGGCGAGGCCCACCACCACGGGCAGCGAGCCGAGGTCGCCCGAGCGCACGCGGTCGAGGAAGCCCCGGACCGCGCCGCCGAGCCCCTCATCGTGGCGCACCCGCGCGTCGGCGCGATCGAGTGCTGGAGTCCCCTCGAGGTTCGTGCTCATGCCTGTGCCTCTCCGCCGGTCGCGGCGCGCCGCGTGGCGCGGCGGGACACGGAATTGTCGGCCGCGCCCGTGATGGCGCCGACCAGTTCCTGGTTGGACGTGTCGGGGTAGAAGACCCCGTTGTTGCGGCCGAGCCGAAGCACGACGATGCGGTCCGCCACGGCGCGGACATCCTCCATGTTGTGGCTGATCATGATGACGCCGAGGCCGCGATCCTTGACCCGCTCGATGAGGTTCAGCACCTCGGCGGTCTGGGCGACGCCGAGGGCCGCGGTTGGCTCGTCCAGCATGATGAGCTTGGGCTCCAACAGCAGCGAGCGGGCAATCGCCACCGTCTGGCGCTGCCCGCCCGACAGCGACGCGATGGGCTCGCGGACGGAGGGGATGCGAGCCGCGAGCTCGTTGAGCAGCGTCCAGGCCCGGATCTCCATCGTGACCTCATCGAGCGCGTAGGGACTGAGCTCGCGGCCGAGGAAGATGTTGGCGACGACGTCGAGGTTCTCGCAGAGGGCGAGGTCCTGGAACACGGTGGCGATGCCCATGGACAGGGCCTCGCCGGGCCCGCTCAGCGCCACGGGCTTGCCCATGAAAGTCATGGCGCCGGAGGTGGGGGCATGGACGCCGGCCAGAACCTTGACCAGGGTCGACTTGCCCGCGCCGTTGTCGCCCACCAGTGCCACGACCTCGCCGGCCTTGACGTCGAGGTC
>NZ_QYBB01000115.1 GCF_004137685.1 Lichenibacterium minor | reverse complement strand
GCTTGCCTGCGAAGGCCTCACGCAGGTCCTGCGCGGCCGCGTCCTGGGCCTTTTCGGCGTCGGACACGACGGGCGCCATGCCGAAGAACTCGTGCGTCACGCCCTCGTAGTTCCTGTACGTCGTCGGCACGCCCGCCGCCTTGAGCTTCTCGGCCAGCATCTTGCCCTCCGACATCAGCGGGTCGATGCCGTCGGTGATGACCGTCGCCGAAGGCAGGCCCTTGAGGTCGGCCATCGTGGTCAGGTTCAACATCGGGCTTTTGGCATCGTCCGGCTTGGCCAAGGTCTTGTCGACGAACCAGCCCATGGCGCCCTTCGACAGCGGCATGGCGTTCTGGTTCTGGATGTAGGACGGCGTGTTCATGTCGGTGCCGGCGACAGGATACACGAGGAGCATGTGCGTCGGCTTCTGCACGTTGCCGTCGCGTGCCATGATGGCGACGTTGGCGGCCAGGTTGCCTCCGGCACTCTCGCCAGCTACCGCCACACGGGCGGGGTCGCCGCCGAACTGCGCGGCGTTGGCCAGGGCCCACTTGTAGGCCGCGAAGGCGTCCTCGTGAGCGGCGGGGAACTTGTTCTCGGGCGCGTGACGGTACTCGACGCTCGCCACGATGGCGTTGGCCTTCTTGGCGAGCGCCATCGCCGACGCCTCATAAGTGTCCACCGTGGCGATGACCCAGCCACCGCCGTGGTAATAGACGATGACCGGCAACGGGCCGGAACCAGCGCCGTCCGGGGTATAGATTCGGACCAACTGGGTGCCGCCGGCGGTCGGGTAGGTCATGTCCTTCTTGGACACCTTCATGGCGGCCATCATCGCGGCAGGGTCCTTGCCCTGGTCCTTGAGCACCGCATTGACGGCGTCGGCCGGGGTCGGCTGGGTCCTGGCCTCCTCGACCGAGCGCGACTCGATGGGCTTCACGCCGAGGTCGCCGAGCTTCTTCAGCACCGCCGCCATATCCTTGTCGGCACGCTTCATCGTGCCGCTGTCGGGCGTCTCCGCCACGGTCGCGACGGTCGAGAATGCGGGCTCGGCCACGGGGGCGTCGGGCATGGGTGCCGCCGCGGCAGGGGCCGGAGGTGCTGCGGTCTGCGCCCATGCCGCAGGCGCGGCCAGCAGGGCGGTGCCGGCCATGAGGCCGGCCAGGAGGGCGGATGATCGGAAAACGGTCGTCATGGGATCAGGTCTCGTCAACAGATGGCGACGCCAGCAGTCGACCCTGCTTCTCCATGGGGTCGGTCGCGCCAGCGCTGTTGTGCAGGTAGGCGTCGGCGATATCGCGCAGATACTCGTGGTTTTCGAGTTGGAAGGTGATGTAGGCGCGGTCGAAGCCCTCACCCTTCGCGGCACCCTTGATCTTCTCGATGGAGGCCATGGCGTTCGTGTCGACGGAGGACTTGGTCCCGAGATCCTTCAGCACCTCGTTGACCGTGATGGCCTCGCCGAGTTCGAAGCCAGCGAACTCGTGGGCGTCCTTGTTGGTCGCGCGTTCCACGGCCAGTTGAGACGTGGTCAGCGAGGCTTCGGCCGGGCCGAGCACGCCTATGTAGTAGTCGGTCGCGGTCTTCACGCCTGCGAAGTCGGTGATCGGGGTGGCAGGGGCGACCTTCTGGGCCTGGGCCATCGCGGCGGGCGTGGCGGCGATGAGGGCGAGGCCGGCGAGGATGGATCTCCGGTCGGTGATCATGGTGGTCTCCTGAACGACGGTGGCGGTGGCTGTCGAACAGCGTGCCATTCAGGTCGTGTCCCCCGCCAAGGCGCCTTCGAACGATCTGCGTCCTACCCCGAACGACCAGACGCCTGCACGGGTCAGGGCTCCTGGCTGGTTTCGGAAGGCGCCAGTTCAGGGTTTTCCCGACGTTCCGGTTCGACCTCGTCCCCTCCGCCGAAACTGCGGAAGTCCGACGGGGTCAGACCGTAGGTGGACTCGAACACCCGACTGAAGGCGCTGCGGCTCGCGTAACCGACGCTGCCGGCGATGATCTTGACGGGGAGGTCTGTGGCGGTGAGGAGACGCGCGGCGATCCGCAGGCGAACCCTTTGGACGAAATCCATGGGTCCTTGGCCGAACACTTCGGAGAACCGCACGGCGAAGGACGTGCGGCTCATGCCGGCGAGCGACGCCAGGCTGTCGACCGAGTAGGGCGCGCCGGGATGTTCCAAGACCGCGATGATGGCCCGTGCGAGTTTCGGTTCCTGGAGCGCCCTGAGCAGCGGCGACGCGCCGTCGCCGCCCAACAGATGCTGACGCAACATCACGATCAGGCACTGCTTCATCAGCAGTTCCGTCATGGCCTGTGTGCCCAGGCTCGGGGCAGCCACCTCGGCCAGCATGAGTTCGAATGTCCCACGGAGGGGGGCGTCTGATGAGAAGGCCTGGATCATCGGTGACTGGAACAGCTCGAAAAGTCCCAGCGCACCGTCATGGCTGGCGGAGATCTGTCCGCAGACCAGGAGCGTGTCGGGCGTCCCGTCCCCCGCCATGAAGCTGACCAGCCCGTCGCCGTGGAGAAGGCAATGGTCCTCGGCCCGCGCCGCTCCGACGACCTCCTCCGCCTCTCCCAGGGCATGCGGGAGGCGGGCCGGCACGATGATGACGCTGTGGGGCGCGAACGCCTGCCAAGGCCCGGCGCCGACTCGCAGGCTGCCCGTCCCGCGCAGGACGTAGTGGATCGTGATGGCCTCGAACGGACTGAACCCCAACTGCCATCCGCGTTGGATGCGGCAGACCGAGAAGGCGCGCAAGCGCACGGCCAGCGTCACCAAAAGGCGATCGAGGAGGTCTGCCCGCACGCATCCGGCCTTTCTTCGCGTCGTCTCTGCCGCA
>NZ_QYBB01000114.1 GCF_004137685.1 Lichenibacterium minor | reverse complement strand
TGCTCCGTCCTCACCTGGGTTGCACCAGCATGCTATCAGCTGCTGCAGAGGGAGGGGCGGGCCATCCATAAAGGGGGTCGCGGGGGCGGAGCGAGATGAGCGTGAAGCTTTGGGCCGCTCTCGTGGTGGCTACGGCACGAAAGCCTGCATGATCTGCGACGGACGCGGGCTGCCCATTGCCTTCCGCCTTGTGCCAGGGCAGGCCCACGAACTGCCCCAGGCCGACCCCTTGCTGGCAGGCTTGCCCCGCGCACCAGGGTGGGTGGTCGCCGACAAGGGCTATGCGGCCCACGCCTTCCGCGACGCGATCTGGGACATGGGCTCCAGGCCGGCGATCCCGGCTAAAAGCAACGAGGCGCCCGTCGCTTGCCCGGCCTGGATCTACAACAATCGACATCACATCGAGAATGCGTGGGCGCGCTTGAAGGAGTGGCGAGGCGTCGCGACCCGTTACGAGAAGACTGATACATCGTTCCTCGGTATCCTCTGCCTCGCAGCAGCCGTCCAATGGATCAAGCGCTAACAGACCCTAGCCAGCCCCGCTCGCCTTCACCGGTAACCGAGGCTTTTCGCGTTTCCACCCCTTGCGGATCACGCGGGCGGCATGGTCCCTTGCCGTCCGGCGGCGGTCGAACACGTTGCCATCACGGCCTCGCCGCGCGGGGCGCCGATGGCGGCGGGGTCGTGGTTCGATCTTACATCTATCATTCATAGACGATCACAGCCGGCCGTCGTAGATTGGCTTCGTGTCCTCGGGCGCATGCCCTTCGTGGGCGTTTCCTCCCTAGACTTGGGTCGCTCGCCGCGAGGTGTAGCGGCCTTCTTTCTGCGCTGGTCAGGAGATTGGCTGCTCGCACTCTCACTCCACCGCGATCCCCTGCCGCCCCAAGCCATCCCGCCTCGTGTATCGACCATGAGCTTGCGGTCGCGGGCGTCCTGGCCTGGAGCTATGGCGTCTTTTTACCCAATGCCGCTACGATGCCGGCGATGAGATCCTTACCGCTCCGGCCCTCATTCAAGCGATCGATGAGCCCGTCGTCATCGAGTTCCTGCAGAAACAGGGCGATGGCATCGGCGGCGCTGTGGGCTGTATCAGACGCGCTAGCGTTGAGAATGCGCCATGCTGATTCGATAATTTCAACCTGATGGAGATTCATTGGGCACTCCCAATCTTGCTCCTCCCCGAGAACCCGTCCCTTAATGATTTCAGCACATGTGCTAAATTTCAACGAAGATTATGTGACGCTAAGTTTTGCCCTCGTTTGGGGCAACCCACGTAGCGCCCTCGGCTCCGCTCCCCTCCTTGCGCACTCGTCCGGCTTCGCCCATCCGGCGGGCCGCGGCACGCACAATGAGGAAATCGTAAGTTCCATCGTGCGAGGCTCATATCGCAACGCGAGGCGTATCGGAAGATGATCGGGTTCGGACGGATATGGAAAGGCGCCGGTGGCGCCAAGGATCAGGTTCCGATAACAACAATCCCGCGAGACGTTTTCTCCCGGACAACCAGCGTTGGTGGATCGCCCCCGACGCCCAGCAACATCGGTTCGAGCGAGACACGCTCCGCGCCTCGCTTTTTGCCCGCGAAAACCTCGACTGTCCTGACAACCACGAGCGGCAAACGATTAGCGGCACGCATCGTCAACGTGTCTCGCACAGGCGTGGCCGTCGAGCCCGAAACCGCTAGCTTGCGTGCCGCCGAGGTCGCCAAAGTCGGCAGTCGTCCTGTGACACCGGGGCGTCGAGTACCGCATGGCATCGTGCTCGTGTTTCAAACGCCGCTCAAAGCGGAGGAGTGCGGCCCACAGGTCGTGCTTTGATTGGCTCGCTGTATGGTCCCGGAATGAGGTGATGCGGGTTGATTTTGAACACAGCTGGGTTGGCAGTCCAGGCACTGCAGATCGTCTGAAACGGTGTTTTCCACTTCAGCGCTTTGAGGTGCTTGGCAAAGTTGTAAGAGCCTGACCCAAAAGGATGGATGACGTCGTTGTGGTTGTGTGATTCAGAGCCGGCGAGCGAGCGGGCAGGATCACCATGTGGACCGATGAGCAGCGAAAAACCCACAAGCGCCCGGGTGGCGGCTATCCGAGCGATGTCACGGATGCGGAGTGGGCCGTGCTGGGTCCGCTAATCCCGGCTGCGACCCCGGGTGGCAGGCCCCGCAAGACCGACATGCGGTCGGCGATGAACGCGATCCTTTATCTGCTGCGAACCGGCTGCCCGTGGCGCTACCTGCCGCGGGACGGCTTTCCACCGCGTTCGACGGTGTACAACATCTTCCGCAAGTTCCAGGCTGACGGCACGTGGCATGCGATCTGGGACCAGCTTTACCCGATGCTGCGGGACCGCGAGGACCGTGAAGGGTCCCCTCGGCCGGCATCATCGACAGCCAGACGATCAAGTCGGCCGAAAAGGGGGGTGTAAGGCCGAGAAGCAGACCGCCGACGCAGCCGACGCGGTGGGTTACGAGCCTGGAAAGAAGGTGAAGGGGCGCAAGATCCACTCCCTCGTCGACACATTGGGTTTGCCGATCCGCCTCGTCGTCCATTCGGCAGGCGTTCAGGACCGCGACGGCGCCGCGCTTCTGTTCGACAGGATCAAGCTCCGCTTTCCGTGGCTGGAGTGCATCTTCGCCAACACGGGCTACAATGCGCAGCAGACCTACGAGGCAGCAGGCGCCAACGGGCTGCGGCTGGAGGTGGTCCGCCGTAATCCCAACGCGGCCGGCTTCGAGGTGATCAAGCGACGGTGGGTTGTCGAGCGGACCTTCTCCTGGCTCGGCCGGAACCGCCGCCTGGCCAAGGACTTCGAAAACCTCGCCTCGACCCTGCTGGCCTTCGTCACGCTCGCTGCCATCCAGGTCGGCATCCGGCGAATCGCGCGATCGTAGGCTTTTGGGTCAGGCTCTGAGCCGCGATGAAGGCCAGGACGTGTGTGCGCAGTATCTCTGCGGTGTCGTAGTGAAACGTCTTGTTGGTCGCTTCCT
>NZ_QYBB01000113.1 GCF_004137685.1 Lichenibacterium minor | reverse complement strand
CTGGAAAGCATCGCCCCGATCGGCGATGATGACGCCGTCAGCCTGCCGATCCTGGCAGCCTGACCGTCCCGGCCCAAGCCGGTGACCAAGGTGGCTCCTCCGGAAGCTACACCATCCCTGGGGACACGATCCTGGCCGACGCTCCTCACCGTTCCGATCCGCCTTGCAACGACGCTTCAAACGCCGAGCCGAGCCATGCGTCTCGTGCAGCCTCGGATGGGTATATCTCATCAAGACAACCCGTCTCATTCGGGTAACACTTGACTTTGGAAACAGCGATGCTCCGCTCGAGGCGGCGAAAAATGTGTCTCCGCGTGTCAGCTCGAGAGATCGGATCAACCTCCACGTGTCTAGTTCACGACTAACTGACCTCAGTTGGTCAGCACCAACCCCTTTACCACTGTAGAATCGATTTGAGAACAGGTGACTGTATAGACGGCATCATTGTAGTCCTTGTCGTCGGTCGAGCCGCCCATATCGTTCCAGTAGTAGCGCAGCGTCATGCCGGACGCCTGGACGCAGTTGACGGTGGCGTAGGTCGGCAGGGCGCTCAGGCAGGAGCCGGACGTCGGCGATGCGGTGCTGCTCGTCAGCACCTGCAGGCTGCAGTTCTGCGTCACGCTGGGGTAGGCGATCTGGCTCGGCGGCGACATGTGCGAGTAGAAGTAATGCACGCTTCCCGAGGCACCTCCGTAGGCGTTGCTGCCGTAATTGTTCGACGAACACTTCTTGAGGATGAGGAGAACGGTAGTGCACGTCGTGGCGGCGTTTCCGTCCGTCGTGTTCGTCAGCATGAACCCCAGCTTCTGGCTGGCCGTGAGCTGAACGGTGGTGGTGCCCGAGCTCGTCGCATTTGCGGCGTTGCTGTAGAGCAGGGTCGTCGCGGTGGGCGTTGAGCCGTCCGCAGGCACCGTGTAGTAGGAGATCGTGCCTGTATCGACGGCGCTGGAGCTGAAGCCGGACATGCTGATCGTGATGTTGTAGACGGGGTTCCTCGCCGTCGCGGTCACGGCCACGGTGTTGGAGCTCTTGGCCATGGCCATCAGGGTGTTGGAGATCGACGCCGAGGCTGCCACCGTCATCCCGTAGCTCGTCACCGAGGTGCCGCTCGTGGCCGTGCCGGGCGTGACCGTGAAGGTGAGCGCGGACAGTCCGCTCGTCGTCTTGAACTGCGTCATGTAGTTGGTAGCCGCCGCGGTCGCCGTGGCGAGCGTCGCGGCGCTCGTGTAGGCGCCGGCGCCCGCCAGCGCCGCGGCGTCGACGGCGCCCTGCATCTCCGCCTGCTGGTTGATGCTGCGGGCGAGGTCGAGCCCCGACCCCGCGAAGAACAGCAGTGCCACGACGGACACGCCGAACCACACCGCCACGCCGCCGCGCTCGTCCCGCCCGAAGCGTGGTAGCCCGCGCCACATCCTGCCCAGCCTCGCCATGATGGAACCCCGGTACTCGAGACGGCCTCTTGCCTTCACGGTCGCGCTCATGAATGGGCCACCGTAGTGCCAGCGCGCGGGCGCGAGTAGGTCGTCCGCGTGAGCGTGTATGAGGATGGCAGGGTGTAGGATGGCGGGAACTTGTAGACGTAGGTGGCCTGCACCACGATCACGCTGTCGCCGAGGTTGGGCGCGTAGGCGGCGCCGAGCGCCAGGGCGTTCGACAGCGTGGCGCCGCCGCAGGTCGTGTCCTGCCAGTCGACCGCGCGCGTGCCCGAGGTCGCGTAGGTGACGCTCGCCGCCGTCGCGGTGAGGGGTCCGAGGAACGGCGCCAGCGTCAGCCGCCTTCCCGCACAGAAGTCCGTCATCTCGGCCGTCATCAGCGTGGTCTGCTGGGCTACGAGGTCGCCGAGGCTCTCAACAGATTCCGTACCACTAACGTCGTGGCGTAGAAACATACTAGCTACATTGAAACCCTTTTGAGGGTTGAATGAGATGAAATTCGATTCTTGCATGATCTTAAGCGGAATTTACCCTGAGAAAGAATCATAGTCATCTCGACCTATCTTCAATCCGTTAAAAAATATGGAGAATATACGTTTGAAGGATCAGGTATGAAAGGCTCATATATCGTCTCATCCGCGGCGAGACGTAGCAATCAACATGTTTAGCGTTCACCACCGAGCACGTGCTGCCGAAGCCAGTCGCCAGTCCATCCATCAGCTTATTTGATTCCTGCATGGGTATTCCCCAGCGAGGCAGTCTTGTAAGACACCTCGCCCTGCTCTCATATGTGTCGGTTCCGAGCTCCTGAGACACCGGATAGGGCGGTTCTAGACCCATCCGAGACACCACAGCGGCCGCCCGTTCAGATACTCGGCAAACACACTTCCGGAATTCAGCCCTGTCATCAGCCTGCTGGCAGGAGTTCGATGCCGAAGCGGGAGGACAGACCGACGAGGCGGCCGAGCGTGGCCGCATCCGGAGCCCGGGCAGGCTCATTATTCGAGACGGGCTGTCCAGCTTCGCGAACGAACTGCTCGAAGCCGGACGGCGTGCAGAACACAAGGGCCTGTGCGGGTTCGGGGCCGGCATTACCCAGGCGGTGAGCTTGGGCCCGGGGAAGGACCACGACCTCCCCGGCGGAGAGCAACTGGGTCTCGCCACCCGTTTCTATCTCGACCTGCCCGGACAGGACGTAAACGGTCTCGTCTTCGTTGAGGTGACGATGCCGCGGTGTCCAGACGCCGGGTGGATTGGTGATGTGGAGCAGCGCGAACTGCCGGCCAGTCTCTTCCCCGCTCACCAAGACGTAGACGGAAGTACCTGCGAAGGCGATGGTTTCAATCGGGCGCATCGGCGCAGTCCTCGTTGTTGATGCTGGGGTGTAGGCCGGTGCTGGACATGAAGCGAGCGTCATAGCCATCATGGGCGCATGAGTTCACGTCATGTCTCGGAGCGCGACCTCCGCCTGTTCCTGGTGCTCGACGCGCTGCTCGACCACCGTAGTGTGACTCGGGCCGCCAGCGCGCTCGGCCTCACCCAATCCGCGATCAGCCGTAAGCGTCGCTCCGCCCCCACCTTCTGGAGCCTGACCGGGTGATCGATGATCGAGGCTGCAGGAGGCTTCGATCCA
>NZ_QYBB01000112.1 GCF_004137685.1 Lichenibacterium minor | reverse complement strand
TTCGCCGACGCCCTGCCGAAGACGCTGTCGGGCGGCATGAAGCAGCGCTGCGCCATCGCGCGCGCCTACGCGGTCGACCCCGCCATCCTGCTCATGGACGAACCCTTCGGCGCCCTCGATGCCCTGACCCGCGTCGGCCTGCAGGACCAGCTCCTGCAGACATGGAGCCGCGAGCGCCGCACCGTGATCTTCATCACCCACGACGTCGAGGAGGCGGTCTACCTCGCGAGCCGCGTCGTCGTGATGGCGGCGCGCCCCGGCCGCCTCCACTGCGTCGTCCCGGTCGACCTGCCATATCCCCGCACCGAGGAGATGCGCCTGTCGCCGCATTTCGCGGAGCTGCGCAACCGTGTGTGGCGCGCCGTCTACCACCCCGACCGCGATCAGGAGTTCATGTCATGCTGACCCGCCGCACTCTCCTGGCGGCGGGGGCCGCCGCGCTGACGCTGCCCCGCGTCGCCCACGCCGCCGCGCCGAAGTCCGTGCGGGTCGGCTACATCGGGGATTTCCCGAACGCGAGCCTCTTCGCCGTCGCGAACGACCAGAAGTTGTGGGAACCCGAGGGGCTCGTGCCCGATCTCAAGGTGTTCACCAACGGCCCGATCCAGGTGCAGGCCATGGGGGCAGGCAGCCTCGACTTCGGCACCATCGGCCCCGGCGCCCTGTGGCTACCGGCGAGCGGCCGCGCCAAGGTGGTGGCGATCAACGACGTCGGCTTCAGCGACCGCCTCATTGCCCAGCCCGGCATCGCGTCGATCGCCGACCTGAAGGGGAAGAAGGTCGGCGTGCCGCAGGGCACGTCCGGCGACATGATCCTGCGGCTCGGCCTCGCCAAGGCGGGCCTGACGATCAAGGACATGCAGGTGGTGCCGATGGACCCGAGCACCGTGGTGGCGGCCTTCTCGTCGGGCCAGATCGACGGCGCCGGGATCTGGAACCCGCTCGTCGACGTCATCCGCCGCCGCGTGCCGGACCTGAAGGAGCTCGCCGCCAACCGCGACTTCTATCCCGACGTGTCCTTCGTCAACGCCGTCGTGGCCCGCAACGAGGTCGTGAGCGGCGACCCGGATCTCGCGCGCAGCTTCGTCAGCGTCGTGAAGAAGGCGATCGACTACCGGGCCGCCAACCTCGACCGCACCGTGGAACTGACGTCGGCCCTCATCCATGTGCCGGTCGACGTGCTGATGCCGGTCGCGAAGAGCCGCCTTCTGCTCACCAGCGCCCAGCTCGACGCCTTCACCCGCGACGGGACGGTCGACAGGTGGCTGGGGCGGTTCAACGCCATGTTCAAGGAATTCGGCACGGTCGCCGATCCGCTTCCGCCGAACCAATACTACGACGGAAAGCTGTTCCTGTCGGCATGACTGAGCTCCGGCGGGAGCCGGCGGATGCCTGTGCGCCTTGATCAGGCCCGGTGAGCCCGGCAAGCTCCGGCCGGGTCCGACGGGAGACGACGCATGGGTGGGACGAGCACCTCTGACATCGGCGGGCAGGCGCCGGGCTTCTACCGGTTCAGGGTCGGGGCCTTCACGGCCGTCGCGCTGCACGATGGCGTGCTGGTGCGCGACCGGCCCCCGCATTTCGTCCGCAACGCGGACACCGACGAGGTCGGGGAAGCCTTCGCGGCCTGCGGGATGGCGCGGGACAAGCTGACGCAAACCTTCCACGCCCTGGCGGTCGAGACCCGCGACGGCGTCGTCCTGATCGACACCGGGATGGGCGCGGGCGCGGGGCCCGCTGCCGGACGGCTGCCGGCGAGCCTCGCCGCGGCGGGCATCGATGCCGCCGCCGTGAGCTCGGTAATCATCAGCCACTTCCACGGCGACCACATCGGCGGCCTGCGCGGGCCGGACGGCACGGCGGCCTTCCCCAACGCCGAAGTCCTGGTGCCCGAGGTGGAATGGGACGTCTGGTTGGGCGACGCGGCTCACCTGCCCGACGCGCTGAAAGGCACCGCCGCCTCCGCCCATCGCGCCTTCGACCCCATCGCGGCCGACGTGCGCCGCTACGCCTTCGGCGAGGAGCTGCTCCCCGGCTTCACGCCTTGGACGCGAGCGGGCACACGCCCGGCATGGCCGCCATCGAGATCGCGTCGGTGGACGAGGCGACGATGTTCGTCGCCGACATCACCAACAACCCGCTCGTCTTCGCCCGGCATCCGGAGTGGCAGGCCATGTTCGACATGGACCTGGAAAAGGCCATTGCGACGCGGCGGCGCCTGCTCGACCGCGCTGCCGCCGACCATCTTCGCCTGTCGTTCTTCCACGCCCCCTTCCCGGCGACGGGCTACGTCATCAAGAGCGGCGGCGGGTACGACTACGTCTCGGCGCTGTGGACGGCGTCCTGACCCGATCGCACGGCCCGCCATGCCTCACCCCTTCCCCCCCGGGCGGGAGCGCGGATCAGGCGCCCGCCCGGGCCGTCCCGGTCCGGTGGCGGCTGACCTCTGCGCCGTCCTCCGCTTTGAGGAGCAGGAAACCCGGCAGCGCCAGCAGCGGGATGATGGCGGTGAGCAGGAAGGTCTCGTGGAAGCGCGCGGGCGTCAGCGCCTCGCCGTGGCGGCTGAGCCAGGTCAGCACCGTGGCGGCCACCGACACGCCGAAGCTGACGCTGAGTTGCTGGAGCACGCCTCCGATGCTGGTGGCCCGGCTCAGCTCCGCGGCGGGTAGGTCGGCGTAGGACAGTGTGTTGGACGTCATGAACTGCGTCGACCGCATCAGGCCGAAGGCGAAGATGTAGGCCGCCACGGCCCAATGCGGGGTCGACGGCTCGAGCAGCGCGAAACCGGCGACCACCAGGGCGCCGAGCACAGCGCTCCAGCTCAGCACGCTCCTGAAGCCGAACCAGCGCAGCAGGCGTCCGGCCGTGACGCGCACGAAGACGGCGCCGATGCTGCTCACGAAGGTGAGCGAGCCCGACGCGACGGGGCTCATGCCGAACCCGACCTGCAGCATCAGCGGCAGCAGGAAGGGAGCGCCGTTGAGCCCGACGCGGCAGAGGCCGCCGGCCAGCGTGCCGACCGCGAAGGAGCGGTGCCGGAACAGCCGCAGGTCCACGGCCGGATGCGCGACCCGCCGGGCGTGGAGGCCGAAGGCGAG
>NZ_QYBB01000111.1 GCF_004137685.1 Lichenibacterium minor | reverse complement strand
GCGGCGGGCTCCGCCATGTGCGGAGCTCCGCCCACCGCCCTCGACTCCAAAACTCCACCAGCTCCGTGGACGCTACCTGGCGGCGCTGGCTCCGCGTGAACTCCGCGTCATCACCTCCTTGGGCTTGCGGGAAATCGCCTTGCAAAGGGATGTCAGCGGCCTTCCGCCTCTCTCGCCTGCCCCCCGGGCCGAGAACAGGGCCCAGGTCACAAAGGTCGCGTCGGAAGGCTGGTACACGAGCACCTGCTCCTACCCGACCACGCCGGATCTGGCGCACGCTGCTGCCATGGCGGCCTGGAATGCTCAGGTCGCAGAAAGGCGGCGCATCAAGGAGACCCTGAAGAGCATCAGGCAGATCCCGCGATGGGAAGTTCTGTCGCGCCGTACCAACCGCCGCCTGATGCGCTGGGTCTATCGCCTGACCTACATGAAGCCGATGACGCAGGCCGGCCTCAAAGCCAAGGCTGCGGCCGCGGTGGCGATCATGAAGACGGGAGCATCCGATCCATGGGTCGCGGCGCTTCACGCCTCGATCAGCCGTGATGCGCTCCGCATCATCAGCGCCGAGGCCGAGGCGAGGGCCGAAGCGGACCGGGAGGCCGATGGCGAGTTGTTGGCGCTCGGCCGGGCGTGGGAGGCGAGTTGCCGGCGAGACGACCGGACGCACATCGCACTGGTCGAGGCCGAAGAGCGCTACAACGCGCCCACGCCGCCTGAGGTGCTGTTCAACAAGCCCGGCGAGGCCGGGAAGCTCGGTCCTTACCCGGGCGAGCACATGCCGACAGGACGATACTGGTACGGGGCGCGGCAAACCATCGACGCCTTCAGGCGCATGGCCCTGGGTGGTCATCCGAACGTGCGGCGCGACGAGATCCTCCAGGCCTATGACGCCTGGATCGCAGCTGGCGCGGCGGAACGCGAGCGGTCCGGCCTCACTATCGCTCGGGAGGAGGTCGACGCCTCGGTCGCCGAGAATGCTGCCCTGCGCGCCCGCATCTGCATGCTGCCCGCTCGCACCCCCGCTGGCGTGGACCTCAAGCTGCGGGTGGTCCTCTGGCTGCACGACGGCCTCTCCGGCCTGGAAGATGAGCTGAGCCCGGAGGAGGTCGAGAACCCGGAATTCAGTGCCTCTATCGCCCTGTCGCTCGCGCTCGACCTCGCGCGCCAGCGCCGCGGCGCGGTGCCCTCCGCAGAGTCGGTGCAGATCGCGAGTGCCGCGTGAGCCCCACCCCAGGCGACGCAGCGCTGCGGCGCGCCTTCGATTGCGCTGTCGTCGACCACTTCGGCGGCGCCGCCGGCCAAGCCGACGCCGAGGAAGTGGTGGTCGCAGCATGCACGGTGGCCGGGAGCCACATCGCCGGCATGCGCGATCCCGTCGGCCGCGGCGTGCTGCTCGCCCAGGCACAGTGGACGCTCGGGCGCATCGTGGCCGAGGTCGCGAAAGCGGACGCCGTGAAGGGGAGAGGACCGCATGGGACGTGAGTTCGACCCCACCCTCGTGTCCCCGACGACGCCGCTGCGCCTGGCGCGCGCCGTCGAACTCGCCTGGCCCGAGGGTGGCATGACGGTGAGCGGCTTGCGGCGCGAGGCCACCCGCGGAAGACTGGTGCTGGAGCGTGTCGCGGGGAAGGACTTCGTGACGCTCGCGGCGATCGAGAGGATGAGGGAGCTATGCCGCGTCGGTCAAAGGGGGCCCGCCTCTGGCTCCGCCCCGCCGTCACCGACCCGTCGACCGGCGCCGTCGTCGAGAATGCCGTCTGGGTCATCCGCGACGGAAGCGCCTTCCGACGCACGGGCTGCGCTGAGAGCGATCTTGCAGGAGCCGAACAAGCCCTCGCGGCCTACATCCAGGCGCGTCATCAGCCCGATCGCGCCCGCGACCGTGATCCCCATCAAATCGAGATCGCCGACGTCCTCCTGATCTACATCGCCGACGTGGTCGCGAACCACGCCCGGCCAAAGGAGAGCAAGGGACGCATCGCGGCGCTGGAGCGCTATTGGGGCGGCCGGAAGCTGTCCGAGGTGTCCGGCCGCACCTGCCGGGATTACGCGAAGAAGCGGGGCAGCGCCGCCGCCGCCCGCCGCGAGCTGGAGGAACTCCGGGCCGCCATCAACCACCATCGCCGCGAGGGGCTATGCTCCCAGGTGGTCGAGGTCGTGCTGCCCGCGAAGGGCGGTTCGCGTGAGCGCTGGCTGACCCGATCCGAGGCCGCTCGCCTGCTGTGGGCCGCCTACAGCTACCGCGAGGTCCAGAAGGGCGTCGAGACCGACAAGCGCAGCCGGCGCCACATCGCCCGCTTCATCCTGGTGGCCCTCTACACGGGCACGCGCGCGGCCGCGATCTGCGGCGCCTGCTTCGAGCCCGGGAAGGACCGTGGCTGGATCGACCTCGACCGAGGCGTCTTCTACCGACGCGGCGAGGGCGTGCGGGAGACGAAGAAGCGGACGCCACCCATCCGCATCCCGGACCGGCTCCTGGCGCACCTGCGGCGCTGGAAGGCGCGCGGCATCGCGATCAACTTCGCCGTGGAGTTCGGCGGCGAGCCCGTGACCCGGATCACGAAGGCCTTCAACTCGTCGGCCCGCGAGGCAGGGCTGAACGCCGCCTACCACGCCGAGGACCACCTGCCGGCCGGCAAGCGTACCGCGCGGCGCGACGTGACCCCGCACGTGCTGCGTCACACCGCCGTGACGTGGGCCATGCAGAACCGGGCGGACCCGGAGGAGGCCGACGGCTATTTCGGGATGACGGCCGAGACGCGCCGCCGCGTCTACCAGCACCACCATCCGGACTTCCAGGCCGGCGTCGCCGCGGCTGTCACCCGCTCGCCAGCCGCACAGCTTCCGCACAGAAACGATCGCGACAAACGAGGACGAGACGCGCCGAAATCCGCCGTGGTTGCCGAACTTCACCAGGGAGATCGGCAGTAACACTCGTTCGGGACGAGGGGGTCGTAGGTTCGAATCCTATCACTCCGACCAATTTCCCGAGGCAAATCAGTCATCTGCGGACAGACCCAGAACGCCATTGTAATTGCTCACCTCCCCTGGGCTGGTGTGGTGTCGCGGGCGTCGGGAAGCGGTTGGATTTTTGGGTCGACGACGGC
>NZ_QYBB01000110.1 GCF_004137685.1 Lichenibacterium minor | reverse complement strand
CTCGCCCGCCTGCCGGACCACCCCGCGAAGCGCCTCGACGAGCTGCTGCCCTGGAACTGGAAGGCCAGCCGACCCGGCGCAGCCCTGGCTCAGGCGGCCTGACGGGGCACCCACGACCTTCTAGAGGCCGACATCACGCGGCAGCCCTGACCTGCGGTGCTGGCCGGATGCTTACATCCCGTCCGACCCCGGTGGACTACGGCGAAGGGACGGTCGTCGCCGGGCGCGCGGGCCTCTCCATCCTCGACGTGAGCCGCCTCGGCCACGTGCCCCACGCCCAGGTGTGCTCGGGACGTGGGCGGTGCGGCACTTGCCTAGTGGCCGTCGATGGCGACGGGGCGCTCACGCCGGTCGGCGACGTCGAGGCGGCCACACTGACCCGCCTCCACGCCCCCGCGGGAACGCGACTCGCCTGCCAGGCCCGCCTGCTCGGGGAACCGGTCGGCGTCAGGCGCTTGCAGCCCTCCTACGCCGACGTCGAGGACGCGCGTGACCCGCTCGACCTCGACGGCAGGTGGGAGCCCGCGGACGGGACGGTCCGGTGAACGCGCTCGAAGCGTCCGAGAACGCCACGGCGCTCCTCCCCGACGTGGCCGCCCACGTCCGCTGGCTCTTCGAAGCGCTCAGGCTGGCGCCCGAAGAGGCCGAGCGCTCGGCCGACACAGTTCTCGCCGCCTTCCACAATGGCACGGGCCTGCGAGACGTCACCTACGCGTCGATCCTGCTCGTGGTCGGCGGCGGCTTGGAATGGCTCTACTGGAGCTACGCCTCGGCGCCGTTGAGGGCCGTGGTGACCGTGCGGGCCGCGAACCCGCGCCAAGCCCTCCGTCTCGCCGGGCAACGGCTGGCGCTTCTCTGGGGCGGGTCGCTCCTGTTCGCGGGGGGGACCTCGATGGCCATCGCGAGCCTGCCGTGGCCCGATTCAGCCGGCGCGGCAGCTTCGGCCGCAACGCTGGTGACCACGGCGGCGCGGCTCGCCGCTGCCCTGGGCGAGACGCTCGCCTCGCCCCACCACCCCGCGCTCCGGCTCCTTCCGACCGAATCGGGGCGTCCCGGCTCGATCGTGGCGCCCGCGGCGGTGCTCGGAGGTCTAGCCGCCGCGGCAACGCTCCTGCCCAGTCTCGCCGGGGCCGAGGCGCCGCACCTTGAGACGGCGGCCCGCGTCGTCGTCGCGGCGTCGCTCGCGGTTGCCATCGTGATGACTACGACCCGATCGGGGCGGAAGTTAACGGATGGGAACCGCCGCGGTGCCCGCTTTCCTTCCCGTGCCGGGGCGGCCGGGCTCGTGTGCGTCGCGTTCGTGGCTTGGTTCGTCGGCGAAGGCGGGCTCGCGGTCGCCCTGGCCGACGTCGGATGTGCGGCCGCGCTCCTGGTCGCCTCGCGGCGTGTGGTCCAGTTCCTGTGGCAAGACGAGCTCGATTGCTGGGAGGGCACGGTCCCTAACCTCGCATTGTCGGCCGCTCGCTTCGGCATCGTCTCGACCGCCATCGCGATCGGTGCGCTTATCGCGACGGACGCTTGGGGATGGTCGGTGGGTGGCGACGCGGGCCCCCTCGCGTTGCGCGCCTTCGGGACGGCGCTGCTCGCCTTCGCGGCACACGCGGCGTGGCTGGCGCTGCGGGCGTCGGTGGACGGGCGCCTCCGGCGCCTGGCGGTGGACGATCCGCACGACGCGGCGGGGCCGAACGGCCGCCTCCTCACCCTCCTACCGCTGCTCCGCACGACGGCGGCGGTGACACTGGCCACATCCTTCGCCCTGTCCGCGCTCTGGATGCTCGACATTCCGATCGCACCGCTACTCGCCGGGGCTGGGGTCTTCGGCCTCGCGATCGGCTTCGGCGCGCAGGCGCTCGTGCGCGACGTGATCTCGGGCGTGTTCTACCTCGTCGAGGACGTCTTCCGCGTCGGCGAGTACATCGAGAGCGGGTCGAGCACCAAAGGGACCGTCGAACGCATCACGCTGCGCACCGTGGCCTTGCGCCATCAGAACGGTCCCCTGCACTTCGTCCCCTATGGTTCTCTCGGCACGGTGCGGAACACGTCGCGCGACTGGGTCATCGACAAGTTCGACCTGCCGCTCCCGGTCGGCACCGACAGCGAAGGGGTGCGCAAGCTCGTCAAGCGCATCGGGGTCGCGATGAAGGAGGACCCGACGATCGGACCTCTGCTCCAGGAACCCCTCAAGGCCAAGCTGTACCGCATCGAGCCTGGCGTGAAGACATTCCGATGCAAGTTCCAGACGCTGCCAGGACGGCAGTTCGAGATCAGGGCGGATGCATACCGGCGCATCGAAGCCGCCCTCTCCGAGGCCGGCATCGCCTTCGCCGAACCTGGTAGCGTCGTGATTATGAATGGGGGGCAAGGCGTATGCGGAGCGCACCATCCCGGAGGCTCCTCGCCTTGATGGAGGCCGGTGTGGCGCAGCGACGCGCCCTTTTCCGGATAGAGTCGGTTCGAGGTTCGACACCGCCATCCGGAGACAAACCCGGGAGACAGAAGCGCCTAGCCGGCGCCCGCCGACTTATCCGCACAGGGCGACGATCTCGCCAGTGAAGCGCCGCATCACGCGCAGACAACTGATCGAGGCGCCTCGCACTACTTTGGCACATTCAACTCGATGATGCGCGGTGAAGAAGGCGATCGCAATGCGGGCATCGGGTTGAAATCCGATCCACACGCTCCACCACGGACCGCCGAACGTCTGGAAGGGTCGGTTGCGGCGGTGGCAGGCCCACCTTCAGCTTTTTTCCCCCGCCCCGCAGTGGTCAGCCGTCTGTGCTGCAGGAAGGCGTGGGCCAGCATGGTCATGAGCGCGTGTCGGTGTAGCCCGGTCTCCGACGCCCTCGCGAGCGTCCATCGCGCGATCTGGCGCGAACAGCATTTCCAGATATCACCGCGGCGAACCGACCGCCGGAATATCCCCTTCAGGCTGCCGCAGGCCTGGGCCTACGCCCTCTGCAACGCAGCCTGAAAAGGACAAAGTCGAGCTGAGGTCGCCGATGGGAACGTCTCCTTCCGCCTGATCTCGATCGGAAGCAGCCGGACCGCTCTCCACCCATTTCCGCTGCCCGGCCGGAGTCGACCCAATCAGGCCATAGCGCCAGACTTCGTCGTTGCCCTGAAGCAGACATAGCAGGTGACTTCGCGCCTCGTCATCGAACGATTGCCCGCAAGCTCACACTCGGAGATCGACGACATCGCCGAGGAAGCGGTTCACGAACGCGCTGACCTCCTTCGCGTGCGTTTCCAGGGCGAAG
>NZ_QYBB01000010.1 GCF_004137685.1 Lichenibacterium minor | reverse complement strand
CCAAGCACCTCCTGCACCAGCAGCGACAGGCCACCGATCCCCTTGCGCATGTCGGTGTGGCCCGTCGCCAGCCACACCTTGGTGCCGCTCGGCAGCGGGATCATCGCCGATCCAGGGCGTCGAGAACGCGCCGCAGCGCGTCGCCATCGACATCAGGGCCCACGCGCAGGCGGCGCCCCTGCGACAGCTCGATCTCGATCAGCCCGGCCGACCGCCTCGGGCGCGGCACGCTCGGTGCCATCGGGGCCGGAAGCGCGGGGACGGGAGCCACGATCTCGACCGGAACCAACGCCGGAACGCCCCGTCCCAGCAGGCCGTCGCGCGCCAGGCGTCGCCATCCAAACACCAGGCTTGCACTCACCGCGTTGCGCCTGGCCACCTCGGCCACCCGCGCTCCCGGAACCAGGGTCTCCTCGATGATCCGGGCCTTCTCATCGTCCGACCACTGACGCCGGCGCTCGACCCCGCTCAGAACCTCGACCCGCATCGACCTGATGACCTTTAGGCTAGCCGTAAGCCCGTAAAGTCGGCCGCGGGCCAGTCATCCCGCAAGGCGGTCTTCGTCGGACGCGTACATGGGATGTCCGCGTGGATCCGGTCAGGGATGGACTCGAGTCCCACGACCCCGGCTCCAGGATACGGGTTGAGTGCCCCTCACGGCCTTTGCCCAAAGTGTGACGGAGCACCAACTCGGCCTCTGACCGGGCAGCGGCAAATCCGGTGACGGCGATGCCTTCATCCCCGTCGTCCCCTCGATCGTAGGGGGCGCGAGAAATTCGGCGGCGGTCAG
The DNA here is from genome assembly GCF_004137685.1 of Lichenibacterium minor. Taxonomy (GTDB): domain Bacteria; phylum Pseudomonadota; class Alphaproteobacteria; order Rhizobiales; family Beijerinckiaceae; genus Lichenihabitans; species Lichenihabitans minor. Next base: position 151,742 of record NZ_QYBB01000010.1, on the reverse strand, counting down.
GAAAAATGGGAAAGCCCGGCTCGTGATTTTCCGCCCGGGACGCCACCGGCTCCGATCGCCCGAAAGCGCTTATATCGGACCGACGGGCTCCGCCTTCGTTTTCGGCGGCGTCCGCCACAATCGTTGAGGTCGAGGGCTGGGCGGTCTGTCGAGAGAGCGCTCTTCCGGCGGTGACGCGCTCCCGCGCGAAGCCCCTACAGGCGTTCGTGCAGGACGTGCCGAGCGGGATCGGTCCTCCCCGATCCCCGAGCCGCCACGTCCCGTCCCAAAGAGGGCGTGACGAAAGCCGGAAGGGCGCTCCCCGGATACGCGGTGTCGAACCTGCCCAGACCCGTGTATCGTTTGCCGAGTCGGCCCGGCCGGACTTCATCGGAAGCCTCATGCGGCTCACCTTCAACCGCCTCTTCGATGTTGAGGGCATCACGCCTGACCGAGTCCAGCTCGTGCGGCACCAGGACGCCCGGGCCGGGACGACGACGTCGCCGTACGCCCTTTGGGTCGACCGCGACCCCGGCTTCGAGCTGTACCAAGCCATCCAGGCTCGGCCGGTCTTCCGGACCGACAAGGGCAGCCTGATCGCCAGCTTCGTCGTGACGCCCGCGGCGGAGACGTTGTTTGCTGGGCTGTATGGGATCCACGGCGTCGGCACCGCCGCGCCGGGAACTCTCGACCCGGTCGGGGGCCACGACGTCAGCGGCATCAATCTGTACGACCTCAGCCCCGATCCGCGGCTCGCCTTCTACATCGGCAAGGTCGTGATCGAGTGGGGCACCGGCTATCGTTCGTGGGTGCAGCGGGCGCACAAGCAGGACAAGGAGGTTGTGGAGGTCCGGCGCGAGTTCCGCGAGGAACGATTTCCCGGCTTCGTCGAGTTCGAGGCCACCTTGTCGGAGGTGGCCCGGTTGCCCCGGGGATGGCGGGCTATCCTGTCCTCGTCGCGAGGCGTCTACCTTCTGACGTGCCCGCGGACCCGCGAACAGTACGTCGGCTCGGCCACGGGGGAGGGCGGCTTCGTGGCTCGGTGGGAGCAGCACGCGGCCAAGGGAGGCGACGCGGTCAAGTTCCGGAGCCGGGAGCCGTCTGACTACTCCGTCACAGTCCTTGAGGTCGCTGGCTCGACGGCGACGACCCACGACGTCCAGGTCGCCGAGCAGCGGTGGATCCGCAAGCTCCGGTCGGTCGACATGGGGCTGAACGGCAACCCCGGCGGCCAAGCTATCTGACCCCGCGTTCAAAAGCTCGCCAGGGCTGCCTCGTCGAGAGTGACCTCTTCGACCACCCTCACCTTAACCCCGACCCCGTGCGCCTTGAGGAGATCGCAGAGCGCGTCGCCGTCGACGAGGTCGATGGCCGGCGCCCCATCGCGGGTCGCTTCGCGCCGCGCGTCGGCCGTGAATGCCCCGGTGGTCAGGATCAGCCCCTTGTCGGCGCGTCCGACCATCGCCCCGCGGAAGTCACGCACGGTCGAGGCGCCCACGGAGCCCTTCCACCGCCTGCATTGAAAGATGACCTGGAAGGAGAGCAGGTTCATCCGGAGCACGCCGGTGCCGTCGATGCCGCCGTCCCCGGTTTTCCCGGTGACCTCGACGCGGGTGAAGCCCGCCTCGCGGAGGAGGCGCTGGCACAGGCGTTCGAAGGCAGAGGGATGTATGTCGCCCAACGCCACGAGGAGTCGCTCCCGCCACCCCGGAGCATTCTGGTCCGAGGTCGAGGCTTCATCGCCCCCCGGAGGGGCATCTTCAACGAGAGGAGCACCTTTCCGGAGCGCGTAGCTCGCCTGACGCACCCGCCGCACGAGCCCGGGCTCGTCGCCGCCTCCGAGCGCCGCCCGCCCCTCTCCCGTCAGCGCCCACACCCCTCGTCCGCTGTTCTCGACGAGGCCGGCGTTCTTCAGCCAGCTCCGGGCCCAGGCGCACCGGTAATCGACCTTCGGGAGCGGCCCCTCCTTGTGTATGTAGGCCCGCACGTCGGCCGGTAGGGCGAGCACCTCCGCGACGCGGTCGTTGATCTCGTCATTCGAGGCGGAGCCGCCCAGGCTGTCGAGGGCCTTGAGCATGGGCACGAAGAGGTCCGGAACGCGGGGTACCTGACCGACATCGACCGGCATGGGTGAGGCCTCCGAAGCGAGGATGCAGCCGTCGACGGCGCCCTCCCAGCCTTCATCGTCGTTCCTGAGATGCACGGCAACTCTGGATGTAGCCGAGAGTGCATCCTCAGCACCTATTCAAATCCACGGGGGGTAAGGGGGGAGGCGCAGCAGCGCCCCTCTCCACCGACCTCCCGAGACAACTGCCTATGCTGCCTTCCGATGGGCCGCCGGCCCCTTGGGGACCGGGAGCAGCCCCAGGGGGCCGAGATCGACCTGTCTGATCTCCGGGAGAACCCGCCCCGTCCCCGGCACCTTCATCGAGATGGTACCCGGACGAGGCCCGACGGCTGAGGTCGACGGCGGTGGAGGGTCAGTTGGTCTTCGTCCTGGAAATCTCAAGAATTTGGAGGGGGTTGGCCGTAACGCTCTTCCGGTTCTGGACGGTTTCCACTCCGGATTTGTCAGACAGCCCGTCCTTCGTCCAGCCCCGGATGGATGTCGCCGTCGCCGCCGGCCTGTCTATTTCGACAATCAGCCGGTTCGAGCCTTCACACCCCCCATGGCCTCCGCACGGTCGAGGTACGTCTCGACGAGGAAGGACGCGACGGCCCCGGCGGTGTTGACGGCGAGCTTGGCGTGCCGCTCCGAGGGCTTGACTGGCATTTTGGCACCGGGAGCGTGCGCGTCGGAGAACCGGTTCCGGAGCGTGCCGATCCCGTTGACCAAGTTCATGGCGCCGCCGAGGATGGCCTTGATCGGCTCCTCGACGTGTTGATCTGGAGCCAGGCGGAGCGCCTTCGCGACCGCCCCGTACAGCTTCGGGAGGTCGTCCTTCTCTGCATGTGGAAGGCCGAGTTCGTTGAGGATGCGCTTGCACACGGTCTCCAGCAGCGTTCGCGCGACCGTTATCGCCCCCTCGGGGTCGAAGGTCACCAGCGCGTCTGAGGTCATGTCGTCGCTCGGGGCGCGGCCTCGCCCTTCGAGGTAGTCCACCAACGGCGTGAACGCCTCGGAGATAATCTGCCGGCGCTCTGCCCACTTACCCGATCGACCCTTGATGAATGGCCAGAAGGCGCCGAGGCTCCGGTTCGTCCGGACGAACGAGGGCAGGAGCGGCTTCAATCGGTCGTCGGCGAGCAGTTCGCGCCGAAGAGCTTCGTACATGGGGCCATCGTCGGATCCGCCCGTCGCGGCGGCCGTGAGAATGCCCTCGATCATCGTGACCTGATCGATCCGCGTCTCCGGCATGTCGTCCATGGAGGCCCTCGCGCGACCTCCCCTTCATCGGACAGGCCGGACTGCCTTCCTACCATCGCGGGTTGAGCACGCCAAAGGCCTGCACTTGAACCACATCCGGTCCCAAGGCCATCGCGGGGAGCGTCGGCCCACCACTCCAGCTACCAATCGACCGTCAACCGGCCGCCCCGGGCCTCGATGGGCAAGGCCTCAAGACGTCATGGCGGGGTGTTCACCAGGGAAGGCGAAAGGCCACTCCCGGGCTCCGAGGACAGCCTTCATCATCCGCAGGGACATCGTTCACCCCCGAGCCCGGAAAACGACCCACGCTGACTGTGGGGAGACGGGCACGGCTTCGTTGAGGGCCAGGGGACATCCGCAAACACCCGGACAGGGCGCGAACGGGTCCCAGCACACCCCCAGACGCGGTCGTTCCGCGCGCGAAATGTGTGGCAAGGGCGGGGACCCGCGAGCGAGCCCATGACGCCTCGGTGGTAGCATTCCGGCCGTCCGTTCGACCGGGTAACGCTCATGCTCAGCAAGATTCTCGCCGCCTTCGGCTTCGGCTGGCGCCGTCTCGGCGATGCCAGCACCTTCTCGTGGATCCTCCCCGCGACATGGGGCGCCGCCGTGGGCGCCGCCGACAGCATCGCCACGGCCCTCGTCTCGGCCGCCTGTAAGGTGCCGCCCGACCTCTGGATCCCGCTCGCCGCCTCGGTGGCCTTGCTCGTCCTCGCGGCCGGTCAACCAGTTCTACGTCATTCGGGAGCATCGTCACGGTCAGGGCATGACGGCGCCAACTCCCGCGCTTGAGATCCACTTCGACCCGTCCAATCCCGCCAAACGGTTCTGGTCATTCGAGTCACCCCGTGACAGGGACGGCAATCAGCAACCCGACATCTTCCACGAGTATCGAGTCGCGGTCTTCAACCCGACCGCCGGCACGGTCCGCAGCTTCGGCGTGACTGTCGAGAGCCTCGGCCTGTCTGGCCTCCGGCCCTTCGACGCGTGGTTCGACAAGGACAGGTCTGCACGCCGGGACATCCACCCCGGCTGTTTCGAGTTGGTGCCCGTGTTGCGGTGGCCTCATCCCGCGCGACAACCCGGCATGGTCGCCGAGCCGTCATCCCTCATCGGCTACGGCCCATTGCTCGTCACGGCGAGCGCCGACGACGTGGCGCCCGCCACACGGCAGTTTGGCTCAGCTCGGAGCGCGAGCCGATGCTGTTCGACTCGCTCACCCCGCAGGAGGAGGAGCGCGCGAGGGCGTCACTCACGCTGCTTTGAGAACGAGGCCGACCCCCCCCCCCACAACCCCACCCCAGGCAGCGGGTTCAGCGCCCGAAAGGACGTCCGCCCAAAGTGTGACGGCGGCGTCACCGGTCTTGGCCGAAGACAGCACCGGATCCAGCGTCGATGACGTCTCTCTCCCTTCGTCCCGGGCTTCCCCTTGGACGATCGAGGGCGCGAGAAAAATACGGATCCCGTCGAGAAAATATGAAAGCCGAGACCCCGAATTTCCGCGGGGTGCGCGTGTGGTATTTGAATACCACAACGCGCATATCCGAGCGGACCGGCCCGCCTTCGCTTGGGTCGACGCCCGCCACAATCTTTAGGGTAGAGGTAGGATCGTCCAGGACAGGAGCGGCTTCCCCGGTGGGCACCTCGCGCGTGGACCCCTCCAAGCGTTCGTCCGGGATGCGCCGAGCGGGGGCGGTCCTCCCCGAACCCCGAGCCGCCATGTGGCTCCCAACAAGCCCGTGGCGAGACCAGAAGAGCCGCTTGAGGACGCCCGAGCTTCCCATGCGCTTCCCAATCAGCTTGTTTGGGAAGCAGCTCCCCCTGCAAACGTACGCTAAGTGCCTGAATTTGTTTGGTGCCGCAAGAGGGATTCGAACCCCCGACCCCCTCATTACGAATGAGGTGCTCTACCAGCTGAGCTATTGCGGCGACCGTTCCCCGAGGCGTTATCGAGGGCGTGGTCCTTGTAGCAGGTCGGGCCGCCGTGTCCAGCGAAACTCGCGACGGATGGCGCGCGGGGCGTCGAAGACCGGTTCCATCGGACCCGCCGCTGGCCTACAATCGCGCCATGGATCAGGACAGGCCGCGCCAGCATCACGACATCGGGGGCGTCCCGGGCTTCATGTGCCGCGAGGTCGATACCGAGCCGCACGCGCTGTCCGACTTCGACCGCGAAGTCGACGCGCTGCGGCAGCTCCTCGGCGCCAAGCGCATCATGTCGGTCGACGAGCTGCGCCGCGGCATCGAAGCCATCCCCGAGGCCGAGTACCATCGCCTGTCCTACTACCAGCGCTGGATCCGGGCGATCGCCGACAACCTCCTGCGCTCGGGCACCGTCACCGAAGCCGAGCTCGCCGCGGCACTCGACCGCGTGGGCGGCACGGCGGGGGGCGGGGTCGCGTGAGCGGCGGGTTCGACGCGGGGGCCCCGGTGCGGGTGCGCGACGCCTGGCCCGAGCGCTTCGGCACCGTGCACCAGCGAACGCCGCACTACCTGCGCGGGCGGGAAGGCCGCGTCCTGCGACGCCTCGGCGCCTTTCCCAACCCGGAAGGCCTCGCCTTCGGGGCGCCGGCCCCGGTCGTGCCGCTCTACCACGTCGCCTTCGCGGCATCGGCGCTGTGGCCCGACGCGGCGGGGGACGGCGACCTGCTGGTGGAGATCTACGAACATTGGCTGGAGTCCACCCCATGAGCGTTCCGTCGTGAGCGACCCGTGTTGAGCCTCCTCGAAGCCGACGGCGGGCGGCTGCTCGGCGCCCTGCGGCTGCTCCTGGCCGAGAAGGGCGTCGTCACGCCGGAGGAGATCGCCGAGCGCATCGCCCTCACCGAACAGGCGTCGCCGCGCCGCGGGGCCGCCCTGGTGGCCCGCGCCTGGTGCGACCCCGGCTTCCGCGCCCTGCTGCTCGCGGACGGCACCGCCGCCGCCGAAAGCCTCGGCATCGCCATGCGCGGCCTGCCGCCGCTCGGCGTGCTGGAGAACACCGCGGAACTGCATCACCTCGTGGTCTGCACCCTGTGCTCGTGCTACCCGCGCGCCGTGCTGGGCTACCCGCCCTTCTGGTTCAAATCCGCCGCCTACCGGGCGCGCGCCGTGCGCGACCCGCGCGGGCTGCTGGCGGAATGGAACACCGTCCTCCCGGAAGGGCAGCGGATCCGCGTGGTCGATTCCACGGCCGACTACCGCTGGATGGTGCTGCCGCGCCGGCCCGCCGGGACCGACGGCTGGGACGAGGAGCGGCTGGCCGCCCTGCTCGACGAGGGACACCTCATCGGCGTCACCGTGCCGGCGGCCGCGGGAGCGGGCGCGTGACCGATCCGGACACCGGCCCACGGGGCGAGCTGATGGTCCGCACCGTCGCCATGCCGGCGGACACCAACGCCAACGGCGACATCTTCGGCGGGTGGGTGATGTCGCAGATGGACCTCGCGGGGGGCATCGCCGGCGTCGACAGGGCGCGGGGCCGCGTCGTCACCGTGGCGGTCGACGGCATGACCTTCATCAGCCCGGTGAAGATCGGCGACGTGCTCTGCGTCTACGCCGAGGTCGAGCGGGTGGGGCGCACCTCCATGCGCATCCTGGTGGAAGCCTGGGCGCGGCGCTTCCGCACCGCGGGGCGCGACAAGGTGACGGCCGCCACCTTCACCTTCGTGGCCATCGACGACGAAGGCCGCCCCCGGCCCGTGCCGCCGACCTGACGCGCGGCCCGGCTTCACGAGATCTCCTCCGGCTTCACGAGATCTCCTGGATCAGCTTGCGCACCAGCGCCCGTCCGAAGCTGTCGAAGTCCTCGGCCACGGCCACGAAGCTGTCGAGGCCGCCCGCCACGTTCCTGCGGTAGTAGCTCTGCAGCCCGCCCGGCGGGTGCGTGTGGGCCACCAGATAGGCGGGCCCCGACGCGTCGCTGAGGATCACGATGCCGTTGATGGCCGTGACGCCCCGCGCCAGGGCGGCGTCCCGCGCGCCGCCGATATCGCTGCCGCCGTTGCTGTCCCCGTCGCCCGACACGTCGATGACGCGCCGCTCGGCCGCGAACGGCGCTTCGGCGAAGAGCGCGGCCGAGAAGTCCAGCGCCGAGCCGATCGCGGTGCGGTCCGAGAAGGAGCGCGGCGCCGTCGCCACGGCGAGGCCGAAGCCCCGCGCTTCCTCGGCCCCGCCGATCCCCGTCCACGGGATCACCAGCTTCTGCGACTGGCTGCCGGACCATTCCACGAAGCTCACCGCGATGCGGCCGCGCGGCCCCGCCGCTATCGCGCGGAGCACCTCGGGGTCCGCCATGGCGCTGGCATAGCCCTTGCGCTGCAGCTCGTATTTCTCGTCGGTGATGGAATGCGACACGTCCGCGGCCAGCACCAGCATCAGGTCGACCGCGGCGGGCTCCGCCGCCCCGCCCCGCCCCACCCCCAGCGCGGCCCCGCCGAGCAGCGCCGCCACCCCGTTCAGGACCGTCCGCCGCTCCATCGCCGCCTCCCGCCGATGACCGATGCGACAGGAGAGGACGGATGGGGGGCGCCGTCAATGGCCGCGCGCGGCGGCCACCTCGCCGCCGCCGGGGCACGGGTCCTTCGCGCCGCGCCCCGGAGGGCGCCGAAGGGGTCGCGCTTCGGACACCGCGCTCACAGCACCGCCAGCATGCCGCCGTCGACGTAGACGATCTGGCCGTTGACGTAGTCCGACGCGCGCGATGCCAGGAACACCGCGGCGCCCACCAGTTCCTCGGGCCGGCCCCAGCGCTTCGCCGGCGTGCGGCCGATCACCCAATCGTTGAAGGCCGGGTCGTCGACGAGCGCCCGGTTCATGTCGGTCAGCATGTAGCCCGGGCCGATGGCGTTGGCCTGGATGCCGTGGCGCGCCCATTCGGCCGTCATGGCCTGCGTCAGCATCTTGATGCCGCCCTTGGCCACCGTGTAGGGCGCCACCGTGGCGCGCGCCGCGGCGCTGGTCAGCGAACCGATGTTGACGATCTTGCCGGCGCCGCGCGGGATCATCCGCCGCGCCGCTTCGCGCCCCACCACGAAGGCGCTCGTCAGGTTGGTGTCGATGACGCGCCGCCAATCGGCCGTGTCGAGCTCCACCAGGGGGCGCCGCAGCTGGATGCCGGCGTTGTTGACCAGCACGTCGACGGCGATGCCCTCGGCGTCGAGCCGGGCGAAGGCCGCCGCCACGGCGGCCTCGTCGGTGACGTCGAAGGGCGCCTCGTGCACCTCGTGGCCGGCGGCCCGCAGCGCGGCGGCGGCTTCGGCGAGCCGCCCCGCGTCGACGCCGTTGAGCACCAGCGCGGCGCCGGCCTCGGCCAGCCCCTGCGCCATGGCGCGGCCGAGGCCCCGGGAGGAGCCGGTGACGAGCGCGGTGCGCCCGCCGAGATCGAACAGGCCCGGCACCGTCACGGCTCCGACCGCCGCAGGGTGAGGTCGGGACGCTCGAACACCGCCGGGAGGAGTTCCGTGCCGAGCCCCGGGCCTTCCAGGGGCAGGACGAAACCGTCCTCGATGGCCGGCATCACCGTCACGAGCTCCCGGTACCAGCCCGTGTAGAAGGCCCGCACGCTTTCCTGGATCAGCGTGTTGGGCTGGGAGAAGGAAGCGTGGATGCCGGCCACGAAGCCCACCGGGCCGACGCAATCGTGCGGCGCGAAGGGGCGGTGGTAGGTGTCGGCCAGGGCCGCGATCTTGCGGCCCTCGGTCAGCCCGCCCGTCCAGCACAGGTCCGCCATCACGACGTGCACCGCGTCGCGGTCGAGCATGTCCTTGTAGGGGAAGCGCGAGCCCAGCGTTTCGCTGGCGCAGATCCACACGTCGGTCGAGCGCGCGAGTTCGGCCAGCGCCCCGGGCGAGGTCATGCGGATCGGGTCCTCGTACCAGGTCGGCGCGTAGGGCTCGATCCAGCGGGCGAGCTTCTTGGCCATCGGCAGGTTCCACAGCGAATGGAACTCCACCATGATCTCCATCCGGTCGCCCACCGCCCTGCGGATCTTCTCGAAGGGCTCGAGCGCGGCCTTGAGCTCGTCCGTCGTGATCGACATGCCCTCGTTGCGGATCGCCGCCGGGTCGAAGGGCCAGATCTTCATCGCGGTGATGCCCTGTTCGAGCAGGCTTTCCGCCAGGGCGTCGGCGCGGGTCATGAAGCCGCCGAGGTCCTCGTAGGGGCCGGCCGCCTCGGCGGCGCGGTTCCAGTTCGACACGGGCTTGATGTCGTTCGAGCGGACGTAGCCGTAGCCCGCGCAGGTGTTGTAGATCCGCTGCCGCGGCCGGCACAGGCCCCCGAGCATCTGGTGCACGGGCTGGCCGCACACCTTGCCGAAGGCGTCCCACAGCGCGATGTCGATCGCCGACGCGGCGCGGTATTCGACGCCGGTGCTCGCCTGCGCCATCGGCAGGTTCAGCATCTCGCGGTTCAGCGCCTCGATGTGGAGGGGGTTCTTCCCGAGCAGGCGCCCCGCCAGCGTGTCGTGGATGTGGGCCTCGACGGCGCCGGCGCCGTAGAAGGTTTCGCCGAGCCCCACCACCCCGGCATCGGTGTGGACCCGCACCCAGAGCAGGTTGGCGAACTCGGCCGTGCGCAGCGTTTCGATCGCGGTGATCTTCATGGAACCCTTCCGACGGCCGTGAGGCGCTCCGCCAGGCCCGCGACCTCGTCGTCGCGGACGTTGGGAAAGGCGAAGCGCAGGTAGTCCTCCTGCCCGGGGCCGAAGAACGAGCCGGGCAGCGCCAGCACGCCCCCTTCGGCGCAGAGCCGCGCCGCCGCGGCTTCGGCGGTGCCGCCGAACGGGTGGCGGACATAGGCGAAATAGGCGCCGATCGCCGACACCGACCAGCCCGGCGAAGCCGCGACGGCGCGGGCGAACAGCGCCGCGCGGCGGTCCACGGCGGCGCGCGTCGCGGCGCGCCAGCCGCGCGTGCCCTCGACCGCCCAGGCCACGGCGGCCTGGGGGGCGCGGGGCGGGCAGATGGTCACGCAATCGAGCACCTTGGCGACCTCGGCCAGCAGGGCGGGGTCCGCCACGGCGGCGCCGAGGCGGTGGCCCGGCACGGCGTAGCTCTTCGAGAAGGAATAAAGGTGGACCAGCGCGTCCCGCCATCCGTCCTCGGCGAAGAGCCCGTGCGGCCGCACCCGGCCGGCGGGCAGGAAGTCGCGATAGGTTTCGTCGAGCACCAGGGCGATGCCGGTTTCCCGGGCCAGCGCCAGGAAGGCCGACAGCACGTCCGGCGGGTAGGTGGCGCCGGTGGGGTTGTTGGGCGACACCAGCACGATGGCGCGGGTGTTCGGGCCGATGAGGGCCCGCGCGGCCGCGGGCGAGGGCACGAAGCCGTCGTCGGCGCCGGCCGGCAGCGGCACGGCTTCCACGCCCAGCATGTCGAGCGTCATCTTGTGGTTGAAGTACCAGGGCGTCGGCAGGATCACGGCGTCGCCCCGGCCCGCCAGCGCCAGGACGCTCACCGCGAAGGCCTCGTTGCAGCCGGACGTGATGGCGACGTCCTCGGGCCTCACCGCCGCGCCGTAGAGCGCCGACACGTCGGCGGCGAGCGCGGCCCTCAGCGCCGGGTCGCCGGCGATCGGCCCGTAGGCGGCGGAGGCCGGATCGCGGGCCGCGGCGGCGAGGCGCTCCAGCAGCGCGTCAGGCGGCGGCACGCCCGGCACCGCCTGGGCGAGGTCGATCAGCGGGCCGCGCCGCCCGTCGTAGGCGGCCTTCCAGCGCCCCGCCGCGGGGATCGGCGGGGCCGCGGTCGCGGCGAGGAGCGGGTTGACCCTCACGCGAGCGCGCCGGCGCCGGAGGCCGCGACGGCGCACTCGCCGTCCCGCCCGGGGGGCGCGGGGATGCCGGGCGCAGGCGAGGTCCGGAAGGGATGGTGGAAGGCGCGCATGCCGGGCTCCGTCGGATCCGTCGGATCCGTCGGATCCGTCGACGCCCAGGATGGCGCGCGCGGTCGGGCCTGTCCATGCGCGGCCTCGCCGACGCCGCGTGACGGGGGCGGCGGATCGCGCCATGATGGGCGCCGGCCCGGTCGATCGGAAGGACGGATGCATGGCGGACGGCGACGCTGAAACGATCCGGATCGGCACGGCGCGGCTCACGGCGGAGATCGCCCTGCGCGGGGCCGAACTCGTGCGGCTGCGGGACGAGGCGGGCCGCGACCTCCTGTGGGACGGAAACCCGGCCTTTTGGTCCGGCCGCTCGCCGATCCTGTTCCCGATCGTCGGCCGCCTGAAGGACGATCGGTCGAGCGTCGACGGCGCCTCGTACCCCATGCGGCAGCACGGCATCGCCCGCACCGCGGCGTTCTCGCCCGTCGAAACGGGCGCGGACGCCTGCCGCCTGCGCCTCACGGCGGACGAGGCCACGCGGCGCGCCTATCCCTTCGATTTCACCCTCGACCTCGACTACCGGATCGAAGGGGCGACCCTCACGCTCGCCGGCACCGTGCGCAACGCCGGCGCGGTCGCGATGCCGGCGTCCTTCGGGTTCCACCCGGCCTTCCGCCGCCCCCTGCCCTACGGCGCCGATCCCGCCGACCACGTCGTCACCTTCGCGGCGGACGAGCCGGAGCCCATCGCCGCCGTCGAGGGCGGCCTGCTGTCCGAGCGGCGCGAGCCGTCGCCGGTGCGGGGTCGGAGGCTCGACCTCGGGCCTCACCTGTTCGACGCGGACGCGCTCGTGTTTCTCGCCCCGCGGAGCCGCTCGGTGCATTATGGGCCGCCTGTCGGGCGGGGCCTGCGCGTGGATTTCCCCGACATGCCGCAGCTCGGCATCTGGTCGAAGCCCGGCGCGCCGTTCCTGTGCATCGAGCCCTGGTCGGGGTATGCCAGCCCGGTCGGCTTCGACGGGCCATTGGCCGAGAAGCCGGGCATGACGATCCTGGCGCCGGGCGAAGCGCGCGTCTTCTCCATGTCGGTGACGCTCGACGCCCCCTGACGGCGGCTGCAGGGTCGAACCTCGCAGCCGCGATCGGACCCGCCCGGTGCGGGGCCGGCCTCTCGCGGCAGGGCGTTCGGGCGTGACGGCAGGCTCGGGGCCACGGTCCCGGGCGTCTGTTTCGGAACCCGATCCGCCGGAGGAGGGATGTCGAAGCGTCGTCGACACGACGACGTCGCGGCACGAGCTTGGGAAGCGGCGCGCGAGGTCCGGGTCATCGGCGTCGAAGCGTCCCCGCGGCTTCCACCTTCGTGGGCGCGGGCGCTACCCGCCACCGTCGATTGGCCCGGCTCATCGTCAGGTCGACCACCCGACCGGTCCGCGTCGGACGCCGACCGCCGCGGGCCGGGCTGGTCCGGACCGGGGCGACGGCCTCCTCAGACGTCGAGGTTGGCGACCGACAGGGCGTTCTCCTGGATGAACTCGCGGCGGGGTTCGACAACGTCGCCCATGAGCTTCACGAACATGTCGTCGGCCTCGTCGACCTCCTTGATCTTCACCTGGAGCAGCGACCGCGCGTTGCGGTCGAGCGTGGTTTCCCAAAGCTGCTCGGGGTTCATCTCGCCCAGGCCCTTGTAGCGCTGGATCTGGGTGATGCCCTTCGAGCCCGCCGCCATCACGGCCTCGACGAGGTCCGTCGGCCCCGCCACGGCGGTCGAATCCGAGCCGCGGACGAAGGCCGCCGGGCGGTCGTAGAGCTCGATAAGCGAGGGGCCAAGCTCGTCGAGGCGGCGCGCTTCGGCCGAGGCGAGCAGCCCGCCGTCGAGGACCGCCGCCTCCTTCACGCCGCGCACGACGCGGGTGAACACGAAGCCGTCGTTGCCGATGTCGCCCTGCCAGCCGCGCTCGGTTTCCTCGGCCAGCGCGTTGAGCCGCCGCGCCACGTCCTCGGCGACCCTCAGCGCTTCCGCGTCGCCGAGCACCGACAGCGGCTTCAGGGCGCCGGCGACGGCCGCCTGCTCGACCACGCCGCGGTCGTAGCGGGAATGGAGCTGCGCCAGCACGGCGCGCACCAGCCGCGCCTGCTCGATGGCGGTGCGGAGGTCGCCCCGCGCGCGCTCCTCGCCGGAGCCGAGGCGCAGCACCGCCCCATCGATGCCGTTGTCGGTGAGGTAGTCCTCCTTGGCGCGCTCGTCCTTCAGGTACTGTTCGGACTTGCCGCGCTTCACCTTGTAGAGCGGCGGCTGGGCGATGAAGATGTGCCCGCGCTCGATCAGCGCCGGCATCTGGCGGAAGAAGAACGTCAATAGCAGCGTGCGGATGTGGGAGCCGTCGACGTCGGCGTCCGTCATGATGATGATCTTGTGGTAGCGCAGCTTGTCGGCGTTGAAGTCCTCGCGGCCGATGCCGGTGCCGAGCGCGGTGATCAGCGTGCCGATCTCCTGGGACGACAGCATCTTGTCGAAGCGCGCGCGCTCGACGTTGAGGATCTTGCCGCGCAGCGGCAGCACGGCCTGGAACTCGCGGTTGCGGCCCTGCTTGGCGGAACCGCCGGCGGAATCGCCCTCCACGAGGAAGATCTCCGCGAGGGCGGGGTCGCGCTCCTGGCAGTCGGCGAGCTTGCCGGGGAGGTTGGCGACGTCGAGCACGCCCTTGCGCCGCGTCAGCTCGCGCGCCTTCTTGGCCGCCTCGCGGGCCGCGGCGGCCTCGGCCACCTTGCCGGCGATGACCTTCGCGTCGGCGGGGTGCTCCTCGAACCAGCGGCCCAGCGTCTCGTTGACGATGCTCTCGACGACGGGCCGCACCTCGGACGAGACCAGCTTGTCCTTGGTCTGCGACGAGAACTTCGGGTCCGGCACCTTCACCGACAGCACGCAGGTCAGGCCTTCGCGGCAGTCGTCGCCGGTGACGTCGACCTTCTCCTTCTTGGAGATGCCGGAGCGCTCGGCGTAGCCGGTCACCTGGCGCGTGAGGGCGCCGCGGAAGCCCGCCATGTGGGTGCCGCCGTCGCGCTGCGGGATGTTGTTGGTGAAGGGCAGCACGTTCTCGTGGTAGCTGTCGTTCCACCACAGCGCGACCTCGACGGTCATGCCGTCCTTCTCGCCCTTCATCAGGATGGGGGCGGCGATCAGCGCCGCCTTGGTGCGGTCGAGGTAGCGGACGAAGGCTTCGAGGCCCCCCTCGTAATAGAGCTCCTCGCGCTTCACCTCGGGGCGGCGCGCGTCCGTCAGCACGATGCGGACGCCGGAGTTGAGGAAGGCCAGCTCGCGCAGCCGATGCTCGACGGTGCCGTAATCGAACTCGGTCCTGGTGAAGGTCTCGTGCGAGGGCCAGAAGGTCACGGCGGTGCCGCGCTTAGGCCGCCCGCGCTCGTCCTCGCCGGCCGGGCCGACGACGCGCAGCGGATACACGGAGTCGCCGTGGGCGAACTCGATCTCGTGTTCGGAGCCGTCGCGCCAGATGCGCAGCTCCAGCTTGATCGACAGGGCGTTGACGACCGACACGCCGACGCCGTGCAGGCCGCCCGACACCTTGTAGGAGTTCTGGTCGAACTTACCGCCCGCATGCAGCTGAGTCATGATGACCTCGGCGGCCGAGATCCCTTCCTCGGTGTGGATGCCGGTCGGGATGCCGCGGCCGTTGTCGGTGACGGACACCGACCCGTCCGCGTTGAGCGTCACGGTGACGAGGTCGGCGTGGCCCGCCAGCGCCTCGTCGATGGCGTTGTCCACCACCTCGTAGATCATGTGGTGCAGGCCGGAACCGTCGTCCGTGTCGCCGATATACATGCCGGGGCGCTTGCGCACCGCGTCGAGGCCGCGCAGCACCTTGATCGAATCGGCGCCATAGGCGTTCGGCTCGGGCGGGGCTGACGGGACGGGCGATTGGGACATCGGACTCGACTTTCTCCGACCGGCCGATGGGCCGGCCAGGACCGCATGCGGGACGCCGCGGCGCGGCATCGGGATCACACTCCATATAATGGCGCGGCAGCCTTGATGAAAGGCAAAGAGGGCCGGCCGGCCTAACGCCCCGCCGCGCCGTCGAGCAGCGGCAGCACCGCTTCGCCGCCCGCCATCTGCGGGTTCGACGGCGCGAACCCGTCCTGAGCTTCCCGGGCCGCCACGATGGCGCGGGCGTCGGCGAAGGCCGCCGGCAGCGACGCGTCCCGGCGGAGCGCCTGGTTGAAGAGCGCATCGCCGAAATAGGTCCAGTGCGCCTCGGGCTGGCAGCCGAAGGACGGGTGCGTGCTGTCGGCCGCCGTCATCACCAGCGTGTCGGGACCGGCCAGCGCCGTGTAGGTGCCGGCATAGCAGGCGGACACGATCAGCACGCGGTGCCGGAACGGGCTCGCGTCGAGGATGGCGCGCAGCCGGTCGGGCGGCACGATGTCGATGCGGCCCCCGCCCTTGTCGGCCATGCCGTCCGGCGACCCGTGGGTGGTCAGCAGCAGGATCAGCACGTCGCGGGTCGGGTCGACGCCGCGCGCGGCGGCCTTCAGCGCCGCGGCGATGCCGGCGGGCCCGTTCACCATGGCGCGCGCCGTGTTGGAGCGCACCACCACCGGCCCGCCGTGGCCGTAGCGCCCGGACAGCACCTGGGCGGCGCCCTCGGCCTCGGACCGGAACACGGGGTCGCTCCACAGCGCGAGCGCCACGACCGCCGCCTTGGCGGGCGCGGCCGAGGCGGCGGCGGCCATGGCCGGCGGCATCGCGGCGAGCGGCAGGAGTGCGAGAACCGCGACGGCGCGGCGGAGGACGGCGTTGGCCATGAGGATTCCGGGCTCCGGGACGCTTCGGCCCGGCGACCCTAGCACGTCGCCCGCGCGCGCCGCCTCCGACGGCGGGGTCGCACCCGGGCGTCCCCGGAAAAGCCGCGAAAACAGGCCTGGGCCGTTCTTGACACCATCCCGGTGCTGGTTTCTATGAACCCGCCCAGC
The DNA here is from genome assembly GCF_004137685.1 of Lichenibacterium minor. Taxonomy (GTDB): domain Bacteria; phylum Pseudomonadota; class Alphaproteobacteria; order Rhizobiales; family Beijerinckiaceae; genus Lichenihabitans; species Lichenihabitans minor. The sequence goes on along the minus strand of NZ_QYBB01000010.1, from coordinate 135,608 downwards.
GGAATGGGGCACGCCCGTGCCTTTTTCGCGATGAAACACGTCCCGAGCCTCGCGGCCCGGCGGCGCGACGTTCGGGCCGCGGCGGGGAGGGACACCGATCATGGCGAACCCTCCCGACGACGACGCGGCCATGAAGGCCCGCCTGAAGGAGCTGTCCGGCGCGCTCGACAGCCACCGCAAGGCGGCCGCGGCGCCGAAGGTCGCGGCCGGAGCCCCCTCCCCGAACGGGATGGGCCAGGCCATGAGCCTGGGCTTCCGGGTGATGTCGGAATTCGTCGCCGCCGTGGTGGTGGGCGGGTTCATCGGCTGGGCGATCGACCGGTGGCTGGGCATCTCGCCCGCCGCCCTCATCGTGTTCGGGGCCCTCGGCACCGTCGCGGGGTTCTGGAACGTGTACCGCATCGCCGCGCAGCCCACCGGGCCGCGGCGCGACAGCGGACGGTGAAGACGGGGCGGCCCCTGGGCCGCAGGATCGGACGGGGGGCCCCGCGAGGGGCGCCGACAGCGAAGAGGTTTGGACGTGGCTGAGCAGGCAATCAACCCGATCGAGCAGTTCAACGTCTCGCCGCTGTTCTCGTCGCACAAGCTCGGGCACACGGACATCGCCTTCACCAACGCGTCGCTGCTGATGGTCATCATCCTCGGCCTGGTGTCGCTGCTGATGATCTACGGCACGTCGCGCCGCTCGCTGGTTCCGGGGCGGCTCCAGGCCGCGGCCGAGATGAGCTACGAGTTCGTGGCCGACACGGTGCGGGGCACGGCCGGCAACGAGGGAATGCGCTTCTTCCCCTTCGTGTTCAGCCTGTTCATGTTCGTGCTCTTCGCCAACCTGCTCGGCCTGCTGCCCTTCTCCTACACCGTCACGAGCCAGATCGTCGTCACCTTCGCCCTGGCGGCGCTCGTGATGCTGGTCGTCATCGGCTACGGGCTGTTCCGCCACGGCACGCATTTCCTCGGGCTCTTCGCCCCCTCGGGCGTGGCGAAGCCGATCCTGCCCTTCATCGTGCTGATCGAGATCATCTCGTTCCTGTCGCGGCCGATCTCGCTCAGCGTCCGGCTTTTCGCCAACATGCTGGCCGGGCACATCACCCTGAAGGTGTTCGGCGGCTTCGTGGTGCTGCTGCTGGGCTCCGGCACCGCCGCGGCGCTGATCGCGCCCCTGCCCTTCATCGGCATCATCATCCTCACCGCTTTTGAGCTGCTCGTGGCCGCCCTGCAGGCCTACGTGTTCGCCATCCTGACTTGCGTCTACCTCAACGACGCAATCCATCCGGGCCACTGATAATTACCCAACAACAAACGTCGCCCGACCCCACCCAGAAAGAGAGCATCCCATGGATCCCGTCCAGGCCCAGCTTCACATGGCCGACGCCTACATGAACGCCGCCAAGTACATCGGCGCCGGTCTCGCCGCCATCGGCATGGGCGCCGCCGCCATCGGCGTCGGCACCATCTTCGGCAACTTCCTGTCGGGCGCGCTGCGCAACCCGTCGGCCGCCGACGGCCAGTTCGGCCGCGCCTTCATCGGCGCCGCCCTCGCCGAAGGCCTGGGCATCTTCGCCTTCCTCGTGGCGATCCTGCTGCTCTTTGTGAAGTGATGCTCGACCGCCGCGGGGATCCCCCGCGGCGGTTCCCCGTCCCGGCCCGCGCCGGGGCGTCACGCCGGCGCAGAACCGCCGACCCCGCCCGCGCCCCGACCCCGGAACCGACATGGCCGTCGCCGAACAGAACCTCGCCAACGCCTCCGACCTCGCCACGGGATCGGCCGCCTTCCCGCCGTTCGAGAGCTCGACCTACCTGTCGCAGATCTTCTGGCTGGTGATCATCTTCGGCCTCCTCTACTGGCTGATGTCGACGGTGGCCCTGCCGCGCGTCGGCGCGATCCTGGAGAACCGGCGCAGCCGCATCGAGGGCGACCTCGCCGACGCGTCGCGCATGCAGGAACAGGCCACCGCGGCCGGCGCCGCCTACGACACCAAGCTCGCCGACGCCAAGGGGCGCGCCCAGGCCCTGGCCCAGAGGACCCACGAGGAGCTCCTCGCCGCCGACGACGCCAAGCGCCACGCGCTCGAGGACGAGCTCAACGCCAAGATGGCCGCGGCCGAGCGCCAGATCGGCGACACCAAGACCCGCGCCATGGGCAACGTGCAGGGCATCGCCCGCGACGCCGCCGCCGCCATCGTCGAACACCTGACCGGCAAGCCGGCCGACCCGCAGGCGGTCGACGCCGCCATCGCCGCGTCGAAGATCTGAGGAGCCCGCCATGGACGCTGAATTCTGGGTCGCCCTCGGCTTCGTCATCTTCGTCGCCGGCCTCGCCTACATCGGGGTGCACGGCAAGCTCGGCGCCGCGCTCGACGACCGGGCCCGCAAGGTGGCGGACGAGCTGGCCTCGGCCAAGCGCCTCCACGACGAGGCCGCCGCCGTGCTCGACAGCTTCAAGCGCAAGGCCCAGGCCGCCGAGGCCGAAGCCGCCGCCATCGTGGCGCAGGCCCGCAAGGAGGCCGAGCTGATGGGCCAGGAGGCCCAGGCGCGCCTCACCGACTACGTCGCGCGCCGCACCAAGCAGGCCGAGCAGAAGATCGCCATGGCGGAAATCCAGGCCACCGCCGACGTGCGCGCCGCCGCGGCCGACGCCGCCGTGAAGGCTGCCGAGATCGTGCTGCGCCGCGACCCGCGCGGCACCGGCGTCAGCGACCTCGCCGGGCGCGAGATCGAGCGGCTGAAGACCCAGTTCCACTGAGGGTCCGCGAACGGGTGCCCGATCGGTCGCGGACGGGCGGAACGTCGCCGGCGCTTCCCATGGGCGCCCGGAAACAAGCCCGATCCCGGCACGAACCGTGACGGGCTCCTGACCCAAATACAGGAAGGCGCCGGCGGATCACCGCCGGCGCCTTTTGTCGTCGGACGTCCCGGGTCCGCGGGGTCCCCGCGGCGCCCCTCAGTTCCGGGCCGCCGGCACCGGCAGGGCGGCGAGCTTGTCGAGCATCGCGTTCACGATGTCGGCGCAGCCCTTGGTGGAATCGTCGTCGGCGCATTTCACGTCCACCACGGCATCGCCGCGCTGGAGGTGGAAGTGGGCGGCGCGGCTCGGCGGCGGGGGCGGCGGCATCATGCCGGGGCCGCCCGGGGCGCCGGGGCCGCGCGGGCCGCCGGGGGGCGGCGGGGGCATGCCGGGGCCGCCCATCGGGCCGGTCTGGCCCGCCGGGGTCGCCTGGGCGGCAGGGGCAGCGCCGGGGGCGGTCTGGGCCCAGGCGGTCTGGGACAGGCCGGCGGGGATCAGCAGCGCCAGTCCGGCGGCGGCGAGAAGCAGTCTGCGCATCGTGTCATCCTCTTGGGTTCGGCGCCCGGGACCCTCCCGGCTCCGACCCGCGTTCCGGGTCGGCGGCGGCGCCGATGGCCGTCCTTCTAGGCCCGGCCCCAGGACGGGCCCTGAACCCGGCGGTTCAGGTTCGGTTCAACCGGCGCCCCTATCCCGGCCCTCCCCTCCCATAAGGAAACCCGTCCCATGCGCGTGCTCCTGGTCGAAGACGACGCCGAGCTCGCCGCGGGCGTCGCGGCCGTCCTGAAGCGCGAGCATTTCGCCGTCGACATCGCGCGCAACGGCGAGGACGCCCAGCACCTCGGCGAAACGGAAAGCTTCGACGCCGCCGTGCTCGACCTCGGGCTGCCGAAGGTCGACGGCATCGCGGTGCTCAAGTCCTGGCGCAAGGCCGGCCGCAAGCTGCCCGTGCTGGTGCTCACGGCGCGCGACGGCTGGTCCGACAAGGTCGAGGGCTTCAAGGCCGGCGCCGACGACTACCTCACGAAGCCGTTCCGCGTCGACGAGGTGGTGTTGCGCCTCCGCGCGCTGATCCGCCGCTCGGAAGGTCATGCGGAGTCGCGCATCGTCTGCGGGCCGCTCACCTTCGACGCGCAGCTCGGGACCTTCGAGCTCGACGGGCTGCCGCTGCGCCTGACCGGCCTCGAATGGCGGGTGCTCGCCTGCCTGACGCTGCGCAAGGAGGTGGTGGTGGAGCGCGCGAACCTGATCGAGCGCGTCTACGACGGCGACGCCGAGGTGGACTCGAACTCCGTGGAGGTCATCGTGGCGCGGCTGCGCCGCAAGATCGGCCACGACCGGATCGAAACGGTGCGGGGCCGCGGCTACCGCCTCACGGCTTCGGGCTCGTGAAGCCCCCGCGGCCGAAGCCGCCGGCCCGCAGGCACCGGTCCCTGCGGGCCCGCCTGGCGACAGGCGCCGTGGTGCTGGTGGTCGGGGCCGTGGTGGCGACCGGCCTCGTCGACGCGCTGACGCTGCGCCGCTTCATGGAAGCGCAGATCGACAGCCGGCTCGACACGCAGATCAACACCGTGACGGCGGCCCTGGGCGTCGCGCCGGACGGGCGGCCGACGCTCCGCCACGACGTCGAAGGCCCGCCGTTCGACCGGCCGGGCTCCGGCTGGTTCTGGGAAGTGCTGTCCGGGTCGGAGGTCGTGGCACGCTCCGGGTCCCTCATGCCCCGGGGCAGCCTTCCGCCCCCGCCGCCCGAGGCGCGCGACGGCGAGCCCCCGGCGTCGCCCGACCGTCCCCCGGGCCACCCGCGGCCCGGCGTGGCGTCCGGGCCGGACGGGGCGCTGCTGCGGCTGCGGTCGAGCGAGGCGCGGGTCGGGCCGGCGCTCGCCACGGTGCTGGCCGCCGCCCCCCTGGCGGCGCTGACGGACCCTCTGCGCGACGTGCTGGTCAACCTTACCCTCATGCTGGCGCTTCTCGGAGCCGGGCTGGTGGCCGCCGCGCTCGTTCAGGTCCGGGTGGGGCTGGAACCGCTGCGGCGGCTGGAGCGCGACCTCGCCGCCGTGCGGGCCGGCCGGATCGAGCGCATCCCCCCGGGCCAGCCCGCCGAGGTCGCGCCGCTCGTGTCCGAGGTGAACGCGCTGCTCGACGAGAATGCCGAGAACCTGCTGCGCGCCCGCCGCCACGTCGCCAATCTCGCGCACGGGCTGAAGACGCCGCTGGCCACGCTGACGGTGAAGCTCGACGCGCCGGCCGGCGACCCGGACGGGCAGATGAGGCGGCTCGTCGAGCAGATGGACCGGCGCATCCGCCACCATCTCGGCCGGGCGCGGGCGGCGGCGCTCGGCGGCCCGTCGCGCGCCCGCACGGCGCTGGCGCCGCGCGTCGAGGACCTGGCGGCGGCGCTGCCCAAGATCTACGCCGACCGCCGCATCGCCTGCGACACGTCGGTGCCGGCCGACGTTTCGCTCGGCTGCGACGCGCAGGACGTCGACGAGATGATGGGCAACCTGATGGACAACGCCTTCAAGTGGGCGGGCTCGCGCGTGCGCGTGGCGGCGCGTGCCGAAGGGCGCCAGGCGATCGTGACGGTGGAGGACGACGGCCCCGGCCTGTCGGACAGCGCCATGCCGGAAGCGCTCCGCCCCGGCCGGCGGCTCGACGAGGCGGCGCCCGGCCACGGCTTCGGGCTGCCGATCGCCCGGGAGCTGGCGGAGCTGTCCGGCGGTGGGCTGGCGCTGGGGCGGTCCGGCCTGGGCGGGCTGAAGGTCGAGCTGACGCTGCCGCTGGCCGAAGGGTGAGCGGGCCGGTCCATGGCTGCGATCCGGGGCGGGTGGCCCCTCGTCCGCCTCGCAAAGGTGTGGATTTCCGCCCCGCTTGGCACGATGTTCGCGTGCATGCGGAGGGATCGCGGCGCGAGCGCAGCGCCGTGACGCGGCATCGGTGGAGGTGGGGGCAATGGCCAGACCCGTGGTCGGCATCATCGGGAACGGCCACATGGTCGAGGACCGCTACAACGCGCAGCTCGTGGCACGGGCCAACATGAAGGCGGTGGCGGAAACCGCCGGGGCCTTGCCGCTGATGTTCGCCGGCACACCCGACATCACCGACCTCGGGGCGCTGATGGAGGCCGTCGACGGCATCCTGCTCACGGGCGCGCGCGCCAACGTCCACCCCAACCGCTTCGGCGCGGAACACCACCCGAGCCACGAGCCCTACGACCAGGAGCGGGACGCGCTGGCCCTGCCGCTGATCGCCGCCTGCGTGGAGGCCGGCATGCCGGTGTTCGGCATCTGCCGCGGCTTCCAGGAGTTCAACGTCGCCTTCGGGGGCTCGCTCCATCCGGAGATCCGCGAGCTCCCCGGCCGCATGAACCACCGCATGCCGCGCCTGGCGACCGGCGAACCCCACCCCGACCCGGCCGTCATCTTCGCGGACCGACACGACGTCGCGCTGGTGCGGGGCGGCACCTTCGCGGGCCTGCTCGGGCGGGACCACATCCGCGTCAATTCCCTGCACGGCCAGGGGCTGATGGCGATCGGCGAGCGGGTGGTGGTGGAAGGCGTCGCCGAGGACGGCACGGTCGAAGCCCTGCGGATCCGGGACGCCGCCGGCTTCGCCCTGGCCGTCCAGTGGCACGCGGAATACGACCCGCACACCAACCCGGTGAACCGGGCCCTGTTCGAAGAGTTCGGCGGCGCGGTGTCGCGCTTCAAGCGCTCGGCGGACCGCCGGGCGGCCTGACGGCACGCGGCTGGGCGGGACGGCATCCGGCGACGCGTCGAGCGGCACCGGAGCGGGCGTCGGGGCGGCCCCGTCCCACGCCGGTCCTGCCGCGCGAAGGCGGGCCGACCGGCGGTCTCGCGGTTCCGCCCGCCGGGGTCAGAGGTGGAGGCGGGGATACAGCTTGATCAGGCGGTCCCGCTCGGCGTGGTGGATGGCGGAGCCGTGATAGCTGTTCGTCTCGACATCGACGCGGGGCGTGATGGTCGGGATCGCGTCGTCGTTGGCGACGACATGCTCGGCGATGTGGACGACCTGCTCGTGGTATTCGGCGGGGTCGTAGTGAAAAGATTGGTCCATGACGGGGGCTCCCAAGGCCAGGTCGCACGTTCGACCGGGCCGTCGCTGGCCTTTTAGTTAGGTCATTCATGTCTGCGATTGCAGACCCCGGATTTACAAATTATTCTGATGACCGAGATGAGCCTTTCCGATCGCCCGCCGGTCGCGGTCGGCACAGCGGCGGCGGAAAGGCGAAGCCTCGCAGGCCGCCCCGACCGGTCCGCGCCGGGACGGCGCGGTGGCAAGCGCCCGCCGAATCCTGCCCTCGGCCGCGGTTTGTGCTAACCGAGGATGGGAATCGACGCCGAACGAGGGCACCACATGGCCGCAGAACTTCTCGCCGACTATCTCGAGGGCTGGGCCGGGGCCGACGCGGGGCGGCGCGACGTCGCCGCCGCCGTGGCGGCGCTCGCCGACGCCTGCCGCGCCATCTCGGTGCTGGTCGCGCAGGGCAACCTGGAGCAGGACCTCGGCGCCGCCGTGACGCAGAACGTCCAGGGCGAAACCCAGAAGGCGCTCGACGACCTCACGGACCGCATGCTGATCGAGGCCTGCCGCCGCGCCCCCGTGGCGGCTGTGGCGTCGGAGGAGGACGAGCACCCCGTGCCGGCCAACCCGGACGGCACGCTGCTGGTCGCCTTCGACCCGCTCGACGGCTCCTCGAACATCGACATCAACGTGTCGATCGGCACGATCTTCTCCGTGCTGCCGACGAAGCCGGGCGTCGACCCCGCCTCGGACGAAGCCTTCCTTCAGCCGGGCCGCAACCAGCTCGCCGGAGGCTACGTGCTCTACGGGCCGCAGACCACCCTGGTGATGACGGTGGGCGCGGGCGCGGTCTGCTTCACGCTCGACCGCAAGCGCGACGCCTTCGCGATGACGCATGCCGAGCTTTCCATCCCGCATGCCACCAAGGAATTCGCCATCAACATGGCGAACCAGCGCCACTGGCCGAAGCCCGTGCAGCACTACATCGACGAATGCCTCCAGGGCGCCGACGGCGCGCGGGGCGAGAACACCAACATGCGCTGGGTCGCGTCCCTGGTGGCGGACTGCAACCGCGTGCTGATGCGCGGCGGCGTGTTCCTGTACCCGGGGGACGCGCGGCCGGGCTACGGCGAGGGCCGCATCCGCGTGCTCTACGAGGCGTCGCCCATCGCCTTCGTGGTGGAGCAGGCCGGGGGCCACGCCATCACGGGCTTCGGCGGCACCGTCATGGACATCGAGCCCACCAAGCTCCACCAGCGGGCGTCGCTGATCTTCGGCTCGAAGGACGAGATCGCCCGCATCGAGGGGCATCACGCCGCGGCGTGACGCTCCGGCGCGACGTGGGTCCCGCGCCGCGGGATCCGCCCGCGGATGCGGGATGCCGCGTCAGGCCCGGCGGCCGGTCCATTCCGTGAGCCACAGCAGCAGGGCCAGGATCGGCAGGGCGATGCCGATGGCGGACGCCAGCGCCCAGCCGCCCTGCGCGTAGGCCCAGCCGCCCACCGCCGACCCGAACGCGCCGCCGACGAAGAAGAACGCCATGAACATGCCGTTCAACCGCGCGCGGTATTCCGCGCCGAGCGAGAAGATGGCGCGCTGGCCCAGCACGAGGTTCGCCGTCACGCCGAAATCCACCACGATGGCGCCCGCGACGAGCAGCCCCAGCGCCAGCGGGGAACCCGGTGCCGCGAGATGCGTGAGGCCGAATCCGGCCGCGACGGTCGCCATGGCGAGGCCCGAGGCCGGGCGGATCCAGCCCCGGTCCGCCACGCGGCCCGCGAGCGGCGCCGACACCGCCCCCGCCACCCCCGCGAGCGCGAAGAGCGCGATGCCGAACTGCGACAGGCCGTAGACCGGGCCGGCGAGCAGCAGGGGCGTCGTGGTCCAGAACAGCGAGAAGGCGCCGAACAGGCAGAACTGGTACAGGGCGCGCCGGCGCAGCACCGGCATCGTGCGGGCCAGCCGCAGCATGGAGGCGAGCAGAGCCCCATAGGCGATCCGCTGCGTCGGCACGCGGGGCGGCAGCGCGCGCAGCAGCACGGCCATCAGCACCACCATCACGGCCGTCGAGGCGAAGAAGACGACGTGCCAGGAGGAGGCTTGGGCGATGAAGCTCGCCACCGGCCGCGACAGCATGATGCCGAGCATCAGCCCGCTCATCACGTTGCCGACCACCTGCCCGCGCTTGGCTTCCGGGGCGAGGTGGGCCGCGTAGGGGACGAGGATCTGCACCGCCACGGAGCCCACGCCGATCAGCAGCGCGGCCAGCAGGAAGGCGCCGGCGGTGGGCGCCAGGGCGGCGGCGAGCAGGGCCAGGGTCGCCAGCGCCGTGACGCCGAGGATGAGGCGGCGGTTCTCGACGAGGTCGCCGAGCGGCACGATGAACAGCAGCCCCGCCCCGTAGCCGAGCTGCGTCATGGTGACGATGAGCCCGGCCTCGGCGTGGGACAGGCCGAGGGACGCGCTGATCGGGCCGGCCAGCGGCTGGGCGTAATACAGGTTGGCGACGATCAGGCCGCAGGTGGCGGCGAGCAGGACCGTCATGCCACGCGGCACGGCGGCGTCGAGCGCGGGCGGATCTCCGGACGCGGTGGTCAGCGTGGACAAGGGCGGAGCTCCGGCACGAGGCTTAGCCCTCTGCGGTCGCCCGGGACCCCGAGCAGCGTCAACCCGCGCGGCGGGATCGCAGCCATGCGACGGCGGCAGGATGGAAGGGCCCGGCCGCGTCGCGGCCGGGCTCGGAGGGGGGATCAGCCCCCGGTGGCGGCGAGCAGGCGGCCCAGTTCGCCGTTGGGGTTGCTGAGGCCGCTCGGGAAGAATCCCCCGGCCATCGCCCCTGCGGTGCCGGTCACGACGTTCAGCACCTGGCGCGGGGTGCGGGCCCAGGCGAGGCCGTTGGGGTCGGTGTCGGTGACGTTGGCCGGCGACGGGAAGCCGCCCGCCAGCGTGCTCTGGTCGGCCCCGATGCCCTCGTCGTCGAGCGTGCCCGACAGCTTGGCGCGGGCCGCGGAGATCAGCGCCGTGGCGTTGTTGTAGCCGGCGTTCTGCTGGGCGAAGAGCAGGGTGCGGATCGTGCCGAGGTGGTACGCTTCCGCGGCGAAGATCGACGAGGCGGCGGCCAGGATGGTCTTGCTCGTGATGAAGGGCGCGGCGCCGTTGTAGGCCGTCACGCCGACCTCGGTGAGGATGTAGGCGCCGAGCAGGAAATCGTAGTCGTTGTCGTAGGGAGTGAAGTTGCCCGGCAGGCCGGCCGCGGCCGCGAAGGCCGTGAAGGCCGTGTCGAGCGAGATGATCGGCTCGGCGGCGGCGGCGGAGCCGAGCGTCGAACGGATGAAGGTGACGTGGTTCTTCTCGTCGTTGGCGACCTCCGCCATGGCGTCGAGCACGATGGCGTTCTGGAAGTTCACCTTGCTGCCGCCGCGGACGCCGCCACCGCCGAACCCCTTGCCCGAGGTCAGGGTCGCCGGCAGGCCGACGCCGTAGACGCCGCGATTGTAATATTCGCCTTCGAGATATTCGAGGTTCAGGGCGAAGTTCAGGATCGCCGTGTCGACGTCCGAGGATTGGGCCTTGGCTTCGGTGGCTCCCATGGCGCCCGCGAAGGCCGCGAGGGCACCGGTGATGCCGGCCGCCTTCATGAAGGCGCGGCGGCCGGCTTCGAGGTCGAGCGGACGCTCGGCGCCGGCCTCGGTGGTGTGGGTCGAATTTGCGTCGTTCATGTGGTTCCGTTCCCCCGCGTTGTCGGCCGAGCCCGCGATCGCTGTGTCGGGGAAAAGCCGTCGTTCTGACACGTCGGCGACCAGACTTCGGTTCCGTCGCCGCCTTTCGAGAAACGACAAAGAGTTTCGGGGCCGCGGGCCCGGCTGCGACAGAATGGACCATGCAGTCGGGAAGTCGATCCTCCGGACGCGGCGTCCGCGGGGCCGCCTATCCTTCGGGACCGACGCGGGACGACGCGGAGAACGGGCAGGACCCGCCTCGCCCCAAGGCGCCGCGCCGGAGCCCGCCCATCGACCTTCCCCGGTACGGTCCGCGGACCGCACCCCGCTCCGCGGGTCCGATGGCCGGGACCCGACGGGCGCCGGGCGCGTTTGCCCCGGCATCTGAAAGGGACCCATCATGTCGAAACACACCGTGCCGCCGGACGCCCTCGTGGTCGTGGCCGACGGCGCCAAGGCCATCCTGCTCCGCAACGCCGGGACGGGCTCCGACCTGTCGCTGAAGGAGGAGCGCCGCATCACGCCGAAGAGCCTGTCCGCGGAAGGGAGCCAGGGCCCGTCCGGCTCCCGGCCCGGGGACCAGACGGTCCACCAGACCGAGGAGGCCACCTTCGCCAAGCAGCTCGCCGACGCGCTCTACGCGATGCGCCACCGCGGCGACTACAAGCAGCTCGTGCTGATCGCCGACCCGCAAACGCTGGGCCAGATGCGCGAATGCCTGCACAAGGAAGTCGAGGCCAGCATGGCCTTCACGCTGAGCAAGGACTACACGAACCAGTCCGTCGCCGACATCGAGAAGGCGCTGGCCTGACGCGCGTCAGGCCGGGGTGCCCTTGAGCGTCAGCGGCAGCCCGGCCGCCACGAGCACGACCCGCCCGCAGCTTTCCGCCATGTGCTGGTTCAGCCGGCCCTGGGCGTCGCGGAAGTCGCGGGCGAGGCGGTTGTCCGGCACGATGCCCCAGCCGACCTCGTTCGACACCAGGACCGCCGGCCCGGCGAGAGCCGGGACCGCGGCGGCGAGTGCCGCGCAGGCGGCCTCGACGGCGCTTCGCGCGGCGTCCGGGGGCGCGCCCAGCATCACGTTGGTGAGCCAGAGCGTCAGGCAGTCGACCAGCAGCACGCGTCCCGGGGCGGCTTCCCGTTCCATGGCGGCGGCCAGCGCCAAAGGTTCTTCGACGGTGCGCCAACCGTCGGCGGCACGCTCGTCGCGGTGGCGGGCGATGCGGTCGCGCATCTCGCCGTCCCAGGCGGTTGCGGTGGCGAGGTAGACGCGCTCCAGGCCCGTGCCGCGGGCGAGCGCCTCGGCGTGGCGGCTCTTGCCCGAGCGGGCGCCGCCGAGCACCAGCGTGTGGGGAAAGCTCACCCGAGCAGCCAGCGCAGGAGCTGGCGCCAGGAGAAGGTCGTGCGGGCGTAGACGCGGTTGTAGGCGGCGCGGCGCGGATCCGTCAGCCAGCCCCAGCCGCGCGGCGCCTTCAGGCCGAGGCTGTGCCGGACGTAGCGCCGCCACGAGGTGCGGGCCGCGATGCTTTTGCGGGGCGAGGGGCGACGCAGGCCGAGCTTCATGCCGCGAGGCTAGCCGGCCGACGAAGGGGCGTCCAGCCACGGCGCCGCGCCGTCGCCGTGTGCGCTCGCCAGCGGCCGAGGGGGCCGACCGCTCGTCCCGCCGCCCTTCCGCCCGGCGAGAAACCTGCTAAGCCGGACCGTCACTTCATAAGATGCATGCAGCCTATGCCGCTCAGCCGCCTCCTGTCCCGCGTGAAATTCGACTATTACCTCATCGCGCTGCTCGCCACGGTGGCGGTCGCGGCCGTGCTGCCGGCGCGGGGCGCCGCCGAGCCGATCGCCAAATACGCCGTCACCGTGGCGGTGTTCCTGCTGTTCTTCCTGTACGGGGCGCGGCTGTCCACGAAGGCGGTGGTGGAAGGCATCGCGCATTGGCGGCTGCAGAGCCTCGTGCTGCTGTCGACCTTCGCGCTGTTCCCCCTGCTCGGCCTCGCGCTGACGGCGCTGCTCGGCCGCTGGCTGCCGCCGCAGCTCGCCGCCGGCCTGATGTTCGTCTGCGTTCTGCCGTCCACGGTGCAGTCGTCGATCGCCTTCACGTCGATCGCGCGGGGCAACGTGCCCGCGGCCCTGTGCAGCGCGTCCGTGTCGAACCTGCTCGGCATGGCGCTGACGCCGCTGTTGGTGGCGGCCCTGCTCGCCACCCACGGCTCGGGCTTCTCGCTCAAGGCCCTCACCGACATCGCCGTCGAGCTGCTGCTGCCCTTCGGCCTCGGCCAGCTGCTGCGGCCCTGGGTGGGGCCCTGGATCACCCGGCAGAAGCACGTCCTGTCCTACGTCGACCGCGGCTCGATCCTGCTTGTCGTGTATTCGGCCTTCAGCGAAAGCGTGGTGGCGGGCGTGTGGACCCACATGGACCCTTGGAGCCTCGTGCTCGTCTTCGGGCTCGACGCCCTGCTGCTGGCCCTCGTGCTGGGCCTCACCACCGCGGCGAGCCGCCTGTTCGGCTTCTCGAAGGAGGACGAGATCACCATCGTGTTCTGCGGGTCGAAGAAGAGCCTCGCGTCCGGCATCCCCATGGCCAACATCCTGTTCCCCGGCATGGCGGTGGGGGCCATCGTGCTGCCGCTGATGATCTTCCACCAGATCCAGCTCTTCGCCTGCGCGACCCTGGCGCAGCGCTACGCGCGCCGGCCGGCCGAAGCGGCGGCCCTGCCGGCCGCAGGCGCCGTCGGGGCGTGACGAGGGGGCCGGCGCGGCGGACGACGACGCGCAGGCCGCCCGGCCGGGGCCGGATCAGTAGACGGCGGGGTAGGCGTACTCGACGATCAGCTTCTGCAGGAACAGGATGATCAGCAGCAGGATCACCGGCGACACGTCGATGCCGCCGAGGTTGGGCAGCACGCGCCGGATGGGGCGCAGGGCGGGCTCGGTCACGGCTTCGAGGAAGCGCCAGATCGACCGCACGATGTCGTTGCGGAAGTTGATCACGTCGAAGGCGACGAGCCACGACAGGATCGCCATCGCGATGATGAGGTAGCTGTACCAGTTCAGGACGAGGAGGACGATCTCGATCAGCGCGCGCATGGTGGCTCCGGCGGGACATCGCCGCGAATCCGCCCGTGTCCGAACGGTCCCGGTGTAACGATCCGCGGCAGCCGCGGCAACCCGGCCCCGGCGGCGCGTCGGCCCGCCCGGGCGGACGACCGGGACGACGACGCCGAAGGCGCTTCCCCCCCGCAGCGGAAACGTGCATCCAGGGACCGACGAGACTGGGGCGCGGAGCCGTCGCGCTTGCGCCCATGGGTCGAGCTTCGGGGCGCGACGGGAGGCGGCGATGTCGATCGAGGAGGTCCGGCGGGCGGGTCCGGAGGCGGGCGATGCCGGGCGACGCGGGGGCGCGAACGCGCGGCTCACCGGCGCGCAATGGCGCACCATAGTTCTGGCGAGCCTCGGCGGCGCGCTCGAGTTCTATGATTTCATCGTCTACGGCATCTTCGCCCCCTCGATCGCGGCCGCCTTCTTCCCCGGCACCGATCCGCTGGTGGGCTTGGTCCTGTCCTACTCGGTCTTCGCGGGCGGCTACCTGGCGCGCCCGCTCGGGGGCGTGCTGCTCGGCGCGCTCGGCGACCGCTTCGGGCGGCGGGGCGTGTTCCTGTTCTCGCTCGCCGCCATCTCGACCTCCACGGTGCTGATGGGTCTGCTGCCCGGCTACGCCACCTGGGGCTTCGGCGCCGCCGTCGCCATGGTGGCGCTGCGGCTGGTCCAGGGGCTGTGCCTGGGCGGCGAGCTCCCCTGCTCCATCGTCTACGCGGTCGAGACCGCGCCCGCGCGGGGCGGCTTCGCCTGCGGGGTGCTGTTCTTCTGCGTCAATTCGGGGGTGAGCCTCGCCGCCCTGGTGGCCCTGGCCATCAACACCGCCATGGCGCCGCCCGACGCCGCCGCCTACGGCTGGCGCATCGCCTTCGTGATCGGCGGCGCCACGGGGCTGCTGTCGTTCCTGGTGCGGCGCCGGCTGCACGAATCGGCCGAGTTCGCCGCCATGCGGGCGGTGGCGTCGCGCACGCCGCTGCGCGAGCTGTTCCGCGGGCACGGGGTGCCGCTGGTGCTGGGCGTCGGCTCCTCGGCCGCCACCTCGGTGTTCAACGGCATGATGTTCGCCTACCTGCCGGCCTACCTGGTGCGGGTGCTGCAGTATTCGCCCGCGCAGGCCTCGCTGGCGCAGAACGTCGGCCTCGCCACGACATCGGTGGGCCTGCTGGTCGTGTCCTGGATCGGGGACCGGATGCCGCGGCGGCTCCTGCTCGGGCTCGGCGCGGGGCTGCTCGTGCTGCTGGCCTTCCCGTTCTTCGCCGCGCTCCGGGACCGGAGCCTCGACGTGGTGACGCTGTTCGTCCTCGCCGGGCTGGTGGCGGCGCTGATCAACGGCACCTTCGCGATGGTGCTCGCCGACCTGTTCCCGACCCGGGTGCGCTTTTCGGGCGTGGCGGTGTCCTACAACATCTCGCAGACGCTGTTCGGCGGGACGGTGCCGCTGATCGCCGCCGCGCTGGTGGCGTCGACCGGCGCGCCGACCTCCCCGGCGCTGGTGGTGATGGCCTTCGCGGCGGTCGCCTTCGCGGCGAGCTTCGGGCTGAAGCGCCACGGCGGGCGGGTGCTGGCGGCCTGACCCGGCCTTCCGCCGGAGGCCGGCGCGACGCCCGCCGTCATCCCAGGCGCGCCAGCCCCGGAAAGGTTTCGATCAGCCAGAACGACACCTGCTGCATGCCGCCCGACAGAAAGGCGATGCCGGTCAGCACCAGGGCCGCGCCGGCCACCCGCTCCACCGTCTGGAAGTGCCGCTTGAACCCGCGCAGGAAGGCCGTGAACGTCCCCATCGCCACCGCGGCCAGCACGAAGGGCACGCCCAGCCCCACCGAATAGGCGAGCAGCAAAGCGGCGCCGTAGCTGACGGTGGCGGCCGAGCCCGCCACGGCCAGGATGGCGGCGAGGATCGGCCCGATGCAGGGCGTCCACCCGAACGCGAAGGCGAGGCCCATCGCGTAGGCGCTCCACAATCCGGGCGGCCGATCCACCTCGACGCGCGCCTGCCGGTACAGGAAGCCGAGCCGGAACAGGCCGACGAAGTGCAGGCCCATGGCGATGATGGCGAGCCCCGCCACGATCGACAGCGCTTCCCCGTATTGGCGCAGCAGCGTGCCGAAGGCGGAGGCGGTGGCGCCCAGGGCCACGAAGACGGTGGAAAAGCCCGCGACGAAGAGGAGGCTCGCCAGGAGCGCGCCGCGCCGCGAGCGGGCGGCGTCGCCGCCCTGCAGCTCTTCCAGCGTCGTGCCGGCCATGAAGCACAGGTAGGGCGGCACCAGCGGCAGCACACAGGGGCTGAGGAAGGAGATCAGCCCGGCCAGGACCGCGGCCGGAAACGAGACATGTGTCGGCATGGCCCCTCCTTACCCCTCCGCGTCGGGGAGGGGAACGCCGCCCGACGGTTCGAGCGCGCCGCCGCCGGGCCCGCGGTCGTTGCGCCGCGGCGACACAGCGCGGCTTTCTCCGGGCGGGCGCGAGAATGGGTGCGACGGCGGGGCCGGGTTCGGCGTTAGATGGACGCGATCATGGCGGCACGGCCGCGCGGGAGATGAGCTTGCGTCACTGGTTCCTGGGCCTCGCGGCCTCCACGCTGCTGGCGGCCTCCGCGGCTCCGGCCTGCGCCACCTCGCCGCTGATCGCCAACGGCGATTACCCGTACTGGAAGCTGAACTACGCCCGGCTCGACACGACCTACGGGGCGATCGACCGCCGGGCGCGGCGCCACGCCGAATTCAAGTGGGACGCCACGACCTACTGCCGCTACCGCTCGGGCTGGCAAGGCCCCGGCGCCTACAAGATCGGCGACCGCTACCGCCGGCGCTTCGGCTGGGACGCCGGCTATTCGTGGCAGGGCCCCGGCGTGCCGGAAGACCACGACGGCGGGGAAACGATGGCGGCATACCTCGCCGACTACCGGCGGGACTTCGGCCGCGAGCCGGTGTGCGGCCCCGTCCGCCACCATCGCCGCATCCGCCACGAGGTGGTGCTCCGCCGCAAGGGCTGAGCGGGCCGCATGCGCAACCTCGTCACCGACGTGCCCGGCCTGCGGGTCGGCCACGCCGATGACGCGAAGCTCGCCTCGGGCCTGACGGCGATCGTCTTCGACCGCGCCGCGACGGCGTCGATCGCCATCCACGGCGGGGCGCCCGGCGTGCGCGACACGGCGCTGCTCGAACCCGAGATGACGGTGGAAGCCGTGGACGCGATCGTGCTGTCCGGCGGCTCCGCCTTCGGGCTCGACGGCATGGGCGGGGCGATGGCGGCGCTGGCCGGGCGCGGGCGGGGCTTCGCCGTGGGGGCCGCGCGCGTGCCGATCGTGCCGGGCGCCGTCCTGTTCGACCTCGCCAACGGCGGCGACAAGGCCTGGGGCCGGCGCCCGCCCTATTGGGAGTTCGGGCACGCCGCCGTCGAGGCCGCGGCGCTCGATTTCGCCCTCGGCAGCGTCGGCGCCGGGCTCGGCGCCACCACGGCGGACCTGAAAGGCGGGCTCGGCTCCGCCAGCGCCGCCACGGCGCGCGGCTTCGTCGTCGGGGCGCTCGCGGCCGTCAACGCGCTCGGCCAGGCCACGGTGGGCGACGGCGCGCATTTCTGGGCCTCCCCCTACGAGCGGGGCGGCGAGTTCGGCGGCCTGGGCCTGCCCGCCTTCGGGCTCGGCGGCGCGCCGCCGTTCCGCACCAAGGGCACGGCGCCGGTCAACACGACGGTCTGCGTCGTCGCCACCGATGCGGCCCTCACCAAGGCACAGTGCAAGCGCCTCGCCGTGGTGGCGCAGGGCGGCCTGGCGCTGGCACTGCGGCCCGCCCACGCGGCGCTCGACGGCGACGTGGTCTTCGCGGCCGCGACGGGGTCCCATCCGCGGGTCCCCACGACGCGGGACCTGACCGAGATCGGCGCCCTGGCCGCCGAAACGCTGGCCCGCGCGGTGGCCCGGGGCGTCTACGAGGCCGCCGCCCTGCCCTTCCCGGGCGCGATGCCGAGCTGGCGCGACCGGTTCGCCCGCGCCTGACGGGCCGGGCCCGCCGCCCCCGCGCCGGCCGGTCGCCGAGCCCTCACCCGAACCGCTCCATCCGGTAGGGCGCCGGGTCGGTGAAGGGCGTTTCCCCCGTCATCTGCTCGGCGAGCAGGCGGCCGGACACCGGCCCCAGCGTCAGGCCGTGGTGCTGGTGGCCGAAGTCGAACCACAGGCCGTCGTGCCTGGGCGCGCGGCCGATCACCGGCAGCATGTCGGGCAGGCAGGGGCGCGAGCCCATCCAGGGCATGTCCTCCAGCGGCTCGGCGAGCGGGAACAGGGCGCGCGCCTTGGGCAGGGCGCGCTGGAGCTGCACCGGCGTCATCGGCGCGTCGCGGCGGGCGAATTCGGCGCCGGTGGTGAGGCGGATGCCCCGGTCCATCGGCGCCAGCAGGTAGCCGCCGTCGGCGTCGAGCACGGGATGGTTCAGCACGGCGTTGCCGCGCGCCCTGAAGTGCATGTGGTAGCCGCGCTTGATGCCGAAGGGCAGCCTGTAGCCGAGCTTGGCGAAGACCACGTCCGACCACGGCCCCAGGGCGACCACGACGTCGCGGGCGCCCAGCCAGCCGTCGCGCGTCCTGACGCGCCAGCCCGGGGCGGATTCTTCCAGCGTGGCGGCGTCGCCCTTGAGGAAGCGGCCGCCGCGCTCGCGGAACAGCGCCGCGTAACGCTCGACGAGGCCGCCCGGGTCCGACACGGCGCCGGGATCGCGGAAATGGAGGGCGCCCACCATGCCCTCGCCCAGATGCGGCTCGCGTTCGGCGAGGCCGGACGCGTCGAGCTCCTCGACGTCGAGGCCGAGCCCGTCGAGGCGGGCGGCATCCCGGCGGCCCTTGTCGAAGGAGCGCTGCGACCGGAAGCCCTTGATCCAGCCGACCTTGCGCATCAGCCCCGTCGCGCCCGCGGCGCCCATCAGCCGCTCGTGCTCGATCAGCGAATGCTCGATGAGGGGCCGGGCCGCGCGGGCGATGCGCTCGACGCCCTTCGGCGACGAGTTGAACCAGTAGCGCACCAGGAAGGGCGCGAGGCCGGGCAGCGCCGACGCGTGGTAATGCGCGTCCGTGGTGCGGTTGAGCGCGTAGCGGGCGAGGGAGCGGAGGTCGCGCGGGAAGGCGTAGGGGTAGATGGAGGACCGCTCGATCAGCCCGGCATTGCCGTAGCTCGTCCCCATGCCGGCCCTAGGCGCCCGCTCGACGAGCGCGACGTCGCGGCCCCGCTCCTGCAGGTGCAGCGCCGCCGACACGCCCACGATCCCGGCGCCCAACACCACGACATCGGCCCTGAGATCCATGCCGTCCCCCGTTCCGCCCGGTCCTGCCTCACATAATGCAAGGAACCGGCCGGGCGAGGGGGCGGGGAAAGGCCGACCTTAAGAACCTTTTTAACTCACGATGCCCCGGCGCACCTGCAATCGCCGCGATCCGGCGCTACACCTGCATGCATGTCCGACATTTCACGCACCAATCGACCCCTGGTCCTCGCTTCGGTGATGGCGGCGATGTTCATGATCGCCATCGAGGCCACGATCGTGTCGACCGCCATGCCGCAGATCGCCGGCCAGCTGGGAGACCTGCACCTCTACGCCTGGGTGTTCTCGGCCTTCCTCCTGACCCAGACCGCCACCACGGTGGTGTTCGGCAAGCTGTCCGACCTTTACGGGCGGCGCCCGGTGCTGCTCGTCGGCATCGCGGTGTTCCTTGTCGGTTCGCTGTTGTGCGGCTTCGCCACCTCCATCCCGCTCCTCATCGTCTTTCGGCTGATCCAGGGCGTGGGGGCCGGCGCCATCCAGCCCATCGGCATCACGGTGGTGGGCGACCTTTATTCCGCGCAGGAGCGCGGCAAGATCCAGGGCTACCTGGCTTCCGTGTGGGGCATCTCGTCGGTGATCGGGCCGCTGGCCGGCGGCCTCATCATCCAGCACGCGTCCTGGGCCTGGATCTTCTGGATCAACCTGCCGATCGGCGCGATCGCGGCGGCGGGCTTCGTGCTGTTCCTGCACGAGGGCGTCGAGCGGCAGCGCCGCTCGATCGACGTGGCCGGCGCGGCGCTGTTCACCGTCGCCATCGCGTCCCTGATGATGGCGCTGACGGAGGCCGGCACCTCGGGCACGGCGACGCTGTGGCCCGCGCTGGTCTTCGTGGTGGCGGCCGTGCTGTTCGTCCTGCAGGAGCGGCGCGCGCCCGACCCGATGCTCGACTTCAAGCTGTGGGCGCAGCGGCCCATCGCGACCTCCAACGCCGCGACGCTGCTCAGCGGCATGACGATCATCGGGCTGACGACCTTCCTGCCCATGTTCGTTCAGGGGGTGATGCGCCAGTCGCCGCTGGTGGCGGGCTTCGCCCTGACCATGATGGTGTTCGGCTGGCCCATCGGCGCCACGCTGGCGGCGAAGAACTTCGTCCGTTTCGGCCTCAAGCCGACGCTGCTGTTCGGCGCGGTGCTGCTGCCGCTCGGCGCCGTCGCCTTCGTGGTGCTCGGCTCGTCTTCGTCGCCCGTGGTGGCGGGCGTGGGCTCCACCATCATGGGGTTCGGCATGGGGTTCCTGTCGACGGCCTGCATCGTCATCATCCAGGATTCGGTGGCCTGGGCGCAGCGCGGCTCGGCGACCGCGTCGAACATCTTCTCGCGCAACCTCGGCTCGACGCTGGGCGCGACCGTGCTGGGCACGGTGCTGAACTACGGGCTCGCCCACCCGCTGAGCGGTCCCGCCGTGTCCTCCGACCAGCTCCGCCGCCTGCTCGACGCGCCCGACACCCTCGCGGCCTCGGCCGACGCCGTGCGGGGCGCGCTCGGGCAGTCCCTGCACGTCACGTTCTGGGGCATCTTCGGCATCGCTGTGCTGACGCTGCTGCTGTCGCTGCTGGTGCCGCGGGTCGCGATCTCGGACGGGCCGCGGGAACTCGTGGTGGAATGAGGCCCCGCGTGGATGCGCGGCCCCCGGGCCACGCCGTCACCCCGCCGGGGGCGGCACGGCCGGCACCGGCTCAGGGTTCGTGACGGTATCGAACCTGTGCCTGAATGCCCCGTGACGACACCGAGGACATTTCCCCTCGGTTTCGGCCAAAAGGGCATTCATTCACAGACTCTCACTCCGCGGCGATGCCGCCCACCCGCGTCAGCTGCCCCTCGGTCACAACCCTGTCGTAGGGCTCGCCCTCGGTCTTGACGCGATACTGCAACTGCGAGCCGACATGCGGCATCCGGGTCTTCACCACGAAGACGTCGGCGCGGTCGGCGCTGTTGCGCATGGAGGATTCGAGCGAGACGCGCTCGCCCACGGCGTAGAGATGGGTCGCCATAGCGGGGCTCACAGGCTGTCGGGGAAGGACGGGGCGGTTCCGTCGCGGACGGGATGCCGGGCTTCGTCGGCGGGGAGCGGCGCCGTGCCGTCCCGGGCGACGGTGGCGTCGAGCGACTGGCGCAGCGCCATGAGCTTCAGCTCGTGGACGATCTGCACGGACGAGGGCTCGGCGACCCGCTTGCCGAACCGCTTCTCTTGTCCCATGTGGGTCCCATCCGCGCGACGGTGCCGCGCATAGCGGGCCTCAGCCCGGGGCGGCCTGCGTCTTGTGTCCGCCGCCCACCCCTGAAGGTGGCGTCAAAGCGGGCCCGCGACAAGGCGTCGCCGTCGCTTTGACGGGCGTGGACGGTCGAAATCCGTCGCGATGCCCCGCGAACGCCGGACGTCCGCGGAAAGTGCCGCCCGCCGGCCCCCTGACCCCCGTTTGTTTTTATTTCGCCCGCCGGGCGCTTTCGGCCTCGCTATTCCGGTCCTTGGCACTCACAGTTCTGGAGTGCCAAGCCCGCTCCCGGGCGCCGGCCCGGCGCCGTCCGCGGCGCCCTTCGAAAGATCCGACCCCATGGCCGCCAAAGACGTCCGCTTCTCCTCCGATGCCCGCGACCGCATGCTGCGCGGCATCACCATCCTGGCCGACGCCGTGAAGGTCACGCTGGGGCCGAAGGGCCGCAACGTGGTGATCGACAAGACCTACGGCGCCCCGCGCATCACCAAGGACGGCGTCACCGTCGCCAAGGAGATCGAACTCGCCGACAAGTTCGAGAACATGGGCGCCCAGATGGTGCGCGAGGTCGCGTCCAAGACCAACGACCTCGCCGGCGACGGCACCACCACCGCCACTGTGCTGGCCGCCGCGATCATGCGCGAAGGCATGAAGCTCGTCGCCGCCGGCATGAACCCGATGGACCTGAAGCGCGGCATCGACCTCGCCGTCACGGCCGTCGTGGCCGACATCAAGGCCCGCGCCAAGAGCATCGCATCGTCGGAGGAGATCGCCCAGGTGGGCACGGTCGCGTCCAACGGCGACAAGGCCGTGGGCGACATGATCGCGGAAGCCATGGGCAAGGTCGGCAAGGAGGGCGTCATCACGGTCGAGGAGGCCAAGACCGCCGAATCCGAACTCGACGTCGTCGAAGGCATGCAGTTCGACCGCGGCTACCTCAGCCCCTACTTCATCACCGACGCGCAGAAGATGACGGTGGAGCTCGAGGATCCCTACATCCTCATCCACGAGAAGAAGCTGTCTTCGCTCCAGGCCATGCTGCCGATCCTCGAAGCCGTGGTGCAGACCGGCAAGCCGCTGCTCATCGTCGCCGAGGACATCGACGGCGAAGCGCTGGCGACGCTGGTGGTCAACAAGCTGCGCGGCGGCCTCAAGGTCGCGGCCGTGAAGGCCCCCGGCTTCGGCGACCGCCGCAAGGCCATCCTGGAGGATGTCGCCGTTCTGACGGCCGGCCAGACCGTGTCGGAAGACCTCGGCATCAAGCTCGAGAACGTGTCCCTGGAGATGCTCGGCCGGGCGAAGCGGGTCCGCATCGACAAGGAGACCACCACGATCATCGACGGCGCCGGCGCCAAGGCCGACATCGACGCCCGCGTGGCGCAGATCAAGGCGCAGATCGCCGACACGACGTCGGACTACGACAAGGAAAAGCTGCAGGAGCGGCTGGCCAAGCTTTCGGGCGGCGTCGCGGTGATCCGCGTCGGCGGCTCGACCGAGGTCGAGGTGAAGGAGCGCAAGGACCGCGTCGACGACGCGCTGCACGCGACCCGCGCCGCCGTCGAGGAGGGCATCGTGCCGGGCGGCGGCATCGCGCTGCTGCGCGCCCGCCTCGCCGTCGGCGACATCAAGGCCGACAACCCCGACGTGAAGGCCGGCATCTCGATCCTGCTGAAGGCGCTGGAGGCCCCCATCCGCCAGATCGTCGCCAACGCCGGCGTCGAAGGCTCGACCGTGGTGTTCAAGGTCGGCGAGAACGCGTCGCCGACCTTCGGCTTCGACGCCTACCGCGAGCGCTACGTCGACATGCTGGAAGCCGGCATCGTCGACCCCGCCAAGGTGGTGCGCGTGGCGCTGCAGGACGCCGCCTCGGTGGCGGGGCTGCTCATCACCACCGAGGCCATGGTGGCCGATCGTCCCCAGAAGGACGCGCCCGCCATGGGCGGCATGGGCGGCGGCGGCATGGGGGGCATGGGCGGGATGGATTACTGAACCCGCCGGACCCGGCACTGCGGCAGGCGTTCGCGGGTCGGCCCGCGGACGCCTGGCGCCCCTGAAAGCGAAACGAGGCGGGATGGCGTCGGGCGAGCCCGCGCCGTCCCGCCTTTGGTTCGGAGCCTCGGGCATCCCGCCTTGACAGGCGGGGCCCATCCCGGGCCTTCTTGCCCGAAGAGAAGCCCGACGCAGTCGCGGGCACTCTTCCAAGGGATAGCCGAGGGGAAGGGACGCATCGTGACGATGGCGCTGGACAGGTCGGATCGGGCCGTGATGGACGGTGCCGTCCGGCACCTCGTGACCCACTACAACCCCAAGGGCAACAGGGTCGGGTGGCTGATGCTGTCCTCGATCCTGGTCGAGGCCTGGGATCTGTACTCCATCGCCTTCGTGCTGGTCTTCATCAAGGACCAGTACCATCCGGACCCGTTCCTGCTCGGCCTCGCCGCCGCCGCCACCCAGGGTGGCGCGCTGGTCGGCGCCATCCTGGGCGGCTGGCTCGCCGACAAGGTCGGGCGACGCATCATGTTCCTCACCACCATGGTGCTGTTCATCGTGCTGGCGGTGGCCCAGGCCTTCGTCACCAGCGTCGGCTGGCTCGTGGTGGTCCGGCTGCTGCTCGGGGTGCCGCTCGGCTCCGACATCTCCAACGGCTACACCTACATCATGGAATCCATGCCCAAGGGCGTGCGCGAGGTGATGGGCAACCGTTGGCAGTTCATGTTCGCGGTGGGCGAGGTGCTGACGCTGGCGGTGATCGCCGTGTTCCTGCTGGCCGGCCTCGACCACGAGATGCTGTGGCGGGTGACGCTGGGCCTCGGCGCCCTGCCCGCGCTGGTGATCCTGCTGATGCGCCACGACCTGCCCGAGACGGCGGTCTGGCTGATCCGCCACGGGCGCTTCCGCGAAGCCAAGCGCACCACCTTGGCGATGTACGGCGACGAGCTCGCCATGCTGCCCGACCGCGACGTGGCGGTGCCGAAGCCGCGGCCGACCGCCTTCCTGGCCGACCTGCGCAAGGACCCGATCCGCTGGCGCGCCACGATCTTCGGTTGGATCGCCTGCTTCGCCCAGGGCGCCGAATTCGCCACCTTCGGCTTCTACCTGCCGGTGCTGTTCACCATGGTGGGCGTGTCGTCCGTGCTGGGCAACAACTTCGTCCTGATGGCGCTCTACAGCCTGGCCGCCGTGTCGGGCTGGGTCGGGCCGCTGCTGACGCCGAAGATCGGCCATCGCGGCATCTCCATCGCGGGCTTCTCCATCGTGCTGGTGTCGCTGGTGGTCGCCGCCTGGGCGATCTGGGCCGGCCACAACACGGTGCTGCCCTTCGCCGCCGCGGCCATGCTGTGGGGTCACTATTGGGACGCCTCGAACTGCATGACGATCCCGACCCTGGTGGCCCGATCGGAATATCGCGGCACGGCGAGCGGCTTCGCCTACATGTTCGTGAAGCTGCCCTCCTTCCTGTCGATCTTCCTGTTCCCGCCGCTGTTCACCGCCGTGGGGCAGGCCGCCGCCACGCTGTTCGTGTGCATCTTCCCGCTCTGCGGCCTGCTCGCCGCGATCTTCATCCTGCCCGAAGTCTACGGTTTCGACGGGGATTGAGGCGGCGTCCGGCCGAACGGCCGGACGAGGATCGCCGCCCCGCGCGGCACGGCATCGACGCCGCAGGACCGACGATGCGTCGCCCGTCCCGCGGCGTGACCCGGCGGGCACGAGCCCCCGGGCGGGACCGGCCGGCACGAGCGGACCCTACGGGAACCCCGCGCCCTCGGGGGCCGGCGCCGTCACAGCGCGTTCGCGTAGATGGCGCGCGCGTCCGCGGGGGTCATCTCGCGCGGGTTGTTGACGAGGAGCCGCGTCTGACGCATCGCGTCGGCGGCGAGCCGGTCGAGATCGCCCTCCCCGATGCCGACGGCCGACAGGGTGGCCGGCACGCCGCAGTCCCGGCCGATCGCGTCCAGCGCGTCGACCAGCATCCCGGCGGCCTCGGCTTCGGGCCGCCCCGCCGCGGCGGGGTCCACGATGGGCGCCAGTTCGGCGTAGAGCGCCGCGGCGTCGGGCAGGTTGAACCGCATCACGCCCGTCAGCACCAGCGCGTTCGACAGGCCGTGCGGCACGTGGAACAGCGCCCCGATCGGGTAGGCCAGCGCATGCACGGCCGCCACCGGCGCGTTGGCGAAGGCCATGCCGGCGAGGCTGGCGCCGAGCAGCATGTCGGAGCGCGCCGCGAGGTCGGCGCCGTCGCGGCAAGCGGTCCGGATGCTGCCGGACAACAAGGCCAGCGCTTGGCGGGCGAACTGGTCCGACAGGGGGTTCTTGCGGTGGCGGCTGGTGTAGGCCTCGATGGCATGCACCATGGCGTCGATGCCCGTCGCGGCCGTGACGGCGGCGGGGAGGCCGAGCGTCAGCTCGGGATCCAGGATGGCCCAATCGGGGAGGAGGCGCGGCGACACCACGCCCTTCTTCTCCTGCGACGGCGTCGTCACGATGGCGATGGGCGTGACCTCGGAGCCCGTGCCGGAGGTCGTCGGGACCAGGACCAGGGGCAGGCGCTGCCCCTTCGCCAGGCCGACCCCGTAGAGCGCGTCGAGCGGCTCGTCCGAGCGCGCCAGGTAGGCGACGAGCTTGGCGGTGTCGAGCGCCGAGCCGCCGCCGATCGACAGCACGAGGTCGACGTCCTCCGCCCGCGCCCGGGCCGCCGCGGCCTCGACCACGGCCGCCGGAGGGTCCGCCACCACGGCGTCGAAGACCGTGTAGGCGATCCCGGCCGCCGCCAGGGACGCTTCCGCGGCCCGCGTCAGACCGGCGCCGCGCACGCCGGCATCCGTCACCAGCAGGACGCGCCGCGCACCGCACTGGCCCACGACATCGGCGATGCCCGCCGACGCGCCCGGGGCGAACAGGATGTTGGGACAGGTTTGAAACGTGAAGGAAGACATGCTCTGCGCTCCGTCAGCGTGCCGGACCTCGTGTGGACGTCGGCGCCGATCGGCGGCGGCGGCCTCAGGGCGCGGCGCGGGCCAGGCGACGGGCCCTGAGGGCGCCGAACTGGCCCGGCCGCGGCTCCAGGTCGAGGACGTAGCGCTTGAGGATGGTGGAACGATCCCGCAACCGTGAGCGCGACCGCCCGGCCCGCGCCGGGCCGTTGTCCCCGAAGGCGTCCGCGGGGGCGGGTGCGAGTTGGACGGACGGGGCCGGAACGGGCTCGGCCGCCCCGGAAGCGGGCTCCAGCCAGGCCGGCCCCTCGTCGGCGAAGCCGTAGCTCCGCATCGCGGCAGCGGCATCGTAGTGACCGTCGGGGGTGGCGGTCGGGAAAGCCACCGTCACCGGCGCCTTCGGCTTGTTCTTGGAGCCCGGCTTGCGGCCGCGCCTCGGCCGCTCCGCCGACGTGTCGGGCCCCATCTCGGCCATGGGCGCCGTCAGGTGGGGCTTCGGCTTGTTCTTGGAGCCGGGTTTGCGGCCCCGGCGGACAGGCGGCGGTGCGTCTTCGACCACCGGTTCCGGTTCCACCAGCGACCTCAGTATTCGCCCGCTCGATGCATCGCCCTGTGCCAAGCCCGCAGCTTCCGCCTTCGTTTCGGCCTTCGGTGCGCCGCCGAACAGCATGGCTTCCGCGCTGCTGAACCTGTCCGAGACGGGATCGGGCGAAGCGAAAGCCGCCCTGTTCGTGCCTCGCTTGACTTCGACGACAAACCTTTTCGGCTGAAACTTCATCAGAGTTGCACTTTTTGATCGATACGGAGGATCCTTGGCGCTCGGTTCGCTCAGCGACGCCGCTTCCTCTCAGAAAAAACTTTGATGTCCGAGGTTAGAAGACGGTTTGAACCGAATCAAGGTGTCGAGCCCAGTCTTGCACCGCCGACACCGTGTTTTCGGCATGTTAGCCTAACGAAAACGTGGGATTCCGACCTGGACGGGGCGTTATCCTAGACCGGAAGCCGCTTCCGGACCGCGACGGTGGCTCCCGACGACCGCATCCGATGCGGTGCGGCCAAGCGTTGCGCCGCGGCAAGGATCGATTCGGCGCAACGCACCGGACCTCTGCAAGATCTCGGATGCGGGGCCGTGCCGGGGCAGTTCGCGAAGGCTCCGCACCGGTGCCGTCGAAGTGCGGGCGGCGTTCGGGACGGCGGCGATGCTCTCCCTCGAGGTTCCGGCGGAGCGGCGATGCCTCCCCGCGCCGCTCCGGTGTCGCCGAAACGGCCGCTCGGGTCCCCCGACACTGTTCCGCGACCCGGATGTCGAACCCGGTGCCGTGGCTCGACGGTGTCGGCCGCCGGATCCCGGGACGGGAAGCCGGGAACGTCGCCGGCCCGCAGTCGGCGAGAACGGGACGCGTCCGGTCGCCGGGACCTGCGGCCCTCGTGCCGTCAGGGCCGCTTCGCCCGGCTCCGCCCGTCGCGGCGGTCCCGGGTTTGGCGGGTCGGGGCGTGGAAGTCGTCGGGCTTGGTGCGCACCCAGGCGAGGAACTCGGCCAGCGCGGGGTCGGCCTTGAGGCTGTCCACGTCGTTGAGCCGCCGGGCGAGCTCGCTTTCCGAGAACCGCGCGTGGATGGCGCTGTGGCACACTTGGTGGAGGTGGACAGTGCCGAGCTTGGCGCCCCCCTTCAGCTTGGGCACGAGGTGGTGCCGGCTCGATTTGGCATGGGGCGGGATGGGGCGGTCGCACAGCGGGCAGACGGGGGGCGGCTGCGGCGGGGGGGCCCCGCGGCCCTCGCGGTCACGCCGCATGGGCGGAAGCGTCGGTGATCGTCATGGGGCGGATCTGGGAAGGGGCCGCGGCGCGCGCAACTGCGGCAACCCGCCGGGCCGAGCGACCGAACCAAGCGACACCCCGCCGCATTCACGCTGCATCCACGCGACATTTCAGGGGAGTAGCCCATGCCGTCCACGACGCTCAGCGACAAGGCCATCGCGGTCTTCGCCTTCGCGGCCTACCATCAGTTGTCGTCCGGCGAGGCCGTCATCGACGTCGTGCTGAAGGACGGGGCCGGGCATTCCGCCGATCCCCAGGCCATCGAGGAACTCGAAGCCGCCGACCTCGCCAAGAAGGACGGCGACCGCGCCGCCTTCACGGATGCCGGCAAGGCCAAGCTCGAAGCCGTGATCACGGCGCTCCGCGGCGCCTGAACGCGCGAACCGACGCTTCGCCGGTCGGGACCGGGCCGCGGTTGCCGCGCGCCCCCGACCGGCCGTTCGAAGCGAACGCGACGCGCCCACGGCCCCCGGGCGCGCCGGGAGCCGCCGGTTTCGGCCGGAAGCGTTTCGCCCGTCCCGCCTGGAGGATCTCCCCATGTCCGCTCGTCAGACGCCGGCGCAGAAGAAGACCGTCGCCCGCGTGATGCACGAGTTCAAGCACGGGGAACTGCATCAGAACGACGGCTCCGTCGTCACCGACAAGCGGCAGGCCATCGCGGTGGCGCTGAGCGAGGCCGGCGCCAGCGACCGCGTGGACGAGGACACGAACCGCCACAACGCGCGGAGGACGGCGGATCAGGAGCAGCGCGGCGTCACGGCGCGGGACCTGCACGAGGGCACGACCACGCGGGCCGCGCTCTACGCCGAAGCTAGGCGCCGGGACGTCCCGGGCCGGTCGAAGATGACGAAGGCGGACCTGCAGCGGGCATTGCTGAAGTAGCGCGTCGACCGCCGGCAGGCTTTCGCCCGCCGGTCGCGCCCTTACGGCGTCGGCGCGCCGGGCTGCCGAGACGCTTCCGCGTCGGCGAAGGCGGGATCGGCGCTGCAGCGTTCGAGGATCGCCGTCAGGGTCGGCGTCTTCGGCATGTCGAGCTTGAAGATGCGCCCGATCATCGCCAGGCCGGAGGCGCAGATGTCCGCGACCGTGACGCTGTCGCCGTGGCAGAAGCGGCCCGTGTCGGGGCTGGCCGCCAGCTTGGCTTCCAGGCTTTCCATCCCGGTCCCCACCCAATGGGTCGTCCAGGCGCGCCAGGCGTCCTGGTCGAAGCCGCCGACCGTCGTGAGGTATCGGCGCAGGCGCGGCACGATGAGGGGATGGGTGTCGCAGGCGACGTCGCAGGCCAGGGCCCGCACCCGCGCCCGGCCCCGGGCGTCGGCCGGCAGCAGCGGCGGCTCGGGATAGCGCTCCTCGATGTATTCGAGCAGCGCCAACGATTGCGTCAACGGCGGCAGGTCGCCGTCGACCAGCGCCGGCACGGCCCCCATGGGGTTGCGGGCGAGGAACTCCGGCGAACGCTGCTCGCCCGCGTCGAGGTCGACCGGGATCTCGCGGAAGGCGACGCCCTTGAGGTTCAGCGCCACGCGCACGCGATACATCGCGTTGGAGCGCCAATGCCCGTAGACCTCGATCTCGCTCTGATGGTGCGTCATGCAGCTTCTCCCTCGTCCCGCCGGGGCTCTTCCAGGGTGACGCCGTTGGCCTTCGCGCGGAAGTCGGACGACGCCGCGTAGATGGCCTTGCGCACCCGCATGATGGCGCCGAGCGGCCGGTGCGCCGCGATGCCGTGCCAGGGGCTGAACGACATGCGGTCGTCGATGCGGGCGTGCTTGGCGTCGTCCCAGGCGTCCTGGGGCGCGGCGGTGATGCGCGCCACCGGCACGTAGGGGCTTTCGTCCTCGGGCCAAGGCACGGACGCGTCCTCGATCGGCATCGTGTCGGTGGACGTATTGAGCTGCACGCACAGCTCCCACTCGGCGGAGTTCACGGCGAAGAAGGCCGACACGGCGTCGCGCAGGCCGTCGGGTTTGCCATCGACGTCCAGCGGCGCGTCCGTGAGGCGCTTGATGTCCGGCGAGGCCGGCCGCACCGCCACCTTGGCGACGTGCTCGCCGTAAAGGATCGGCACCTGGCTGTAGAAGGTTTCGCCCAGGATGTGGGTTTCGGGCTGGCCACCGAGCGCCAGCAGCGTGCCGCTCTTGCCCCCGAAGGCTTCCACGATGCTTTCCGCCCCCCGCATGGCGGCCGAGAAGGCCTTCTTCAGAACCTGCGGGGCGTCGGTCGAGGCCGCGAGCGGCTTCAGGCTCTTCAGGAACTGCTTCGGCGTGCCGGCCGAGAACGCGGGGGCGTTGGCCATGACGAAGTCCTGGTTCCCGCCAGGGGCGTCGGGGAGGCGCTCGCCCTCGACGCCGATCACCTTCACGGCGAGGCCGCGCGGGGTCGACACGCTGTCGTCGAGCACGTCGCCCGGGTTGGTCGACAGGCGCATGATCACCGGATAGGTGCCGGGCTCGGCGAAGATGCCCTGCGCCAGCGCGGCGGGCAGGCCGCCCAGCACCCGCATCTCGGCCCGCAGCAGCCCGTGGCTCTTGGCGTGGACGCCGCGCTCGGCGTGGCCGCTGTCCTTGAACACCGTCCCCTCGATCGTGTCGAACTGGGCGATGATGTCCCGCGTGACCTGCGCTTCGTCGGGCTCGGGCTGTTCGAGGTCGGGCCGGTAGCGGATGGGGAAGGGCGGGGCCGCGATGGTCATGGGGCGATCGTCACCGTTCGACGGGCGGGAGGTACGGCGCCAACCGTGACATGCGCGGGGGAGTTCCGACCCGACGCGACTCCGGGCCAGGGCTGGCGGCACCGCGGCCTCCGGGGCCGCGGCGCGACGCCCGCGCGACGTCGCGGAGCATGGACGGGCGGCCGGACGGACTTCGGCGCTGGATTCGCCGGGGCTGTCCGGCTAAGCCTTGCGCGCCCATCCATCCCGGAGGGCCCGGGGTTGCGATGATGTCGGACGGGACCCGCCGCGCCGGGACGTTCCGAGGATCGATCGATGTCCAACCCGCTGCAAGACCTCGTCGCCTTCCTGACGGCGAACACGGGCGACTTCAACGCGCTCGGCGCGGCGAAATACGTGGTGGTGCTGACCTTCTACGCCCTGATGGTGTGCAGCGTGATCCTGCTCGCCGTGAATCTCAGGCAGGACCGGGCGCAGCGCAGCGGGACGCTGCTGTGGTTCTGGGCCGTCCGCGTGCTCGTCGGCTGCCTGTGGTTCCAGGGCATGCTGTGGACGCTGCCCTTCGGCACGCAGAACGTCCTCTCCTCCTGGACGCAGCAGGTGGCGGGGCGCGCCGCCGTCCCGCAGCTGGCCTCCTTCGTCGGCGACGTCGTCGTGCCGCATTTCTCGCTCTTCGACCCGCTGGCCTTCCTCGTCGCGTTCGGCTTCGCCACGGCCTTCATCCTCGGGCTCTTCGTGCGGGTCGCCGGGATCGGCAGCATGATCGTGGCCCTGGCACTGTGGGTCGGCCTCTACGGCCAGCGGCCCGGCGACCCGGCGGAATGGCCGTGGAGCTACGTGTTCCTCGCCCTGCTGGGCGGCACCCTGGCGACCGTCGCGGCCGGCCGCGCCATGGGCGCCGATGCCTGGATCCGGCGCAACGTTCCGTCCGTGCGCGACCGCCGTGTCGCGGGCTGGCCCCTGCGCATCCTGACCTGAACCGGAACGGCCCGCCCCGCCGCGGGCCGGCGCCCGCCATCGCCGCCGGACCTGGGCCGGCCTCCGATCCATGAGGCTTCCCACCCCGGAGCGTCTCGCCCCATGCGCATCGCGGTCCTCGCCGACGTCCACGGCAACCGCCACGCCCTCGCCGCCGTGACGGCCGACCTCCGCCGCCAGTCCCCCGACCTCGTGGTGAACCTCGGCGACCTCGTGTCCGGCCCCTTCGACCCCGCCGGCAGTGCCGACGCCCAGATGGCGCTCGGCGCCGCGACGCTGATGGGCAACCACGACCGCTGGGTGCTGGAAGGCCCGCCCGCCGGCTATAGCGACGACGCCCTCGCCCGCACGGCCCTGTCGGACGCCCACAGGAACTGGATGGCGGGCCTGCCACCGACGTTGTCGCTCGACGGCGGCGACGTCTTCGCCTGCCACGGCAGCCCGGCCGGAGGCGACCTCGACTATCTGCTGGAGGACGTGGACACCGGCCGGGCCCTGCTGGCGAGCCCCGATCGTATCCGGCCCCGCCTCGGCGGCATCGGCGCGGCGCGGCTGGTGCTGTGCGGCCATTCGCACACGGCCCGGACGGTCAGCCTCGACGGGCTGCTGATCGTCAACCCCGGCAGCGTCGGCCTGCCGGGCTATGCCGACGATCTCCCCGTGCCCCACGTCATGGAGGCGGGCACGACCCATGCCCTCTACGCGGTCGTCGAGCGCACGGGTTCCGGCTGGACGGCGGCCCTGCGCGCCGTCCCCTACGACCACGAGGCCGCCGCCCGCGAGGCCGAGCGGGCCGGCCGGCCCGCGATCGCCCATTCGGTCCGCACCGGTCGCATGCCGGCGTGATGCGCACGAGGCCGCAGGTCGGGGAGGTCCCTTGTGGGCGGCCGTTCGCCGGGTTAGGATCCTAACCGATGAGTTCTGTTCCGCCCGCGATCGCCGCACCGGCCGACGCCCGTGCGGAGCGGCGAGAGGCGGCGATGCGGCGTTCCGGTCTGGCTATGGCACTCCTCGTCGCCGCGGCGGCGCCCGCCGCCGCGCAGGCGCCCCCCGGCGGGCCGCCGGCCGTGGGCGTGATCAAGGTGACCAAGCACCCCGTCACGGAAACCAACCGCTTCATCGGCCGCATCCAGGCGACGGCGCGCGTCGACATCGTGGCCCGCGTGACGGCCTACCTCGACAGCTACGTCTTCAAGGAAGGCGACGAGGTCAAGAAGGGCCAGCTCCTGTACAAGCTGGAGCAGCCGCCGTTCCAGGCCGCCGTGGAGGCCGACCAGGGCGCGGTGGCGCAGTTCCAGGCGCAGCTCGCCAACGCCAACGTCACGCTGCAGCGCGCCAACACGCTGATCAACACGCCGGCCGGCCTCCAATCCAACGTCGATTCCGCCAAGGCCACTCAGGGCAACGTGCAGGGCCAGCTCCTGACCGCCCAGGCCCAGCTGAAGACCGCGCAGATCAACCTCGGCTACACCACGATCACGTCGCCCATCGACGGCAAGATCGGGCAAACCAACGTCACCGCCGGCAACGTCGTGTCGCCGTCGAGCGGCACGCTCACGACTGTGATCGGGCAGGACCCGATGTACATCGTGTTCCCGGTGTCGGTGCGCTCGCTGCTGGAACTGCGCGACCGCTACGTGCCGCTCGGCGGCTTCGACGCCATCCGGCTCCGGATCGTGCTGCCGGACGGCCGCACCTACGGGCAGACCGGGGCGCTCAACTTCGTCAACAACACGGTGGCGACCAACACCGACACGGTGACGCTGCGCGGCACCATCGCCAACCCGGCGCTGCCGCAGAAGGGCGTCGATACGGTGGTGCGGGAACTCTACGACGGCGAGTTCGTGACCGTGCTGCTGGAAGGCGCGCAGCCGGTGGACCTCCTCGCCATCCCCCAGGCCGCGGTGCTGACCGACCAGGGGGGCTCCTACGTCTACGTGGTGGGCGACGACAAGGTCGTGAGCCGCCAGAACGTGCAGCTCGGCCAGACCGAGCCGCCCCAGGTGGCGGTCGTGTCCGGCCTGAAGGAGGGCCAGACCATCGTGGTCGACGGCCTGCAGCGCGTGCGCGTCGGCCAGCCCGTCAACCCCGGCCCGCCCCCGCCCAGTGCCACCGAGGCGGCCCAGAAAGCCGCGCAGTGACGACGACCGCGTTCAGGAACGAGACCGGCCCCGCATGATCTCCTCCGTCTTCGTCGACCGGCCGCGCCTCGCGATCGTCATCTCGATCATCGTCACCATCGCGGGGGCGCTGTCCATCCTGCGCATCCCGGTGGCGCAGTTCCCCGACATCGTGCCGCCGCAGGTGCAGGTGGCGGCGACGTACCCGGGCGCAGCCGCGTCCGTGGTCGAGACCGCGGTCGCGCAGCCGCTCGAAGCCCAGATCGTGGGCGTCGACCAGATGCTGTACATGAAGTCGTCCTCCGGCAACGACGGCTCCTACAACCTCACGGTCTCGTTCGCGCTCGGCACCGACCCGAACATCGACACCGTCAACGTCAACAACCGCGTCCAGACGGCGCTGTCGCAGCTGCCCGCCGAGGTCCAGGCCGAGGGCCTGACGGTGCAGAAGCGCTCGTCCTCCGTGCTGCAGTTCATGATGTTCTACAGCGACACGGGCCAGCAGGACCCGCTGTTCATCACCAACTACGTGCTGATCAACGTGCTCGACGAGCTGTCGCGCACGCCCGGGGTGGGCCAGGCGTCGCTGTTCGGCAAGCTCAACTATTCGATGCGGATCTGGTTCGACGTCCAGCGCCTGAACAACCTCAGCATGGCGCCGTCGGAAGTCGTCGCCGCCATCGACACGCAGAACGTCCAGGCGCCGGTGGGGCGCATCGGCGCGCGGCCGATCTCGGACGAGCAGCAGTTCCAATATAACCTGCAGACCCAGGGCCGCCTGACCACGCCGGAAGAGTTCGGCGACATCGTCATCCGCGCCAACCCGGACGGGTCGACCGTCAAGGTCAAGGACGTGGCGCGCATCGAGCTCGGGGCGCAGAACTCGGACAACTTCAGCCGGCTCGACGGCAAGCCCGCCGTCGCCATCGGCATCTACCTGTCGCCCGGCGCCAACGCGGTGAACACGGCGGCGGCCGTCAACGCGACCCTCGCCAAGGTCGGCAAGCGCTTCCCCGAGGGGCTGAAGACCAAGGTGGTCTACGATTCCACCACCTTCGTGCGCGACACGATCTCGGAGGTGCTGAAGACGCTCGGCGAAGCCTTCGTGCTCGTCGTCATCGTGGTGTTCCTGTTCCTCGGCAACCTGCGCGCCACGCTGATCCCGGCCATCGCGGTGCCGGTGAGCCTCATCGGCACCTTCGCGGTGCTGCTGGTCTTCGGCTTCTCGGCCAACACCGTGTCGCTGCTCGCCATGGTGCTGGCCATCGGCATCGTGGTCGACGACGCCATCGTGGTTGTGGAGAACGTCGAGCGGGTCATGGAGGAGCACCCGGAGATGACGCCGGGCGAGGCCACCAAGCAGGCCATGCGCGAGATCACCGCCCCCATCGTGGCGATCACGCTGGTGCTGCTGTCGGTGTTCGTGCCCCTGGCCTTCATCCCGGGCCTCACCGGCGTCCTGTTCCGGCAATGCGCCGTGACGATCTCGATTGCCATGCTGATCTCGGCCATCAACGCGCTGACGCTGTCGCCCGCGCTGTGCGGTATCTTCCT
This sequence comes from Lichenibacterium minor, assembly GCF_004137685.1. GTDB lineage: Bacteria > Pseudomonadota > Alphaproteobacteria > Rhizobiales > Beijerinckiaceae > Lichenihabitans > Lichenihabitans minor. The sequence continues at coordinate 100,379 of NZ_QYBB01000010.1, read as the reverse complement.
GCGTCCGAGCGGCCACCGGCGCGGCATCATGGGCCGCGTGCTCAACGGCATCGACAAGACGCGGGACGGCTACGCCTGGATCGTGGCGCGGCTGGTGCGGTTCTCCATCGTGTCGATCGTGGTGATCGCCGGCTTCGCGGTGGCGATCTACTTCGCGGCGCTGAAGACCCCGACGGGCTTCCTGCCCGAGGAGGACCAGGGCGCCTTCTTCGTGGTGATCCAGCTCCCCGACGGGGCCTCGGTCAACCGCACGGGCGAAACCGTGAAGACCATGGAGGACCTGCTCCTCAAGTTGCCGCAGGTGGCCGACACCTTCGCGGTGGTGGGCTACTCGTTCCTCGACAGCGTCAGCGAACCCAACGCCGGCTTCATGGTGGTGAAGCTGAAGCCCTTCGAGGACCGCACGGCGGCGGCCGACTCGGTGCAGGCCACCATCGGCACCGTGTTCAAGGACGCGCAGCAGATCCGCTCGGGCAACGTCATCGCCTTCAACCTGCCGCCCATCATCGGCCTGTCGACCTCGGGCGGCTTCGAATACGACCTCGAAGCCCTGCAGGGGCAGGATCCCGCGGTGATCGGCTCGGCCGCTCAGGGGCTGATCGCGGCCGCCAACGCCAGCCCCGACCTGCAGCGCGTGTTCACGACCTTCACGGCCTCGAACCCGTCGCTCTACCTCGACATCGACCGCGCCAAGGCGTCCGCCCTGGGCGTCAACGTCGGGGACATCTTCAACGTACTGCAGTCGACGCTGGGCGGCACCTACATCAACAACTTCAACCTTTACGGCCGCACCTGGCAGGTCAACATCGAGGGCGAGGCCAAGGACCGCGCCGACATCGCCGACATCTGGCAGATCTACGTCAAGAACAAGAACGGCGGCGAGGTGCCGCTGCGGTCCCTGGCGTCGATCCGCGTCGTGCAGGGCCCGCAGGTCATCACCCGCTACAACAACTACCGCGCGATCCCCATCCAGGGCAGCCCGAAGGCCGGCATCTCGTCGGGCGCCGCGCTCAGCGCCATGGCGGACGTGTCCGACAAGACCCTGCCGACCGGCTACAGCTACGAATGGACCGGCACGGCCTACCAGGAATACCAGTCGGCCGGAAAGACCGGCTACGTGCTCGGCTTCGCCATCCTGTTCGCCTACCTGTTCCTGGTGGCGCTCTACGAAAGCTGGCTCATCCCCGTGTCGGTGCTGCTCAGCGTCACGGTGGGCGTGTTCGGCGCCTTCATGGGCATCATCATGGCCGGGCTGGTGCTCGACCTCTACGCCCAGGTCGGGCTCGTGGTGCTGGTGGCCCTGGCGGCCAAGAACGGCATCCTCATCGTGGAGTTCGCCAAGGACCGCCGCGCCGAGGGCGTCCCGCTGCTCGACGCCGCCATCGAGGGCGCGAGCCAGCGGTTCCGCGCCGTCATCATGACGTCGATCGCCTTCGTGCTGGGCCTGTTGCCGCTGGTGATCGCGGAAGGTGCCGCCAAGCTCAGCCGGCGCGACGTCGGCACGCCGGTCTTCGCCGGCATGATCGTGTCCTCGGTGGTGGGGCTGTTCCTGATCCCGATGCTCTACGTGGTGTTCCAGCGCGTCGCGGAATGGCTCGACCGCAAGCGGGGCATCGCGCCGCCGAAGTCGCGCGAGGAGCGTGACGCGGACGCGCGACGCGGGGGCGACGGGGACGCGCCGGCGCCGGCCTGACGCGCGCCGGCACTTCAGCCCGCGAGGGGCACGGTCGCCGTCGTCACACGTCGAGCGGCTTCAGCCCCGCCTCGATTTTCCGCCGGCGCCCTTCCAGGAACGGCGGCAGCGACAGGGTTTCGCCGAGCCGGTCCATGGGTTCGTCGGTGGCGAAGCCCGGCCCGTCCGTGGCGATCTCGAACAGCACGCCGCCCGGCTCGCGGAAATACAGGCTGCGGAAGTAGAAGCGGTCGACCGGCCCGCTCGACGCCACCCGCAGCGCCTCGAGCCGCTCGACCCAGCCCCGGTAGGTGTCCTCGTCCGGCGTGCGCAGCGCGACGTGGTGGACGCCTCCGGCCCCCTGCCTCGCGGCGGGCTTCCCGGGCTCGTCGAGCAGGTGGAGTTCCTTCGCGGTCTCGCCGCCGCCGTCCATGGCGTAGACGTGGGCTTCGGCGTCCCCGTCCCGGTAGGAGCGCACGCGCTCCATCCCCAGCACGTCGCGCAGCACCGCGTCGGTGGCGGCGAAGCGCGCGGTGCTGAGCGTGATCGAGCCGAGGCCGAGCACCTGGTAGTCGCGCGGCACCGGGCCGCCGAGCCAGGGGTGGTGCGGCGCGCTGCCGGGGTCGGCGACCAGGGACAGGCGCTGGCCTTCCGGGTCCTCGAAGTCGAGCACCAGCCGCCCGTCGCGTTCGGCGATCGTCCCGTGCGGAACGCCCGCCGAGGCGAGCCGGTCCTTCCACCATTCGAGCGCGTCGCGCCCCGGCACGCGCAGGCCCGTGCGGACCACGGCGCCGGTGCCGCGCCGCTCGCGCGCGGCGGGCCAGTCGAAGAAGGTGACGTCCGATCCCGGCGACGCGAGGCCGTCGGCGTAGAACAGGTGGTAGGCCGACACGTCGTCCTGGTTCACGGTCTTCTTCACCAGCCGCAGCCCCAGCACCTGCGTGTAGAAGCGGTGGTTGGCGGGCGCGTCGGCCGTGATGGCGGTGAGGTGGTGGAAGCCTGTGAGGACCATGGGGGACTCCGCGTGGGTTGAACGACGGAAAAAGCCGGGCACCCGCGAGGATGCCCGGCTTTCCGGTCGAGGTCGATGGGACGGGGACTACGCCGCTCGCCGCACCAACCGGATGATCAGCAGGAGGATCACGGCGCCGATGACGGCGTCGATGATGGCCGCGATGATGCCGGCGCCGAGGTAGATGCCGAGCGCGGGCAGGACGTAGCCGGCGATGATGGCGCCGACGATCCCGACCACGATGTCGCCGATGATGCCGAAGCCGCCGCCCTGCACGAGAAGGCCGGCCAGCCAGCCGGCGATGCCGCCGACGATGATCCAGGTGATGATAGAAGCGCCGTCGATCGGCATGGTGTTTTTCCCCGACGAGATGTGCACCCGGGACGGATGCATCTGGCGGAAGAACTGGCACGGGCCGATATGGTTCCGGTCAAGCTTGAGGTTGGCCCGGAGACTTTCGCTCGCGGCGGCAGCGGTCCGAGCAGTACCTCACCTCGTCCCACACCTTTTCCCACTTCTTCCGCCAGGTGAAAGGCCGCCCGCAATGGGCGCAGATCTTGGTCGGGAGGTCGGCTTTCTTGCGCATCGAACGGTGTCCGGCGACGGTGCTCTCACATGGTGGCGGATGGGCGATCCCGCATCACGCGATGATGTCGGGCGTCATCTGGTCCTCGAGAAAGGACAGGCGGTCGCGGAGCGCGAGCTTGCGCTTCTTGAAGCGCTGCACCTGGAGCTGGTCGACGCGGCCGAGGTCGATCAGCGCCTCGATGGCGGCGTCGAGGTCGCGGTGCTCCTCGCGCAGGCGGTCGAGCTCGCCCTGGAACGACACGCGCTCATCGTCGGTCAGGTCCTTCGCCATCGCCGGATCGCACTCCCCTGCGGCCACAGGCCTCCTTATCGCCCCGACTCGGGGTCGGCCGCAAGGCGGCGAAGCCGAAGCTTCGGAACGGCTTAGCTTTCTGGGCGCGGCGCTGCAACTCGGCATCCATCGGGCCGTTGAAGCCCCGAACCGCCGCGAAGCCCGGGCGTCCATGGCCCGGCGCACCATCGCGGGCCGACCCGCCAGGCCGAGCGCCACCGACAGCGAAGGGACGCCCCGTGTCCGACGACCATTATGACGTCATCATCATCGGCAGCGGCCCCGGCGGCGGCTCCATGGCCCACAGCCTCGCCCCCACGGGCAAGCGCATCCTCATCCTCGAGCGCGGCCCCTACCTGCCCCGCGAGCAGGACAACTGGAACGCCAAGACGGTCTTCGTCGACGGCAAGTACCAGGTCGACGAGACCTGGTACGGGGCCGACGGCTCGTCCTTCAAGCCGGGCCTGCACCGCTACGTCGGGGGCAATTCCAAGGTCTACGGCGCGGCGCTGTTCCGGCTGCGCGAGCGGGACTTCGAGGAGGTGCGCCACCCGGACGGCATTTCCCCGGCCTGGCCGGTCGGCTACGACGCCTTCGAGCCCTATTACACAGCGGCCGAGAAGCTGTTCCACGTCCACGGCAAGATCGGCGAGGACCCGAACGAGCCGCGCCGCACCGGCGACTTCCCCTACAAGCCGGTCAGCCACGAGCCCCTGATCGAGAAGCTGAGCGCGTCCTGGGCGCAGCAGGGCCTGCACCCGTTCCACATGCCGATGGGGATCCTGCTCGACGAGGACAAGCACGGCAAGCCGACGCCGACCAGCATCTGCATGCGCTGCGACGCCTTCGACGGCTTCCCCTGCCTGCTGAACGGCAAGGCCGACGCCCAGGTCGTCTGCATCGACCCCACGATCGCCCGGTTCAAGAACGTCACCCTGCTGACCGAGGCCTATGCCAAGCGCCTGGAAACCACCCCGGACGGCAGAACGGTGAAATACGTCCACGTCGACCGCGGCGGCGTCATGGAGCGCTATTCGGCGGACCTGTTCGTCGTGGCGGGCGGGGCGCTGTCGTCGGCCCAGCTGATGCTGCGCTCCTACGGGCCGCACCACGACAACGGCCTCGCCAACGGCTCCGACCAGGTCGGGCGCAACTACATGCGCCACAACCAATCGGTGCTGATGGCTTTCCTCAAGGAGAAGAACACCACGGTGTTCCAGAAGACCCTGGGGTGCAGCGACTTCTACTTCGGCGACGAGGACTATCCCCACCCCATCGGCCTGATCCAGATGTGCGCCACGACGCACGGCGACCAGGTGCGGGGCGAGGAGGTGCCGCACTGGCTGAACGACTTCCTGCCCCAGATGCCGTTCAACAAGATCGCCGACCATGCCCTGGACTTCTGGCTGTCGAGCGAGGATCTGCCGATCCCCGAGAACCGCATCCGCTACGAGGGCGAGAAGGTGTTCCTCGACCTGACCGAGACCAACATGGAAGCGCATCGGCAGCTGACGAAGCGGCTGGAGCGCGTGATGAGGGCGTCCGGTTCGGCCCCCTTCCTGCTCGAGCGCAACCTGTACCTCGGCAAGGACATCCCGATCGGCGGCACGGCGCACCAGGCCGGCACGATGCGCTTCGGCACCGACCCGAACACTTCGGTCCTCGACGTGAACTGCAAGGCGCACGAGCTCGACAACCTGTATTCCACGGACGCGGGCTTCTTCCCCTCGATCGGCGCCGTCAACCCGACGCTGACCATCGTCGCCAACGCGCTGCGCGTCGCCGACCACCTGCGCGAGCGGCTGGGCGCCAAGGGCGTGCCGGCGGCGCAGCCGGCGGTGGGCAACAGCTACGTGCTGGCCGGCCATTCCCCCGCGCTCGAGCCCGCGTGAGGCCCTCGGCGGCCTGACGAGAAACGCCCGGGGCGCGCATGCGGCCCCGGGCCCCGCCGACGGGGGCGGATCCTTCGACAACCAGGCTCGGGCGACGACATGGCCGACGACTACGAGATCATCGACCCGCGGTTCAAGCGGATGGTGCTGCCCAACGCGGCGCTCGTGAAGCTCGGCGAAGGCTTCGCGTGGCTCGAAGGCCCGGTCTGGTTCGCGGACGGGCAGTTCCTGCTCGTGTCGGACCTGCCGAGCAACCGCGTGATGCGCTGGACGTCGTCGGGCGGGATGTCGGTGTTCCGGGACCCGAGCGACTTCGAGAACGGCCACGCCCGCGACGGGCAGGGCCGGCTCATTTCCTGCTCGCACCACGGCCGCATCACCCGCACCGAGATCGACGGGCGCGTCACCGTTCTGGCCGACGCCTACCGGGGCAAGCCGCTGAACTCCCCCAATGACGTCGTGGTGAAGTCGGACGGCACGATCTGGTTCAGCGACCCCCCCTACGGCACCAACACCGATTACGAGGGCGGCAAGCGCGAAGCCCTTCTCCCCGCCAACCTGTACCGCCTGGACCCGCGCGACGGCTCCCTGACCGTCGTGGCCGACGACTTCGAGGGTCCGAACGGCCTGGCCTTCTCGCCGGACGAGAGGCTGCTCTACGTGGCGGAGACCGGCGGCCAGTTCGACGTCGATCCGAAGCAACATATCCGCGTCTTCGACGTCAGCGAGGACGGGACGCGGCTCGGGGCGGGGCGCCGGTTCTTCGCGGTGTCGCCCGGCAACAGCGACGGCTTCCGCGTCGACGAGGACGGCAACGTGTGGACCGGCGCGGGCGACGGCGTCCACTGCATCTCGCCCGAAGGCGACCTGCTCGGCAAGATCAAGGTGCCGTTCACGGTGGCCAACGTCGAGTTCGGCGGCCGCAACCGCGCGCAGCTCTTCATCTGCGCCTCCCACACGCTCTACGCCATCTACACCAACGTGCGAGGGGCCCGACGCCCATGAGCCACGAACAATGAGCCACGAACCATGAGCCTCGACGCCCGGCGCGTCGCGCGCATCGACTTCACGGCGACCGACCTCGCCCGGACGCGCCGCTTCTACGAGGCCCTGGGCTTCACCGCCGCGTCCGGGCCCACGCCGGTCGACGGGGCGGAGCTGGCCCTGCTCGGCCGGCCCGACGCCCGGGCCGAGCGCCTGTCGATGCGCCTCGGCGCACAGGAGGTGTCGTTCCTGCGCTTCGACCCGCCCGGCCGCCCCTACCCCGAAGGCAGCACCGCGACGGACCTGTGGTTCCAGCACATCGCCATCGCGGTGTCCGACATGGCGCAGGCCCACGCGCGGGCCCTCGCCGCCGGCGCCCTCCCGATCACCCGCGGCGGCCCGCAGACCCTGCCCGCCAACACCGGCGGCGTGACGGCCTTCAAGTTCCGCGATCCGGACGGGCACCCGCTGGAACTGCTGTTCTTCCCGGAAGGCGTCGGCGCCCCGGCCTGGCGCGCGCGCGACGTCGCGTCCCCGTTCCTCGGCATCGACCACACGGCCCTCGCGGTCGGCGACGCCGGGCGCGTCCGGCACTTCTTCGAGGGGCTGGGGCTGACGGTGGGCGACGCGACGCACAACGAGGGCATCGAGCAGGAGCGGCTCGACGACGTGCCCGGGGACCGCTGCCGCGTGGTGCCGATGCAAACGCCCGACGCGCCACCCCACGTCGAGCTCCTGGGCTACGAGACCGGCACGCGCCGGCCCATGCCGCCGGGCACGGGGCCAGACGACGTGTGGTCCACGCGGACGTGGATCGAGGTCGCTTCGCTGTCGGGCGACGGCCTCACGCGCGCCGCGTCGCTGCCGAACGGCGTCCGGGCCGCGCTGATCCACGATCCCGACGGCCACGCGATCGTGCTGATGGAGAACGGCGGGCTCGCGTGACGCCCCGGACCGGTCGCGGTTCCGCTCAGCGGGCGCGCGGCCGGCCCGCCCGGTGCCGCCGCGGGGCGGGCGACGGCTCGTCGTCGTCGGGTTCGGCGGCATGTCCCGGGTTCCGCGCGCGGCGGAAGTCCAGCTCGTCGGCGAGCGATCCCGGCGCGGGCCGGAGCCGCCGCCCGCAGCCCGGCATCTCGGACGGGATGTCGCCTTCCGCCGAGCGATAGGGCGAGCAGGGCCCGATCGCCCCGTCCTGCCCGGCGGCCGGGAACGCCAGCAGCGCCAACGGCACCAGCACGGCCCCCGCCCCGAGCTTTCGCGCCACCATCGCCGTCCCCCCTCGCCGCGGCGCCGAACACGCCCCACGGTAGCGGCCCCGCCGCCCACGGTCGAGCGCGGGGCGCTGGCGTCCGCGCGCCCCGCATGCGATGGCCGGCGGCGGCCCGCATCGCGCGGCCCCCCGGGAGCCGCTCGCCTTGATGTTCGAAACCCTGCAGTCGCTCGGCCTCGCCCAAGTCCTGGCGGTCCTGCTCGTCCTGCTGGTCGGCGCGGCCGAAACCGGCAACTGGCTCGGGCGGACCTACGGCAGGACGGTCGCCGACGACACGGACGCGGGCAACATGGCCACCGCCACGTTGGGCCTGCTCGCCCTGCTGATCGCCTTCACCTACGCGATGGCCCTCGAGCGATACGACCTCCGTCGGGAGGTGGTGTTGCAGGAAGCCAACGCCATCAGCTCCACGGCCAACTTCGCCCTGATGCTGCCCCAGGCCGACCAGGCGCCGATCATGGCGGACCTGCGGGAATACACGGAACTCCGCATGGCGCTCGGCGCCCCCTACGACCCCGACAGGTTCGCCGCCGCCTTGAAACGCTCGGGCGAGCTCCGCGCAGACCTGTGGCGCCGGGCCGTGGCGGCGGAAACCGCGCAGCCGCAAAGCCTCGGCGTGTACCAGTTCGTGTGGAACCTCAGCGACCTGAACAACATGGGCGAGAAGCGCGTCACCGCGCTGCGCAACCACGTTCCCGTGGTGGTGTCGCTCATGCTGGCCGGCACGGCGCTGGTCGCCATGGCGTTCTCGGGCTACGGCGCCGGCGTGGCGGGCGTGAAGCGGCGCTTCGCCAACCTCGTCATGGCGCTGCTGGTGTCGACCCTGATCGCCCTGATGCTCGACCTGCAGCGGCCGGCCCGCGGCACCATCCTGGTGCCGACGCAGCCGCTGCAGGACGCCCTCGACGGCTTCCCCCGCCCGTGACCTTCCCGAAGGGGAACATGGACGCGGCGCTCCGGCTTATACCGCCGACATCACTCCGGGACCCGTCATGATCGAGGCCAAGCCAGACGCCGCCAACCTGCTGCCCGACGCGGCCCCGCTCCGCATCGCCGCCCTCGACCCCGAAGGCCTGGCGATCCTGTCGGCCCACCTGCAGGACGCCGACATCCGCGTCGGCGACATGGCGTACCTGCCCGAGCAGCGCCGTTTCGTGCTCGCCGGCGCGCGGTTCGACTGGTACGCGGCGGCGCGCGGCGGCTGCGAGCGCTGCGGCACGGGTCTCCATTTCGAGCGGGTGACGCGGGTGCGCCGCGCCGGCTTCGACCAGGACCCCGACGCCGTGATGACCCTGCTCGCCATCTCCTACGAGCCGACGGAAGCGCCGGCCGGCACCGTGATGCTGCATTTCAACGACGACGGCGCCGTGCGCCTCGACGTGGAGGTCCTGGAAGCGGCCCTGTCCGACATCGGCCCGCGATGGAACTGTACCTGCCCGCCCGACCGCGAAGGCGTGGCGAAGCCGGCCGCCGAGGCCTGACGCGGCTTCCGTTCGGGGAGCAGGGGCGTCGGCGCGCGCTCCCCTGCCCCGGCGGCCGCCCGGGCAGCCGGCGGGGAGGTCGCCGGGCGAGATCCGCCTTTGAACGGTGCTGTTGCAGTCCTGCAACGATGTCGGAGTCGGATTCACGATAGCGTGACGGCACGGGCCCTCCGCGGGCCCGCGCTCGAAGTCCGCGTCCATGCCCTCCTCCCGTTCCCGCCCCATCGACGATCCGGCCGCCGACGCCGCCCTCCTGCTGATCCGCCTCGGCCTGTTCGTGCTCGCCTTCGCGGTGCCGCTCAGCGCCGTCGTGTCGCGCCGCGCCGTGTTCACGCTGCTGCCGATCGGCGCGGGCCTGCTGCTGCTCGCCGCGACCCTGCTGCCGCGGGCGCCCTTCGAGCGGCGCCTCGCCCGGGGCGTGGCCACCACCGCCGGCCTCGGCGGCGTGGCGATCCTGGTGTGGAGCGCCGCCTCGATCATCTGGACGCCCTTCCCCTCCGACGCGGGCCTGCGCTGGCTGAAGGAGGGCGGCACGATCGTCGGCGTGGTGCTGGTGATCGCGGCGCTGCCGGAGCGGACGCGCACGTCGAACCTGTACCTGTTCCCGCTGGGCCTCGTGCCGGCCGGCATCGCCACTGCGGTCTTCGGCCTCGTGGGGGCGCAACGGCTCAGCCTGTTTCCCGACGCCGACGCCACCCTGGTGCGCGCCGTGGTGAGCCTCGTCGTCCTGGTGTGGCCGGCGCTGGGCGCGCTGGCGGTGCGCGAACGCTGGGCCTCGGCGGCGTTGCTCGTCATCGGCATCACCCTCGCCGCCATGGCGGCCTGGACGCCCGTGGCGCTGACCGCGCTGGCGCTCGGCGCCATGGCTTTCGCGGTCGCGACCCTGTCGCCGCGCCGCGCCGGCGCGTCCTTCGGCATCGCCGCGGCGGTGCTGCTGCTGCTCGCCCCCGCCATCCCCTTCGTGTTCGGGCCGGCCTTGGATGCCGTCGGGGCGGCTACCGGCGGCAGCGTGCCCGAGCTCGGCGGGATGGCGCGGGCGCTGCACGTCTGGGCCGACCTCGTCGCCTCGGCGCCGTGGCGGCTGCTGACGGGGCACGGGCTCGACCTCGCGGCCCGCGGCGCCGTGGTGGGCTACCTGCCGCCGGAGATCCCGCGCAGCCTCGCCTTCGAGATCTGGTACGACCTCGGCATCGTCGGCGCCGTGGCGGCGGCGGCCGTCGCCTACGGCGGGCTGACGTTGGCGGGGCGCACCTCGGAGGCCGTCGCGCCCTTCCTGCTGGCGGAAATCGTGTCCGGCCTCACCTTCGCGCTGTGGGGGCTCGACACGACGGAACTCTGGTGGGTCACGACCCTGTCGGTGGGAGCCCTGGCCTTCGCGGTGGTGATCCGCGGGCAATATCGCACCGAACGGCCGCATGCGCGGGTGATGACGGCGGCCCAAGCGACCGGGCGGCGAAGCCTGCCCTGACCCCCGGCGGCGTCCTGCCGAGGTCGCCGGTCAGTCGCGCGGCTGCGCCTGCCCGGCCGGGGTCGACGGCACCTTGGCGGGGTCCCCCGGCCGCGTCGACGGCGGGTACACGCCGTCCGCATCGTTGTGGCAGGCCGGCGCGTCGCATTTCGAGCCTTGAGCCCGGAACCCGTCGGCGATGCGCTGCTGCGACGGGGAATTGTCGATCCCGTCGTGCACCTGGGCGAGCGCGGGGCAGGCCGCCAGCAGGGCTGCCGCGACCGCGAGTGTCCATGTCCTGATCATGACGTCCTCCGTGCCGCTCCAACCCGCGGGATGGGTGGAAGGATCACGGGTGTGGTCAGGCGATGCGTCGCGCCCGATCGCCGAACTGGGTGGCGAAGAACGCGTGGTAGGACCCGCGCCGCGCCATCAGTTCGTCGTGGGTGCCGTATTCCACCGCCCGGCCGTTCTCGATCACGCAGATGCGGTCCGCGTCGACGATGGTCTGCAGCCGATGCGCCACCACCACCGTGGTGCGCCCGACCCTGAGCTCGTCGAGGGCCTTCTGCACTTCGCGCTCGGATTCCGAGTCCAGCGCCGCCGTCGGCTCGTCGAGCAGGATGATGGAGGCGCGCTTGAGGAAGGCGCGCGCGATGGCGATGCGCTGGCGCTGCCCGCCGGACAGCTTCGCGCCCTGCTCGCCCACCTCGGTGTCGAAGCCCTGGTCGAAGCCCATGATGAAGTCGTGGGCGTGGGCGCGCCGGGCCGCGTCGACGATCTCGGCCTCGGTGGCGCCGGGGCGGCCGAGCGCGATGTTGTCGCGGATCGTGCCGCGGAACAGGAACACGTCCTGCGCCACGAACGCGATGGCGTCGCGCAACGAGCGGGTGTTGACCCCCGTCACGTCCTGGCCGTCGATCCGCACCGCGCCGGATTCGGGCTCGTAGAGCCGCTGCACGAGGCTGATGATGGTGGACTTGCCGCCCCCCGACGGGCCGACGAGCGCCGTCGTCTTGTCGGGCTCCGCCAGCAGGTCGATGCGGTCGAGCACCCGTTCGCCCTGGCGGTAGGAGAAGGACACCCCTTCGAGCGTGATGCGCCCCGGCCCCGGCACGAGGTCGGGCTTGGCCGCGTCGCGCGCGTCGGGGAGCGGCTCGTCGAGCAGGTCGTAGACGAGGCGCGCGCCGACGAGGCTGTTCTGCAGGTCGAGGTTCAGGCGCCCGAGGCGCTTGGCCGGCTCGTAGGCGGACAGGAGCGCGCCCATGAAGGCGAAGAAGGAGCCGGGGTCGCTGTGCGCCACGGCGACCTTCCAGCCGCCGTACAGGATGATGATCGCCACCGCGACGCCGCCCAGCGTTTCGGACACCGGGGACGACAACGCGATGCCGATCGCCATGCGGTTGGCGGCTTTCTCGACCTCGCCGACGGCACCCGCCATGCGGCTCCGCATCACGCCTTCGAGGTTGAAGCTCTTGATGATGCGGATGCCCTGGGCGGTCTCGCCCATGTGCTTCATGATGTCGGCCGAGCCGTCGAAGGAGCGGCGCGCGGCGCGGCGCACCTTCTTCATCAGGCGGCTCAGCATCAGCACGCCGACGGGCGCGATCGACAGGGCGATCAGGCTCATCAGCGGATCGTTGTAGACCATGACGCCGGCGAGGCCGACCACGGTCAGCACGTCGCGGCCGGCCGAGTTGATGACGAACTGCACGGCGTCGCGCGCGCCGTTGGCCGCCATGGCGAGCCGCGCCATCAGCTCGGAGGAATGCCGGTCCGAGAAGAAGCGCACGGGCTGGTGCAGCAGGTGGTCGTAGACGCGCCGCTGCAGCGACGCCACGATGCGGTTGCCGGCCCGCGACATCAGGATGAGCTGGCCGCAGGTGGCGAGGCCGCGCACCACGTAGAGAACCGCCACCGCCACCGCGAGGTTGCGCAGCATCTTGAAGGCGCCGGGCTCGGCGACCGTCATGCCCGTCATGCCGTTGACCACCGGCCGGAGCAGCGCCACCGAGCCGACCGAGGCCGCGGCGCTGATCGCCATGAGGACGAGCGCCAGGGCGTAGGAGCCCGCATGGGCGCGGGCGTGCTCGGCCATCAGGCGGCGGATCAGCGGAAGGGACCGGCCGTCGCCGTCGGCGGCACCGGGGGCGGGGACGGCGGGAACCGTCGCGGACTTCGCCATGAAACTCCTCGGGTCCCGCCGGGGACCCGGGGGATGGGCGGATGGAACCGGGGCGGCGCCCCTCCTGGGCGATCCCTTAACCCATTCGGGGCGGGCGGGCCAACGGGGCCGGGCAGGATGTCGTGGGCCGGCCCCCGAATGTCCGCTCCAAGGCCGATCGCAGGCTCAACGGCGGGGGGGCGGCGCCCAATAGCCGCCCATGCCCTCGTCGCACCCCGCCTCGCAGGTGGTTCCCAGCGCCAGCTCGGAGGTGCCGGGCGGCAGGGCGAGCGACACGGACTGGGGCCCGCGGTCGGCTTCGCGCGCGCGGTCGAGGCAGCGACGCCACAGCGTCCGCGCGGTGCCGTCGGCCGAGTGGATGGCGAAGCACAGCCTTTCGGCGCCCGGGGGCGCGTCGTCGGCCAGCGCGAGGCCGAAGCCGAGCTCGACCCGCGGCAGCCCGGCCGCCGGGACGGCGAGGAGCGAGGGCGGGACCACGCCGATGTCGGCGCCGTCGGGCGCGCGCCCTTCCGCGGCGGACAGCGCCGACCAGGCCGAGTCGGGCGCCGGGGGCGCCGCCTGTCCGCCCCCCGACACGGTCTGCAGCGTCACCGCGACGGCGGGCTGCAGCAGCGCACGCATCCGCGGCGGCGCGTGGAGGCTGAAGGCGGTCACGACGCGGTCCGGCGGGGGCGGGGCGCCGTCGGCCAGCGCTTCGAACTCGGTGGCATTGTTCACCGTCGGCGACAGCACGAAGCCCGACGACCCGATGCCGGGCACGAACTGGTAGACGCGCTCGTGCCCGTCCGCGAAGCGCGCGCTCAGCGTCAACGGCGGCGACCTGAACAGGAAGGCCGCGAGGCGGCCGAGGAGCGTCGGCCGGACGTCCACGGTGGCGAAGACCGCCCGCGCGCCGTCGGGGAGCGGGCCGACCGCGACCTCCTCGTCGAATCCCACGGCGGACCGGCGCGCGGCGCCGAGGGCGAGCGGCGCCGGGACGTCGCGCCGGCGCAGCGCCAAAAGGTCGCCGATGTGGCGCTCGGGGCGATACAGCGCCAGAAGGTCGAGCCACAGGGCGCCCTCGGCGAGGTTCGGGTAGCGGCGGTCGAGCGTCATGGAACCGAAGCCGGATTCGGGCCCGAACAACACCCAGTCCGGCGCCCGCGGTCCGGACAGGAAGGCGCGGTTGGCGGCGATCAGGGCCGGGGTGTAGGTCGAATATTCCTGGAAGCTCGGCCGCGGCCGGTAGTCGAGGCCCGACGCGATCAGGCGGCTCTGCCGCGACGGGATGACATCCACGCCGCCGTCGAGCCGCGGCAGGGGCGCGGACTCGGCGATCTCCCGCCACGCCGCCGCCTTTTCGGCCCGCCTCGCGCGCGCAAAGGCGGACGGGTCGCGCGCGAGATCGAAGGCCGCGGCGAGCTGTGCGGCCGGCCCCGCCACGAACACCCGGTGTGCGGCGGCCACCACCGCGCCGCCGCGGACCGCGGGATCGGCCGCCGGCCCCACGACGGCCAGCCCGAACGCCGCCGCCACGGCGACGGCACAGAGCGAGGCGGCCGCGGCGGCGCGGGGCCGGAACCGAGCCCAGGCCACGAGCGAGGCCGCCAGCGCCAGGCCGTGCCAGGCGATCAGCGTGTGGGTGTCCTGGCGCACGAAGCCCGCCTTGAACAGGATCAGCAGCACCCAGGCGAGGCCGAGCGGCACGGCGAAGCGCGACGCCGTGCGCCCACCCGCGCCCCGCCACTCCGCCCCGGCGGCCAGCAGAATGCAGGCGGCCACGGCCAGCAGGAAGGCGAGCAGCTCGCCCCGGCTCCCGTCGAGCGCCATGGCGTCGCTGTAGCCCGACACGACCTCCCATTGCTGCCGGAAGAACAGCGGCAGGTCCGCCGGGTTCTGGCGGTACACGCGGTCGGACAGGAGGAAGCCGAGCGCGCAGGGCAGCGTCAGCGCCGGGACGCGGCGGCGCAGGACCGCGGCGGCATCCCCGAGCACGAACAACGGCACGGCCGACAGCGGGAAGCTCGTCTTGCTCATGCCGATCATCCCGACCGCGACCGCCGTGGCGCCGGCCACGAGGGCCGGGACGGGCCCGGTCCGGACCCGCGACAGGCGGAGCAGGAACGGCGCCAGGGGCAGAACGAGAAACACGCTGTCGGGATAGCCGATCGACAGCGCCGCGACCGCGCCGGTCGCCGCGGCCGTTCCTGCGAGCGCGAGCGGCCCGCGGGGCGGGGCGAGCAGCGCCGTCGAGGCTCCGAACAGCAGGCAGGTGGCGAGCAGCAGCGGCAGGGTCACGGGGAGGTAGGCGGCGTTGAAGTACGCCGTCACCAGCGTGGACGCGGGGCCGTAGGTGAAGGCGACGTCGGGCCCCCAGCGCAGGCCCCGGTCCGCGGCTTCCCCGAGGGCCGTCACCCAGGACCCGTCGAGCCCGGGCTGGGGCACTGCGGGCGTGAACGGGTGGAAGGCCGCGATCGACAGCCAGGCGCCGAGCAGCACGGCCGCCGCTATCGTGCCGAGCGAAACACCCCGCGTCCCGCGCGGGCGGGCGGGCGCGGCCCTGTCACCCGTGGTGGTCATCGTGTCCCCTGCGTCCGATGCGGGAGCGTGCCGCGATCCGGCGAGCGATAAGGGGCGCGGCGGCGCGGAACAAGCCGCGGCCTGCGGGCGGCGCGGGCGCGTCGAAACGGTCCGGAGGGGAAAACGGCGCGCAACGACCCCGCGCTTCGGGCGTTGGCGCCATCGGAAACCTGCGTCTAAAATGCCGCACATCAGTCATCGAGGATCCCGCCCCATGTCACGCCGCGTTCTTCCGGCCCTCGCCCTCATCGCCGCCCTCGCCCCGGCGGCGGCTTTCGCGGCGACCCCGGCCGCCCCCGCCGCCGCGGCCCGTTCCGCCGGTGCGGAACCCGACCCCGTCGGCGCGCATGCGGCCATCGCCAGCGCGCAGGAGCGCCTGGCCGAGATGGACGCCACCATCTCGGTGCTGCAGGACGACGCCGACAAGGTGGATGCCGCGACCCGGCAGAAGGCCCACGACGCCGTGACGGCGCTGAAAACCGTGCGCGACACCTACAAGAAGGAGATCGACAGCGTCGTGGCCCAGGGCCGCCAGATGACCGTCGACCAGCTCCGCACCGCCCGCGCCGCGCTGGAAGCGCCTTACAAGCAGTTCGACAGCGCGGTCGACGCCGACGTGGCGCAGTTCAAGCTCGACGTCGCGCAGCGCAAGGCGGTCGTCGAAGCAAGGTTGAAGGCCGAGCAGAGCTACTGGCTGGGCGTCGCGTCCGACCTGCAGGCCAAGGTGGCCGACATGACCGCGGAACAGCGCGACGCCGTCGAGGCGCGCATCGCGGCCGTCAAGGCTCGCGCCGCGGCGGCGGGCGCGCGCCTCACGAAGCTGTCCACGGCGAGCCGCACGGCCTGGTCGGCCCTGAAGCAGGGCTTCATCAACTCGCGCCAGATCCTGAGCGACGCCTACGCGCCCAACCGGTGACGGCCGGTCCCGGCCCCGGCGCGGTTGACGCCTCATCGGGGCTGGGGTCTGGTGCCTGACCTTCCCCACCGGGACACCAGAATGCCGATCGCGGACAGCATCGTCGCCGACGCCACGGCGTGGCGGCGCGACTTCCACCAGAACCCCGAAATCCTGTACGACGTCCACCGCACCGCGGGCCTGGTGGCGGAGCGCCTGCGGGAATTCGGCTGCGACGAGGTCGCCACCGGCATCGGCCGCACCGGCGTGGTCGGGACGGTCCGCGGGCGGCGCGGCCCCGGCCGGACCGTCGCGCTCCGGGCCGACATGGACGCGCTGCCGATCGCCGAGCGCACGAACCTGCCCTACGCGTCCCGCACCGATGGGGCGATGCACGCTTGCGGCCACGACGGCCACACCGCCATGCTGCTCGGCGCCGCGCGCGCGCTGTGCGAGTCGCGCGACTTCGCCGGGACGGCCGTGTGCGTGTTCCAGCCGGCCGAAGAGGGCGGCGCCGGCGCGCGGGCGATGATCGGCGACGGGCTGCTGACCCGCTTCGGCGTCGACGAGGTTTACGGGATGCACAGCCTGCCGGGCTTGGCCACCGGCCGCTTCGCCACCCGGCCCGGCCCCATCATGGCGGCGGCGGACCGCTTCGTCATCGACATCGAGGGGCGCGGCGGCCACGCCGCCCTGCCCCACCAGACCGTCGACCCGGTGCTGGTCGGCTCCCACATCGTCACGATGGCGCAGGGCATCGTGGCCCGCAACGTCGATCCCCTGGAAGCCGTGGTGGTGTCGGTGACGGTGTTCCAGGCCGGGTCGGCCCAGAACGCCATCCCCCAGACCGCCCGCCTCGCCGGCACCATCCGCACGCTGACGCCCGCGATGCGCGACCACGCCGAAGCGCGGCTCCGGGCCATCGCCGAAAGCGTCGCCGCCGCCCACGGCGCGCGCGCGACGTTCCGCAACGACCGCGGCTAGCCGGTGACGCGCAACGATCCCGAGAAGGCCCGCCTCGCCGCCAAGGCGGCGACGGCCGTGGTGGGGAGCGGGGGCGTGGACGAGGCCATCGCCCCGATGATGGGCGCCGAGGACTTCTCCTACATGCTGGACGAGCGGCCCGGCGCCTTCGTGTTCATCGGCAACGGCGACAGCGCCGGCCTGCACCACCCCGCCTACGACTTCGACGATGCGGCCATCGCCAACGGCATCGCCTACTGGATCAGCCTCGTCGAGACCGCGCTCGCGCCCTGAACCGGTCAGTGCGCCGCGGCGGCCATGCCGGCCACGCGGGCCACCATGTCCTCGGGCCGCCAGGGCTTGCTCAGGAAACCCGCGCAGGCGGGCAGCCGGCGGGGGTCGACGAGGGGGCCGCCCGAGGTGATCAGCACCGGGACGCCGGGCCACAGGCGATCGAGGATGGCGACCAGTTCCAGCCCGTTCAGCGACCCGGGCATCTGCACGTCCGTGACGATCACCGCCGCGTCGCCGCCGTGCTCGCGCAGGTAGGGCAGAGCGGCGTCGGCGCAGTCGAACTCGACCACGGTGAAACCGTTGTCCTCGAGTTCGCAGACCGCGAGGTCACGCACGAGGAACTCGTCCTCGACGACCACAACGGTCCGCCGGGACCCCGAGTTGTGAAGCTGTGCCATGTCATCGTAACGACAGGGAATCCGGCAAGTTCCGGTGTATTTGAACGATCCCGTCAACCATGCTTTACCGCAAGTAAAAGGCCCTCCCCCCGTGCTGCTGCTGGCCGACGCCCTCGCGGCGTTCCGCGAGATCCTGACGCCGCCGTTCCGCGCGGCCCTCCTCAAGGTGCTGGGCCTCACCCTGCTGCTGCTCGTCGGCGCCGTGGCGCTGCTCGACCACGGCCTGCTGCTGCTCGTCGCCGTCCATGCCGCCTGGCTGTCCACCCTGCTCGGCATCGTGGCGGGGCTCGGGCTGCTGGTCGGCT
Organism: Lichenibacterium minor; assembly: GCF_004137685.1. GTDB lineage: Bacteria > Pseudomonadota > Alphaproteobacteria > Rhizobiales > Beijerinckiaceae > Lichenihabitans > Lichenihabitans minor. Next base: position 82,163 of record NZ_QYBB01000010.1, on the reverse strand, counting down.
CGGTGTTCCTGGTGGCGCCGGTGTCGTCGGTGGTGGCGGGCTTCTTCATCGACGACCTGGCGGAACACGTCGAGCGCGACCTCGACCCCCTGTCGCCGCCCGGTCGCCCGCTCCGCATCCTGCCCGCGCTGGTGCTGTCCGTGCGGTTCGGCGCGCTGCAGCTCGGCGTCACCGTGCTGGCGCTGCTGCTGCTGCTCGTCCCCGGGGTCAACGCCGTGGCGTTCCTGGGCGCCAACGCCTACCTGCTCGGCCGGCAATATTACGAGTTCGTGGCCCTGCGCCACCTGTCGCCGGCCGATGCCGAAACGCTGCGGCGTCGCCATTCCGGGCGCATCGTCCTCGCCGGCCTCGTGATGGCGGCGGTGGTGTCGGTGCCGGTGCTGAACCTGCTGACGCCGCTCTTCGCCACAGCCTTCATGGTGCGGGTCTTCAAGCGCCTGCCCGAGGTGGCGGCCGACCCGGCGCGGTTCCGGGCGTGGGACGGCGGGCGGCGGGAGCTATGAGGCCCAGTTGGTGGCGAAGTCGCCGTAGAGCGTGAGGCCGCCGCAGGCGTAGACCGTCTGCCCCGTGATGTAGCGGGCCTCGTCCGACGCCAGAAAGGCGAACACGGCCGCGATCTCCTCAGCCGACGCCGCGCGGCCCATGGGGATGTGCGATTCCACGGCGGCCCGCGCGGCGGGATCGCCGGTCCAGGCGGCGTTCATGTCGGTGGCGACGGCGCCGGGCCCCACCGCGTTGACGCGGATGCCGCGGCCGGCGAACTCCAGCGCCAGCGTGCGGGTGAGGTTGCCGAGCCCGCCCTTCGCCGCCGAATAGGCCGCGTAGCCGGGCTTGGGGACCGCCTCGTGCACGCTCGTCGTGTTGACGATCGTGCCGCCCCCACCCTGCTCCAGAAACATCCTCAACGCCGCGCGCGAGCACAGCGCCGGGCCGATCAGGTCGACGCCGAGCACGCGCAGGAAGGCCGCGTCGTCGAAGCTTTCGCCGGGCGTCTCGACCTGCATCCCGGCATTGTTGACGAGGATGTCGAGCCGGCCGCAGCGGGCCGCGACGTCCGCGAACATGCGCGCCACCGCGCCCGCGTCGGCCACGTCGGCGTCGTGCGCCGCATGGGGGCGGGCGGGATGGCCCTCGGCGGCCGAGGCGGCGTGCAGGGCCGCCACGGCCGCGGCGGCGGCTTCGGGATCGCGCCAATGGTTGACCGCCACCGTCGCGCCTTCGCGGGCGAACAGCTCGGCGACGGCGCGGCCGATGCCGCGCGACGCGCCCGTCACCAGCGCGACCCGGCCTTCCAGGCGGTGGGCGTTCCTCATGGCCTGTCCCTCGTCACACGACGTGTTCGGGCGCCAGCGCGCAGAGCGTGGCTTCGTCGGTCTCGACCTGCAGCGTGGCATGGCCGATGCCGAAAAGCTCCCGCAATCCCGCGCAGGCCTCCATCAGGGCGGCGTCGCCCGGGTGCCCCCCGGGCATGACGAGATGGGCGGTCAACGCCGTGTCGGTGGTGGAGATCGGCCAGATGTGGAGGTCGTGCAGCCCGGACACTCCCGGGCGTCCGGCGAGGTAGCGCTTCACCGCGGCGGGCTCGATGCCGGGCGGCACCGCGCCCATCGCCAGGCAGGTGCTGTCGCGCAGCAGGCTCCAGGTGCCCCACACGATGACGGCGTTGACGGCGAGGCTGACGGCGGGGTCGACCCATGCCCAGCCCGTGAGCAGGATCAGCAGGCCCGCCAGCACGACGCCGACCGACACGACCGCGTCGGCGAGCATGTGGGCGAAGGCGCCGCGGAGGTTGAGGTCGCCGGCCCGGCCGGACGCGAACAGCCACGCGCAGATCCCGTTCACCGCGATGCCGGCGGCGGCGACGCCCATCATCGTGGGCGCGGCGACGGGCTCGGGATGGCCGAACCGGACGATGGCTTCCCAGGACAGCCCGCCGATGACGACGAGCAGGATCACGGCGTTGAACAGCGCCGCCAGGATCGACGACGATCCGAAGCCGTAGGTGAAGCGGTTCGTCGGGGCGCGCCGCGTCAGCGCATGCGCGCCGCCCGCCACGGCGAGCCCCAGCACGTCGGACAGGTTGTGGCCCGCGTCGGCCAGCAGGGCCACCGAATGGCCGGCCAGGCCGAAGCCGACCTCCGCCACCACGAAGCCGGCGTTGAGGGCGATGCCGACCGCGAAGGCCCGGCCGAAGGAGGCGGGCGCGTGGCTGTGGCCGCCCAGGCCGTGGCCGTGGTGGCCGTGGCCGTGGCCTTCGTGGCCGTGGCCTTGATGGCCGTGGTCATGGCCGTGGTCGTGATCGTGGCCATGGTCGTGATCGTGGCCATCCGCGTGGGACTGCACCGTCGGGTTCTCCTCGTCGTCGGACGGCGCAGCATAGCAGAGCGCGCGGTGGATCGAAGCGGCGTCGCGCCCCGCGGCGGCCCCGGCCGGACGCGCGGCGGCGATCGGACCGCGTGGAACGAGCGCCGGATCCACCGGCGCGCCGCCGGCGCGGTTCGGGTATAGGGGCGGAAACGATCTCGGAGGACCGGCATGCCCCATCGCATCGACACCGGCGCCGCGCCGCGTCCCGTCCGGCGCGCCGTGCTGCTGGGCCTCGCCGCCGCGGCGCTCCTCCCGGCCCTGCCGGCCGGCGCCGCTGCCGCCGACGCCGACGCCGACGCCCTGGCCGACCTCGAACGGCGCAGCGGCGGCCGGCTCGGCGCCTTCGCGCTCGACACGGGCTCGGGCCGCAGCCTCGCCCACCGCGCCGACGAGCGCTTCCTGATGTGCTCGACCACCAAGCTCGCGTCCGTGGCGGCGGTGCTGGCCCGCGTGGACGCGGGGTCGGAGCGGCTCGACCGGCGCGTGCCCTACACGGCCGCCGGCATCGCGGTCGGCTACGCCCCCGACACGAAGGCCCACCTCGCCGACGGCGGCATGAGCCTGGAAGCGCTGTGCCGCGCCGCGATCGTTCACAGCGACAACGGCGCCGCCAACCTGCTCTTCGAAAGCCTCGGCGGCCCGGATGCGGTGACGCGCTTCGCGCGGGGGCTGGGCGATCCGGCATCGCGCTTCGACCGGATCGAGCCCGCGCTGAACCGCCCCGACGGGGAGCGCGACACCACCACGCCGCGCGCCTTCGCGACCCTGACGCGCGCGCTGCTGCTCGGCGACGCTTTGAGCCCCGCGTCGCGGGCCCTGCTCGACGGCTGGACCATCGACTGCGAGACCGGCGGGAAGCGCATCCGCGCGGGCGTGCCGAAAGGGTGGACCGTCGGCGACAAGACCGGCACGGCGGGGCCGGTCGCCGACGACGTGGCGCTGCTGCGCCCGCCGAACCGCGCCCCGATCGTGGTGGCGGCCTATTGCGACGCGCCGGGCCTCGACGACGACGCCCGGGAAGCGGTGCTGCGCGAGGTCGGCGCGATCGCGGCGAAGCTCGCCGCCTGAGAGCCCCCGTGGACAAGCGCCGCGCCATCCGCCATTGAGCCCGCGCGAGAGGGAGCGTCATGGACGGGTTGCGGGAACAGGACGGCGGGGCCGGGGACGTGCCGGCCGTCATGCGCGGGATCGGCCGCGCCGCGCGCTTGGCCCAGCGGGCACTCGCCAACGCCCCCGCCGAAACGATCGACCGCGCCCTGGTGGAGGCCGCCGACGCGGTGCGCCGCTCGACCGCGGCGATCCTGGACGCCAACGCCCGCGACCTCGCCGAAGCCCGCGACCTCGGCCCCGCGGCGCGCGACCGCCTGACGCTCGACGCCGACCGCGTGCGGGCGGTGGCGCGCAGCCTGGAGGACATCGCCGAGCTCCCCTGCCCGGTCGGCCGCATCCTGGCGAGCTTCGACCGGCCGAACGGCCTCACCATCGAGCGCGTGTCGACGCCGCTCGGCGTCGTCGGCGTGATCTACGAGAGCCGCCCCAACGTCACCGCCGACGCGGGCGCGCTGTGCCTGAAATCCGGCAACGCGTCCATCCTGCGCGGCGGCTCGGACAGCGTCCACTCGACGCGCGCCCTGCATGCCTGCCTGGTCCGGGGGCTCGACGCCGTCGGGCTTCCGGTCGCGGCGATCTCGCTCGTTCCGACGCGCCACCGCGACGCCGTCGGCGAGATGCTGGCCGGGCTCGACGGCAACCTCGACGTGCTGGTGCCGCGCGGCGGCAAGGCGCTGGTGGCGCGGGTGCAGGCCGAAGCGCGCGTGCCGGTCTTCGCCCACCTCGAAGGTCTCGTGCACCTCTACGTCGACGCCGCCGCCGACGCCGACAAGGCCGAAGCCATCCTGGTGAACTCCAAGCTCCGCCGCACCGGCGTGTGCGGCGCCGTCGAAACCCTGCTGGTCCACGAGAAGCGCGCCGAGGCTCTGCTGCCGCGGCTTCTCGGGGCGCTGCTCGACCGCGGCTGCGCGGTGCGGGGCGACGCGGCCGCGTGCCGGGCCGACCCGCGCGTCACGCCCGCGTCGGACGAGGACTGGCGGACCGAATACCTCGACGCCGTGATCTCGGCCCGCGTGGTCGCGGACCTCGACGCCGCGGTCGACCACATCGAAAGCTACGGCTCGCACCACACGGACTGCATCGTCACCGAGGACCTGCAGGCCGCCGCCACCTTCATGGCGGAGGTCGACTCTGCCATCGTGATGCACAACGCTTCCACCCAATTCGCCGACGGCGGCGAGTTCGGCTTCGGCGGCGAGATCGGCATCGCGACGGGGCGCATGCACGCCAGGGGGCCGGTGGGCCTCGAACAGCTCTGCTCCTTCAAGTACCGGGTGCGCGGGGACGGGCAGACCCGGCCGTGAACCTTCCCGCGGGGCCACGGTCGCCGGACGGCTGGGCCCTGCCCGGACATTCGCCGGGCGGGCGGGCCCTGCCCGGACGTTCGCCGGGTGGGCGGGCCCTGCCCGCCTGGGCCCCGGGGCTTCGCATCGGCCTGTTCGGCGGCAGCTTCAACCCGCCGCACGAGGGGCACCGGTTGGCGTCGCTCACCGCGCTGAAGCGGCTGGGGCTCGACCGCGTCTGGTGGATCGTCACCCCCGGCAACCCGTTGAAGCGCCACGACGGGCTCGCCGACCTCGACACCCGCGTGGCGGCGGCGCGCCGGCTCGCCGACCACCCCCGCATCGCCGCGACCGGGGTGGAAGCCGGCATCGGCATGCGCTTCACGGTCGACACGATCCGCCACCTCAAGGCCCGCTGCCCAGGCGTCCACTTCGTGTGGATCATGGGCGCCGACAACCTGCTGCAGCTGCCCCGCTGGCGGCGCTGGCGCGAGCTCGTCGCCCTGGTGCCCGTGGCCGTGGTGGACCGGCCGGGCTCCACCTTCCGCTCGCTGAACGGCCGGGCGGCCGCCGTGCTGGCGCCGGGCCGCCTGCGCGAATCGGACGCCGCGCTGCTGCCGACGCGGCAGCCCCCCGCCTTCGTCTACCTGCACGGGCCGCGCTCGTCGGCGTCTTCGACGGCACTGCGCGACGCCGGCCTCGGCCTCGTGCCGGCGCGCGGGACCTAGTGGGTCGGCCCAAGGCAGCGTCCGCGCGGCGAGGCTTTCACGCAAAATCAACCATCGCGGGACCACCCTGCCGTCGCGCCCGACGCCGCCCCCGCGGCCCCACCGACACCGGGATGGATCCCATGAACGACCTCGCCAGCCGCTGGCTCACCTACGACGACATGGCCGAAGCCCTCGGCATCACCCCCGACAGCGCCCGCCGCCTGGCGACGCGGCAGAAATGGGCGCGCCGCCCCGGCAACGACGGTCGCGCTCTGGTGGCGGTGCCCGAGGAACGGCTGGAGCGCCCCCACGAACCGCGCGCCGACGCCGCCCCCGACGACGCGGCGGACGACGCCCCGGACGTCGGCCGCGATGCCCGGGCCCTGATCGGCTACCTGGAGCGTCGCGTCGGCGAGCTCACGGACGACCTCCTCGAATCGCGCCGCGTCGCCGAGGACGCCCGCACCGAAGCGCGCGAAGCCCGCACCGCCGCCGAAGCGCTGCGCGTCCAAGCCGGGCAGGTCGACGTGCTCACGGCCCTGGTGGCCGCCGAACGCGCCCACCTCGCCGAGGTGCGGGTCGACCGCGACCGCATCGTCGCCATCCTGGCGGAACGCCCGGCCTCCTTCAGGGACCGCGTCGCCGGCCTCCTGCGCAAGGCGGGCTGAAAGCGCTCAACCGCGAAGCCGGGCGACGACGGCGAGGACGCCCACGATCGCCCCGCCCACGGCCAGCCCCACGCAGCCGGACCCGGCCGCGGAAACCAGCCACGCCGCCGCCTCGGCGGCGGGCTCCGGCACGGCCCGGCCGGCCGCGGACGCCGCATCGTCGAGCGCGTGGGCCGGCGCGGCGAACCCCAGGGCAGCGCCGCCGTGCAGCAGGATGCCGCCGCCGACCCAGATCATCGCGGCGGTGCCGACCGCGGACAGGGCCGCCATCACGGGCGGCATGGTGCGCACGAGGGCGCGGCCGAGGGCGCGCACCGGGGCCGCCCCGCTGCCGGCCAGATGCAGCCCGACGTCGTCGACCTTCACCACCACCGCCACGACGCCGTAGACGCTCAGCGTGATGACGAGGCCGACGAGGGCCAGAACGACGGCCTCGACGAGCAGCGGCCTGTCGGCGACCTCCGCCAGCGAGATCGCCATGATCTCGGCGGACAGGATCAGGTCGGTGCGGATCGCGCCCCGCACCCGCCCGTCCTCGACCAGCCGGGGATCCGCCTCGACGTCCTCGCGCTCGACATGCGCGCCGGCGCCCCGCAGCACCTCGACCAGCTTCTCGGCCCCCTCGAAGCACAGGAACAGCCCGCCGGCCATCAGCAGCGGCGTGACCGCCCAGGGCGCGAGCGCGTTCAGCAGCAGCGCCGCGGGGAGCAGGATGAGCAGCTTGTTGCGCAGCGAGCCCAGCGTGATGCGGCCGATCATCGGCAGCTCGCGGTCGGGGGTCAGGCCCGTGACGTAGCGGGGGGTCACGGCCGTGTCGTCGACCACCACGCCCGCGGCCTTCAGCCCGACGCGGCCCGACGTGGCGGCGACGTCGTCGAGCGAGGCCGCCGCCGATCTGGCGATGCCCGCCACGTCGTCGAGCAGCGCGAAGAAACCAGACGGCATGGCGGATGTCCCTCGGCAGCGGTCGGCTGCATGCGGATCGCCAACGGCCGGAACGTCCGTCCGGCTCCGCCATTGAACATTACGGAACGGACAGGGAGAAGGTGCGGCATGGCGGGACGCGAGGACACGAGCGCCGACCGGCTTCCCGAGCGCTCGCAGCGCGCGCTGGAGCGCATGCAGCACCCGCGGGAGCGCGCGCTGTCCTCCGCGCTCGATCTCGACGACTTCGCCCGCCTCGCCCGGCGCAAGCTGCCCAAGGCCGTCTACGGCTACGTGGCCAACGGCGCCGAAGCCATGGTGGCGCGCGACAACAACCGCGCGGCGTTCGGGCACTGGCGCATGGTGACCCGCGTGCTGCGCGACGTGTCGGCGCGCTCGCAGGAGACGACCCTGTTCGGCAAGCGATACGCCGCGCCCTTCGGCATCGCCCCGATGGGCGCCTCGGCGGTGGTGGCCTACGACGCCGACAACGCCATGGCGCGGGCCGCGCGCGAGGCCGGCATCCCTTATGCGCTGTCCGCCAACTCCATCACGCCGCTGGAGGAGGTGGCGAAGAGCAACCCCGACAGCTGGTTCGCCGCCTACCAGTCCCCGGACCCGTCCAAGATCGAGCGGATGCTCGGCCGGGTCGAGGCCGCGGGCTTCGACGTGTACATGCTGACGGTCGACGTGCCCGTGGGCTCGAACCGCGTCAACGACAAGCGCGCCGGCTATTCCATGCCGCTGCGGCCCACGCCGCGCCTGACCTGGGACGGGCTGACCCACCCCGGCTGGCTCGCCGGCACGTTCGCGCGGACCTTTCTGGCGCGGGGCGTGCCGGAAATCTCGAACCTCGAAGCGAAGGGGCGCATCGGCATCTTCTCGCGCGAGGTGGCGGTGATCGCCGGCCACGACGATTTCGGCTGGCGGGAAGCCGAGCTGATCCGCAAGCTGTGGCGCGGCAAGTTCGTCATCAAGGGCCTGCTGTCCGCCGAGGACGCCAGGATCGCCCGCGACCTCGGCGCCGACGGCGTCGTGGTGTCCAACCACGGCGGGCGCCAGCTCGACTCCGCCGTGTCGCCGCTCGAAGTGCTGCCCGAGATCCGGCGCGAGGCCGGCGACATGGCGGTGCTCTGCGACAGCGGGTTCCGCCACGGCTCCGATGTCCTGAAGGCGCTGGCGCTCGGCGCCGACTTCGTTCTCGTCGGCCGCCCCTTCCTGTTCGCGGCCGCCGTCGCCGGGGAAGCCGGCGTCCAGCGCGCCATCGGCATCCTGTCGAAGGAGATCGACATCGACCTGGCCCTGCTCGGCGTCGACGGGCCCGGGGACGTCGGGCCGGAAGTGCTGCGGGAAGCCATGGCGCCGCGTCGGGGGGTTTGACCGGACCCGCGGCGTGTCTAGGGTTCGGCGGCGACGGCGTCGCACCGCTCGGAGCGAAACAGGGCGGCGCCGCCGTGCAGGGCCGCTTGGGATGGGAGAACCCGCATGAAGATCGGCGACAAGGTCCGCTTTCGACGCGATGCCGCTCACCGGGACACGCTGGGGCCGATGGCCGACCAGATCGGCACCGTCATCGCGGTGGGCGAGGCGGACGGCGCCGAAACCCTGGTCGTCAGCTATGGCGACAACGGCCCCCTGGAGGCCGGCACCCCGGCGGCCGAGTTCGAGATCGCCGACGACGACGACGCCGAGCCCGCCTGACGGCAGCATGGCGGGCCGGCGCGGGGGCCGGACGGGCTCGCGGGCCCGACATCCGCACGCCCCCACCCCGCGCTCGAGCTTCGGCGCCGCGTTCAAGCTTCGCGCGGTCGTCCGGTCGAAGCGCCCGGCGGCGAGCCGGTCCCATGCGGGCGCGGCACCGCCGACGCCCGGGAAGTTCCACGGACCGACCGACAGGGATGTTGCGCCCGTGCGTCAGGCCACGCCGCGTGAGCGGCAGCGCGCGTTCGCCCAGGCCGTCGATCGGGCCGGCCGACCGCCGGCGTCCCTCCATCGGTCGATGCGATCCGTCCGATCACGGCCGTGACGACAGCCGGGGATTGTACGGCTATCTTAAATTTCCTTTTAGGATGCATTTTCGTTGCATTTTTAGCACTGTTTCACGGCGTGACGGCTTTGTGGCGGCTTCGGGGCCTTAAAACAATTGTTATGTTCCGCATTGCGGCTAATCTGAATGTGTCGAAGGCGCTACGCCTTTCGCAAGCAACACCTCGAAAGTTCTAGCAAGGCCCGCCGCTGGTCAGTGCCAGCGCGTGTCGGCCATGCGAAGAACAGAGACAAAAAACGAAAGTCGGGGCGGCCGAGGCGTGCTTCGAAGAACTTCCATCGGATTGATATATCCCTGAGCGCGACCAGACCGGTCGCTCCACAATCAGCACCTTCGGAGATGTACGGATGAACTTCGTCAAGACCTTGCTGCTCGGATCGACTGCTGCGTTGGCCGGATCGGTCGCCGCCCAGGCCGCCGACCTCCCCGTCCGCAAGGCCGCCCCGGTCGACTACGTCCGCGTCTGCGACTTCACCGGCGCCGGATTCTTCTACATCCCCGGCACCGACACCTGCATCCAGATCAGCGGCATCGTGCGCGTCGAAGGCGCGTTCATCAACAACGCCCGCCAGTTCTACCCGACCGCCACGGTCGGCCAGGCCACCGCGCTCAGGGCCGGCGGCACCATCATCTCGGGCCGCGACGCGGATACGTCCGGCTTCCTCGTCAAGACCCGCCTGGGCGTCGATGCGCGCACGCAGACCGCCTACGGCACCCTGCGCGCCTACATCCAGTACCAGATCGAGCGTGACCAGGGCCTCTACTCCGGCGGCGGCTCCTCCGGCGGCCAGAACAGCTTCGCCAACCAGGGCGGCAACCTCGCCTCCGTGCGCCGCGGCTTCATCCAGTTCGCCGGCATCACGGCGGGTCGCATCCAGTCGTTCTTCGACTTCTATGCCGACAACTACAATTACGAAGGCATCGCGAACTCCGACCTGACCACGCCCGTCTTCGCCTACACCTACAATGCCGGCGGCGGCCTTTCCGCGACGCTGTCGCTGGAAAGCCACGAGGTGCGCACGGACGGCATCGGCACCATCCAGGGCGGCGCCTTCGAGGTCGGCGGCGTGAACCAGGGCGCCACTGCGCTCACGGCTCGCTACGGCGGTTCGATGATCCCGGACGTCGTCGGCGTGGTGCGCTACGACCAAACCTGGGGATCCGCTCAGCTGTCGGGCGCCTACCACCAGATCAACACGAATGCCGGGCCGTTCGTCGGAACCTCGGGCCAGGGCTTCAACCACAACGATGCCGACGGCTTCGCCGTGCAGGGCGGCGTCCGCATCAAGCTGCCCATGCTGGCGGCCGGCGACGACCTCTGGATCCAGGGCGCCTACCAGAACGGTGCGTATCTGTACCAGGACTCCGCGGGTTACGCGAACACCGGCTTCAATTCCCGCTACCTCGGTGGCTTCCAGCACATCGACCACGACGCCATCGCGATCGGCGTGCCCGGGTCCCGCACCGGCGCTTACAACCTTTCGCTCAGCCGCGGCTTCTCGGCCATGGCCGCCATCAACCACTACTTCACGGCCACCTTCCACGACGTTCTCTTCGGCTCCTACGAGCAGAGCGGCTACGGCCGCGCCAAGAACATCGACTGGACCCTCGGCGGCCTGGGCGACATGAGCGAATACCGCATCGGCAACCAGTTCCTGTTCGATCCCGTGAAGAACCTCGAGTTCGGCCTCGAGTTCGACTACGCCCACATCGACCAGACCCTCGCGCACAACCCCGGCCAGGCCGCCTCGGCGCTGCCGACCGGCATCTCCAAGAACCCCGACGGGTTCGAGGTTCGCCTCCGCGCTGAACGCGACTTCTAAGAACCGCCTTTCCGGCACCTCGAAGCGCCCCGCCCCCAAGGCGGGGCGCTTTCGCGTTCGCGGAGGCCCGCAGCGCGACGACGGGAAGGGGCGCGCGCGACGGTCACCGCCGGCGCGCCACCTCCGGGGCGCTTCGGGCGTTGACCGACCGCAGCGGCGGGACGCGGATCCTGCCGCGCATGTCGTCAGGAGGACACCCATGACCAGCATCGCCGACATCGGCGCGGCGCCGGACCCCGCGCCGGGCCAGCCGAACCCCGTCGAAGTGCCGTCGGTCGAGCCGATCGGCATCCCGCAGCCCGGCCCCGACGTGATCGATCCCGGCATCGGCATCCCCACCGGGCCGAGCCCGACACCGCCCTCCCCCGGCACGCCCGGCGCCCCGATCTCGCCCGGCCCGGCCTGACGCCGCCGCGCGAAGCCTCCGCCGACGCGTCAGGCGCGCAGCAGATCCAGCAGCGCGTCGGCGACGGTATCCGGCGCTTCGGCCGGGATGGCATGTCCCACCCCCGCGAGCACGTGGCGACGGTAGGGACCGGTGAACCGGTCGGCGTCGGGATCGTCCGCTTCGGCCGGCCCGACGCCGTCGTCTGCCCCGCACAGCGACACCGTCGGCACGGCGATCGGCGGCTGGAGGGCGATGCGGCGCTCGATGTCGTCGAGCGCGGGGTCGCCCGCCACGAGGCCGAACCGGTGCCGGTAGGAGTGGATCACCACGTCGACGAAGTCCGGGTTGTCGAAGGACGGCGCCGTGGCGTCGAACAGCCCCGGCCCGGCCGCCCAGGTCGGCGACCACAGCCGCCACAACAGCCGGCAGAAGCCGAGGCGGTCGGCCGCCAGCCCGGCCCGGCCGCGCTCCGCGTGGAAATAATACTGGTACCAGAGGCGGCGCTCGTCCTCCGGGGCCGAAGGGCGTCCGGAGGCCGCGATGTCCTGGACGTTGTAGTCGTCCCCGGTCACGAGGCAGCGCACCCGCTCGGGCCACAGCGCGGCGACGATGCAGGCGGCCCGCCCGCCCCAATCGAAGCCCATCAGGGCGGCCTGCGGGATCGCCAGGGCGTCCAGGAGGTCGACGAGGTCCCGCGCCAGGGCGGCCTGCTGGCCCGAGCGCGGCGTATCGGCGCTGCGGAACCGGGTGTCGCCGTAGCCGCGCAGGTAGGGGACGATCACGCGGTGGCCCGCCCGGGCGAGCCGCGGCGCGACCCCGTCGAAGCAGCGCGGGTCGTAGGGGAAGCCGTGCAGCAGGACCACGGGAAAACCGTCCGCCGGGCCGCGTTCCTCGCAGGCTACCGCGAGCGTCGGGGTGAGGACGGTGGTCCGGCGGAAGTCGGGATTCGGCACGGACACCCTCACATCAGGCGACGGAAATGCCGACGCATCTCGGTCGCGTCGCGCCGCGGCGGCGCCCGTTCGCGCTCGCCGGCGGTCAGGACCTCGCGACCGCCGATCTCACTCGAAGAATTCCACGACGCCGTCGTCGAGGTCGTAGCGCGCGCCGACGATCTTCAGGCGCCCCTGGCGTTGCGGCTCCTGCAACATCTGTTCCGTGGTGCGCAGCCGCTCCACGACGCGCATGACGTTGTGGCGGACGGCCCGGTCGAGCAGGTCGTGGTCGCCGTCGCGCCTGGCGCGCAACACGGCCGGCAGGATCGGCTCGATCATCTGGCCGATGCTGCCGGGATACTCGGTGTCCTTCTCGACGACGCTCACGGCCGCCGCCACGGCGCCGCAGCGCTCGTGGCCGAGCACGACGACCAGCGGGGCGCCGAGCACCGCGACGCCGTATTCGATGCTGCCCATCGCGGCGAGGTCGACCACGTTGCCGGCGTTGCGGACGATGAAGAGGTCGCCCAGGCCCCGCCCGAACAGCAGCTCGGGCGACACCCGGCTGTCCGAACAGCCCACCAGCACGCAGAAGGGCCGCTGCTCCTGCGCCAGCGCGGCGCGGCGCTCCGCCCCCATGAGGTGGGGCCGCACGGTGCCGCCCCCGACGTAGTTTCGGTTGCCCTCCTTCAGCAGCGCGAGCGCGGCGTCGGGCGAAAGGTCGGTGCCGGTGGGGGCGGTGAACTTGGGCATGCTGGTCGGTCCTCGGATGTGGTGTCCCGGCGGGAAACGCGCGATGCGGGTTTTCGATCGCAGGCCCGGCGGCACGAACCCGCGGCGGGCGCGACGTCGACACCCGGCCTTGCGCGACGCCGACCCTTGCCGGTAGGCTGCGCTTCCATCGTCGGGGTGCCCGGGCCGGGCTGAGAGTCTTCCATTCGGAAGGAAACCCGTTGAACCTGAACCGGGTCGTGCCGGCGGAGGGAACGACAGCATGCCCGAGGCGCGCGACGCCGCATCCCCCGGTGCCCGCCGCCCGGCCGGCCTGCCCTGGGCGGCCGTGCTCACCGGCGTGGGCGCGCTCGCGCTGTGGGAGGTCGCCGTGCGGGCGCTCGACACCCCGGCCTACGTCCTGCCGGCCCCGTCGCGCGTCGCCGCGACGCTGCTGCGGCAGGCGCCGCTCCTGTGGCGCGACGCCCTGGTGACGGGCGGGGAAATGCTGGGCGGCCTCCTCCTCGGCACGCTCGGCGGGGTGGCAGTGGCGCTGGCGATGGCGCAATCGCGGCTGCTGGAGCGCGCGGTCGGGCCACTGCTGGTCGTCGCCCAGGCGCTGCCGGTCTTCGCCATCGCGCCGCTGCTCGTCGTGTGGTTCGGCTTCGGCGTGGCGTCGAAGCTCGCCATGGCGGGGCTGATCATCTTCTTTCCCGTATCGACGAGCCTGTTCGAGGGGCTCCGCCGGACGGATCCAGGCCTCATCGACCTCGCGCGGCTCAACGGCGCGTCCCGCCGCGACACGCTGCTGCTCATCCGCCTGCCGTCGGCCCTGCCGGCGCTGGGCGCCGGCCTGCGCGTCGCCGCCGCGGTGGCGCCGCTCGGCGCGGTGGTGGGCGAGTGGGTGGGCTCGTCGTCGGGGCTCGGCCTCGTGATGCTGCACGCCAACGCCCGCATGCAGACCGACACGGTCTTCGCCGGGCTGACGATCCTCGTCGCCTTCTCGCTGGCGCTCTGGGCCGCCGTGGGGGCGCTGACGCGCCGCATGACGCCCTGGGCGCCCGACACGCTCGCCCCCCTCACCGGAGACCCCTGATGCGACCGCTTCCCTTCGCCGGCGCCCTGCTGCTCGGCCTCGCGTGCTTCCTGCCGGCACAAGGCCGGCCCGCCGCGGCGGCTCCAGCCGCGGCGGGCGACACCGCAGCCGCCCCGGCGGCGCGAAAGGTGACGCTGCTGCTCGACTGGTTCGTCAACCCGGTCCACGCCGCCATCGTGGTGGCGAAGGAGAAGGGCTTCTTCGCGAAGGGCGGCCTCGACGTCGACTTCGTCGAGCCGGCCGACCCGTCCATGCCGCCGCGGCTCGTGGCGGCGGGCCAGGGCGACATCGCGCTGACCTACCAGCCGAACTTCTACCTCGACGTCGCGGCGGGCCTGCCAATCCAGCGCGTCGGTACCTCGATCCAGACGCCGCTCAACACCGTGATGGTGCTGGCCGACGGGCGGATCAAGTCGCTCGCCGACCTCAAGGGCAAGACGGTGGGCTATTCGGTGGCGGGATACGAGACGGCGCTGCTCGGCACCATGCTGGAAAGCGCGGGGTTGAAGCTCGACGACGTGAAGCTCGTCAACGTCAACTTCGCCCTGACGGCGCCGCTGATCGGTGGCCAGGTCGACGCCGTGGTGGGCGCCTATCGCAACGTCGAGCTTTTCGAGATGCAGCTCGCCGGCCATCCCGGAACGCCGTTCTTCCCCGAGGAACACGGCGTGCCGCCCTACGACGAATCGATCTTCGTCACCAAGGCCGACAACGCCCGGGCGGCCTTCGTGAAGCCCTTCCTCGACGCCGTAGGGCAGGCTCAGCTCTTCATCCTCGACCATCCGGACGAGGCCTGGGCGGCCTTCGTCCACGCTTATCCCAAGCTCGACGACCCGCTGGACAAGCTCGCCTGGGCGGCGACGATCCCCCGCCTGTCCGCCGACCCCGCCGCGACCGACGGGCCGCGCTACGCCGCCTTCGCGGAGTTCATGAAGAGCAAGGGGCTGATCGAGCGCACCGAGCCGCTGGAGCGCTACATCGGGAAGTGAGCGGGCGCCTCACCCCTTCGTGCGCAGCGTCGAACGGCCGCCGTCGACGCCGATCACCTGTCCGGTGATCCAGCCCGCCTCCGGCCCGAGCAGGAAGGCGGCCAGCGCGGCGCTGTCGTCGGCTTCGCCCAGGCGGCGCAGCGCGTGGGTTTCGGCGACACCCTTCGCCAAGGCCTC
The DNA here is from genome assembly GCF_004137685.1 of Lichenibacterium minor. GTDB lineage: Bacteria > Pseudomonadota > Alphaproteobacteria > Rhizobiales > Beijerinckiaceae > Lichenihabitans > Lichenihabitans minor. The sequence goes on along the minus strand of NZ_QYBB01000010.1, from coordinate 66,935 downwards.
GTTGCGGGTCAGCCCCTCGGCGAGGGGCGTGCGGGTCAGAGACGGGGCGATGCAGTTCACGCGCACCTTCGGGGCCAGCTCGGCGGCGAGCGCCACCGTCAGGCCCTCGACGGCGCCCTTCGCCATGGAAACGGAGGCATGGGCGGCGAAGCCCTGCCCCACCGCCACGGTCGAGAACAGCACGACCGACGATCCGTCGACGGCCTTGAGGTGGGGCGCCGCGGCCTTCAGGGCCAGCGCGGCGCCGAGCGCGTTGATCCGCCAATCGCGCTCGAAATCCGCCTCCGTCAGCGAGCCGATCGGCTTCAGGTTGATGGTGCCGACCGCGTAGACGAGGCCCGCGAGCCCGTCCCCTCCCGCCGCCTCGGCCACCACCGCCGCCACCGCGGCACCGTCCGTCACGTCGCACACCGACGAGGCGGCGCCGACCTCGCGCGCCACGGCGGCGAGCTTGGCCGGGTCGCGGCCGACGAGGTGGGGCCGGTCGCCCCGCGCGGCGAGCCGCCGCGCGACCGCCGAGCCGATGCCGCCCGCGCCGCCGAAGATGATGATCGAAGCCAAAGCGCCGCCCTTCCCCTGCCGTGTCGGACCAAACCTGCGGCGCGGCGGGGTGAAATCAAGGGAAGCGGGAGCGTCGCTCGACCGCAGGCCGGCGGTCGGCCGGGTCCCGCGCCCGCCGTCGCCGACAGGCCCGGGACGAGGGCCCGCTCAGGGCCTCACAGCAGGGTGCCCGTGGCTTGAAGCCCTCCGGCGTCGCCGTTCGCCGCCAGCGCCTTCGCGGCGCGGAGGTCCTCGACGAAGCGCGCATATTCGGTCCGCTGCGATTCCTCGTCGGGCAGGCGCAGCAGGAAGGACGGGTGAACGGTGACGAAGACCGGGCCCGCCAGGGCCGAGGTGAGGACCGTGCCGCGCACCGACAGCACGGACGCGCTTTGCCCGGTCAGCGAGCGGATCGCTGAAGCGCCGAGCGCGATGGTGAGCTTCGGGCGGAGGATCTTCAGCTCCTCCTCCAGCCAATGGTGGCAGGCGTTGATCTCGCCGACGCCGGGCTTCTTGTGGATGCGCCGCTTCCCCCTCGGCTCGAACTTGAAATGCTTCACCGCATTGGTGACGTAGGCACGGGAGCGGTCGATGCCCGCTTCGCCGAGCGCGCGGTCGAACAGCGACCCCGCCGGCCCGATGAACGGCTTTCCGGCCAGGTCCTCCTTGTCGCCGGGCTGCTCGCCGACGAAGACGAGGTCGGCCGTGGACAGCCCTTCCCCGAACACCACCTGGGTGGCGAACCGGTGCAGGTCGCAGCGCGTGCAGGCCAGGGCTTCGCGCTTCAGGGCGTCGAGCCCGTTGCCCCCCATCCCGCCATGGACGGCCGGGGGAGGCGGCGCGTCGCGCGTCGCGCGGGCCTCGTCGGCGCGGGCCACGATGGTGGCGGCGCGCTTGGGGACGGTCTTCTGCGGGGTGGCGACCATGCGGGCCTCGTCGTTGCCGGCGGCGCGGATCAGCGGCGCGATGAGCTGGGCCTCGGGGAGGTTCTTCCAGTACTTCATCGGCATCTCGCGCTTCATCGCGTCCACCTTCAACCGCGCCGGGTTGAAGATGTTCACGTAGTAGGTGCGCCAATGCTCCTCGGTGGCATCCTCGGCCGGCACCTCGTCGCGCGAGCCGCCCGGGCCGAAATGCAGCGCCGCGCCGTCCCACGAGGCCCGCGCCTCGGGCGTCACGATGGTCCAGGGCATGGCGCGGAAACGCTCGACGAAGAAGGGGGCCGCGAGCGCCACGATGTGGTGCTCGGGCTCGAACCAGGCGAGATAGGCCGGCGGGACCCCCTCGACGGCCACCTCCTTGAAGCGCACGAAGGCCGTCATCTTGTGGCGGTCGCGCCGCACCGACTTCGCCATCATCTCGATGCGGAACACGTCCTCGTCGGTGGTGATGTCGAGCAGGCGCGGCTCGTCCTGCAGCCGGCACAGCACCCGGTACAGGAATGCGAAGCGCTCCGGGTCCTTGTGGCAGGCCACGAGCTCCGCGAGGTCCACGAAGCGCCGCGCCACGCGCAACGCGCGCCGCGGACCGTCCGAGGGGCCCTCGGAGGGTGACACGAACAGGTCCGGCGCATCGTCGGCGACGCGCCACACCACGGCTTCGGGCGGCACGCTCCCCTCCGCGAGGGCGCGGGCGGCGTCGCGCCAGCCCTCGTAATCGTCGGGCGCGCGGAGGACGACCTCTCTCATGGCAGGGCCCGCCGCATCAGAACAGGCTCAGCTGTTCGGCCGGCCGCTTCACGGCGCGGGCGAGGTGGGCGCCGTCGAGGCTGGCGCCGGGCGTCCAGTCGAGCGCCGTCACGAAGGGGCGCAGCGCCTTCGCCGAGCGCGCCAGCTTCGCCACGTCGTCGAGCCGCATGGCCGTGAGGCGCCGGATGTCGATGATGCGGTCGACGCTCTTCACGCCCAGGCCCGGCACGCGCAGCAGGTCCTCGCGCGACGCCGAATTGACGTCGATGGGGAAGCGCCCGCGGTTGCGCAGCGCCCAGGCGAGCTTCGGGTCGAGGTCGAGGTCGAGCATGCCGCCGTCGGTGGCGCCCACCACCTCGTCCATGGCGAAGCCGTAGTAGCGGTAGAGCCAGTCGGCCTGGTAGAGCCGGTGCTCGCGCATCAGCGGCGGCTTGCGGGCCGGCAGCGACTGGCTCGACCCCGGGATGGGGCTGTAGGCCGAGTAATACACGCGCTTCAGCTTGTAGCCCGAGTACAGGGTCGCGCTCGACTCGAGGATGTCGGAATCCTTTTCGCCATCGGCACCGACGATCATCTGCGTGCTCTGCCCGGCCGGCGCGAAGGCCGGGGCGCGGCGGGAGCGCTTGCGCTCGTCCTCGGCCTCGTCGAGCCGCAGCCGCAGCCCGCCCATCGCCTTGCGGATGGTGGACGCCTGCTTCTGCGGGGCGAGCTTCTCCAGCGACGTCGCCTTCGGCAGCTCCACGTTGATCGACAGGCGGTCGGCGAAGCGCCCGGCCTGCTCGATCAGGTTCGGGTCGGCGTCGGGGATGGTCTTCAGGTGGATGTAGCCGCGGAAGCCGTGCTCTTCCCGGAGGAGCTGGGCGACGCGCACGAGCTGCTCCATCGTGTAGTCGGGCGAGCGGATGATGCCCGAGGACAGGAACAGCCCCTCGATGTAGTTGCGGCGGTAGAAGTCAAGCGTCAGCTGCACGACCTCCTCGGGGGTGAAGCGCGCCCGCCGCACGTCGGAGGACACGCGGTTCACACAATACAGGCAATCGTAGATGCAGTGGTTGGTGAGCAGCAGCTTCAGGAGCGAGATGCAGCGGCCGTCGGGCGCGTAGGAATGGCAGATCCCCTGCCCGGTGATCGAGCCGATGCCGCCCGCCTTCGCCGGCTCCCGGCGCGGCTTGGCGCCGGACGACGCGCAGGACGCGTCGTACTTGGCGGCGTCGGCCAGCACGGCCAGCTTCTCGGTGATGTCCAAACGCGCCATCGACGGGGGAGCCCTGTTCTCGGAACGTTCTTGTAGGCCAAGCGGCCCGGAGAGGCGAATCCGCGTCGCCCGTCCCCTTCCGAGGTGGGTCCGCGGCGCCGCGGTTCAACGGCGCGCGACGGATTGCCCACAGGCGGTTCAAGCCAGGTCGATGATCTCCGCACGCCCCGCCGCGAGGCCCGACGCGACGCCGAGCGCGATCAGGGCCGCGAACAGGATCGGCACGGCGCCGAAGCCGCCCTCGGCCTGCCGGATCACGCCGACCAGCAAAGGTCCGCCGGCCGCCAGCGTGTAGCCGATGCCCTGCGCCATGCCGGACAGGCGCGCCGCCACGCCGGCGTCGGGCGCGCGCAGCAGGATGACCGTCAGCGCCACGGCGAGCAGCCCGCCCTGCCCCAGGCCGAGCAGCACCGCCGAGATCCAGGCCGTGCCGAGCGGCGCGTAGAAGCAGCCGGCGAGGCCCGCCAGCACGAGGGCGTAGAGGGCCGTCGCGGCGGCGCGCTGGTCGCGGCCGAGCGTCGCCAGCGCGGGCGCGGCGAGACAGCCGACCATCTGGCCGACGACCGACAGCGACAGCAGGAAGCCCGCCGCGGCGGCGTCGAGCCCGCGGTCCCGCATGATGGGCGCGAGCCAGCCGAACACGCAATAGGCCAGGGCCGACTGCAGCCCCATGAACAGGCTCACCTGCCAAGCGAGGCCGCTGCGCCACAGCGGCCGGGCTCCCGAGGCGGCGACGGCCGCGGTCGCTCCGGGTCGCCGGGCGGCGCGGGGCAGCCACAGGAGCGCCGCGGCGGCGGCCGGCAGCGCCCAGACGGCGAGGCCCTCCGCCCAGGAGCCCGCGGCCCGCGCCACCGGCACCGTGAGGGCGGCGGCCACGGCCGCGCCGGCGCTGAGGGACATCGAATAGAGTCCCGTCATCGCCGCGATGCGGTCGGGGAAGTCGCGCTTGACGAGGCCGGGCAGCAGCACGTTGCCGAAGGCGATGCCCGCCCCCGCCAGCACGCCGCCGCCGAGCAGCGCCGGCACGGCGGCCGAGCCCCGAAGCGCCGTCCCGGCCGCCACGGCGCAGAGCGCCAGCAGCACGGCCCGCTCGGTGCCGAGCCGGCGGGCGACGGGCGCCGCCCCGAAGGAGAAGACGCCGAGGCACAGCACCGGCAGGGTCGTCATCAGGCTGGCGAGGCCCGGCGACGCGCCCGTCCCCGCCATCACCTCCGGCAGCAGCGCGGACAGCGACGGGAACAGCGTGCGCAGGTTCAGCGCGATGAGCAGGATGCCCAGGCCGAGCAGAACGCGCCCGAAGCGGGACGCGCGCGGGGCGATGACGGTCGGGGCGGTGGGTGGGGCGTCCATGGCCAGGGCGTCCCACGGGCGCGCGCCGAGGTCAACGCGGGCGGGCCCCGTCCCTCCGCCTGGGACGTCAGGCCGCCCATTCCCCGGCGCGGAACACCGGCACCCGGCTCCCGTCGGCGCGGACCCCGTCGATGTCGATGCGGTCGGAACCGATCATCCAGTCGACGTGGATGGCGCTGGAATTGCCGCCGCGGGCCGCGATCTCGTCGGGCGTCAGCGTCGCCCCGTCCTCGAAGCACTTGGCGTAGCATTGGCCGAGCGCGATGTGGCAGGCGGCGTTCTCGTCGAACAGCGTGTTGAAGAACAGGAGCCCGCTGGCCGAGATCGGCGACGAATGCGGCACCAGCGCCACTTCGCCGAGGCGCCGCGCGCCCTCGTCGGTGTCGAGCAGGTCCGCCAGCACCGCATCCCCGCGCGACGCCCGCGCGTCGACGATGCGGCCGGCCTCGAAGCGAACCGCGATGCCGTCGATCAGCGTGCCCCCGTGCGACAGCGGCTTGGTGCTGGCGACATGGCCGTCCACCCGCCGCGCGTGGGGCGTGGTGAACACCTCCTCGGTGGGGATGTTGGGGTTGCACAGGATCCCGTTCTTCGCGCGGGACGCTCCGCCGTGCCACTCGTGGCCCTCGGCGAGGCCGATCGTCAGCTCCGTGCCGGGGCCGGAATAGCGCAGGGCGTCGAAGCGCTGGCCGTTGAGCCACGCGGTCCGGGCGCGCAGCGCCGCGTTGTGGCGGTCCCAGGCGGCGACGGGATCCGGGCCGTCGATGCGCGACGCCGCGAAGATCGCCTCGGCGAGCCGGCCCACCGCGACGTCGGGCGCGTCGTCCGGGAACATGCGGGACGCCCAGGCGGCGCCCGGATAGGCCGCGATGGTCCAGTTGACCGCGAAGCCGGCGATGCGGTCGAGCGCCGGGCGGTAGGCCATCGACTGCGCCTTGCCGACGCGCGCCACGCGGGACGCGTCCTGGCCGGCGAGCAGCATCGGGTCCTCGCCCACCACGGCGAGCCGCGCCGCATTGCCGTCGAAGGCCTGCGCCATGCCGTCGTAAAGCCAGGCCGGGGCGGCGTCGAAGCTCGCGTCCCGCCCCGCTTCGAAGCGGGCCAGCGTGACGCCGGGGTCGGACAGGATGGGCGTCACGAGGCTCGCCCCCGCCGCATAGGCGTGGTGGGCGATGCGGCGCACCAGCGGCAAGGCTTCGACGGGCGCGGTGATGACCAGGGGCTGGCCGGGTTCGAGCCCCAGGCCGACCCGCACGGCCGTTTCGGCGAGGCGGTCGAGCTTGGCGGGATCGATGGATGGGGAAAGCTGGTCGATGGTCATGGCGGCTCCGAGCCCTGGATCCCCGGGCCGCGGTCGACGGCGCGGGAAACCGATGTCCAGGCTTCCGTCTACCAGCGGCGGCGTCCGCTCCGCCAGCCGCACGGGCGCTCCGCGGGCGCCGGCGTCAGGCGTCGGCGAGGCCCCGGGGAGCGCTCGGGTCCGCCGACGGATGGGCCGCGATGCGGACCACGCCGCCTTCCATGCCGATGCGCCGGAAACCGAGGTCGCCCGCGAGCAGCAGCATGGCGCGGTTGGCCATCATGACGTCGCCGTGCACCGCCGTGAAACCCGAGCGGACGGCTTCGCTCAGCATGTCGCGCATCAGGCGCGCGCCGATGCCCTGCCCCTTCAGGTCCGTGCGGACCATGATGTCGTAGTCGGCGTCCCCCGCCGCGCCGGGCAACCCCACGGCGTGGACCACGCCGCCGATCTCGCCCGAGGGCGCCACCGCCGCGATGGCGAATTCGGTTCCGCCGGTCAGCCCCGCGAGGCGGTTGGCGAAGACCTCCGGAAAGGTCTTCGAGATGCCGAAGCAGCGCAGACGGAGGTCTTCGGCCGAGCAGCGCCGGAACATGTCGCGCAGCGCCGCCTCGTCGGACCGCCGTATGGGACGGATCCGGTACACCTCGCCCGAGCGGGCCAGGAAGGCCCGGTCGATCGACAGCAGGGGGGCGGAACGGGAAAGCGGGGCGTCCATGATGGCAACCTGTCGGCCCGTTCCATCGTCACCGCGCCCCGATCGGGCGTCGATGTCGGCGGCACGCGGGCCCATATGTCGGACGTTTCACCCCTCACCGACCATATGGTCGGTTTCGGCGGGTCGAGACAGCCCTCCCGCCGCATGGCCGCCATGAAGCTGCGGCGACGCCGGTCGCATCCGGCCCCGTGGCTCGCCCGCGCGACCCGGCGGACCACGGCGGCGGCGCGGGCGAGCCGGCCGAGCCCGTCCGGCGGCAGGTGACGGGAGCGCCTCCGGTTCCGCCTCGGGCAGTGTGAGCAGGGCCACCCGGGGCCGGTCGGCGCCGCCCGGAAGCGCCGCGCTCGGGTGAGGCCGGCCGATGACTCGGCCATGCGTCGCACGCCCTCGTTTAGTCCCCGTGTGTCCCAGGGCGAGAAAACGGCTGACGACGTCGGATCAGGGGCGCAAGCGGCGCCGGTCGAGCGACGCGCCCGCCGCGAAACCCACCGCCAGGGCCGCGTAGGCGCCCGCCATGCCGGCCTTGGACAGCACGAGCTCCCACCCCGGCGTGAAGCGCTTCGGGGTCGCGCCGTAGTCGACCGCCGCGGCGATCGCCGCCATCACCAGCCCGTCGCGCACCAGCGCGCCCGCCGTTTCGGCCGGGTGCAGGCGCTGCCACGCCGTGAAGGGAAGCGCCCAGAACAGGCAGGCGGCGTGGTTGGTGGCGAAGCCGACGCCGGTGCGGCGCGGGTTCAGCCCCTCGTCGAGGCCGGCGAAGTCGCCGTTGAGCCAGTGGCTGGTGGCGTTCAAGGGCCGGAGCGGCGCCTTGCCCTCGGCTTCGGCCGCCATGGCCAGGCCGACGGCCGACAGCAGGCCCGCCACCGTCCCCGTCACCAGCACGGCCGTGCCGAGCCCCGCGGTGCGGTCGCGGCTCATCGGGTGAGGTAGAAGGCGATCGCCACGATGGCCACCACGACGACCACGCCGATCATCGCCATCAGCGGGATGTTGGTGGCGGGCTTGTCGTTCGCGGTGGCGATGCGGCCGATCTTCTTCTCCTCCTTGCGGGCGAGCGCGATCTCGGCCGGCGTCGCGGGGTTGCCGCCGGCTTCCTCGCAGGTGCCGAGCGACGCCATCCCGGGGTCCGCCGTGGCGGTCTTCGAGCCGGTGCGGCCCGAGTCGATGTCGTCCTTCAGCTGCAGGACGGTGTCGCCGCCACGCCCGCTCGGTACGTCGTGTGCCATGCTGTTCCCCGGTTGCCGATCCACTGCGCCCCAACGCCTCGGGGCTGCTGAAAGGTGCGGGCCTTGACGTCGCGGCGGAGGGCGGCATCTCCCGCTGGAAGGAGACGCTCCATGTACGAATGCTGGGTCTACAAGGACGAGCCGCACGTGCGGCTGGTGGTGGCGTCGGGCGCCATGCTGCCCACCGAGCTCGGCCACAAGGATTGGACGCTGCTGGGCCCGTGGCAGGCTTCCACGGAGACGGCCCACGAGGTCGACCACCGCGGTTTCCACTTCTTCCGGGCCGAGGAGGCTGCCGACACCTCGGTCTTCAAGGACGCCGCCGCGTCGGGCAACTGAGGCCCGCGGCCTTGCCAGGGCGCCGCCCCGCTCGATAACCCGGGCCATGCCCGGAGCCCTCCGGGCCGTCCCGGAGTTCGACCCATGACCATCCAGCCCGACGTCCAGGCCCCGGCGCTGAACCGCCGCAAGGTCGGCGACTACGTCGTCACCTACCTCAGCGACGGCTTCCTCGACGGCTCCTTCGCCTATTTCCAGGGCATCGAGGCGTCCGAGGCCGAGGCCATGCTGAAGGAAGCGCACCGGCCGCCGCTCGCCCACATCTCCATCGCGTCCTACGTCATCCAGGGTCGGGGGCGGACGGTGCTGGTCGATGCCGGCACCGGCGGGTTCAACGGCTGGGGCGGGCGATTCCCGGTGGCGCTGGCGGCGGCGGGCGTCGAGCCGGCCGACGTCGACACGATCCTGCTGACCCACGCCCACGTCGACCACGTCGGCGGGCTGACGCTGCACGGCAAGCCGCTCTTCCCCAAGGCCGAGGTGATCGTCAACGAGGCCGAAGCCCGATTCTGGCGCGACGACGCCATCATGGCCTCGGCGGGCGCCGACGCCGAACCCTTCTTCAAGGCGGCCCGCACCGCGCTCGACGCCTACCAGCCGAACCTCAAGCTCGTCGGCGCCGGCGAGGTGCTGCCGGGGATCTCGCTGATGCCGCTGCCGGGCCACACGCCGGGCCATTCGGGCTACCACATCCAGTCGGGCGCCGAGCAACTGCTGATCTGGGCCGACATCACCCACCTGGCCGATGTCCAGATCCGCAGGCCCGAGGTGACGATCGGCTTCGACGTCGACCCCGACGGCGCGCGGGCCACGCGCATGAAGGTGCTGGACCAAGTGGCGAGCGACAGGCTCGCGGTGGCGGGCATGCACTTCAACATGCCGGGCTTCCTGACGGTGGAGCGGGACGGCGCGGGCTTCCGCAAGGTCGACCTGCCGTGGACCTCCGCCCTTCTGTGATGGCGAGCGGCGGAAGCGCGGACGCGCTCCCGTCGCGCAGCACGGGCGCCCCTCCCCCGCATCGGGGAGGAGGTGGCCCGGCAGGGGCGACGCTCGACGCGACCGCCAAAGCAAAAGTCCTCCGGAGACGATCCGGAGGCCTTTTCTATACTGGTGGGCGGTACAGGGTTTGAACCTGTGACCCCTGCGATGTCAACACAGTGCTCTACCGCTGAGCTAACCGCCCGATGACGTTGGTCTAGCCGCCGGCGCCGCGGGACGCAAGCGGAAAATCCCGGCCCGCAGCGGCGTCATCGCCCGAGCAGCGCCCCGAACAGGTCGTCCTCCGCGGCGGCACCGATCATGCGCCCCTCCCCGTCGAGCACGAGGAGGGCCGCCGCGCCGCGTCGGCGCAGGCCGACCGCCGCCTTGAGGTGCAGCGCGGACGGCACGGCCACCAGGGCGCCGTCGATCGCGGCGGCCTCGGCCTGCGCCAGCGGCACCACGCGGACCGGCGCGCCGGCCCGGCAGGCCGCCCCCGGCCGCCCATCGCGATCGAGGGTCACGCGGAGGCCGGGGCCCGGCACCAGGGCGTCGCCGTCCCGGGCGAGGCGGTCCAGCGGCACCATGAAGGTGTCGGCTTTCAGGGCGTCGAGCGGGTTCATGTGCCGGACGAAATCGGTCACATAGGCGTCGGCGGGGCGAAGGACGATGTCGGCGACCGTGCCGGCCTGGACGATCCGTCCCCCCTCCATGATGACGATGCGGTTGCCGAGCTTCGCCGCCTCGTCGAGGTCGTGCGACACGAACAGGATCGTCTTCTTCAAGCGCGCCTGGAGTTCCAACAGCTCGTCCTGCAGGCGGGCCCGGATCAGGGGATCCAGGGCCGAGAAGGGCTCGTCCATCAGCAGGATGTCGGCGTCCGTGGCGAAGGCGCGCGCGAGGCCGACCCGCTGCTGCATGCCGCCCGAGAGTTCGTGGGCGTGCTTGTCGGCCCAGCGCTCCAGGCCCACCATGGCGAGCTTCTCGTCGACGATCCTGTGGCGCTCCCGGCGCCCCATCCCCCGCAGCTCCAGCCCCATCCCGACGTTGTCGCGCACGCTGCGCCAGGGCAGCAGCGCGAACTGCTGGAACACCATGGCGACGCCGCCCGACCGCAGGTCGCGCAGGGTCGCGGCGTCGCAGCCGCAGACGTCGACGGGCCGGCCGCGGTGATGCACCGTGACGCTGCCGCGCGCCGGCCTGGCGAGGCGGTTGACGGCCCGCAGCAGGGTCGACTTGCCCGATCCCGACAGCCCCATCAGCACGCAGATCTCGCCCGTCCGCACCGTGAGGCTGGCGCCCGCGACGCCGATCACGTGGCCGGTGGCGGCCAGGATCTCGTCGCGGCTGCGGCCCTCGTCGATCAGGGCCAGGGCCCGGGCCGGCCGCGGGCCGAACACGATGTCGACGCGGTCGAAGGTGACGGCGGCGGCGGCCGTCACGGCGCCGCGGCGCCCGCGGCGGGGCGGCGGAACAGCCGGTCGAGCAGCACCGCCACCAGCACGATGGCGATGCCGGCCTCGAAGCCCATGGCGGGCCGTACCTGGTTCAAGGACCGCAGCACCGGCACGCCGAGCCCGCCCGATCCCACCATCGTGGCGATGACCGACATGGACAAGGCCAGCATGATGGCCTGGGTGAGCCCCTCCATGATGGCCGGCAGGGCATGGGGCAGCTCGACCTTGCACAGCAGCTGCCAGGGCGTGGCGCCGAAGGCTTCGCCGGCTTCCCGCAGCGGGGACGGGACCGAGGCGATGCCGAGCTGCGTCATGCGGATCGGGGCCGGGACGGAGAAGATGACCGTCGCGATGATGCCGGGGACCACGCCGAGGCCGAACAGCGACAGCATGGGGATGAGGTAGACGAAGGTGGGAAGCGTCTGCATCAGGTCGAGCACGGGCCGCAGGACCCTGGCGAGGGGCCGCGAATGGCCGGCCAGGATGCCGACCGGCACGCCGATCAGCATGGAGGCCGACGTGGCGTAGAAGGTGATCACCAGCGTGGTCACGGTTTCGCGCCAGTAGCCCTGGTTCAGGATGAAGGCGAGCGCCAGGGCGGCGAAGAGCGCCAGCGGCCAGGACCGGCGCAGGGCGTAGGCCAGTGCCGCCACGAGCCCGCAGAAGACCAGCGGCAGCACGGCGCCGAGAGCTTCGACGCTGTGGTCGATCAGGAAGCTCAGGCCGTCCGACACGCGGTCGAAGAACAGGCCGGAGCCGTCCTTCAGCGCGGTCATGCCGGCGTTGAGCCAGGGCCCGACGGGGATCTTCCGGGCCGTGACGAGGGCGGTGACGGGATCCACGGGAGGGGTGCCGCGCCGCCGGCCGCTACAGGCCCAGGCTCGCCTTCACGGCCGGCGAGCCGGGCTGGCCGTCGATCGTCGTCACGCCGCCCAGCCAGGCGTCGAGGGCCGCGGGGTTGGCCTTGAGCCAGTCCACCGCGGCCTTGTCGGGGTCCTGGCCGTCGAACAGGATCGCGCCCATCACCGCATTCTCCATCGGCAGCGAGAACTTCAGCTGTTCGAGGAAGCGGCCGAGGTTCGGGCAGTCCTTACGCAGTCCCGCCCGCACGTTGGTCAGCACGGTGGCGCCGCCGAAATCGGGACCGAACACGTCGTCACCGCCCGACAGGAAGTCCATCTTGAACTTGGTGTTCATGGGATGGGGCTCCCAGCCGAGGAAGACGATCGGCTCGTGCCGCTTCTCGGCCCGCTCGACCTGGCTCAGCATGCCCTGTTCGCTCGACTCGACGACGTCGAACCCGGACAGCCCGAACTTGCCGTCCTTGATCATGCCGAGGATCAGCCGGTTGCCGTCGTTGCCCGGCTCGATGCCGTACACCTTGGCGCCGAGCTGGTCCTTGAACCTGGCGATGTCGGCGAAGCTCTTCAGCCCCGCCTGATAGGTGTAGTCCGGGACCGCGAGCGTGTATTTCGCGCCGGTGAGATTGGTCCCCACGACCTCCACCGTGCCGTCGTCGAGGTAGGGTTTGCGGTCCGCCTCCATGGTCGGCATCCAGTTGCCGAGGAAGACGTCGACCTGCTTGGCGTGGAGCGACTGGTAGGTGACGGGGACGGACAGCACGTCGGTGTGGGGGGCGTAGCCGAGCCCCTTGAGAATCGCCGAGGTCGCCGCCGTGGTGGCGGTGATGTCGGTCCAGCCCACGTCGGAGAACCTCACCGCCTTGCAGCTCGCGGGATCGCCGGCGGCGAGGCTGGCGCCGCACGATGTCGCCAGCAGGGCCGCCACGAGGATCCCGACCATCGGATTGCGCATGTCCGTCCCCCTCTCGCGACCGGCTGTCGCAGGGTCGTAGCAAGAGCCGGACCAGGGCCGGCCCGCTCGGGACCGTGATCGGCTCGCGAGGGGCGAGTGTAGCGGGCCTGATCCCGGATGCAAAATTGCAAAGGCGACGGAAACCCCGCCCGGTTTCGACCGGCGCGTCTCCGTCGCGCCGCACGAGCGGCGGCGCGCGCCAGCGGTCGAGGCTTTTCGACCGCCGGTGTCAGTAGGTCGCGAACATGCGGCGGATCTCGCCCGCGTCCGCGGTGCGGGTCAGCGCCAGGGCGAGCAGGATGCGGGCCTTCCACGGGCTGAGGTTGTCGGCGCCGATCACGCCGCCGGCGCGCACGCGCTCGCCGTCGATGGCGACGCCGCTGCCGACCCGCGTCGCCAACACGACGGCGATGCCGGCCGCCACCGCTTCGCGCAGCGCTTCGAACTCGGCTCCCGTGGACATGCCGGGCGCGAAGGCGGCCTGCACCAGGCCCCGCGCGCCGGCCGCCACGAAGGCCCGCGCGGCCGTGCCGTCGGCGCCGGCGTAGGACAGGACGATGTCGACCCGCGGCACGGCCGCCAGCGCCGCCACGTCGAACTCGGTATCGGGCATGTGGCGCCGCTCGGAGCGGCGGTAGTAGCGGACGTGGGGCCCGTCGACCTGGCCGAGGATGCCGAAGTCGGGCGTGCGGAAGGTTTGCAGCCGGGCCGTGGACGTCTTGGCGACGTCGCGCGCCGCCTGGATCTCGTCGTTGAGCGCCACCAGCACGCCCCGCCCGCGCGACGCCGGGTCGGCGGCGACCCGCACGGCGCCGAGCAGGTTGGACGGGGCGTCCGACGACAGGCCGTTCAGCGGCCGCTGCGAGCCGACCATCACCACGGGGATGTCGAGCTTCAGCGTGAGGTCGAGCGCGTAGGCGGTCTCTTCCAGCGTCGCGGTGCCGTGGCCGATGACGATGCCGGCGAGGTCCGGGTCCCGCGCGAGGTCGGTGCAGAGCGCCGCGAGCTCGTGCCACACGGCGAAGTCCATCGCCGAACTCTCGACGGCGCGGAACGCCACCGCGCGGACGTCGGCGACCTGCGCGAGCTCCGGCACCGCCGCCGCGATGGCGGGGGCGTCGAGCCGGCGCTCGTGGCGGCCGTAGTCGAGGATGTCGAGGCTGTCGGCGCCCAGCGACGACATGGTGCCGCCCGTGCCGATGAAGGCGATCTTGCGCATGCGCTTTCCCGAGATGGATCCCGGGGAGGTCAGTGGCAGGCCCGGCGAGGCGGGGCAAGGCTGAAGGACCGAAGCGGCGCGCGGGGCGCCCGCTTCGGTCGCGTCATGTCGGGCGCCGCACGGGCGGCGCCCGATCGCGTGGGCCGGGGATCGAAACCTCCGACCGGCGGCGTCACTCGGCGGCGAGCGGCATGTCCGTCAGCAGCTGGTCCAGCCGGATCGGGGCGTTGCGCACGCGCACGCCCGTCGCGTGGTAGACCGCGTTGGCGATGGCGCCGGCCGTGCCAGTGATGCCGATCTCGCCCACGCCCTTCACCCCCAGCGCGTTGATGACGCTGTCCTTCTCGTCGACCAGGATGGCCTGGAGCGACGGGATGTCGGCGTTCACCGGCACGTGGTATTCGCCGAGGTTGTTGTTGAGCACGCGGCCCGAGCGATGGTCCATCGCGGCCTCCTCGTGCAGCGCGAAGCCGACGCCCCAGATCATGCCACCGAAATACTGGCTCTGCACCAGGCGCGGGTTGATGACGCGGCCCGCCGCGAAGGCGCCGACGAGGCGCGTGCAGCGGATCTGGCCGAGGTCGGGGTCGACCTTCACCTCGGCGAAGACCACGCCATGCGCGTGCATGGCGTAGCGCTTCTGGGCGTCCTGGTCGGCGCCCGCGCTGCCCTGGCCCTCGATGGCGGGCAGGCCGGAGCGGGCCAGGATGTCGGCGTAGGATTCGCCGCGGCTTTCGTCGTCGCGGCGCACCAGGCGCCCGTCCCGTGCCACCACGCCGGCGTTGCCGGCGCCGAACAGCGGCGAGCGCTGGTCGTCGGTGGCGAGGCGCGCCAGCTTGGCGATGACGTCGCCGCCCGCCGCATGGATAGCGTTGCCGGCCGTCGCGGTGTGGCCCGAGCCGCCCGCGATGCCGCCGTTCGGCAGGTCCGAGCGGCCCATGCGGAACTCGACCTGGTCGATGCCGAGCCCGAGCCCGTCGGCGGCGATCTGGGCCAGCGCCGTCCAGGCGCCCTGCCCCATGTCCTGCGCGCCGATCTCAACGAGGCCGGTGCCGTCGGCCAGGATCGACGCCTTGGCGTCGGCGGCGAAGATCAGCGCCGGGAAGGTCGCAGTGCCCATGCCGTAGCCGACGAGCAGCCCCGCCTCGTCGCGCATCGCGCGCGGCTTGGCGCTCCGCTTCGACCAGCCGAAGGCTTCGGCGCCGCGCTCGTAGCATTCGCGCAGGTTCTTCGACGAGAAGGGCTTGCCGGAGATCGGCTCCACCTCGGCGTAGTTCTTCAGCCGGAAGGCCAGCGGGTCCATGCCGCAGGCTTCGGCCATCTCGTCGACGGCCGATTCCAGCGCGATGGAGCCGGACGCCTCGCCCGGCGCGCGCATGAACAGCGGCGTGCCGGTGTCGAGCCGCACCGCCGTATGCGTCGTCTTCAGCGCCGGCGCCGCGTAGAGCGTGTGCGACAGGTTGGCGGAAGGCTCGTAGAAGTCGTCGAAGGACGACGTGGCGGTGTGGTTGTGGTGGTGGATGGCCTGGAGCTGGCCGCCCTCGTCGGCGCCGAGCTTGACGGTCTGCCGGGTGGGGGCGCGGTGGCCGACGGGGCCGAACATCTGGTCGCGGCGCAGCACCAGCTTCACCGGGCGGCCGGTGCGCTTGGCCGCCATGATGCCGAGGATCTGCGGACCCTTCATCAGCGCCTTGGAGCCGAACCCGCCGCCGAGGTAGGGCGAGCGGATCAGGATGTTGGCTGGGTCGATGCCGAACAGCTGGGCGATGCGGCCCTGGCCCATGGTCAGCGCCTGCGAAGGCGTGTCGACCGTGAGCTTGTCGCCGTCCCAGGCGGCCACGATGGCGTGGGGCTCCATGGCGTTGTGGTACTGGGCGGGCGTCTCGTAGGTGGCCTCGACCCGCTTCGCCGATCTGGCGAAGCCGGCCTCGACGTCGCCGCCGTTGTCGACGTCCGGCGGCTCGCCGACGCCGACCGCCGGGGGCGTGAAGCTCTCGTTGCCGTCGAGCCCGATGCGGGCCTGCTCGACCTCGTAGCGCGGCGCCAGCAGCGCCACGCCCTCGGTGGCGGCTTCCAGCGTGTCGGCGATCACCACCGCGACGGCCTGGTTGGCGTAGCGGACGCGGTCGTTCTGCAACACGTCCATCTTGAACGTGAAGGGGTTGTCCTTCTCGTCCGGGTCGAAGGCGAGGCCGGGGGTGTCGCCCGGCACCATCACGTCGACGACGCCGGGATGCGCCTTGGCGGCGGCGACGTCGAGGTGGCTGACGCGGCCGCGCGCGATCGTCGACGAGCAGATGGCCGCGTAGAGCATCCCCTCGGGGTGGTTGTCGGCCGCGAAAGTGGCGGTGCCGGTGACCTTGGCCACGCCTTCGCGGCGGGTGAGGGGCTGGCCGACGTTGGAGCCGTGGCGGGTGTGGGTCTGCTCAGGCATGTGCGGCGACTCCCAGCGGAGACGAGAACGGGGACGCCGGCAGGGCGGACACGCGCTCGGGCGTGCCGGCGAGCGCCAGCGTGAAGGCCCGCACGGCGATGCGCCGGGCGAGTTCGATCTTGTAGCTGTTGTCGCCCGACGGCTTCGCATCGGCCATGGCGGCCTCGGCGGCGCGGCGAAACGTCTCGACCGTGGCGGGCTGGCCGACCAGCACGGCCTCCGCCTTGCGGGACCGCCAGGGCTTCAGCGCCACGCCGCCGAAGGCGAGGCGCGCATCGGCGATGCGGTCCCCGTCCAGCCGCAGCGCGGCGGCGGCCGACACGACCGCGAAAGCGTAGGAGGTGCGGTCGCGCACCTTGAGGTAGCGGGAATGCCCGGCGAAGCCCGCCGCATCGGCGGGCAGCACCACGGCGGTGACGAGGTCGCCGGCTTCGAGCACCGTTTCGCGCCAGGGCTCGTCGCCCGGCAGGCGGTGGAACTCGACCAGGGGCACGCTGCGCGCGCCCGCTTTGCCCTCGATCTCGACCGTGGCGCCGAGCGCCGCCAGCGGCACGCAGAAGTCCGACGGCTGCACGGCGATGCAGCTGTCGCTCCAGCCCAGGACCGCGTGGAGGCGCGTTTCGCCCCCGATCGCGTCGCAGCCCGAGCCGGGTTCGCGCTTGTTGCAGGCGCTGACGCCGTCCGTGAAATAGGGGCAGCGCGTGCGCTGGAGCAGGTTGCCGCCCGTGGTGGCGGCGTTGCGGAGCTGCGCCGAAGCGCCGCTGAGCAGCGCTTCCGCCACCGCCGGATAGGTCCGGGCGAAGGCGGCGTCGTGGGCGAGGTCGCCGTTGCGCACCAGGGCGCCGATGCGGGTGGACCCGTCCGGGAGCGTCTCGATGCGGTCGAGGCCGGACAGGTGCGTGACGTCGACGAGGCGGTCCGGGCGGACGACGTTGCCCTTCATCAGGTCGAGCAGGTTGGTGCCGCCGCCGAGCACGACGGCGCCGTCCGCCGCCGAAGCCGCGATCGCGTCGGCGGGGGACGCGGCGCGGTGATAATCGAAGCGCTTCATTCCGCGGCCTCCTTGAACGCGCCCGCCATGCGGGTCTGCGCGTCCAGCACGGCTTCGGTGATGCCCGCATAGGCGCCGCAGCGGCAGATGTTGCCGCTCATGGCTTCGCGGACGCGCTCGGGGTCGTTCCCGGCCTGGGCTTCGCGGATGAGGCCGACGGCGCTCATGATCTGGCCCGGCGTGCAGAAGCCGCACTGGAAGCCGTCATGCGCGATGAAGGCTTCCTGGACGGGATGCAGCTGGCCGTCCTTGGACAGGCCCTCGATGGTGAGCACGTCCGATCCGTCGTGGCTGACCGCGAGCGCCAGGCAGGCGTTGATCCGCCGGCCGTCGACGATCACCGTGCAGGCGCCGCACTGCCCGCGGTCGCAGGCCTTCTTGGTGCCGGTGAGGTCGAGCCGCTCGCGCAGCAGGTCGAGCAGGGTCACGCGGGGGTCGTCGAGCGCGATCTCCCTCCGCGTCCCGTTGATGGTGAGGGTGATGGGTATGCTCATGACGAGGCCTCCGTGGCCCGTTTTATAGCCGTTCCAAAGAGTGGCGTGAAGCCGTTGCATGCCGGGATCGGCGCCGCACCCCCCCGTGGATCAATGCGCCTCCCCCTTGGTCGAGGTGACGGGGATCAGCGTGCCCTTCGAGCGTTGGCGCGGTTGCAGCAGGAAGGCGGCGAGGCCCGACCAACCCGTCTGGTGCGAGGCGCCGAGGCCGGCGCCGTCGTCGCCGTGGAAATACTCGTGGAACGGGATCAGGTCGCGGAAATGCGGGTCGGTCTGGAACACCTCGTTGCCGCCCAGCACCGCCCTTCGCCCGTTCCCGTCGCGCAGGAACAGGCTGTTCAGCCGCCGCGTCAGCTCGGCGCCGATCTCGGCCAGGTTCAGCATCGTCCCCGAGCCCTTCGGGTATTCGATGGTGAAGTCCTCGTCGTGGTAGAACTTCTCGAATTCGTAGAGCGCCTCGATGAGCACGACGTTGATGGGCATCCAGATCGGGCCGCGCCAGTTGGAGTTGCCGCCGAACAGCGTCGTGGTGGATTCGGCCGGCTCGTAGTCGACCTGGAAGCGCGTGCCGTCCCAATCGTAGACGAAGGGGTGGTCCTTGTGGAACTTCGACACGGCCCGGATGCCGTGGGGCGACAGGAACTCCGCGTCGTCCATCACGCGGGTCATCAGGGCCTGCATGCGGTGGCGGCGCAGCAACGACAGGAGCAGGCGGTTGTCCTTGCCGGGCTCGCCGAAGCGCGACACGAGCCGCGCCTGGTCGGGCCGGTGCTCCAGCGTCCAGCGCAGGCGCTCGGCGAAGTCGGGGAACTTCCGGGTGATGGTGCCGTCGAGCACCGCCACGGCGCAGAGCGGGATCAGCCCCACCAGCGACCGCACCTTCAGGGGCACGCGGCTCCCGTCCGGCAGGTTGAGGATGTCGTAGTAGAAACCGTCCCGCTCGTCCCACAGGCCCTGCAGCTCGTCGCCCTCGTGCCCGTCCTCGCCGATGGTCGTCATGGCTTCGGCGATGAGCAGGAAGTGCTCGAAGAACTTGGTGGCGATGTCCTCGTAGGCGCGGTCCCGCTCGGCGAGTTCCAGCGCGATCTGCAGGAGGTTCAGGCAATAGCCCGCCATCCAGGCCGTGCCGTCGGCCTGTGAGATGAAGCCGCCCGTCGGCAGCGGCTTCGAGCGGTCGAAGACGCCGATGTTGTCGAGCCCGAGGAAGCCGCCCTGGAACACGTTGCGGCCGTCGACGTCCTTGCGGTTCACCCACCAGGTGAAGTTGATCATCAGCTTGTGGAAGATCCGCACCAGGAACTCGCGATCGGCCGTGCCCGTCATGGCCCGGTCCATCTGGTAGACCCTGAAGGCCGCGAGGCCATGCACCGGGGGGTTCACGTCGCCGAAGTTCCACTCGTAGGCGGGCAGCTGGCCGTTCGGGTGCATGTACCATTCGCGCGTCAGCAGGATCAGCTGCGCCTTGGCGAATTCGGGGTCGATCAGGGCGAACACGGTGCAGTGGAACGCGAGGTCCCAGGCGGCGTACCAGGGGTATTCCCACTTGTCCGGCATGGACACGATGTCGGCGTTGAGCAGGTGCTTCCAATCGCTGTCGCGGCCCAACTTGCGCTCCTGCGGCGGCGGCGGCATGGCGGGGTCGCCGGCGAGCCAGCGGCGCACGTCCATGTGGTAATATTGCTTGGACCACAGCATGCCGGCGAAGGCCTGGCGCTGCACGAGGCGCGCGTCCGGGTCCGGGATGTCCACCTGCACGGCGGCGTAGAAGCGGTCGGCCTCGTCGGCGCGGCGGCCGAACACCGCGTCGTGGCCGGCCTGGTCGAGGGCGGCCGCGTCGGCGGGGGCGAGGCGCAGGCGCAGCACGGCTTCCGCCCCGGGCTCGACGCGCAGCCGCACCCAGGCGGCACATTTGGTGCCGCGGTGTTCGGGGTTCACGGCGCCGTGGTCGCCCCCGACCACGCGGTCGTTGATGCCGTCCTTGAAATAGCCCGCCGCGTCCTCGCCGTAGAGGCGGCGGCGGTTGGTCTCGTTCTCGCAGAACAGCCACTCGACCGGGCCGAGCGCGGAGAAGCGCCGGTCCTCGTCGTGGGCGCGCCGGGCCAGGACGGTGCCGTCCTCCTGCAGCTCCAGGCTCGGTTTCGGGTGCCCCTCCTCCCAGGACCACACGTTGCGGGCCCAGAAATGCGGCAACACGTGGAGGTCGGCGGCCTCGGGGCCGCGGTTGGCGACCGTCACCCGCATCAGGATGTCGTCGGATTCGTGCTTGGCATATTCGGTCGTGACGTCGAAGTAGCGGTTCTCGGCGAAGACGCCGGTGTCGAACAGCTCGTATTCGAAGGCCTTGGGATCGGTCCGCTTGCGGCGGGCATTCTCGGCGACGAGGTCCTCGTAGGGATAGGGCGCCTGCGGGTACTTGTAGACCGTCTTCATGTAGCTGTGGGTCGGCACGCCGTCGACGTAATACCAGAGCTCCTTGACGTCCTCGCCGTGGTTGCCCTCCTGGTTCGTCAGTCCGAACATCCGTTCCTTGAGGATCGGGTCGCGGCCGTTCCACAGCGCCAGCGCCAGGCACCAGCGCTGGTGCTCGTCCGAGAAGCCCGCGATGCCGTCCTCGCTCCACCGGAAGGCGCGCGAGCGGGCGTGGTCGTGCGGGAAGTAGTTCCACGCGTCGCCGTCCTTCGAATAGTCTTCCCGCACCGTGCCCCAGGCACGCTCGCTGAGGTAGGGGCCCCATCGGCGCCAGCCTCCGGCCTCGGCGTCGCGCAGGCGCACGCCTTCGGCGGTGGCGAGGCAGGGCGCCGCGTGGGCGCGGTCGAAGTCGGGCATCAGTGTTCCTCGGTCGGGCGTCGGATCATGCCGCGCCGCGCGAAGGGCGGCGCGCGGTCGCGATGGCCGGCGGTCGAAGCCTTCGACCGCCGGCGTCAGATGTCGAGGTCCAGCATCCGGCGGATGCGGATCGTTTCGCCGAGCGACCAGGCCTGCCAGGGGCAGCCGCCGGCGTGGTGGGGGGCGTCGCCGTCGACCACCTCGGACACGTGGCCGAGGCCGTTGCGGTCGAGGTGGTCCATTAGGGGCTGCAGGAAGCGGGCCGCAGCGGCGCGCTTGGCCTTGCCGGTGCGGCCGCGCACGCCCAGCCACGCGTCCACGAAGGGGCCGAGCAGCCAGGGCCAGGCCGTGCCCTGGTGGTAGGCGGCGTCGCGGCGCGCGAGGTCGCCGCGGTAGCGCGCGACGTAGCCGGGGTCGTCGGGCGACAGGGTCCGCAGGCCGAGCGGCGTCCACAGCTTCGCTTCGACGAGGTCGACCACCCGGCGCGCGGCCTCGCCCTCGACGACCGGGAACGGCAGGCCGCCCACGGCGAACACCTGGTTCGGCCGGACCCTGCCGTCGTGGGTGCCGGGGACGCCGTCGACGTCGACGACGTCGTAGAGCCCGCCCGCGGGATCGGGGAAGCGCGCCGCGAAGCCGTCCCGGGCGAGCCGCTCGGGCGCGCGCCACCGGTCCGACCAGCGCGCCGCCGCGATGGCCAGCGCGTTGATCCACAACGCCTGCACCTCCACGGGCTTGCCGCGCCGCGGCGTCCACACCCGGCCGTCCGTGATGGCGTCCATCCAGGTGAGCTGAACGCCCGCCTCGCCGGCGTGGATCAGCCCGTCCCGGTCCATGCCGATGTTGAAGCGCGTGCCCCGCATGTAGCCGTCGAGGATGGCTTCCGCGGCGTCGCGGAGCTCGGCCTCGTCCCGGGCCGGCAGGGGCCTGCCCGCCGCCGCACAGGCGTCGAGCGCGTCGTGGACCGCCACGACGAACCACAGCGACGCGTCGACGGCGTTGAACTCCGGGGCGGCCCCCGTGTCGGGGAAGCGGTTCGGCAGCATGCCGCCGTCCACCGCCGCGGCCCAGCCCAGCAGCACCGCGCGGGCATCGTCGAGGCGGCCGGTGGCGAGCAGCAGGCCGCGCAGGGCGATGAACGTGTCGCGGCCCCAATCGGTGAACCAGGGAAAGCCCGCCACGATCGTGCGCCCCGGCCCTCGCGCCACCGCATAGGCGGCGGCGGAGCGGGCGAGGGGCGAGCCGAAGCGCTTGCGGCGCTTCTTCTCCAGCTTGGCGAGGTCGTCCGCGTGGCGGGCGGCGTCGGTGGCGCGCCCGTCGCCGGCGCGCAGCACCATCGTGGCGGGGCGCTCGGCCAAGTCGAAAGCGAAGACGCCGGGGGACGCCACGTCCTCCGTGTCGGGGAGGCCGCGCTCCCGCTCCACGGTGTAGAGCACGTTGTCGAACCACAGGGGGGCGTGGCGGTAGGCGCCGTCGGTCAGCGCCGTGGCGGCCGGCACGTCGGCGTAGGGCCGCCACGTGACGTTGCCGCCCGTGGCCTCGGCGTCGAAGCGGAACGCGTCGTTGCGCCGGTGGAGCCCGCCGTGGTCGCGGCCCGTCAGCAACGGCCGCACCGCCAGCCGGCAGGGGCCCTCGGGGCCGGACAGCCGCCGCCAGCGCAGCACGCATTCGCCCGAGTTCGGCTCGACGAAGAGCTCGTGCGCGATCCCGGTTCCGTCCGGGAGGGCGTAGGTCCAGCTCGGCCAGGGCTCGTGCGCGAAGGAAGCGATGCGGGACGCGCCGTCGGGGGCGAGCACGCCCGGATTGTAGCGCTGCGACGTGAGGGCGAAGCGGCCGGCCGCCGTTTCGACGAAACATTCGACGCCGTTGACCAGGACCAGCCGGTCCGTCGGCGGCGTGCGGGGGGCGATCAGCAGCGCGTGGTAGCGCCGCGTCCGCACCCCGTCGACGGCGCCCGACGCGTAGGCGCCGAGGCCGTCGGCTTCGAGCCATTCCGCGGCGTCCTGCGCCTGGGGTCTGTCGGCGGGCTCGGCCATGGGGTCGGGAGTCCTCGTCGGCGGCCGCGCCGGGCCTTCGTGTCGCCCCGGGGAGACGGCTTGGCTGCCGCTTTGTTCCTGGCGAGATCGTTTCCGGGTCTCGCGGTCCCGCACGGCGGGACGACGGGACGGGGGGCGTCGCCGCGCTGCGGTGCGAAGGGGCTACCGCCCTGGGGTGCGAAGGGGCTACCGCCCCGGGGTGCGATGGCGCTAATCTGCCCGCCGAGGAGCCCGCCCATGTCCTGCACCCTGCCCCGCCCAGTCTACGGCGACATGTTCGGCCCCACCACGGGCGACCGTCTGCGCCTCGCCGACACGGCGCTGGTGATCGAGGTCGAGCGCGACTTCACCGTCTACGGCGAGGAGGTGAAGTTCGGCGGCGGCAAGGTCATCCGCGACGGCATGGGGCAGAGCCAGGTGAGCCGCGCCGGGGGGGCGCTCGACACCGTCATCACCAACGCGGTCGTGCTCGACCATTGGGGGATCGTGAAGGGCGACGTGGGGCTGAAGGACGGCCGCATCGTCGGCGTCGGCAAGGCCGGCAACCCGGAGATCCAGCCCGGCGTGACCCTGGTCATCGGCCCCGGCACGGAGGTCATCGCCGGCGAGGGCAAGATCCTCACCGCCGGCGGCTTCGACACGCACATCCACTTCATCTGCCCCCAGCAGATCGAGGAAGCGCTGATGAGCGGCGTCACCTCCATGCTCGGCGGCGGCACCGGCCCGGCCACCGGCACCTTCGCCACCACCTGCACGCCCGGCCCCTGGCACATCGCCCGCATGATCGAGGCCGCCGACGCCTTCCCGATGAACCTCGGCTTCGCCGGCAAGGGCAATGCCGCGACGCCCGCGGGGCTCGTCGAGCAGATCGAGGGCGGCGCCTGCGCGATGAAGCTGCACGAGGACTGGGGCACCACCCCCGCCGCCATCGACAACTGCCTCAGCGTCGCGGACGACCACGACGTGCAGGTGATGATCCACACCGACACGCTGAACGAGTCGGGCTTCGTCGAGGACACGATCGCGGCCTTCAAGGGCCGCACCATCCACGCCTTCCACACGGAGGGGGCCGGCGGCGGCCACGCGCCCGACATCATGCGGGTGGCGGGGCTCGATAACGTGCTCCCCTCCTCCACCAACCCGACGCGGCCCTTCACCGTCAACACGCTCGACGAGCACCTCGACATGCTGATGGTGTGCCACCACCTCGACGGCGCCATCCCCGAGGACCTGGCCTTCGCGGAATCCCGCATCCGCAAGGAAACGATCGCCGCCGAGGACGTGCTGCACGACATCGGCGCGCTGTCGATGATGTCGTCGGACAGCCAAGCCATGGGCCGCGTCGGCGAGGTCATCATCCGCACCTGGCAGACGGCCGACAAGATGAAGCGCCAGCGCGGGCCGCTCGACGGCGAGACAGGCGACAACGACAACCGGCGGGTGAAGCGCTACGTCGCCAAATACACGATCAACCCCGCCATCGCGCATGGCGTGTCGAAGCACATCGGCTCGATCGAGCCCGGCAAGCTCGCCGACCTCGTGCTGTGGACGCCGGCCTTCTTCGGCGTGAAGCCGGACCTGATCCTCAAGGGCGGGATGATCGCCGCCGCCCCGATGGGCGACCCCAACGCTTCCATCCCCACGCCCCAGCCGGTGCATTACCGGCCGATGTTCGGCGCCTACGGGCGGGCGGTGGCGGCGACGAGCCTGACCTTCGTGTCGGGGACGTCGCTGCGGAAGGGGCTGGCGGCGGCGCTCCGGGTGTCGAAGCCCCTCGTGGCCGTGGAGGGGACGCGCGGCACGCTGCGCAAGTCGAGCATGGTCCACAACGGCGCCACGCCGGACCTGAAGATCGACCCGGAAACCTACGCCGTGGTGGCGGACGGCGTGCTGCTGACCTGCCAGCCGGCCGACGTGCTGCCGATGGCGCAGCGGTATTTCATGTTTTGACGGGTCGGCAGCGCGCCGCCGCGGCCGTGGTCGCGGCTGCGGCCTGGTTCGGGCTCGCGGTGCAGTTCGACGCGACGCTCGGCGCGAACGGCTCGGCTTCGGCCGCGCTGTGGATCCTGCTGCGCTACTTCACGATCCTGGTCGCCCTCGGCGTGGCGCTCGCCTTCACGGCGCTGGCGCTGCGGCGCCGTCCGCTCCCGGCCGCGCCGATCGGCGGGATCGCGCTCAACGCCGCCCTGGTGGCGATCGTTTATCGCGCCCTCATCGCCGGCACGCTGGTGCAGACCGCGCAGGAGAAGCTGGCCGACCTGTTCCTGCACGGCATCGCGCCCGCGCTGGTGATACTGTTCTGGCTCCTGTGCGTGCCGCGCGGTGGTCTGCGCCCGCGCGACGTCGGACCCTGGGCGGCGGCGCCCCTGCTCTACTTCGCGTACGCGCTGGCACGGGGCGCCGCCGACGGGATCTACCCCTACGGGTTCATCGACGTGGGCCGCATCGGCTGGGCCGCCACGGCGGCGAACGCCGCGCTGATCGCGGCGGGATTCCTGGCGGCGGGGTTCGGGCTGGTGTGGGCCGACCGGCGGCTGGCCCCTCCATCGAAACGCGCCCCCGGGACGCGCGACCGCATGGAAGCCGACCCGCCCGCGTACTAATCTTGACCTATGACCACGGTCGACGACCCAGTCCTGACCCGATTCCGCTCGGCCCTCGACGCCGCCTACGGCGACCGCCTCGCGCGCGTGGTGCTCTTCGGCTCGCGGGCGCGGGGCGACCATCGGCCCGACTCGGATTACGACGTCGCGGAGTTTCTCAAAGACTATCGAAGCTTCGGAACGGAATCGAAGCGCCTCGCCGAGATCGAGGTGGATGTCCTCTACGACATGGGGGCACTGATCGGCGCCATGCCGCTGGCCGAAGGCGCAGATCAAGAACGGACCAGCTTCATGGCCGAGCTTCGTCGCGACGGCATCGACTTATGAAGCCCGAAGCAGCCGCACATCTGGCGCGAGCGACGGTCGACCTCGACGATGCCCGGATGATCGCGCGGCTCCCTCTCGCCCGCGTGGCCGAGTTGCTCGCGCCGCCCGACGCCGGCTGATCCTCGCCCGCACACGCTCCGTTCACCATCCCGGCCCATCGTGGCGTGCAAGACCGCCGCGTCCCCGCCGGCGCCACATTCCGCCCGCGCTCCACGGGCAGGATGCTCGCCTGTCCCAGCGTGAGGTTTCGTCCGGCCGTGAAGCGTTTGAAGCCCCTCCGCCTCCTGTCCGCGCTGTCCGCCGCCCTGGCGCTCGCCGGCTGCGCGGGCGACCTCGCCGAGCGCGTCAACATCGGCTCCGTCTACCCCGACACCGTCGCGCTGATGGAGTCGGAGAACATGGACCGGGGGGCGCCCATCTTCATCCGTATCACCAAGGAGGATTCCACCCTCGAAGTGTGGAAGGAGGACCGCTCGGGCCGCTATCGGCCGCTGAAGAGCTACCCGGTGTGTCATTATTCGGGCGTGCTCGGCCCCAAGAAGGCCTATGGCGACCACCAGGCGCCGGAAGGGTTCTATTCGGTCGCGCCGAACCAGATGAACCCGCACAGCCGCGAATACCTGTCCTTCAACGTCGGCTACCCCAACGCCTACGACCGCTCGCTCGGCCGCACGGGGGATTCGCTGATGGTCCATGGCGGTTGCCGCTCGGTCGGCTGCTACGCCATGACGAACCGCGAGATCGAGGAGATCTACGGCCTCGCCCACGAGGCCTTCGCGGGCGGCCAGACGGCGATCTCGCTCCAGGCCCTGCCGTTCCGCATGACGGCCGCCAACCTGGACAAGCACCGCGACGATCCCAACGCCGCGTTCTGGGCCATGCTGAAGACCGGCAGCGACGCCTTCGACGCCACCCACCGCCCGCCCCAGGTCGCCGTCTGCGACCACCGCTACGTCGTGGCGCCCGACGGCGCGCCCCAGCCCGGCGGCGGAAGCTGCTCGACGGTGTAGCGCGCCCCGGAGCCGCGCCCGTCCCGCCCCGACGCGAAAGAGCCCGCCGGATCGCTCCGGCGGGCTCTTTCGCGTCGAGGCGGTGAGGCCCGGGCTCATGGCGTCTCCGCATCATCGCTTCGCGACACGGAGGCGGGCTTCGCTCGGGCGCCGCGCGGGCTGCCGATCCGATCCCCCGGCCTGGTCGGCCGGGGACCGGATCACTCGCCCTTGGCGTCTTCCTTCTCGCCCTCGGGCTCGTCCACCATGTGGGTCAGGGCTTCGCCGAGGGCCTTGGCCTTCTCGGCGTTCTTGCCCTCGGCCTTGCCGGCGAAGGTGACGGTCTCCTTGCCGAGCTTGGCGAGGAGCTTCTTGATCTGGTCGCCCTTGGGGTTCTCGTCCTGGATCAGCTTCTTCAGGTGCTCGAGATCCTTCACCAGGGTCTTCACGCCCGCGGTCTCGGACTTCTCGAGCGTGGCTTCCCAGCCCTCGATGTTGGTCACGGCAGCCTTGACGGTGAAGCCCTTCACGCCGTCCTTGATGTGCTTGATGGTCGCGTCGAACTGGGGCATCGGAAAGCTCCTCGGAGTGACGGCCGCCCACCGTCGGCGGCGCTCCAGCCCACAAGTCCCGGCGCGCCCGAATGTTGCAGGGCAAGGCGCCGCAGGGTTAATCCGGGCGCATCTTTTCGGGATGGCGTCGCGCGCCCGTCGTCCCCATCATGTATGGTGCACCGCACAGCCCGGGGACGGCCGCCATGACCCACGACGGCATCGGAACGATCGAGACCGGGCGCTGGCCCGCGCGGCGCACGGCCGTGATGGATTGGCTGGTCAACGGCACGCACGACGAGCGCTTCCTGGACCGCCTCTTCCTGGAACTGTGCCGACGGCTGGAAGGGGCGGACGTGCCGCTGCTGCGCGCCGTGGTGATCCTGCAGATCGACAACCCCCAGTGGAGCGGCGTCAGGGCGATGTGGCGGCGCGGCGCGGCGGCGGTCGAGGCCCGCATGTCGGGTTTCGACGCCAGGCTCGGCGCGAGCTACCTCGTCAGCCCCACGCACGACATCCACGAGGGGATGGCCGAGGTCCGCGCCCGGCTGTGGGACTCCGACCCGGCCGGCGACCCCTACCCGCTCTACGCGGAGCTCCGCGCCGACGGCGTGACCGACTATGTCGCTTGGCCCCTGCTCTTCACGCAGGGGCGGCGCAACGTCGTCACCTTCGCCACCGACCGCCTGGGCGGCTTCTCCGACGACGACATCGGCCTGCTCGCCGACCTCGTCCCGGTCCTCGCCGCGGTCGCGGACGTCCGCGTCAAGAACCGCCTCGCCCGCACCCTGCTCGACACCTACGTGGGGCCGCATGCCGGGGAAGCGATCCTCAACGGCGCGACGCGCCGCGGCACGGGGTTCACCGTCGAGGCCGCCATCGTGGTGGTGGACCTGCGCGGCTTCACCGCCATCTCGGACCTGTGGCCGCGCGACGACGTCATCGCGCTGCTCAACGATTATTTCGACGCCCTGTCCGAGCCCATCGAGCGCCACGGCGGCGAGATCCTGAAGTTCATGGGCGACGGCCTGCTCGCCATCTTCCCCGACGACGCCCAGGCGGCCATCGGCGCCGTCGCCGACATCCGCACCGCCATGGCGGCGCTGAACGCCGGCCGCGTCGCGGACGGGCGGGACGCGCTCGGCTACGGGGTCGGCGTCAACTACGGCGACGTCATGTACGGCAACATCGGCTCCCGCACGCGGCTCGACTTCACCGTGATCGGCCCGGCCGTCAACGTCGCGTCGCGGCTGGAAGCGCTGACCAAGGAGGTCGGCGTTCCGGCGCTGTTCTCGGGCGCCTTCGTCGAGCGCACGCGATGCGGGGCGGCGCTGCGGCGGCTCGGCAGCTACCCGCTACGCGGCGTCGGCCAGCCCCTGGACGTCTACACCTTCGCCGACGGCGAAGCCTGAGGGCCGCCGGCCGGGCGCGTCAACGCTCGACGGCCAGCAGCGTCCTGCGGGCGACCTCGCCCAGCACGGTGACGAGGCCGATGCTGGCCGCGATGACGCCGAAGCTAGCCCAGCTCGTCGAGGCCACCCCGGCGGCGATCAGCACCGCGACGGCGGCACCGGCCGCGCTGAGCGCCTTCAAGGGCACCTGCACGGCCGAGGTCAGGAACACCGCCAGCACCACGGCGCCGACGCGCACCAGCGCGATCCCGTGCGTTTCGGACATCACGGGCGCCGCCGCCGCGCCCGTGACGAGGACGGAAGCAAAGCCCGCCACCATGCCGACGAGCTGGCCCACGCCGGTGTCGTAGGCCTGGCCGGCGGGCTTGTCCGGCAGCAGGAGCTGGATGAAGGCGGACGCGCCGACGCTGGGGATCAGCCAGGGCGCCTGCACCCAATAGCCGAAGAGGGCCACCAGCCCGACCACGGCGGTGATCAGGAAGGGCTGAAGGACCGCGCGCGGCATGCTCAGCTTTCGACGCGCAGGCTCTTGATGAAGCGGCGCGCGATCGTCCTCACGGCCTCGTCGTCGCGCGTGTCGTCGTCGGCCTTGTCCCACAGGTGGGAAAGGCTGCCTTCGAGTTCCGCGATCAGCTCGGGGTGGCGGTGCGCTACGAAGCGCAGGGTGCCGAACAGCAGGTGTTCGACGGCCATCTCGCGGCGGCGGGCATCGACGATCGCGGAGGCGGCGGGCGCCGCGGCGGCGGCGGCGGAGGGGGATGTTTCTTCGGTCATGGCTGTCCAACGGCGAGACCCGTCAGGGGTTCACCGCGTCGCCGCCCTGCCGCCGGCAAAATTCGGCGACGACGCCCCGCGCCCGCGCCGGGGCGGCGTGGGGCAGCCGGTCGGGTCAGGTCGGGGCGTCGTCGGGCCCCGCCCCGTCCTCGTCGTACCAGGCCGAGAGCACGATCTTGGCCGCCGCCGCCACCGGCACGGCGACGAACACGCCGAGGACGCCGAACAGCGAGGCGCCGACCAGAAAGGCGACGATGACGGCGACGGGGTGCAGCGTCACGGCGCGCCCCAGCACCACGGGCCCGACGACGTTGTCGACCGAAACGCGCAGGAACACCGCGAGCGCCATGAAGCTCGCGAAGGTCCGGGCGCCGCCGCCCTCGATCACGCCGGCGACGCCGAACAGCGCGATCGACGCCGCGGGCCCCACGATAGGGATCGGCTCCAGCACTCCCACGGCGACCGAGATCGGCAGCGCGAAGCCGACGTGGAACCCGAACCCCAGCACCAGCCAGGACACCGCGACGGTGTAGAGCGTGACCACGGCGACGCCGCGCACGTAGCGGCGCAACATCGGCTCGATGCGGGCCCCGAGCTGGGCGATGTGGGCGCGGTACCGGGGTGGGAACAGGCGCAGCGTCCCCCGCAGGAGCTGCCGCCCGGAGTTCAGGAAGCAGAACAGCATCACCAGCATCAGCACGCCGACGGCCGGCAGGCCGAGGGCGATGCCGCCGGCCATGGCGGCGGCCTGCGGCGAGGCGACGGCTTCGCCGGCCGCGGCGACGATGCGCGCCGCCATGTCCTCCGCCGTGACGTCGCGGCCGAAGGCGTGGACCCGGGGGCCGACGAGCCCGCGGATCGCGTCCGCCACGAGCCTCGGCGCCTCCGATGCGAGGTCCGCCATCCGGTCCCCCGCCACGGCGACGAGGTCCCACACGGCGAGCCCCGCCAGCGCCAGCACGGCGAGGCAGACGAGCGCCGCGCCGGCCGTTTCGGGCACGCGCAGCCGCCGCTGCAGCCAGCGCACGAGGGGGTGGAGCGCGAAGGCCAGCGCCGCCGTGGCGGCGATGGGCAGCAGCGCGTAGCGCAAGGCGTAGCAGACCGCCAGCACCGCCGTCAGCGTCGCGGCCGTCGCCCAGGCCGGTGGCTCGGCGTCGCCGCGGCCCCGTCCCCGCCCGTCGCCGGCGCTCACGGCGCGCTCCCGCCCGCGGTGGGCACGGTGCGATCCTTCCAGCGCACGCGGCCGAGCCGCCGCAGCCGTGCCGCGTTGACGGCGAGCGCCAGGGCCAGCGCGTAGCCGGCGGGATAGGCGAACCCGTAGAAGGCGGGGATCCTGAAGTGACGCGCGCCGGCCAGGTGCAGGCCCAGCGCCGACAGCAGCCCGCAGCAGGCCAGGACGGCGGCGAGGAGGTCGTCGGCGCCGCGGTGGCCGGCGGCGAAGCGCGCCACCGCGGCCGCCGGCAGCGCGACGCTCGCCAGCGCCAGCGCGACCCCTCCCGCGGCGATCAGCACCGTGCGGCCCGTGCCGCCGCCGAGCGCGCCGACGTTCTTCGACAGGCCGTGCCAGAGCTGCGCGGCGTCGCGGTACATGCGGGTGCGGATCAGGGTTTCGGCGCCGAGCAGCGCGAAGCCGAGGCCCCGGCGTTTGGCGAGCCGCGCCAGCGCGAGGTCCTCGCAGACTTCGGCGCGCACGGCCGCGTGGCCGCCCAGGGCCGCATAGGCGCCGGGGGCGAAGAGCATGAACTGGCCGTTGGCGGCCGCCGCCGCGCGGCCGGGGTCGTTGACGGCGCCGTGGTCGCCCGTGGCGGCCACGAGGTACAGGCCGCAGGGGATGACGAGCCGGTCCGCCCAGCCGCCGAGTTCCTGGAACGGCTCCAGCGACAGGAGCCCCGTGCCGCCGGCCGAGGCATGGGTCACGGCGGCGCGCAGCAGCGCGGGCTCGGCCCGGGTGTCGGCATCCATGAAGCAGAGCCAACCCGCGCGGGACAGCTCGGCGCCCCGCGCGCAGGCGTGGGCTTTGCCGGTCCAGCCCCGCGGCAGCGCGCCGCCGGGCAGGACGGTCAAGCGCGGGTCGCCGCCCGCCGCCGCGCGCGCGGCGTCCGCGGTGCCGTCCGTCGAGCCGTCGTCGACGAGGACGACCCTCAGCCGGTCGCCCGGGTAGTCCTGCGCCAGGAGCCCGCCGATGCAGGCGCCGACCACGTCGGCCTCGTCGCGCGCCGGCACCACCACCGTGACGGCGGGCCAGCCGCCCGCCCCGCCGGGCGCGGCCTCCGCGGGCGGGATGGCGTCGCACGTCCCGCGCCGTCCCGCCTCGCCATCCCGTGGATGCGGGCGGGAGTGCGGGGGCCCTCCCGCGCGGGTTCGCCCGGGCGCCGCGATGCCGGCATAGAGCCTGGATTGCCCGACCATCCGCAGGATGGCCCAGGCCAGGGCCGCGTCGAACAGGGCCGCCAGCGCGAGCAGCACGGTTCAGCGGCCGGAATGGCGCCGGCGCAGCAGGTCGGTCGACATCCACACGGGCCGACGCTGGCGGATCAGCTTGTCCCGCCGCAGGGCTTCGGGGTTGTGGGTCCAGGTGAGCGCGCCGATGAGGACGTTTTCGAAGGCGTCGTGCACGCGCGCGGGCAAGGAGGCGGCCCCCTCGTCGACGTCCTCGAAGCCGAAGCGCCCGATGAGACGCGACAGGCTCTCGCTGTGCCTGCCCCAGCCGACGAAATTGGTCCTGGCGCGGACGGCCTTCGCGCCGCGCAGCTCCGGGTGCGTCGCCGCCGCAGCGGCGAGCAGCGACAGCGAATGGTCCATCCGTCGCGCCAGCAGGCGGGCCCAGGCGAGGTCCGGCCCGGCCTTCGGCACGGGCGGGATGTGTTCGTTCCACAGGTGGAGGTCGATGACCCCGTCGCCGGGCCGCACGGCCGTGCCGTCCGACAGGCGGTAGGCGCCGGGCGACGGGAGGGCGGCGTAGCGCAGGAGGCAGCGCTCGTCGCCGCTGTAGGGCTTCACCCCGCAACAGGAGCTCAGATATCCGTCGACGCCGCTGATCGCCCGCCGCAGCATCGCGGATCCCGCCGACGACGCGATGGCGCGGCCGGGGCGTGCCGGGATCCCGTCCGGCGAGATCCAGTCCGGGGGAGCCGCCTCGGCGGGGCCGCCATCCGCGGCGCGGGACGGGATGCCGTCCCGGCCGGGAGCCGGCGCGAGGCGGGGCCGGGCGTGGCGGGGGGACGGAGCCGCTTGGAACGAGGACAGGAGCGTCACGGGCGAGGTCTCGATGCGGGCCACGGCCGGCGTCGCTTCGCTGCATCGAGCGCCTGGAATCGATTGAAGGTTCCCCTCGGCCGTCCCGGCGCGACCCTGTTTCTTTGGAAACGCTAAGCCGTGCGCCGCGCGCGCCCCGCCCGCCGGCCCGGGCGACGCCCGCCCGACGCGGGTGCGGTCAGAACAGCCCCTGGATGACGCCCGCGGCGTCGACCCCGATCGATTCGGCGGCGGGCCGGCGCGGCAGGCCCGGCAGGGTGACGACGTCGCCGCAGAGCGCCACGACGAAGCCCGCGCCGGCCGACAGGCGCACGTCGCGCACCGGCAGGGTGAAGCCTTCGGGCGCGCCGACCCGCGCCGGGTCGGCGGTGAAGCTGTAGGGCGTCTTCGCCATGCAGACCGGCAGGTGGCCGTAGCCGCCGGCCTCGTAGCGGGCGAGCTTCTTCGCCGCCGCCGGCGCGATGACCACGCCGTCGGCCCGGTAGATGTCGCGGGCGATCCGCTCGATCTTGGCGTCGAGCGGCAGCGGGTCGGGGTACAGGGGCGCGAACCGCGCCGTGCCGCCCTCCACCAGCGCCGCCACGGCCTCGGCGAGGTCGAGCGCGCCCGGGGCGCCCTCGGCCCAATGGCGGCACAGGTGGACGCCGACGCCGATGTCGGCGCAGCAGGCGAAGATTTCCGCGAGTTCGGCCTCGGTGTCCGCGGTGAAGTGGTTGATCGCCACCACGACGGGCACGCCGAACTTTTGGACGTTCTCGACGTGGCGCCGGAGGTTGGCGGCGCCGCGGCGCACAGCTTGGGGGTCGGCGCGGCCGAGGTCGGCCTTGGCGACGCCGCCGTGCATCTTCAGCGCCCGCGACGTCGCCACCACCACGGCGGCGGCGGGCGCGAGCCCGGCCTGCCGGCACTTGATGTCGAAGAATTTCTCCGCCCCGAGGTCGGCGCCGAAGCCCGCCTCGGTGACGACGTAGTCGGCGAGGCGCAGCCCGAGGTCGGTCGCCGCCACGGAATTGCAGCCGTGGGCGATGTTGGCGAAGGGTCCGCCGTGGACCAGCGCCGGCGAGCCGTCGAGGGTCTGCACGAGGTTGGGCGCGAAGGCGTCGCGCAGCAGCGCCGTCATGGCGCCGGTGGCCTTCACGGCCGAGGCCTGGACGTCCTCGCGCGCGAAGGTCTGCCCGACCACCATGCGGCCGAGGCGCGTTTCGAGGTCGGCGAGCGAGGAGGCGAGGCAGAAGGCCGCCATGGTTTCGGACGCGACGGTGAGGTCGAAGCCGTCCTGCCGCACGGCGCCGTTGTTGCCGAGGCCGACGACGATCTCGCGCAGCGCGCGGTCGTTCATGTCGATCGCCCGCCGCCAGGTGACCCGGGACGGGTCGATGCCGAGGGGGTTGCCCCAGTAGATCCCGTTGTCGATCATCGCGGCGAGCAGGTTGTTCGCCGCCGTCAGGGCGTGGAAGTCGCCCGTGAGGTGGAGGTTGATCTCGTCCTGCGGCAGCACCTGCGCCCGGCCGCCGCCGTTGGCGCCGCCCTTCAGGCCGAAGCAGGGGCCGAGCGACGGCTCGCGCAGGCAGATGACCGTGCGCCGGCCCGACAGGTTCAGGGCGTCGCCGAGGCCGATCGTCGTGGTGGTCTTGCCCTCGCCGGCGGGCGTCGGGCTGATCGCGGTGACGAGCACGAGCCTGCCGCGCCGCGCCGGCAGCGCCGCCACGGCGTCGAGGGCGACCTTCGCCTTGTGGGGGCCGTACCGATAGAGCGCAGCGGCATCGAGCCCGGCGCGGGCGCCGATCTCCTCGATGGGCTTCAGCACCGCCGCGCGGGCGATCTCGGCGTCCGAGGCCACGCTCACGCCCTCGCCCTGGGAAACGACCCTGTCCCATGCCGCATGCCGCAGATCCCGCTTCTTCGTCGCACGAAGGTCCCCCTAACCCATCGTGACCCGGGCCGCTACGGGCCGGACCCGCCGGACCGCGGCCTTCCCCTGCCCCGGTCCGGGGGCCGCGGTCGCGGAGCGGTGGCGCCACCGGTTCGGCCCGTGGTAGACGGGCCCATGCTCGATCCGTCCACGCTCGCCCTGTTCGCCGCCGCCGCCCTGGCGCTGTCCTGCACGCCGGGACCCGACATGCTGCTGATCCTGTCGCGCAGCGTCGCCCAGGGGCGAGGCGCCGGCTTCGCTTCGCTGTTCGGCGCCATGGCGGGCATCTACGTGCACGCGATCGCGGTGGCGCTGGGACTTTCGGA
Source organism: Lichenibacterium minor (assembly GCF_004137685.1). Lineage (GTDB taxonomy): Bacteria > Pseudomonadota > Alphaproteobacteria > Rhizobiales > Beijerinckiaceae > Lichenihabitans > Lichenihabitans minor. The sequence goes on along the minus strand of NZ_QYBB01000010.1, from coordinate 32,060 downwards.
GCTGTTCCGCGCCGTGCCGATCGCCTACGACGCCGTGCGCTACGCGGGGGCCGCCTACCTCCTCGTGCTCGCCTGGGGGGCGTTCCGCTCCACGGGTTCGACGCTGGCGACCCCGGCGGCAGCGCCGGCCCTGTCGCTCGGCGCCGTGTTCCGCCAGGGCGTCCTCACCAACGTGCTCAACCCCAAGGTGGCACTGTTCGCGCTGGCGCTGTTCCCGCAGTTCGTGCGGCCTGAAGCAGGCCACGTCGCGCTCCAGATCCTGCTGCTCGCCACCGTGCTCAACGTCATCAGCCTAGCGGTCAACGGCTCGCTGGTCCTCGGCGCCACCCGCCTCAGCCGGGCGGCCGCGAAGCGCCTGCGGTTCCGGCGCGCCCCGGGCATCGCGCTCGGCACGGTGTTCACGGGCCTGGCGCTGCGCCTCGCCATCGACCGCTGATCAGGGGGCAATGAGCGCCGCCACGGCGGCTTCCGGCACCGGCCGGGAAAAGTGGAACCCCTGCGCCTGGTCGCATCCCATGGCGGCCAGCGCGTCCACCTGGGCGGCGGTTTCGGCGCCCTCCGCCACCACCGCCAGCCGCAGGCTGCGGGCGAGGCCCAGCACGGTGCGGACGATGCCGTCGCCGTCCCGGCCGATGGCACCCACGAAGGAGCGATCGATCTTCAGCGTGTCGAACGGCAGGCGGTGCAGCGAGCTCAACGACGAATAGCCGGTGCCGAAGTCGTCGATGCTGATCCCGACGCCGAGGTCGCGCAGGCTCCGCAGCACCGCGATCGCGCGCTCGGTGTTCTCCATGGCGACGCTTTCGGTGATCTCGATCTTCAGGAGCCCCGGCGCGATGCCGGTGTCCCGCAGGATGGCGCGCACCCGCTCCACCACGTCGTCGCAGCGGAACTGACGGGGGGACACGTTGACGCTGACCCACCGCGGGACGCGCGCCGGTTCGGCGGCGTTCCACCGCACCGCGGCCCGGCACGCCTGCGCCATGACCCAGAAGCCGAGCGGCACGATCAGCCCCGATTCTTCCGCGATGGCGATGAAGTCGCCCGGGTGGACGAGGGCATCGGGCGTCCGCCGCCAGCGCACCAGCGCTTCGAACCCCTGCGTGCGGCGGTCGGCCAGCGACACGATGGGCTGGAAGTGCAGCACGAAGGCTTCGTCCCGGAGCCCGGCGCGGAGGTCGTTCTCCATCTCGAGCCGCCGCACCGCGTCCCGGTGCAGGCTGCCGTCGAACAGGGCCACGCGGGCGCGCCCCGCCGTCTTGGCGCGGTACATGGCGAGGTCCGCGTCGCGCATCAGCGTTCGCGCCGAGCCGCATCCGGGTTCGGCCATCACGATGCCGACGCTGGCGGTCGCGTGCAGCGAGGCGCCCTCGACGACGATGGGCTCGTGCAGGGATTCCAGCAGCCGCGCCGCGAAGGCGGACGCCGCACCGGGATCGGGGCGCCCGTCGAGGAGAACGGTGAACTCGTCTCCGCCGAGGCGCGCCAGCACGTGGTCCACCCCTGCCCCGGCCGTGACGGCGGCGAAGCGGGCCGCGATCTCGATCAGGAAGGCATCGCCGGCCGCGTGGCCCAGGCTGTCGTTGACGAGCTTGAAGCGGTCGAGGTCGACGAAGAGCACGGCCCCGACGGTGCCGCGCGCCAGGGCGGCGTCGAGCCGGTCGAGGAACAGGGTGCGGTTCGGCAGGCCGGTGAGCTCGTCGTGTGTGGCGTCGTGGATCAGGCGCCGCGCCGCGCGGGCGCGCTCGACGACACGGCCGAGCTGCGTTCCGATCTCGCTCAGCACGGCCAGAAAGGCCGGGTCGGGCGCCAGCACCTCGCGGGCGAAGAACTCCACCACGGCCACGACCTCGCCGGCGACGAGGATCGGGAACGCCACGCCGGCCCGCAACCCGCAGGCGGCGGCCGCTTCGCGGCGGTGGAAGTTGTCGTCCGCCGTCACGTCCGGCACCCAATGGGCGCGGCACGACGCCCGCACGCGGCCCGGCAGGCCGATCTCGAGCGGGAACTCGGCGCGGGCGGTCGCGGCGGCGAAGACTTCGAGGCCCTCGCCCGCCGAATGGGCGATGGAGGATTGCGAAAGCCGCGACGGGTCGCGGGCCGCCGGGCGGTACACGCAGCCGAAGGCCCAGCCGGCATGGCCGCAGACTTCGGCCAGCGTGAAGTCCAGCGCATCCTCCTCCGAGGACGTGCCGTTGGCGTGGCGCGCCACCGCTTCGATGAGCGCCTGATGGCGTTCGCGCTCGTGCAGGTCGCGCAATCCCCGCTCCGCGATGGCTTCCACCTCGAGCCGCACGGCGCGCTCGCGCTCGAACCGGCGCTGCGCGCGCAAGTAGAGCAGGCGGTAATCCGGCTCCGGTTCGGTCGGCGCTGCCGCGATGACCGTCAAACCCACCGGATGACCATCGTGTCGGCGTCGGGCGAGCCCGCGCCGTGGCGCACCACCGTGACGGTTTCGCGCCACAGCGCGGCGGCGCCGAGCACAAAGCCGTGGGCGAGGTCGAACATGCGGCGGGTCGAATGGTAGCGCATGCTGACGACGCCGTCGGCGTCCTCCCGGAAATGGAAGAACGGGCACGCGGCGCCGACGTAAAGCTTGCGCACTTCCGGATGGATGATGCTGTTGATCGACAGGATGAACGAGCGCGACGACGGGTGCGCGTCGAAGAGAGCCGGATACCGGGCCTTCAGGAGCGGCATGGCGCGCTCGCCGAACCACCGCAACACGGCCGCGGGCTCCATGTCCAGCCGACGCGCGGCGGCCCCCACCAGCGCCTCGATCTCGGCGTCCGAATAGTTGCCGAGCGACGTGTAGGCGCCGGGCAGGCCCGCGTCGTCGAGCAGGTCGTCCCAGGTGTCGAGGCCGAAGGCGGCCGTCACGGCCTCTTCGAGGAGGTTGAACACCACGCCCTTCATGTCGTCCCCGCCCCGTACCGTTCGACGGCCATCCTCGACCGCGGGACACGATAGCGACGAAGAAGTTGAATGCCGATTAAGAGCGGACCCGCGGCGTCAAGTCGACCGACGCCGCATCGCAGACGAGGCCGAGATGGATGGGCCGGCTTCGCAGGCATCGGCGGCCGGCAGACCGCCGCGGGGACTGGCCGACCGGGATCGGTGATCGATAACATTGGCGACGATGCAGCCGACGGCCCGCGAACGGCGCGGTTCCTCTTGGATGCGGGGTGCCGGCCGCGCCACCGCGCTCACGGCACCCCGCGTCGTCAGCGCCGCGCCGGGCGAGGCTCGCCGGCGAGCTGCTTGCGGCGCGCCTCGCCCTGGCGCGCGAACATCCAGCCGGGATATTCGGCCGGCAGCGCGCTGACCCGGTCGATGGCGTCCATCTCGTCGGCGGTCAGCTCCACCGAAGCGGCGGCGATGTTGTCCTCGAGCTGGTCGACGCGCTTGGCCCCGACGATGACGCTGGTGACGACCTCCTGGTGCAGCAGCCACGCCAGCGCGATCTGCGCCACCGACACGCCCCGCCGCTCCGCCATGGGACGCAGCACGTCGACGACGTCGAAGGCGCGGTCCTTGTTGACCGGGGGGAAGTCGAAGGTGGTGCGGCGGCTGCCCTGCTCGCCCTGGCTGTCCCGCCCGTATTTGCCGGACAGGAGCCCGCCCGCCAGGGGGCTCCACACCATCAGGCCCACGTCCTCGCTCCGCATCATCGGCGCGAGCTCGCGCTCGAGATCCCGCCCCGCCACCGTGTAATAGGCCTGTAGGCTCGCGAAGCGGGCGAGGCCGAGGCGCTCGGAGGTGCCGAGCGCCTTGGCGATCTGCCACGCGGCCCAGTTCGACACGCCGACGTAGCGGACGTGGCCGTGCTGCACGAGGACGTCGAGCGCCCGGAGGCTTTCCTCGATCGGGGTGGCGGGGTCGAAGCCGTGGAGCTGGTACAGGTCGATGTAGTCGGTCTTCAGCCGCTTCAGGCTGGCCTTGCAGGCGTCGATTAGGTGGACGCGCGAGGAGCCCCGCGCGTTCGGCCCCGGTCCGGTCTCGCCGAAGGCCTTGGTGGCCAGCACGACGTCGTGGCGCGCGATGCCGAGCCCGTGCAGCGCTTGGCCGGTGATCTCCTCGGACTGGCCGCCCGAATACACATCCGCCGTGTCGATGAAGTTGATGCCGCGGTCGACGGCCGTCCTGACGAGCGCCTCGGCTTCGCCCTGCTGAAGGGTGCCGATCTTGCTCCACATCTCGCCGGCGCCGCCGAACGTCATGGTGCCGAGGCAGAGTTCGGACACGAAGAGGCCGGTCCGGCCGAGCTTGTTGTACCGCATGGGATGAGCCTTCTCCAAGGCCGGGCGAACCCGGCATGCAATCCCCCAACGGCGCGACGGCGCGCCGGGGTCCCACGCCCGTCCGCATGCGAAAAGGGCGCCCCTCGCGGGACGCCCTCCTGCCGACCTGAAGACCGGGAGCCGGTCAGGCGGCCTTGGACTCGACCACCTTCGGGGCCCGGGGGTTGGTGCCGATGGCGATCTGGCGCGGCTTCTGGGCCTCGGGGATCTCGCGCACGAGGTCGACGTGGAGCAGGCCGTGTTCCAGGGCCGCGCCCGTCACCTGGACGTGGTCGGCGAGCTGGAAGCGGCGCTCGAAGGCTCGGGCCGCGATGCCCTGGTAGAGCACCTCGGTCTTGGAAGCTTCCGCGGCATCGGCCTTGCGCGCGCCGCGGATCAGCAGCACGTTCTCGCGAGTCTCGATCGAAAGGTCGTCTTCGGAGAAGCCCGCCACCGCCACCGAGATGCGATAGGCATTCTCGCCGGTGCGCTCGATGTTGTAGGGCGGGTAGGTCTGGGCCGAGGCGTCCACGCCCGACATCTGGTCGAGGATCGTGAACAGCCGATCGAAGCCGACGGTGGAGCGGTACAGGGGGGAAAGGTCGTACTGGCGCATTTGAACACATCCTCTGTGGAGCGACATGCGATCCCGGCGTTGCTGTCCGGAACCTGGTGGATCACGCGTCCGTTGTGGCCCGCGTGGTCCAGAAATGGTGGCGGCCGGGAGCCCCGCAAGAGGTCGCGAGGGGCCGCCTTCATTTTTTCGGCGCCGGCCGCAGCGTGCGCCACAGCACCGCCATGGCGACGAGCATCAGGGCCGCCAGCGCGTCGACGGCGCCGGTGAAGCTGCCGGTGGCTTCCCGCATCCAGCCGATGAAGGTGGGGCTGAGGAAGGAGCCGACGGCCCCCACCGAGGAGATAAGGGCGATGCCGACCGCGGCGCCGTCCGCCCCCACCATGCCGCTGGCCGCCGTCCAGAACAGCGCCAGGAAACCGAAGATGCAGGCCGCCGCGCCGGCGAGCAGCAGCACGGTGCCGTCCGGGCTGCCGGCCGCGAGCGGCAGGGCGACGAAGAGCAGGGCGCCGAGCGCGCCCGCGCCGACGAGGTGGAGGCGCCGCTCGCCCGTCCGGTCCGAGCTGAAGCCGAGCGCCACCATGCCGAGGGCGCCCGCCAGCGACACCGCGCCGGCGCGCCAGCCGATCTCGACCAGGCTCCCGACCCCCGCGGCCTTGAGCAGGGTCGGCACCCACAGCAGCAGCAGGCTCTGGATGGCATAGAAGGCGAAATACACGAAGGCGAGCGCCAGCATCCGCGGCTCGCGCCAGCCCCGCCCGGCGGCCGGCGCCGCGGCACGGTCCGCCGCGAGGTCGCGCGCCACGCGCTCGCGGTCCCGCGCGTCGAGGAACCGCGCGTCGGCGGGGCTGTCGGGCAGGTAGAAGAAGGCGGCGACGCCCAGCGCGATGGCCGGCAGCCCTTCGAGCAGGAACAGCCACTGCCACCCGTTCAGCCCCGCCGCGCCGCCCATCTGCGCCATGATGAAGCCCGACACGGGCCCGGCGACGACGCCCGACAGCGGGACCCCGACGGCGAACAGGCTGAGCACGCGCCCCCGCCGCTCCCGCGGGAACCAGGCGGTGAGGTAGAACACGACGCCGGGGAAGAAGCCCGCCTCGGCGGCGCCGAGCAGGAAGCGCAGCGCATAGAAGGCATAGCGATTTCCCGCGAAGGCCAGCGCCACCGTGAACAGCCCCCACAGCACCATGATGCGCAGCAGAGTCCGGCGGATGCCGATCCGGGCCAGCAGCAGGTTGCTCGGCACCTCGAACAGGATGTAGCCGAGGTACAGGATGCCGGCCGCGACGCCGTACACCGCCTCGTCGAGGCCGAGATCGGCCAGGAACTGCAGCTTGGCGAAGCCGAGGTTCAGCCGGTCGATCAGCGCCGCGAGGTAGCAGGCGAGCAGGAACGGGATGAGCCGCCGCCCGATGCGGGCGTAGGGCGACGCCGCCGGGGTGGCGTGGAGGGCGGGCGCGGCGCGGGACGGGATGCTCGACATGGGGCGGCTCCGGGGACGTCACCGCACCCTGCACCGGAGTCCCTTGCCGTTCCTTCAAGGGCCGGCGGTGCCGCTCCGGCGGCCAGCTGTCGCTTCTTTGCCACGCTGCCGGCCCGAAACGCTCCGGCGAGGCCGGCGGACGGAATCCTGCCCTGATGAGGACACGCCAGCGGCGTCGAAGCGGCGTTGTCGGGGCAGCATTGCCGCAACGGAATGAACCGATCGCCGTCGCCGCGCATTCTGCCCGCGACAGACGTTCTGGAGTAACCACCATGACCAACATCAAGAAGCTCGCCGCCGTCGCGGCGGTCGCCACCCTGGCCCTCGCCGCCACCGACCTGTCGGCCGCGGCCCAGAGCAGCCTGACCAACGGCCCGAACGGCATGCAGCCCAACACGCTGGCGTCCGACCAGCAGACCGGCATCAACGGCAATGCGCCGAGCCGCGGCATCTACCGCCAGCGTCCGGTCCGCACCGTGCGCTCCGCCGAAGCCAGCCGCCGTCCGCTGACGGTGCGCCGCACCGTCGCCGTCACCGAGGCGCCGGTCGTCGTCGCCCCCGCGCCGGTCGGGAACGTCGGCCCGGGCACGCTGATCACCGGGCCGCTCGGCTTCGCCAGCAACGTGCTGACGCTTCCGTTCCGCGCCATCAACGGCATCTTCCCGGCCACGGGCGACATCTCGCAGAACCCGCTTGTGATCATCGGCGCCCCGCTGCACGCCATCGGCGACATCGTCCAGGTGCCGTTCCGCATCCTCGGCGCCCCGTTCGGCGGCACCACGATCGCCACCTACTGATCCCAGGCGGTCGGAAGCGGAAAAGGGCGGGGGCGCGAGCCTCCGCCCTTTTTCGTGGCGGACCCGTTCGATGCCGCGGGGCGCGGGAAGCGCGGTCCGCCCGGGCGGGCCGGAAGCGGGCTGCGGCCGCATCGAGCGGGCCGTCACATCAGCCCGGCGCGAAGACCGCCACGGCGTCGTGCAGCACGCGGAACACCGCGGGCGTGCGGGTGACGATCTCGCCGTCCGCGTTGACCGAGCGCTCGCGGTGCGCCGTGACGCGGATCTCCGCGCCGTCGAGCGTGTGGATCTCGGTCCAATCCTGGGTGTGCCCGCTGCGCAGGGCCGGCAGCAGCATGAGCAGCTTCCACACGCTGGCGACTTCGAGGCTGTAGACGTCGAGCCGCCCGTCGTCGATCGCGGCGTCGTGGCTCACCGTCATGCCGCCCCCGTAGTGGCGCCCGTTGCCGACCGCGAGATGCACGGTGCGCGACGGGTGGCGCACGCCCCCGATCTCGATGTCGACGTGGAACGGCCGCAGTCGCCGCAGCACGCGCAGGCCCGCCACCGCGTAGCCGAGCGGCCCCCAACGCTTCTTGGCGTCGCTCGTCAGCGCGTGGGTGAGGTCGACGCCGAAGCCCAGGCTCGCCACGTTGAAGTAGGGATGGCCGTTGACCTCGCCGAGGTCGATGCGCCGGAGATGCCCGGCCGCGATGGCCGCCACGGCCCCCTCGAGGTCCATCGGCAGGCCGAGCGTGCGGGCGAGGTCGTTGGCGGTGCCGAGCGGAAGCACGCCGAGCGGGAGCCCGGTGCCGATGATGCCGGGCGCGGCGGCATTGATCGTCCCGTCCCCGCCCCCCACCACGACGAGGTCCACGGAACCGCGCATCTCGCGGATGCGGCGGGACACGTCCTCGCGGGAGTCCGTGTGGCCGCGCGTCACCGCGAGGCCGGCCTCGTCGAGGGCGGCCTCGGCTTCGTCGCCGCGCTCGCGGCCCGAGCGGCTGTGCTCGTTGACGATCAGCAGGGCGCGGCGGCGCGCGGGCGGTCGGGCATCGGGGAGGTCCATGGGGTCCGGCGTTCCGGCGCGGGCGGGAATGCCGCGCTTCCCCTGAACCGCCGACGCGGCGGGTTTGTGCCGCGCGTCAGCCCCGGCGCACCGCTTCGATGACGGCGGAATAGTCGAGCGCCGCCCCTCCGCCCTCGGCGAAGGCCGCGAAGATGTCGCGCGCGTGTCGCCCCAGCGCCGTGTCGGCGCCGACGCTGTCGGCGGCGTCGCGCGCCAGCGTCAGGTCCTTGAGCATCAGGGCCGCGGCGAAGCCCGGCGCGTAGGCGCGGTTGGCGGCGCTCGCCGGCACGGGCCCCGGCACGGGGCAATGGTTGGTCAGCGCCCAGCACTGGCCCGACGAGGTCGAAACGACGTCGAACAGCGCCTGATGGTCGAGGCCGAGCTTTTCGGCCAGCACGAAGGCCTCGCTGATGCCCACCATCGCGATGCCGAGGACCATGTTGTTGCAAAGCTTGGCGGCCTGGCCGGCGCCGGGTCCCCCGCAGGCGACGACGCGCCGACCCAGGGCGGCGAGGATCGGGCGCGCCCGCTCGACCGCTTCGGGCGCGCCGCCCGCCATGAAGGTGAGCGTCCCCGCCACGGCCCCGGCGACGCCGCCCGACACCGGGGCGTCGACCGTGCTCATGCCCCGCGCCGCCGCGAAGGCGTGGGCGCGGCGCGAGGATGCGACGTCGACGGTCGAGGAATCGATGAACAGCGCGCCTTCCGGCGCGGCCGCCACGAGGCCACCCTCGTAGGCGGCGACGAGGTGCTGGCCGGCGGGCAGCATGGTGACGACGACGTCGGCGCCGGCCGCGGCTTCCGCCGCCGACGCCGCGGCCGTCACGCCCGCCGCCCGGGCGGCGTCGAGGGCGGCAGGGTCGAGGTCGAAGCCCGCCACCGCATGCCCCGCCCCGACGAGGTTGGCCGCCATGGGGCCGCCCATGTTGCCGAGCCCGATGAACGCGATCGCCGCCATGGCGTGTCCCCTCCCCCGCACGGGCCGCGCCGCACGAGCGGCGGCCTTGGCGTCAGTTGATCGGACGGGCCGGCGGCCGTCAAATCGCGATCTCCCGTGGGGCCGCATCCCGGCGAACGGCGCCGCCCGGGGTGGACCGGGACGCCGAGGGCCTTAAAGCGATTTCCGGTACTGCACGAAGCCCGACTTCTCGGCCACGCGGTCGTAGAGCTTCATGGCGTCGGCGTTGGTCTCGTGCGTGAGCCAATACAGCCGCGAGCAGCCGGCCTGCCGCGCCACCTCCTCGGCGTGGGCGATCAGCGCCCGGCCGGTGCCCCGGCCCCGGCCGCCCGGCGCCACGAACAGGTCCTGGAGGTAGCAGGAGTTGCCGGTCGTCCAGGTCGAGCGGTGGCGGACGTGGTGGACGAGGCCGACCGCCTCGTCGCCCTCCCAGGCCAGCGCGCCGCCCATCGGCTCCGCGGGATCCAGCAGCCGCTCCCAGGTGGCGGCCGACACGGCGTCCGGGATCTCCACCGCGTAGAAGGCCTGGTAGCCGCGCCACAGCGGCATCCAGCTGTCGCGATCCCCGGCCGCCAGGGCCCCGATCACGCGTCGTCCCCTGAGCGGGATGGCGAGGCTCCTGCCACGCCGTCCCGCTCTTCTCCCCCGTGGGGCGAAGCAGAGGTTCGAGGGCCAGCCCACGACGGCTTGCCGAGGCCGAGGTCACCGTCCTCCGCGGGCTCGAAGTGCCGCAGCACGTCGCGGCGCGACACGTCGGACAGCCGCGCCGGCTGCCAGCGCGGGGCGCGGTCCTTGTCGACCACGGCGGCGCGCACGCCTTCCACGAAGTCCGGCCGCGCCGTGATGGACAGCGACACGCGGAACTCGCGGTCGAGGCAGTCTTCGAGGCCGAGCAGCCGGGCATCGCGAAGGGCCTGCAGCGTCACCTTGAGCGAGGTGGGCGCATTGCCGGCGATCTCGGCCGCGGCGGCACGGGCTTCGGCCTCGGGCGCGGCTTCCAGCGCGGCGAGGATGTCCTCGACGGCGTCGAAGCCGTAGCAGCGGTCGATCCAGCCCCGCGCGGCGTCGAGGCCGCCCGGCGCGGGCGCGGTGCCGAACGCGGACAGGCGGGCGTCGACGTCGGCGGCGGTGCGGCAGCCCGCCAGCGCCGTGCGGAGGTCGTGCAGGCGCCCGGCCGGGACGTGGACGTCGGCGAGCCCGCAGAGCAGCGCGTCGGCCGGGCCGGCGCGCCCGCCCGTGAGGGCCAGGTGGAGGCCGAGCTCCCCCGGCGCGCGGCCCAGCAGGTAGGTGCCCCCGACGTCGGGTGCGAAGCCGATCCTCACCTCCGGCATGGCCAGCGCCGAACGCTCGGTCACGATCCGGTGGGACGCGTGGGCGCCGAGCCCGATGCCGCCGCCCATCGTCATGCCGTGCATGACCGTGACGATCGGCTTCGGATAGCGGGCGATGCGGGCGTTGAGCCGGTATTCGAGGCGGAAGAAATCCGCCAGCGGCGCGTGCAGGCCGGCGCGGCGCGCGTCGTAGAGCGCGCGGATGTCGCCGCCGGCGCAGAAGGCGCGGTCGCCGGCGCCGTCGACCAGCACGGCGGCGACCCCGGGGTCCTCCTCCCAAAGGTCGAGCGCGGCGTCGATCGTCCGCACCATGTCGAGGGTGAGGGCGTTGTGGGCGGCCGGACGGTTCAGCGTGAGGTGGCCGAGCGCGCCGTCGCGGCGGGCCAGGACGTCGTGGGTGGGGCGGGTGTCCGCATCGGTCATCGGGCCGTGTCCCGCATCGCTCGCCTCTCCGGTTCTGGCGTCAGCATGACATCGCGGCGGCGGCCCGTCGACGGGAGATCACCGGCGCGCTTCGGCGGTCAGGAGGATCGAGGCCGTCACGGGCGCCGCGATGCCGACCTGCCGGCCGCCGACCGTCCAGAAGCCCACCGTCACGGCGAAGGCCTGGACGGCGCCGTCGGCGGACCGGGCGAGCAGGGGCGCGCCGCTGTCGCCGTGGGCGATCACGCAGTCGTGGGCCAGCACCGGCGTGCCGGCCGAGGGCCCGAGCAGGCGGCAGCGGGTGTCGGCCGTCATCAGGTAGGCCCGGTCCTGCGCGAAGCCGCCGATCTCGATGGCGGCGCCGGCCGCGGGCACGGCGGCGGCGAGCGCGATGGGGCGGACCGTCGCGGGGAGCGGTTCCGCCAGGGTCAGCACGGCCCAGTCGCGCGCGGCGGTGCGGGTCTCGTCGGCCGGGTCGTAGCCGGGGCCCAGCGCGTACGATGCCACGCGGGCATGGATGCGGTAGTCGCCGCGGGCGTAGCCGAGCAGGAAGTGGATGGAATCGGGCCGCAGGAAGCGGTGGGTGCGGAAGGCGTAGAGGCAGTGAGCCGCCGTCAGCACCTTGTCGGGCGCGACCGCCGCCGCCGTGCAGGCCCCGCCGATGGAGTTGAACAGCTTTCCCACCGCGGACCAGGGATAGCTGTCGGCGTCCACCACCCCGTGGTGGTCCGCCGCGGCCGCGGGCGCGGCGCGCGAATCCGCCACGGCGGGCGTCGAGGCCAGGGCCAACAGGACGGCCGCCACGCGCGGTCGCCAAACGTCCCCGATCCCGCGCAATCGCCGTCCCATCCGCTTCACGCCCGCCCCCCGTATAACAGCCTGCCGCCCCGAAGCGACGAAAACCGGCGGGCCCGGGCGAAACGGCCCGATCGGCGGGCGGGGCTGATTCGTCCTCCGCCCCGCGCGATCCCGCGCCGGCCCGATACTGTTTTCGCCCTCCGGCCGCCCCGCCGCGCCGGTCTTCGCGGGTGCAGCGGGGGCAGAACGGGCCCGCTGATCATCGCGAGCCGCCGCCCTGGGGCCGTTTGCACCGTTTTTTTGCTTCCGCGCGGACGATCGGGTCGCGACGTGTCTTGCCTTGCTCAAGAAAGCGCTCTACCTCCAAGGAAAGATGAGGAGCAGGCAAGTCTATGTCCGACACACCACCAGATCTGAACGTCGTCGAGATGGCGGCTGAAATCGTTTCGGCCTACGTGCGGAACAATTCGGTCCCGGTCAGCGAGCTGCCGGCGCTGCTCCAATCCGTGCACGATTCGCTCGGCAACATCCTCAACGGCGCCAAGCCGGAGCCCGTGAAGGAGCCTCCGCAGCCCAAGGTCCCGGTGAAGAAGTCCGTCACCAACGACTACATCGTCTGCCTCGAGGACGGGAAGCGCTTCAAGTCGCTGAAGCGCCACCTCCACTCCGAGCACGGCCTGTCGCCGCAGGAATATCGGGAAAAGTGGGGCCTCGCCAAGGACTACCCGATGGTGGCGCCCGCCTATGCGGATGCGCGGTCCAACCTGGCCAAGACCATGGGTCTCGGCCGCAAGGCCGGCACACCCGCCCTGGAATCGGCGGAGCCCGAAGTCGAGGCAGCCGAGCCCGAGCCGGCGCCCGCCGCCCCGGAACCCGAGCCCGCCGCGGCCGAGGAGCCGGCCAAGAAGCCCCGCCGCGGCCGGGCCAAGGCGACCGCCTGATCGTTTCGCGGCGATCGCGCAACAAGGGGCCGCCGGACTCCGGCGGCCTGTTTCCGTTGCGGAAGCTCTTCCGCGATCCTCGTGACGCCGCGAAGGCGTCGGGGGTTCAAGGCGACGTCGTGAGATAGCGGCGTTCGACCGTCTCGCGTTCGACGACCAAGCCGTTCCGCAGATAGAAAGCGAGGGCGGGGTTGGTCGTGAGAACGCTCAAGCGCACGGGCAATCCTTCCGCGGCGCCTTCCGAGACGGCGATGCGGAGAGCAGCGGCCCCGATGCCCCGATTCTGGAACCCGGGCGCGACGTAGAGCGCATCGATCCAAAGATGGTCGACCTCGCGCCGGACCCCGATGCACCCCGCGTCCCGCTCCGAGGCGACGAGGATGCGGTACTGTCGGAGGTCCAGAGACTCGCCGGGCCGCGTCCGCCAGACGCCCCAGAGCGCGACGGCATAGTCTCGCATGCAAGCCTCCTCGAGCCACGCGAGATAGGGCCGATCGGCCTGGATGGCATCCCGAATGCGGATCGGAACGGAAGCCGACGGTTCGCTCATGCGGGAGCGAGTCTCCGCCATTTCACCAAGGCCACGACGGCCCAAACCGCCTCCACGAGGCCGAAGGGCCACGCCCCTTGGAGGAAGCCGTAGGTGGAGCCGAGCGCGCAGGCGCCTGCGAAGAGGAGCGTGAAGCCTGCCCCACGCGGTTCGAGCGCGTAGGCGACGAGCATCAGAGACACGGCGGCGAGGCCGAACAGCGTCAAGCCGTCCATCAGCGGCGTCCGAGCCGCGGCTTCGGGGGGTCGCGCAGGACGAAACGGGCGTATTCGGCCCCCGCGTGGCGCACCGCGCGCTCGCGATGGACGTCCTTGTGGCCGGGCAGCACGGGGTAATCGTCGAAGCGCAGCAGGTCGTCGAGCCTGCCGGCGAGTTCCCGCATGGTCATGACCCGGCTGCGGGCCGCCTGTCCCTGGACGTAGAGCAGGAACTGTTCGCACAACACGTGCAGGGCGTAGATCTCGTCGCCGTCGAGGTAGTTGGACGCGATGCGCGCCTCGTCGACGCTGGGGGCGTCGCCGGCGACGCGCGTCAGGCCCATGTTGGGCGCGCCGTGGTCGGCGCGCGCCAGGATGAGGTCGGAGGGCGTGCTGCCCGTGACGGCATACACGAACTTGTCCGTCAGCGTGGCGTGGAACTGCCGCGCCGCGGGTGCGCCGTCGTCGTGATCCTGCGACGCCTGGCGGAAGAAGGCCCGCACCGTTTCGTAGATGTTGGTCTCATCGGCACGGATGGCGCGCAGCCGCGTCGCCAGCCGGTCGCTCGCCGCGGGGTCGTCGCGCAGGCGCGCCTCGTTCAACGCGAAGCCGTCGACCGCGGAAGCGCGCAGGGTTTGGCTGGCCCAGCGCCGGAACGCCGCGGCCTTGCCGGAGCTGACGCGGTAGCCCACGCACAGGATGGTGTCGAGGTCGTAAAGGTCGCCCGAGCCGGCGCTGCCGGGGCGCACGGTCCCGAGGCCGCCCTCGCCCTTGAGCGTCGACAGTTCCTTCGACACCGCGGCGGCGCCGACGCCGAACATCTCCGCCATCTGGGCCTGCGTGGCCCAGATCGTGTCCGAGCCGAGATCCACCCGGAGGTCCAGCGCCTTGTCGCGCGGGCCGAAGCGGACGAATTCCAGCTCCAGCTGGTCCGGCGCGGCCCCGGCCTCGACCGTGCGGCGGGGACGGGCGGCGGGGCGGCGGGGCGCGGCTTCGGGGGCGGAACGCTGGTTCGGCATGGCTCCACCTTCGCCGCGGTCGTGGTGTTCCTTAACGCGTGAAAAGCCCGCGGTTCCTCACCGCGGGCTTCCGAAAGGCCGGGCCGACGGATCGGCGCCACATCAGCACCCACCGTCCGCGATGAGGTCCCGTGCCGGACGGGTCACGCCGCAGTCGGCGGGAACCTCGGCGCCGGCGGGCCCTCCGTCGGGCGCCGTGCCATGCGGGAAGCGGCGTCGTTCGCGTGCCGCCGAGCCCCCGATCCGGCGTCGTCGGCCGGACCGCGCGTCAGTAGCGGTAATGGACGCCGCCGCAGTTCTGGCGCTCGAGGTGGCTGTGCTGCTCGTTGAAGCCGCAGGTGAAATGTCCCATCGTGTTCGGCGGAACCGCCGCCCCCTCGTCTCCGGGGATGGGCTGGGCGTAAGCGGCCCCCTCGTCGGACGTCGCGGCGAAGCGGTCTTGGGCGAAGGCCGGGGCGGTGGCGAGGCCGGCGCCGAGCGCGAAGATCGCGAAGGCGGCCGAGCGGAAGTTGGTGCTGGTCATGTGTTGGCTTTCATCGTTGCCGCCGCACCGCGTCCGAGAAGCGGCATCGCGCCCATCGGACTGTGTGGTTGGTCTTCGGTGCCGCGAGGCCTGCTCAACGATGCAGCACTGAGGAAGTTCGCCGCCTACGCGGGAGGCAGGCATGCGGTCGCCGCCCTTGCGGAGGCCACGCCCGTCAGGGGCGCGGCCGCGCGGCCCGGTGCCGCGCGAGGCCGTGCTCGGTCTTGTTCCACGCCTGCGGGTCTCGCCACAGCTCGAACAGGCCGCGCCACGAGGCGGCCGAAACGAACAGCAGGTAGAGCGGCAGGGTGGGGAGCCAGGCCGCGAGGTCGAGCCGGCCCATGCGCCTCAGGCCGAGCAGGACGGGCCACAGCGCCGCCGCGACGCCGCCCGCCAGAAGCGCGCCGCTCGCCGCCACGAACAGCCACCACAGCGGCGTTTCGGCGCGAAACAGGACCCCGCGCCAGCTTTGCACCGCGACGGCGACGAGGAGCGGCGGGCCGAGGAGGCAACTCAGCACCGTGCCGGCCAGCGACACCGCGACCGACAGGCCGGCGCGCCAGCCGAGTTCGACGAACAGCCGGCGCGGCTGGCGGCCGTGGACCAGCAGCGTCACCATCCAGCCCTTCAGCCAGCGGCTGCGCTGCGGCATCCACCGGGCGAGGGTCAGCGGCGCTTCCTCGAAGGTGTCGGAGTCGAGCGCGCCGACGCGGAAGCCGAAGCGGGCGAGGCGGTATCCGAGATCGATGTCCTCCGTGACGTTCCAGGCATCCCAGCCGCCGACGCGGCGCAGCGCGGACGCGCGGAAGTGCGGTGTTAGGTAGCAAACTCACCAAGGGCTATCTGCCTGAGATCGCTCGGCTTTGATACCATGGTGACATGTCTGACACCATCCGCCCCTCCCGCACCGACACCTTCGAGCACACCATCTCGGGCCTGCTCACCAAGCGCGCCGACCTGTTTGGCGAAGCGGAGCGCATCCGTGATCGCTTGGCGGAGATCAAAAACGACGTCGCCGCGATGGACCGCGTCCTCGGCACGCTGGGCTACAAGGGCGATCTCGACGCTGCGATGCCCCGGCAGAAGCGCGAGGTCATCTTCGGCCGGGGCGAGCTGACACGGGGCTGCATCGACGAGCTGCGGGAAACGGGAGAACCGCGCACGTCGCGCCAGGTCGCCGAAGCGCTGCTCTCCGTCTCAGGCCAGGACGCGCGGGACCGCAAGCTCATGGCGGATCATACCCGGCGGGTGTCCAAGGCCCTGCGGGTACTCAAGGGCGACGGTCGCGTCACGGCCGGCAAAGACGGGCACGGGAACATGCTGTGGCGGTTGAAACCAACTAAAGCGTCTTAACAGCCCGTTTCAGCAAAATAAAACCTTACATCACATAACAAACAATGACTTGTAGATTATGTGGAGACCATGGGGTGAAACATTCTTATATTTCAAAAAATGGCACGTAGTTTGATAATAATCGCGGCTTGGCCTGATATCAGGACAGGGAGTCACGCGATCAATACGCGCCATTTCGTAAAATCTTACGATCTGAAATCCAAAATCGAACGCCAAATACTCATTGGGCCCTGCGAACAGGAGATCTCTGAACGCGCTTTCGGTTTCGTCTAGCTCGTACCCAGATGAATCTTGGATATCCTGTGTTGGATCGCTCGCTTCGATAAGGGGCGACATGCGACGAAGCCAAAAGGCAAGATGCCCTGCCTGCTTAAAATGATCCAGCCCATTGACAAGATGCTTCTCATGACTGCCGACGCGATCAACGTCGTTTAGCCACGCGCCTCGCGCCTCGACCAACCGAGGTTTTGAAAACTGAGGAACTAATCGGGCCGACCACATAGCCTCTTCAGCATAACTCTTAAAAATACTAATGAACTTAGTATCGCTCTCAATAAGAGCAGGCAGGGTATCTTTTGTAATTTGCATCGCTAACGCAAACCTCTCGGGATACCCCGCCTTAAGAGTTACTTACTGTCCGCAGTGACGAATCCGGTCACCATGTCCATGGGCTTGTCGGTCGTCTCAGGAAGGTGGTTAGTAGGATAACCATACTTAGGCTGCTTACCAGCATCGAACTGCTTGGTAAACCACCCCGAGATGAAAGTGGCCTCAGCCCGAACCGGCTGATTAGCGTCTGGTGTATTGCTCACGACCTGGCTATCCATGGCTCCGCTCCCTGACGTACCCCTAACCGCCCCGTCAACGGGGTACGCGAAACCCCGGCTGGCCGGAGCGGCCAGTCGGGGAAAGAGTATGGAACAGCGATGTAGCGGATGCTGAGCAGATTGCAACAATCCACTGAAAAAAACCTGACGTGGCATTTTTGCATAACGGTTAGGACGTAAGGGTTAGTCAGCCGCCCGCTGCCAGTACCCCTTCCACACGCGGCTGACGGGGTGACGCAGCGCCGCTTCCGTCATGGCGAGGTACTGCTCGCCGTTGGACACCCGGCGGTGATCCTCACGCCACGCCATCTCTTGGCTGTAGGCCTGGAGGTAGGGGCCGGCGATGTGGTGGTGGATGCCGATCTCTGAGCGGCGGATGCGGGAGAAGAACGACTCCGCGCCGTTGGTGCAGGCCTCGGCCGTCGAGTAGGCCTCTTGGTGGTTGATGCGCTTCGTGAGGAAGCGGTCGTGGAGGCGATCCCAGGACGCCGCTTCGTCGGCATAGAGGGTCGAGCCGGCCGCCACCTTGGCGCCGATCGTGGACACGGAAGCGGCCTCGGAGCGGAACACGAAGGGAAGCGTCTCGCCGCCTCGCTCGCGCATGACGACAACCACCTTGCGCTTGCCGGTCTGGTTTTCGGCCTTGCGGCGGTCGACGCGGTTCGCCTTCTCATTGGCGGGCTTCACGTACCCGCCGAAATAGGCGCCGTCGACCTCCACGTCGCCCGCGAGGGTGCGCTCGTCACAGTCGGCCGTGATGGCCTCGCGGATCTTGTGGGCGAGGACGAAGGCCGTCTTATATTGGCAGTCCAGATCGCGGGAGAGCTGCAGGGCGCTGTGGCCCTTGGCGCCGTTGGCGAAGATCGCGATGGCGAGCAGGATGTCACGGATGGGCATCGTTCGACGTGGAGACCGTCCGCATGGGACTCAGGGCTGTGTGCGATGAGGCTTTTAGAGAACAGCAGATCGCGCTCTCCGCCCCACCGCCATAAGGCAGCGCCTGCGGCAAACGACGTATTTCACCCCACTCCGAAACCATCGGACAATCCGATCCGTATCAGCTCCCACGCCCCTCATAGGGCGGAGTCTGGAGGGACGATTGCCGCGCTATTTCTTCGACACATGCGATGGCGAGCGGCAGGTCCGCGATGAAGCCGGCATCGATCTTACCGACCCGCAGGACATCGGCAGAGAAGCCGCCATCCTGCTTCAGGGCCTCGGCCTCGCTGAAATGCTTAAGGGACGTTCACGGGTTTTCACGGTGAGGGTGCGGCGCGAAGACGGGACCCTCATTTATCGCGGGACAGCCAAGCTCGACATTGAGTGAGCCTTCTCAACATCACCCGATCATTTTTTTCCGAAATCCTCAGGGCTAGTTGCATGCAGTTCAAGCCCGCGTCAGGCTGCTGCAGACGCTCCCGAACTCGGAGCTGGGTCAACGATTGAGGATCGTGCCAGTGCCTATGTACTATTTCGACATCGACGACAGCGGCGAGGCCTCGCGCGACGTCTTCGGCATCGAGCTTAGGGACCTCTACGAAGCCCGGGATCAGGCCCTCTCGCTCCTTCCGGACATCGCCAGAGACCATGCCGTTGATGCAGAGCATCGAACCATCACGGCCGTGGTACGGTGTCACGAAGGCCGTGAGCGCTACCGGACGACACTCAGCGTCCAAGGGGAGTGGATCGAGGCGCCGGACTACCCCGAGGCGTAAGCGACTGATTTCACTCGTTGGTGAGGCAGCTACATAAGACCGCGGAAGTGGTTCGACGTGCCGCCGAGCGGGATCGGCAGGCCGAGCGTCGCCAAACCCGGCTTCACGCCGTGGAACAGCGCCGCATAGTCGAGCGCGAAGAGGCGCGTGACCCACGTCTCGTCCGCGTGGTCGACCGTCAGGCGGGCCTGCAGGCAGGCGAGGTCGGCGGGAGCGACCGCGAAGCGGGCCGCGGCGGCGCGGAGCTGGCCGGGGTCGGGCCGATCTTCCGCATCGTAGACCACAACGAGGTCGCCGCGAGCCGATTCCAGCGCGGCGTTGAGCGCCCGCGGCTTGGTGCGGGGGTGGCCGTCGGGCAGCACGATCACGTCGTAGCGGGGCGGCAGGCGGAGTTGGGCCGCGGCCGCGATCGTGCCCCGGTCGCAGGCTTCGAGCATGATCTTCACGTCGAGCTTGGCGTGGGGGTAGTCGCGGCCTTATGTAGGAAACGCAACAAATGCCATCACTGACGGTGGCGCTTCTATGCTAACCCACGATGCTCTCCGGGCTACGCACCAGTCCCATCCGCCACGTCGTTCTCAGGCTCATCAGGAGTTCGATCTCCCCTTCCGCATAGAGGCATCCCATCCACGCCGCGGCTCTGGCGTCATCTCCCCGCCCCAGCGCTCGAAACGTCATCGCTGTGGTGTCGAGATAGGAAAGCGGGTCGGCAACACGGAACGCGGCGTCGAGCAAAGCCGCCATCTGGGCCGGGCCCATCGCATCCTCGGCAGGGATCATGCTCGCCTCGCGCACGGCCTCCGCCGGATCTCCGACGCTCAAAGCCATAGGGCGAGCACAATAGGGCTGTGTGGCGGAGGCCGGCGCGGTCTTGGGTGAGACGTGGTTAGCAGGCAGCGCGAGGGGAAGGCGGTGAACCGGGGTTCAAAAGTGCGGCCTAGTAGCTACGATACAAAAATAACCGCTCGCTACAGGCGCCGCTGAAGTGCGTCGCCGCACCGCGCGGTAGCGGTGCCATATAATTTTGACCATGTCAAGGGTCATTGACCCTTCACTAGTGATGGGCAGTTAATAACTGATAGTCCCAAGGAGGGGAGAAAAGCCATGCTGGACATCGCGTCCACGCCTCGCGATAGGGCGGAGGACCATCGAGACATTTTGTCTGACACGGTAGAAAACACCGTTCGAGCGCATCTTGGCGGAGACAAAATCGTGTCAGTTCGAAGCCGACACGGTGAGGATTTCGATGGTGACGACATAATTGCTGTAGATGTCGTCATCAACACGCCCCCCTCGAATTTCGCTCCTAGGAGTTTTTCGAGCTTGGTACGGGTTCTTAGATTGTCTCTGGCAAATGCCGGTTTTACGGCATTTCCTATGGTCAGATATATGAACCAAGCAGAGCATGAGGCGCGGAGAAGATGATGACTCAGGATCTCATCGCTAGCGCTGAGCTCCTCATCAACCGGCCTGGGTCAGAACCGACCCAGGCCGACCTTAATAGGGCTGCCAGTACATTGTACTATGCCCTTTTTCATGAAATTTCCAAAACGTGCGCTGACCTTTTTATGGGCTCAATCCAGGAGGATTATCGCAGAGCTTGGCAGCAAGTCTACAGAGCTTTAGCTCATGAGAATACAAAAACGCGATGCCGCGATCTGGAGATAATGAGGAAGTTTCCAGAGAGCATTCAAGAGTTCGCCACTCAGTTTGTAACCCTGCAGGAACTTCGCCATCAATGTGACTACGACCCTCTTTCAAAAACACCCAAAACAACCGTAGAGACGGAGCTTGGGAATGTTAGGGATGTCACACAAAGATTTTCGGCAACAAACGAACTCGATTTGCGCGCCTTCTGCTCATTTGTGCTATTTCCGAAACGGGAAGATCCTCTTCGAAAAAGAGCTGAGGAAGAAAGGGAGCAAGAGCGAGCGAGAGCGTTGCGAGCAGAACAAGAAGCTAGAGGCCCTGCGGTGAGAGCAGAGCGCGCCGCACGAAGGGCATCACAGAACGCTCAAGAGAGCAGTTGACAACTTAAAGTCGGATTTCATTGGCGCCGATGGCAGCCATCACCTGCACCATGAACACGGCGGTGAACCGGCCACGCGCCAGCTTGTTGCGGATGTTCGGCTCGTTTTCCGAGACACCGATCGCGGATAGCCGTTCCGCCAGTTCCTTGTAGCCGATCCCCCGGCGCTTCAGCTCAGCCTTGAGGACGTTCTTCACCTTGGCTTCCCATTGCTCGCCGCCTGGGACCATATCGGCTTGTGGGGCTGGGCTGACGTTGTCGAGCATGAAGCATCTCCGGTACGAATGTCATCATACACGAGGCATTCGCCATTGACTACGCCGCACAGTGCCATCATAAACGGTGCAGATGCACCGCAGGTGATGACATGGCTCAGCACTTCCTCCTTTCCGCCGAAGCCCGCACCCTCTCGCTGGCCTCCATCTACAAGGGTGGCGAGGACGCGGCTTACGGCATCTTCTGCCGGATGCGCTGGGCGGAGACGGACGGCGCCCCGGTGTGCCCCCGCTGCGGCGGGCTGAAGCATTACGACGTGAAGGGCCGCCGCAAGTTCAAGTGCGCCGGCTGCGCGCATCAGTTTTCCGTCACCTCGGGGACGATCTTCGCCTCCCGCAAGATGGCCTTCACGGACCTGTGCGCCGCCATCGTCCTCTGCGTGAACGCCGTGAAGGGCCTGTCCGCCCTCCAGCTCGGCCGGGACATTAACTGCCAGTACAAGACGGCGTGGGTGCTCGCCCACAAGCTCCGCGAGGCCCTGGCCTCCGAGGTGGAAGGGATGCAGCTCGCCGGAGAGGTCGAGATCGACGGCGCGTATTTTGGCGGCAAGATCCGCCCCGACAACCACATCGAGAGCCGGAAGGACCGCCGCAAGTCGGAAAACCAGAACGGCGAGCGCCGGGTGGTGGTGGTCCTCCGCGAGCGCGACGGCGCCACGAAGACCTTTGTCCGCGAGAGCGAAGCCGAGGGCGTTGCCTTGGCGGTCGACAACGTCGCCCCCGACGCCACGGTCTACGCCGATGAGGCCCGCCATTGGGACGTGCTGCACGACCGTTTTGAGGCGGTCGGCCGCATCAACCACTCCGAGAGCTATTCGACCCCCGAGGCGAATACCAATCAGGCCGAGTCCTACTTCTCCCGCCTCCGCCGCATGGTGGACGGCCAGCACCATCACGTCTCGGCCCGCTACCTCTATCAGTACGCCGCCGAAGCCGCTTGGAAGGAGGACAATCGCCGCCTGTCGAACGGCGACGCCTTCCGCCGCACCGCGAAACTGGCCTTGGCCTCGCCGGTGTCGCGCCAGTGGAAGGGATATTGGGAACGGAACGAGGGGTGAAGAGCACGGCCCCGCCCATCGTGGGCACGGGAGGGTGGGGCCGTGTAGCGCTCCGCCGTCCTACAGGTGAGCGCCGACGGCATCGCAACATATTATGGTGCAGCACACAACGACGTGGCGCAAAAACGGTGAAGAGCGACAACGCCAGCGGGCTCAGGAACCGGGTGCGGGCGAACCTGCGATATCTGGAGAAGGGCGAGCGGGTCGCGAAGGGTGGGAAGGGGCCGGGGGCGGTGTGGCGGGTGGCGTGATATCAGTACGGACGTATGGCGGTTCAAAAAAACCATTGAGACCAAAAGTAGCCTCGCTTGAGTTTTTTCGAGCCTTTCAACCATCCAACCATAGCCTCAAACTCACGCATGAGAGCCTCGTTTCCAGTCCTAGCACGCAACTTATGAATGAACGTTTCGGACTGGTTCCATTTTTTAATCACGCCACTTCTGCACCAACGGCTATATAGACTGTAGTCTATAATACCCTTTTCGATACCTATCGCAGCAAGTTCCAAATCGTTCAGCACATGACGAATAGCTTTAGCCTGCGAAGATGCCTGTTCCTGTTCTGAGGCATACTTTTCAAGCCCTTCTGGCAATTTTGCTAACTCATTGAACTCGATTTTAGCTGCAAACAAGTCCTTGTCGTTCTCAGTTTTGAGAAGATATTCTAAAGTAACTTGACGTCTCGCAATTGCTCGCTGGCTTAAAATACCCCAAATGGCGACAATGGCAGCCAAAAAACCCGTTATCAAAATAGCATATGTATCAGGATGGGGGTCGGTTTTAGCGATAGCCTGATACAAAGCACCCCACCTCAACGCTACAATAGCGAGGATGGCTCCGACGACAACGAAAAAGGCGGCCGGTATGATCTTCATACCAACCGCCTATCTGATTCCTGTAGACAATTCAACCGGTAATTAGCGGTTGGTCCATCCCTCAAGCCCTGCCATCGTCATCTGTGTCTCCCTCGCTCCGCCCCTGTGTGGCGCCGCATGCCCAGTTTGCACAGCCATGAGCTAATGCCAAGTTAGCTCATTGGCTATCGGTTCCGACGCCGAGGTGACACGCATTTGCGCATCGATGCGGAACTTACAAGAGCGTTAGCCCCGCGGCCTGACTACGCATGCCAGCCGATGCGGTTCCTTGGCGTTGGATTCACACCACCGCCCGATGCCGCTGCCAGTACCCCACGAAGTCCGGGCTGGTGGCCTTGCCGAGGGCCAGGGAGGCGACGCGGCAGGCGCGACCGTCTATCGCTCGCGGGGTTGGCGTGACGCCTCCAGCAATCGGCGGCTTTCGTCCATCAAAGCCCGGAACGCTTCCCTGTCTCGCTTGCACTGAGCGATGAGGCGGCGGGAAGCCTCGACGGCCACGCGACTGTCTGCAATGAGTCGCGCGGCCTCTGGATCGAAGAGTTGGGGCATAGCGCTCTCCGACGTTGGCGGGATGGCCTGTGTCAGCGCGGGCAGAGCATCACGCCAGTCGCTTCGCTGTCATCCTGGATGAACCACACGCCTGCGGTCTCCAGTGCCACGCGGATAGCGCCTGCAGATCCCCCCGAAACCCGTTCAGGATCACGCCCCTCCAAGTTCAGCACCGTCGAGACGGAAACGCTTGCGGCCTTCGCCAGATCGATCTTCGACCAATTCAGCATGGCGCGTGCGGCTCGGACCTGTGCGGGAGATGGAAGGCGCATGGTGTCCTCTCACACGGCTATCGGCGGCACGCAGAGCTGTTCGGCCGCATGCGTGCAATCGCATCAGGAGGAAGGACGAAAATGGCTCAATCAAGGTGAAATAGCCTATGTGAATGCGTCTGGTTGCGATTTCTGCGATGCAGGTTGCACCGTCCACGGTGTCTCATGGCGTATGGCGGCTGAGGGAGGCCTGTGCCCTTGCCAAAGCGGGGTGGAGGCACGGCATGCCGCTCTACTATTTCGACGTGCGCGATGCGAAAGGTTTCCATCGCGACGAGATGGGCGACGAGTTCGACAGCTTCGAAAAAGCGCGGGAGCAGGCCCAAGCCCTGCTTCCCGACATCGCCCGTGAGGAACTGCCGGACGGTGAGTTGCACGTCATCACGTGCGACGTGCGGAACGAGTCGGGGCGGGTCGTCTATCGCGGCAAGCTGACGTATGAGGGAACGCGCGATCCGCCTTGGGTGCCGAAACTGGGTTAGGCGCCGTAGCATCCCGGCCTCACTCCCCCTTCAGCAACGCCCACACCCGCACGCCCTTCCTGATACCCTCCGAGCCGATCCGCTTGCGCTTCCATTGGAGCGTCATGGACTGGACGATGCGATAGGCGAGGGCCTTGCACAGGACCGGGTCGGCGGCGTCCATGCCCTTCGACGTGGCGACCCAACGGGACAGCTCTCGGGTGTCCATGGGACCGCGCTCGGCCAGAGCCTGACAGCAGAGGCCCCACACCTCCCCGCGATTGAACAGCCGGCTCGTGTCCGTGTAGGCTCGGATGGTGCCGGGATCGTCGGTGGCGAACAGAGCGAGCGTCGCCTGGACGTGGGCGAGATCCCGACGGGCCTGGGCGAGCTTGGCCTCGTAGGCCTTCACAGAGGCTTCGATGTCGTGGCGCTTGGCCTTGAGGGTGGCGACGATCTGGGGCGGGGAGTTGGCGTAGAGCATACGCCATCATAGGCGATTGCGAAGGTATCGCATAGGGTGACGTTTGTTGCGTTTCCTACATAAGGCCGGGTAGTCGATCGCGTCGAGGGCTCGCACGAGCCGGGGCAGCACCCGCGTTTCGCGGAACAGCGGCACCACCAGCGTGTAGACCGGCAGGTCGCGGTCCGGCAGCGGGGCGAGGGGCGGCGGCGCCGTGCGGGCGGCGCTCGCCGCGACAACGACGAGGCGCTGCGCCACCGCGGCGGCGAAGACGCAGAACAGCGCCGCCGACGCGGCCAGCGCGGTCGGGCCCGGCGCGACCGCGACGCCGAGGGCCAGGGCCGCGACGAGGCCGAGCGCCGCGCCCAGTTGGGCCGGCGTGGCGCCCCCGCGCGCCGACAGCGCCGCATCCCATCCGGCGAGCCCCGACGCCGCACGCTCGCCCAGGCCGGCCGCGTCGTGCCGGCGCAGCAGAGCCTCGAAGCGGCGGCGGGTGGTGATGGCGAAGTCGTAGCTGCCGACGTCCTCGAAGCGATGCCGGTCCAGGAGCAGGCGGAGCTTGTCCCCGCGGGGCGCGCAAACGTTGCCGACGCGGCCGCGATGGGGGGCCAGCCGCGCCCAGCCCACCGCCGCCGCGGCGGCCACGTCCAGGCCTTCCCGCGCCAGCGCCAACGGGCGGCGGAGGTAGGGCGCGCCGAGGTGGCGGGCGAGCAGGCGGCCGTAGCGCTCGTCCGGAAAGCCGAGGCCGAACAGGGCGTCCTCGCCGGGGGTGCCGAGCTCCGCGGCGATCCGCGCCGCGCGGCGCACCAGCGCGGGCGCGACGCCCTGCGCCACGAGGAACGCCAGCTCCGGCGGCAGGTCGTCGGCGCCGGGGGACGGGTCGCGGGGGCCGGTCGGCACCGCGGCGTCCCGGCGCGTCCCGGCCGCCGCGCGGCGGAGGTCGAGAAGGGCCCGGTCTTCGATCCCGTCGTCGAGCAGCATGGGAGGCGGCCGCAGATTGAGCTGAACCATCGAGAGCCCATGCGACCAGGGATGGAAACAAACGTCAAGCGAATGGGGGCGCCCTCCCGCCGGGAACAACCGTCGGTGCCCGCCCCGGACAGCACCGCGCTCCGCCGTCGGTTCCGGCGACGTCGAACCCGTCACGAAAGCTTCGCGCGCCCTATGCCTGCATTCTACAGGATGCGGGTGGGGCGATGCTGATCATCAAGGGCGTGAGCCGCCGCTACGGCAACAAGGTCGCCGTCGAAGACATGTCGATCGAGATCGAGGCGGGCAGCTTCGTCGGGGTCGTGGGGCGGTCGGGCGCCGGCAAGTCGACGCTGCTGCGCCTGATCAATCGGCTCGTGGAGCCGAGCGAAGGCGTCATCTCCTTCGACGGGGTCGACGTGACGGCGCTGCGCGGCCGGGGCCTCCGCGACTGGCGCGCCCGCTGCGCCATGATCTTCCAGCAGTTCAACCTCGTCGGCCAGCTCGACGTCCTCAACAACGTGCTGGTCGGCCGGCTCAACGACATGCCGGCGACGCAGTCCCTGCTGCGGCTGTGGCGCCCCGCCGACGTCGCCGTGGCGCTTTCGGCGCTCGAACAGTTCGACATCGCCCGGCTGTCGTCGCGCGGGCGCGAAGCGGAAGCGACCATCCTCGACCGCCTCCGCCGGAGCGTCCCGGTCGAACCGCCGGCGGGGGCCGACCTCCTGCGCATCGACAATTCCGGCGACCTCGCAGCCTCGACCGAGATGCTCGTCCGCCACCTCGGCGCCCTGGCGGCGGCGGCGTGACCGGGACGGGCGCGGCCCCGCGCCGGAAGGCCGTCGCCTCCATCGCTTGGCCCGTCGGCCGCGCTATCTTCCGCGCGCCGCGCGACCTATCGTTCGGGCGACCCGACGCACAGGAGCCAAGGCCATGGACCGCCGTTCGCCCGCCCGGAACCACCTCGCGGCGCTGCTGTGCGGCGCCGCGCTCGCGGGCGCGGGTCCCGGCGCCGCCCGCGCCGACGGACATTGCATGGCGCGCATCCTCGCCGACGTGCCCGCCCTCGAAGCCCCCGAACAGGTGAAGTCCAAGGGGAGCGGCACCTTCGGCCCCCTGTCGGCGGTCAAGGTCGACAAGCGGAGCGGGAAGATGTTCTACTGCTCGGCGACGTCCTACTGCTACGACTCGAACGCGTTCGAGCTGACCACCCCGTGCCGCTTCAAGCTCGACAAGAGCTTCGGCTCCAGCTTCAACTCCTTCTTCGTTTACTCGGCCCGATGACGGTCGGGGCACGTCGGGCGGGCCCGGTCGGGGAAACTCCCCCCCGCCGCACGGTGGACGAGCGCCACCTGCGCCAGATCGTCGGGGGCATGACGGACGGCGTGATCCTGGTCGGCACCGACCAGTCGATCGAATGGGCCAACGCCCCGGCGCTGGCGATGCATGGGGTGGCCGCCGTGGCGGAGCTCGGCCGCGACGTCACCGACTACCGGCGGCGCTTCGAGCTCCGCTACCGCAACCGCCACAAGCTGCCCGAAGGCCAGTACCCGATGGAACGGGTCATGGCCGGCGAAGCCTTCGACGAGGTGGTGGTCGAGGTGGCGCCCGCCGGCAGCAACGACGTGCGCTGGGTCCACCGCATCCGCAGCCTCGTGCTCAACGACGACGACGGCGTGCCGAACTGCCTCGTGCTGCTGCTCCACGACGAGACCGAGCGCTACAGCGCCGAGGAGCGCTTCGAGAAGGCCTTCTCGGCCAACCCCGCCCCCGCCCTGATCCTGCGCCTCGACGACCTGCGCCACGTGCGCGTCAACCGCGGCTTCCTGGAGATGACCGGCTACCGCGACGAGGACGTGGTGGGCCGCTCCATCTACGAGGTGGACGTGTTGGAAGGCGCGAGCCGGCGCGAGCTCGCCATCGAGCGGCTGCAGGAAGGGCGCACCATCCCGCAGATGGAGGCCGTGCTGCAGCTCCCCGAAGGCGGCGAGAAGGGCGTCATCGTGGCGGGCCAGCCCATCGACGTCGACGGCGTGGGCTGCATGCTGTTCACCTTCGCCGACCTCGACGGCCGCCGCCACGCCGAGGCAGCGCTGCGTCAAAGCGAGGAGCGCTTCGAGATCGCGTTCCGCTTGTCGCCCGTGCCGACCCTGGTGGCGACGCGGGACGGCAACCGCGTGCTGCTCGTCAACGACGCCTTCGCGCAGGAAACGGGCTTCCACAAGACCGACGTGGTGGGCCGCGACGCCGTGGACCTGCAGCTCTGGTCCGACCCCAAGGCGGCCGCCACGATCGAGCGGCTGCTGCGGGACGACGGCCGCGTGCGCGACCTCGACCTCCGGCTGCTCACGGCCGACGGCGGCGCGCTCGACTGCCTCGTCGCCGCGGAAGCCGTGGAGATCCACGGGCAGCGCTGCGTGCTCGTCACGGCGCAGAACGTGTCGGAGCGCAAGCGCACCCACGTGGAGGTGGCCGGCGCCATCGAGGCCGTGTTCCGCGACACGTCGTGGCTCACCGACGCCGTGCTGGAGAAGCTGGCCCGGGCGCGCACCCCGGATGCGGCGGACGGCGCGGGCCTCGCCGAACTGCCGCCCCGCGCCCGCCAGGTGCTCGACCTCGTGTGCCGGGGCGAGGAAGACGGCGCCATCGCGGCCGGCATGGGCGTGTCGCGCAACACCGTGCGCAACCACGTGGCGAGCCTGTTCCGCAAGACCGGCGTCCGCAGCCGGGCCGCGCTGATCGTGTGGGGGCGCGAGCGGGGCATCGCGGGCTCGTCCCGCGCGGGATGATGGCGCCGCACCCCCCGAACTAGTTCTTCCGCATCCCCGTCCGCGCCCGCCGGCAGGTGCGGATCCCGCGGGCGATGCCATATGGGGGATGACGGACGGCCCGGCGTCGCGGGCGCCGGGAGGCTGGCCATGTCGAAGCAACGGATCGGGACTGTCGCCAAGGCGGCCGGGGCCGCCCTCAAGGAGGCCCTCGGGAAGGTGACCGGAAACCGGGGGCTCGAAGCCGAGGGCGCGGCCGAGAAGGCCGCCCTGCGGGCCCGGCCCGCGGTGGCGGGCCGCAGGGCCGGCGGCTGAACGGACAGCTTCAACGGCGAGCCCTTCCGGGGGCTCCGGGACCATGGGCCCCCGAGGGGCCCCGCAGCATGAGGGACGCGAGATGAAGATCCTGCTTGTCGAGGACCACGAGGAGATCTGGGACTTCCTGTCCCGGCGGTTGAAGCGCCGCGGCTTCGAGGTGGCGGTCGCGACCGACGGCCAGGAGGGCGTCGACAAGGCGAAGAGCGAGGCGCCGGACATCATCCTGCTCGACATGAACCTGCCCGTCCTCGACGGCTGGTCCGCGGCGGGGCTGATCCGCGCCGATCCGGCGACCGCGGCGGTGCCGATCATCGCGCTGACGGCCCACGCCATGTCGGGCGACAAGGACAAGGCCATCGCGGCCGGCTGCACGGACTATTGCTCGAAGCCGGTCGACTTCTCCGACCTGCTCGCCAAGATCGACAAGTACAGCCCGAAGGGGTGAGGGTCCGCCCGCCGCCCGGACCGGGGGGCCGCGGCCGGGCTCCGCGGGGCCTGGCCGCGGCGCGACCGACGGTTGACCGGCGCGCCGATTCGGAATATTCATTCCAATAACGAACAAGAACGATCTATCTGCTCCGCCTGCGCGGCGGCGGACGAGGGCCAGTGGGGCCGAAAGGCCCACCGATCCCGCCTTGCGGCGTTTGCCGCTCCTTCGGACCCGCGCCGTTCCGGCGGGGGCAGCGGCTTTCCACGGGACCCGACGTGACCGGCATCGATTTCGCGCTGAACCACATGGCCGCTCCCCGGCTGGGGCTCGCGGACTTCTTCGCCCTGGCGCGCAGCCTCGGCGTTTCCGCCGTGGAGATCCGCAACGACATCGCCGGCACCGCCATCGCCGACGGTACGCCGCCGGGCGACGTCGAGCGGATGGCCGATCGCGCGGGCCTCGCCATCGCGAGCATCAATGCCCTGGCCCTCTTCGACGACTGGACGGCGGAGCGCGCCGCGCAGGCGGGCGCCCTCATCGACTATGCGGCGGCCTGCGGGGCCGGCGGCATCGTGTTGTGCCCGCGCAACGACGCCGCTTCCGCGGCGGCCTCGGGCGACGAGCGCGCCGCCGCCCTGCGCGAAGCCCTCGCGGCCTTGAAGCCGATGCTGGAGCGGGCCGGGATCGCCGGCTTCGTCGAGCCCCTGGGCTTCGCCGGATGCGCCCTGCGCTCGAAGCGGGCCGCCGTCGAGGCCATCCGGGACGTCGACGGCGCGAAGGCCTTCGCGCTCGTCCACGACACGTTCCACCACCATCTGGCGGGCGAAGGCGAGCTGTTCCCCGAGATGACGGGCCTCGTGCACGTTTCGGGCGTGGTCGATGCGTCCATCGGCGCGGACGGGCTGCGCGACGCGCATCGCGTGCTGGTGGACGCGGGCGACGTCCTCGACACCGTCGGGCAGGTGCGCGCGCTCGGCGCCGGCGGCTACCGCGGGCCGGTGTCCTTCGAGCCCTTCGCGCCCGAGGTGCACCGGAGCCCCGACATCCAGGCCGCCCTGCGCGACAGCATGGCCTTCATCTCCGGCGGCGTCGCACGACCCGCCGCGTGATACCGTCGGCGCCCGCGCGCCGACGAAACCCCACAGCCGTCGAGGGCGAAGCCCCGACGGTCCCCCACGAGGGGAAGCACCCAGGAGGAATACCCGATGAAGCGCCTGATTCTCGCCCTGCTCGCCACCGCGGCCCTCACGGGGGCGGCATCCGCCACCACCATCGGCGTCACGATCGGCAAGTTCGACGACAATTTCCTCACCAGCGTCCGCACCGCCATCTCGGCCGAGGCCAAGGACAAGGGCGTGTCGCTGCAGGTCGAGGACGCCAACGACGACACCGGCAAGCAGATCAGCCAGATCCAGAACTTCATCGCCCAGCACGTCGACGCCATCATCGTCAACCCGGTCGACACGTCGGCGACCCCGAAGATGACCCAACTCGCCGTCGCGGCGAAGATCCCGCTCGTCTACGTGAACCGCAAACCCGAGGACAAGCAGCTGCCGCCGGGCGTCGCCTTCGTGGGCTCGGACGAGAAGGTGTCGGGCACGCTGGAAGCCGAGGAGCTGGCCAAGTGCCTGAACGGCAAGGGCAACATCGTCATCATCGAGGGCCAGCTGTCCAACATCGGCGTGCTCGACCGCACCGCCGACGTCGAGGCCGTGGTGGCCAGGACCCCTGGCCTGAAGGTGGTGCAGAAGCAGACGGCCGATTGGGACCGCAACAAGGCCATCGACCTGATGAACAACTGGATCACCACCGGCGACAAGATCGACGGCGTGGCGGCCAACAACGACGAGATGGCGGTGGGCGCCATCCTGGCGCTGAAGCAGGCGGGCCGGGACCCGAAGTCCATGTGCATCGGCGGCATCGACGCCACCGCGGACGGCCTGGCCGAGGTGCAGAACGGCAACCTCTACGTGACGGTGTTCCAGAACGCCAAGGGCCAGGGCAAGGGTGCGGTCGACGCGGCGCTGTCGCTGATCAAGGGCGACAAGGTGCCGTCCATCGTCGACGTGCCGTTCGAGAAGGTCACGAAGGCCAACCTCAAGGACTACCTGGCGAAGTGACGGCGCCGCGCCGCGCCGGGCTCGCCGCCCGGCCGCGCCGCACCCGGACCCCTTTCCCCGCCATGACGGCACGAACCCGATCCGTCGCCCGCCCTTCCCCCGTGCCGGGGAAGGGGAACCGTCCGGCGGGCGGCGGGCAGCGCGCGGGAGCCGCGACGCCGACAGGAGCACACCCATGCTGAGCCCCAACACCTTGAAGGCGGTCCGCCAGTCGGGCGCCGTTCCCGGCGCCGACTTCCTCCTCGAGGTGGACGGCGTGCGCAAGGAGTTCCCCGGCGTCGTGGCGCTCGACGACGTCGACCTGCGGATCCGCCGCGGCAGCGTCCACGCCCTGATGGGCGAGAACGGCGCCGGCAAGTCGACGCTGATGAAGATCATCGCCGGCGTGTACCAGCCCGACCGCGGCGAGATCCGCCTGAGGGGCGCCCGCACCAGGATCGCGTCGCCGCTCGACGCGCTCGAGGCCGGCATCGCCATGATCCATCAGGAGCTCAACCTGATGCCCTTCATGACGGTGGCGGAGAACATCTGGATCCGCCGCGAGCCGCTGAACCGCTTCGGCTTCGTCGACCACCGCGAGCTGAACCGCCGCACCGCGAAGCTGTTCGAGCGGCTCGGCATCGCCATCGACCCGGCGTCCGAGGTGCGCGACCATTC
>NZ_QYBB01000109.1 GCF_004137685.1 Lichenibacterium minor | reverse complement strand
CGGACGGTGTTGGACCCTTGGCCCTCTCGGATGAGATCTGTACGGGCGGCAACAAGGCGGTGTGGGCCAACGATCTCCTCAAGCAAGCGCTTGTCGTCTACCGACAGCGGAGCGAAGCGCTCCAGCTTGCGCGTCAACACGTTTTCCATTTGCGCTACCTTGCAGTGGCAAAAAGCCGCCGTGAAAGCAACTAAATTTCGCGCTACATGTTCCACACATTTGATAGTTATATTTCATACATTTGATAATTGGTCTTCGTAGCTCTTCACCCATACGGCCCCGTAAACAGGTCCCCCATCGCCCGCCGGGCCCGCACCGTCACGGCCCGGCGCCGCCGGTGCTCCGGCGCGTCGTGGAGGAGGTGGCACCGCTGGCACAGCGCGGCGAGGTTGCCCGGCGCGTTATTCTGCGGGTCGTGGTCGAGGTGGCACGTCGACAGGAACACGCGCGTGCGCCGCATGGGCAGGATGGTGCTGTGCGGCGGTCGCAGGCGACGGTGCCGCTTGCCCTGCCCGCAACGCCAGGTGCCGGCGTCCTCGTCCCACCAGAGCCCGTCGCCGAGGTGGATCACCTCCCGCCCGTGCGGCCGACCGCAGCCCTCGCAGCGGCCCTTGGCACGCCGGAAGCGGATCGACACCGACAAAACAACAGGAGGTGAGGGTGAGGAGATTTGACTGGGCATCGGTAGCGATTTTCGTCGGCTCATTCTCGGTGGCCGCGAGCATCCCAAACCTGTTCACCTATGGTCTGTTAGGACCGACCCACTGAACGGCGGCGGCGAGGCACAGGACGTCGAGGAACGTGGTCGCGGTTCTCTTGTACCGGGTCGAGCCGGTCCAGTGTGCCGGCTGAGCCAGGGACCGAAGTCATGGTCGGTCCGACGCTCGCGGTGCTGTGGCCGCGATGAACGCTTGCCACTCATCCTGCGATGGAGAAGTCTAGCAAGAGAAGATTGTCAGCACATGGAGTCGATCCATCACATGCGCCTGCTTGCTATAGCCACGCTCTGTCTGACTGCCGCTCTCAGCTTTGTAGCGCGCGCGAGCGCTCACCCAGCGGCGTCAACCATCATGAAGGTAGACCGGCAGGAAGCTTCGGCGAGCGATCGGCTGCATCACATGTCACGATTGAAACGGTATCGACGTCGGCGGTGAGCAATCGATGTCGCCGCCGCAGTCTCTCATAGGCCAGCCCGGCGGCGTGCTGCCGATGGTCGATCGTGCCGGCCGACAGCAGGGCATCGAGGGCGGATTTCGGTTCAGATTGAACCGAAACCACCCGCAGCCGGACTCCGGTGTCGGAGGGCTGGACGCGGGCGTTTCAAGGGCCGTCAGCTCTTCATCGCCGCCAATGCCCGCATGACAGCCGGATCCGTCAAGGGATTGTAGACCCCGCCAGAGTTGGCCGCCGGTCGGCCGTGACGGCATGCAGTAGGACGGCCCGACGGCGTATTGCGGGGCCCGGTCCGCGGCGGTAGAGTCAACCACCCCGACGGGATTGGGGTGGATCGGACCACCCTCATGCGCCTCCGCCTCGCCCTCGCCGCCGTCGCTCTCGTGGTCGCTGGCGGGCCGGGGTGGGGTTGTGAGGTGCGCCTTCGACGGTCAGCGCCAAACTGTCCCGCGGTAACTTATGGACCGGATGATTGTCAGGGTGGATCGTTCGGGCGGGCTGGCGACAAACTTACGGTTCCTGGCATGGTCAATATGATGATAAGCGGGCACGCTTACTATTGCGCATCGCATGAAACATGCGTACCTCTCGAACAGATTACAGTTAACCAGTGCGTGCTAACCTATCTACCGAGACAAAATGATGAGTCACGCGAGTACCTTGCTCATGTTATCGTAGACTCGAAGCAAGCTGCGTTACCATAAGTTATAATCAATATTCCTCATCCCTGCCCGTACCTGACGCGGTCCTGACTGTCGCGACGGGCCGAAACCTTCTTTGCCTCGTTCAGCCCGTTTTTGACATCAGTGCCGTGAATGTGGAAGTGGTCGCCGTGCCGCTCGTTGTGCTGTGAGCGGGTTCCGTGGTGGATGCTGTTGAGGACGTGGGACGACACCAGCGCATGCGGGGAAAGCTTCGGCACCAGCGTGCCATCGGCCAAACCCTTCACGATCGAATGGACCGTCTTCATGCGCGCCGCCGCCTCGGCGTTCATGGCATCGGCGAGCTTCTGATGCGCGGGATCAAGGAATCCCAGGCCACGATTGGTCGGGTGGGGCATCTCGCCCTTGGCCGCCATGGGCTTCGTGGTTCGGATGTAGTTGCCGAGCGTGCGCACCTGAACGGGATGCGCAGCGTCGCCGGTCGCGCCCGGGCGGACGTGTGACAGGTCGCCGGCCGGGGTGTTCTGTTGCTCTCGATAGCGGCGTTCCAGGGCACGGTCCGCATCTGTGCCACGT
This sequence comes from Lichenibacterium minor, assembly GCF_004137685.1. Taxonomy (GTDB): domain Bacteria; phylum Pseudomonadota; class Alphaproteobacteria; order Rhizobiales; family Beijerinckiaceae; genus Lichenihabitans; species Lichenihabitans minor. Next base: position 1,327 of record NZ_QYBB01000109.1, on the reverse strand, counting down.
CCAGAGGCCAAACGATTGCGAGCGTCAAGGACGGCCTGGTCGCCGATGGGAGCGTCAGCGTGAGACGGAGTGCCGTTGACGGTGACAGTGGGGGTATTGCTGCCAGCGCCGGGATTGAAGCCACGATAGTAGCCCATGCGCTGAGCCTTCGCCCGCCCACGGTTTCCAGGCCTCTCGTAATCGTCGACGAGAGCCCCGATCATATCCGCTGCGTTATCGCCCTGAAGCGCACGCCAGGTCGTGGGGTACTTGTTTTTCATCTCCCATATCGCAGCGCGAGTTTGATCGGCTATAGACAGTTGATGCGGCATGGCGCCGAACTTTGCTTTGATAGCTGCTGACCTTGTCGGGTCCCACTGCACGATGCCGCTCGCCATGTGCGTGCCATCCCAGTGATAATCGCCTGGGACAGCGAGGCCCTCGCCACTCATGTTAGCCACAAGCGCACGGGCCGCCGTAGCGGATAGACCCTCCTTCAAGGCCGCCGCGTAAGCTTCCTTCTGGTTGGCTGCGAGGGCACCCTTGGCAGCCGTGGACCCGCCCCCACTGGCGGGCGAATAGCCCGTGGCTCTGCCGGCCCATCCCAACGCCTTTCTCGCGGCGCCCATAACGCCACCAGCATCTCCGCCAGCACCGCCGTTCGGGCCCATGCCGTCCGCCAGCTTCTTCACGCTTTCGGCCGTCGTCGCGATGTCGCTCTTGACCTTCTGGTCATCGCTGGCGCCGCTCAATCCGAGCTTGCCCTTGACCCAATCCCACAGCCCGCCACCCTGCTTCTTGCTGAACGCCTCTCGCTCCTCCGCGGTCCATTCGCTCATCGGCAGGGTATTGTTCGCCATCTTCCGTGCCCGCTCGGCGGGATCGGTGGTGACGGGGGCCGTGGGCGTGCTCTCCGCTGAAGCTCCGAGAGCCACAACGGGGTTGACCGCGATGCCCAACATCGTGCCGAGGCTGCCGCCAAGAACGGCTTGCAGGCCCGTGAGCCTTACGGCCAGGTTCGCCAGAACCGGCAGCACTTTAGCCGAAGCAAGAAGTGCGAAGGCTTCCAGCCCTCGGCCATAGTTCTCAAAAACCTGGGGGTTCTGCTCCAGCTTCTTCGCGAGAGTATCGAAGCCGTTCATCATCGGCACGAAGAACTCGGCGTCGAGCTTCGCGTGGATGATCTTGAGATCGGCCTCTAAATTGTTATAGGCCTGCTCTACTTTGCGGGCGTCTTCGGCGGCCTTGTTCGGATCAAACCCGAAAGCGCCGAGCTTGGCGTCGTAGGCGTTGAGACCGCGGCGTGTCTCGGCGGGGTTGCGCAGGGCGTTGAGGGCGTTGTCGCCCG
>NZ_QYBB01000108.1 GCF_004137685.1 Lichenibacterium minor | reverse complement strand
TGCCATCCGCCTCACGCTGCGAGGCCAGCCAATCGCCGTGCCGGCCTGAACGGCAGCACGACCTCGTGAGCAATTACCTTCGGTGTCGAGGTCATCTGCGGAGCGGCCGGCAGTGGTAAGACTTCAACTGCCCTACTGCGGCTGAGATCGCTCTGCCTGATGTTCGCTGCCCGCCACGGGCGTCTAGCACTCCAAGCTCCTGTTCGGGTGCTGGTACTTACTTTCAACAGGACGCTGGCGGGTTATATTAGGGATTTGGCCGAACATCAGATCGCACCGAACTCTGACGTCGATGTGCGGATCGATACGTTCGGGCGTTGGGCCATGTCGGCGCTCGGGTTCCCTGATGTCCAGACTGACAGAGCGCGCACGCGGCTGACATTGCTCGCGACGACGTTGGCAGAGTTGACACCAGCCTACATCGTGAAGGAGGTTGAGTACCTGCTTGGACGCTTCGAGCCGGAGAACTTTGAGAGCTACATAACGGCCGAGCGTACAGGTCGCGGCGCGACGCCGCGCGTGGATCGACGGCTGCGTCGACGCATTCTTGACGAAGTGGTATACCCGTACCAAGCGTGGCTGCGGGCCGAAGGTAGCGAAGACTGGAACACGATTGCGGTGCGCATGGGCCGAGAGATCGATCCGATAGGCTACGATGTCGTAATCGTAGACGAAAGCCAGGATTTCTCTGCAAATCAACTCCGCGCGATACGACGCCATTTAGCGCCGGATCATGCGATCACGTTCGTCATCGACACGGTTCAGCGGATCTACGCTCGAGGGTTCACGTGGGCAGAGGCGGGCTTCGACATCAGGCCGGAACGCGTTCACACGCTTCGCGCCAATCACCGCAATACGGTCGAGATAGCGGCTTTCGCGGCTTCAATCCTGACCGGCGTCGGTGCGGAGCCTGATGGTGTGCTACCCAATCTCGCTGCTGCGACCAGCCGCGGGCCGAAGCCGAAGGTGCTGCGAGGCCTTTACGGCAGGCAAGCCGCGTGGGCCATCGCTCACATTGCTCAATACGTGAACCTTGAGACGGACTCGGTCGCCTTTCTGAAGCCGCAGGCGGGCGCGTGGTTTGCGACCATCAAGGCTCAACTTAGCGCTCGAGGCATCGCCTGGACGGACATCACGCGAGAGCAAGACTGGCCTGGGGGAGACGATAACGTGGCGCTTTCGACATTTCACTCCGCCAAGGGGCTTGAGTTCGATTACGTGTTTATACTTGGTTTCAATGGAGAGAACACGCCTTACCCTGACGAGCGGCTCGACGATGAGGTCTTCGTACTCAGGCGGCTTCTGGCCGTTGCGGTCGCGCGAGCGCGGAAGGAAGTGGTCGTAGGGTACAAGCCGGGGGAACAGTCAAGGCTCACTCAATATTTCGGCGCTGGTACCTTCGATCAGGTCGACGTATGACGGTGCAGGACATCATCGACCAGCGCGGCATCCAGGAGGTGCTGCACTTTACCACGAACCGCGGCCTCGTAGGCACCCTGGCGAGCCGAGCGCTTCAGTCACGCCACCGCCTGCCCGAGGACAAATATCTCCAGCACATCCTTCACGTGAACGCGGCGGTGAGGCCAGAAGCTGGCGCTTTCTTCGACAAGAGCGACAACTGGCTCGACTATGTCAATCTCTCAATCTCTGAAATCAATCGTCGCTATTTCGAATTTTCCCAAGGTTGGCATGCGCAAGGAGACGTTTGGTGGACCGTTATGTCATTCGACGTGACCGTGATGACCCATGCGGGCGTGATGTTCGCGACGACAAACAACGCTTATGACTTGTGCCTTCGCGAGCGTGACGTCCCTGGGCTGAACGCGCTTTTCGCTCCGGTGATCGACAGGAAATCTCCAACGTGGAAGGCTTACCGGGGAAACAGAACCGCGAACCTGCCGACCTGTGAGCAGGCCGAGGTTCTTTATCCTTCGTCGGTTTCGACGCAGTTTCTCCGGCGTGTATATGTTCGGGAGGAGGAACATCAGGATCAGGTAGCGGGCTGGCTGAGAGAGTTCGGCTTACCCGATGTCGAGGTTGTATGGTCGCAGTCAAAATTTCTTGGGAAGAAGAATTGAGCGTCGAGAAATCTACGATAGTGCCTGCTCGCGAGCGCGCCTCGCGGGAGAAGGCGGTCGTCAGTTCCGCGCTGTGGGCGGCGGCCGGCGACGCGCTGGGCTGGATGACGGAACTCGCCCGAGGTGAAGCAGGCGTCGCCCACAGAACTGGATCGAACACAGTTTCAGTGCCTGTCAGATGGCAGCGTATTGTAGGTGGCCAAGCAGGGCCTAGGGTTAATCTTCCGGCTGGCACCTATTCCGACGACACTCAGCTGCGGTTGGCGGTGTCACGCGCTATTCGCGGTGACGGCGAGTTCGATGTGGAGGCTTTCGCGAAGATCGAGGTCACCGTTTGGCCGAGTTACGCGCTTGGTGCGGGGCTTGGTACGAAGGCTGCTGCGAGCAATCTTGCGCGCCGCGGCGTCAATTGGTTTTCGAACTTCTTCGACAGCGGCGGTCAAAAGTATGTAGCGGGCGGCGGGAATGGAGCGGCGATGCGCATTCAGCCGCACGTCTGGGCTGCCGCCGCGGGCTCGATGAATGGTATGATCGCGAACGTCCTGAGGGACTCGCTGGTCACCCATGGTCACCCGCATGGCTTCTGCGGTGCAGTATTCCATGCGATGTGTGTCGCCCATGCGCTAGAGAACCGCTCGGTCCCAGAACCGTCGGACTGGCTGCACTTCATTGAAGGCCTGAGCCTCGTTCCGAAGTTAATTGCGGACGACCCGCAACTGGCTGCTTTCTGGCAGTCGGCCTGGGAGACCAACGCCGGCCTCACTATCGAGTCGGCAATCCGGGCTACGCAGTCGGAGGCGTCCGGGGATGTCGTTAGAGTCCGCGACATCCTCGACGGAGATCCTGTTAAGTCTTACCGGGCGGTGCTCGAACGAATCGGATGTCTCGAGCCGCACTTCCGCGGTTCCGGCTTGAAAACGGCGCTTGCTGCGGCAGCGCTCGCTTGGCTTTACCGTGATCGGCCTATTGGCGAAGCCCTTGCGTTATCCGCCAACGAGTTGGAGAGCGACACCGATACGATAGCGACTATGGCAGGAGCCGTTCTGGGATGCGTCCACGTGAGCGAGCCGGAATGGGCGATACAGGATCGCGACTATATAACTCAGGAAGCAATGCGTCTTGCGGCGATAGCCGATGGTCGGCCGCAGGACAGTTTCGCCTATCCTGATTTAGGGCGCTGGACGCCCCCCAACCGTCAAACGGCGTCGGTTGGTTTGAATGGCCGCGGTTACGCGTTGGCTGGGCTGGGCACGCTTGACCCGATCAGCCCGGAGTATGCAGCAGGTGATGCCATTTGGCAGTGGTTCATGTTGCCTTTCGGACAGACGATCCTCGCGAAGCGCCGGGCGGTGGTGAAAGACAACCTCTCAGGATCACAACTACCTGGCGAGCGACAGGCGCCAATTCCTTTTCGGAAAGCGGTTTCCTCGTCAAAGGAAAGTCAGGCGACCCTGTTCGATCCAGGGCGCAAGGATGCTCGAGAGCCGCAGAGGTCGAGTGAGGCACTCGGCCATCCGCCGAGATCAGGCTTAGACTACTGGACTGATGTCGTCATCAACCGTGACTTCGACGACCTCACAATTGGTCGGGTGTTCAATAGGCTTCTTGAGGAAACAGGCTCGGCTGATACTGCCGTTGCATTCGCAGCCATAATCGCGAAAGCCAAGTTGGCCCGTGAACGACGGAGACGCGGCTAGCATCGTTGCGACGGCGGGCTGCTTAGGCGTAGGAGCCAAGCCGTAGTGGCCCAGCATGGCCTTAATAACTCCCGCCGAGCAATGAGATTTTATATCAGCATTGCACCGGTCGCGCTACGGACCTTCTACATTTGGCTTCCAGAACGTTTGACCTTAAGCGGTCAAAGCTCCTCTAGTGCTCTGAGTCATTCGTTTGATGCACCCTGAGCTTGGCCATGACGCTGGCGGCTGAGGCGGTCCAGATGAAGG
>NZ_QYBB01000107.1 GCF_004137685.1 Lichenibacterium minor | reverse complement strand
CCCAACCTCGACCTCGCCTCGGCCGACTTCGCCCTGGCCTTCCCGCCCCGGCGGCGGAAGCCGTGGCACACGACCCCGCCACAAGGCTGATCACCCGAGCGGCGGCGAGCAGCACCATGCCGCCGCCGCAAAGCGACGCGGCCGTCCTCAGTTCGGCAGGACGCCGGTGCCGCGGGGCCGATCAGTGGCGCGGAAGACGATCAGCTTCGCACCGAGATAGTTGATCACCAGCGCGAAGGCCGACGCGACGGCGAGGCATGCGAGCGGTGCGTTCCAGGGCGGCGGCACGAGCAGGTAGAGCGCCGAATAGATCGACAGATTGCACACGAAGCCGAGGCCTTGGACGGCGATGTAGAGCCCGAGGCCGCGCAGGAAGCCGACCTGAGCGCGGAAGGCCCAGACGCGGTTGAGCGCGTAGGTGGCCACTACCGCGACGGCGGAGGACAGCAGGCGGCTCGGGATCGGATCCGTTCGGAACACCCGCACCAGCACGAGCAGCACGCCCGCGTCGACGCAGAACCCCACCCCTCCGACCGCGGCAAAACGGGCGAACTGGGCGAGATTGACCCGTTTCGCCGGGGGCAGGGGACCTCGCGCGAAAGCCCTCACGGCGGTGTTCCCGGTGGCGGCATCGACAGATAGGTGAGCCGCTTGAACTCCTGCCGCGCCTTGGTGACGACGTCGAGGATGATGCCGGTGAAGATGGACGCCGCGCCGAGCACCACGAGGCCGAAGCTCAGCACGGCCGTGGGCAGGCGCGGCACGAGCCCGGTTTCGAGGTAGGTCAGAACGACGGGTATGCCGAGCAGGACGCCCGACAGCGCGACGGCGAGGCCCGAAAGGGCGAAGAAGCGGAACGGCCGCTCGTCCTTGATCAGACGGGAGATCAGCATGAGGATGCGCGTGCCGTCCCGATAGGTGCGCAGCTTGCTCGTCGAGCCGCTGGGACGTTCGACGTAGGGCGCGGAAATTTCCCCCATCGGCATCCTCATCTCCAGGGCGTGGACGGTGAGCTCCGTTTCCGTTTCGAAGCCGCTCGACATCGCCGGAAAGGATTTCACGAAGCGGCGCGACAGCGCCTTGTACCCCGACAGCATGTCGGAGGTTTCGCGACCAAAGATCGAGCGGACGATCTGAGTCAGGGCCAGGTTGCCGAGGCGGTGGCCGCGCCGGTAGGCGTCCAGGTCGGTCGAGATCCTCGCCACGTTGACGAAGTCGTAGCCTTCGCCGAGCACCATCTCGGCCAGCCGTCCCGCGACGCGCGCGTCGTAGGTGCCGTCCCCGTCCACCATGATATAGCAGTCGGCCTCAATGTCGGCGAACATGCGCCGGACGACGTGACCCTTGCCCTGACGCCGTTCGATGCGCACCACCGCGCCCTCGTCCGCAGCCAGGCGGGCCGTCTCGTCGGTCGAGTTGTTGTCGTAGACGTAGATCGCGGCGTCCGGCAGCGACGCCCGAAACTCGCGCACGACGGAGACCACGGTCAGGGCCTCGTTGTAGCAGGGCACCAGGACGGCGACGCGGCCCCGCCCGGTGGCCGAGGCGAGGCGCGGTATGCCGCCCGACAGGGTCGCGCCGCCCTGGACCGGACCATGGTCGACCTCGAAACCCGTCATGACCACCCGGATGCCGACCCGAAACCGCCGGGAAATTGGCTCATCCGAGTGGGTAAAGCAAGGTTGCGGGCGCGCCGGTGCGCCCATCGGGGCGGAGGTCCTCCCGATCGTCGGCCGTCCGTCGGAGGTGACGGGTCGCGGGGGGCTCGACCACGCGCGTGTGTCCGCGCTCGGCGCCCGGTTCCACGAGGACGTCCGCAGGCCACTCGGATGGAGACCGACCGATCCTGCACCGCCCTTCGGCGGCGCGACCGGCGGCGATGCCGGGGTGGATGCCGAGCCGGATCGTCCTGCTTCCCGTGCTCGACGTCGCCGCGCGCTTACGCGCGCCCTGGATGCCGCCGCCTCTGGCGAACCCCGCCAGAGTCTCCTCGCCCGTCCGTTCCCCGGAGCCGACGACGCTGCCACGAGCTTCGCCATCTGCGGGCTGCGATCCACCTCTCTCCCTCCGCGACAGGGCGCGCGAGACCGACGGCGTGGCGTCGCTTGCCGCTCGGGGTCGGAGCCGTTAATCACCCGCCTTGGCCGGGCGGGACGCCTGGTGGGTTTGAAAGCGGATCAGCATGCGCATCGCCATCATCGGCTCGGGCTACGTCGGACTGGTTTCGGGCGCCTGCTTCGCCGATTTCGGCCACACGGTCGTGGCGGTCGACAACGATCCCGCCAAGATCGCCATGCTGCGCCGGGGCGAGATGCCGATCTACGAGCCCGGCCTCGCCGACCTCGTGGCCTCCAACGCCCGCGCGGGAAGGCTGTCCTTCACCACGGACCTGCCCGCCGCTGTCCGCTCGGCCGAGGTGGTGATGATCGCGGTCGGCACGCCGTCGCGCCGCGGCGACGGCCACGCCGACCTCAGCTACGTCCACGGCGCCGCGCGAGAGATCGCGGCGTCGCTCGACGGCCCGACCGTCGTGGTCACCAAGTCCACCGTGCCGGTCGGCACCGGCGACGAGGTGGAGCGCATCATCCGCGAAGCCCGGCCCGACGCCGAGCTGTCGGTGGCGTCCAACCCCGAGTTCCTGCGGGAAGGCGCCGCCATTCAGGATTTCAAGCGGCCGGACCGGATCGTGCTCGGCGTCGAGGACGCGCGCGCCCGAGCCGTGATGCAGGAACTGTATCGTCCGCTGTACCTGAACCAGGCGCCGATCGTGTGGACCTCGCGCCGCACCGCCGAGCTGACGAAATATGCCGCCAACGCCTTCCTGGCCACGAAGATCACCTTTATCAACGAGATCGCTGACCTGTGCGAGCGGGTCGGCGCCGACGTGCAGGAGGTCGCCCGCGGCATCGGGCTCGACAACCGGATCGGCCCGAAGTTCCTCCACGCCGGGCCTGGCTACGGCGGCTCCTGCTTCCCCAAGGACACGCTGGCCCTGATCAAGACCGGGCAGGACCACGGCGCCTCGCAGCGCATCGTCGAAACCGTCGTGGCGGTCAACGATCAGCGCAAGCGATCCATGGCCAGGAAAGTCGTGGCGGCTTGCGGGGGCAGCCTGCGGGGGAAGACCGTGGCGGTGCTGGGGCTGACGTTCAAGCCCAACACGGACGACATGCGCGACGCGCCCGCCCTGGCGCTCATCGCCGCGCTGCAGGACGGGGGTGCCCGCGTGCGGGCCTACGATCCCGAGGGCATGGAGGCGGCGCGGGGCCTGATCGAGGACATCGCCTTCGCGCCCGACCCCTACGCTTGCGCCGAAGGCGCCGACGCGCTGGTGATCGTGACGGAATGGGACGCCTTCAGGGCGCTCGACCTCGACCGCGTCAAGTCCGTGATGCGGGCCGCCGTGCTGGTCGACCTGCGCAACATCTACCCGCCCGAAGAGGTGGAACGCCGCGGCTTCACCCATACGGCGGTCGGCCGCCCGGGTTGACGGACGCCTGATACGGGATCCGCTGGACCAGTCCGGTACCTTCTACCCTTGCCGAAACTCGAGGTAGTTCAGCGGATCTCGTATGACGCGCCATCCGGCGGAGGATGCCGGGCGGCGCGGCGCCCGAGTCGAGCCGACGTCCGCATGCGGGGGAAGTCCGGACCGGGGTCGCGCTACCCGGCGCGCAACCCCGGCGAAGTCGCGGTGCGGGGCCGGCGCCGAGCGGCGGGCCGGGCCGCCGAGCGCGTCGCCGTCAGCCGGCGAGGCTGGGCGACAGGCGATCTCCCGCGTCGTGGTCGGGCGCGTCGTCGTCGGGCGCATCCGTGTCGTCGGCGGGCGGGAGCGGCGCGGACGCCTGGGCGACGCCGTCGATGTAGCGCGCCCACACCGCGTCCACGGTGCCCTCGCCGACGATCTCGCCCGCTTCGAGCAGAACGGCGCGGTTGCAGTAGGTTTGCAGCGAGCCGACGTCGTGCGATGCCAGGACCATGATCTTGGCGCTGTCCAGCATGGCGTCGAGCCGCGCCTTGGCGCGCGCCGCGAAGCCCGCGTCGCCGAAGGAGATCA
>NZ_QYBB01000106.1 GCF_004137685.1 Lichenibacterium minor | reverse complement strand
GCCACACCGTCTGATAGGGAACCGGCACGGCCGCGCTTCGACGGACCGTCCCAGGCGGTTCGCTATGGGTACACCCATAAAGAACTAGCCTCCGATTTCGTCATCGAGGTGCTCGGGCGTGTCTCGGAGTGGCACGTCAGGCTGCCAATCGCTCCTTATAATGCGCAAGCACGTCCGCAAGTCCCGTCGGTGACACGGATCCCCGCAAGCCCTCGGCAGCTCCCTTGGCGGCCGGAATGGATCGCGCGATCATCCCTGCCTCGCAGCGCTCAACGGCCGACCAGCCCTCGCCGGATGTGATCGCATCGGCGAGGTCGACTGCGTCGGCCAGCGCCAAGTTGACGCCCTCGCCGCCGAACGGCGACATCAGGTGCGCCGCGTCGCCGAGCAGGGTCGCGCCTGGGCGGCTTGTCCAACGATGGCCAATCGGCATCGCGTAGAAAGGCCGCACTGCCAAGAAATCGCCGCTCTCGATCAGATGCAGCATGGACGGTCCCCATCCTGCGAAGGCCTGCAAGGCCGTCGCCCGTGCTGTCTCGGGCGCGAGCCGTGCCATTTCCCGTGCCTCTGCCTCCGGCATGCGCCAGCCGGCATAGCCGCGAATATGGCCGTGGCCGTTGCGCTGCGCGATCAGCACACGGCTGTCCCCGACGGCGAACATCTTGCCGCCGCCTACCAGTCTGTCGACCGTGCTGTGCCGGCGCACATCGTAGCCGAACTCGATCAGAGTGACGCCTTCATAGACCGGCACGGCATCAGTCAGAGCCTTACGGACCCGCGACCATGCGCCGTCGGCGCCGACGACGATGTCGAACGCCAGGGTCTCACTCCCGACCTGGAGCGTAGAGCCGGCCCGGTCACCGAGCGAGACATCCCCGACCTTGCTGCCCCAGCGAACCGTGCTGGGCGGGAGCGCGTCGAGCAGGATGCGGCGCAGTGCGGTGCGGTCGACCTCTGGCCTGTCGTCCCCATGGCCGTCGCGATCTAGCAGCAGCGTCCCGCGCTGATCATAGAGGGGGTCGCCCTGGTGCTCGGGTCGAGCCTCGGCGAGGAACGCCTCCTCAAGCCGAGCGAGGCGCATCGCGCGCTGGCCCGTGTCGGCGTGGAGGTCGAGCGAGCCGCCTTGAGGCCGTTCGTCCGCGTGAGCATCGCGCTCGAACACGGTCGCAGACACGCCACGCAGGTGCAGCAGTCGCGCCAGCATGAGCCCGCCGGGGCCGCCGCCGACGATAGCGACGCGGGACATCGTTGCCATGATCAGATCCTCCGATTACATAGGATCCTATACGATATGGATAAGGTCCTATGCAATGGATGTCGATCAGGATGAAACGATGCGGACGCCCGGCCACTACTTCAGCCGGATCACGCGCGGGCTAACGCGGATCGGCGACGTCCGGCTGCGGTCGCTCGGCTTCGCGACCGCGCAGCTTCCCGTGTTGAGCGTATTGAAGGACGGCGCCCGCATGTCGCAGGGCGAACTCGCGCGGCTGATCAGGGTCGAGCAGCCCACGATGGCGCAGCTCCTCGCCCGGATGGAGCGCGACGGCTTAGTTCGGCGAGAGCCCGATCCGTCCGACCGGCGCAGCAGCCTCGTGTCGCTAACCGAGAAGGCGCTCGCCAAGCTCCCTGCCGGCCGCGAGGTGCTGATTCAGGGCAATCGGGACGCGACGCGCGGCCTGTCCGCAGATGAGGTCGAGACGCTCATCGGCCTCCTGCGCCGCGTGCTGGAGAACGTGGAAGCGATGGACGCGTAGGTGCCTTATCATGCCCTGATCTGCACTGAACCGGACTGACGGTCTCCCGTCCACGTTCGTTGACCCCTGCGGTTCTCTTGAGGTGTACCCGTAAGTGACTTTCTGAGGAATATCCCCTCTCTTTCTCGAGATGTACCACCGATCAGGGACCCGTCCGCCGCTTTCGTGGCTAACCTCGATGCCCTATCAACGTCCGATGGATGTTGCCGGCTTCGACCTGAACCTGCTGAAGGCGTTCGACGCCCTCTATGCTGAGCGCCACGTCACTCACGCGGGGCTGCGCGTCGGCCTGAGCCAATCGGCGATGAGCGGTGCCCTCACCCGCTTGCGCGAGGTGTTCGAAGACGAGCTTTTCGTGCGGACCGCGGCGGGCATGCAGCCCACACCCCGTGCTCACGATCTCGCCGGCCCGGTCGCTGACGCTCTTCGCATCGTCCGGGGTGCGTTGCAGGTCGAAGGCTTCGATCCTGAAACCGCCGACCAGACGTTCACGATCGCGATGACCGACTATGCCGCTTTCGTCCTGTTGCCGCCGCTCCTGACACGCCTCAGCACTGAGGCACCTCGGGTCGACCTGCGCGTCCGGGGCATGTTCGGCCGGGACGAGGCGGTCGCGCTCCTCGACGGGGGCGAGGCCGATCTCGCGGTCGGTGTTCCAACCGACGTGTCAGCGCGCATCCTCGCGCGCCCGCTGTTTCGGGAAGGCTTCGCCTGCGTGGCGCGAAGCGGGCATCCAGCCTTCGCGGGTGGTGTCAGCTTGGGGGCCTTCGTGGCCGCGCCGCACCTTCTGGTCTCCCCTGAGGGTGATCGCTCGGGTCTGGTCGACAGCGAGCTGTCCAAGCTAGGGCTCAAGCGGCGCGTTGTGTTGAGCTTGCCGCAGTTCCTGGTCGCCCCATTCGTCATCGCCGAGACCGATCTCGTCGCGACGCTCTCGTCCCGCGTCGCGCGGCGGTTTGCGGAAACCGGGGTCGGCATTGCCGTGCACGAGCCGCCGATCGTGCTGCCGACCTGGCCGCTGGCGATGATGTGGCACCGACGGGCGGACACCCACGCAGCCACCGCTTGGCTGCGCGAGATCGTCGCCGAGGTCACCACCTCGACCTGATGTTATCGGCGCGGGCGATGTCGCCCCATCAGGACTCCCGATTTCCGTCCGAAGCATCCTTCCGCTTTTCTCAGCCTCACCGAGATCGAAGGGGTGACGGACATGCGGGTGCTGGTGACGGGCGCGACGGGGTTGATCGGGGGCGCTGTGGCGCGCCGCTTGAAGGAGGCCGGGCATGAGGTCGTGGGCCTCGCCCGTTCCGAAGCGAGCGCGGGCAGGCTGACGGGCGAAGGCTTCACGGTGATGCATGGTGACCTCTCCGACCCGGTGAGCATCGCTTCTGCGGCCCGTGTCGCCGACGCCGTCGTCCACGCCGCCTCACCGAACGATCAGAACACAGCCGCCCATGACGAGACGGCGACGCGCGCCTTTATCGAGGCGCTGCGTGGCTCGGGTAAGCGCTTCGCCTACACGAGCGGCTGTCTCGTCTACGGATCAACCGGCGACGAGCCCGCGACAGAAGACAGCTCGCTGAACCCGATCGACTTGGTGCGCTGGCGCCAGAAGCTAGAGGGCGAGATCCTGGAGTCCAAGACGACGGGCGTCCACCCGGTCGTGATCCGTCCAGCTTGGGTGTACGGCAACCGGGGCGGCACCGCGATGATGATGTACGGCTCGGCAAAGGAGTATGGCGCGGCGCGCTACGTCGGCGACGGGCAGAACCGTTGGACGACGGTCCATGCCGACGATCTAGCGGATCTCTACGTCCTCGCTCTTGAGCGCGCGCCCGCGGCCTCGATCTTCAACGGAGCTCATGGCGCGGCTGTCCCGCTCGTCGAGATCGCGCGTGCGGCGAGCGAGGGCGCTGGCAGTGAAGGTCGAGTGGCGGAATGGCCGCTGGACGACGCAAGGCAGGCGCTCTGGGGCTTCGCGGACGCGATCGCATGCGATCAGGTGATTTCGGGCGAACTGGCGCAACGCGAGCTTGGGTGGAGCCCGTCAAGGCACTCGATCATCGACGAACTGCGCTCCTACAGCGTGGGGCATTGAAGGAGTGCTGGGATGCTTCACAGTATTGTGCTTTGGCTGCTCGTCGTCGCATTCTTTGGTGCAGGGCTGTCCAACGCGATCGGTACCCGCACTACGCAGGACGACTTCGCCCGTTGGGGTTATCCGCGTTGGTGGTGTCGCGTGGCTGGCACCCTTGAGATCATGAGCGCAGGGCTGATCGCTCTTTCTGCCACCCGCGACGCGGGTATGGTGCTTGGTGCCGTCATCATCGCCGCTGCCATTGTCACGGTCCTGCGGTGCCGGGAGTTTTCACATACGGCACCGCTCGGCCTGTTCGCGGCTCTGCTCGTGCTGACTGTAACGACATCCTGACCTAAAGTACCAAGCCCAAATGGTTCGCTTGGGGTGTACCCAAAACGAACCGTCGGAACTGCATGGCTCGACGGGTCGAACCCTGTGCGTACGTCCGCTGTCAGGCCGGTCTTCATCCGCCTCGAATGACCCATTTGGTGAAGGGTTACGGACGGCGGCCGGCACTGGCCGAGCGTCTAGGCTGAGGGCCGCCGTCGGTAAGCCGCCCAAGGA
>NZ_QYBB01000105.1 GCF_004137685.1 Lichenibacterium minor | reverse complement strand
GGCCAAGGCGTGAGAGGAGGCCGTCGGCCCTTGCAGGCCGATTTCAAGCGTCCAAGAGCCTCGTAAAGCCTCTCAGGACCGTTCCGGCGCCCGCTTCAGCTTCGAGACGTCCGTGGACGCGCTGCCGTCTCCTGTGACCATCAGATCAGGAGTTTCCGCACGGTCTGCCTAAGTTTTGCGACACCCGTTCCGGGCGGGCCCGCGTCGAGGTAAGAAGGTGTCGCAAAAGTTTGTCGCAAAACAAAATCGTTTTGCGATAGGTTTTGCGACACCGACCGGGCCATCCGGCACTTTCGTCCAGGACCGACCCCATGCTGACCGGCTACGCCCGTGTTTCGACCGACGACCAGGATCTCACCCTTCAGCGCACGGCCCTGAAGGAGGCGGGCTGCAAAAAGGTGTTTGAGGAAAAGGCGTCCGGTGCGAAACGGGACCGGCCTGAACTCGCCCGGATGCTGGAGCAGCTGCGGGAAGACGATGTCGTCGTGGTGACTCGCCTCGATCGGCTTGCCCGCTCCACCCGCGACTTGCTCGACGTCGCGGAGCGGCTGAGGGACGGGGGCGCCGGACTCCGTTCGCTCGCCGAGCCTTGGGCTGACACGACCTCCCCGGCAGGTCGCATGGTGCTGACCGTCTTTGCCGGCATCGCGGAGTTCGAGCGATCTCTCATTGGAGAGCGCACCACCTCGGGGCGGAAGGCTGCCCAGGCTCGGGGCGTCCGGTTCGGGCGGCCATCAGCGCTCACGGCCGAGCAGGTCGCGCTCGGGCGCCGATTGATCGAGGAAGGCAAGAGCGTGCGCGAGGTGGCGCGCGTAATCCTCAAGTGCCACCCCGCCACCCTGTATCGGGAACTCGGTCGATCGCCGGGCTCGTGAGAGCATCGCGGTTTAGGATAAGGCCTGCCACGTCTTCAGGTACACCGCCGTGGCAGGCAGGCGTGGTCCGAAGGGCCAAGCTGCAAGACTCGCCCCATTCTTAATCCCCTGTAGGGCCAACAGGCGTCGGCCTCCTGAACGCGGAGAACGCGCGAGGCTTGATCGCTGACCAGCTTTGAGGCTGATATCCGACGATCTGCGTGAGAGATCGATGAAGGCTCGTTCGCACCATGACGCAAGAGGCTGGAGGGAGAGGCAAGCATGCCCGACGAGGATCACCATCTCACCATCTCACCTGAGATTGCCACATTTACATTCCTGCAAAGTCACTCTCCTCGCATCAATCATCGCAGCGCTGGTGAGATTGCGACCGGCACCGGTTCCGATCGCGTACCGCTGATTTTCGCGGTCAACGACAAGAAAGGAAGGCATTCGGGTTATCTCACCTTGGACAAGGCATTGGATCGTTTTGGGCTCACTATGTTTCCAGACGCGTGGGGGAAAGCGCCTTGTTGGCATGAGATGCCATTCAAAACGAGTGCTGATCGATCGGGATACATCATGCCCCGAATTGGCAAACCTCCCTTATCGAAAAAAGGAAAAGTTATCTCTATTCCTCTGGACACATCAGATTACGACAGCACCTTTTTAGGCCACTGTGCGGAAATGTACTGGCGCGCATGCAGAGGCTTTAGAGCGGTTTTAATAAAAAAAGAACTACTTTTATATGCCTCCGATCCTCAGACGACGAAAAAGATGAAGATTAGGTCCCGCGGCATATTAAGGGATAAGCACGTCGACATATTTTATACAGGGACCGCTCCGCATCGATGCGATGACGGAAAAGTCAGACGTTGCAGGTTGTATGTCGGAAAGCGCGCATTTGACCGCTGGATTAGCTGGCCGACCTACGAACGCCTTGTTCCGATATTGAGGACGACTATCGACAGCGTCGCAAGCACTAATGGCTTTAGCATTACGAAGGACATCTGGAACAAGACGATTGCACCTATCTTCAATGAATACGAGATTGGATACTTAGGTCAGTTTATGAAACAAAATGTGTTCGAAAAACTGCCTGCCCGTAAAAGTAGAGGGCGCCCAAACAAAGTACCAAAGGACGTCTTTCAACGACATATGGCCGAACTGACCGCCATGGTGTCGGCAGAAATAGCACAATTTCAATCAAACCTGGCAGCCGGACATGGTGGGCCAAGCGGCGAGATCAGCGACGCGTCCTTAAAATGACTCGGTGGAAGGGAGCTGTCGGGGAGAAGCGACTGCTACCCTGTGATCTGCCAACGATTTTCCCAAAACCCGTGGAGTATCAGCATTTTAAATTAAAATCGCCGTACTCGGATTTGTTGTCATTTTAAGCTGCCGAGAATGGAACCACACTCCCCCTTGTCGCAATCAGTGAGGGAGACCGATGAAGCCAAGCAACCCGGGCGCGAAAGCAACCCGGAGACAACGACGCATAGCGCGCAGAATGGCAGCACTGGGCGTCCCCGATTTTGAGACCCCGGCGGACTGCGCCAAACGTCAACAACGCATGGTGGGCCGCTTGCGAAGGCGGGGAGCAGGCCGGGAGACCACGGAAGGCCTCGCGGACTGCTCACCCAAATCATGCGGAATGTTTGAGTGCCGAGACGGGTGCCACTTTGCGGCACGACGCTTTCGCCACGAAATGGTCCCTCGAGCTACCAAGATCTTTGAGCAGCGCGAGGGGCCCCTATGGTTTGTCACAGTCATTCACCCCGACTGGTCATGGCCGACCACCGAACCCTTCAGCCCCGATAGGATCAGACAGGCACAAGATTGGCTGGCCACTCGACTGGAAAGGCTCGGTAAGCGCAACCTACTAGCTATCGGATCTTGGGAGTTCTGCCTCAACATTGAACTGGATGGAACATGCACATGGAGTGGTCACCTCCACTTCATCATCGCAGGTGTCACCTATGATGCTCTGGAGCAGGCATTAGCGATCTCAAAAGTAGAGGCAACTGCCTCGGGATCGAGGCCACTGATGATCAAACCCGTCGTCAGTCGTCTGGCTAGGACCATCGCCTACTGTATCAAGATGAACTCCGAACAGAGACTGGCCTACCGAGACAAGACAGGACGCAAAAACCGCAACCATCTTCCGCTACGAGCGCCAGAGCAGTACTACTTTGATCACGCACTCTGCTCCATAGACAAGGGTGCAAGAGTGTTCTGGTTTGATGCTTGGCCCTACATGCCAGATGGCATCCGAATCAGAGAAGTCTGATTTGACGTAATGGCCTGACTAAATGCGTAAAACTGCATAATTATGTGTGCATATCTTCAATTAGTGAGATGAGATCAAAGGAAGATCCAATGGAAGAGCAGACTCCTGAGAGTCCGAGCATAACGATGTGTAAGGTGCTAGATCTAGGCGACGATAAAATTTGGAAAAGATTCTGCATTCCTCTCGGCAACGGTCGTCCCGAAAAAAATATCTTCCTACCAAATAACGAACCTTCATCAAAGATCGCAAGAGAATTACGGCTTTATACGGACGAGATATCACCGGCACTCTCGACCGCTCGAGCGCAAATCGAGAAAATCACACAAAGCGCCCCCCCTTCACCGATACTCGGTCTAAGATGCCAGGGGTGGCACGAGGACGTCTATATCACACGAGATTGGAAGAGAGGAGATACTGAAAACAAATTTTGCTTCTTGCACACCAAGATTTCCGAAAAACCTCATAGGAAAGGTTCTCTACGCGCTTATATAAGGGGAGTCGTAGAGCCAAGCCGAGAAAGTACCTACTTAAGCTTCGTTTTAATGTTGGGGCTTGCAGGTCCGATACTCAAGTTTGCGCTTCTTCCAGAAGGGGCCGTTTTCCACCTGTTTGGCTCTTCAACTTCGGGCAAGACAACGTGTGCCAAAGTAGCTGAGACCATCAGCCGCTCACTTTATGACATCCCGGGATGGCATCAGACCCTGCGGCGAATGCAAGAACTCGCGGCAGAACGGCGCGATCAGCTACTCACATTAAATGCTGCAGAAAAAGCACGAACAAATGACCAAGCTATAATCCTGCACACACTTACTCACGAAGTCTCCGAGGGTGATGGCAAAGGTAGGTCGCAGGCAGTCCAGGAGTGGCTTCCCAATCAAACATCGAGGTCACCTGTTCTGAGCACAGGAAACTATTCGGGCGCGGCCATGGCAAGAGCGAGCAAAATCGAGTGGAACCGTCAAGAGGAAGCACGATTTATCTCCATTCCCGTTCCCGCCGCGGTCGACGGTGGTATCATCGATAGACCTCACCAACCTCGGACAGAGGAGCAAAATCGGCAACTGATCGAACAGATAACTGGAGTAGCGCACGACAACTATGGAGTGGCTCTACCGAAGTGGGTTAGATCACGTCCGTCAAGGTGGTGGAGAATTGTTGGGTGCTCACCGCAGGCGCTTGAGGGGCGTCAGGCTGCGATATGGGTCAATGTTGCCGGCTGCTCGTCGGTGCGGCCGGCCATGGTTTCGAGCGTCATGTATCGGTGTTGGAGCTGCCACTCGTCGTTCTGTTCGA
>NZ_QYBB01000104.1 GCF_004137685.1 Lichenibacterium minor | reverse complement strand
ATCGCTTCAAACCGGTCAACGACCTTTTTGGTCATGCCGCCGGCGACGCCCTGCTGGTGCAGGCGTCGAAGCGCATCCTGGGGGAGATCCGACCGGCCGACACGCTGGCCCGGATCGGTGGGGACGAGTTCGTGATGATCCTGACGAGCCAGCCTCAGCCCGAGAAGGCCTTGATCGTCGCGACGCGCATCATCGAGGCTCTTCGCCGGCCGTTCGAGATCGAAGGGCATCGGATCGAGATCGGCGCCTCCGTTGGCGTGTCCCTCTATCCCGATGATGGCGACTTGTGCTGCCGCGGCAGGATAACGGAGTGGCGTTCAACCTTCCTTAAAGGAAATTCGGCATGTGGGAATAGTTCCCACAAGAGAGTCACTCATTTGATAGACGGGCGGGATGTTATTCTGAGCGACGTTTCGACCCCCGCATCGAAGGGGTTATGCGCGCGGTCGCTTCTCAACGACATGCGCGGCACAGCCGCCGTCGAATTTGGCTTGGTCAGCCTGATGTTTACGGTTCTCCTTTTTTGCATCGTCCAGGTCGGCATTGTGATGCTGGTGCAGACGGCGCTGGACGAGGCGACACGGGTGGCGTCCCGGCAGATCCGGACCGGCACCGTCACCTCATCGGGTGCTACGACCTTTGTGAGCGCCCTTTGCGCCAAGCTATCGCTGCTCCCGAACTGCTCGGCGTCCATCCAATACAACGTCGTGTCCGGCTCCACCTTCGCATCCTTGTCGACGACGATCACAACAAGCAGCGCCAATCGAATGACCGGCACTCAGTTCGCACCTGGTACAGCTGGGCAAGACGTAATCGTGCAGGTTGGCTGGACACTGCCTGTTTACGTGCCCCAGATCACTCCGACGCTGGGCAAGAATGGTACGTTGCTCCTGATATCGACCGTCGCATTTCAGAATGAGCCATTTTGATGACGCGTGCTCACGACACATGTACTGGTACGCGTCGTTTTCTGCGGGATCGCCACGGCGTCGTGGCGATCGAATTTGCCATGTTGGTGCCTGTGACGATTCTGCTGCTGTTTGGTGGCTTCGAGGTAACTCGCATGGTGCGGGCCTCTCTGCGCCTCAACGATGTGGCCCAGACGGTGGCCGACCTTGTGGCCCAGCAAACCACGGTGACAGCTGCCAGCATGGCGAATTTCTGCACTGGCGGCGGCTTGGTGATGACGCCGTTCTCCGCAACGAACCTCGACGCCACGGTGGCGAGCGTCACCTACTCCAGTGCCAGTTCCTCGCGCGTGCTCGACTGGCAGGATACGACCTGCGGCAGCGGCAGTGCGATCACATCGCCGACGACGCTAGCGGCGAGCTACACGCCGAATGCCAAAGACAGTGTGGTCATCGTCCAGGCCGTCTACCCCTATGTGCCGGTGGTGACGACCCTCTTCACGACCAGTTTCACCATGACGAGAACCGCCTATGCGCGCCCACGCTCTGGCACGACCGTCACCCATTATTGAGAAAGACACCCCCATGTTGCGAACGGCACGGCGTCCCGGCAAGATTGCGGAGCATGGGTCCGCGCGACCTCTGAATGGCGCCATCAGGTCATTCATGGCGGATCGCGGCGGATCGCTGTTGGTCTGGTTCGCTATCGCTCTCGTGCCGTTGATGGTCGCGGTCGGCTCAGGCCTCGACTACGGACGCTCTGTGAACCTCAGGACGCGAATGCAGAATGCCACCGACGCGGCGGCTCTCGCCGGCGCCACGGCCTATACGAGCTCGTCAACGAGTTCCGCCGCGACCGCGGCTGCCAAGGCCTATATGGACGCCTTCGTGGCGCAGATGCCGTCGACATATGGCATTACGTACACGATCACACCATCGTCTACCGCCAGCGGTAGCACTTACACGCTTTATAATGTTACAGTTACAGCTAGTGGTGCTATCGAAAATACTTTGATGAAGATTGGCGGCTATAAGTCTAACACAGTCGCCACCACCAGCACCGCCGAAAACCCCGTCTATACGATGACTCTTACGCTTACCGGAACGGCTAGCAGCGCTTATGATATCGATAGTTTATATTACTATGTTGTACCGACTGATAACAGTGTGCCAACAAGCTCCGCCCTTACTCAGTTCTACACTAACACTTCCAGTAGCTATACAAAATCGTTTTCGGTCCAGCTGACAGCTGGTCAAAAACTTGGCTTTGCCATGTACAATGTTACGGGGGGAAGAACCGGCTATGGAAGTAATGCCCACGGGGCCGCACAGGGATCCACGCATTGGTTCTACTCCCATCTGATGCCGCCGAATTCCATCGCCTACCCGAGCGTGACAAAGGACTGCAGTCTGGAGGTGACGACTAGCACGACTGCCTTTACGTCTGGTTCGTGCTTTTCGGCACTACCGACTTATTCTACCTTGAACTGCTCAAAAGCGCCGGGTCAGACCATTTATTATTGGTGGAACGACATGGGTGGTGGGAGTGATGATTATGATTACAATGATATGACCTATACAGTCGTTTGCAGCAAAAATAACTCCTCCGAGCCGGCTGGGGTCGTACTCACGAATTGATGTGGTGCCGTGTTGAGATCATGTCGGCCCAGGGTCGAGCTATGTGCGGCATTTAGTTCGTTTCGGGTAAGCCCATAATGAACCGCTCCAGCGGTCTATTATGGGCCTCATGACCCCACCACTTAAATCAGACTTTCTCAAACAGACCATCTTAAAAAGACTGGTGGTCATAGCTGCCTGTGCCGACATTCGAGCCTCGCCCGCCTAGCCGAGCGTCTGTTCAGGATTTTCGGACGAGCTTGCCCAGGTGGTCTTCGACCTCGCTCAACGCGGCGGCCTCGGCCTTCATAGCCTCGGCAGCTCCGAGCACGGCCGCCACTATCGCCTCGTCGAAGGGATCCGCCTCGGCACTCTCAGCCTCGCGTCGGACAGCAGCCCCGATCTCATCGAGTCTGGTGCGGGCTGCCTTGGGGTCGATCGTCTTCCTCGGTCTCAGCATCAGGTCGGCGGACTCCAGGTGGCAGGCGAAAACGGTATCGACGCTCGATGGTGCGCACAAGATCGGCAGGAGCGGGAAGGTGCCATCGACCGACCTCCCGGACTGCCGAAACCCCGTCGATGGCCTTGCCCGACGCGCCTCGGCATGGGAACAGCGTTGCCTGAAGAGAGGACCGATGCCCGACCTGGACCCGACAGCGCTGATCGAGATGACCGCGGAAGTCGTCGCCGCCTACGTGACGAGGAACCACGTCCAGGCCGCCGACATACCGGGTCTCATCGCATCCGTGTACCAGAGCCTCGCCGACATGGGATCGATGCCGGCGCCGGTGCAGGAGGCTGAGAAGCTGGACCCGCTCGTCTCGATCAGGAAGTCCCTCACGGACGACTACCTCATCAGCTTGGAGGACGGGAAGCAGTACCAGTCCCTCAAGCGCCACCTTTCGACGCGCGGCCTCACCCCGGAGGAGTACCGGACCAAGTGGGGGCTGCCTGCGGACTACCCCATGGTTGCCCCCTCCTACGCGCGCAAGCGGAGCGAGCTGGCGAAGAGCATCGGCCTGGGCAGCCTCAGGAAGAGCGGTTGACCGCGGCATAGCAAGGTCTCTGCTGAAGGGTTCACGCCGGACGGTAGCGCTCATAGGCGGTCAGCACGTCACGCCGGAGTTCCACCTCGCGCAGGTACACCTCCCGTTCCAGAAAGCGCAGTTCGGCAGGGAGGTCATCCTCGTCCACCTCGGTCCACCACGCCTTCGGCAGGCCGTCGCCGCGGCCGAACCAGCGATACCCCCGGCGCTTCAGCACGTCCTTCATGTCGAAGAGCGCGTATTCGGCCCAGACCCGCACCCGAGTGCGGGCCGACGAGCCCAGCAGGTGCACGAAGCCGGAGCCGCCTCCGGTCTCATGGGCCAGGACTTCGAGAAGCGCGTGACAGTCGTCGACGGCACGGTGGCCGTGGTGGAACCAGCCGCAGCCGTTGACGAGGTAGCCAAGCTTGGCGCCCTCGAAGCCGATCTCCGCCCAGGGCACCTCCGCGACCGAGCAGGCCCAGGCCTTGTGCCGGAAGCCGTTGTCGAGACGTTCGCACAAGGCGCGGTCGAACTTGGCGTTATGGGCGATGACGAGCTCGGCCGGCTCCAGCAGGGCGCGGACAACCGTCATGTCGATCGCCTGACCCGCCACCATTTCGGCGATGATGCCGGTCAGCCGCGTGATCTCCGCGCTGATCTCGACCGTGGGCTCGTGCAGCATGCTGAGCACGCCCACCACCGGGCCGATGCGGCCCTCGGCGTCGTGCACGAAGGCCACCATGCCGAGTTCGATCACCTCGTCGCGGCGATGGTCGAGGCCGGTTGTCTCGACGTCGACCACGAGCGCGATGCTTTCGCCCGGTCCGGGCTGATAGACGGGGTCGATGGGGCGGGGCTTCAAGCGCCGCAGCACGCGGCAGCCGCCGACGCCGGGGAGGTTCTTGGCGTGCCCACGCCCGCCGGAGCGAGGGACCGTGGTCCTCGTCGGCGTCGTCGAACAGGTCGGCCTGGGCGAGCGGTGACGGGTTCATTGCGGGACTAAGTCTGCCGCGATCAGCCCCGAAGCTCAAGCACGGCCTGGAGTGCTCCCGGGCTGGCCGAGGTCGCGTCCCAGGATGTGGTGTAGGTGGCCGGGTAGCGGAGACGCCCGTTTGCGCGCCATCCACAGCGCTGTAGCGGACGGGCGTCTTCGCGGGAGGTAGCCATCGGCGGTCGCCGGCTAGGGTCGGGTTGCGAAGACCAACCTGAACCGAGAGACGCACCGATGACCGACGAGATGATGAGCCTGCGCGGGCTT
>NZ_QYBB01000103.1 GCF_004137685.1 Lichenibacterium minor | reverse complement strand
TGACGCGTCGTCGGCGATGCACAGCTCCCAGTCGGGGTAGATCTGACTCTGCACGGAAGCGACGGCCTGGCGCAGAAAGCCGACCTGGGGGTTGTAGACGGGCATCACCACGGAGATGAGCGGGCGCCGCCGCAGCCGCAGCACCCGCGCCCGGATGGCGCGCCGGTCACCCTCGCCCAGCGTGTCATGCTGCTCCACCCACCGACCGTAGGCGTCTGTCGGCCCGTCGAACACGCCGGGGCTCGCCGCGAGCGCTGAAAAGGGGCGGCCCTCCAGGAGGCCGTGCTCGGCGAAATGCAGCACCGGATTGACCCCGAGCGCCGCAACATCCGGGTTGCGCGCGAGATAGAAGGCGGGGTCGAACTCCGCGTTCGGCTTGCGCCCCTCCTTCCAGCCGTGCATCGCGAAGTGCAGAGCGGCGGCGGTGCTCGACGACGGCACGTCGGGATAGGCAGTCCGGTAAAATTTGGCATCGAAGAGGCCCGTGTCGAGGAGCGCTTCGGCCATCGCTTCTTCCGGGGTGACAGACGAGGCATGCGAGCTTGCGGCCTCGCGGGACGGGGCACGCCCTTCGAAGATGCCGACCGTCGCGTAATGGACGAGAGGGTTCTCGCCCGAGGCGGCGACGTCGGGGTTGGCGTCCAGGTAGAAAGCCGGATCGAAGTGAGCGTTCGGCCTGCGCCCCTCCTTCCAACCGTCGAGCGCGAAATGCAGCACCGGTTCGAGCCCTGAAAGGACGACGTCGGGGTGGGCTTCCCGATAGAACCGCTCATCGAACAGCCCCGTGTCGAGGACGGCCTCGACGGCGGCTTCGTCGTCGGCGTGGAGGGCCTCGTGCGGTGGCCGGACCCATCGTGCGACCCGTTCGGGAGCGCTCGGCCTACGGCCTTCCAGGATACCCTGTTCCGCGTAGTGGACGAGCGGGTTGTCGCCGGCCTCGGCCACGTCGGGGTTGGTGGCGAGGTAGAAGGCGGGATCGAAACGCGCGTTCGGCCAGCGGCCTTCCCACCAGCCCGTTTCGGCGAAATGGGACGCGGGATCGCCGGTGCCGGACGCGACGTCGGCGTTCGCCGTTCGATAGAAGTCGTCGTCAAAGAGGCCGGTGTCGCGCACCGCGCTCGCGCGGCGCTCCGGCTCGCCACGCGCGGAGCGGGCATCGCCGGGCGAGGGGCCCCGACGTCCGAGGCGCGCGGCCTTGGCCGCCGCTCGCACGAGCCGGCTGTGCTCGAAGAAGCCTAAGCGGCCTTCCGCTTCCGCCAGCGCCGCCAGCGCATTGTCGAGGCGAGCCACCAAATGGTCCTGCCGCTCTCGACGCGACCGTCCCCAGTGCAGCAGTTCGTCATAGCGGTCGGCGACGGCCCGCTGTTCCCGCTGCCTCCGGTCGTCCCGTCCCAGGAGAGCCCGTTCGAGCAGGCTGACTCCGCCGTTGGACCTGTCGCCTGCGCGACGGATCTGCTCCATTCGGGCCGAGAGGGATCGACGCAACAGCTCGATCTCCGCCCGACCGGCGCGCAGCGCCGCGCCGTGGCTGGCTTCCCGCGCCTCGGCCAAGTCCCGCCGGCGCTCGGCCTCCGCTTTCGCCCGTTCGGCCTCATCCCGGCGCCGTTCGGCGGTATCGAGATCCTGCAGCGCCTGATCGGCGCTGTGACGCAGCTCGCCTGGTCGCGCCTGCTCTCGTTGCAGCTCTTCTCGCCGTGATGTGCCGTCGAGGCGTTCCTGCTCAAGCGCCGTCCCGCGTGCGGCGACGATCTCCTCCAGCCGGATGAGCCGGTGATCCGAGCGGTCGACGACAGACGGTCCCCGGCCTGTTCCCCCTTCGGGCGGCGAGCGGTCCATCGGGCGAGCCAGCAGCGCGTCGAGCCCTGCATCGAGCGCCGATGCCCGTTGGCGTTCCACGACGGCCGACCCGAGCGCGCCGTAGGCGGCGCGGGTAGCGGCGCGGACCTCGTCGTCGGCCGACATCAAGCTCTTCAGCCCATCCGGGACCGCACCCAGGCACAGCACACCCAAGCCGTGGCCGTGCAGGAACTCGAAGGAAGGGAACCGGGCGCTCAGGTCTCCCCAAAGCCTCCAAACGCCGAACTCGCGCTCCCGCACCTGGGTGTCATGGAACAGGACGACCGCGTCGGGCTTCAGTTTCGGTCGCCAGGAGGCGAAGTCATGCTCCACGTCCTCGTAAAGGTGCAGTCCGTCGATGTGGAGGAGGTCGATGCTGCCGTCCTCGAAGCGCGACAGGGCGGCGTCGAACGTGCTGCGTATCAGGGTGGCGAAACCGCGGTAGGCCCGGTTCCGCTCCTGCACCTCCTCGAAGACGTCCTCGCCATAAAAGCCAGCGTGTTCGTCCCCCGTCCAGGTGTCGACCGCGAAGGCTCGCGTCCCGAGATCGAGACGGGCGATCGCCTGACAGAAGGAGAAAAAGGAGAAACCGGAATGAGTCCCGAGTTCGACGACGCATCGGGGGCGCAAGGCGTCGATCAGCCAGAAGGCGAAAGGCGCGTGGGCGAGCCAGGCTGAATCGGACAAGAGGTCGGGCACCCAGAACGAGGCGTTCGAAAGATTGAACCCAGTGTCTCGCATCGATCCCGATATCCCCACCCATTCTCGCCAGGGGTTTGGACCACGGGAAATGCCGAGGCAAGGCGTTCGTCGTCGGTCGCCATTTCGGCGGTCGCCCGCTTCACGGCATACCTCGGCAGGACGGCGTCGGCCCGCCCAAGCCATCCTGCCTTTCCTCCCTGTCAAGAAAAGCAGATCTTCGGGGCCAGCCCAGGATGTGTTCTGAGACCTTCCCGCACCCGGACATCCAGGGTAGACCGCGATCGGGTGAGGCCACCCGGTCGCGTGAACACAGTCGCCGAGGCCGAGGCTCCGGCCGCTTGCGTCGACCGGAGGGGCGCCGGGATCGCACGCACAGGCTGGATTGGAGGCCGGACCGTGACAGGCCAGGGCCACCGGCGATACGCTGGACGCCGGTCGAAGCTCGTGTGCGGTCATCGCGGCCCATCGAGCCGCGGTGCGGAAGTTTCGAGGTGGGATGCGGTGAACGGTTCGACGAATGACGCGATCAGCTCCGTGTCGCCAGCTTCCTTCTGGGACCCGGTCGACCTGTCGGCGTCGGAGTGGATCGAGCACGCCCCCTTCGCTTTCTGGTTGGTGGACGCCATCGCGCCGTCCCTCGTCGTGGAACTGAGCGCAGGGCCGGGGTTCTCGTACCTGGCCTTCTGCCAGGCGATTCACCGGCTCGGCCTCGCCGCGACGGCCCGCGCCGTGGCCCCCTGGGACGGTGACGAAGCGCACCTTGCGGCCGTCTCGCGGAACGCGCCCTACGCCGCCTTTTCCTCGCTGATCGGGGCCCCGTACCACGAGGCACGGCCGAGTTTCGCGCCGGGGTCGATCGACCTGCTCCATATCGACGGACCTCACGACCACGGCGAAGCGGTGCAGATCCTCGACGCCTGGAGATCCCGGCTCAGCGACGCCGGCATCGTGCTGCTGCACGGCACCGGCCCGGAAGGACGGCGCACGGGCACCGGCCTGCTCTTCGATGGACTGACGTCTGATCATCCGACGTTTCACTTCCCCCACGGGCTCGGACTCGGGCTCGTGGCGATCGGCCGTGCGGTTCCGGATCGACTGGCGGCCCTGCTGGGCGGCGAACAGGCGGACGTCACCAGAGCGGCCTACGCGGCGCTCGGTCGAGGCCTTCGTCTACGCCGTCGCGCCGTCGCGGACGGAGAAGCGCTCGGACTCCTGACCGAGCGGGTCGATCCGGACCGTCGGGGACCGGGGCGACGCGGCTTCCCGCCCGACTGCAGCCCCGACATCGTCCGGCTCGCAGCCGACCTGCCGGATGCCACGCCATCGTCCCATTTGGCGGACCTGAGCCGGCGCTTGGCCGCCCTTGAGGGCGCTTCCGGGACGCCGCGGCCGGCGCCGACCGGGGCACCGGCGATCGAGGTCGCAGTCCAGGAAGGCCACCTCCGTCGCCTGTCATCGGAAGGGCCTATGGCCGACATCGCGGGACTCCGGGCCGAGTCGCGCGCGCTCCGTGCCAGCGAGGCCGAGGCGAACCGCCGAGCCCGGAGGGCCGCCCGCGCCATCCACGCTCGCCGCGCCGAGGTGGAGCGGCAGATTGCCGCCATCGAGACGGCGGCCGCGACCGCGCATGCCGACGTCGCACGCTTGGCCGAGACCGCCTGGAGGCATCGCGAGAATGAGCATGCCGCCGACCACGCCCGGGCCGAAGCGCGGCGCCGGCTGCAAGACCTCCTGGAGCACGAGCGGGCCATGCTGGCCTCGCCCGGCGGATTGCAGGGCGTCCTGTCGCTCGGAGCGGTCCGACGCTGGCGCAGGATGGTGCGCGGCTATTCGTCGTTCGTCAGGCGGGGCGCTGATGCCGCGACCGAATGGCAGGATGCCGAGAAGCGTTACGCGGCCGCCCGGGAAGCGAGGCGTTTCGGCGAGGACCAGGCCCATGCGGCGCAGCCGCGGGCATCCGAGTTGGACAGTGCGGTCGTCATGCTGCGGGCCGAACTCGCCGCG
Source organism: Lichenibacterium minor (assembly GCF_004137685.1). GTDB lineage: Bacteria > Pseudomonadota > Alphaproteobacteria > Rhizobiales > Beijerinckiaceae > Lichenihabitans > Lichenihabitans minor. Next base: position 276 of record NZ_QYBB01000103.1, on the reverse strand, counting down.
AGCGAAAACCTCCTAGCGCTCCTCCCCGAGGTGCCCGGAGGCGAGACCGGCCCCGTCGCGGACGCCTACGACCGGTGGGTGGAGCAGCATGACACGCTGGACGAGGGTGACCGGCGCGCCATCCGGGCGCGGGTGCTGCGGATGCGGCGGCGCCCGCTCATCTCCGTGGTGATGCCCGTCTACAACCCCCAGGTCGGCTTCCTGCGCCAGGCCGTCGCTTCCGTGCAGAGCCAGATCTACCCCGACTGGGAGCTGTGCATCGCCGACGACGCGTCC
>NZ_QYBB01000102.1 GCF_004137685.1 Lichenibacterium minor | reverse complement strand
TCTCGACCCGCTACGAAAAAACCGCGACCTCGTTCCTCGGTGTCCTGGCCCTCGCCGCAGCCGTGCAGTGGATCAAGTGCTAACAGGACCTAGACGTATATCGGGACATAAACGCCGTATTTCAGAAAACTCTAGAGGCGCAGGATGATTTCGACATCCCACCTCCAGCTTTCATCCACCTCCGTAACGCTCATTGGTTGCTCAGCGATGGAAAGACCCTCTATAGAGATGGACGCCTCTGGAGAGGACGGCTATCAAGTGTGGACGGGTTCTCCATGGGGACCTAGCGCCATGCGTCTTGCCCTCGCCGCCCTGCTCGCCTCGATGGTCGCCGTCCCAACCTGGGCCGCGTCGCCGCAATATGGCGCTTTCCCGGCCGAGCCCGCCTTCACCGGCCGCGCGGCACCTCTGATCCTGGACACGGCGGACGCGAAGACCTACCGGACTCGGCTCCGCGAGGGCGTGGCGCAGCGCCCGAACTTCGACGGTCACTACAGCTTCGTCACCTGGGGGTGCGGCTCGGGCTGCGAGATGGGCGCCGTGGTGGACCAGATCACGGGCAGGGTCGCGTTCGTGCCCTTCTCGATGTGCTGTGCGGACAGCTACTTCTCGGAGCCGGACTTCGACTACATGAAGTTCCGGCGGGACAGCCGGCTGATCGTCTTCACCGGCAAGCGCGACGAGGAAGGGCCGGAGGGACGATACTTCTACACGTTCGAGAACGGTCAGTTCCGGGCGATCGCCTCGGCCTCGGCGAAGGTTCAGGCGTCCGACCCGCCCGTGCCGAGCACGCCGGTGTGTCGGGACCTCCATCTCGATGAGAACCGCCTCGCCTGCTACGACAAGCAGGCCGGGCACTGAGGTCGCGCCGTCCGCGCCCGAGCCGGTGCACGATTCGGCGGTCGTGAGCGTGAGGGCGGATTAGACTGTCACGGCGCAAGCGTCGTTCAGTAGAGCCAGCCCTTCGCCCTAGCGACAATACGCGCCGCGACTGCGGCCGCCCGCAGGTCCGCGGCGTGGTCGCCCTCCGCGGCCCATCGCTGGTCCCGGACTTCGACCTCGTTCCGTGCGTCGCCCGAGAACGCGAAGGCGACCCGGTGGCCGTCGGGGTGGCGCGCCACGGCCGTCCTGTCGCCCTCGGCCTTCGCCGTCCAGATGATCGCGTCGTCGCTCGTCAGGCCCATGCGCCGTCGCTCCCGGTCCGCCGCCACCCTGCCACGGCCTCGTGACCTCGGCCTACCTGTTCATGGGTCGCGTCGGCGCCGCGGCGCACATCGTCCGCCCGGGCGAGATCGACGAGCGCATCCCGGCGCGCGAGCAGATCCGCATTGGTATCATATCGTGGGGGCGCTGGCCGCGGTCGGCCTGATGGCGGTCTACGCGCCGGAGATCCTGGCCCTGCTGCGCGGCCCGCCGATGCGCGGCGACGTGCCGGCGCGGTTGGTGGGGTAGGTCCGCAGGTCGCGCACCATCATATCATTATGCCATTGTGCCCCGCTCGCCCTCACCGGCGGACGGGGCATTTTCTGCGTTCGGCGAGCGCCCGGGAAGGGCAGTTGTCAGGCGTCCGGCACGGGGCAGAACTCGCTTGCCGACTCAGCGGCAGTACCGTGGGATCACGACAGTCCTGATCCGATCAACCGTGCTCTGCTGGTTCGCGATGACAGTCGGGTCAGGGTATCCACATAGAACCTGCTGTCTTTTGAAAAGTGCAAGATGCTGGACGTAGGCGTTGAGCACACGGTGAGCGGCAGGGCACATGATCGGATTGCTCGCGTCGCTCGGCTTGAGCACCACGCCCAGCGAGATCGCCTCCCGGAGTTTGTTGAAAGCGATAGCGCTCGCCTCCGGACACGTTTCAGCAGAAGCAGCGCCGCCGATGGCGACCAGAGCCACCAACGTCAAGGAAGGCAAAACGCGTCGCATGGAAAGTCCTTCGGCCGGGTAGTCGAGATAATGAGTTTTCCGTCCTCAGGCTGTCACCCCTTATCGCGACCGGGCGGCCTGATTGCGCCCACGGTCGCATTTGTTGGCGTCCGGCGCGCCCGGACGCGCTTTGGCCAGGGCGGTCGTCGCTACCACGGCCAGCATGGCAAGGACAGAGAGGGGCGACGGCCGTGGCGGCCAGAAATGGCTCTTCAGCACGCGCCGCCGCGCGGCTTGCCATGGTGGACGATGGGCGGTAGCCCGGCCGCCTGTCGAGCCTCGGCCTCTGCGCTGCACCGCTCCACGTGCCTCGCGGCCATGGAGTACGTCGCGATGATGAACAGGATTGGCAACGCTCCGATGAGTGTGACGCAGCCCATCATAGGGGTCCTGCGCTGGACGACGGCGAACACCAAGCCGCACAACAGGACCGTCGAGTACAGCCCCACCAGCACCCACAGGACGGCCGAGAACCCGGTCATCGCTTGATGATCCTCACTACACGGATAGCGCTGCCGCCTACCGCGGCGCCACCCCGACGGCGACGATGAACATGGCGACGCCGAAGGCGATCATCACGAGCCCGTCGGCCAAGGCCCAGGCCGAGCCCGTCGGCCCAGGCCGAGCCCAACCTCCGCCTGTTCCGCGCGCCGCTGATGTAACCGACCCCGAAGGCCAGGCCCGCCGCGCCGGCCATCAAGGCCAGGATGTAACCGGTGATCATGGTCGTCGTCCGTGGCTCGCCGCCGCGCACGGCTACGTGAGCTTGACGGAAAGGGATGGTCAGCGCCAGCCGCCCGAAGACGACATCTCGCGAGTCATGGGTACGGATGCGCTCGGATCTCCGTCGCATCGGCCAGCTTCACCGCGTCCTTGATCGTCGTGCCGCTGCCCATTGTGGTGAACAAGCATCCGACAGATCGACATGACTACCACGCATGATACGCTCGAATATGACGTCTCCATCGAGCCCAAACATGCGCCGCACCCTGATTGCTATCCTGTTCATTGTTCCCTTGCTGGCTCCCGCCTACGCAAGCGCGCAAAACGCACCCCCGACGTGGTGTCCCGCCATGGATCCGCTCATCGACAAGCTGCAGGCCATGCAGACAAGCAGCCGAGCCACGGGCGCTGCGGGGGCCGAGCAGGACTGCAAGGCCTTCTCAGAGCTGACGGGGGTGTTGAACCAGATCGTCTCGACCCTGGAGACGTGCAAGCGCCAAGGCGGCGTAGGGCTCGATCCGACCATTCAGCAGTTCACCACGATACGGAGCCGAACACTGGCGTCTCGTGCAGGCTGCACCTGACCATAAGCCGAGGCCTGGCAAGCCGCAGGGGTCGGCGAACAGGTCCCCGCGCGCCCGCCGGGCACGCACCGTCACGGCGCAGCGGCAACACCCGCCTCACAATCCCCTTCGGCCTCGCTTAACGCCTGCCCCAGGATCGGCGCCAGCGTGACGGCGCCGGCCGCTTCGACTTGCCGAAGGAGGACCAGGGGTGTCGCGAGCGCCGCGCGGGCCGCCGTGACGGTCGGATCCCACAGGCGACGCCGCGCAGCCAATCTGAGCGGGGTGACTTCACCCCGGCAATGGTCGGAAACGGATGAACTTCGCCACTATGCAGAGGTTGAAGCTGCAACACGCAGCAGGCGTGGACAGGGTGGAGGCATCAATGGCGACAGCGAGCAACGACGTGATCTCGGTCGATCCCGCGCCGGCCTACAGCGGCGGCACGTTCGCCATCACCGGGCACGCATCCAGCCCATCCGGGGTCCAGAGCGTCATCTTCCAAGGCTTCGGCAAAACGGGTCAGACCACCCTCGGCACGACGTCCGTGGACGCGAATGGTAACTTCTCATTCCAACTGCCCGTCGCCGGTACCTCGTATGACAATATAAGGACGACGGAGAAGAACAATACCGGAGCCGAGAAGGTAGCGCAAATCGAGTTTAGTCTCGACGGACAGTGGTCGGGCTCCCCACCTATCGCGGCGTCGGATGAAGAGTTCACGAACTTGGGTGCGCGCACCCAAACTTTCTATCTGCGGGCGGATGGGTCGGTCAGAGAGCAGGATACGTATGGCTTGGAGAGTCGGGAGCAGACAAGGCGGGTAAATAACGACGACGGATCCAACGCCATCTCGATCATGGCAGGGGGCGTCACGGTGCCGACCTTCCAGTACGATACGATCCAGAATTCGGCACAGCCGAGCAACACCTTCGTCTTCGATCCCGGCCACGGTCTCGACATCGTCAAGCAATTCCGCGGAAACGGCGCCGACCATGACACGCTGAGCTTCAAGGGCTCCGACTTCGGCAACGACATCGCCACCGTTCTGGCGAACACGCATCAATATCGAGGCGTGGGCACCTACATCGTGGATCCCGTGTCGGGTGATGCGGTCCGGCTGACGAACGTTTCCAAGGCGGAGCTCGCGGTCAACACCGGGGACATAACATTCCACGCTTGACGTGGTGTACGGAGCGGTCGGCTCGGTGCAGGCCGTGAAAGCCGAGGCCGACGCGCTGGAGGAGTTCGAGGGACCGCTCGGGAGGGCGCCGAGAAGGGCTTTGGCATCCAGTCGAGGGGACACGGTCCGCAGGCTCAAACCCGCGTCCCGCCGGACGTCGGAACAAGCTTTCCGACAACCCATTCTGGATGCCAGGGGCGCCACGCATCCGACTGCCGGAATGCGCCCGTTACGAGACCGGAGAAATCCACGTGGTCAGAACGATCGGCCTTGCTGCCCTGCTGTGCTGCGGCTCATGCTTCGCAATATCCCCGTCGTCTGCCGACCAGCCCGGCCTGCGACCCGAGCCGGCCCAGGCGGGATCCAGCGGGACGTCGGCACCGCAGGGAGCCCAAAATGCGGACGTGACCCACGTCGTCGACGTCAAATGCGCTTCGGTCGCGGCCGCCGCAGTTTCAAGCGCGAGAAAGGCATCGTCCGCCAAAGAGGAGGGCCAGGATAGCGAGCTGGTGGAGCTCACACGGGCCCGGGCCCAGGCGTCAGGCGCAGTCCTCGGGATATCGGTGGATCAGGTGAACAAAGAGGTGGATGAGGGGTCTGCGAAGATCCTGAGGAATCTGACGAAGACGAACGGTCCTTCGGAGCTGAAGCAGGAGCAGCTGGACCTCGGCCGGGTGCTGGTCGAGTGCGCCATCCTACAGACGAAGAAGTGAGCCGCGGCGGACGCGGACTGGTGCACTCGACCCTCGCCCTCATCGCCTTCGCCGTCGGTCTGATTGCCCGGTCGCGGCCGGCGCGATAGCGTCGAGACCCGTACAACACTCAGCCCCCCGGACATCGCCCATGCGCTTCGCCCTCACCGCCGTCGCCCTGATGGCGGTCGCTTCGCCGGCGCGAGCGGAGCAGATCCGGTG
>NZ_QYBB01000101.1:2500-5583 GCF_004137685.1 Lichenibacterium minor | reverse complement strand
GCCGGGCACGGCGCTTCGGCGCTGCGAGAGAACTGCTCCGACGGTCACGTTTCCAAATTCATCGCGTTCTGGTCCTTTGGGATCGGGACGGATGTGTTTGGGACTCGTCGAGACGTCCGGCCTTGTGACACTGTCGCTGGGTTGGACTGTAACTGTGATCAGTCGGGTTCAAGGTTTTCAAGCTACAACTTGAGAGTTTGATCCTGGCTCAGAACGAACGCTGGCGGCAGGCTTAACACATGCAAGTCGAACGCCCGAGCAATCGGGAGTGGCAGACGGGTGAGTAACACGTGGGAACATACCCTTCGGTTCGGAACAACGTTTGGAAACGAACGCTAATACCGGATACGGCTTGAGGGCGAAAGATTCATCGCCGAAGGATTGGCCCGCGTTCGATTAGCTAGATGGCGGGGTAACGGCCCACCATGGCGACGATCGATAGCTGGTCTGAGAGGATGGCCAGCCACATTGGGACTGAGACACGGCCCAAACTCCTACGGGAGGCAGCAGTGGGGAATATTGGACAATGGGCGCAAGCCTGATCCAGCCATGCCGCGTGAGTGATGACGGCCTTAGGGTTGTAAAGCTCTTTCGCACGCGACGATAATGACGGTAGCGTGAGAAGAAGCCCCGGCTAACTTCGTGCCAGCAGCCGCGGTAATACGAAGGGGGCTAGCGTTGTTCGGAATCACTGGGCGTAAAGGGTGCGTAGGCGGATTCTTAAGTCAGGGGTGAAATCCCGAGGCTCAACCTCGGAACTGCCTTTGATACTGGGGATCTTGAGTCCGGAAGAGGTGAGTGGAACTGCGAGTGTAGAGGTGAAATTCGTAGATATTCGCAAGAACACCGGTGGCGAAGGCGGCTCACTGGTCCGGAACTGACGCTGAGGCACGACAGCGTGGGGAGCAAACAGGATTAGATACCCTGGTAGTCCACGCCGTAAACGATGAATGCCAGCCGTTGGGTGATTTATCACTGAGTGGCGCAGCTAACGCTTTGAGCATTCCGCCTGGGGAGTACGGTCGCAAGATTAAAACTCAAAGGAATTGACGGGGGCCCGCACAAGCGGTGGAGCATGTGGTTTAATTCGAAGCAACGCGCAGAACCTTACCAGCCTTTGACATGGCGGGACGGGCGAGAGAGATTTCGTCCTTCACTTCGGTGACCCGCGCACAGGTGCTGCATGGCTGTCGTCAGCTCGTGTCGTGAGATGTTGGGTTAAGTCCCGCAACGAGCGCAACCCACGTCCTCAGTTGCCATCATTCAGTTGGGCACTCTGGGGAGACTGCCGGTGATAAGCCGCGAGGAAGGTGTGGATGACGTCAAGTCCTCATGGCCCTTACGGGCTGGGCTACACACGTGCTACAATGGCGGTGACAGAGGGAAGCCAACCCGCGAGGGTGCGCCAATCTCGAAAAGCCGTCTCAGTTCGGATTGCACTCTGCAACTCGAGTGCATGAAGTTGGAATCGCTAGTAATCGTGGATCAGCACGCCACGGTGAATACGTTCCCGGGCCTTGTACACACCGCCCGTCACACCATGGGAGTTGGTTCTACCCGAAGGCGCTTCGCTGACCGCAAGGGGGCAGGCGACCACGGTAGGGTCAGCGACTGGGGTGAAGTCGTAACAAGGTAGCCGTAGGGGAACCTGCGGCTGGATCACCTCCTTTCTAAGGATGACGTCGGGATCAGCCGGACGACCCTCGGGTCGTCCCACGCTTCCCCATGTCGCTTAGATCACGGGACCGACATCACGGTCCCATTTGGCGGGACGCCGCCGTCTTCGTTTCTCTTTCTTCCAGCGGACAGGCCGCCCGATCCATCCGGACCGGGTCGCCCGGGCTTGTAGCTCAGTTGGTTAGAGCGCGCGCTTGATAAGCGTGAGGTCGGAAGTTCGAGTCTTCCCAGGCCCACCAGTCAGGCACGCCGGCCGGCTTCGAGCTGTCACCCATCCTGGGGCAATAGCTCAGTCGGTAGAGCGCGTGCTTTGCAAGCATGAGGTCGTCGGTTCGATCCCGTCTTGCTCCACCATCGCTTCGGCGATGGGCGAGCAAACGGTGGAGCGATCCATCGACCGGCCTCGTCGACCGAGCCCACCCGGCCGTCCGCATCCATAGAGAATTCGCCACCGGCCTTGCCGGCTGGCGCATCGCCCGGCGTCACGCCAGGGCGTGTTGTTCGACATCGTGAAGAGTGAATGTGTCCGACCCGAGGGTCCGGCCGCGAGGCATGCGCAGCATGCCGAAGCGGCCCCACCCGACGGGCCACAGCAGTCCTGCCGCCTTTCCGTCGTGAGACGGGCCGCGCAAGGCAGGGCTCAGGTGACGGGGAGCCTTGACCGCCCCCCGCCTCGGACACGTTCGGAAGCAAAGGTCTTTGGGTCCGCCCTCCGGGTGGACCTGGCGCCGCATGCGATGCGGCGCCGAGCGTCGATGCGCTTCGATCGGACGGGACCCTCGGGTTTCCGGGTCGGGCATCGATGATGAGAGTGATCAAGTGTCATAAGGGTATCTGGTGGATGCCTTGGCGCTGAGAGGCGATGAAGGACGTGGTACGCTGCGATAAGCCGGGGGGAGCCGCGAACAGGCTTTGATCCCTGGATCTCCGAATGGGGAAACCCACCTTCGACCTTCGCCATCCCGTGTGTTCCGGTTTCCGGAGCGCAGGGGATGACGCGGGTCAATGGAGGTATTTGGAACTGAATCCATAGGTTCCAAAGGCGAACCGGGGGAACTGAAACATCTCAGTACCCCGAGGAAAGGACATCAACGAGACTCCGTCAGTAGTGGCGAGCGAACGCGGATCAGGCCAGTGGCCGGCGATATGGATAGCGGAACAGGCTGGAAAGCCTGGCACGATGGGTGACAGCCCCGTACGCGACATCCTTTTGCCGGTCCTCGAGTAGGGCGGGACACGAGACATCCTGTCTGAACATGGGGGGACCATCCTCCAAGCCTAAGTACTCCTCAGCGACCGATAGCGAACAAGTACCGTGAGGGAAAGGTGAAAAGCACCCCGACGAGGGGAGTGAAACAGTTCCTGAAACCGGATACCTACAAACAGTAGGAGGGCGAAAGCCTGAC
>NZ_QYBB01000100.1 GCF_004137685.1 Lichenibacterium minor | reverse complement strand
GGTTCAAATCCTGCCCCCGCAACCAACCATCACCATCCCGAAAGCCCCGAGGCCCAAACCTCGGGGCTTTCGCGCGTTCTCCTATCCTGATCAACTAGATGGAAGGACAGAACTCTTCAAAAGCACCCGCTTGACCTGCGTTGCCGACCAAGCGCCTCCTCGACTTGCGGTAATGCCATCCTTGTTGAGACCTTCGGCCAGAGCGGCGAGGGTATACGCTCCACTCGCACGTAGGTCGGCAATGACGGGAGCGAGATCTAACGCTCGTTCTAACGCCTGAGATGTTCTCACAGCACGTCCCCGTGCTCGCTGCTCGGCCGTGAGGCGAGCACCACGATCGCCACCCAATTGGGTCGCCTTGCCGGCGCTTCGGAGAGCCTGTCGTGCTTGTTCGTCCAAGGTGGCGTACCAAGCTGCCTTGGCGGCAAGTGCCTTTCGGGTTCGATCGCCGATCAGGCCAGCTTCAAGCTCGGCGACAGCTGCCATCTGCTGCAGCATGAAACGTCCTGTAGGGCCTTCGATCTGAGGCAGATCGCAGAACCGGACATCCACTCCCGCTTCGAGCAGTCGGGACAGGAACGCCAGAGAGCGCGTCAGCCGATCAACCTTTGCTACGACCAGGGCAGCCCGATGCAGGCGAGCCATCGTCAGAGCTTTGGCCAATTCCGGGCGGTCCGCATTCTTCCCACTCTCCACTTCGACGAACTCGCCAGCGATGCGCCACTCCCCTTCCCGGAGATAAGCCTTCACGGCGGCTCGCTGGGCCTCGAGCCCGAGCCCACTCCTGCCCTGTCGGGCTGTGGAAACACGGCAGTAGGTGACGAACACGCCTGACGGCACGGGTTTACATCCTAGTCAACGACCATCGACTGGAATGTCATATCGGGCCCGCCTCCCGCCCCGCAAGCAGTTAGCGGTTGAGTGTCGAAGATCCATCGATCTGAGACGAGCGATACCTAGCTGAACGACACATACATGCCGGCCTGTGGGCATGCAGTCCTGTGGATCTGTAGGCAGATATCAGGAAGGAGAGCTATCCAGAGCTATAAATTGCGGGCCGCTGATTCAGCGATAAGCCGGGCATGTCGCGGTGACATCCTGTTGGCGTTGACTGCGAGCTGGAGCGTTTGCAGGAGGGCCAGAGCCACCGGAACGGCGCAGATCATCGGCGTCGTATGTGACAAGCCGGCGTAGGTCTCGTGGCCAAGTCGCAAACCGAAATGATCCGTGCTTTCCCGATCGTCTAAACAGAGGTGCTCGGGAATTGGAATACGGCCTCTTGCTTCATGATGGCCGGCAGTGTGAGACCGTCGAACACTTTCTCGGTCAACTGCCGCCCATGCTCGCATTGCAGGGAGACACCCTCCTACAGCTTCACAGTCGACAGAGTGGTGACCGACCATTCCGCGTTGATGAGGTGCTGCCGATCGAGATGCATTCCGACAACGTCGAACTTGCTCTTGAAGCTATCACTCGGCCTGGGGCCGACTTGAGCGGGCCTGCTGACAAATTAGCTGCGGTACTGCAGCCATTCGAACATGAGCTGTTCGGAGTGGTTCATCGTGCATTGAAAGCTTCTAGTGAGACGAAACGCCCACCTGACCACGTGACAACCTGCCCACATGCAAGCGTGCCCTTAAGCCCACATCCGCAATTGCCAGCTTTGGGCAGGAACGTTCTCCAACCGTTCAGCAACGTGCCCGGAACCACGACTGCGACCGCAACCACGTGCTCGGCCATGACGTCGTGCGCGGATTCCGAAAGGGCCTTGGCCCGCTCTCTCTCTCGAGCCTCGATATTCTTCCCTCATTGCAACTGCATGCCGACATGCGCCGGAAGCGCTGCCCTGACGAATGAGCCGTAACCGCCACGGAGATGAAGTGGCGAGCCCACCACCCTCCTCCGAGCACACCGAGCCCGGCCCCGTACGCGAAGAGCACGTCGCTGGCGTGTGTAGATCGGTGAAGCGATTGCCGGTGCACCGCGATTCCTACGCCGAAGGTCACAATCTCCGTCGCGTAGTTCGCAGCGGCAGCATACGGCACCTTCCCGGAGCGGTGTGGTCATGCTGTCGTGCGGACATGTTGGCGTGCCCTTGCATGAATGTGCCTTCAAGCGATCCGGGACAGGCCGCGCCGTTCGAACACTGCATTGATGCCTTCGACCAGCAAAGCCTGGATCGTGGTCTCCTCGTCGAACCCGACCTTCTGCAGCTGTCGCAGGGCCTCGTGCTCAAGGTACACCGTCGCCACCCGCTTGCCCTCTCGTGTCTTGGCCTTCGGGTACCGGTTCGCCCGTGCTGGCTCGGTCAAGGCATGAGGTGCCGGTACGCGGGCCGGGGCTGCCTCCATTTCCATGGTCGACTCACCTTGATCCTCGGACAATGCCTCCACCTCGGCCGTAGCCTTCGACGCAGCATTCCCGAATAGGCTGGGCCGCTTGGACGCCATCCCTACTTCTCTCCTGTGTGCTTGTGGACATGTGGTTCCGCAGGCAGGCCCACTTGGGTGCGCGCCCACGAGAACAGGGCTTCGATTTCCTCGGCCGCCTTGCCGTCGGGCTCTAGTTCTTGGGCTGTACGGCCGTCGATGACGCCATGGGAGAACGCAACGCGCACATGGACCACCTGCGGCGCCACCTTCCGGCCCTGCGCTTCCAGCCCTCTCCGAGCCTCGTCCACAATAGCGCTCCGGATCGGGGCGGCATTTAGCACTACCCAGGCCGGCTTCTTCGCGATGTCTGCGAGGTCGCAGGTAGCCTCGATTGCGTCGAGATCAAAGGACGACGGTCGACAAGGGATCAGCACCAGGTCTGCGGCGCGCGCGGCTGTAAGGGAGGCCCGGTCAGCATTCGGCGCCGTGTCAATCACGAGTAGGTCTGCACCGTTGGCTCGTGCCGCGTCGACGAGTTGGGGCAGGCGTTCGGCGTGGTCGCCGATTACCTCCGGCTCGTCAGCCTCGCGCTTGTCGCCCCACTTCCTTGCCGTGGCCTGCGGATCGAGGTCGACCACGGCCACGCGGAAGCCGTGCTGCTGAGCCGCGACCGCGAGGTGCACACTGATCGTTGACTTCCCAGAGCCGCCTTTTTGGCTAAGGACCGCGATGGTCTTCATGTCTGTATCCCGTCACGTCCGCGTGCCCACAAGCCCACGAGTAGACGTGACAGCGAGCAATTACGCGAGCCTGATGTCGGTGACAAGCCATAACCACGAGAGGACACGCAGGCATGTCGGCATGCCGGCGTGTATGCCTACTCTCAAGATAGGTGTCAGTTTGACATCGAGACCTCTCCTAGGCGTGATGACCTGTCAGGCACGACGCGAGTCGCGCCTGCGAGATGGAGACAGAATGGCCGGATAGGACGCTGAAACGGAAAGAGCCCCACCCCGGCAAGGGTGAGGCTCTTGGAACCGAAATAGGGCTTTGGAAGCACCGAACAGCTCCGAAGCTCGCATGACCTCCCGGTGGGAGTCAACGTGGAAACTGATGTTTCCACGATCGGGGACGCACGCCTCCAGGACGGCCCCAGCATGGGGCAGGGAATATGTTTGCGGACGACATCAGGCGAGCCCTATCGGGCACGCCACGGGAGCGGCTTGCCGAGCTGTCGGTAGCCGTATGGAAGGGCTTCGCCTGCGGGGCGGTTTCCGAGGAGGACGCGCAGCGGCTCGCCGAAGAGATCGCGGCACGGAAGATCGTGCCGCCGAAGCCGGCCGAGCCGCGCCGGCGTGTAGGATCGAGGCCGCGGTCTCCGGCCGAGATGGAGCGGCGCCGGCGCTGGACGTCGTCGGGCTGGCTGCCGCCGCAGCTCGCCGCGCGCTTTACCATGGCTGAGGCCGCCGTTCTGTCGACGATCGCCGCCGAGGTGGCGCGCCGGGGCCTGTGTCGCCTCACCGTCGGCCACGTCGCATCGCTGGCGGGTGTCTCCCGCACGACGGTGCAGAACGCCGTCCGACAGGCCGCGGCGCTCGGCATCCTCACGTCCGAGGAATGGCGGCTCTCGGCGTGGCGGAGCGCCCCCAATACGGTCCGCATCGTGTCAGCCGAGTGGCGCGCTTGGCTACGGATGCGCGACCGGAAGCGGGCAGGGGCCGACCACCCGCGGCAGGCAGAACAGGGGAAGCCCAGGCATGGTCGAGCGGAACAGCCTCACAGCCATCGCCGTGGTCCCGGGGACACTGGCGGTCTTCTAAGGCGCTATCCGGCTGGTGGTGGGCAAGGCACGACCGACGGGGATGCGCCGACGGCAATGCCTGTCGTGTCTCGACGGCTTGGATGTGGGGTCGGACGATGATGGCGTGCACCATCATGGGAGTTCAGTCGACCATGCCGGCGATGGTAGAGGCCACGGTGGGGATGGAGGCCATCGAGCGTAGAGGGGGTGGGTTCAGATCCCCGAGCACCCTTCGGATTACAGATTCTTCTCCTCAGGAAAGCGTCTCCAAAACCGCGACCTCGAGTCTGAACGACGGAAGGTTGGAGGGGGCGAAAAATGGTCGAGCCGATCGAGAAGGCCCCTCCGCGTCGCTGAGAGCTTCGCTGACAGCGTTTTCGGCCGCTTGCGACCCCAGCTCAAGGACGAGGCTCGTTTCTTGGGCCTATGAGGCTCGTAGGCGATGCGGGGTTTCCTCCGGTCCTTCTCGACGAGCAAGGACGATCTCCTCGATCCGGCACTATGCGGGGCAGTGTCGCCCACGGCACCGCGACCGGAGCGAAGGGCTGGCCGCTGCGCGCCGAGCACCTGTCCGGACGCTATACGAAGCGATGAGGCGCCTGTTGGCGGTCTGATATGACGGAGCTGCCCCGCCAGTGTGCGGCAAGCTCCCCCTATCACCCTTGCCGCCGGCGTCATCACCGGGGACGCCATCCCTGTCGTCACCGGTGATGACCCCGGAGACGACATGGGTAGCGAGACGCGTTGGCTGACCTACGAGGACATGGGCCTGGCTCTCGGCATCACGTCCGAGAGCGCGAAGCGGCTCGCCATGCGCCACAAGTGGCCGCGCCGCCCGGGCAATGATGGTCGGGCCCTGGTGGCCGTGCCGGAAGAGCGCCTGGAGGAGGCCGCCCAGGCCGTCGCGAGCGGCAGCATCAGAGATGGCGCCGATGACGACACCCCCGTCGCCGCCGGTGACGTCACCGATGATGGTCGGAGCGACGCCCGTGCCCTGATCGGCTACCTGGAGCGCCGCGTCGAGGAGCTGACCGACGACCTCGCCGACACCCGCAACGAACTGCGGGCGGCTCGTTTCGAGGCCGACACGCTGCGGGCCCAGGCCGGCCGTGCCGACGTGCTAGTGGCCTTGGTCGAGGTGGAGCGAACCCGGACCGCCGAGGTCCGCACCGAGATGACGGCCCGCATCGACCTCGGGCGGGCCCTGTTGGAGGGCGTGCAGGCCGAGCGCGACCGGTTGCTGGTCGAGGTGAGGGATCGTCGCCAGTCGTGGGTGGGGCGCCTGGTCGGGCAGCTCCGCGGCTAGAACCGGAAACTCGCCGTCAACCATCCAGTCCCATGGTGCCCTGGTCGATCGCGAGCCTCTCGCGATCACCGGTGGGGGGAGGTCGCGTCCGTACTGACCTTCCCCCAGGCGCTCGCCGAGCCGGGACGCTGCCATGCGCCATCCCCGGTGCCGCTGCCGGCACGGATCCCGCATATGAACGACGCGCCTCCGGGCGCATGGGTAGCGTCCACGGAGCTGGTGGAGATTTGGAGTCGGGGGCGGCGGGCGGAGCTCCGCATATGGCGGAGCCCGCCGT